>JAIQFB010000034.1 GCA_020073485.1 Terriglobia bacterium | reverse complement strand
CGACGAAACCTGCAACCGGGAAATCACTCGATATCAAGCTGGCGCATTCGCCGGATTCCGACGACGCCTTCATGTTCTATGGCCTGGCGACTCAGAAAGTCCGCACCCCGGGCTTGAAATTCTCCCACGTCCTGGCGGACATCGAGACGCTGAATCAGGCCGCCATGCAGGAAATCTACGATGTGACCGCGCTGAGCTTCGCGGCTTATCCCTATCTGCGCGACAAGTACGATCTGCTGGATTGCGGGGCCAGCTTCGGCGAAGGCTACGGGCCGATCGTGGTTTCGCAGCATCCGCTGAAGCGCGAGGACCTGGCCAAGTGCAGGATCGGCGTGCCCGGGCTGCGCACTTCGGCATACCTCACATTAAAACTGTACGAGCCGCGCGTCGAGGCCGTGGTCATGGGCTTCGATCACATTCTGGACGCGGTGAAAAATTCCGTCGTGGACGCGGGCCTGCTGATCCACGAGGGCCAGTTGTTTTTCTCCCAGATGGGAATGCATAAGGTGGTCGATCTGGGACAGTGGTGGCTCGAGCAAACCGGTCTGCCCCTGCCGCTGGGCGGCAACGGCGTGCGCAAGGCGCTCGGACGAAACGTAGGCCTGCAAATCGGCCGCGCCATCCACGAGAGCGTCTCCTACGCGCTCGATCATCGCGAAGCCGCGGTGAATTACGCCATGCAATTCGCGCGCGACATGGATACTGACCTCGCCGACAAATTTATCGGCATGTACGTGAATAACTGGACGCTGGGATACGGCGAACGCGGACGCAAGGCTGTGCGCGAATTTCTGAAGCGCGGTGTGGACGCGGGTTTGATTCCCGGCCCGGCCGATGCCGTATTTCTGGTCGACGAATAAAATTCACCACGGAATGCTCCTTCCCTTTTTGTGCGAAACTTCCATCGATTTGCAGTTTGCCGGAGCCGCCTTGACGCGCCTTCCTCGTTCGCATAAAGTCCAAATGACTTCCAGGAACAGGGCCCGGACACTGTGACCATGCAACGCGTTCTTTCCACGTATCTTTTTGTGAATCGTAAACTGACGGCGGACCTCATCAAAGAGGCCGCGGGCGCAGGAGTTTCCGCCATCGAGCTGTTTTGCTCGCGCGGGCATTTCGATTACCGCTCGGCCGAGGAGGTGCGCGAACTCGGCTCGTGGCTTGCGGGGAATAATCTCAAATTGCATTCGATCCACGCGCCCACCATGCGCGATTTCCATACTTCGCGCGAAAGCGGCGCGCCTCTTTCGATTTCCGATCCAGAGCGGTTGCGGCGTCAGGAAGCGGTCGATGAAATCAAGCGCGCGCTGGATCTGGTCGAGCAGGTTCCGTTTCAATACTGCGTCCAGCACGTCGCGCGGTTGCGGGACGTTGCGGACGAGCGACGCTGGGACGCAACGTTCAGTTCGCTCGAACACCTCTCGCTGTTCGCCAGGCACAGGGGCATCACCATGGCACTGGAAAATACGCCGGGCGAAATGGCCACTCCCGAGAACCTAAAACATTTTCTGGAGCGGACGCGGCTGACCAGCGTGAAGCTGTGCTTTGACACCGGGCACGCGCACCTCGAAGGCGACGTCCTGCCGGGGCTGGAAACCGCGCACGACCTGCTGGCCACCACGCACGTCCACGACAATCGCGGCGAGCGTGACGACCACTTGCTGCCGTACGAAGGCTCGATCGACTGGAACGCCGTGCTGCCGGCTTTGCCGGCTGGCACGCCGATCGTCCTTGAGCTGAAAGAGACCGCCGTCGCTGCGGGTTCAGGTGAAATACAGGCATTCGCGGAGACGCTGCAAGGCGCGCGGAAAGTGTTTGATAAGTTTGAGGAAGCGTTAGCCCAGGCCTAAGGTGTGCCAATGGATGCACCGCATCAATGCGACGCGGTTCCTGGTGGCGCAGGCTTCAGCCTGTGCGGTTTAAATCCTGCGCCTGCAAGAATAAAACCGCACAGGCTGAAGCCTGTGCCACCAAACCGAGTCCATCAGTTAATTTAAAGGGAGACTCACAAGTTCCATGCCGATCGTGACCATTGAATCCGTTGGAAAATACGACGGCCAGGAAGTCACTCTGCGCGGGTGGCTCTACAATCTGCGCGAGGCAGGAAAACTTCTCTTTCCTATTTTTCGCGACGGGACGGGAACGATCCAGGGCGTGGTGTCGCTCAAGGACCAGCCCGTGGCGTTTGAAGCGTTGCGCGGGCTCACGCAGGAGTCGAGCGTCATCGTCACCGGAAAAATTCACGCCGATAAACGAGCACCAGGCGGTTTTGAAATTCAGATCACGGCCATCGAAGTGGTGCAGCGCGTCCCGGACGACTCGCCGTATCCGATCCAACTCAAGGAACACGGCGTCGATTTCTTGCTCGATCACCGGCATTTGTGGATCCGCACGCCGCGGCAGGCGGCCATCCTGCGCATCCGCGCCCAAGCCGTTCGCGCCGCGCACGAATATATGGATTCCGAGGGCTACATCCTCACCGAGGCGCCCATCTTTACGCCGGCGGCCTGCGAAGGCACGACCACTTTGTTCGAGGTGCAGTACATCGACGACGAGAAAGCCTACCTGACGCAGTCGGGACAGCTCTACGTCGAGGCCACGGCCATGGCGCTTGGCAAGGTCTATACGTTCGGGCCGACGTTTCGCGCCGAAAAATCGAAGACGCGGCGCCACTTGACCGAATTCTGGATGCTCGAGCCGGAAGCCGCCTTCGCGCATCTGGAAGACATGATGGCGCTCGGCGAGGGTTTGGTCAGCCACGTGGTGCAATCTGTGCTGAAAAACCGCGCGCGCGAGTTGGAGACGATTGGCCGCGACACTTCCAAACTTGCGAACGTGAAAACTCCGTTTCCTCGCCTTACGTATGATGAAGCGATCCAGATTTTGCAACAGCGCGGCAACCCCGCCAAGTGGGGCGACGATTTCGGCGGCGACGAAGAGACCATTCTTTCCAGCGCCTACGACCGTCCCGTGATGGTGCATCGCTACCCCGCGGCCATCAAGGCGTTTTACATGCAGCCGGACCCGGTCCGGCCCGACCTGGCCCTGGGTTTTGACATGCTCGCTCCGGAGGGCTACGGCGAAATCATCGGCGGAGGCGAACGCGTCGCCGATTACGATTTGCTCTTGAAGCGCCTGCGCGAGCACAATCTGCCGGAAGAGGCGTTCAGCTGGTACCTCGACCTGCGCAAATATGGCGGCGTGCCGCATGCCGGCTTCGGTTTGGGCCTGGAACGCACGGTGGCGTGGATTTGCGGAACTGAGCACATCCGCGAAGTGATTCCCTTCCCCCGGATGATTTATCGCGTATACCCTTAAGGCTCATTGCGTGGCGCAGGCTTTAGCCTGTGGGGATTAGGGCAAGCACGATCGATCTTGCAGCGACCAAGCCCCACAGGCTGAAGCCTGCGCCACTAAAGCCGTCTGCGGCACGAGACGCTTAGTGGGTCTTGGCCTTGGGCACAACATTAGCCGGGAAATTCAATGCGGCTTTAGCCGCTGGCTCTTTGATTTCCTCTCGACCGGGAATGCTTGGCGCGGGACTCAACTATGGCACAAAAAATTCGCATCATCGGGGTTCCGATGGACCTGGGCCAGAGCCGGCGCGGCGTGGACATGGGCCCGTCGGCGCTGCGCGTCGCCGGCCTGCAGCAGCGCTTGAAGGCGCTCGGGCACACGGTTGAGGACATCGGCAACATCAACGTGCGCCAGCCCGAGGAACAACCCTACGGCGAAAAGCGCGCCAAATACTTGAACGAAATTGCTGAGGCTTGCCGCGGCCTCGCGGAGATGACCGAAAAGACTCTATCCGACGGCTTCCTGCCCCTGGTGCTGGGCGGAGACCACTCCATCGCCGTGGGATCGTGTTCCGGAGTGTCGAACCATTTTCGCGCGCAATCCAAACGCATCGGCTACTTGTGGCTGGACGCGCACGGCGACATGAACACGCCGGAAAGCTCGCCCTCGGGAAATATTCACGGGATGCCGCTGGCGGCGATCATCGGCTACGGCGCGCCGGAGCTGGTCGAGCTCCTCGGCTTCAAGCCGAAAGTCGAACCGCGCAACGTGGCCCTGGTGGGCGTGCGCGATCTCGATCCCAAGGAGCGCCGCCTGATCAAGGAATCGGGCGTGCACGTCTTCACCATGCGCGATATCGACGAGCGCGGCATGCGCGACGTGATGAGCGAGGCGCTGCGATTCGTCACCGACGATACCGATGGCGTGGCCGTCAGCCTGGACCTGGATTTCATCGACCCGGACGACGCCCCGGGAGTGGGAACGCCGGTGCGCGGTGGCGTGACCTACCGCGAGGGGCACCTGGCCATGGAAATGATCGCCGATAGCGATGCCATGGTGTCGCTCGAAGTCGTCGAGATCAATCCGGTGATCGATCTGCACAATCAGACGGCGTTGCTGGGCGTGGAAATGGTGCTTTCGGGATTGGGAAAGAAGATTTTGTAGTTTGGTGGCGCAGGCTTCAGCCTGCGCCACAGGACAACCCATCGCGAGGTTTCGGCAGAGTTTCACGGGCTGGGAAAACGCGGTTTATTTATTTTATGACCACTGGAAAAGCGATTGCGCGTTGGCATGGTCTTCGTGGCGCCGGCGGGACGCCGGCGCCACAACTGGAATGCGTGAACTATGACCACAGAGAAAAAACGATTGCGCGTAGGCGTGCTGTTCGGCGGGCGCTCGGGGGAACATGAGGTTTCCCTGGTTTCCGCCGCGTCGGTAATTCAGGCGCTCGATAAGGAAAAATACGAAGCGGTCCCCATCGGGATCACCAAGGATGGCCGTTGGCTCGCGGGAACCGCCGCGCACAAGATGCTGCCGGAAGTGCTGAAGACGGGCGAAGGCGTGATGCTTTCGGCCGATCCGAATGTGGCGGCGCTTGTTCCGGTCGGCGCGTCGCGGCCGGACGCGCTGCGCGTCGATGTCGTGTTTCCCGTGCTGCACGGCACGTTTGGCGAGGACGGCACGGTGCAGGGGCTGCTCGACCTCGCGGGGCTTCCCTACGTCGGCTCGGGCGTGCTGGGCTCGGCTGTGGGCATGGATAAGGACATGCAGAAGCGCCTGTTCCTGCAGGCCAAGCTGCCGGTGGTCGATTTCCTGGCCATTACGCGTGCCGAGTGGGAAAAATCGCGCGTGAAAGTGATCGGCGCGATCCGCAAGAAATTTAAATTTCCCGTGTTTGTGAAGCCCGCAACGCTGGGAAGTTCCGTGGGCATGACCAAGGCGCATGACGCCAAGGAACTGGCCACCGCGATAGATTTTGCCGCCGAATTTGCGCAAAAAATTGTTGTGGAGCGCGCCATTAAAGGCCGCGAAATCGAAGTTTCCGTGCTGGGCAACGACGATCCCAAGGCGTCGATCCCCGGCGAGATCGTGCCACACCGCGAATTTTACGATTACGCCGCGAAATATCTGGAAGAGGGCACGCGCCTGCTGATCCCTGCCAAACTAAATCGCGCGCAGGTTAAGAAATTCCAGGAATACGCCGTGCGCGGATTCCGCGCCCTGGAATGTCTGGGGATGGCGCGCGTCGATTTTTTCCTGGAACACCGCACGGGGAAAATTTATCTAAATGAGATCAACACGATTCCCGGCTTCACTTCCATCAGTATGTATCCCAAATTGTGGGAGGCTTCGGGTCTGACGTATCGCGACTTGCTCAGCCGGCTGATTGAGTTGGCTCTCTTGCAGCATCGCGAAAAACTGCGCACGAAATTTACGATTGAATTGCCTGCGGGGGCTGCTCCTGGATCACTCAAGGAATAGTCGTGATCGCCAGCCTTCCAAAATGTCAACTTCTCAGGCCCAACCTATTACTTTACAATTATTTTTAGATTGAGAAACATCTTTTTCACAAATCCAAAATCGCTCATCAATTTGGAAGCTTGGACTTGGGTCTTGTCTCTTTGTAATCGATTTATACAGGACAACAAACCTGTTTCCACAAGCTCGGCAAGATATTTGCGAATTTGCTCATCACTGACACCTCGCCAACGATGAGATGGAAAGCCTAGGTCGACCGTAATATATTTCTGATTGTGATTTCTTCGAATGCGTTCGCAGCCTTCAAAATCGAACTCCTGCATGTTCCCGCCAATTCTCAGAATTAGGGCGAAATTGATGATGGCATCGCTATACGGGCCTTTGCAGTAAATTGCCAGTAATTTGCGGAGTTCGAGTACATGCTTATCAGTGCGGTTGTCATCCCCACTGGTTTGCATCCCTAATGTAATCGTGTCACTTGCCGGTGTCATTTGTGTCGTGGCGCTCCCGCTGTACGTCTGCCCGATTCGCAATAGAGCAGATTAATCGGAACCTGTGAGGATAGAAAGATTTTAGTTCGATGGTCAGGGGGGCCGGTAGGCGGCCAGCTTGGGGTTTGTCCTACTCCCAGGGTAACCCCATCTTGCAATCATCCAGAAGAAGGACTACTGTTCGCGGGAGAATCTTATCTTCCATCGCGCGAACCGGCGCTTTCATCCGAGGAGGAAACCTTGCGAGCAAAACCCATCATCGCGTTCTGCGTTATCGTCCTAGCATTTTTCTGCATGACCGCCGGAAAAGCGCAGATGGCGCAGCAAAAACCGCTCTACAACACCGCCAAGCAGAAACTGAAGGACGGGAAACCGCTGGTCGGCGCTACTGTATTTTCTCCCGACCCCAATATGTACTGCGCCATGGCGAACTCCGGATACGATTTCATGTGGATCGAGATGCAGCATAGCCCGCTGACGTTTGAGGATGTGGCCAGAATGATCTGGGCGTGCCGGGGGGCCTCGGCGATGCCGTTCATTCGCGTGCCGGACGCGACCGAGAGCGACATTCAGAAGGCGACCGACATCGGCGCGCTGGGGATCATCGTGCCCACGGTGGACACCGTCGAAAAAGCGCAGGCGGCGGTGAAGTGGGCCAAGTATCCGCCCGAGGGGCGGCGCAGCCAGGGCAACGGGCAGTACGGGGCGCTCTACGGATCGGACTACCGGCAGACCGCGAACAACAATATGATGGTGGTGATTATGATCGAAACGCCGATCGGCGTGGCGAATGCGGAGAAGATCGCGTCCGTACCGGGCATTGATGTGATTTTCGCCGCGAGCACGGACCTGGGCAATTTTTCCGGCCACAAGCAAGGGGACAAAGAGTACGAAGCCATGGTCGCGAAGATTCACGACGTGGTGCTGGAACATGGCATCCGGCTTGGCGGGCCGCAGGCGTGGAAGGACCGGTCGGGATTCACATTTTTTCAGGCGCCCGGCGAGACTACGCTCATCCAGCTGGGAGCGCAGGTCAACCTGGGGCGCACTCCTGCTCCGGCGGGTGGCGCAAAACCGGGTGTGGCGCCGACGGAAGGGTCCGAACCGCGTTAGGGGATGTAGGACAGGCACTCTTGTCTGTCCCGCGCAGATCCAGCAGGACTTAACGGGACAGGCAAGAGTGCCTGTCCTACAAAAGCTTCTTTCACCGCGACATTGGCTCGCGGCGTGGTCTATAATTCCGCGTTCGCAACTTTTGACACTTCCAGGATTTTGCCGATGCTTTCGATTCGCCCTGCCACGATCAACGACGCCGCGCTGCTCTCGGGCATGATCCATGAGCTCGCCGAGTTCGAGCACTTGGGGCATGAAGCCAGCGTGTCGGAAGAGATCATTGCGCGCGACGGTTTCGGGCCCAAGCCGAAATTCCGTGCCGTGATCGCGCAGTGGGACGGCGAAGCGGTCGGTTACGCCGTGTTCTTCGACTTCTACTCCTCGTTTCAGGGGCGCGCCGGGTTGTTTCTGGACGATCTTTTCGTGCGGCCGGCGTTCCGCAAGCGCGGGGTGGGCCGGGCGCTTTTGGCGCATGTGGCCGCGATCGCCTGGAATGAAAAATATTTCTGCATGCGCTGGGAAGTCCTCGACTGGAATACTCCGGCGATCGAGTTCTACCGCAAACTGGGCGCGGAATTTCTGGATGAGTGGAAATCCGTCGTGCTCATCGGCGATCCGTTGCAGGTGGTCGCGGAAGAAGCGAAGTAGCCGGGCGAAACAACCCTAATCCCTCCGTTTTCCATGTGCACTTTCCTAGGTCTTCTCTGTGCTCTCTGTGTCCTCAGTGTCCTCTGTGTTGAAGGTTTTCGGATTTCAACGTAGAGGACACAGAGAGCACAGAGGACACTCCGTTTACATAGATAGCGGGCGTGGGCTCGATTTTTGCGCTGACCGTCCCGACCGGGTCGGGACGTGGAGCCCGCCATGATTATGGACGAGGCAGCGGACGCAGCCTGGATGATGACCGAGCAAGACCGGAAACTTTCCGAGACGGTCGAACGCGAGTGGGGACGCCTGCGCAATTTCATCCGCAGGCGCGTCGCCGACGAGGCCGAAGCGGAAGACATCCTCCAGGACGTTTTCTATGAACTGGTCGAAGCCTACCGGCTGATGAAACCGATCGAGCAGGTGGGGGCGTGGCTGTTTCGCGTGGCGCGGAATCGCATCATCGACGTTTTCCGAAAGAAGAAGCCGGAGGCGATGCCAGGAACGAGAAGTGTTCTGCAGAATCCGGGAGAGGAAGGCGCGGAGCGGCTGACGCTCGAGGAACTACTGCCTTCGCCGGAAGCGGGTCCGGAAGCCGAATACGCGAGAAGCGTGTTGCTCGACGAACTGGATGCGGCGCTGGAAGAGTTGCCGGAAGATCAGCGCGACGTTTTTGTCGCGCACGAGATCGAAGGGCGCAGTTTCAAGGAGATTTCCGCGGAAACGGGAGTGAGCATGAACACGCTTCTTTCGCGCAAGCATCACGCCGTGCTGCACCTTCGCCGGCGGCTGCAATCGATTTATGAGGAGTTTACGAATCAAGTGGGTGGGGGCATGCAATGAATTGCTGCGGGATAGCTCACTAGGCCGTCATTCCGAGCGAAGCGAGGAATCCCTCTGTTCCCGAGTCTAAATCGAAGAGGGATTCCTCGCTTCGCTCGGAATGACGGAGAGTGGGAGATTGTCGATCGTCATATGGACTGGGCAAATGAAAGGACAACGAGCATGAGAGGACGATGGGCATTACGAGGTTTGAAAATTGCGGTCTTTGTGGCGCTGGGGATCGCGGTGTTTGGATTTGTGTCCATGCACCTGTGGAATTATCTGATGCCGGCGATCTTTGGATTGCACGTCATCACCTTCTGGCAAGCGGTGGGGTTGCTGGTCCTCGGGCGTCTGCTGTTCGGCGGATTCCGTCCGCGGCCCGGCGGCTTCGGGTTTCGGCGCAAGATGATGGAGCGCTGGGAGCAGATGACGCCCGAAGAGCGCGAGAAATTCCGCGAAGGCCTGCGCCACCGCTGCGGCCAGCCGCGCACGCCGTCGGCTGCAGCGCCTAGTGCGTGATTGGGTGCTTGTCTTAGTGTCGCAAGCCGGGGTGGCTCTGCGTGGCGCCGGCATCTTGCTCGCCCCGATGTAAGAGGGGCCGGCGATTTGCGGATCGCGCGCACGAGCAAAACGCCGGCCGGGCGCCGGCTCCACGAAAACCATCACGCCGCACCAACAAGTTCCAATTTAGGACATTGCCAAATAGTGGCCCGATTGACTGCATTCCCCTCATACTTTAGACTAACTGGTTAGTTAGATATGAAAGCTGCCTCGACATCCCAATCCGCCGCTTCCGAGTGGAACCCGGAACGCCTGGGCCGGCGCCTGCCTCGCAGTTTGCGCCAGGCGCGGGATCTTTCCACGGCGCGGCGTATTGTAGCCACCGCAGAGAGAATCTTCTCCGAGCAAGGGCTGGCCGGGGCGCGCATGGATGAAATTGCGCGCGCGGCCAAGGTCAACAAGGCCCTGCTCTACTACTATTTTCGAAGCAAGGAAGAGTTGCACCGCTTCGTGCTGGAAGCGCTGCTTTCGCAAATGCGGGATACTGTCTGGGGCCAGAGAGACGACTCGGTGCCCGCCGGGCGGCGCCTTGCCGCGGTGATCGACAGCTTCTTCGATTTCGTGGTGCACCATCCGAACTACCCGCGCCTGGTGCAGCGGGAGATGATGGGCCGCGGCCCGAATGTCGAGTGGATTGTTTCCGAATATTACCGCCCGCTGCACGTCCGGATGGTCGAACTGATTGAGAAAGGCGTCGCCGCCAGTGAATTCCGGCGTGTGGATGCGCGCAACGCCGCCCTGACGATCATCTCGATCATGGTGTTCTATTTTTCTGCTGCACCGGTGCTGAGCCGCATTCTGGGCCACGACGCGCTGCGGCCGCGGGACGTGGCACAGCGGCGGCGGGCGGTGCAGGATTTTCTGGAGCACGGACTTTACCGGCCCGGGGCAGAGTTGCCATGAAATTTTCCAAATTTTTCGTGTTCGTGGGAGCGCTGTTCGTCGTGGCGCTGGTGAGTTACCTGGTCACGACGCCCAGCGGCAGCGAGATTCCGCTGACGGGCATCGTCACGGGCACGGACGTGATCGTGAGCCCGCAGCTTGCCGGGCGGATGATTCGCCTCAATGTGGATGAGGGCTCCGAGGTGCATAAAGGCGACCTGATCGCGGAGCTTGATCCCGCGGAATATATTGCCGCGCGCGATTCCGCCGAGGCCAACATTCACGCGCTGGAAGCGAAGGTCAACTCGGCACGCGACACACAGAGCTGGACGGACGACCAGACGAGCGCTTCGCTGCAGCAAGCCGAGGCCGCGCTGACATCCGTGCGGTCTCAACTCGTGCAAGCACAAGCGAATCTCTGGCGCGATCAGCAAACCTACAAACGTCAGCAAGGGCTGTTCCAGGAAGGCGTGACCTCCGCGCAGGACCGCGATCTGGCCGATGCCGCCATGCGCAGCTCGGACGCCGCCGTGAAGTCGCTGGAGGATCAGGTGCGCGCGGCGGAGGCGCAAGTGGCCGTGGCCCGCGCGAACCGCAAACAGGTGGGCGTGCAGCAGAGCGACCTGGCGGCCACGCGGGCGCAGCTGGTGCAGGCGCGCGCAGATAAAGCCACCGCCGACGTGCGCCTTGCTTACATGAAAATCTATGCGCCGCTGGACGGCGTGGTGTCCGTGCGCGCGGCCCGCCAGGGAGAAGTGCTCCAGGCCGGCGAACCGATCGTGACCATTCTCGACGTGGACCATTTGTGGGTACAGGCCGACGTGGAGGAAAGCTATATCGATTCGGTGGCGCTCAACCAGCATCTGAAAATTCGTCTGCCGTCGGGGAATATCATCGACGGCACCGTATTTTTCAAAGGCGTGGAAAGCGATTTCGCGACGCAGCGCGACGTCAGCCGCACCAAGCGCGACATCAAAACGTTTTCCATCAAGGTCGCGGTGCCCAATCCCGAACGCCGGCTGATGTCCGGGATGACTGCTACCGTGCTGCTGCCGCCGCTTCCTTCCACTCTAAAGTGGTGGCAGAGGATTTTTTGATCGGCATTTTGACGAGCACGGATAGGCTTTTGGTGGCACAGGCCTCAGTCTGTGCCACCGAAACCTTTTGCGGGCGTGATCCGGAGCCATGAACACGGAAAACAACAACGCGATTGAAGTCATCAAACTGAAAAAACAGTTCGGGGACTTTGTGGCTGTGAACGAAGTAAGTTTCTCCGTCCACACCGGGGAAATCTTCGGCTTGCTCGGGCCCAATGGCGCGGGAAAAACGACGCTGATCCGCATGATGACCACGCTGACGCCGCCGACCTCGGGCAAGGCCGTGGTGGGCGGGCACGACGTGGTGAGCGACGCGGACGGCGTGCGCCACGCCATCGGCGTGATCCCGCAGGCTCTCACTTCCGATCCGGAGTTGACGGCGCGCGAAAACATGGCTATCCACGCAAAGCTCTACGGCCTGACCAGCGCCGAGCGCCAGAGACTCATTCCCTCCCTTCTCGAATCGGTGGGCCTGACCGAATTTGCCGACAAGCTGGTGGGAAGTTTTTCCGGAGGAATGCGCCCGCGCCTGGAAATCGCGCGCGGCTTGGTTCATTCGCCGAAGATTCTCTTCCTCGACGAGCCGACGACGGGGCTCGACCCGGTATCGCGCACGGCCGTCTGGGAAATGATCAACAAGCTGAAAGAGAGCGCCGGCTTAACGATTTTGCTGACCACGCATTACATGGATGAAGCCGACCGGCTCTGCGACCGCATCGCGATCGTGGATCACGGCCTGCTCGCGGCGCTGGATACGCCCACAAGATTGAAGGACAGCGTGCCCGGCACGGACATTGTGAAGGCGGAATTCGACAACCCTCCGGCGAACTGGAACGCGGCGCTGGAAAAACTCGACGGCGTAAGTACCGTAACGGCCCAGGACGGCGTCACGCACATCGCGTCAAACAGCGGTCCCCTGACCGTGGGAGCGCTGATGGATCTGGCACGCGAACACCATGTCGGCGTCCGCCGCGTTTCCGTGCAGGGCACCACGCTCGACGACGTCTTCCTGTATTACACCGGCCGCCAGCTGCGCGAAGCCGCCAGCGAAACCCTGCGCCGCGATTTGAGCCATTTGTATAAGTAAGGGTCCTCTTAAGGACGATCGCCGACACCATGAAATTCCAGCGCATCTTCGCCATCATCGAACGCGACATGCGGAAATTCTTCCGCAGCCCAGCGTTGATGATGAGTTCCATGATCTTCCCGCTCATGCAGCTGATCGTGCTGGGCTACGCCTTCGGCGGAAAGATCAAGGGAATCAAGATCGCCGTCGTCGATGAGGACCGCTCGGCTGCGTCACGCGATGTCCGGCAACGATTTGACGCGATCGTCGCCGGCCCGCAGACCATGAAGATCGAGGACTATAATTCCCTTTCCGACGCCGAGACCGATTTACGCACCGGATTCGTCCGCGCCGTCGTGTACATCCCGGTCGATTTTTCGCGGCGCATGGAGGAGGGCAATCGCCCGCGCATCGCCTTCATCGAAGACAATACGGACAACTTCGTCACTTCCGAACTTCTCACGCGTATGCAATCGCTGGTGCAGGACATCAATCAGGGACTGAATCCGTTTCAACCGGGGCAGCGTCTGGCCGTGGCGGCTCCGCGTCTGAACCCGCTGGTCGATCTGCAAATCGTCGAGGTATATCCGTACATCGAATACATCAAGTACTTGCTTTCGGGATCGATTGCGATGTCGATATTCATCGTGGCCATGATCGGCGGCGGAATCACGTTCATCGACGACAAATCGCGCGGGCTGCACGAGGGCTACCTGGTCACGCCCATCAAGAAATCGGAACTGATTCTGGGGCTGATTTTTTCCGGAGCCTTCAAGGGACTCATGGCCGGCACGACCATCACGCTCATCGGGGGTTTGATCGCCGGCATCAGCCGCTTGTGGGACCCGGTGCGTTTGGTCTACCTTGGGATGGTGCTGACGACGACGTCGGTGGCTATGCTGAGTTTCATGTTTCTCTTGATGGTCCGCGTCAGCGATCCGCTGGTGCCGCGCGCTATTTTCGGCGTGCTCAACACGCTGCTTTATTTTCCTTCCGGGGCGATTTATCCGATCGAAGGATTTCCCGTCTGGCTGCGGTGGATTTCCTACATCGATCCCTTTACCTATGCGGTGCACGGGCTCAAGGCGCTGCTCCTGAAAGATGCCGGATTCCAGGCCATTTACTCGGACGTGCTGATTCTGATTGGATTTTCCGTGGTCCTGGTCGGTCTTTCAGTCGCATTTTTCAGGAGGCAGATATAAAATGCCCCAAGGAGAACCGTTCGTGGGCATACTCGATGCAGGTCCGGAAGAACCAAAATCAAAAGCCCTGCGTTACGGAATTAGCGGCGTCGCCCTGGTCTTATTGCTCAGCGGCGCGATGTGGTATTTCCTGCGGTACACCTCGGAAAAGCACACGGTCGAGCATTTCATGGATGCCGTGATTGCGGGGGACATGCAGAAGGCCTGCGAGATCTGGCACACGCATCCCGGTTTCTCCTGCCAGGATTTCGTCAGTTTCTGGGGGCCGAACGGATATTACAGTCCCATCAAGAGTTTCCGCCTGGAAAGCGCCGAGGTGCCGCCGAAGGGCGGAAGCGGCGTGGTGATCACCGTGGAAATCAGCGCGTATGCGCCGTTTCCCAAGCCCGAGGAAACCGTCAAATTCGCTCAGAATCGTGAAGTGCAGATTTGGGTGGAGCGTTCCGACCAGTCCCTGAGTTTCCCGCCGCCATAGACCGGTTCGTCCGAAGCGGCATTCCCGTAGCTGGCCATCGAAGACCTGCGCGAATATCCTTTCGGGCATGCGGGATATTTAGTGAATCGATTCGGCCAGCGATTCCGCTTTTTCCTCCGCGGCACTTGCGGAATGCGAACTCAAAGTGTGCCTCAGGCTTTGTCCATTGCGCGGCGACGATCCGTCGGATTGCGTCCCTCCATATTTGAACTGTGAGACCAGTTTTCGGAGTTCCGCGGCCATGCTGGATAGCTGCTGGGCGGCGTCCTGCGTTTCCGCGGCGCCCTTGGTGGTGCTTTTCGCCGCGTTGGCCACAGACTTCATGTTGTCCACGATCTGCGAGCTTCCGGTCGCGGCGTGATTCACGTTCCTGACCATGTCATTGGTGGTCGAGGTCTGATCCTCGATGGCGTTGGAAATCATGCTGGAAATGTTGTTCACCTGGGTGATGACTTCGGTGATCTGGTGGATGGATTCCGTGGTGGTTTTCGTTTCGCCCTGAATAGCTTCGATCTTCCGGCTGATTTCCTCAGTGGCGACAGCCGTCTGCTTGGCGAGTTCCTTGACTTCGTTGGCGACGACGGCGAATCCTTTGCCTGCTTCGCCCGCGCGGGAGGCTTCGATGGTGGCATTCAAGGCCAGCAAATTGGTCTGATGGGCGATGGAGGTGATGACCTTGATCACGTTGCCGATTTCCGCGCTCGATTTCGCCAGCTTGAGGACGGACTCGTTGGTGTTTTCGGCGGTAGCAACCGCGGACTTGGCGACCATGGCCGCTTCGGTCGTGCTCTTGGAAATTTCCTTGATGCTGGCGCTCATCTCCTCGGTGGCTGCCGCCGCCGCCTGCAAATTCCGGCTTACTTCCTCTCCGGAAACGGAGACCAGCCGTGACTGGTTGGCGGTTTCCTCCGCGTTCGAGCTCATTTGATTGCTGACGCCGCGCAGGTCCTCCGAGGAACTGGCGACCTGCCCCGACATTTGCGCGACCGCCACGATCATTTCCCGCAACCTTGATTGCATCTCGTTCATGGCGGACATTAAGTCCCCGATTTCATCCGCGCTTCCGCTTTCCAGGTCAACCCCCACCAGATCCCCGGCCGAGATTGCGCGGGCGCGTTCCAGAAGCAATCCCAGCGAAGCGGAAATCCGCTTGCTGACCAAGTAGGCGATCACCGCTCCAGCCAGGATTCCAAACAGGGTGGAAGTCCAGAGGCTGAGTGTGGCCGCGTGGCTGGTATCGGACAACGCGGCGATCTCCAGATTGGTTTTTTTCTGTTGCTCGTCGACCAGTGTCTGCAGGCGCCCCATCAATTCGCCTTGCTGGTTGCTCTCGTCGGTTTTGAGCATGTCGTAGGCGCGCCCCATGGCGTCGTTCCCTTGCCCCATAGCGAGCTGTTCGATTTTGTCCTGGAGCTGTTGGTGGTTGTGCAACATGGATTGAATCGAGGAAACTTCCTCGGATTCCGTCCCCGTCCCGAAATCATGGGTCACCTTGGTCAGGTCGGTTATGGCGGATTCGGCGGCCTTCCAAGCCTCGGCGCGGGTCGACTTGAAGTGTTCCGCATCCTTCGGATCGCTTCCGAACAGGACGTAGGCTCGCAGGGCGCCCCCGGCGTTGCCGATGGCCGCCTGAATCTTGGCTGCATCAATGGTGGCCGGATAGCGAAAGTCGCGAATAGTGTCCTGCAGGCCCGTGGCTTTCACCATTTTCGTATAGGCAAAGGTGGCGCTGAACAGCATCAGCGCAATCATCAAGCCGAATCCGCCTGCTAGTTTTTTGCCGATGGTAAAGCGTGCGTTGCTGGAAGTCATAAGCGCGTCTGGCGAACCGGACAAGGTTCTCCATCCCCCTCAGTTTGAGAGTTGCAGAAACCGACACCAAAGAAAGACAATCGTGTGGACCAGCCCGCGCCCGCACACCCAACCCGCGGGTGCGAAGGCGCCTGGCTGCCCATCCGGAAAAATTTCCCCCGTCCTAATGCGGGAGATTGAATTCGATGTTGACCAATTGCGTGATCTTGCCCTCTCCGGGCTCGTAGCGCCATTTCTTTACCGCGTCGATCGCGGCCGGGGTCAGCAGTGAGTGCCCGCTCACGACCTTGACGTCCTCGACGCTGCCATCCGGATCGATGGTGACGTCCAATTTGACGGTTCCTTCGATATGCATCTTGGAGGCGATCGCTGGATAGACGGGCGGCACGGTCTTTACCGATTTTCGTGTGTCGGCGTGCAGCAGGGTTGCGGTGAACAAGCAAAAGGCGGCTACGGGGAGCAACATCACATATTTCTTGGTCATGGTAATCTACCGATCTCCAATTTCGGCCACGAGTATTCCGTGGCGGATTCTGTCTAGGGTGTTATCGGCACTCCCCGGGAATCCTTTAGAGGTGGTTTACGCGGAGATTAGGGAAATAGTCGGCAGATTGGTTCCGTCCGAAAGAGAATGTCTTTGTGGCGATAAGTCCAGTGAATTTAGGTAGTTACATTTGGTTGAGACGTTACTTTACGAGTCTGGGAAGCCATTACGCTAGTTCGCGCACGGCGGCCAAAAGTTCCGCAGGGGTAACGATGGAAGTGCCAAGTTTGCCAACGACTACGCCGGCGCCGGCATTGGCCAGGACAGCGGCTTCCCGAATTGGAACCCGCGCTGCGATCGCCAACGCCAGCACCGATAGCACCGTGTCGCCGGCGCCGGTGACGTCAAATACTTGGCGTCCATGCGAGGAGTGCTTGGCGCCGGCCTGCCCGACTCGCGCGTAGCTGATCTCACGGCTGGTGGCCGGCACGTGAAAACCCTTCGGCGAAGTTTCGTCGAAGACGTTTAAGCCTTCCGGGCCTCGCGTGATCACCACCGCGGAGCACCCGAAATGCGCGAGCAATTTTGGCCCGGCATCCTCGAACGAGTCGTCGTCTCCAAGCGACTGCGCGACGAAAAATCCCGCTTCCTTGGCGTTGCAGGCAATCACGGTCGCGCCGCGATAGGCGAATAGGCGCGAGGTTTTCGGCTTCACCAGCACGGGCACTTTGCGGCGATGGCACTCGGTCAGAACGCGATCGGCCAGCGGGTCGGTCACCACGCCTTTGTCATAATCGGAAATCACAAGCGCGTCCAGTTTCCCAAGCGTGGCTTTGATCCGGCGGACCAGGCTTTCTTCGATTGCGCGGGTCAGAGGCTCGCGGCGTTCGCGGTCCACGCGCACGATTTGCTGGTGCCGCGCCACAATGCGCGCCTTGACGGTGGTGATGCGCGAGGCATCGGCCACGATGCCCTTCGTGGCCATTCCCTCGTCTTGCAGCAGCGAACGGATGGCGCGCCCCGGCTCGTCGTCCCCGGTTACGCCGAAGGGAAACACGGTGGCGCCCAGCGCGGAAAGATTCCGGGCCACGTTTCCCGCTCCACCCAAAACCTGGCTCTCGGTCTTGAAATCGACCACCGGCACGGGAGCTTCCGGCGAGAGCCGCGTGGCCGAACCCCAGACATAGCGGTCCAGCATGAAGTCTCCGGCCACGCCGATCCGGCGGCCGCGCAATGTTTTTGCCAGGCGCGTGAGTTTTCGGCTGTCCATGGTCATAGGAAAAGGAAGAATAACGCGGCTTCAGGATTTATTGATCCGGGCGCTCGCTCGATGCGTCTACTCGAATGATTTTCAGGCACGCTCGCACTCTAGCAGACACAATTCACCGCGGGCAACTGCTCAGCGCGTGGTGGGAGCCGCAAAGCATTCCGCGGCCAGGTGATCGCCCCAGGCTTCCTTAACCTCGAGCGCGATGGCAAAAGGCACGAGCGCGGATGCGGCTTCGAGCGGCGCGCCCGCCGCGTTCAGCCGCTGCATCTGGTCGCGTTCCGCTTTCTCGAGAAACAGGCGAAACCCTTCGATGTCCCGCATGGCTTGCCTGCCCTGCGCGGTCAGCCGCTTGAGAAACGGCGCCCACGCCAGATTCACACCCACCAGGGCCGCCAGTACCAGGGAATACGTCGGGGAAACGTTTTTCGCGAGCATGCGGAGTATGAAGACGAATGCGGCGCCAAACACAGCCATCGCCGCCACTGCGGGAAGCACCTGGACGGCCCCGCCCAGCCCGCGAATCGCGCGTGCGGTGGCGGGAATTAGGCTGGTGACCGTTAGCAGTCCCACAATCGACGCGCAAAAGAAGAACCACCAGGTGAGGAAAATGACCCCGGTCGTGTCCCTTCCTTTGGCCGTCAGCGTCATGCCCATGGCGAATGCCAGAGACATCAGAAATCCGAGTGCCACGTAACCGAGGTGGGAGGTGACGTATTTTCCGGCAAGACGCTTTTCCAATTGGCCGGAAATGCCAAGCACATAAACATTCAAATTGCGGGAGTTGCTCGGGCGAACGATCGTCGTGGGCCCGTCCTCAAACAACAGCTCCAGTACACGGGACTCTTCCGGGGCCAGCGCTTTTTCGCCGGTCGGCTCCGCTTTCGCTTGCGTCAGCTTGTACGCGCCATTTTCGAGATCAATGTTGAGGCATTCGCGCACGGCGAGTTGCGCGAGGACGGCGGCCAGCGTCCTGCCGTCGCATCCCGTGGTGCGAATGTAGCGCACCGCCGCGGGCGACAATCCCTCGGGAGGCTCGTACCGCACCGGCACGCTGCCCAGCGCGGGATCCGGGCCGATGCGTACCCACACAATCAAATAATAAAGAAAAATCACAATCGGGCTGGCGAGCAGCCAGCGATTGCGGGCGAACACACCCATCCGCGGAGGCATTACGATTCCTTTTGGAAAACTCACGTCCACGCTCAGGCTCTGCGCCGGTCCGATCTGGATGGCCCGGTAGCTGATGTCATCCGCGGATGCTTCACGCGTGATTTCGGTTTGCGGATTGCTCGAATCGATCACGCCGCGCCGGCCCGCATACGCTTCGGCCTTTGCCACATCGATCGGCGTAGTTTCAGGAAATCGCACGTGGAGATTGACCTCGTCAACGGGTAGCGTCCAGTAATGACCGAGGACGTTCCAGTACAATTCATCGCGATCGGCCAGCAGGTGCAGGCCGCCATCAACCGTATACCGAATCACGATTTGGTGATCGCCTCTGGCGAGCGGCACGTTAAATTTTCCGATGCGCAGCTGGGCATAGGACCCGCCGCTTCCTTGTTCGTACCAAACCGGCGCGCCGTCTTCGGTGACTTCCAGAATCGTGACTCGTATTCCCGTATCGTCGTTGCGGCCGCCGCCGAAACGATCGTCCCAGCGCGCGTCCGAACCAATGGGAAGATACCGGACCAGACCCCACTTGAAATACGTTTCTTCGCTGTGCACTACGAACTGTTCACGCACGTCGACGGAAGTGTCTTTGCGGACGGTGAGGTCAGCCGTGAACGAAACGATGCGCTCTCCCGGAGCGGGAGTGATGGCGGCGCATGGCCGCGCCGCCGCCAAAATGGCGGCAAATACGGCCGTGGCGACCGAAGCCGCCTGGCCTGCGAATGCTTTCCTCACATCCCTATTGTATCGGCAGCCGGAAAAGGCCGTGCTGCAATCAGGCGGGCCTGACACGTTTCAGGCACCGCGTGGAAATGCGTCACAATGCAAATAACCAGAGATCGCGGAGGAATCGGCTCGATGTTGCCCCCGACTTCGGGCGGGCATGTGCTTGCCCCCAAAGTGCCCGCCTGAAGGCGGGCGCTACAATATTCTATTTTAGCCATCCGGATCAAATCAGAAATGCTTGGCGGTTCGGAACTCGCGGACCACGTCGGCCGGATCGCGGTGCTCGCCGTCCACGGCGTAATTCATGCGGCGCATTTCCTCTTCCGAAATTTTTCCCGCAAGCGGGTCGAGCGCCATGCGCACTTCCGGGTGCCGGTCGAGCGTGGCGCGGCGCACCAGCGGCACCGCTTCATACGGCGGAAAATAATGACGGTCGTCCTGCAGTACGACCATGCCTAGCGCCGCGATCACGCCGTCGGTCGAATTCCCCGCCACGATATCCACTTGCCGGTCGGCGAGAGCGCGGTACAGCAATCCCAGGTCGAGAATTTTTGGTTCGCTGGCAAACCGCAGGCCGTAGGCCGCCACCCAGCCGCGGTACCCGTCGGGCCGTTCCATGAACTCGTAGCCGAATCCGGCACGCCATTTCGGCGCGACCGAAGCGATGTCGGAAATGTTGTGCAGGTGAAGCTTTTCCGCGTCGTCGCCGCGAACCACCAGGGCAAACGTATTGTTGAAGCCGAGCGGCGGCAGGACCTCAACGCCGAACCGCGCGCGATACTCCTGCTGCACGCGCTGGTAGACGGCGGAAGGATCGTTTTGCGGAGGATCGTTCAGCACCGCGGTTAGCGCCGTTCCCGTGTACTCCGGATACAAATCAATTTTCCCGGCGACCAGCGCCTGCTGGCAGATCATCGTGCCGCCGAGATTCACGCGCCTTTCCACGTGCAGCGCCGAGTGCGCCTCGACCTGCTGCGCGAACAGTTCAGCCAGCACAATCTGTTCGGTAAAATTTTTCGAGCCGACAACGATCGTGTCGCTGCCGCGCCGGCCGCACGCGGCGGCAAGCAGCGCTGCCGAGAGGCAGGCGAGAAATACGGCCGCCGGCAACCAGCCGGATCGCGTGCGCCCGGTCATTTCTGCGCCAGGCTCCGCTGAAAAGCCCCCAGCGAAAGATCGACGACCACGGCAAGCAATGCGGCAGGAATGGCTCCTGCAAGGATCACTTGATTATTGACCATGGCGACGCCGCGAAAAATGAATACGCCCAAACCGCCCGCGCCAATCGCCGCGGCAATCGTCGCCACGCCGATGGAAATCACCGTGGCGACGCGAATCCCCGCGAGCAGCACCGGCGCCGCGAGCGGAAGTTGCACCTGCCAGAGCAATTGCCGCTGCGTCATGCCCATGCCGCGCGCCGCCTCAATCACCGCGGGGTCCACCCCAGCGATGCCCGTGCACGTGTTACGCAGAATGGGCAGCAGGGCGTACAGCGCCAGCGCGACGATCGCCGTGCTGGCTCCTACTCCGCCAATCCATGGCACCGGAATCAGGAAGCCAAAGAGCGCCAAACTCGGAATCGTCTGCACAATGTTGGCGGCGCTCAGCACCCAGCGCTGCGCCCGGTCGCGGCGCACCAGCGCAATGCCCAGCGGCAATCCGATCAGCAGCGCGATGCCCATCGACGCGGCAACCAGACCGATGTGCTCGACCGATCGCGCCAGCACTTCTCCGCGGTTGCGCAATAAAAATTCAAACCAGTTCATCGCGCCTCCTCCTTACATTCCAGGGTTTACTGGATCTGGTCGAGGCCTTCCACCGATTGCAACGATGCCGCGAACGCCCGGACATGCGGCTCGCTGGCGTCCAGAAATTCCTGCGGCGAATACGTGCCGATCAGGCGGCCCTGATCGAGCAAAGCGATCCGCGTTCCCAGCAGCAGCGCTTCGCGCACGTCGTGCGTCACGAACACGATTGTCTTTTCCAGACGCGTCGCCAGCGCGCGAAATTCCCGTTGCAGCTCCGCGCGCGTGACCGGGTCCAGCGCCCCAAACGGCTCGTCCATCAGCAGGATTGGAGGATCGGCGGCCAGCGCCCGCGCCACTCCCACGCGCTGCTTCTGTCCGCCCGATAGCTCCGACGGACGGCGCTTCGCAAATTCAGCGGGAGGCAGGCCGACCAGCTCCAGCATTTCTATCACGCGCGCCCGGATCCGTTTTGCGGGCCAGCGCTCGAGTTTCGGTACTAGCGCGACATTTCTCTCCACGTTCCAATGCGGAAATAGCCCAGAGTCCTGAATGACGTAGCCGATCCCGCGACGCAGCCGGATCGGGTCCCAGGAGGCGGTCGAGCGCCCGGAGACCAGGATTTCGCCCTGTGTGGGTTCCAGCAGGCGGTTTATGAGCTTCAACGTGGTGGTCTTGCCGGACCCGCTGCGGCCCAGGAGCACAAGCGTCTCTCCTCTACCGACGTTCAGGTTCAGGCCGGACACGAGAGTGGCCCCGGTCGGCAACCGATAGGTCAGACCGCGGATTTGCAATACGTAACCGTCTTGTAATCCGCTACTTAGCTCGACCACGCTATTTATCCCGCCTGATTTTCTCCCTGGATCCACTCCAGGGGAACTCTGGATTGACTTATGCCCTCAAAGCGGGTCAAAGTTAGGCCCTGCCGGGATTCGGCTGCTCTCCGGCGGCTGATTTTTTGTCGCCAACGAAAGGCGCGCTGCATCCGATCCTTCGGACCGCCATGAACCCAACCTCTGCCGCCCCTTCGTCCTCCTCCAAACGGCTTAGCGCGCGTTTAAGGGAGGCGCGTGACCGCAGCCAGGAACTTTTCAATATCGTCCGGCCCACAGCACTCTACGACCGCCCTATCCCGGAACGCCACCGGATTATTTTTTACCTCGGCCACTTGGAGGCGTTTGACTGGAACCTGCTCAAAGATCCCCTGGGGCTCTCCTCGTCTGAACCGGGGCTCGATAAGCTCTTTTCGTTCGGCATCGATCCGGTGGACGGCGGGCTGCCAACCGATCAGCCGAAGGATTGGCCATCGCTGGATCAAATTCGCCGGTACACGTCGCTGCTGCGCGTGACTCTGGACCAGCGGCTTCAGGACGCCTTGGCCGATGATCCGAATCTCGCGCGTCTCGAGCACGGCCGCTTGCTCGAAGTTGCCATCGAGCACCGGCTGATGCATGCCGAAACGCTGTGCTACATGCTGCACCAGTTGCCCCTGGACCGCAAATTCACAATGCCGCAGCCTGCTGCGCCGGATGCTCCAGAGCGAATTTCGCGCATGGCTGAGATCCCCACGGGCACGGCCACGCTGGGCTTGCCGTCCGGCAGCCGGGATGAATTTGGTTGGGACAATGAGTTTCCGCAGCATCGCGTGGAGGTTCCCGTATTTTCGATCGATACAGGTAGCGTAACAAACCAGGACTATCTGCGATTCATGCAGGAAGGTGGCTACACCGATCGCGCGCTATGGACCGAGTCCGGCTGGGAGTGGATTGCTTCCTTGAATCGCCGGCATCCCGCGTTCTGGGTTCCGCGCGGCAGCGAATGGGACTACCGAACCATGTTTCAGGAAATTCCCTTGCCGCTCGATTGGCCCGTGTATGTGAGCCACGAAGAGGCGAGCGCGTACGCCCGCTGGGCCGGCAAGGAATTGCCGAGCGAAACGGAATGGCATCGCGCCGCCTGTGGTACGCGCGCCGGAACCGAACGCGCGTATCCCTGGGGATCGGAAGAGCCTTCCGCAAGGCTGGGCAATTTTGATTTTCATCGGTGGGATCCCGCGCCAGCGGGATCGTATCCCGCCGGCGCGGGCGACTTCGGCGTCGCCGACCTGGCGGGCAACGGATGGGAATGGACTCGCACGCCGTTCTCCCCGTTCCCGGGATTTGAACCTTTTTCGTTTTATCCCGGCTATTCCGCGGATTTTTTTGACGGAAAGCATTTCGTGATGAAGGGCGGGTCGCCGCGTACGGCGGCCTGCATGTTGCGCCGGTCGTTTCGCAACTGGTTCCAGCCTCGCTACCCATACGTGTATTCGAAATTTCGCTGCGTAAAACGCTGAAGTCCAAGGAAGAAACTGGGGAGGCATCATGGCCGCCACCGCTATCGCGCAATATTCGGAATCCGAACTCGCCGCCGAGGTCCGCGCCGGGCTGCTTCGGGCCGGACAGAAGGAACTTCCCTCCAAATATCTGTACGATGAAATCGGGTCGGCGCTGTTCGAGGTGATCAGCGTGCTGCCCGAGTACGGATTGACGCGTGCGGACGAACGCCTGATGCGGCAGCATGCCGCCGACATCGTCGCGTGCCTTGCGGGGCCGGTGCGCGTGGCCGAACTTGGCAGCGGCAGCGGGCGGAAAACGCGCTGGCTGCTGGAAGCGCTCTCGCTCCGCCAGCCCACCACGTATTGCCCCATCGAAATTTCTCCCACCGCGCTGGCGCGCTGCGCAAGCGACCTCGGCCAGATCGAGCATGTAAGCATCGTGGGTTTCGAGCAGCCCTATCTGGACGGTCTGCGAGCGGCCGCATCCGGGCGCGGCATCGAGGATCATTTGCTGGTGCTTTTTCTCGGCAGCACCATCGGAAATTTCGATCGCGACGCCGCCGAACGATTTCTTACTGAAGTGCGCCGCGTCCTGGTTCCTGGCGACGCGCTACTGCTGGGCACGGATCTGGAAAAGCCGCTTCCCGAATTATTGAGGGCTTACGACGATTCGCTGGGTGTGACGGCCGCGTTCAACCTGAATATCCTGGCGAGGATGAATCGAGAGTTAGGCGCGGATTTCGATCTCGCGGCCTTCCGGCACGAGGCGCGTTACAACTCGATTTTCCGGCGCGTGGAAATGCACTTGCGATCGATGCGAAAGCAAACCGTCACGATTCCCGGCGCCCGTTGCGCCGTGTCTTTCGTGGAAGGGGAAACCATCTGGACGGAGAGCTCGCACAAATACCGCGCCAAGGAAATTTCCGGGATGGCCCTGCGCAACGGCTTCCGGCGCTCCGCCCAGTGGCTCGATTCCGAATGGAGATTTGCGGAAAGTTTACTGATCGCGCGGTAGAGTTCAGCTTTCTCGCGCTTTGCTCACGTGAAGAACGGTTTCGGCGCTCCACTTTTCCGTGGAACTGAAATCCACGGCCCACACGCCCAGAATCTGCGAGCCCTGGTAGACGCGCTCGAATCCTTCTTCCGATTCCGACACTGTTTCAATGGGAGAAATCCACAGTTGGCTCGCGCCGCGAGCTTCCATCTCCACCGCGACGTTCTGCCATTCATCCGTCAGGCGCGCGCGCGAACCCTCCACCACGCCGCTCCATTCCAGCGGCTTGCGCTCGCCCGAAAATTCGATATAGCGGTCCGGCACGTTTGGCGCCAGCAGGTTCAACACAACTTCGAGCCCTACCATGAAGGAAACTGGCGTTGCGGACCCCGCAGCCGTTGAAGTACGTGTAAGATCGAGCCTGCACGTAACATCAAATCCTTTTTCCAAGGCATCGAATTTCAGCGTTTTCTCGACACGCAGAATGCTTTCCTGTCCCGCCCCGGCGGCCACGCACTTCAGCGGCGCTTCCGCGAGCAACTGGATCTCGTGCGGCGTCGCCTCCACGGTTTTGTAATCTCCACCGGCGAAGACGGCGTTTTCCTCCAGCCGCAGAGCCTCGTAGTCCTCGTGCGTCTTGCCGTTGGCAAACAACAAAAGCCGGAACGCATTTCGCGGCCAGCGATCGTATTTCAATCGTTTTTCAAGGCCCGCCTCTTTGGAGATCGTCTGGTTGTGAATCGACACCACGCCGACGGCCGGCTGGTTGGCCTGCATCAATCTCGAATGGTAGGCCTCCAGGCGCCGCTGCAACGAATTGATCAGCGTCACGGCGCTGGGGCGGAAATCGAGCACTTCGAGTGTTCCGCCGCCAGATGGCTTGACCAGGGCCGCGAATTGGGGCGACACCATCTCGATTTCTTCGCGGCCATCGGCGTCGAAATCGAGCCGGGCCACTTCCTGATATTTTTTCGCGCCCAGTCTCAATTCGTCGGCAATAGTCTCGGCGCGCACCAGCTCCCGCCATAATTCCGTTCTCAGATGCGGAGCGTACAGCCCGCCGAAAATTCCGTGCCAGTACGCGTCGTTGGCTTGCGAACGCAGCAGATGTGTGACCGCTTCCGCGTGGCGCGACGCGCCCCGTGCGCCCTTCCTGGGGCTTTTTCCGCCCCCGTGGCGCAGTTTCCACGAAACCCGCAGCATTTTCTTGTGCAGCAGATTGGATTCCGCGTACTTGCTGAAAAATCCGCGCCAGAATCCGCCGCGCAAAAATCGCCGCAGGTCCGGACGGTCCTTGAATTCCTCCAGCAGCCCGTGAAATTTCAGGCGCACGGGAGTCGGCAGAACCCACTCCATCATTTCCGTGTAGGACGCCGTGGGCAAGTCCACCCTGCCGAGAGGCTCATGAGAGGCCAGCGCTTCGCCCGGCGGAACCGTTTCCAGCCAGTCGAAATTGGCCTCCAGCGCGAAAAAGAAATTGTCGAGCCAGCGATCGCGGAAGCAGTGTTCCCAGGTATGCGGCCAGGAGCCAAATTTTTCCATGTCATCGCCCATCGAAGCCATGCCGCCCGGATGGTCGTAGGCGGAGCGGCGCAGAAAAGCGATGGAATCGTCGATGCTGCCGAACGGCAGCAGGTAGCGAAGTTCCTGCAACCCCGGAATAATTTTCACCGTGCTGCCGCGATCCTCGGCCACGTAGTAGCCGAACAATTCGGGGATCTCGCGCCCGGCAGTGAGGAAATGGCTGTCGTCGACCAGCGTGTAATCCATGCCCGCTTCGGCCAATGCCAGGGGCAATTGAGGCTCCCATACGCGCTCAGCCAACCATGCGCCGGTAGGCCGCTTGCCGCAGTGATGCGCTACGAAATCGCTCAGCCTGCGGATCTGCTCGATCTGATCCTGCAGAGGAATGGTAGTCAGAATGGGTTCGTAAAATCCTCCGCCCACGACTTCCACCTGGCCGCTCTCGGCAAGAGTCCTGATCTGCAGCAGGTATTCTGGATGCTTGCCGGCGAGCCACTCCAGCAGCGAGCCAGAATAATGAAGCCCCATGCGGACGCGCGGATGCCTCGCGAGGCAATCCAGAAACGGCAAATAAGAACGCTCGTAGGTTCGTTCCATCACATCGTCGAAATTTCCAACGGGCTGGTGGGCGTGGATGAGCAGGACTAGGTTGAATTTCGACAAGTAAGAACCTCGCGTTCGAGCAGAACGCCAATCATATCGCGACTTCCTGCAATGCGGGAAATTCAAAAGCGCGATTGTCACGATTACAAAGGGCGCGCTCCGTTTTTACGGCGCACGCCACGGTTACAAGTTTGTTATCATGCCTTGCTTGGTGTCCGGCGGATCGCCTCGACCGGAAAGCCCCCATGGATCCACAGACAAGAGATCGGCTGTTTCAAAAAGGACTTGAAGCCTTCAATTCCGGCCGTTTTTACGACGCTCACGAACATTGGGAAGAGGTTTGGCTCGAGACGCGGAATCCCGAGAAAATGTTTCTTCAGGGCCTGATCCAGGTTGCCGCGGCCTTCCATCATTATTCCCGCGCGAACAACCTGGGTTGCCACAACCTGCTGCACGCAGGGCTCCTCAAGCTCGAGTGTTTCCCCGAGGAACATTGGGGGCTGGCGATCGAGCCGCTCCGCGCGTCCGTCCGCCGGTGGCTGGTGCCGCTCCGCGCGGGTGAGAACCCGGTGCGAGTAAGAATTCCGCGAATTGAATCGCGCGGCAACCGGCAGAATTCTGTACGAAACAAATAGCGCTCGCAGGTTTTAGGACGCGGCTTGAATTAAAACAGTTTCGGCAGGAATCGCGGCTTCGTCCCCATGCTTGCGCGGTAGGCGGGGTTGGACATCAAGACCCCATCTTCGACGCTAACCCGCCGCCGCAGGATCTCCAGATGCGCCGCCGTTCCCACCAGCGCCGTGATCCACGCGGTGTGCATCATGGGCAGCGCAAAAAGTTCGGCGACGACCGCAACGTAATTTGGATGCCGAACCCAGCGGTACGGCCCCGACGTGACCACGCCCATGCGCGCCGACGCCATTACCTCCACGTTCCAATACCCCGCCAGCGTCCGGATCACCCACCATCGCAGGATGTTGGCGAATGTGAACAGCGCGCCCATCGAGATCGCAAGCGCAGGAATCACCGGCCTGTGAAGCAGCAGCACTTCGAGCGCGGCGCCGCCGAGGATGCCCGCGTGGAGCAACACCATCCACCGAAAATGCGGCTCGTGAATTTTTGAAACGCCTTGTTCTTGAAGGGCGCGCTGGTTGCGCCGGGAAACCTGCAACTCCAAGAGCCGCCCGATCGCTACCGCAGCAAGCAGCGCGAGGTACGCGTGCGTCATGGCCATTGCAGGAGGATCATCTCGGCTGTAAATCCCGGTCCGAAGGACATCAGCAGCCCGTAGCTTTCGGCCGGCATTTCCCGCCGCGTCATCCATTCCTGAAGAATGAACAAGACGCTGGCGCTGGAAAGGTTTCCGAAGCGCCGCAGCACGTCCCAGGAAATTTCCGTGTCCGCGCAGGTCAGTTCCAGTTCCGCTTCCATGAAGGAAAGCAGCTTTTGCCCGCCGGGATGGAGAAGGAACGCGGAAACGTCCCTTTGCCGCAAGCCGTTTCGCGCTAGAAATCCATCGGCGAGTCCCTTGATCCTTTCGCGGATCAACTGCGGTACGTCCCTGGACAGAACGATGTGAAATCCGGAATCGCGAAGATCGAATCCCATCGCGCCCAGCGAATCGGGAAACAGAAAACTTTCCGAAGCCACGATGCGCGGCCCGGACGCTTCGCGCCCGGTGACAACCACGCCCGCGGCGCCGTCTCCAAACAGGACCGCGGAAATTAAATTCGCCTGCGAGAAATCCTTGCGCTGAAACGTCAGCGTCGGAAGTTCCACCGACACCAGCAGCGCCGTGCGATCCGGAAACGCGGTCAGATATTCCCAGGCGCGGGCAAGTCCCGCAGCGCCCGCAGCGCAGCCCAGTTCCGTGATCGGCAGCCTCCGTACGTCGGACCGAAAACCCATCTCCTTCGCGATGTAGGCGTCGAGTGAAGGGATCATGACCCCCGTGCAGGACACCGTTATGATCATGTCCACGTCGGCGGGAGACATTTCCGCCTGTGCCAGCGCCTGTGCCGTGACTTCCATGCCAAGTTCCACGGCCTTTTCCCGGTATTCCGTGTTGATCTGGGACAACGGGCGCGGCTCGACGATGTAGTCCACGGGAAAGACGCTGTGGCGCTGGTCGATCCGCGAGTTGTCGATCACGTTGCGGATCGCCTCGAGCCTCATGCCATCGAGAGAAAACACATCCTTGATGCGCTCTTTCACCATCTCGCGGGTGAGGAGGTACGGAGGAACGGCCGTTGCGGTTCCCGCGATGGTGGCCACGCCAGCAGGCTTGCCTAGCTCAATTTTCATTACTGGTTCCACCGTGTTTGCGCGGGCGGCGGCATTTTCCGTTCTTAGTGTGTGCATGGGGGTAAAGGTTAACTCCTCTCGCTCTTTCCGGGTGTTCACGACTGAACAATCTTCCGGAGGGAGGCTCCGACTTGCCCTAGTTTAGGATGCGGATTCTCGTTAGGGGGTGCTTGCTAGTTTGTAAAAATCCTGTCACCTCCCCTGGGATCGAGAAAAAGAGGAAGGCAATTTGCTGGCGCTAAAAAAGAATGCGGCACCCCGGCTTGGCCGGGGCGCCGCATCGTGGGAAATACGCCGTTCCGCCGATTTTAAACCGCGGGCATCAGCCCTGGTTGGTATACCAGTCCGCATTGATGGCCGTGAAATGAGCCCACTTCTCCGGCAGATCTTCCAGAGCGAAGATGGCCGTCACCGGGCAAACCGGGACGCACGCGCCGCAGTCGATGCATTCCACCGGACTGATGTAGAGTTGCGGCTCGGATTCAAATTTGGCTTCGTCTTTCCGCGGGTGGATGCAATCGACCGGGCAAACATCCACGCACGCGGTGTCCTTGGTTCCTACGCAGGGCTCAGCAATTACGTACGCCATCGAGACTCTCCTTCGAAGGGTATCTGAAGCTGAATCATGAAAAACGAAACATTTCTTTCAATTGAAAAGATCGGTTTATATCACCAATTTTAAGGCTGCACAAGCCGCTTTCTTTTCCCGGAAAGTATAGCACGTCCCGAATCGCGCAAGCGCGCCGCGCACATTTCCTTACGGCGCCATGCACCGCTAGTTGTGCGGCCCGTATTCCTTGTGGAATCCGTTGCGCGTATTGGTGAGCGTGAAACTCCCGTCCGGCATCGCCGTCATCTTGATGAAATTCGGGATTCCTTCGTCCGGGACACCCGAATCTTTCGTGCCGCCAACCGCCAGGTTGGCGATGAACTTCTCGGGCGTATTATGGTCTCCGGCGTCGACCGCATAGTGCAGCTGCCAGAGGTCCTCAAAACCAGGGGAAGTCTTGAGCGTCTCAAACGTGGGAAGCTCCGCGCCTTTGTTCGCGCCGTTGTTCATCACCGCCGCCCGCGGATGCATCGCATGCACCAGCATCGGCAAGCTGGAGGTTTCCTTCCCGTGATGGGAGACTAGATAGAAATCGATCGGCCCCACGAGATTATTCGGGCAGGCCAGGTCGTGCTCCTTGTTCCAGGTCAAATCTCCAAAATCCACCATGCGAAATGTTCCCAGGGAGATGACCATGCCCACGGAATTTTTATTTTCACCGCCCACCATGGGATCTTTTGTCTCATCCTTCGGCTGGAAATCGGCGCACGACGGATTGGGGGCTCCGGCGCCCGCCAGCGAATCCGTAATGGTTTCGGCGGCGGCGGACACGACGCGGACGTTGACGCCATCGATGGGAATCGTGTCGCCGGGCCTGGCGCGGAAATGCTGGCCTTTGCCGCGCACGGTGAGGTAGCCGGCATAATACTCGGGGACATTCACCAGCGGGTCGTAGGTCGGCCCGTGGTCGACGAAGTTGCGGATCGGAATCCTGGAAGCCAACTCGACCACGCCGCCGGTGTGGTCGACGTGATAGTGCGTGAGAACCAGATAATCGATCTGCATGATGCCCGCCTGTTTCGCAACCCCCATAATGCGGTCGGCGTCGCGCGTGCCGAGCCACCCGGTATCGACCAGCAACGATTGTCCCGAGGGCGAGACGATCAAGGTGGATTGTCCGCCTTCCACGTCGATGAAATAAACGTCCATTCCCTTGCGGGTTTGTGCATGGACAGAGGCGCACGATGCAGCCAGGCTTAAGGCGATCAGAAATAAGAGCTTTTTGCGCAAAAAGGTCTCCTGAAAATGAGGGCCCGGTGAATTGAAAATAAAACGAAACCCGCAATGTCTTTGCGAAGTTTATCAGCGCGCGTGGCGCCGGGCAAGGCGCGGACACCTCTTACGATGCGCCGCCTATCTTCAAGACCGCCGCGCCCTGAAGCTTTCCGTGCCGTAATTGCTCCAGGGCTTCATTCGCTTGTTCGAGGCGGAACACCTGTATTGTGGTCCTTACCGGAACTTTCGGAGCGATTCTCATGAACTCTTCCGCGTCGCGCCTCGTCAGATTCGCCACCGAGCAGATCGTTCGCTCTCCCCACAACAATTCGTAGGGAAACGACGGAATGTCGCTCATGTGAATGCCGCCGCACACAACGGTACCTCCCTTGCGAATCGCCGCGAGCGCTGCGGGCACCAGCGCGCCGACGGGCGCAAAAATAATCGCTGCGTCGAGTTCTTCCGGCGGACGCTCGTCGGAACCGCCGGCCCACACAGCGCCGAGTTGCCGCGCGAATTGCTGCGCCTCCTGGTCCCCCGGCCGCGTGAATGCGTAGACGCTGCGTCCCTGATGTACCGCTACCTGGGCGATGATGTGCGCCGCGCCTCCAAACCCGTAAATTCCCAGGCGTTTCGCTTCTACGGCCCGCGCCAGCGAACGGAAACCAATCAGCCCGGCGCAGAGCAGCGGCGCGGCGGCCGCATCCGTATAGGACTCCGGAATTGGGACGCAGAAGCGCTCATCGGCCACGGTAAATTCCGCGTAGCCGCCGTCGATCGTGTAACCGCGCCCGGTCGCATAAATTTTCGCTGCCCGCACGGCAGAAGGAGCATTTGCCGCACGTCCATCCGAGCCACGGCACGCCGACGCGGTCTCCAACGCGCAGGCCGCGAACACCGTCTCCCAGGCGCGTCACGCGCCCCACGATTTCGTGGCCGATAATCAGCGGAAGTTTCGGATTCGGCAATTCGCCGTCAACCACATGTAAGTCTGTCCTGCAAACAGCGCAAGCCTGAACTGCGACCTGTACTTCCCCCTCGCCGGGATTCGGCACGGGGCGCTGCTGAAGCGTCAGCGCCTTCCCCGCCTGCTCCAACACCATCGCGCGCATGATTTGTAACGGGCTCATCGGAACAAATTCTTCGCGAAGAACAACAGATTCGCGGGACGCTCGGCCAGCCGCCGCATGAAATACGGAAACCAGTCCTGGCCGAACGGAATGTACACGCGCACGCGATACCCCTGCTTCACGAGGCTTGCCTGCAAGTCGGTGCGGATTCCATAAAGCATCTGAAATTCAAATTTATCCTTGGTGATTTCGCGTTCGGCCGCGAACCGGATGGCCGCATCGATCATGGCCGGATCGTGAGTCGCCAGGGCGTGATAGATGCCGCTCGGCAACAGGATTTTCATCAGGTTGATAAAATTGGCATCAACATCTTTTTTGTGGGGATAGGCGATTTGCGAAGGCTCTCTGTAAGCGCCCTTCACCAGGCGGATGCGGCAGCCGATTTCCAGCAGATCCCGAATGTCCTGCTCGCTGCGGAACAGGCAGGCCTGAATGACGGTGCCCACCAAGCCGGTTTCCGCGCGGGCCTTCCGGACCAGGCGCAGCGTGCGGTCCGTGTAGGCCGAAGATTCCATATCCACGCGCACGAAATTCTCGAGTTCCGCCGCGCGGCGCGTGACCCTGCGCAATTGCTCGGAGCAGAATTCGTCGCCGAGATCGAGGCCCAGATGCGTCAGCTTGAGGGAAACGTTGGCGTCGAGGCTCGCTGCCGCGATGTGGTCGAGCACTTCGATATAGGCCGCGCAGGCGCGCTCGGCGTCTTCCCGGGACCCCACATTTTCGCCCAGGTGATCCAGACTTACCGACATTCCCGCATGGTTGCAGGCTTGCGCGGCTTCGATGGCGGCGGTGAGTTCCTCTCCCGGAACGAATCTCCGCGCCCAGCGGCGCGTGGTGCCGTTGGAGGTGATCCAGCGGCGGAGGCGGGAGCTCTTGGCGAGTTCGAGCAGCAGCGTGCGTAACATCGAATTTGTGCGGGCGGCGCGCCGAACCCGGAGCCCGCGGCGTCAGGCGTCTTTATGCGCCTCGAGAAATTTCTCGGCATCGAGCGCGGCCATGCAGCCCGATCCGGCCGCGGTGATCGCCTGGCGGTAACGATGATCCTGCACGTCGCCTGCGGCAAATACTCCCGGCACGTTGGTCTGGCTGCCGTGATGCGTGATCAGGTAACCGTTCTCGTCCATGTCCAGCTTGCCGCGAAACACCCTGGTATTCGGTTCATGCCCGATGGCGATGAAAACGCCCTCTACCGGCAACTTCTTGGTCTCATTGGTCTGGGTGTTGCGCAGGGTCAGATATTCCACGCCGCCCCTGGAGACGTCGGAAATCTCTTCCACCGCATACGGGGTGACGAACTGAACTTTTTCGTTGGCGCGCGCCCGGTCCACCATGATTTTCGAAGCGCGGAATTCAGGCCTCCGGTGGACCAGGTACACTTTGCTTGCAAACCGCGAAAGAAAATTCGCCTCTTCCATCGCCGAATCGCCGCCGCCCACCACGGCAATCTCCTTGCCACGGAAGAAATATCCGTCGCACGTAGCGCAGGTCGATACGCCATACCCGATCAATTTTTTTTCGGACTCAAGCCCAATCAAGCGCGCGGTGGCGCCCGATCCGACAATCAGCGTCTGGGTCTCATACGTCTCATTTCCGACGTGAATCTTGAACGGCCGCTTACTCAAATCCACTTCCGTGATCGCTCCAGCCTTGAATTCCGCGCCGAATTTCTCCGCCTGCTTGCGCATGTTCTCGATCAGATCCGGCCCCAGAATTCCGTCGGGAAATCCCGGAAAATTCTCGACCATGGTCGTGAGCGCAAGTTGCCCGCCGGGCTCAAAACCGTCGATGACCAGCGGTTTCAAATTGGCACGCCCCGCGTAAATGGCCGCGGTCAGGCCCGCGCAGCCACTGCCGATGATGATGACGTTATTCAAGTGATCTTCTCCCTGCCTGGCATTGGATTCGTCAGCCGGACCCGGCGATTCAACGCACAAAGAGGAAAAGTCTAACACCAAGGCGCGCGCTGGCGCTCGACGAATTTCGCTTTCCGCACCGCTGCGCACTGGCCTCGGCACGCGGAATGGGTGATAATGCCTCCCTGCTATTCACATTCAGGAGGAACACGTGAGCCGCGCACCTGGCACGTATGCTGTGTTCGATACATCCGAAGGCACGATTGTGGCCCGCCTATTCGAGAAGGAAGCGCCGAAGACCGTCGCTAATTTTGTGGGCCTCGCCGAAGGCACCAAGGAATTCACCGACGCTCGCACGGGACAAAAAACGAAGCGCCCCTTTTACGACGGCCTGGTGTTCCATCGCGTGATCCCGGAATTCATGATTCAGGGCGGATGCCCGCTGGGGACAGGAACCGGCGATCCCGGCTACCGCTTCGGCGACGAATTTCATCCCACGCTGCGGCATGACAAGCCGGGAAAGCTTTCCATGGCCAATGCCGGCCCGGGCACGAACGGCAGTCAGTTTTTCATCACCGTCGCGCCGACTCCGTGGCTCGACAACAAACACTCCATCTTCGGCGAAGTGATCGAAGGAATGGACATCGCCACCAAGATTTCGCAAGTGCCGCGCGGCGCGAACGACAAGCCGAAAACGCCGGTGGTTGTGAAATCGGTGCGCATCGAGCGAGCCTGATCGAGGGCGAGGCCTCCATGCTCAACCCGGCCAACATGTTCCGGATGATGACCGAGTTTATTTTCATTCTGCTCGGCGGCTTTTTGATCTGGCTCGGTCTGAGCAGTCATTTCATGTTCAACCCGAAGAGCCCGGCCTGGCTGGGGCTTGGCGGCGTCCTGATCTACTGGGGCATGCGGGCGTGGACGAAAACGGCACGAGCCGCGCGGACCTCGGAGCGCACAGTCGCGCGCATCGGTGGAACTTCTCTGATCCTCGTGGGATTTATGATGTTGGGCCTGGTTGTAGTAGAGTTCCGCTGGGTGGGGATTGCCCTGGCTTCGGCCGGAGCAATTCTGGTTGTGCGTGGGCTGGCTGCGGCGGTATTGTCCCTTCGGACCGATTAGAATGCATTCCACCAATAAAATCGAAAGGAGTCGGAGATGATCAAGGAATTCAAGGAATTCGCAATGCGCGGAAATGTCCTGGACATGGCCGTCGGCATCATCATCGGCGCCGCCTTCGGCCAGATCGTCACTTCCTTCGTGCAGGATGTCCTGATGCCCCCGATCGGGACGCTTCTGGGACATGTGGATTTCTCAAACCTGTTTGTCAGCCTGTCGGGCACGCATTACGACACGGTGGCGGCCGCCAAAGCTGCGGGCGCGGCCACTCTCAACTACGGCCTTTTCCTGAACACGGTCATCAATTTTCTGATCGTGGCGTTCGCCGTGTTCCTATTGGTGCGCCAGGTCAATCGCTTTGCCGCGAAGCCCGCGCCCGCGGCGGCGCCCACCACGCGCGACTGCCCCTATTGCCTCTCCGCCGTGCCGCTCAAGGCGACCCGGTGCGCGCACTGCACTTCCGAGCTTCGCGCGGCGTAAGGCACACGAAAATTCCGGCCCAGGATGCGCCGGTTTTAATTTTAGGAGCAAACATTGTTTAAGCGGAAATCCAGGAGCAAGCCCGACTGGAAACTTCACGGCGTGCGAATCGTCCGCGGCAACGAGCTCGATTCCAACACGCCGCAAACCGCGGGAATGACGCGCGCCGAAGCCATCTCGCACGCTCGCGTGGGCGCGCAAAAACTATGGGCCGGAACGGTCGTCGTCCATCCCGACGCCAAAACCGGCCCGCACCACCACGGAGAGCTGGAAACCGTGCTCTATATTGTCAGCGGGCGCGCGCGCATGCGCTGGGGAGATCACCTGGACTTTGTGGATGAGGCCGGGCCGGGCGATTTTATTTTCGTGCCGCCCTACGTGCCGCACCAGGAACTCAATGCGCGCAGCGATATGCCCGTCGAAGCCGTCGTGGTGCGCAGCGGCCAGGAACCCATCGTGGTCAACCTGAATATCCCGACTCCCGAGCCGAGCCCGAAAACTCCGCAGCCCGATCCTTTCCATTCCGCGCCCAAAAAATCGTGATCGGATTTTGAGTGCCTGACAGAGGCGACTGGTGTTGACCCATGTAGCGCCCGCCTTCGGGCGGGTACTTTGGCCTCAAGCACATGCCCGCCTGAAGGCGGGCGCTACATCACCTGCCCAGTTCGAGATCCTAGAGATGCTCGTTGGCGAGGCAAGGTCCGTTGACCATTACGACGGACCGGGCCGCGCGGTCTTATTGTGGTTGACGTGGGCCTTCAGCCGCGCGACCACATCGGCTTCTTTCCCCTCGTTCAATTCATTCAGCACTTCATCCAGGGCAAAGTGGACCACGTCGTGATGGTGCAGTTCGTCCGGGGCGATCGCATCGCTGAAACGCAGCCACAGCCGGTGGATCAAGCGCACTTCGTTCGATGTAAGGTTCGGCGCGTGCGGCCCCAGAAGAAAATATTCCCGCTGCCCGCCCGGCGTGAAAATCTCCAGGTTAAATTGCGGGCGCGGATCCGGGAGTTGCTCCCAGGCCAGGCCAATTTCCCTGGCTTGCTCCGGCAGGGTCAGTTTAGCGGAGCGGCCGAGTGCAATGGTATTGGACTCCAGCTTCTCCGCGGCGTTCAGGATGCCGCCCCACATGTCGTTGGCTGAAACCACCGCCAGTCGAATGGTCTTGCCGCGTTTTTCGGCCAGCGACAGCGCCTTGGTAAAAAGAAACTGCTCGACGCTTCCGAACAGTTGCTCGGCTTCAAGTTCGCTCGAACCCGAGGTGGTCCGGTTAAGCAGGCGGACGTGGAGAACGACAACGTCGCGCCGCTCCGGCCGCACACGGTCCAGCACCGCCTGCAGGTGATACAGCGCGTGATAATTGCTGACGGGAACCAGAATATTGCCGGGCCGCACGCCCACCGCCTGGGGTGAGAGCTCCTCCCGCGCCGCCACGTTGAACTGGTCCATTTCCACGTGGCCGCTGCCCTGCTTGCGGTGCGTCACCCGCTCGGAGACCGAAAAGACTCCGAACATGACGAAGGAGAAAGTCAGTCCGGCTACCGTAGCGCTCGGTTTGGTGAACAGGTTGACGACCGCGATCAGAAACAGGATCACGGTGATCAATGCGAGTCCGAGCGGAATTTCCTTGCCGAACAATTGGAAATTCAGCGGCACACGGGCCTCGCGTTCGTTGGGATGCGTGTAGCGCATCACCAGCACGGCGATCCCCTGCATCGTGAAGCTCCAGATCACTCCGAACGCGTACAGGTTGGCGAGAAACGTCACGTCACCGCGGCTGGCCAGGATGGTCAAAATCTGAAAGACGACGACCATGTTGATGATGCGGTGGGAAGTGCCAAATCTCCGGTGCGGCTGCCGGAACCAGTCGGTCAGCACGCCATCCTCGGAAACCCGGTTGAGCACTCCGTTCGAGCCCACGATCGCCGTGTTCACCGCGCCCGCCAGGATCAGCGTCCCGACGGCGACGACGAACACGTGAAACGCCAGCCGCAGCGCAAACGGTCCGACCAGGCTCATCGACAAGCCGCCGATCAGGTTCTCCAGATACTTGCTGCGCGTGTCGTCGGGAATGATCATCACTGCATAGAACGACACCAGCGATGTGAACAGCAGGCTGTAAATAAAAATGATCAGTCCGGCCTTTTTCAGATTCTTCAGCTTAGGGGCTTCGATTTCGCGGTACACCTGCGCCAGGGATTCCTCTCCGCTCATGGCCAGCACTGAATGGCCGATGCCGACGAATACGGCGATCATCGGAATCATTTTCAGAACCTGGCTGCCGTTGAGCCATCCGAGCGACCGCGCGTCGAGGCGAATGTTGGAAGGCCAGGGAAAGGGAGGAAGGTGCGCGCCGCGAACCCAGATGGTGTAGGTGCACCAGACGATCAGAATCGCCACCATCACCGTCGTGACCTGCATGATCCGCAGCGCTTTTTGGCTGGATTCGTGGACGCCCTTGATATTCTCCCACCAGAAATAAATCGTGATCATCATGGCAAAAAACGCGGCCGTGGAATTTTCATGCAGGACCACATTGACGTGAAAGAAGGCGAACAACTCATTCAACAGCCCGGCAAGGTATTGCCCGGCGGAAACGCCGCTGATCGGCCCGGTCAACACATAGTCGAACATCAGCGCGGACACGGAAAATTTCGCGAGCGTCCCGCCCAGCGCCTCTTTGACCACGCGGTACACGCCGCCGCGCACGAACATGCTGCAGCTTTCCACGTAAATGGCGCGCACGCAGTAGGAAAACAGCATCACGCCGAGGATGAACCACGGCGCCGACTTGCCGATAAAACTTTCCGACTCCCCGCCGGCGTAATACGCGGAGGATGCCAGGTCATTCAGCACGATGGCTGCGGCGCGCCAGAACGAGATGAATGTCAGCATGGCCGTGGTGGCGATGATGACGCGCGGCGCGGTAATGATGGGAGCGCGCTCCGGATTAGGGTCTGCTGTTGTGGAGGCCATGAGTGATTAGGATTTCATTAGTTTTATATAAAGATTTAATTGTCACATCTTCAGAGGGGGTTGTCTACGAGGCTTCTCAAAATACCGTGGATCGGTTTTCGTGATGCTGTGGCGCCGGGCGCTTGAAGGGAGGGTTAGTCCGAGGCCGTCCGATATTCTCGCGCGCAATCCTGGCAAGGGCAGATCGTCCTCAGGTAATCGAAGCTGAAAATTCCGGCGGTGTGGCCATCGTTGAAATCGATTTGCAAAGCATAGTTGCCCACGGCATGGGCGGACATGGCCGCCAGCCTGGGCTTGAACATCGGCAGCAACGGAGAAGATTGCATGGGCGTGGTCTGCGGCCCCTTCGCAAGTTTCTTCATGCGTTCGTCATTGCACATGGCGCACGGGCATTCCTCGCGCAGATAGGCGAAATCGTAGTGGCTTGCGTGCCCATCAGCCCAGGTGATATCGATGCCCGCGCCGGTCGAGACGTGGACTTTTACCTTCGCGGGCTTTCTTCGTTCATCGATGGGGATTGGCATCTTGTGATTGAGTTCCTTCGCTTTAATCCTTGGCAACAGAGGGCACATGGATGCGCGCCAGGCGTCCGTGTTCCAGTTCCACGCGGCGATCGGCCAGGTTGCCGATGGCCTGGGAGTGGGTCACCACCAGTATCGTGTGTCCCGCAGCGTGCAATTCGCGCAGCAATTCCAGGATCACGGCCTCATTGGCCTCATCCAGATTGCCGGTGGGCTCATCGGCCAAAATCAATTTGGGATGGTTGATCAGCGCGCGCGCAATGGCCACGCGCTGCTGCTCGCCGCCGGAAAGCTGCGCCGGAACGTGATCCAGCCGGCCGCCCAGGCCGACCCGCTTCAGCGCTTCCGCGGCTTCTTTTTCATCCGTGATGCTGTGAAAATACTGCGCCAGCATCACGTTCTCGACGGCGGTGAGGTACGGCACCAGATGAAATTGCTGGAACACGAAACCGATTTTCTCGGAGCGGTAGCGTGTCAGTTCGCGCTCGCTGAGATGGCTGATGTCCTGCCCATCGACCACCACGCGGCCGCTGGTCGGCTGGTCGAGCCCGCCCAGAATATTAATCAGCGAAGTTTTCCCGGAACCCGAAGGTCCCATGATGGCAATCCATTCGCCGGCGTCGATCGCGAAGCTCACGCGGTCCAGGGCGCGGACTTCGCCGAACCGCTTTTCGAGATTTTCAACCTGAACCAGGGACGCCATCATTCTCCTCTGAGAATTTCCGCGGGCCGCACTCGCCCGAGCAAACGCAGCGGGAACGCGCCCGCCAGCGCCACCAGCACGGTCAGCGCGACGGTCACCGGCAAGATCACCAGGCGGGGCGAAACCTCGACGCCAAACACGCGCCCTCCGATCCACCGCGCCAGCACGGCCCCCGCGAAAAACCCTATCGTGCCACCCAGCACCCCCAGCGCGCCAGCCTCGGCTAAAAATAATCGCATGATGCGCGAGACAGGGCCGCCGAGCGCCTTCATCAATCCGACGTCCCGGCTGCGCTCCATCGCCAACGCAGCCATCGAAGCCAGAACGCCGAGCATCGAGAGCACCAGGATCAGCGCGATGGTCCAGAAAATCAGCTCGCTGATTCGTCCCAGAATCGATCCTTCGGCGGCGGCAATCTGGCGCACGGGGTGCACCTCGAGGCCCGGCGAGGCGCCGGCGAGGCCCCGCGTGACTTCCTCAATCTCCGCGGGCGTACCCGAAATGCTGAGCTGAACCAGGCTCAATTTGCCCGGCAGCCCTGCAAGGCCCTGCGCCACGTCGAGGCTTGTGAAAATCTGGCTGTCCTCGGCGCCTCCGGTGGTCACGATGCCCGCGACGGTCATCGAAATGGTGTGGCCACCAGAACGCAATTCGACGCGGCTGCCGGGCGCGAGGCCCAACTGGCGCGCGGCGGCCACTCCCGCAAGGCATTGCTCGCGATTGTCGCCGGAAGAAACCCAGTTCCCTTGCACCTTCCACCAGGAATTCATTTTGGCCAGCTGATCGAAGGATGTGCCAGCCATGATCACAGGCTGCTGGCCAGAATTTGCGGCCACGTACAGAAACGGCGTCGCGGCGATGATCCGCGAATTGTGCAGAGCGGCGATGCGGTCCAGCACGGAGGCGTCGGCCAGCGCCGCGTCACCTCCCGTCGGCGGCGGGGCAATCACCACGTTTGCGCCAAACGTGCGGAATTCCTGGGTCAGTTTTTTCTCCGCATCCAGATTTACATTGAGCAGCGCCGAACAAACCGCCGCGCCGCTCGCCAGCGCAATCAGCGCCACCGCCAGGCGCCCGCGGCTCGCGCCCAACAATTTCCATAAAATTCGCAGGAACATCGAACGGGTGGGCACGGATTCACTCTCCCCGCAAAACCGGGGCGGGATCGGCGTGCGAGGCGCGCGCCAGCGGTGCGAGACTTCCAAGCAAGGCCACCACCGCCGCAAGAACCAGAACGATGGGGAAAAGAATCCAGCGAAGCGTGGGAGCAATACCGAAAATCCCGATTCCGAGAACGCGGGCCAAAACCACGCCTATCGCAAAGCCCAGAACGCCGCCAACCATCGCCAGGAATAGTTGTTCGGCGGCAAAAAAAGCTCCGACGGCGCGATGGCTCGCGCCCAGCGCCTTCATCAGTCCGATTTCCGAGCGGCGCTCGAGCACCGTGGTCGCGGAGGTCGCGCCGACGGCCAGCGCGGCGGCAAACAGCGCGGCAATCGTCACCAGCCACATCAGTCCGCCCACACGCGTAAGGATGCGGCCTTCTCCTTCGGCCACCTGGCGGATCGCACGCACATCCACGCCGGGAAGCTGTTGCCGCATCTGCAGCGAGATCGAGGAAATGTACGGGCTGCAATACCAGCGGTCATATTCGACCGGGGTCATCGTCGCGGGGTCGCGCTGCGAGAAAGCGTCAGCGGGTTTGGTCAGCGCGCTGACCAACAGGCGCCGGTATTGCCCCGGCCGTCCCGCGAGAGCCTGCGCGATTTCCAGTGGCGCGAGAATGGCGTTGTCTTCGCGGCCGCCGGTCGAAACAATTCCCGTTATGGTGAGCGTGCGCGCGCGATCGCCCGCGCCGATTTTTACGGTGCTGCCGGCGCGCAGTCCCAGGCGCTGCGCAAGGCCCGCGCCCGCCACGCCTTCCCCCGCGCCATCGGAAAACCAACGGCCCTCGACGCGCCACCACGGATCGGTCGAGGAAACGCCGGTCACGAACTTGCTGCCGTCGGGAATCGTGACCGTATGGCTGTACCAGGTGCCAATCAGTTGTTCGCGCGATGTCCGGCCCGAATTGCCGGAAGCGATATCCACCGGCACATCCAGAAACGGCGCGAAGCCCACAATATTGTTTCGCCAAAAAATCGTCTTCAATTTCCCTAGATCGCCATCCGGCAGATAGGCCCCGGCGTCCACCGGCCGATAGTCGACGCCGCCGATTTCCAAGGGAAGCGTATCCGACGCAGGAGTGACCAGCAGATTAGCGCCCAATGAGCGGAACTCGCGCGCCAGCCGGTCGCCCACGTCCAGTGAAACTTCCAGCGTCGCCGTCGCCACGGCCATGCCCAGCGCCAGCGCCGCCACCGTTAATACTTTTCGGCGCGGCTTGCGCGTGAAGGAATCGCTGACGATTCGCAGAAACATAGTGTGTGGCCTGTGTTCAGAAATTGGTGCTTGCCGTGAAGAAGACCCCCGCCCGCCGCGGCGGACGGGCAACAGCAGTACCGCATTCGCATTTGCTGTAGCCCGGGTCGCCTGTCCCGAGTGACCGCGAGGGATCAGACCCAGGGATGTTCCGCACCGATAGACATTCCAATCACTGAAACATGGGAGATCATCTCATGGAATTTGCAGCCGGATTCCAAATTGAGTGATGTAACGCCTTCTAGTGAGAAACCCGGCTCCGGGCTTCCGCGAGCGCCGGAACATCGATCACCAAATCGCCATTTTCCGCGCGCGAGGGCACGCCGACCGGATTGCATCCACCCGCTTCGCCGATTGTGGGAACGTAGATGGCCGACGCGCAGTTGTTGCAAATGACGTTTGAGCCATCCTGCCGGTAGCCGGCGGTGCCGCAAATCAGGCAGGCGTCGAGAGCTGTGCCCCAGCTGCCATTGGGCTTGCGAATCACCAGGAACCGCACGGTCGTTCCCCCGGCATCGACGCTATAAATATGAAGGTTCGAATCGCTGACTTCCGCGATCGGAACGCGCACCACGCTGCCGTCGGCCTGGATGGCGCGCGCCACGGTCGTCGCGGTCACTCGCGTGTACGCAAATTCCGCGGCCAGGATCAGGATCACGGCCGTGCAGGTGAAGGCGGAGGCGAAGGCCCAGCGGCGCTGCTTGCGGCGTTCCCATTCGAGGCGCCGGCGTTCGGCGGGATCGGTCACGGCGTCGCTGCTCCGGCCACGCGCGGCCATCCATTCGCGGAGCACGAGCAGCGCCGCGGCGCCCAGGATCACGGCGAAAAAGAAGACTTCGTTCCGCACGATCGGTCCGACATAGGCCATTTCCACGCGGCTCGAGGGCAGCCACATGGCCTCGCTCAATTCATGGATCCCGGTCAGAGCAAGCTGGATGGCGACCAGAATCAGGATCGTGCTGGTGGCCGCGAAAAATCGCCCCAGCGAAATCTTCAGCGTCCCCTGGAAGAAGAACCATCCGACGGCAATCGCCACGCCGAGTCCCAGGCCGGTTCCAATCCACACGGCCAGGCCTTCGCTGGAAAGTTCCACGGCGCGCAGGATCAGCGCCAGCTCGGCTCCCTCGCGGACCACCATCAGAAACACGAACGTAGCCAGGCCCAACCCGGAGGAGAAATCGCTCTTGGCTGCGAAATTCTCGACGCGCTCCTCGATATGCTTTTTCAGGTGCCGCGCGACATGATTCATCCAGATAATCATGGTCACGACAAACACGGCGGCGACCAGCAGCAGCAATCCTTCAAATCCGTCCTCGCTGACCTTCCAGCGCTCCAGGGCAATGGCCACCGCCAGGCTGGAAACCACCGCGGTCAGAACTCCGCCCCACACCCAGCGCGCCAGCGCGGCGCGGCCCGTGCGGTTCAGATACACCAGGACGATGCCGACAACCAGGGCGGCTTCGACACCTTCGCGCAATGCGATCAGAAATGAGGAAAGCAAACGAATCGTCCTTTTTGGGCGGGCTCAACGCGATCACCCAGCGTTCAGCGGAAGAGCAGACCCCGCACCCGTTACGTGCCCCAAAATAGAGCACATTCTAGTTGCAACTGATTAGCAACTGGAAATACAAGTTTACACGTCCCATTACTCCCGGTCAAGTTTCTACCGCTTCCCTGTTCCCTGACGGTAGAATATGCATCTACATGATTTTAGACATGCCTACGCCATCCTGTCATCTCGCCCGGGGCCGCCAAACCGGCCAATGGACTATCGTTGCCCGGCGCGTAGCTGTCACGGCTCTATCCGGCTTGCTTCTCACCACTCCTGTAATGCCGCAATCGCAGGCCCCCGCGTCCCCCGGTCAGGCTGCGCCAACCACGGCCGCTCCCCGGCCCGATAAGAGCCGCGCCCAGAAAGCATTTCAAGCAGGCCGAAGCGCCGAGCAATCCGGCGATTGGAAGACCGCTTACGCCGATTATTCCGAAGCGTCCATGTATGCGCCGACAGTCCGCGAATATTCGACCCTGAAGGAACATGCGCGATTTCAACTGATTCAGGGACTCGTCGATTCGGCCGAGCGCCAGGCGCTGGCCGGAAATATCCCGAATGCGCGCGCCCTGCTGGGGCAGGCACTGGAAATTGACCCCAACTACGAAGTCGCGCGGGAACGATTGGGAGAATTGACCTCCGCCGCGGTCGAAACCGCGCAGGAAAAAGGTCCTCGCCTCGCCGGACTGCCGCGCTTGCATCCCAAGCCTGGAACCGTGGATTTTGATTATCGCGGCACGATGCGCGGAGCGTACGAGGAAATCGGCCGGCAATTTGGCGTGACCGTCGTGTTTGACGGGGAATTGCCGGATCGCGTCATCCGTTTCCGCGCTCCAAAAGTGGACTTCGACACCGCCGTGATGGTGCTCTCCCGGCAGACACAAACCTTCACGCGCGTCGCCGACGAACATACTTTGTTCATCACCGCGGATACCCCGCAAAACGAGCGGCAATTCGCTCCGGAAATCGAAAAAGCTCTCGTCCTGCCCGCGTCGGTCACCACCGACGAGATGAACGAAACGGTCCGGATGGTCCGCGAAATGACGGGGATCACGCGGACGCAACTCGATACGGCTTCGCGCACCCTTACGGTTCGCAGCACGGAACAAAACGTCGCGCTGGCCCAGGCGCTGATTGGACAAATCGAGCAACCCCGCGGTGAGCTCATGGTGGAAATTGAAATTCTCGAGCTCAACCGCGATGCCGCGCACCAGTTGGGAATCACGCCGCCCGAGTCCTCGACCGTATTCACGCTCAGCCCCAACGAAATTAAGCAGCTTCAGGCGGCGCAAAACAATGGGACCTTGCTTTCAGTGATACAAACCATCTTCGGCAGTGTCGGCGCCCTGGGGACATCCACCGGAGGTCTGGGATCGGTACTTCCGCCGGTGATCGCCTTCGGCGGAGGCAAATCCATTTTCCTTGCCACCGTGCCGGGCGCCAGCGCGAATTTCAGCCAGGCACTCAACGCCGTGCGCAGCGCCCAGCGCATCCTGCTGCGCGCACAGGACGGAAAACCCGCGACGTTTTTCGTGGGCGACCGCTATCCCATCGATTTCGGTTTGCTTTCTTCCAACATCAGTCCGGCAGCGACAGCGCTGGCCTCCGGAATTCTCGCTGGCCAGCTTCCGCAGGCCAATTACGCGGTGGGGACTTCGCCGGTAGCCCTGGCTCTGGGAGATTTCAATCACGACGGTCCCACGGATCTGGTCGTTGCCAATCACGGCGACGGCACCACCAATGGCACGATCTCGGTCTTGCTGGGCGTGGGAGACGGCACGTTTGGCACCCAGACTCCCATTACTATTCCGGGGCTTTCCCTTCCGGGCGGCACGCCGTCCACCCTGGCGTCAACTCCTTTGGCGGTCGCGGTCGGCGATTTTGATGGCGACGGCAATCTGGACATTGCCGTGACCGATGAGGCGAATGGCAATCTGGAAATTTTGTTCGGTGACGGACGCGGAAACTTTACCGCCCCCACCGCGACCAGCACGTATGCCACCGGCAACGCGCCCGTGGCCCTGCTGGCCACCGACCTGAACGGTGACGGCACCGTCGACTTGGCCGTGGTCAACCAGGAAAACGGGACAACCAACGGCACGGTCTCCGTTTTTCTCAACAACGCGACGGGCAGCAGAACCAATACGTTTGCCCCGCGGACCGACTACCCGGTCGGCGTCTTGCCCAAGGGTATTGCCGCCGGCAATTTTAATGCGGACACTCGCCCGGACCTGGCTGTCACCAACTCCGGGGACAACACTGTTTCCATTCTGCTGCAGAACACCGATTTGACCACGGCGGCGCTCGGAACCTTCTCTTCCTCGGTCCCCTATGCCACTGGGGCCGGCCCATCGGGCATCGCCGTTGCGGATTTCAATGTTGACGGAAAACTGGACCTGGCGGTCACCAATCAGGGAGCCAGCCCGGGCACGGTTTCCATCCTTCTTGGAAATGGGGACGGAACTTTTCCCACGCATACTGAATTCACCACAGGCGCCGGGCCCACGGGCATCGTCGCCGCCGATTTCACCGGGGAGGGAAACCCGGACTTGGCCATAACCGACCAGACCGACAACAACCTGGACCTTCTGATCGGCAACGGCGATGGAACCTTCACAGCGCCGATTTCGCTGCCCAGCGGAAATTCTCCGGTGGCCGTCGCCGCCGCGGATTTGAACGGTGACGCGGCCACCGACGCGGTGGTGGTGAACAAAGCCGCCGACAACGTCACCGTGACGCTCAATACGGTTTCCTCTTCCACCAACTCCTCCTCCAACCAGACGGCGTATCCCTCGGCCGACTACGTCGATCTGGGTTTGAAAATAAAAGCCACGCCGCGCCTTCATAGCGGCGACGAAGTCACGCTGCATCTTGAATTCGATATCAAGAGTCTGGCCGGCAGCTCGGTGAACGGCATTCCTATTCTCACCAACCGCTCGCTGGACCAGACCGTGCGCTTGCGCGAAGACGAGACCTCGGTCCTGTCCGGAATTGTCCAGAATAACGAGGCGCGTTCGGTCAGCGGCTTGCCGTGGACTTCCTCGGTGCCGAGCGTCGGAGATTTGACCGGTGAAAATACGGCCAACAACCAGAAGACCGAGATCCTGATCCTGGTGACGCCGCGCGCCTTGCGCCTGCCGCCCCGCGATGCTCCAGCGCTCTATGCCGGCCACGGTGAGCCATCCACGCCTCCGGGCCCGATTCCGCAGCCCGTCAACGAGCAGCCCCAGCCCGGGGCTCCGCAGGCCCCGCCCCAGGGGGCGCAGCCCGTGGTGACGCCCGGGGTGGGTCCGCAACCTGGGCAACAGTTTCCTGGCGGCTTCCAGCGTCCTCCGCCCCAACAGCAATAGGCCGGAGCCCGGCCTTGACCGAGAAGGCACTCAGGGCGTCCTCCTGTCTTGTTCTTCTCCACGCATTCAACATAGACTGTGAGTGACCCAGATTTGTGCAGTCCGGAAGTGAGAACAGGTGCGCCTGTCCTCGCCTTGGGCTTTCGGACAGTAGACCCAGTCCGCTGTTCCATCCCAAGATCGTTTCCATGCCGAAAATTTTCTGGTTCAAAAGACAGGAGGATTCCTGTCTCGTTTACGAGTACTTTCGGCGTTTGGATGGCGTGGTCGAGGTCTCAAGTTGAAGATAGACGCGGAACAACCACAACTATTCCTGCCCGAGTTCGAGCGGAGCGTTCCTGTTGCCGTTCGCGGCCTTGCGGAAATCCTCGAACAGCACGCCGATTGGCTGGATTCCGGAGGCGAGGCGGGGATCCAGGCGAATCTCTCCAGGAAAAATCTGGATGGAGCCGACCTGATCGACGCCCGGCTGCAGGACGCGATCCTCAACAAAACAAATTTGAAGCGCGCCGATCTGATGCTCGCGGACTTGCGCGGCGCCAGCCTTCTGCAGGCCAATCTTCAGGAAGCCAACCTGCTCGGCACGCAATTCCAGCAGGCGAATCTGCAGGCTGCAAACCTAAAGAACGCCACGGGACTTGTCGACACACAGTTCGCCGGGGCAAATCTGTTCGGCACCGTGCTTCCGGAAACCACTTCTCCGCTCGAGGGACTGAAAAACATCGGCCAGGCGGCCGGGCGCACGGGGTGGCTGCTGGCGGCGCTGCTGGCACTGCATGCCCTGGTCTGGTTGCGCATCTTCACGACCCGGGACGCGCAGCTCTTGAATAATTCTCCGGCGCTGCCGTATTTCGGTTTGCAGGCGGATTTTCCTTTCGTTCCGTTCTACTTGTTCGGGCCGGTGCTGATGCTTGGGCTGTACGTTAGTTTTCATCTGTACATGCAGCGCCTGTGGGATGGAACTTCGCAGCTGCCGGCGATCTTCCCGGACGGCCGGACCCTCGACGATTGCCTTCCGTGGTTTGCCAGGTGGGCCGCGCGGGCCTATAGCTCCTGGCTGCGTAGCATGCGTTCTCCGCTGGCTTTTCTCGAGGCCGGAATCGCCATGGTGTTGCTGTATTGGGTCACGCCGGCGACGCTTCTTCTTTTCTGGGCGCGCTACCTCACGCTGGAAGACCTTCGCGGATCGGCCGCGCAGGCGCTGCTCGTGGCCGGCGCCGTGGTTGCCGCTCTCAATTTTCCGAGAATGGCGGCCAAATCGTTTGGGGCGGATCTGGAGCGGCCCGGGGTGAAAGTAAAGTTTTCCCGCAAGAAAATTGCGAGACTCCGCAGGGGGATTCCCATCGGAGTCGGCCTCGTGCTCTGCCTTCTTTCCGCGGGAATTATTCTGGGCGTTCCTCATGACGCCGCCCGGACGGTCCCTTCCGGCTCGGCGAAAATCAAGGCGTGGGCGGCGCAGGCTCTTTGGCTCGCCGGATACAATCCGTTCGCGCAATTGACCGAGGCCGACGTTTCCACGAAACCTCCGGGATGGAGCGGCCGCGAGGAGGATCTTGCCGCGGTCAAAGGCGCCAGCCTGAACCGGCTCAAGCTCCGTTACATCCAGGCCTACGGCGCTTTCTTTGCCAAAGCGCACTTGTGGCAAGCCGATCTCGGTCACGCGTACCTATCGGAGGCGGACCTGCGCGAGGCCAATCTCCGTCAGGCAAATCTGCAGTTCGCGGCCTTGAGTGGCGCGAAACTCGATAACGCGACAATGCAGGAATCAAATCTGCAGAACGCAGTTCTGGACCGCGCCGGTCTTCGCGCCGCGAACCTTTCTTCCGCGATTCTCTCCAGCGCCACGCTTCTCGATGCAATACTCGATGGCGCCAATCTCTACAAAGCGGATTTGCGCGCGGCGTCCTTGCAACGGGCAAGCCTCAAACAAGCCGACCTGCGCGAGGCGATCCTCGATCATGCCAATCTCGCGTCGGCCAATCTTCAGGAGGCCTATCTGACCTCCACTAAACTGGGCAACGCGAATTTGAAAAATGCCGACCTCGGCCGCGCCATTCTCGACGACGCGGATTTGCGCAACTCCGATCTGAGCGCGGCGAAACTTCAGGGAACCGTTCTAACCGGCGCGGATCTCACCGGCGCGAGCCTGCAGGGCGCCGATCTGCGCGGCGCTGTGGGCCTCACCTGGAAACAGATCTGCTCCTCGGCCGGCTACGCCCAGGCACAGATCGACGACAGCCTCCAGTTTGACCTGCAGACCCTCTGCGTGAATCATCGATAAGTGATGAGTGGAATAGGCCGGCGCTTATTTGGAATTCTTGCGAAGGAAATTCACGCGCGCGGGCGAGCCCAGGGCAATGTGGAATTGGCAAATGCGATTCGCCCGCGCAGCACGTGGTATACGTAGGCGCCAAGACAAAATTTCCCGAACAGCAAAGCCGCGAAGGCGATCACCAGGAACGCTTCGAGAACATATGCGGCCATCATCCAACCGGCCATCAGAGCAAGCCCTGCCAGAAGCAGAAACGCCGCCGCCATTCCCTGCGCGAATGCCCGTCCCGGCGGCGCTGGGCTGAGCACCGGACGCCCCTTCGACGCCGCAATCACGCGGTTGTAGAATATCTCAAAGGGATTCCACTTCGAAAAAACGACGTTCCACCAGAGAATCGCCGAAAGCATGAAAAAGAAAATGGGCGATTGCAGGACGATCCCCACCACGACCAGCGGCCCCACAATCCTCGGTTGAAAATACAGCCCCGAAAAATGCATGTCGCAGGCCGAATCCGCCTCGTCGGCGAACCCCTGCTGCCTCATGAAATTTTTCACCACCTGCGAACTCATGGTCGTTCCCCTTCGCCAAGCAAATTCCCACCCGGAGACACTTTCAATTATATCTCTTCCCGGAGATGGGAAACGTGCGGGGAGATGTGGACTCCGCGTGCGGCTCAATCGTAATTGCGCGAGTGATTTGGCCTATACTGCCGCCTGCCCGCCATCCAGGCGCGGCGGCGTTTCCAGGAACGACCGCATGGCATGCCAGGTGAGCTGCCGGTTGATTCCAAGCACAACCGAATGCGCGATCCCCGGAAGAATCACGAATTGACGGTCCGCGTTCGGAAGCTTCTGGAAAAAATTGAGCACGTCCTGCTCGGTGGCGATGCCGTCAAATTCGCCGCGCAGGATCATCACCGGGGCGTGCACCTTGAGCGGGTCGACCACCGGCAGGTTGGCGGTCATATCGAGATACGTTCCGGTCGGAATATCGTTACCGAAAGGCATCTCGGCATCGGCCACGGCTTCGGCGACGGCCATGTCGGAGGTGCCGGGCTTGTCGCGCGTGAAAATGCTGCGAATCATGTTGCGGTCGCGCGGCCGCCGGTTATGCGTGCGGTAAAACTCCACCTGCTTGCCCCGGTCGGCCAGCGTGGGCGAACCCTCGCCAGTGTACGTGAACGCCGAGAGAATCATGCGGTCCACGCGCTCTGGACGCACCATGGCAAACGCCCCGGCGCGCAACGACCCCGACGATTCCCCGAAAATATGGAGCCGTTGCTGTCCCGTTTCCCGCACGATCAGATCCGACCCGGCCTTCATATCCTCGACGCCATCGGCAATATTGGCATTGCCCTGCGTGCGGGATGACCGGCCGTAGTTTTCGCAATCCATCGTCCACACGTCGTAGCCGTATTCCGCAAACTTGTCCATGACCGAATATTCGCCGTGCCCCGGGACCGTCAGATCGTAGCTCGACCGCGAGGACGTCGAAGAGCCATGAATCAGGAACAACACAGGCAGCGCCGGCTTCCCGGCCTGCGGCGCACCCAAGCGCTTGCGATACATGTAAAGCTTCACGCCGCCCTTTTGCGCCCAGTAGTCGCCGCTCCAGATTTTTTCGGGGGCCGCGCCCGGCTTGTCCTTCGCTGCGCCGGGAGTTCCCGCGAGCGCCTCGCGCGCGATGCCCGGCAGTGCTAGGCCGCCGGCAATTGTCGGCGCCGCGGCCAGCAGGAAATTTCGTCGGGACGTGCGGCTTCTTGCAACGGTCATAGATGCCTCCGGAAATGTGCGATCGGAATGGTGAAGGTACAATACTCTGTAGAGCCGATGCTATTCAATCCATATCGAAATTCACAATGGCACCTCTACGGTTTCTTGGGATACCAATCGAGAAGGCGCACATCGATTCCGCTGCCTTCCAGCTTCTTCTTGAAAACAGCGGGGTCGGACGTGCCGTAGTGGTAGGGAATGACAACCTTTGGATGAAAAGCCAGGACCGCGTCGGCGGCTTCGTCCGGCGACATGGTAGGACGCTCAAACATGCAGATAAACGCGACGTCGATGTTTTTTAGCGTCTTCATTTCCGGAATGGCTTCGGTGTCCCCGGAAAAATAAAAACGCTTGCCGCCGTAGGTGAGCACGAATCCGTCGCCGCGGCCTTTGTCATGGAAAAATTTCCCGGGCGCGGGGCCCCGAACCATGTTGTACATGGGGATCGCCTCGATAGTCCACTTGTCCCACCTGGTGGTCTCGCCGTTGGCTAACGTCTTTGCGGTGGTGACCGTCTTGGCGACAGAAGGCGGCGCGATGATCACGGTATCGGCCTTGCTGAGCAACGTGATCGAGGCCGGATCCATATGGTCGGAATGAGTATCGCTGATCAGAATCAGGTCGCCAGGAGGGAGGCCGGTAAAGTCGCTCGGAAAATTCGGCGTCTTGGCCGGATCCACGTAGATCACCTTCCCGCCGGCTTCGATCAATGTGCTGGCATGCTCGATGGGAGTGATTTTTACGGGACCAGCGGACGAATCAAACGTCTGCATCTGCGGCCGCGCCATCTGGGCGCGCGCGGGACCCGCGGCGCAAATCACAAAAACAGTCATCAAACTGAATGCGAATTTCACGTCATGACTCCTGCTGAATGTGCGGATCGAAAAACCGAAGAGCATCCTAGCACTTTGCAGGATCATCGAACAACGTTCGGGTTCGACAACGGCCTCTCGCGCGATTCACAGCAATTCGATCAGTTGATTCAGGGTCAATTCGACATCACGCAGGATTGCACGCAGCAGACCGGGACCCAACGTTTCGCGCCAGTGAACCGGAACAGCAGTGGCCCGTCCATCCGCGTGCTTGAGAAAAACTTAGCTACCGCGAGTTCAATCGATTATGAATCCGGCGCGTTCCAGCGCACGGATAAGTTCTTTGCCCTTGATGCGGGGCAGGCGGGTCAAACAGCAATTTGTTGGATACCGATTAATTCAAGCTGGCCATCAACCTGTTTGCCGTCTTCAATGCAAAGCTCGACTACTTCCCTGACACGCTTCATCAATGTATCAAGGGTTTTTGCTTGCGTGTGGCACCCTCGCAAAGCCGGGACCGATGCCACATAGTAACCCTCTTCATCGCGCTCAATTACTACCGTGAATTTTCGTTTTGATTTCATGATCAGGTTTCCGCAGCCACCAGTATGCCACGCACAAAAAACAAAAACGGCCCGCCCCGACATAGTCGGAACGGGCCGTTCGTTTTTCTGCCCCATTGCGGGGCGATAAATAATCCTGGCAGCGACCTACGTTCCCACACAGTTACCCGTGCAGTATCATCGGCTCGGCGGGGCTTAACTTCCGTGTTCGGGATGGGAACGGGTGTGACCCCCGCGATATGACCACCAGGAAAGTCAATTTTGTGTTGAAAGGCGGGAGTTGAGAGATTCCAGTTAAGGAACTCCCAACTCCCGCTCTTTCAAGCTTTGCAACTGAATAGGCTTTGTTTCATTGGGTTTTCTGCAAATTCGTCTCGATCATGAACAATCTTTGAGTCCGTCGCATTTTGCCGGAGAAAATATCCGGCAGGATGGTAACGGTTTGGGAAAGTTTTATGGTCAAGCCGAACGAGCGATTAGTACGGGTCAGCTACGTGCATTGCTGCACTTCCACCTCCCGCCTATCAAGGTCGTAGTCTTCGACCGCTCTTCTTAGATGGCCGCAGCCATCTTGGGAGACCTTATCTCGAGGCAAGCTTCATGCTTAGATGCATTCAGCATTTATCTTTTCCGGACTTCGCTACCGAGCTCTGCCACTGGCGTGACAACTCGTTCACAAGGGGTCCGTCCATCCCGGTCCTCTCGTACTAGGGACAGCTCCTCTCAAGTCTCCTGCGCCCACACCAGATAGGGACCGAACTGTCTCGCGACGTTCTGAACCCAGCTCACGTACCGCTTTAATAGGCGAACAGCCTAACCCTTGGGACCTTCTACAGCCCCAGGATGCGATGAGCCGACATCGAGGTGCCAAACCTAAGCGTCGATGTGAACTCTTGGCTTAGATCAGCCTGTTATCCCCGGCGTACCTTTTATCCGTTGAGCGATG
>JAIQFB010000001.1 GCA_020073485.1 Terriglobia bacterium | reverse complement strand
GGTGACGGCGAACGACTCTCACGGGAGACTCCGGAATGGCGCTGAGGACGGTGCCCAAGTTGCACCGGGGGCGCTGCGGTACGCAACCGAACGATGATGCCACGAGCACCGCCGCGGCGTTCTTGACGCGTCAACCGAGCCGAGCATATACTCGGCTCGTGTGTGAGACCTCCGCGGCAGCCAGTTCGCCGCGCAAATCGCGGGAAATCGGGTGTATATTCTGTCGCAGGATCCGGGCCCCGAACGACATTCCTGCTCAATCGAGGAGAGTTCTCATGCGACGATTTGGTTTAGCAGTTGCGCTTGCCATGGGGATCGCGGCGCTCGCGTCCCTGGGTTTGGCCCAGCAGGCCCCAACCACGGGCCCCTACAGCGTGCAGAAAATAGCCAAAGTCGGGGGCGACGGCGGCTTTGATTATGTGTGGGCGGACTCCGCCGGACGCCGTTTGTACGTGCCGCGCAGCGGGCCGACGGGCCGCATCACCGTCTTCGATCTGGATACGTTGGAACCGGCCGGCGAAGTTCCCAACGTGAATGGACACGGCGCGGTCGTCGACCCCAAGACCAATCACGGCTTCATCACCAGCAAACCCATTCTGATGTTCGATTCCAAAACACTGGCGGCCATTAAGACCATCGACGTGCAGGGAAATCCGGACGGCATTCTGTTCGATCCGTTTAACGAGCGCGTGTACGATCTCAGCCACTCCGCGCCGAACGCCACGGTGATCGACGCGAAAGACGGCTCCATCGTGGGCACCATCGATCTGGGCGGCGCGCCCGAGCAGGCCGTGACCGACCTCAAGGGCCACATCTACGTCGACATCGAGGACAAGGGAAATATCGCGGTGGTCGACGCCAAGACGATGGCGGTAACGGCCCACTACGATGTTTCCGGCAAGGCCGGCACCTGCGCCGGATTGGCCATCGACGCCAAAAACCGCATTCTCTTCGCCGCCTGCCGCGATCCGCACGTGATGATCATTCTTAACGCCGACGACGGCAACATCATCACCACGCTGCCGCTGGCCGGAGTCACCGACGGCGCCGTGTTCAATCCCGCCACGATGGAAGCCTTCAGCTCGCATGCCGAAGGCACGCTGACCGTGATCAAGGAAAGCAGCCCCACCAGCTTCGCGGTGGAGCAAAACCTGACAACCATGCCCAGCGCCAAGACGCTCACGCTTGACGCCAAGACGAACCGCATTCTGCTGATCGCCGCCATGTTCGATCCGCCGCCGGCGAACGCGCCGCCGCTTTCCAACGGGCGCGTGGCCCGCGGACCCATGCAGCCGGGCTCATTCTCCATTTTGGCGGTGGGCAAGTAGGCGGCGCGCGGAAAACATAATCCATGGCGGCGGCAGTAGCCTTCTCACGCATTCGCAAGAGGCTCTGCCGCTGCCGCATCTTGCAAGACGAACTAACCCTATCGCGATCTTCCATTGAGAATCCGTGTCTGACGCTAACTAGACCGGATTGCCACATTCCGACGAGAGAACTCATCAGGATGTGCCAATCCATAAGTGTCGGTCGACCCAGCCTGGGTCGATCTATGAGAATAGCGGCGACTTGAAAAATGGGAAACCGAAGAATATTAGAAGGTCGGTAGGATTCAGTGAACGTTCCGGTAGAGTGCAGGTATGCATATCCTGGTCACCCTGAAGGTCTTGTTCCTCCTTACACTGGCAAATGGGACGCCAGTGATCGCAAAAGACATCCTTGGAAGCCACTTTGCTTTTCCAATTGATGTAGGTGCCAAATTTTTTGACGGGCGCCCAGTTCTCGGCTCATCGAAAACGTTTCGGGGGATTTTCCTCTCGGTCTTGGTCACGTCGGCATTTGCTCTTATTGTGGGCATGGGCTGGAAGATCGGAGTGCTGGTGGCCAGCATGGCTATGGCTGGAGACTTGTTTTCCAGTTTCTTGAAGCGTCGCTTCAATCTCCCTGCGGGCGGTAGGGCAACCGGACTCGACCAGGTCCCGGAGTCTCTTTTTCCGCTTCTCGCCTGCCGTAGCGTAATGATGTTGACGGCCTTGGATGTTGTCGTGGGGGTTGCGTTCTTCTGTGTAGGCGAACTACTTCTTTCCCGCCTGTTCTACCACTTCCACCTTCGTGATCATCCCTACTAGCGCGGTGGGAGCGATTTCGGGCGCCGCAAGTGATGCAGTGTAATTTCCGGGGGGCAGTTAAAGCGGACCGCAACGATTGACGATCCGACACCAACCGACGTGTAGCCGGACATATTGTGGTACTTCCATGGCCCACACCCCATGCGCCGCGGCAGAACTGCATCCAGCGTAATCGGAATCGAACCCGGCAAGCAAACCTGACCTCCGTGGGTGTGGCCACTGAGGAGCAGTTTGAAATCAGCGTGCGCCGCCTGGCGGTAAATCTCCGGAGTGTGTGAAAGCAAGATGGAAAATTCGTCGTGTGGGATCGTGGACGCTGCATTTTGTATATTGTCGGCCCTGTAATAGTGGGCGTCATCGATTCCGGCGAAATGAATCCGCTGACCGTCAAGGGTGATCGCCTCGGATTCGTTGAGCAACATCCGTATTCCTATCTCTTCCAAACCGGGGAGCATCCGAATCGTGTCGTGATTGCCTAGCACGCCGTACACCGTCTCCTTCAGGTGAGACCGCACTGAAGCAACTCCCTGGAGAGCTGCGTCAAAAGGGCCGAACGTTTTTCCACGGTAGTCGCCTGTGAGAACACAGACGTCATACTTAACCTCACTGAGAAGGTCAACCAAGCGGCGCATAGGGCCTGGATTCATATCTGCGTGCAGATCGCTGAGTTGAAGGATCGTGAAACCGTCGAATTTCGGGGGAATGTCCTCCCGCTCGATGTAGTTGTGCTGTATCGCGATCCGTTCTGTGTTCTTTTTCCCGCGCCAATACAGCCCCGTCAGCTTTAGGAAGGTTCGGATACCAGCATGGACCGAATACCAGTTCTCCGGATGAAAGAAGTTAATGCCCTGGCCAAATATCTGCGCCTCGTGATCCCTCTCGATTCCGAGCCGCTGCCGCGCGTGCACTCGCCCGAGGCGTTCCTCCAACCGCACAAGAATGTCTTGCTCCGTCAATGGCTGTACTCTTGAAATGCGATTGTCTCCATTCCCCATTTGGGTGTTATTACATGAGGAAGACTTGTCTTCTTGACTGCGCCACCGAGATGATAAAAGAGTCTACATCATAGCCATGGAACGTGTGCTGCCCTCCTTGAAAACCAGTTCAGGGCCTGGGCTCGGTCCCATTGGGTATCCTTAATCCATGGAACGAGACGCTCGTGTCTCTCATGCTCTCGACACAATGAATTCGCCACAGGGCAAGCTTCCAGTAGGCCGCGCTTCGGGCGCCAAGTCCAGATAAACGGGATCATCGGAATGTGGCTTTGCCGCCCGCAACTCATTCCTTGACAAGTATTCTCGCCAAACCCACAATCGCGGCAAATTGCAATCTCATCCCGAGCGAATCAACGAAGGATCCAGAAATTCAGGGAGGTGCGCCATGGGGTACAAGGAATTGATACTGCGGGAGGCGTTTCGGCGCGGCGCGATCGGCCGGCGCCAATTGATCCGGGCTCTCGGGGCGGCGGCGACCGGCGCGTGGGCGGCAAGCGCCGCGCCAAAGGCCGCCGCGTTTGCGGCCAGCGCCGCGCAGATTGGAAGCATCGGCGGCACGGGCTTTCGTGCAGTCGCCTACAATCACATCAATTACCAGGTTGCTGACTACGCGAAGATCCGCGATTTCTACATCCATCTGTTTGGCATGAAATGCGTGTGGGACGACGGCAAACAATGCTCGCTCGAATTCGGGGATCCTCCGAACGCGATCTACCTTCGCCCGCTCCGCCAACCGCCCGACCGGCCGGCCGGCGCTGGAGCGAACGCGAACTGGGCGGAGCAAATGGGCTCGGGCAGCGTGGATCATCTGGCCTTTTCGATCGACAATTTTCAACTGGATTCCGTGAAAGCCGAACTCTCGCGCCGCGGCCTTAACCCTTCGCCGGATGGCCCGTTCGCCTGGAGCGTCAAGGATCCCAGCGGCCTGATCGTGCAAATCTGCGCAACGCGCGGCGTCTTTCCCGGCCAGGCCGCGCCCACAGCAAAGGAATCGGACGGCCTACAACATCTGGATGCCATCCCCAAACCGGACGGATCCATTTTCAAAGCGGTTGCCGTCAATCACCTCCTCTTGATGGTCCCTGACGTCGACAAGTGCCGCGACTTCTACGCGGACGTTCTGGGAATGAAGGTGATTTACTACAAGCCGGGGGATATGTTCGGAGTGGATAGCTCCAGTGGGCCGGCGTGTTTTCTGAAGTTCGGAGAGAGCGTTTTATATCTCCGAAAAAGCCTGCATCCGGAACACAAACCGTACGTCGCGCACTTCGCGGTCACGGTGGAGAATTACGATCAAGCGGCGGTGAAGGCGGAACTGATGCGGCGCGGCTTTCAGCCGGTAGCGGACACCAAATACGGATGGATCATTAAAGACCCTGCGGGAATGCGGCTTGAGGTCGCTGGAAAAGGGATGCCGGAACATGTGGCGGGCGATTGCAACGGAACCAGCCAACAATGTCCCGGAGGGCCCGACAAGTAGGACGCGTCATCCTCCGCACTTTTCCGCCGGAATCATGAAATTTTTGGAGGTTGTCCCATGAAGTGGGTCAGTACGATCATCGCCGCCATAGCGGCGCTTTTTCTATGCGGCTCAGGCTGGGCGCAATCGACCACAAAAAGCGCGGACCGCCTCTACGTGCTCGATTGCGGGCAGGGACATGCGCCTGACGAATCGCGATGGACGGTGGGTGTGAATGTCGGAAAGCCGATCGACATTTCGGACAGCTGCTTCCTGATCAAGCATGGGGGCGATTATTTTCTCTGGGATACCGGCATCTCCGACGCGGTCGCGGCCATGCCGGACGGATGGCTGCCCACGAATAATCCAGCCACGGACATTCATTGGTCCCGCGGGAAGACTTTGGAGTCGCAGCTTGCCGCGATCCGGGTGAAACCCGCCGACATAAAATATATCGGCGTTTCACACACGCATCCCGACCACATCGGCAACGCCGAACTTTTCCCGCAAGTGCCGGTCCTGATTCAGAAGGCGGAGTACAACTCCTACTTTGCGCCGGGCAAGCCGGGAATACTCAAACCTCCCTCGGACCCGCGGCCTACTTTTTTGAAGGACCATCCCGTGAACCTGGTGCAGGAAGACCTGGATGTATTCGGCGACGGCTCGGTGATGATCGTCTCGACTCCGGGCCACACCCCCGGCCATCAATCGTGCCTCGTGCATTTGTCCAAGACAGGATGGATTTTGCTGAGCGGCGACGCCGTGCACCTCCGGGATAACTGGAACAACCGGCGCATTCCCTATTTTGCGACCATGCCTGCGGAGCAAAAGCTGCAGACGCTGTTGTCGATGCAGCGCATGGCCGATCTGATTTCCTTCTACCACGCGCAGCTTTGGATCAATCACGAGAAGGCGGAGACGGACAAGCTGCGACACGCTCCGGCGTTCTACGAGTGAGCCTTGGAATTAGTAGCGTAGACTTCAGCCTGCGCTACTGAACGCTGCTAGCGCGTGAACAGGCGGTTGGCGTCGGCGAAGGACAAAGCGCCGTCGGTCATCAGCGAGAACGCGCCTTCTTCGCGAAGCTGGCGGGCGATGCGCGCGGTGAGCCCCAGCGTCGCGCGCATGGGTCCCGAGCCAACGCTGACGCGCGCCACGCCCAGCTTTTCGAGTTCCGCGGCGGGAGGCGTTCCGGCGATCGCCAGAATATTCAGCGGGCCGCGCACGCCGCGCGCCAGTTGCCCGATCGTTTCCTTGTCCTTCACGCCGGGAACGAATAAAGATTGCGCCCCGGCGTCCCGAAACGCATTCAGCCGCTCAATTGTGCGCGCCAGGCGCGTTTCTGCAGGGCCGATCCCCGCCAGAAAAACATCCGTGCGCGCATTCAGGACGAAGGAAACGCCCGCACGGGCGGACGTTTCGGCCACCGCGCGAATTTTTTCTATCTGCAAATTCAAATCCAGGAGCGAATCCGGCCGGTCGTGAACTGCGTCTTCGAGGTTCATTCCCACGGCCCCGGCCGCCAGGACGTCCCGCGCAGTCTGGGCCGCGTCCTCTGGAGTGTCGCCGTATCCGGCTTCCACGTCGGCGGTCACGGGGATCCGCACGGCTCGGGCAATGCGCCGGACCACGGCCAGCATTTCGCTGCGTGAAATTTTCTGCCCGTCCGGATAGCCGAGGGAAAAAGCGATCCCTGCGCTCGACGTGCCGATCGCCGGAAACCCAGCCTCCTCAAAAATTCTGGCGCTGGCCGCGTCCCAGGCGTTGGGGAGCACAAGGATCTTGCGCCGATCGTGCAGGGCAAGAAATTGGCGCGCGAGTTCGGGTTGTGACGTGGTGACCATATTTGGGATTCAACGTAACCGGCGCACTTACTTCATGTCGTTCCGGAACACCACGCCGCCCTTCATCACGAATTTCACGCGCTCCATCTCGGTGATGTCCGTGAGCGGATTGCCGGAAACGGCGACGATGTCCGCGTACCTGCCTTTTTCCACGTAGCCGACGTAATTTCCCAGATCGTAGTTCAGGGTTTCCGCAGCGGTGCTCATTGCCGTCTCAAGCGCTTGCGCGGGGGACATTCCCCATTTCACATAGATGCCGAACTGGTAGGCTTGCATGCCGTGACCCACGGTATACGCCCCGCTGCCGAAAGTTTCCTTCACGCCGGCGGCCACCAGTCGCTTGAAACTCAGTTCGGTCAGAGCCAGGCGAGTTTTCTTTCCGCCGCTCGAGCGCAAATCCGCCTGCTCGAGCGGGCCGGACAAATCCCAGAGGGTCTGATTCACGGGGCGCAAAGTTCCGTCCGCGAGCGGCTTCTTGAACAGGCGAATCGTCTCGTCGTCCAGGCCCTCGGCTCCGGTCACACCGACGATCACGTGGATGGGCATGTCCACGCCCGCCTCAAGGCAGATGCGCAGGCCTTCGCCGCCGTAGGCGTGGCAGGCTACTTTCAATCCGCGGCGGTGCGCCTCGTCCACGATGGCCTGATTTTCTTCAAGCGTCAGCGAAGGAACGTTAATCATCTTGCCGTCGGGCATGAACGCACCCGCGCCGTAGGGTTTCGGGTAGCCGCTGCCTTCGTAGTCTTCGGTATCGTAGATTTTGATCCAGTCGGTGCCATAGTGAGAATGGTCGCGCACGGCGGAGCGGGCGAGCCACGGCGAATTTACGTTCTGCGTGTTTTGCCAGGACGGGATCCCGGTGCCCGTGCCGAAGGGAAGAATGTCCGACGGGGCAGGATATTCGGTGGCGCCCCTTGGACCGATCCCCGGGCCGGTGACTTGCAGGCGCGGCCCCACGATCATGCCTTTGTTGATGGCGTCGCGCAGTTCGACGCTCGCATAAGTGTAGGGCGAATTCAAATCCTGGAGCGTGGTGAACCCGGCATACAGATCCGCCAAGGCGTAATGCTGCCCGACAATCAGCGCGCGCGCTTCGTTCGGTTCCGGGTCTTGAAACAAGTGCACGTGGCGGTCGATCAGGCCGGGAAGCACCGTGGCGTTCGAGAGGTCGATGACGCGGGCGCCGGCCGGAATCTTCACGCGGTCGGCGGGGCCGACGTCCGTGATGCGGTCGCCCTGAACGATGATTACTTGATTCGCGAGATTGGTTCCTGTGCGGGGATCGAACAGGCGGCCGGCGCGGATGGCCACGCCTTCGGGCGGCGGCGGCTGCATGGTGATGCGCGCGGCGTCAAACGGGCCCGCTTCGGGCCGACCCTGCGCGAATGCCGCCACGAAATTTCCGGCGAGCAATATCGCCGCAAGGTATGCGAGAACCGTTTTTCGTGCGGATAACCAGCGCATGGCAAAATCCTCCCGGGGGCTTCGCCTATTCAAAATGGAATTCAGGCAAGGGATACTTCTACACCCATCCGTGCAAGTTTGAAACTGAAAACAAGGGGCGCACCTCAGCGGCTAGTTCTTCTCTGTATTGAAATCTGAAACGCTTAACACTGAGTTCACAGAGGACACAGAGAGCACGGAGAAATGCGGAAATTGAATGCTCTTCCCTGCTTCTTTGCCTCCGTGCCTCACTGCTTTTTTGCCTCATTGCCACCTTGCTTCCTGCCCCTTGCCTCCCGCCTCAAATCATCTATCCTGTCTGCTGTGGATCGCGCGAACATTTTGATTATCGGAGGGGGCGTGGTGGGCTGCGCGGTGGCGCGCGCGGTATCCGAGCGCTGGAGCGACGTTTTTCTGGTCGAGGAGATGCCGAAGTTCGGCATGGGGGCGAGCACGCGCAATAGCGGCGTGATTCATTCGGGCATCTATTACCCGCCGGGCTCGCTGAAGGCGCAACTGTGCGTCTCGGGGAACCGGATGATGTACGAATTCTGCGCGGCGCACGGCGTGCCTCACAGGAATTGCGGCAAGCTCGTGGTGGCGCACAACGCGCAGCAGGAATCCGCGCTCGAACAACTGGCCGCGAACGGCCGCGCCAACGGCGTCGAAGGATTGCGCCTGGTGGACCGCGCCGCGGTTCGCGCGCGCGAGCCGCACATCGAGGCGTCCGCCGCGCTCGAAGTGCCTTCGACGGGAATCGTGTCCGCGGAAGATCTGGTGAAAATGCTGGCGCGCATGGCCGCCGAAAATGGCGCGAATCTATTGCCGCGCGCACGCGTGGTTCGCATGGACCGACGTCCCGATGCGCTGGCCGTAACGCTCGCAGAAGGCGACGCGGAGGATCCCGCGCACGCAACGGAAGAGACCATCGAGGCGCGCTGCGTGATCAATTGCGCGGGCCTGTTCTCCGATGACGTGGCCGCGATGCTCGGAAACCGAAAACACCGCATTTATCCGGTGCGCGGGGAATACTGCGAGCTGGTGCGCGCAAAATCCTATCTGGTGAATAATCTGGTGTACCCGCTGCCCCACGCGGAGGGCCTCACCCTCGGCGTCCACCTGACGCGCACGCTGTGGGGCACGGTGCTGGTGGGTCCGACGGCGGACTACATCTCGGATAAAAATGATTACGAGGGAAATCGTCTGCCGGTCGAGGAATTTCTGCGCCGCGCAAAACCGATGCTGCCGGAGCTGGAAGCCTCGGACCTACAGCTGGCTTACTCGGGGATTCGAGCGAAGCTCGTTCCGCCGGACCACGGAGGTTTCGCGGATTTTGTGATCGAGCGGGACGCCGCGGCGCCGCGAGCGATTCAGCTGATCGGCATCGAGTCCCCGGGACTCACGTCGTCGCTGGCCATCGCCCAGCGCGTGGTTTCGTTGGCCGCGGAAATCCTCGCTTAACCCAACCTTCAGGCTGCGCGGAGCCCCTCTGAAAAGAAATGAAATTAGGCTGAGTGCCGGCGGACGAATACGGTGGCACAGGCTTCAGCCTGTGCGGTTTGAGTTGCGCACGTGCAAGATCTAAACTGCACAGGCTGAAGCCTGTGCCATCAAAATCCGCGCCGCGAAGTCCCAGTTGTTTTTAACGCGCCAAATCCGACGCAAACACCAGGGTAACGCCCTCGTGCTCAGCCTCCGGCAGCATTTCTGTGAGCACTTGCAGCGTTTCGGGATGCGGGTGCCCGATGGCCACCGCTGAGCCATTTGCGCGCGCGTCGTGAATGGCCAGAACGAATTGTTTGCGGATCGCCGTGGTGGAAATATCGTCGTCCAGGAACACATTGCGCCTTGTAGTGGGAACTCCCGCAGCATGCGCGGCGGACTCGGCAACGGTGGCCGCAGTGGTCCGGCTGTCGATGAAAAATAATTTGTCCTGGCGCAGAAGCGGCATCAGTTCGTCCATGAGTTTTTCATCGGAGGTGCCGAGTGAACCCTCGTGGTTGTTCACTCCCGAAGCGTAAGGCACCGTTTCCAGCATGGCCGCGAACGTATTCTCGACGGTGCTGGAATCCATTCCGGGATGCAGCTCAACCGGTTCGTCCAAGGCTCCCGTGACCGAAGCCACGGGCAGATGGAGCATCACCTGATATCCGCGGCGGTGCGCCTCCTCCGCGATTTCCGTGGAATTGGAATGATGCGGAAGCACGGAGAGCGTGAGGCGGTAGGAGAGGCGAAAGAGCGCGTCGGCCTGCGCGGGGTCGCTGCCGAGATCGTCAATGACGACGGCCAGACGCGGGCTGTGCGCCGCCGAGGGTGTGGACGCGACGGCGGATACCAATGGCGTGATCAGATGAATCGATTGCGTGCGGCGGCCTTGCGCCACATAGTCGAATCGCTCCAGACCCGGCGCTCCGGGCCGCTCCACGCGCGTGAGGTGGTGAAACGCGGCTACGCGCGCGAACTCCTGCTCGATGGCGTCGTGCGCGGTGCGATCCGGCTGGCCCTGCTTGTTCAGCGGGATCGTGACATAGACGCGATCGGCGACGAGAACCTGCGCCTTTCCGGGTTGGCGCGCCGCATATTCAGGGCGCATGCCGACTTCCGCGCGGCCGTCGCTGGCGTTGCGCGCGGCGAACACAAACTCCCGCGTAATTCCGCGAACGGCCGCAGCCGACAGAGGAACGGATTTCTTCTTGCAGCCGGCCGCGAAAAGCAGCACGACTCCCAGAAAATAAAAAAGGACATGCTTAGGGGAAGATTTTGGAGGAAATGGTTGGTCCTGCCGGTTCGATCCGCGCGTCACACTTCAGGCGGCTTTCTTAGCCTCGCCACCCTTCAGCATTTCGAGCGCCTTATCGTAGACCGGATCGCCAGCCTTGGGCAGCTGTCCGGGCCCCAGCGGAGCGGCGTCTTCGACATCGTCGCCCGCGGAGGGATCGAGAGGCTTCGGATGCACCTCGACGGTGGGAGCCACGCCTTCATCCACAATGGACTTGCCGTCCGGCGTCGAATAGAACGCCACCGTAAGGATCACGGCGCCGCCGTCTTCGAGGGGAATCATCTTTTGTTCCGAGGCCGAGCCGAAGGTGCGCTCGCCGACGAGGTCGCCGCGCTTGTTCCCCTTGATGGCTCCGGCCAGAACTTCGGCCGCGCCCGAGGTGCTGGGCGAAATCAGGACATCCACGGGAGCTTGCCATTCCGCTTTGTCCGATTGGGCCATGAAATCCTTGTGGGCCACGGTCTGCCCTTCCAGGGAAGCGATCTTGCCGGAAGAAAGAAAGAGTTGAGCGGCCAGGATAGCGTCGGGAACATCGCCGCGGGTGCAATCGCGCAAATCGAGAACCAGCTTGTGGATGCCCTGCTTATCAAAGGCAGCGAGCTTGTCGCGGAGTTCGTTCACATCGACGAGGTCCAGGGCCGGCAAGCGGACGTAGGCCACGTCGTCGGCCACGCGGTCGGCCACGATGTGCTGCGGGCCGATCACCTGCCGGTTGATGCTGATTTCCTGCGGCTCGGTTTTGCCCCGGCGCACGACGGCCACTTTCACGACCGTGCCGGGAGCGCCTGCCAGGAGCATGTTGGCCTGTCCAACCGACATATCTCGGGTGCCAAATCCGGCGATGGCTTCCACGATCTCGCCGCTCCGCAGGGTGGCCTTCTCGGCCGGGCCGTCGGGCACGACGGAAACGACGACGATGTAGCCGTAGCGCTTGGAGATGGTCATTCCGGCTTCGCCGCGTTGCGGGGTCTTGGTGCGGTCGCGGTAGTCCGCGTATTCGCGCGGGCTCAGGTAGCCGGATTGCGGATCGAGGGATTCGAGAAGCCCGTGCAGAGCCCCCGCCGTGACCAGGGCCATGTTGGGCTCATCGACGTAATCTTCCTGAATGTGCTGCAGCACCTCGCCGTACACACTCAGCGCCCGGTAGGACTTGTCGTCGTTGGTCTTGCCCAAGACGTAGCCCAAGCCGACGTAAAGGAACACGATGACGGAAAGCGTGACAACGCAAATTCTTGCGAGGCGGCTCATATTATTTTTAGCCTCAATAGCGAAGATAAATGCCCAGCCACTATGATAGCACGACTGCCAAAATTGCCGGGCGTCGATTCCAGCGGCTGTTTCCTGTCCATCCGGTTCGTGCGGGCGGGGCTATTCGGAGGGCGGCGCGGCTGACGCAAACCGTTCCGCAGGTGTGAGATAGGTCTGCGAGATACGGTCTTGCCAGGTCAAGCGATCTTCATCCCACAGAGCCCAGAGGAATCCGAGAAAGCAGGTCCCGGCGGAAATCAAATATCCAAGACTTCGCCAGGCCATCTGCCGGGAAGAGGGCGCACCGCCATCAAAACTGATCACACGCAGGCCGCGAACCATCATGCCGGGCGTCGCGCCGCCGAAAATGGTGAACAGCGAAAAGTACTGCGCGTAAAACAGAACCAGCGTGGCGCCCGTGACGATGGCATCGAGTTTGTTCCACCCAATGTGCCCACCGAGAACTGTGAACAATGCAAGCATGCCCCCGTAACTGAACAGGAGCAGCGCGGCATCCAGTAGCGCGGCGCGGCGTCGCTCGGCAAGTGAAGCGACTGGAAAAAGCATGCCGTCGGCCGGACTGACACCCGGACGTACGCGAGCCGGCCGGTCCATGGGAACCGAGGCGGCCGGATTTTCATGGATGGGGATGGAAATTTCGTACCGCTCGGTGCGCTGCTTGCGCACGGCCTTGGTCCGCGGAGTTGGCGCCGCGGGCTGCGTAGCCACATCCGTGCTCTCCATGGCCGAAAGGGAGGCCTGCTCGAACGGCAGCATGGTTTGCAATTCAGCGGGCGCGACGCCGTGCCGGCGCACGCGGTAGTCCTGAAGCCGGCTGGAAACTTCGCGCCGCCATTCCGGTTCCAAGGCCAGATTGCCCTCGGTGGGAGTAGACACACGCCGACTCATCGCCTCCCGGCCGGACCGGCCCAGGGACGAGTCACAACTGGAGCAAAAATCAGCGGAATCGCCGTTCACGGCGCCGCACTGCTGGCAGGTTTTTATCACCATTCCGTTTTGCGCTGCGGATGTCTCGCCGAACGGAAATCGGGAGTCACGTGCATTCTAACAGCAGTTTGCCGGCGCGAGCGGAAATGCTGGGGGTTGTCGCCAAACGGATACCCCGGGCAGCCACTGGGGCACGAACCGGAATCTACAGGCAGCGGGATGCGGCGCTCTTAATGTTCCCGCCGGGACGCGGACTCCAGGGCATTCTTGTAAGCCTCCCGGCGGGGTGCTAGGCTAACGAGCTATTTTCATTTGAGCCCGTTCCTACTTGCCGTTCGACGCATGAGCATCTGCGTAAGAAATTGATGGCCCAAATTCCAAAAACCGGCGGCTCATGGGGAATGCGCGCACTTTGCGTGCTGATTGCAGCGGTCTCCGCTGTGTGCGGAGTCTCGGCCCAGGCGAACCACGAGCCGGCGGGTCAGGCCGACGTGCGGCTGGAAGCGGAACAGCAGCGCAAGGAAGGCGATTCGTTTTTTGCCGACGGCAAAGTGGAAATCCGGTACCGGAATTTTCAGCTGCGCGCCGACCACGTGGAGTACAACCCGAAGACGTTCCTGGCCAAGGCCCGCGGCAACGTGGCGCTGGATGCGGATACGCAGCACCTGACCGCGGACAGCGCCGAGTTCAACGTGGAAACCGGAGCGGGCCGCTTCGAGCACGTGCGCGGCGAAGTGCGCTCGGAGCATCGCCCGAACGCCTATGTCCTGGTCTCGCCCAATCCCCTGATTTTTGACGCCCAGGAGGTCCGGCGAGTCGACGCCGTCACCTACGTGATCGAGCATGCCTGGCTCACCGTCTGCCTGCCCGATAAGCCCAGCTGGAAGTTTTTTGCCACGCGCGCGACCATTCACGTGGACCATTCGGTCGCCCTGGTCAACGCCAACTTCCGTTTATTCCGGGTTCCGCTGCTCTACATGCCCTACGCCGATTTGCCCGCCGGCCGCAACCTGCGCCAATCCGGATTCCTGATGCCCGATTTCAGCGATACCTCGCTCAAAGGCATCGTCGTGGGCGACGGATATTATTGGGCGCCGAAAACCTGGACGGATATCTCCATTGGCGCGGCCTACCTCAGCCGCCGCGGCTGGCAACAGAACGTGGATTTTCGCGCAAAGCCCTGGGAGAATGTGAGCGTTTCGGCAAAATATTTCGGGGTGTTCGATCGCGGACTGCCGACGACGGTCATGGACTCCTCGGGGAATTCCGTCTCGCAACTGGTCAAGCAGGGCGGACACAGCGCGCAATTTGAACTCGATGCGCGGCTAGCGGGCGGCTGGCGCGCCGTGGCGGACATCAATCAGCTCACGTCCCTTACCTTTCAACTGGCCTTCGCGCCCAATTTCAGCGAAGCGGTGAACTCGGAAGTGCGCACCTCCGCGTTCTTGACCAATAGCCTGCACGGGTTCAGCGTCGATCTGGCGGCGAATGGTTACCGGAATTTTCTGAACGCGCAGCCGGAGATCGCCGTGGACTTGCGCAGCGCTCCCGAAGCGCGCGTCAGCTCGGTGGACCAGGCGCCGTGGAAAAATGTGCCGGTGTATTTCGGCGGGGAGATGTTCGCGGGCGCGGTGCATCGCAGCGATGAAACGCTGCAGTCGGGGGCCGTGGTCCCCGGAATTGATACGGGAGCGTTTGTGGAGCGTTCGGAATTTGCGCCGCGCGTCGTGGTGCCGCTGCACTGGGGCCCGTGGATCGGCGCGACTACCAGCTACACCGTGCGCGCCACCAGCTATGGCGCGCAAGCGGAAGGAGGATCGCTGGTCAACGCTCCCTTAACCCGGACCACGGGCGAGCTGAACATTGACCTGCGCCCGCCTTCACTGGAGCGCGTGTGGGAGACAATCGGCGGCAAATGGAAGCACACCATCGACCCCGAGATTGAATACAACTATGTGCGCGGGGTGAACCAGTTCGACCACTTTATCCGCTTCGATGAAGACGAGACGCTCACCGACACCAATGAATTCATGTACTCGGTCACGCAGCGCCTGTTCCACCGCTCGGGCGACGGCCAGGCGGACGAACTGATCAGCTGGAAAATCGCCCAAAAATATTATTTCGATCCCACGTTCAACGGCGCACTCGTGCCCGGAACGCGCAACGTCTTCCAGGCCCTGGATTCGATCACGCCCTTTGCGTTCGCCGACCAGCCGCGCCATTTTTCGCCCATCGACAGCGACCTGCGCATTACCCCGGGCGGAGCCTACGACGCCGAGGTCCGCCTGGACTACGATCCGGTACGCGAAAGGCTGCTCACGGCCGGCACGCTGCTGAAACTCCGGCCGTATCAGAATTTCAATTTTACGGTGGCGCATTTTTCCATCGATAATTCCGCTGTCCTGCAGCCGCTGGCCAATCAGATCCGCGCGCAGATCGGTTACGGGGATTTGAACCGGCGCGGGTGGAACGCCACGTTTGGATTCAGCTACGACGTGGAGCAAAATGTCCTGCAAAACCAGCTCATGCAGGTGAGCTACAACGGGTCGTGCTGCGGTATCGCTCTGGAATACCGGCGGCTTTCGCTCGGCCCGATCCGTACCGAAAACCAGTTTCGCGTGGCGCTGATTATTGCGAATATCGGAGCCTTCGGAAATCTGCGGCGGCAGGAAAAAATTTTTTAGCCCGGGTTTGGTGGCACAGGCTGAAGCCTGTGCCACCGGTTCGGTACCATATTTTGAGAAGTACAAACTAGCATCGAAAGATTTGCCATGAAGAATGACGATCGACTCGCGTTTGCCACCATCGAAGAACTGGCCGCGTTGCTGGCAAAGCGGAAAATTTCACCCGCCGAATTGACGGAACTATTTCTAAGCCGCATCGAACGCCACAATCCCGGCGTCAACGCATTTCTCACGGTCACGGCGGAGCAGGCGCTGGCTGCGGCGCGCCGCGCCGAAAAAGAGCTTTCGCGCAATCGCCGCTCCGGCAAAGGCCGTCACCCTCTGCTCGGAATTCCGGTCACGCTGAAAGACAACCTCTGGACGCGCGGAATACGAACGACCGCGGGATCGAAAATTCTGCGCGATTTTGTGCCCACTGCGGATGCGACCGCCGCGCGAAAGCTTCTCGGCGCGGGCGCCATTCTGCTCGGCAAAACGAACATGCACGAATTTGCCTACGGGATTACCAACAGCAACCCGCATTACGGCGACGCGCGCAATCCCTGGGCGCGCGACCGGATCACGGGCGGCTCCAGCGGAGGCTCCGCGGCGGCGATTGCGGCTGGCCTGTGCGCGGCGTCGATCGGCACCGATACGGGCGGGTCCATTCGCATTCCTTCCGCTTTGTGCGGGATCGTGGGGCTGAAACCCACGTTCGGACGCGTCAGCGTGTTCGGCACCATACCGCTCGCGCCGTCCTTCGACCATGTGGGCCCGCTCGCGCGCAGCGTGCCGGATGCGGCGATTCTGCTGGGCCTCATCGCCGGGCACGATCCGCTGGACCCGACTTCCTCGGCGCGCCGCGTGGAGGATTTCCGCGGCGCTCTGGGAAAGCCGCTGCGCAAGTTTCGCCTCGGCCGGCCGCGCGAGCACTATTGGGAAAAACTCGACAGCGAGGTTCGCCGGGCAGCCGAGTCGGCCATTCGCGACCTGGAAAAGCACGGCGCGGTGGTCCGCGAAGTTTCCCTGCCACACTTGAGCGATTCCCTGCAAGCAGCCACCGATATTTCGCTCGCCGAAGCCACGCACGGCCATCAGGCAGCGGGATTTTTCCCAGCCGACGCGGCCGATTACAGCAAAGAGGTGCGCCAGCGCCTGGAAGCGGGAGAAAAAATAACAGCCATGCAATATCTGGCCGGAATGGACGTGCGCAAGCGCCTGCTCGCGGAATTTGACGCCGCCTTCCGGGAGGTGGACGCCGTCGTCACCCCTACCGCTCCCGTTCCGGCTCCTCTCATCGGCGCGGATAACGTTCCGGTCGATGGTGAACAAATTGGGGTGCGCCCCGCCCTGGTGGGAATGTGCCGACCGGCAAATTTCACCGGACTTCCCGCGATTTCCGTTCCGTGCGGCTTTACCCGGGAGGGCCTGCCCGTGGGTTTGCAATTGATCGGCCGGGCGTTTGACGAAGCCACGCTATTGCGGATCGCGCACGCCTATGAGCGGGAGCACGATTGGGGTCAGCGGCATCCCAGTCTCTGAGGACACTGCGCACCAAGAAAGTGGCTGCCTTGGGAGGTTCGGCTCGGTGCAAATGGTCGGGCGTCGACCCGGCCGAGATTGTCGATGAGGAGCGGGTTTTAGTAGCACAGCCACTCTTGGCTGTGCTACTCGACGTTCCCCGTAGCTTGCTTGGCAGCTGAAGCTGAATTTACCTGCCCTTCCCCTGCGATTTGGAAAACGTCATTCCCCTTGAATCTTTGCGTGCTCCAGTCCGTCTAATCGGTGCGGAATGATGTAGAATCGAACGGCTAATCCACCGGAGTTCTTAAAGTTGATGCAAGTCTCGATTGTTTACGCCTTCGTAGCGGGGATCATTTCGTTCCTGTCTCCCTGCGTGCTGCCGCTGGTCCCAGGGTACGTTTCCATGCTTTCGGGCGTGGGGGTCGAACAACTGCGCGCGGGGCAGCCAGCGCGCAACAGCCTTTTCGCCTCTTCTCTGGCCTTTGTTTCGGGATTCTCCGTGGTGTTCATCAGTTTCGGGGCTTCGGCGAGCGCGGTGGGCCAGTTTCTGCTGCAGCACAAAGCCCTGATGGGGCCGGTTGCCGGGGCGGTGATTGTCCTGTTCGGGCTGCATCTGGTGGGCTGGCTGATCAAGCTGCCCGTGAACGCGGGCCTCGTGATCGGCGGCGTGCTGACGGTGGGAGCCGCCATCCTCTTCCGCCGCATGGGCACCGATACCATGGGCCCCGGTGGGCTGATCGGCTCCATGCAACTGCTTTCGGTCGCGCTCATTTTTCTGGCCGGCCCCTCGCTGACGCGCTGGCTCAATCGCGATGTCCGCTTCCACAACCTTGGCGGGCAGACCGAAGAGCAAACCAAAGCCGGAGGCGCGCTTTCCGGCGTGACCAGCGGATTCCTGCTGGGCTTCGCGTTCGCCTTTGGCTGGACGCCTTGCATCGGCCCCATCCTTGCCGCGGTGCTGGTGCTGGCCGCGAACGCCGAAACGATTTCCCGCGGCGTTTTTCTGCTGGCGGTGTATTCGGCGGGCCTCGCGGTTCCCTTCCTGCTTACCGCGGTGGGGATCAACAAATTCCTCCGCTTCTACCAGCGCTTCCGGAAGCACTTGCACACCGTGGAAGTCTTGAGCGGCGTGCTGCTGCTATTCGTGGGCGCGCTGATTTTCATGAACCGCCTGACGTGGCTATCGGGTAAACTGGGCTTTCTGAATAGGTTCGCGCTGTAGCGGATTTTATGATTGGGCTGAATGCCGCAGCGAAAGCGCGAAGGCCGCTTGGAACGGAGACATTCAACAAATGAAAAAAGGAATCCTTGTTGGTGCAGGCGTAGTGGCGCTGCTCGCCCTGATGTGGTGGGCGGATCGAAAATTCCCGCCGCCCGATCGAACCGCGTCCAGTACTTCGAGCGCCAGCGCTCCCACCGACGCCCCGACCGTTGCGCTGAAGGATCTAAACGATAAGGACGTCACTCTTGCCCAGTTCAAGGGACAGGTGGTGCTGGTGAATTTCTGGGCCACCTGGTGCGCCCCCTGCAAGGTAGAAATCCCCTGGATGATCGAATTTCAGAAAAAGTACGGCCCGCGCGGGTTCACCATTTTGGGCGTTTCCATGGATGAAGACGGCAAGAAATCCGTGCAGCCTTTTCTCGACAAAGAACGTTTCGACGTGAACGGCCAGCAGGAAGCGATGAATTATCCGATCGTTTTCGGCAACGATTCCATCTCCGAGAAATTCGGCGGGATCATGGGCCTGCCCACTAGCATGCTCTACTCGCGCGACGGCAAGAAAGTCCGCACCATCGTGGGCCTGGTCAATCACGACGACATTGCCAAGGTCATTGAGGGCTTGCTGTAGATCCATTTCTGCTTCTCTTATGCCCCCTAGGCAATCCTGGCATTTACTCAAAATTTCATATTGATGCGCAGTTCGCGCGAACGCTTCATCTACTGTGCGACAATCACACTATAGAAATCCCTGAGCACGTCGCCAAATACCCTCACCAGGAAATCTTTTCACGGCAATGCGCGTAAGATAGAGTGCATGACCAGCGTGGACAGATGAAGACTCGAATCCATCTACGCGAACCCTTCTTTGTGGCGGTGGAAACGCTGCGCGCGCACAAGATGCGTTCCTTCCTGATGCTGCTCGGGATGGTGCTTTCGGTTTCCACTCTGATCATGGTGGTGTCGCTGATCTCGGGAGTGAACCTGTACGTGGCCAACCGCATTGCCAATCTCGGCTCGAACGTATTCCTGGTCGTGCGCTATCCCATCATCACGGACATGGATGAACTGGTGAAAGCGATGCGCCGGAACAAGCCGCTCACCTGGGACGATTACACGTTTCTGCGGGACAATTGCAAGCTCGCCGTGCGCGTCGGCGCGCAGGCCAACCATCTGGGACGCACCAAAACCAATGGCCAGACCCTCGAGGACTCCTCCATCAATGGCGTAACCGCGAACATCGGCGACATGGACGTCGAGGAGCCCGCGCAGGGCCGGTACATCACCGACACCGACAACGACCATCGTTCGCAGGTCGCGGTGATCGGGACCGACATCGCCGACAAACTGTTTCCGGGCAGCGATCCGATCGGCAAGGAACTCGATGTGGACGGGCGACCTTATGAAGTTGTGGGCGTCGAAAAACCCATCGGCACGGTGCTGGGACAGACGCGGGACAATTACGCCTACATTCCCATCCAGACTTGGCTGAAATACTACGCCAACAGCACCACGAGCCTGTCCCTCAATATGCAGACCCGGGGCGGCGACTGGATGTCACGCACGCAGGAGGAAGCGCAAATGCTCATGCGCGCGCGCCACCATCTGAAGCCGAACGACCTCGACGACTTCGGCGTGCTCGATGGCGGCTCCCTGGTGGGCCTGTTCAAGCGGATTACCGGGGCGCTGGCCGCGTCCATGATCGGCATCGTGGCCGTATTCCTGGTGATCGGCGGCGTGGTGATCATGAACGTGATGCTGGCGTCAGTGACCGAGCGGACGCTGGAAATCGGCTTGCGCAAGTCACTGGGCGCGCGCCGCTCCGACATTCTGCTGCAATTTCTTACCGAAACCGCGGTGATGTCCGGAATGGGCGGAATCATGGGCGTCATCCTGGCGTATGTGTTCGCGCAAATCGTGGCCGCCAATACTCCGGTGCCGATGCACGTCCCGATTTCGGCGGTGATCATCGCGCTGGGCGTCTCGACGGCAGTGGGCGTGTTTTTCGGGCTGTACCCCGCGAGTAAGGCCGCGAATTTGAATCCGATCGAAGCGCTGCGGCAGGAAGTGTAGGGAGGATCGGCGGACCCATGCGAATGCCAATGGGCGAAAATGCGAAGATGGCGCTGGACACGCTGCGCGAAAACAAGACGCGCTCGTTCCTCACCGTCCTGGGGGTGGTCATCGGTATCACCGCGCTGATCACGGTGGCGTCCATCCTGGTGGGTTTTTATGCGGATGTCACCGCGTACCTGGACGACTACGGGCCGAATACCATCTGGGTGTTCAAGGTGGCTCCCGGCGTCCGGTCTGGCCGCATGACCGCCGAGGAGCGCAATCGCAAGTCGCTGACGCTCGACGATGCCATCGCGATTCGCGAGGAATGCCCCGACGTGGTGAAGGTATCGGCAACGGTTTTCAAAAAGGTGTATGACAACAACCGCCCTCCGCTGATCACCGCGCGGTACGCGGACAAGGAAGTCAGTGGCCTGGATTACATGGGCGGGGACACCGATTACGAGCAGGTCTTCAACATAACGCCCTACACCGGCCGTGTTTTCACCGAAGCGGAGAATCTTCACCGTGAAGATGTCGCCGTCATCGGCTATGACCTGGGCAAGGCGTTTTTCCCCGGCGGCGATGCGTTGGACAAAACGATTTATGTGGAGGGATTTCCCTACCGCGTCATCGGCGTATTCAACCACCGCAAGGGCCAATTCTTCCAGAATCCGGCGGCGGAAAAGCAGGTCCTGGTGCCGTACCGCACGTATCGCAAGCATCATCCCGAGGATGACGAACACTTCATAGCGGCGCAAGCCGCGCCCGGAAGGATGGCGCAGGCGCAGGATGAAATTCGCGCGGTGCTGCGGCGCCGGCGGCACGTTCCGTATGCGGCGCCTGAAAATTTCGGGCTGTCGACCGCGCAGGAAATTGCCGACCAGTTCAAGCAAATCACGGGCTCGGTCGCGCTGCTGACCGCCGTGGTCAGTTCGATCGGATTGCTGGTGGGCGGCGTGGGCGTGATGAACATCATGCTGATGTCGGTCACGCAGCGCACGCGCGAGATCGGAGTGCGAAAAGCGATCGGCGCGCGCCGCCGCGACGTCATCTGGCAATTCCTCACCGAAGCCGTGGTGCTCACCGGCTCAGGCGGAATCATCGGCGTGCTGCTGGCCGTCGCCATCAGTCTGCTCATCAACATGTTCTTGCCCCGCCTGCCCTCGAGCATCCCGCTGTGGGCCGTGCTCCTGGCCGTCGTCGTCTCCATGAGCGTCGGCCTTTTCTTTGGCATTTATCCGGCCGTGAAGGCCGCGCGGCTCGATCCTGTGGACGCGCTACGGTATGAGTAGGTGCAAGGTAGCAGGTTGTAGGGGGCAGGGGGCAAGCGACACATCTCAAGCATTGCGGGCTTGGTGTTGGCTGTCGGGTGTTGAATGCAATTTCAAATCTCACATTTGAAATTATCGTTGCCCGCTTCCTTGCCCCTCCGCCCGGTTCAAGGTAATCTGGAGCCATCATGGATGAAAAAGAATTTCAAAAACGGTGCGATGCTGCGTTCGATGCGCTCCAACGCCGGCTGCAGGAAGTGGGTGACGAGCGCGGGTTCGAGGTCGAGGGCGGAAGCGGCAAACTGGAAATCCAGTTTGAGGACGCGGACGAAACCCGGTTTGTGATCAGTCCGCAGACGCCGGTGCGGCAGATTTGGATTTCCGCGCTTACCACCAGTTTCAAGCTGGCCTGGTCGGACGCCGCCGGCACATTCGTCCTGGAAAAAACAGGCGAGACGCTGATGCAGCTGATGGGGCGCATTCTTAGCGAGCAACTCGGCAGCCCGGTGAGCGTCTAAATGAATATGACTTCCATTACCGTAACTACGCGCAAGCCCATCGGCCGCGGTGTGAACCTATCCGCACGGCAATGCGAGCATCGCGCGCTTCCCTTGGCTATTTGCGTGCTGACTCTGGCGGGCCTTGCTTTCAGCGCCGGCGCGCCCGCGCAGGACACCGCGTTTACGCGCGCCGCAAGCGTCCTGCAGCCTCAGGCGTATGTCTCGCTGCAGCCGGTTCCGCGCGGCAGTGCGTTTGAAATTGCAGTAGTGGCAAAAATCACTCCCGGATTCCACGTCAACGCCCACGAACCATCCGAGGAATACCTGATTCCCACGAAAGTGACGGCGGATCTTCCCGCGGGCGTCACAGTGGTGGAAACAGACTATCCGCGCGGTGTGATGCGCCCGTTCCAATTTTCAAAAACGCCTCTGCGTGTTTACGAAACTTCTTTCACCGTGCGGATGAAATTGCGCGCGGGGAACGTGGCCGCACTGGGCCATCAGAAAATCCCTCTCACTATCGGCTACCAGGCGTGCAACCAGGATTCCTGCCTGCCTCCGACGAAAATTCCCGCGACGGTGGAATTGGATATCGCCGCCGTGGATACACCCGCGCATCCGGCCAACACGGACATTTTCGCTGCTACCGGAGCCTCGAAGTCTCCAACGAAGCATTAGGGTCGCGGTCTTCGTTTCTGAAAAAATCTAATTGGCTATTCTGGATTGGCTTTGGTGGCACAGGCTTCAGCCTGTGCGAAATTCCAGGACAGGGAAATCAAAACCGCGCCGGCTGAACAGATTGCGGAGGAGTTTTCTTTTCCGTCATTCCGAGCGAAGCGAGGAATCCCTCTTCGATTGAAATTCAGGAAAAGAGGGATTCCTCGGCGAAAAGCGCGCCTCGAAATGACGGTGATTTGGGTTTCTCCGTAGCCTATGAAGATTGTTCCAGCCTGAAATTATCGCGCGGCGAGGGCATCGACGGCGCTGCGCAGGCGCCTGACCACGCGCTCCTGCCCCAGCACGAGCATCGTATCAAACAGCGGCGGGGCGACGGCCTGGCCCACGATGGCGACGCGTGTGGCGTTGATCAAGAGTCCGGCCTTCACGCCCTCGGCGGCGGCAAGTTCCCTCAGCGCGTGGTCGCAGGCATCGTGATTCCAGTCCGCGAGCGCGGCCAGCGCATCGGCCAGTTTGCCGAGCATCGCGCCCAGGCGCTCGTCCTTCCAGAATTTTTCGCGCGCTTGCGGATCGTACTCGAATGAGTCGCTGAAAAATGCGCGCGCCCAGGTGGAAAAATCGGGCAGCAGCCGCGTGCGCGGGCGCAGCAGGTCCACCGTTTTTGAAAACCAATCGCGCTTTTCCGCCGCCCATTCCGGCTGCCAGAGTTTCGAGCGTTCCAGTTCGACTTGGATGAAGGGCAGCAGTTCGTCGATGGGCAGCTTTTGAAGATACTGCACGTTGTACCACTCGAGCTTCGGACGGTCGAAGACGCCGTTGGTGCGGCTGACGCCTTCGAGCGAAAACAGAGAAATAATCTCTGAGGTGCGCATGAATTCCGCGTCCCCCACCGACCAGCCGAGCAGCGCCAGAAAATTCCGGAACGCTTCAGGGAGAAAACCTTCGTCGCGGTAAGAGCCGACGCTGGTGGCGCCATGGCGCTTGGAAAGCCGCGTGCGGTCCGGGCCCAGGATCAGCGGCACGTGCGCGAAGATGGGCGGCACGGCGCCGAGCGCGCGGTACAGCAGTGCCTGCTTCGGCGTGTTCGAGATGTGATCGGAGCCGCGGATCACATGCGTGACGCGCATGTCGATATCATCCACAACCACGCTCAGTTGGTACGTCGGCGCGCCATGCGCTTGCCCCTCCTTGGGAGAACGCAGGAGCACGAAATCCTCGATCTCCTCGTTGGCCACTTCTCGCGGGCCAAATACCGCATCTTCAAATTTTGTGGTTGCGCCTTGCGGAACGCGAAAACGGATTGCTGCATTCTGAGTGCTCAGGCCGGGTTTTCCTTCGCGGCAGGCGCAGCGCGTGACCCGCCTTGGGCCGGCTTCTTTCTTCGCGTCCTCGGTTTCTTCCACGGCGTCGCCGCCGGCATATTTTTCCGGCGGGCAATCGCAGAAATAGGCCGCGCCGGAAACAGCCAGTTTTTCGGCCGCCGCGCGATGCAAGTCCAGGCGCTGCGACTGATAGTACGGGCCCTCATCCCAATCGACGCCAAGCCAGCGCAGGCCGTCGAGAATTCCCTCGACCAGCTCCGGGCGGTTGCGCTCGACGTCCGTATCCTCGATGCGCAGGATCATCGTCCCGCCGAAATGGCGCGCGAACAACCAGTTAAATAGCGCCGTGCGCGCTCCCCCCACGTGCAAGTACCCCGTTGGCGAAGGCGCAAACCGCACGCGTATTTTGCCGGACGAATTTTCCGATGAACTCATAGAAGTGGTCATGCGACGAGTTGGATTCTCCCAGAGGAACGAACTTTCCCTTTGCGTTGCGAAACACCCGGTTCCGGCCGAATCGAACAGCCCTGCGGAACGATTCATGAAATCAGTTAATCTTAGCCGAACCTACTCAGGAACGCGAGCGAACCAAACTCAGGATTTGGGCGCTCCCGTCCGCGATCCCAATGCAATTCCCGGGCACGGGGGGTGTGTCCGAAGTCTCACGTGTCGTTGTTCCTGCCTGGTACCCCCGTACCCTTGACCGGCCGGAAAGGCGTCCCTTATAGTCGAAAAAGTTGTGAATTTTTGCGGGATAGGTGTGGTTCGCCTTGAAGCGCGACTTCACTTACCGCGCTGGAACGTGTGCGGGCTCTAGTGGAAGCCCGACTGAGTATTGAGGCCCAGCTTTCTTGATGCGTTTTTATTTTCATTGTGATTCACGGTTATTGATTGCAGCCCGTTCTAAAACGCGCTGCAAATTTCCCATTTGCGGGTGTGCGTGAAGTGGTGACTTCGGAAAGCATTCTTGCGATCGCTCTGCTGCTGGCCTCGGCCCTGACTTCGGGTTTTTTCGCCTACATGCACAGTTTGCGGCGCCAGGCGTACCTGATGCTCTGGAGCGCCGGTTGGTGCCTGCTCGCGCTGCATTACCTGAGTCCGGCGCTGGAACCCTGGATTTCGGTGGCGCCCTGGCAATCGGCGGTCAATGAATGGCTGCTGGGCGCAGCGGCACTGCTATTTTTCAGCACGGCGCGTGTGTATACGGAAACTTCGCCTATGGTACGGCCGCAGATCGCCGCGGGAGCGGTTTTCGTGGTTTGGTCGGCGGCCTATTACGTGCACGATGTAAGCGTCTCGCCGCAGCTGGGAGTGGCCGGGGTGCTTTGCGGCGTCGCGTGGATCTTTTATCAGGAAAGCCGCAGGCACGAAACGTTCGCGGATTTTCTGCTGGCCGCTTCCTTCTTGAGCTGGGGCGCGATTCTGATCGGCGAATTGCTGCTGGCCCGCCGCCTCTCCGATTCCCTGCGCGCCATGGAAATTCTCCCGCAACTGTTCGCCGCGGCCTTGATGGTGATGGGGCTGTATGAGGAAGAAAAGCGCCGCGTGGAACAGAACATGCTCGCGCTCTCGAATGTGAACCTGGCCACGTCGGGATTCGTGGGGCCGGAAATCCAGCAAATGCTCTCGCATGCGCTGGAGAGGGTGCTGAGCGTGGTGCGCATGCCCGCGGGCGCGCTTTTCCTGCATCATGGAAATCCGCAGGGGCCCACTTCGGTGGTGGCCGTGGGGTTGACGGAAAACTTCTGCGCCGTGTCGCAGGAAGAAGGCCTGGACGACCATCTGGTGGACCTGGTCGCGCGCCTGGGCGGGCTGGTGGTTTTCCGGGACCTTGGACGCGACGCTTCCTGGGCGGCGCTGGAAAGCGAAGAAGCCTTCCGCCGATTCCGGCAGCTGGCCATGAGCCAGCATATGCGCACGGTGGTGGGGATCAGCCTGCAAGCCAAGGAACAGGCTTTCGGCGTATTGTTCCTGGGAACTCCGGACAGCCGTCGATTCACCGCGGCCGAATTGCGATTGCTGCTGGCGCTGGGCCATCAAATCGGAATGGCCGTGGAAAATAGTTATCTTGTGCAGCAGACCGCGCGGCGCACGCAGGAACTGAACATGCTCAACGAAATCGGGCGCGCGCTGAGCTCCACGCTGGATCCGGAAACGCTGTTCGAGACCATCCTCACCGAAATGAGGCGCCTGTTCGACGTCAATCATTTCTACATCACGCTGCACGATCCGGTCCGCAACGAAATCCGATATGAAGTGGAAGTGCGGGAAGGGACGACGCTTCCCAAGATGGCCCGGCCGCTCGACGACCGCTTTTTCACCGAATACCTGATGCGCACGCGCCAGCCTCTGCTGATCCGGGAAAATTTCGCGGAAGAAATGCGTAAGATGGGGCTGGAACCCCAGAATGACCTGAAGGGAAGTTTCTGCGGGGTCCCCCTGCTGCTGTACGAAAGGCCCATCGGCGCGATGGCCGTGCAAAGCTCCCAGGAAGGCGCTTTGGACGGCGGCCACCTGGAAATGATGCGCGTGCTGGCCAGCGAAGCGGTGATCGCGCTGGAAAATTCCAGGCTCTTCCGGGAGGAGCGCGCAAAATCGCGCCACCTCACGTTGCTGAATAATATTTCCCGGAATATCATCGTGACCTTGAATCCGGACGAAATGCTGGCAAAGATCGGCGAGGAACTGGAACAAGGGCTGGAGTACTCGCACATAGGGATCGGACTGCTGGAATATTCCACCAAGGAAATCGTGATCCGTGCGGAGGCCGGGCGCAGGAAAGGCGCATTGGGCAGGCGTCTGGAACTGGACGGCAATGTGGTGGGACGCGTGGCGCGCACCGGACAGATGGCTGTTGTATCCTATGGCTCGCCCGACTCGCCTGGTGAGCCGGTCCTGGAAGGATCGGTCTCGGCCATCGCGCTTCCAATCGTTTACGCGGACCAGTTGCACGGCGTGTTATATGTGGAGACGGACCAGGCTTCGGACTTTCCCCAAGAGGAGATGTTGTTCCTGGGCACGCTGGCGGACCTGATTTCCGGCGCGCTGCACAACTCGATGACCTTCCAGAAAGCGCAGGAACAAGCCATCACCGACGGACTCACCGGACTCAAAACGCATCGCTTCTTCATGGAGGCGCTCTCGCGCGAATGGAAACGCGCGACGCGAGCCGGACGTTCTTTTTCGCTGGTGCTCATGGACCTGGACCGCTTCAAGTTCGTGAACGATTTCTACGGCCACCTGGACGGCGATCTGGTGCTGCAGCGGGTGGCGCAAATTTTGGATGAGAATTGCCGCCGTTCGGACGTGGTCGCGCGGTATGGCGGCGACGAATTCGTCATCCTGATGCCGGAAACCGATACCGAACAAAGCAATCAACTAGCCACGAAACTGCGTTCCTGGCTGTGCGCCGATCCGGTGTTGCGCGAAAAGAACGTCACCTCCAGCTTTGGCGTGGCCACGTTTCCGATGAGCGGGTCAACTCCGCAGGAATTGATTCAGGTTGCCGATGCATCGATGTACCTTTCCAAGCACCAGGGCGGCAACGCCGTCTCCACCGCGGATAAATATAATCCGGACGACGCCAAGAAGTGGAAGCGCGACGTCCTCGACGCCTATCTCGGCGTCACCCTGAAGCGGCTCTTCGCCACCGGTCCGGACGCGTTCGTGGAAATCTACAGCCGCATTGAACAATTTGCCCGATCGCTGGCCGAGACCGAATCCGCCGGTTCGCGTCCGGACGGAAACGCCGCTGCCGATTCCTGCGAGGAAGCGTCGTTCGAGCCGCTACCCCCGATCGTCATGGACACGCTGACTTCGCTGGCGCTCGCGGTCGATGCCAAGGATCAATTCACGCAGGGGCATTCGCAGAAAGTATCCACCTACGCGGTCTTGATAGCCGAGGCCGTCGGCCTGCAAGGCACGCAGATCGAGGAAATACGCCTGGGGAGCATGCTGCACGACGTCGGCAAGGTCGGCATCCTGGAATCGATCCTGAACAAGAACGGCCCGCTCAATCCGGACGAGTGGGAGGCCATGAAGCGCCACGTGGAATATGGCTCCAAGCTGCTGGAACCTCTGCGCGGCACGGAACGCGTCCGCGAGATGGTGGCCCATCATCACGAGTTCTTCGACGGCTCCGGCTACCCGGATAGTTTGTCGGGCAGCCAGATTCCACTGGGAGCGCGGATCATCGCCATCGCCGACGCCTATGACACGATTACCTCCGAGCGAACGTATAAGAAGGCGCGCACGCCGGAGGAAGCTTTGCAGGAACTGGAGCGCTGCGGAAACGCGCAATTCGATCCCGACCTGGTGCGCGTATTCGTGTCCCGTTTGCGGGAATTGCCCAATCCGATCATCCTGAATACTGCCCAGGACCGCGAGCACGAAGCCGTCCACTAAACCGATCTCTTCACCATGATTATCCGGCCGCAGTTCGTGCCCCTGTTTGGACGACCCCTGTCAATACCTCGGGCGCAATCCAGTGGCACAGGCTTCAGCCTGTGCGGTTTGGATTTCCTTCCACCCGAAAGCGCACAGACTGAAGTCTGTGCCACCAAGAGCAGGCTTGTTTCACCCCTTCCGATTGCGTAGAATCGCGATTCTTCTTGCCGGGGCACCAAAAACGCTTCAGGAGACGGAATGCCTAGACGCATTGCTGCAAAGATTACCGGTATTAGCGGGTATGTCCCGCCCCGGGTTATGACCAACTCCGATCTGGAAAAACTGGTGGAAACCAACGATGCCTGGATTCGCGAACGCACCGGCATCCGCGAGCGCCACGTCGCCGATAAGGGCATCGCGTCCTCGGATCTGGCCACGGCTGCCGCCCGCCAGGTCCTTGCCGGCCGGAACGTCCCGGCTTCGGACATCGACCTGATCGTGGTCGCCAGCGTGACCCCGGACATGATGTTTCCCGCGACGGCCTGCCTGGTTCAAAACAATCTGGGCGCAACTCACGCCTGGGGATTCGATCTTTCGGCGGCCTGCTCCGGATTCGTCTATGCGCTGACCGTCGCCGCACAGTTTGTCGGCGCCGGAACTCAGAAAAAAGCCCTGGCCATCGGCAGCGATGTAATGACCTCCATCCTGAATTATGAGGACCGTGCCACTTGCGTGCTGTTTGGCGACGGCGCCGGCGCGGTGCTGCTCGAACCGGCCGACCGGGACGACGAAGGCATTCTCGACTTTGTGCATGAGGTGGACGGCTCCGGAGGAAAATATTTATTCATGCCGGGTGGCGGCTCTCTGCACCCATCCTCGCACGAGACTGTCGACCAGAAAATGCACTACATCCACCAGGAGGGCGCGCAGGTCTTCAAGTATGCGGTACGCCGCATGGCCGAGTTGGCTTGCGAGATGCTGGAGCGCAACGGCTACACGAGCAAGGACCTGGCGCTGGTCGTGCCGCACCAGGCGAATTTGCGCATTATCCGAGCCATGCAGGATCGGCTGGGCGTGGACGACTCCAAGGTCATGGTCAATATCGAGCGATATGGAAACACCACGGCCGGAACGATCCCGCTGGGGCTTTGCGATGCCGTCGCGCAAGGCCGACTGAAGAAGGGAGATCTGGTGCTGCTGGTGGCGGTGGGAGCCGGGTATACGGCCGGCGCCGTGCTGCTTCGATGGGCCTACTGAAGACTTCAGGTCTTCGGAATCTCCCCGCCTAGGTCGAGCTGCGGCCTCCAGATCACCAGGAAAATCAAGGCCGCGAGGAAGAAGGGCCACGCGATGCGCCGGCCCGCTCCAAGACTGCGCAGGACAACCCCGTAGAGAGCAACCGACAAGGTCAGCACCATCGCTAAGATGATTCCAGCACGCCACTGTTTCAAGGCATCGGCGTCGTTTGAATCTCGCCGCAATTTTTCCATCGCAGGAATTGTCCGCTTTATTCGATGATAATGCGCAATCATCAATTCGATCCAGGCGACTACTGCGATCGTGAAGATGAAGGATTCCGTAACTCCCGTCCCCGTGCGTGCCGGTACCTCAGAGACGTACCCCTGCATAAAGATAACTACAACAAAAATTACGTGAATCGTCTGCAGTTGGCGCAGCGCCCCAGCCCGAGGATCCATTTTCCATCCTCCCCTCCATTTTGCGGGCCGAGTCTTTCACTAGGACAAAAACGTTTGCAAGGTAAAAGCTAGGCTGTTTTGAACGGGGTTTGAACCAAGTCAGATAGGGAGCCAAGAGGCTGCTTAGATCCCGCGCATCTGGGCAGCAGTGGCCATGTTGCGTTCCAGGTGTTGGTCCATCAGAACCGCGACGTAGCGCGCGCAGGTGGCCATCTCCGCCTTTGACCACTCGGACATCGCGGGGATGATGCTGCCGAGCGTCTTGACGACGGAATAATAAGCGCGGATGGCTCTAAAGCTTCCCGCAGGACCTTGCAAGTCTGGAGTTAAGTCATTTAGAATGATTATGTTATGGAAGTCCTGCGCGCCGATCGAGGAGGTCGAAAGGCCGGCAGCCACCCGGATGCGTTCGGAAACGGTCTTCGCAGCCACGCCTGCGATTACGGCGCGCCAGTAGTACACCCCGAATTGGATCAGGGCGACTAACGAAACCATGAATAGAATGCCCGCAATCATTCAGTTCCGTCCTCAATTACAGTTTCTCGTATCCCAACGGGACCGGCAATGGGTCCCTCGTACCATTCAGGAGGTCCCTGAGTACTGCCCGGCGACTCAAACTCTTAAGACTCATAACATTAGCTCAATTTCGCCGCGGAAGCGGTCAGTGCGCGCCAGTAGTAGAGGAAGAAATCCCTAAGGGCGACAGCCGAGAGCGCGAAAATCAATACGGCTCGCATCCAGACTTCTCCTCCGCTGCACAATATCTCTTTATGAAACGCGCAGCGCAATGGACCCACCGTACTACAAGTTTGAAAGTGAAACTAAACCTTTGTATTTGAGACAGTTATGCGGGCTTCTCGGGGGCAATCGCGAGGTTCAGCGCGCCGGGATGGGGTAAATCTCCTGCGAATTCGAGGACGCGCAATCGTACTCGCGGGATTCGATTCGCCATGGCGCTATAGCCTCTTCGGGCAGGAATCGCTGTTTCCACTCGAAACCAGTGTCGCGCATCATCAGGCGGGAGACGCGCGAGCCGCACGCACGGTCAAGCTCCTGGGCTGCATTTTCCATGGCTGGCTCGGAATCGGGGTCGTCCGCGCCGTGAATCCAAATCATCGCAGGAGTCATGGGATGCCCCGCCGAGAGCCATTGCTGCGCGGTTTTCACGGCAGGTTGCACGGCGAAATCCGGAAGCAAACCCACCAGGATCGGTTCCGTGCTGCTGGTGGGCGGCTGAAGGGCATACGTAAGATAGAGGAAAAACGGCCTGCTATTGGAAACGACGGTGGCGCCGGTCTGAATCTTGCCCGCGTCATCCCCGGCCAGTTGCGCCCAGGGCTCCAGAAACTGCGGCGCCGAATAGAAACGCCTCGAATAGATGCCGTACCAGCCGAGCCCGCCGACGAGCAGCAGAGCCACCGCGAAGCTCGGGCGCGCCCAGCGAGACTCGATCGATCCAATGGCAACCGCGATCGCCAGGACCACCCAGGGAGCGGCGAAACACAGGCGGCGCGGCGCCAAATTTCCAATCGCGGCCATCATGATAATCAGGCCCAAGCCAAAAATCAGGTACCGGCGCGACGCCCATGTTCCCTTCATGAAAACCAGGACAGCACAGGCCAAAACGCCGATCGCCGCCGGCACGCTGAGCTGCCAGCGCCAGGGCGCGACCGATTCGCTCACGAACAGGTTGTAGATCTGCAGCGCGCAGTTCGTGACGGAAGATGAGAAAGAGTGGTGAACGTGGATGCTGGCGACCCATTCCCCGTAGGACGCGCGCAGCAGCGGCACGAACGCAGCGATCCATAAAATTGCCGTGCGCGCCAGCACCGCGATGGGGAGTTTGTTTTCTCCGGCGCGGCGGCGAATCACCTGATCGATCGCGAGGCACGCCAGCACCGCCCAGCCGACGGCGCTGGTCCACAACAGCGCCGCGCCGAATAGAAACAACGCGGCCCAGCGCTCGAAGCTTCCCTGCTCCAGAAAACGCAAATAGGTGAACGTAAGCCCGGCAATCAGGAAAAACACAAATGAATATGGCGCCGCGAGCCGCCCGTAATGAAATCCGAAAGGCCAGAGGATGCCCACCCAGACGGCGGCGCTGGCTGCGGTCGGTCCGCCGAAGCGATGCGCGGCGCGCGCCAGAAAAAACAGTCCCACGAGAAAGAAGGCGATGGCGGGGATGCGCAGATATTCAAAGTTCCAGTTGGTTGAGCGCAGCCAGAAGTGAAGCACGATGCCGTACAGCGGAGGAATATCGGCACGCCCGGGGCCGGCAAGAAAGGATGCGAACAGAGAGCGCACGGGCTGCGCCGCGGCGTCCAGGCTGCGGACCTCGTCGTCGACGAACGTCACGTAATGATTGGAGGAGACCAGTGCCATGCCCAGCAGCAGGAGCGGCATGGCCTGCCCGACGAGTTCATTCGGCTTGCGACGGGAGGCGGGCATCACTAAGTCCTGCTCGGGCGCAACGGAAATCCGGCCCAGGCATTGAACAATCCAAGTATTTCACGAACCACGTCCAGCGCGTCATGCGTGTGGCGCCACCAATGCGCCCCGTCGTAGGGATCGCCGGCCGCAAAGCGCACAATCAGGCGCGGGTCCGATCCGATCAGCTTGCGCCAGATGGTACGCACGCGGCGCGTGTGCGGCTTCGACGTCACGACGATCGCGGTGTGGAAATTATTGTCGCGAAGCCACTCGGAGATTTCGCGCACTTCCTCTTCGGTGTTCGCGCTGGGCCGGTCCATCACGCGTATGGCGTCCGGGCGGACACCTTCGGCCAGCAGCACTTTTTCGTTATAGAAATCTTCCCCAAGAAACGAAATGTTCATGCCCTTCAACTCTGCCGCGGGAGAGATCGGCGGCGAAACCCAGACCTGATCCGCGTACCCGGCCTTGTACAGTTCCGCCGCTTGCACGGCACGCACCGGAAGGTCTCCGCTCAGGACGATGATCACGTCCGCATGGGCAGCCGGATCCTGAACCATCAGCCACCCGCCGATCTTTAAAAACACGAGGGCTGCGGCGGCGCCCAGAACGATGAAAATTCCCCCGGGAATCAGCCAGCGCCGCATTTTCGATTTCGATTCAGTCACAATTCAGCCTAATCCCGACTCAACAAGGCTCAAAACGAACGGCTCGCGCGATGGTTCACGCCTTTCGCTTAGCCTTGTCCTCAGGCTCGTGCAGCGCCCGGGTAAAAAAGAAATTGTAGTGCCGCTTGGTGCAATCCTCGCATCGGAAGGGCCGCAGCAAGGCAAACGGAAGAATCAGTATTTCAAAAAACCCGCGCTTGTGCGAACGGCGCACGTCCAAACTGTTGCAGGATGGGCAGCACCGCAGCAGATAGAATCGATTATGCGACATATCCGATGAGCAGACTTGGCATCCTAACCTGCCCCACGGGCGAGGTCAATGCTGGGTAAATCAGCGGAATCGCTAGTTTCCCATCGGCGGTTCCCCCGGCAGGTGCCTCACGGCCAAGAGTGATGTAAATCACAGATTCCCGGTCTGGCACCGAGGAAGATGACGATAACTGCAAGGATGATCATGAAAAACAAATCGATTCTGCGCCCATTCCATGTAGCGAGAATTTCGGCAACGGTGACGCGGACGGTGGTTCCGCTTCTGGTGGTTTTGTCGGCGAGTGCCGCGCTCCACGCTCAACAAACGGAAGTGGCCCAGAGCCAAGACCCGCATCATGCCGAAATGATGAAGCGGGGCGGGCAGGAGATGGGATTTTCGCAGGAACTGACCACGCATCACTTTCGGCTGTATAAAAATGGGGGCGCCATCGAAGTCACTGCGAACGACTCCAAGGACACGGCAAGCCGGGATCAGATCCGCATGCATCTTTGGCACATTGCCAGGAAGTTTCCGGCCGGAAACTTCCAATCGCCCATGTATATCCACGGCACGACGCCGCCCGGCGTGCCAACCATGATCGCCTTACGCGGCCAAATTCAGTATGAGTATCAGGAAACAGAGAATGGGGCCTGGGTACGAGTCACAACAGCGAGCGCGCAGGCCAGGGACGCAATTCATGCTTTCCTGCTCTACCAAATTGTGGATCACAAAACCGGAGATTCGCCCAATATTTCGGACGAAGTCAAGAGCAAGTGAGTTTCTGCGACCACATGGGACTTCGGCTTTAAGTTAGCCCGAATTTCGGAAAAGAGGTGCATCGTGCGTTGCGTGAAATGGGCAATTCTAGCGGTCACTTTTGGCACCGGGCTGGTCGCCTTTGGCCAAACGCCCGCTCGACCGGGCCCCAAAGCTAACATAGCCGCGGGCAAGGAGTTGTATCACGAGCATTGCTCGGTATGCCACGGCGTGGAAGCGAAGGGCAACGGCTCCATGTACGATCCCGAATCGAGCGAACCGGAAAGACGCGTGCCGCCGACTGATCTGACCGCCCTTAGTGAACGAAACGCGGGGAAGTTTCCAGCGGATCGCGTACGGAACGCGATTTACAACAAAGGCCGGATTCCCGCGCATGGCACACCCGAAATGCCGGCATGGGGCGACGTGTTTTACAGCCTGAAGTCCAATCCAAAGGTCCTGGAAAAACGCGTCCGTGACCTGACCGCATACATCGAGTCGATCCAGACAACAAAAAAGGAATAAGACCTGCTCGGCGCCATAAGAGGCTGCCCAGCTTAAACAATTCAGGCGAGGTTTCTCCGCGGAATTCAGTACAGTCACAATTTGCGCCGCATTAACGCCCTTATCCGAAACCAATCCATTCCCCGAACCAATCTTTGTGAAGAAACACGCGGAAGGCTACAATACCCTGCGGTTTCAAGAACCGGATCAAAGGTTTGGGAGCACACGCGATCATGGAGCGAAGACGATGCGAGCAGTAGTCACCGGCGGCGCTGGATTCCTGGGATCGCACCTTTGCGATTATCTGCTGGCGCGCGGCTGGGATGTGTTGTCGATCGACAATCTGGTTACGGGGACCGAGCGCAATGTGCTGCACCTGAGGGACAACCCGCATTTCCGGATGATGCAGCACGACGTCACGAAATATATCGACGTTCCGGGAGAGGTCGATTACGTCCTGCACTTCGCCTCGCCGGCAAGCCCGGTCGATTATCTTAAGCTGCCGATTCAGACGCTGAAGGTCGGATCGCTCGGCACGCACAATACGCTGGGGCTGGCTCTGGCGAAAAAAGCGAAATATTTCCTGGCGTCCACATCCGAATGCTACGGCGATCCTACGATCAGCCCGCAGCCGGAGACCTATTGGGGCAACGTGAACACGGTGGGCCCGCGCGGCGTGTATGACGAAGCCAAGCGTTTCGCCGAGGCCCTGGTAATGGCCTATCACAGGGCCAAGGGGCTGGACACGCACATCGTGCGCATCTTCAACACTTACGGGCCGCGCATGCGCCTCAATGATGGCCGCGCGCTGCCCAACTTCGTGCATCAAGGGCTCACGGGGAAACCGATTACCGTCTACGGCAACGGAAAACAGACGCGCAGCTTCTGCTACGTTTCCGATTTGATCGAGGGAATCTACCGGCTGATGATGTCCGACGAGCACCTGCCGACCAACATCGGAAATCCGCACGAAATTACGATTCTGGAATTTGCCGAGCGTGTGCGCGCGCTGCTCGGCGTGACCACTCCCATCATCTTCGAGCCACTGCCCCAGGACGATCCCAAGCAGCGCTGCCCGGACATTACCAAGGCGCGGCGCATTCTGGGATGGGAACCCAAGGTGAATCTTGAGGAAGGCCTGCGGCTGACACTGGAATCGTTCAAGAAGCAGTTTGCCGAGGCACAGCAGGCGTCAAAGTAGCACAGGCTTTCCTACCTGCGGAAAGAACTCAAGACACCATTATTCCGAGGCATGCTTCTGCCGAGGAATCCCTCCTTTCCTGACTCTAAATTAAAGAGGGATTCCTCGCGTAGATTATCCCGGTCCCTACCGGGACTCGGAATGACGACGTTTTGGTTTTATTTCTGCAAGCTCACCAGCCCGTGGACTTCCGCGTGCCGGCCTCGCGCTCAAAATCCAGTGGGTGCTGTTTGTGCGCGCAACAGTGGTTTATCGTGCGCGAGTCGAGAGTTTGGATTCGAGACATCGGTTCAAACGATTTGACTCCGGTCTCTTTCGCCCATTAACTTAAGCCCTGAAGAGGTTCCCTCATGACCACACGACGCCACTTCCTCACGCAAGTCGGCCGCGCCGGCGGCTTCGGCATGACCTACATGATGATGCAATCGCTCGGTCTGCTGGCGATTCCCGCGAGCGAGGCGAGCACGCCGCAACTGGCGAGTCCCGCGGGCGGAGCGAAGCGCGTGGTGATCCTGGGCGCGGGAATCGCGGGAATGGTGTCCGCCATGGAACTGTCGAAGGCAGGCTACGAGTGCGTGATCCTGGAAGCGCGCGCCCGCGCGGGCGGGCGCAACTGGACGATCCGCAACGGCACGCGCGTGGAAATGACAGACGGCACATCGCAGATCTGCACGTTCGACGAAGGAAATTACTTCAACGCCGGCCCGGCGCGATTCCCCTCGCAGCACCGCACCATGCTGGGCTACTGCCACGAGTTCGGAGTGCCGCTGGAAGTGGAGGTGAACACCTCGCGCAGCGCGCGGATGCAGAGCGACCGCATGAACGGCGGCAAGCCTGTCGAGCAGCGCCAGGTGGTGAACGATACGCGCGGGCACGTCTCTGAACTGCTGGCCAAATCCATCAATCGCAACGCGCTCGACCAGGAGCTGACGCCCCAGGACAAGGAACGCATGCTCGAATTCCTGCGAATCTACGGCGATCTCTCGCCGGATCTTTTTTACAAAGGCTCGGAGCGCGCGGGATACAAATCGATGCCCGGCGCGGGCGAGGCGGACGGAGTGGTGCACGATCCGCTGGATATGAGCGTGCTGCTCGATGCGCATCTCTGGAAGCAGTTGATGTACGACGAGTATTTCCCCTGGCAGCCCACGATGTTCCAGCCCATTGGCGGGATGGACCACGTGGCCGCCGCGTTTGAAAAGCGCGTCGGACATTTAATCCGGTTCCAGTCTCCGGTCACGCAGATCCGCAAGACGCCAGGCGGCGTGCGCGTGGCCTACCGCAACCTGAAAACGGGAACGAGTGAAACCGTGGATGCCGAGTACTGCATCTGCGCCATGCCAATGTCGGTGCTGAAGTCGATAGACACCGATTTTTCGCCCGAGGTGAAGAACATCATCGAAACTTCGCCCTACGACGCCGCGTACAAGATCGCCTGGGAATCGCCGCGCTTCTGGGAAAAAGAAGACTCGATCTTCGGCGGCATTTCGTTTCTCGACCGGCCGGTGGATCTGGTGTGGTATCCCAGCGGGCGTCTTTTCTCGAAGGAAGGCGTGGTCATCGCCGGCTACAACCTGGAAAACGGAAGCGTGCTCGAAAAAATGAACCTGGCCGCGAAAATTGATTCCTCGCGCCAGTCGGTCGAAGCGCTCCATCCAGGCCGCTCCGCGCAACTAAGAAAACCGATGTGTGTCTGCTGGGGCCGCATTCCCTACAATCTTGGGTCGTGGGTGTACATCGATGAGCCGAAGATGTATCCCGGTTACGAGCGAATGATTCAGCCCGACGGCCCTATCTATTTCGCCGGAGACCACATCAGCCATCTGGTGGGCTGGCAGGAAGGCGCTGCGCTGTCAGCGCACCGCGCCGTTACGATGATCAGCCAGGCGCAGGCGGCGCAGCGCCCCGCGGGCGCGCGAGCAGCGACTCCGCGGACCTGATTGCATCCGGTCAGCTCTTCGTGAGCGAAAAACTTTCCATCACCAGCGCGTCCACGCCGGAACAAAAATAACTTCTCACGGCATCGCGTGGGGAAACCACCAGAGGCTCGCCAAAAAGATTAAACGAAGTGTTCACAAGCATGGGCGCTTCGGAAATTTGGCCCACACGGCAGAGCAGTTGCCAGAGAAGCGGGTTCGCCGAACGCTCCACGACATGCAAACGGACGCGCGAGCCGGGCAGCAAAAATCCTTCGAGCAGGCGGGCCGCTTCCGGCTTGGCGACTCCAAGGGTGGCCATGAAGCGCGCCGCGGGCGTGTACTCAAAATATTCCGCGGCGCGTTCGGCAGGCACGGCGATGGCGAAGGGACGAAAGCTTTCCCGATGCTTCACAAATTCATTCAGATTTTCTTTGACGTACGGCGCCCACGGGGATGCCAGCAGGCTGCGATTGCCGAGCGCGCGCGGACCGAATTCGGCGGCGCCGTGGAACCATCCGACGATTTTCCCGGCGGCAAGCAATTGCGTGGCTTCTTCCAGGCTCTGCGCATCGCTGTTGTGATAGCGGTAGCGCGCCTTGCAATTTTCCAGCACCTGTTTGATTTCCTGATTCGTGTAGCTCGGTCCCCAGGCAAGGTGCTCAACCGCCGCCTGGCGGGGTTTTCCCTCCATGTGATGGCGCACGTACCAGGCCGCGCCCAGCGCAGTGCCTTCGTTTCCCGCGGCGGGCTGCACGAAGACGCTGTCGAACCCGGTATTTTTCTCGACGTGCGAGACCACCACTGGATTTAAAAACAATCCTCCGGCAAGGCACAGCGATTTCGCTCCGGTCTCCAGCCTGTATCGCTCGGCAAGTTCCGCGGCGACCTTGCAGCAGGCCTGCTGCACGCTCGCGGCGAGTTGCTTGCGCAAAGCATCCGGAACCGGCGGGCGCGGTGAACCTGTTTCGGCGGCCTTTCCGATCACCGGGTCAATTCCAACGGCTCGATAGAACTTTCCTGAAAAGGCAATGTGCCCGGCCAGCCCCGCATTGAAGTAGCTTGAGGAGAGGTGCGGGAGTTTTCCGGGCGAGCGCCGGAGAATTTCCAGAAACAGCGACTCGAATACCGGCTCCCCTTCCAGGCCCAGCCATTGCGTCTTGTGTTCGTCCGCGTGTGGCGTGAAGCCAATCAGATCGGTGACCTGCGAAAAAATCCAGGCGGGAGAGTGCGGGAATGGAATCGATTCCAGGACGCGCAGGCGGGTGTCCTGCCCCAGCGCGACGCTGCCGGAGCGCCCGTCGCCCTGCTCATCGAGTGTGATCGCCAGAGCGCGGTCGAACCCTGACGCATAGAAGGCGCTAGCGGCGTGGCAGAGGTGATGTTCGAGGTGCAGGACGCGAAGGTTCGGCGACTCGCCCATCGTCTCGAGCAAACGTCCGTTGTTCAGCTCGCGCCCCAATTCGCCGAGGGCTTTGGTCTGGTAGTAGCCGCTGGGAACGGGCGCAAACGGTGTGCGCTTGGCGCGCATCCACGCCTGGCGCACCCACGCGCGCACCGGACGACTGGCCACGACCACGCATTCCACGCCGCTCCATCCTGTGCCGGCGCGCTCCAGGCAGAAGCGAATTGCCTCTCGCGGAATTCCGGCGGCCGTGCGCCGGCGCACCAGCTTGCCTTCCTCCATGGCGGCGAGAATGCCGCCGTCGGAAAGCAGCGCGGCAGCTGAGTCATGAGCGAGGCCGGAAAGACCAAGGATGTTCAAGTGCGTTCCTTGCTTCTGATCGCGGGGTGAGGGCTCTGCTTGAAACCCGCCGAATAAATATACGCTTCAGCCGCGATTCTTGGGAAGGATCGAACCGCCGGAGAGCAGGCCGCGAAGTCCGAGCAGAAGCAGGCGCGGCTGGCTGAGCGCGATGTGCCAGAGAATGCTGGCGGCTTCGTCGCGCGTGTATTGGCTGAGCGAGCGGCGCGTCGAAGCGTTCATCAGATCGACGAGGCGGCTGTAGTCGGCCTGCTTGAATTGATGGATTGTTTTCCGGATGAGGAGATGGACATCGAGCTCGCGGCGCAGTGAACGCAGCTCGCGGCTCTCGCCGCCGTTCAGGATCGCTTCGCTCACGCCGATGGCCCCGCGAAAACCGGTGACGATTCCGCCGACGGTCGTGACCTTCACTTGCCCGGCGGCGTCGCCAACCAAAAACACCTTGCCCGCGCCCACGCGGCGTTCCACCGGAGTCCAGCGATCGTAAACGGGGATGCGCGCGCCCTGGAAACCGAGAGGAGTGAAGCCGCGCTTCTCCATGAAACGCTCCAGGCACCGCCGCGTTTCCTGGCCGTCTTCGCCGATCAGGCCCAGCGCAGCGCGCTCAGGCGATTCCGGAATCAGCCAATAAAAGTAGGGAGTATCGTCCGGGATGAACCATACGCGAACCGTGTCCGGGCGCATATCGGCTGGAACGCGCACGATGGCTTGAACCAGTGGCACGGTCGGCTGCCGCGGCCACCCGGCCGCCTGAGCAACTCGGGAGAGCGCGCCATCGGCGCCCACGACAACGTCCGCGTGCAATTCCTCGGCCTTGCCCCCCTGCTGGCGTTCGACGCCCACGCGCAATCCGGTTCCGTTGCTTTCGAGCGACATGAATCGGTTACCGAAGGAAATTTTTGCGCCTTCCGCTTGCGCCTGCTCGGCAAGGCCGCGGATCAGCCGCGACCTTTCGATGATCAGGTCGGGGCGGTCCAGCGGCACGTGCGCCGACCGGCCGTCGGTATACAGCTCAAATTTGCGGATTTCGTTGACGACTGCGCGTTCGCCGATTTCCCCCAGCAGCGTGCGCATGTGGCTGGTGACAATCAGCGTGCGCGGCGTGGGATCGAGTTGCTCGGAACGCTCGAGGACCTGTACCGAGCAGCCCGCCCGGGCCAGCAGAGACGCCGTGAAAAAACCCGAAGCCGAGCCGCCGACGATGGCGACCTGTTGGCCGGATTTACTTCCGGTTCCTCGTTCAATCCCTTGCGGCAGTTTGACCTTCCCTCGCTTCATTGTCCGGCTGCGTAGACGCAGCGCATCGACATGAAAGCGCGTTAAATTCCAATTTGGCAGTTAGCGACAGATCGATATGGTCAGCCGCCAGCCCTCTACTACAAATTGGCCGGAATGCGCTCCAGACGCTCCAACCCCCACGGCTTGCCCATTCAGGAGCCTAGATAATGAACCAGCAGTATAGCCAAACCGCGACGTAAGGCAAAGAGCTAGCCAGTTAATGCCGAAAATATTCATTTGCTTCCTTCTGTTGCTCTGGCTAGCCGAAGACGAATATCATGCCAGTGGCAGCAGTTAGGAAATGGAGAGTGCTCATGTCCCCCGCGCTGGTTTCCCTGCAAGTCGGAGTCCCTCGCACCGTCCACGAGGACGGCCAGGAAGTCTCAACCGGCATTTTCAAGTCGCCGGTTGCGGGGCGTGTGCGGATGCGCAGGCTGAACCTTGATGGGGACGAGCAGGCAGACCTAACGGTCCATGGCGGGCAGGATAAGGCCGTGTACGCCTATCCCTCCGAACATTATCCCTTTTGGAAGAAGGAGCTGCCCGGGGTCGATCTCCCGTGGGGGGCGCTTGGAGAGAATCTCACGACCTCTGGACTTCTGGAGACCGGCGTTTTCCTGGGAGATCGCTACACCATCGGCACGGCCGAAGTGGTGGTCACCCAGCCGCGGCTTCCCTGTTTCAAACTGAACCTCAAATTCGGCCGCGACGACATGATCAAGCGCTTCCTGGCCAGCCGCCGCACCGGGTTCTACTTCCGCGTGCTCCGCGAAGGAGAAGTGGGCGCGGGGGATGAGGTTGTCCGCGTTCACCAGGATGAAAACTGCGTGTCCATCACCGACGTCTTGAATCTTTATGTGCACGGAGTCGATTCGGGGAATATTCGCGAACGCACCCTGCGCGTGCCTTACCTGTCCGCAAGCTGGCGGGAAGAACTGAGCGGGCAGGGTTAGATTCCGCAGCATGGGTCCCTCATGCCGAGGGGAAAGATTGGAAGCCAATTCCACTTATTTAGTCATTCCCAGCGAAGCGAGGAATCTCTCTTTCTTTTGACCTTAGAGCTCGGAGGGATTCCTCGGGCCACAAACCGGCCCTCGGAATGACGCGAAATTTCGTTTTTCGGCAGGCTATGAAGTCTGTGCCACCAGGAACCTACTCAATCGCAATCTCGTTGCCTCGAACCGAGGAGCGGCGTACGATGCGCGAGCCATAATTTTAGCGGCGAAAAATAACCAGGAGGAACGGATGAAGAAGTTGAATGTGGGTTTGATTGGTCTGGGCCGGCTCGGGCGCGTCTACGCGCGCGACCTGGCGGCGCGCGTAGCCGGAGTAAATCTGGTGGCTTTGGCGGACACTAACGCCACGCTGGCGGAGGAGACCGCGCGCGACTTGAACGTGCCGCGATGGTATATGGACCCCATCGCTATGCTCTCCGATCCGGGCATCGACGCGGCCGTGATCGTGAGCCCCACCGACACTCACACCGACCTCACCGTTGCCGCCCTGGACCGCGGCAAGGCCGTGTTTTGCGAGAAGCCTCCCGCGTTGTCGCTCAGCGAAACGCAAAAAATGAAAGACGCTGCCGCGCGCAAGCACGGCTTCCTGCAGATGGGCTTCATGCGCCGCTTTGACGCGGGCTATGCCGCCGCCAAGAAAAAGGTCGAAGAGGGCGTCATCGGAACGCCCATCGTATTTAAATCTTCCTCGCGCGATCCTTACCGGCCTTCCCTGGAATACGCGAATCCCAAAAGCAGCGGCGGCATGATCATGGACATGGGCATCCACGATTTCGATCTTGCGCGCTGGTACATGGGCGAAGTCGCGTCGGTCACCGCCATTGGCGGAACCCTCGCATATCCCGAGCTCAACGAAGTCGGCGACATCGACAACGCCATCGTCACGCTCACGTTCGCCAGCGGCCGCATTGGCATGGTTGACCTCAGCCGCAGCGGCATCTACGGGTACGACATTTTTGGAGAAATCCTCGGCACCACCGGCACGCTGCGTATCGGCTACCTGCGCGAGACGCCGCTCTTTGTGATGACCAAGAATCAGGTCGCGCACGACACCGTTCCCTTCTTCATGGAGCGATTCCGCGACGCGTATCCTGCGCAGCTTCAGAATTTTGTGGCGAATCTGCAAAACAATCGTCCGCCTACGATTACGATTGACGATGCGATGGGGTCGCTGCGGATTGCGCTGGCGGCTACACGGGCACAATCGACTGGGAAGTCGGTTTCACTGAAGGATGTGGATTTGTGACTGCAGACCGAGCATGGTGATCCGAAAATCCCCACCCATTCAAAAGGCCAAGGATAGGGCACGCGGCCGACTCCAAGTTACAAAAGGAATCGAGCACGCAAAATGCAAATAAAGACAAAGGTGCGGATCCTGATTCTAGCGGGATCGCTCGTCATAGGCAGCGCAACCTATTACTATGTCGCGTCGAACTTACTTTCGCCTAATTGCTCCTCGTTTGTTCTGACAGAGGTTTCTTCGCCGGACGGACGCTACATTGCGACGGCTTTTGAGCGAAACTGCGGAGCTACGTCGCCGTTTGAGAGAATTGTCAGTATTCGCCCCCAAGGGACTCGTCTTCGCCCCGAAGATGACGATTCCTGGGTTTTTGCTACCCAAGATTCGCCGAACGTCGGCATCAGTTGGTCAGGTCCGCGACAACTGACCGTTGTAACCAAAGGCTATTCGCGCACGCCAAGTGAGCAAAGATTGAAAGCAGCCCATTGGAAGGACGTCGGAGTTCTCATCGGGCCTTCCTAAGTGGGCCTGGTGCTCCACCCTTTGTGATTTTTCGAAGAGGGGGGCCGATGTCTCTATTACAAGGCCAATATTTTGAGAAACAGTGCTACAACTTGCGCGTTTGGCGTTCGTAGGGCGCGCGCTCAAGCAGAGCGACAGCGCCAAGCACGGCCACTCCCGCAAGTACAGCCACCGTATACGCAGGGCGCGCAGGCAGATGGCTGATTGCCAGCGCCAGAAGGCCGAAGAAAGCGCCAAGTGCGTACATCAGCAGGACGGCGGTGCGCTGGCTGGCAAAAATGTTGGAGAGGCGGTGCGCGGTGTGGTCCTTGCCGGGAGTGGTGAAGGGCAGGAAGCCGCGGCGGGAACGGGAAATGGAAATCAGGGTGGTGTCGAAGATCGTCGCGCCGAGGATGAAGATCGGGATGAGCCACGCGGCGTTGTGGCCGCCGGACATCACCGGGCGAAGTTTTAATGCGAGCGTGGCCATCAGGAAACCAAGGAACATCGCGCCGCCATCGCCCATGAAAATTTTCGCCGGCTTGAAATTCCAGCGCAGGAATCCGGCGGCGGCGCCCAGGACGGCGGCGGCCATGGTGCTCACCAGTAGCTGTCCGCTTTCCAGGGCAAATATGGCGAAGAAGAGCGACGCCATGGCAGCCACGCCAGCGCACAGCCCGTCCATGTGATCCAGAATGCTGAACGATGCGGTGATGCCGACGACCCAGACCAGCGTCAGCGCCGTGTCCGCCCAGATTGCGAACGTGCCCGGCCAGATCGCGGAGAAAACCTGCGCGCGGATTCCCGAGACGATCAGGATCACGGCGGCGGCGGGCATCGCGCCGAAGAGTTTGATCTGATGATGCAGCAGGCCGCGGTCGTCCAGGATGCCGACGGCGGCAACCAACGTCGCGCCCGCATAGATGCCGATCACTTCGCGCAGCGCCGGGCCGTCCATCGAGACCAGCAGCGCAATCAGGACGCCGAAATAAATGGCGAGGCCCCCGAGCAGCGGCATCGGCTGCACGTGCACCTTGCGCGGGCCAGGATGATCCACCATGCCGGTGCGCAGGGCCAACTGTCGCACAGGAACCGTGAGGCTCAGGGAGGCGATCAGGCCGACGGCGAAGGCGATGAGGCTTGTGTTCATGTAAGTGGCGGCTGTGACTCTTTAGGGTACGGCAAAAAACGTTCACCGTCATTCCGAGCGAAGCGAGGAATCCCTCCTTCTTTGGCCTAACGTCGATCCAAGAGGGATTCCTCGCTTCGCTCGGAATGACGGCCCTTTTTTTGGTGCGCTCGCGAACCTGCCAGTGCTTTGTACTACTCTTTTTCCCTGCTCCCTTCTTCCCTGCCCCCTTGCATCCTGCTTCCTTGCCTCGTTCCCTCTACCTCTCCGTCAGCATCTTTTTGAAAATCTTCTCGACGTGCGCGCGATCGCGGTCCTTGTAATACCAGTCGATGGTGCGCTTCAGGCCTTCGCGGAACGGGACTTTCGGTTCCCAGCCCGTCAGTTTTTTTGCCAGCGAATTGTCAGCCACGCGGTTCAGCGGGCCGGTGGGCATGTTGGGCAGAAATTTGATCTGCGCTTTGTGGCCCGTCATTTCCATGACCATCTTCACCGCGTCGATCACCTTCACGCGCTCCATGGTGCCCAGGTTGATGGCCGTGCCGTCGTCGATTTTTTCTCCGGCGGCGATGGTGCCGGCCACGATGTCGTCGATGTAGGTCCAGTTGCGGATCTGCGTGCCGTCGCCCCAGACCTCGAACGGGTCTTGTTTTAGAAACGCGCGGGCGATCATGGCGATGACCGCGTGATTTTCCACGCCGCGCGGGCCGTACACGGTGAAGTAGCGGCAAGACGCCGCCTTCAATCCATGCTCTTTGTAGTAGGCCTGCAGTGTGAATTCGGCCATCAGCTTGGCCCAGCCGTAGGTGTTGTCGGCGTCGTTCGGGCCCTTGGTAAGATCCTCAGTCAGGAAAACTTCCTTGTTCACGTCGGATTGCAGAAAATTGGGATAGACGCAGCCGGACGAGGCGAAGACGACCTTCGTCACCTTCGCTTTCAGCGCTTCCCAGAAAATCAAACCGTCGAGGAAAAAATTCGAGGCTGGCCCCGCCTGATGCAAATCGACGTAGCCGCGGCCGCCGTGGTCCGCGGCCAGATGGAAAACCGTGTGCACGCCCTGCATGGCGCCGCGCGCGATGCCCGGCTCGCGCAAATCCGCGCGGATGAATTCGATTTTCCCGGAAGCAATGTGCCCCGCGATGTTGCCCAGATGGCCGCTGGTCAGATCGTCCACGACGCGCACCTTGGCGCCGCGCAGAATCAGCTGGTCGGCGAGCGTCGAGCCGATGAAGGACGACCCTCCCGTGACCAGAACTGTTTTTCCCGTCCACATGGTTTCGGCCTGTGTCATTCGCGAACTACCTCCTCGAGCGTTTCCGTGAAAATTTTGAGCTGCTTCACTCTATCATAAGAAAATGCGATCTCTCGCGCGCGCAGGCCCATGTTTCGCAGGTGTTCCGCGTCCTGCAACACCCCCCGGATGGCCTCCACGACGGTGTTCGGATCGTCCGGATTCGCCGCCAGACCGCAGCCGGAACGGCGAATGATGCGCACCACGTCGCACTCGTCGGGCGCAACGCCCAGCACGGGGCGACCGGCGGCCAGCGTGCCATATAGCTTGCTGGGCACCACCACGCCTTCCAGGCCCCGCTTCACCGTGACCACGTGCATATCTCCGGACGAGAGCACCAAGGGGATTTCGCTCGCCGGGCGGAACGGCAGGAAGCGAATCGCGCGGCATCCCTCGGCCATGGCCTCCACTTGCGGTTTCATGGCGCCCTCGCCGATGAAGACGAGGCCCACGCCTTCTTTTTCAAGCATGCGCACAGCCGAAATAAGAGTTTGCCAGGCGCCGTAGAAGCCCAAATTCCCCGCATGTACCAGAACGAAACGGAAATTGCCGCGAATCTCGCGCGCCAGCGGATTGTCCGGCGAAGGCGTGGTTTCGGGAATGTCGATGCCGTCGCGCGAGATCACCACGCGGCCGGGATCGACTCCTTTGGCCACGATGCGGTCGCACATATCTTCGCCGAGCACGATGACGCGAGCGGCGCGCCGCAGCGCCCAGCGATGCATCGCCTCCCAGCGCGCGGTGAAACTTCCGGGGCGCACGATCGATCCGCCCACGGCCATGTCCGGATACATGTCGCGAATGTTGTAGACGAAGGGGCGGTGAGAGAGGCGCGCGACGATCGCGCCGGCGATGCCTTCGATGGGCGGATCGGTCATGGCCAGAACCACGTCCGAGCGAATCGAAAGCGCGCGCGGAATCGCCAGCGACAGGTAGGTGAGGTAGTTGGAAACGCGGCGGCGCATCTGAAAGCGGGGATATGCGGTCGAGCCCACGCGTTCGACGGCGAGATTCCCTCGGACTTCGCGCCGCAGCAGATAGCGCGGGTGGCGCTCGGTGGGATCGTAGCTCGGCCGGCCCGCGACGACGGTGACGCGGTGTTTTTCGGCGAGCGCGTTCGCCACCTGCACGGCGCACTTGGCCGTGGCGCTGGTATCGGGCGGAAAATATTCGTTCAGTAAAAGAATGTGCACGGGCTCGTCCGGAAGGGAAAAGAAAAAGACTCAAGACAGAAATTACAAAGCGGCAGCGGCGCGTTCCCGATCAGCGCGGCACCTCGGGCATTCCCAGCGGCTTGCGCACCAGCATGTCGCCCAGGACCAGCACGTCCATCTTGGTGCGGAGAAAGCAATCGATGGCTTCCTCGGGACGGCAGACGATGGGCTCGTTGTCGTTGAACGAAGTATTCAGGACCACGGGCACGCCGGTAAGGCTGCCGAACTCGCGGATCAGGCGCCAGTAGCGCGGGTTCGCCTCCTGCGTGACGGTCTGGAGGCGTCCTGTGCCGTCCACGTGCGTGGGCGCGGGAATGATTTCGCGTTTTTCGGGCCGCACCGAATAGGCCTGCGTCATGAACGGGCAAGGATACGTCTTCTCGAAATATTCTCCGGTGGCTTCGGCGAGCACCGACGGAGCAAACGGCCGGAACATTTCGCGGTGCTTGATCCGGGCGTTCAAAATATCCTTCATGTCCGCCCGGCGAGGATCGGCGACGATGCTGCGATTGCCCAACGCGCGCGGCCCCCACTCCGCCCGGCCTTGAAACCAGCCGAGTATTTTCCCTGAGGCAATTTCCTTCGCTGCCTCTTTCGCGATCAATTCCTCGGGAAGCTCGGAAATTGCCATGCCTTCGGCGGACAGGCGGCTGGCAGCGACTGCTGCACGCACCTGCTCGGGAGTGTAACCCGGCCCCCAGTAAGCATTTTCCATGACGAAGGATCGCGGCTGGCCGAGGACCTGGTGATGCACAAAATACGCGGCGCCGATCGCCAGCCCCGCATCGCCCGAGGCGGGCTGCAGAAAAATCTGTTCAAACGGCGTCTCATCAAAAATTTTCCCATTGGCCACGCAATTGAACGCCACGCCTCCGGCCAGGCACACCGCCTTTTGTTTGGTCCGCGCATGCAGGGCGCGCAGCATGGTGAACAAGACTTCTTCGAGGCGCGCCTGCAGCGAAGCAGCGCCGTCTCGATGCACTTTTTCGACCGGAGCCGCGGGATCGCGCGCAGGCCCCAGCCGTTCGGCCATGTAATCGGAGAACATCGCGGCAATCTCGGGAGTTTTACCGGCATCGCTCCAGGTCATGTCCGGCCCGGTGCGGTGATGCTTGAAATATTCCAGGCCCAGGCGGAAACCAACTCCTCCGTTGGTGCGGACGATGCGGCGGAATTCGTCAAGGTAAGCAGGCTCGCCGTACGCGGCCAGACCCATCACTTTGTATTCGTCGCCGAACTTGCGGAATCCCAGATACTGCGAGACCGCCGTGTAATAAAGCCCCAACGAGTGAGGGAAGGCGATGGCGCCGTCGATCTTCATGCGCGGGCCCTGGCCCGTTCCCCACATGGTGCTGGCGAAATCGCCCAGGCCGTCGGCGGAAAGCAGGGCGGCATTTTCAAACGGTGAAACATAAAACGTGCTGGCCAGATGCGCCTGGTGATGCTCGACGCGGTGAAATTTCCCGCGAATTTTATCCGGCGCAACGTCAAAGGTCCGCGCCAGCGCCTCGGGAATGCCCACAAAGTGGGCCAGAACTTTGGCGCGCTCGCGGGCAAAGCTGGGCATCTTCATCGCGTACAGGAGCTTCGTTCCCAGGCGCGCCCAGGGATTACGCGGAATGGCGATGTGATCCACTTCGCCGATGGTGATCCCGGCGGTTTCCAGGCAGTAGCGAATCGCCGCCGAAGGAAATCCCGCCGCGTACTTGACGCGGTTGAAGCGCTCCTCCTCGACCGCGGCAATCAGCCGGCCATCGCAAACGATCGCCGCGGAGGCGTTGCCGTGGTAGGCGTTAATCCCGAGAATGTTCATCCGGAAGTGTTTCTCCCTGCCCTAAGACCGTGGATTGGCTGCGCTGGTGGCGATAGCGGCAGGCTTCACCGCCCCTGCGGTTGAACCTTGACCCGATGCCGAGCCGCTCAGATGGCGCTGCACCCAGCGATTGAGCACGTAAATGCTCCAGGGGCGCGACCAGTTCGTGTGGCCGGTAACGAAATTTTGCCAGGAACCCCGCACGGCACGCTGGTTCATGTACCGCAGCAGCGGCGGAGTCAGGTTGGCGAGGTTCTGCGAAAGCTGCACGCCCAGCGGCCCTCGGAGCCAAACGTCCCACGGCAGCGTGAACGTACGTTTGGGCTGGCCGACGACGTCCTCCGGCAATAGATCGCCCATCGCCTCCACCAGCAGCGACTTCGGCATGTCCGGCCTGTATTTCACATCCTTCGGCAGGCGGGCGACAAATTCCACGAGCTTGTGGTCCAGGAAAGGCACGCGGACTTCCAGGGAATTGGCCATGCTGGCAACGTCGGTATCGCGCAGCAGCGTATTCACCATGTAGGACTGCAACTCGAAACAAGAAATCGCCGTGAAGGAATCCAGGCGCGCGGCCTGCCGCGCGGTTTCCCTCATGCGCAAGCGCCAGCTGGACTCGGCGCTTTCGCCATAGGCAGGGGACTCGAAATAGGGAGCGAGAAGGCGGTCCACGCGGCCCGGCGTGTACAGCAGGCGGGTGAAGAAATATGCGTGCGGAAAATCGGTTGGCGACTTCCAGGTCGCTGCGGCTTTGCGAATCGCGTCGCCCGCCACGACCCTGGTCGCCAGGGCGGCGCTCAATCGGCGGAAGGGGCCGGGAATCCAGCGCCCCAGCCCGGCCACAATTGAGGCTCGCGGAGTCGAAGCGAATGTCGAGTAGCCGCCGAAAATTTCGTCGCTGCCCAATCCGGACAGAGCGACTTTCAATCCGGCTTGGTGCGCGGCCCTGGAAACGAAGTAGGTGTTGAGGCCGTCCATGGTGGGCTGATCCAGCGCGCCGACGGCGTCGTCCACCTGGTCCAGCAACTGTTCCGGGGTGAGCATGACTTCCTGATGGCGCGTTTTGAAACGCTTCGCGGTTTCGCGCGAAATCGCGGCCTCGCTGAAGCGCTGTTCCGGAAACACGACCGTGAAGGTATGCAAATCATTCTGGGACTGGCTGGCCAGCGCCACCAGCGCCGTGGAATCCATGCCGCTGGAAAGAAAGACGCCCAGCGGGACATCTGAAATCAAGTGGTCGCTTACAGTCTCTTCCAGCAGGCGCCGCAACTGTTTTGCCGCGTCCTGCTTGTCTTTCGGGCGCGGACCTTCCTGTCGAAGCGCGGCATCCGCAAAATCCCAATAGCATTTGGGAGCCGGTTTCTGCGGCGGTGCGTCTGCGAACATGGTGAGGGAATGTCCGGGCGGAAGCGAGAATACGCCCTGGACCAGCGTGGTGGGTTCGGCAACGGAGCCGAATAACAGATATGCTTCGACTGCGTCCGGGTCGACATTCGGGGCAACTCGCCCGCTGGCGATCAAAGCCCGGACTTCGGAGGCGAACAGAAGAGCTCCGTCCGCGCAAGCGTAATAGAGCGGCTTGATTCCCAGGCGGTCGCGGGCCAGGAAAATACAGGCGTGCCGCGCGGCGTCGCCCGTGGTGCCGGAGGAGCGCGCGTCCCAAATGGCGAAGGCAAACATGCCGCGCAGTTCGCGGACGCATTGCTCGCCCCATTCTTCATAGGCATGGACGATTACTTCGGTGTCGGAATGCGTGCGGAAGGTGTGCCCGAGCCCTTCGAGCGTCTTGCGCAGCTCGCGAAAGTTATAGATTTCGCCGTTGAAGACGACTCCAACGTTTCCGGTTTCATTAAAGACAGGTTGATGGCCGCCGGGAAGGTCGATGATGCTTAGTCGGCGCATTCCCAGCGCCGCTGACGGCGCGACCAGCAGGCCATCTTCGTCCGGGCCGCGATGCCAGAGCGCCTCCGTCATCCGGCGCGTTACGGCTTCGGCTAATTCCGATCGTTCAATTCCGATGACACCGCAGATTCCGCACATTCCGCGCTACTTTACCGTGAACCACGCCGCAGTTCCACCGTTACCTGCAACCGTGTGCGCACAGCATGCAATTTGTTCCCCACGGAACAGACGGGTTCCGTGGATGAAAATCGGCTAACGATCACCAGCCCGGAGTTTTTCACCGGCCCCTTCGGGTGCCCCAAAGTAAACGGTTTCCCCAGCCTCGTTAACAACGATAATGCACCCTGGGGGGCCGGCAATCCGGCGAATAAAATATGTGCCGGCCGGCGCCTCTCTGTGGGCCTGGTAGTCCTGCTCGAGTTCCGCGGTTCGCGCAATTTCCAAACTGGGATCTTCACCACAATAGCTCATCTGTTTTGCCAGAAGCCGATGAAGCGCGAGCTCGCCCTGCAATGAAGCCCCGATTTCCCCGGATATCGACTGGGCGGAAGGAGAAATTAGATACATGCGTGTATTGCGCCCGGTTTCGTCCAGCGGCTTACCCTGAATCCAGCCCGACAGAGCCAGTCGGCAATGCGGCCAATCCGGCTCCCAGGTAATTTTCTCAATTTCATGAAAGCTGTTGGCGTGAACGCGAAACATTGCGAAGCGGTTAAACCGGGGACGGATGCGCTTCTCTTCGCCGCCGGGCTGCCATACGCGCACCGCTCCGCCCTTCTCGGCCGGCCACTCGCCATCCTCGGGCGCAGTGAGGTACAGCATCCAGGCGATCAGCCGGTTCTGCTTATTGGCGTGACCAAAAAAATCGGTGTGTGGAGAAAGCCACGCGCCCGCTCCGTAAGCCATGCCGTTGATTTCGACCACTCGCGCATCCGCCGGATGCACGCCAGCCAGCGGACAGAGCACGCCAAAATTTTGCGCCACAAAATCCCTGAATTTGAGGCATTGGGGAAAGTGTTCGCGGTCCTTTTCAAGCAGTTGAGATGTCGTAATGCCATTCTGACGCTGGGGAATAAACATGGTGCTGCCCGAGGTGCTTCCCTGAAGCATTGGTTTCCATTTCGGATGGCGAAGCAGCTCTTCGCGGACCTCGGACGCCAAAGGATAAAAATTATCCTTGTATGTAATCGAATGGACTCCGGGCTTGGAGAACTCCTGGCTGGCAATCAATCCGGAAGCGGATGACATGGGCGCTCGCACCTCTCAAGACCTGGCCTGCACGGCCAAATGCAATTCCCTCGCGTCCCTGAGTCTAGAATAATGGTAATCGCCAAAGCCACAAAACGATTTGTCACTTTTCGCGGGTTTGCCAACGCCAGAGGCCGAAGAAACGATTTCTAGTATCTATATGCGTGGCCGCGCCGGAGCAAAGGCTCCTCCAGGAATTTCCAGGAACATTTTGCGATGCCGTACGTGATCAAAGCTGCGAGCAAAGTGACAGCGGCAACCTTTACATCGGTAAAGTCCGGCAGTGAATGTAGCAGAATCCGGTGACAGAAAAGGAATACCGTCGTGTGAATGATGTAAACGCAATAGGAAACGCCGCCCATCTCGCGCAGGAACCCGTGTCGCGCGAAAACGGCAAGTGGGGATTGCGGTCGAGAAATGGCCAGCAGCAGGACAACGGCAAAAAACAAAGCCAGCCACGTATAGCCCAGCGTTTGGGTAAGAGCTGGCAGCGGCCATCTCCACAGCCAGGCAACGCCGGCGAACAAAACGCCAAACAGGGCGTACAGCGACAGGGCATGGCGCCCAAGCCATTCGCGGCCGTTCGGGTTGCTCCAGATCATTGCGGCAAGCATGCCGATCGAGAGAGAGTCGGCGCGGCAAGGCATCAGCCGGTAAGCCAGCCACGGCCCCGAATCGAAATGGCCGCGGAGAAACCAGCGCAGCAGAGGAGCGGCTCCGGTGACCAGGATGAGAAAAATTGTAAGCGCGCGCTTTGACAAGAAACGCACCACCAAAGGAGAAACCAGATAGAACTGCTCCTCGACGGCCAATGACCACGTGGCCGACAGCCACCAGAAAGAAACCGTGCTGGTAAGAATGTCGCGGAAATTCTGCAGAAAGAAGAAGTGAGACAAAATTGCGAGATCGGTGCCCTGCACGGATCCGATCCGCGCGGATAGAAACGGCGCCGCCAAACCGGCCAATAACACATAGATGGCAATCCAGGCATAGTAGAGCGGAATGATTCGGAAAAACCGGCGTCTGTAGAATGTCTGAAAATAGCGGGGAGAGTCCCGAACGTCCAGGAGAATGCCGCCGATGAGAAAACCGGAGAGCACGAAGAACAAGTCGACACCCGTCCATCCAAGGCGAAACCAGTAGCCGTCCAGAAGGCTTAGCATTCCCTTGCCGGGAACGGCGAAATAATGCCCCGTCCACACCAGCAGGATGGCGATCCCGCGTAGACCATCGAGTTCCGGCATGCGTTTTTGCGGGATGCGATCAGGCATGTACGGCCACAAGAAACGGTAACAGCCGCGGCAAACCTGCGCAAGATGAACTAAAGCATAGCCGCCCTTTTCGAAGGTAATCAGATCGGTTAAAGTCGTGGAAACCGGGAATTGCGCCGGCCAAGGGAGATTCACAATCGGTTCCCTGAAATCAGCGGTGAACACGCAGTCCACTGAAGAACTCGGGCGGCCCGAAGATGCGCTCGAACTTTCGGTGGTGATGCCGTGCCTGAATGAGCGCTCCACGGTGGGGATTTGCGTCCAGAAAGCGATGGAAGCGCTGCGACGGCACGGAATCAGGGGAGAAGTGATCGTGGCCGACAACGGCAGCACGGATGGATCGCGGCAGATCGCCGCGGACCTCGGGGCGCGAGTGATTCCGGTGGAGACGCGCGGATACGGGAGCGCCTTGCGGGGAGGCATCGCGGCGGCGCGCGGGCAGTTCATCTTGATGGGCGATGCCGACGATACCTACGATTTCACGCAGATGGACGCGTTCGTCGCGAAACTCCGCGAGGGATACGATCTGGTGATGGGCAACCGTTTTCGCGGAGGGATCGTGCCGGGCGCGATGCCGCCCCTGCACCGTTACCTCGGGAACCCCGTGCTGACCGGAATTGGACGCCTGTTTTTCAAGAGCCCGGTGGGCGACTTTCATTGCGGGTTGCGCGCGTTTCGCAAGGAGGCCATCGACCGGCTGGGCCTGCGCACTCTGGGCATGGAATTCGCCAGCGAGATGATCGTGAAAGCCACGGCCTTCGGCTTGCGCGTCACCGAAATTCCCACCACGCTCTCGCCCGACAAACGCGACCGCCCGCCACACCTGCGCACTTGGCGCGACGGCTGGCGGCATCTTCGGTTTCTCTTGCTGTACAGCCCCCGCTGGCTGTTTCTGTATCCCGGAATCGCGCTGTGCGCCGCGGGAATCGTGGTCAGCGCGCTGCTCTTGCCGGGGCCTCGAATGATCGGGCGCGTTGGATTCGACGTGCATACGCTTCTGTTCGCGGGCATGGCCATTTTGATCGGCTTTCAATCGCTTGTCTTCGCCGCATTCACCAAGGTATTCGCGATTTCCGAAGGGCTACTCCCGGAAGATCCGAGACTTACGCGGATATTCCGTTATTTGACGCTGGAAGCCGGTCTCGTGGCGGGCGGATTGCTGATCGTCGCGGGAAGTGGGGCGTGGATCCTGGGTCTTGCCTACTGGCAAAGCCATCATTTCGGGCCGCTCGACCCGGAAAAGACGATGCGCATAGTGATCCCGGGCGTTGTGTTCTTCACACTCGGATTCCAGATTGTCCTTTCCAGTTTTTTTCTGAGCGTTCTGGGAATGGCCCGCCGATGAAGGGTGCGATGAAGCGGTTAGCGGGGCAGGCAGCAGCGGGTTTCGACTTTTCGTTGGACCTATCAAATTAAATGGCCTATACCCCATTCGATCGTTTTGTCGCCTGGTGCCGTTTTCGAGCCGTCGCCCCGCATATTCGTGCAGGGTCCAAAGTTTGCGATCTGGGTTGTGGCGCAGGAGCGCCGTTTCTTGAATACATCGAATCACGCATTATTTCCGGCGTGGGCCTGGACGAGCATGTTGGAATGTCTCCTCGAGAAAAAATCTCGGTGGTGTCTGCGGATATTACCGCGAACCTCCCGCTGGAGAGCGCCCAGTTCGACCATGTGACGATGCTCGCCGTTTTGGAACACTTGGCGCAACCCGTGCCGGTAATTGCCGAAGCGTACCGAATCCTGCGGCCGCAGGGCACTCTGGTGATGACCTGGCCCAGTCCCGCCGTCGATCCCATTCTGGAGGTCTTGACCCGCGTCGGGTTGGTCAACCATGAATTGGGATTCGATCAGCACCAGCCACGGATACCAATGAAAAAATTAAAGGAAATGCTGCGGAAGATCGGTTTCACGCGATTCGAAGATGGAAGGTTTGAGATGGGATTGAACAACTGGCTCGTGGCTCACAAAGGAATCTAAGTGGAGAAGGACCCACAGGTCTCGAGGGCCATTTCGTTGCTGGAGCGCGCCCACCGTCATTCGGTATTTGACAGGCGAGTGCGCGTGCTCGCGGAATTCCTGGCCTGCAGGATTCCAGCGGGCGCGGCGGTCCTGGACATCGGATGCGGCGACGGCACGCTCGCATCACTCATGAAAGATTACAATCCGTCAATAACCGTACAAGGAATTGAGTTTGCGCCGCGAGGAAATTGCAGAATCGAATGCAAGGCGTTCGACGGCGCAACCATCCCCTATCCTGACGCGTCATTCGATGTCTGCATATTCGTGGATGTGTTGCACCATGTCGGAAATTCGCAGGGCATTGTGAAATTGCTCTCCGAAGCGCGCCGCGTAGCCCGTCGATTCATTCTCATTAAGGATCATCTTTCCGAAAATTGGCTCGATTACAGGACTCTGCAATTCATGGATTGGGTGGGCAATCGTCCGCACGGCGTAGTCTTGCCCTACAACTATCAAAGCCGCCGCCAGTGGGATCAGTATTTCAATGAAACCGGATTGAAAGTGGAGCATTGGCAAACGCTGATACCGCTTTACCCGTGGCCATTCTCTGCGCTTTTTGGGCGCCAATTGCACTTCATTGGGCTTCTTGAAAAAACGGGATCCTGAATTCCCCGCATCTGGAGTGGACCATACGATTTCTGCCGCAAAATCCGCTGATTTCAAGCATCGTTCCTAGGGATTGCCGGCCAGGACCTGGCTCACCCGCACGATCCGGTCCCGCAGCCGCACGCGGGAAATTCCGAGCCGCTTAGAGCAATACCAACTGAAGAGGAATCGCAGGGCCAACAAAAAGAAGAAAAACACGAAAGAAACGACCGCCATGGCGAAGGAATCTCGTTCGACGAGCAGAGTCCAATTGATGGATTCTTCCCAGGACGGCCAGATCACATTGAAAATTCCGCGCAAGTATCTCCCGACGACTGGAATTCTCCGCAGGCGCACGTGAGCCGTCGATTCATACGTATACGTCTGCGGATAATTCGGAATCCCCTCGGTTACTTCACGAAACGTCTGAAGGTTGCGAAGATCCGATTGCGTGACCAGTTGCCCGTCGCGTTTCCGGAATATCGTGTGGTAGGAAGGGTCCACGATGATCCAGCGATCCCCCACCAGGACCTCCGCGACCACATGTTTGCTGGCACGATTGCCATTCAGCAAAAGCAGGCGCCGGGTTCGCAGCCCGGTGCTCTCGGCAAGATTCACAAACGCGTTGGTCGCCGTGCCGCACACTTGGAGGAGTTGCTGAAAATTCAGGGTATCCTCGGGGTTGCGCAGGGAAAGATCGGCGGGGTTCGTGGTGCTTCGGCGCGCCGGGCCGTTGGCAATCCAGGCCAGTATGGCTTCAGCCTTTTGCTCCGGGTTATCGGAAGCTGGGATAATGGCGTCGGTAAAACCCTTCAAAAAACTCCGCGTTGAAAATTCCCATCCGATTCCGTACAGGGCAGCCGCAAGCGAAACGATCAGCAGGCAGTTGATCGCGAACCAGCATACTTGAATGAGCGGATGCCTTTTCAATCGGGTCGCCTTCCGGAGACTAGCTCCCGGTACAAGGTTTCCATTTCCGCCAGCGGTTCGGTCCAGCCCAGCGAACGCGCGACCCCTGCGCATCCCGTTCGCAAATGCGCGGCAAACTCGGGATCGTCCAGAATCCGTCCCAGACCCGCCTGAAGCGCGTCGCAATCGTGCGGCACTACCAGGCCGGCGCGCCGGTCCACGATCGGCGCGATCCCGCAGCGGTCGGTGACCAGCACGGGCGTTCCGCACGCAACCGCCTCTGCCGCTGTATTTCCAAAATTTTCGTTTTGAGACGGCAGGACAAACAGATCCGCATCCCGGTAGGCCGCCCACTTGGCTTCATCGTACAAAGGTCCAGTAAACAATACTCCCCCGTTCAATCCCATCTTCGCAGCCAAAGCTTCCAGGCGCTGCCGGTAGCCATCTCCCTCATCGGGTCCGGCGAATACGAGTACCGAGCCCTGCGATCCCTGGCTGCGCCGCTGCCACCGCGAAAAGGCCTCTAACAGCAAGTCAGGACTCTTCTTAGATACTAGACGCCCTAGGAAAAGTATGAGTTTCACATCTTTGGATATCTCCCATTCATTGCGGAAATACCCCCGGGGAGGCAACTGGCTGGGGACGTCAATCCCATTTCGACGAACCACGATCTTGGCGGCCGGGACTCCTCCCTCCACCAATTCGTCCCGTTCCTGTTCAGAGGTTGCAATGACGCGGCTGGCTCCGGCGATCATGGGACCTCCCAGCACGGCGTGGTATAGGCGCTTCATTCCTATATTTCTTACGATTGGCCGAAACATCCCCATTGGTTCCACCAAATATGGGCGGCCGATCTCCCTGCATTGCCGAGCAATTCGCGGACCGATCAAATCATACATCCCGTAGATGTGCACCAAGTCAATTGCCGCAAGCCGGTCCCGGCAGAAATCGGCAACGCCCGGATTCCAGGTTAGCGCGCGATAGCGGGCGCGGCTTCGAAGATAAACGGCTTCCACACCGTCTTCGTTGGCTTCGTAGCCCCAGAGATTCGGAACTGCTTGAATCGCCCTTCGTTTTGCATCGTCGAGTCCAAAATCAGCCGTCAGAACCGTGACGCCATGTCCCAGGGAGGCCATGCCGCGGGCAAGCGCCCTTACTTTAACCGTGGGGCCACCCTTGTCGAGGAACGGAAAGTAAGATTGCGTGACATAAAGCAGCTGCATAGGTCGGGAGCCTCGGCCCCTATCGATAGTATAAATAATCCATTAAGGCACCCCGCGTTGGATTATACCCCCGAGTTCAATACTTACGTTCGTGGCTAGATCAGGAGTGTTTGCGCAAAAGGACATCATCCAGCACTTGGGTGAGCCGACCCTGAAACTGCGCGAAGGAAAATAATCGCTCGATGCGAATGCGCTCCTTCGCCCCCATTTCCGCTGCACCAGCCGGGTCGGCCAGCAGGGATTCGAGAGCGCCCGCAAGCTCCTCGATATCCCCGTGCTGAACGAGCCGTCCGGTGACGCCATCCTCGATCACGTCGGGCGTGCCTCCGTGCGCGCCGCCGATCACGGGCTTGCCGTGAGCCATCGCCTCCAGAAATACAAGGCCGAAGCCTTCTCCGCGGCTGGGCAGAGCGAACACAGTGCAGGCTGCATAACAGGCGAAGAGTTCATCCTGCGTGAGGCCGGGCAGGAACCGCACGCGCTCGGACACACCAAGGTCGCGGGCAAGCTGCTCAAGCCTCGCGCGATCGGCCCCGTCACCGACCAAGGCGAGGAACGCATCGGGCGATTTCCGCAAAACGCGCGGCAGAGCGGAGATCATCGTATCTGCTCCCTTATATCGCTCGGCGGGATCCCACCGGCCAACGGTCAGAATGATTTTGCCCTCTGTCGGAAATCCGGATGGCAGCGGCTGTTGAACGCGTGCCGCCAGCCGCGCTTCGAAATCCGGATCCAGACCCCAGGGGAGCCGCCGTACCTTCTCGGCGCGAACTCCCTGCGTGGAAATCAAATGCCGCACGGTATCTTCGCTCGGCCCGATCACCAGATCCGCCTGGCGAAGGGCGCGGCGGCGCGTCCACGAGAGCGGTTGCCACACTTCAATTCCATGGGCGAAGACGATCGAACGGAATTTTCGGGAGCGCAGCCGCATGGCCCAGACAATGGGAGCGAGATTCGGGTGCAGCGCAATGACCAGGGCGGGATCGCGCCCGGCCGAACGCAGCGCGGCCAGGACGAATTGCGCTTTGTCGCGAGCATGCCCGGTAACCGAAAATTCGCTCGAGCCCACGCGCACGCTGTGCAGGCCCTGGGGATCGTTCAAGCTGAGGAAGCGGCAGGAAAAACCGCGATCGACGGCGAACGCGGCCGTAACGGCGGCGACATGGCGGCTGGCCCGCTGGACTCCGCCGGGGGAAAGCACTTGTGTGAATAGCCCGATAACTAAACTCATTCGCCTGAGGCTCGGTTTTGCTCTTGATATTGCACCGGGATTGGCCAGGCCGGTGGCTCTGAAACTCTTTCCGTTCGGGGAAATCTTCGCGCACCCGCGCCGTGGGGCAACATTGTCAAATCGAGCGCACGGGGAGAGTCTACATCAGGATGCCTGCTGCCTGAAGCGCAACCGCCATACTGGTCGGGCAGGCAATATCCTGTTACGCTGGCCAGTCCATGCGGCTGGCATGAGGAAATACTGGTGAGTGAAAAACCAAAACGCATCTTGCTGACGGGAGGAGCGGGATTTATCGGCTCGCACGTGGCCGAAGCTCTTCTGCGCGGCAACGCTTCGCTGAGTATCGTCGATAGCCTGGACGATTTCTATTCTCCGGCATGGAAGAAAGCGAATCTGGATGCCGTCCGCCGCGCGGGGGATTTTGAATTTTTCGAGACCGACATCCGCGACAAGGACCGCATGCGCGTAGCGGTGGCTCGCGCGAAACCGGACGCGATCATCCACCTGGCGGCGCGCGCCGGCGTGCGTCCTTCGATCGAGCAGCCCGAGTTATATGAACAGGTGAACGTGGCGGGCACGGTGAATTTGCTCGAACTCTCGCGGGAGTTCCACGTTTCCAGATTCCTCTTCGGCTCTTCCAGTTCCGTGTACGGCGCCAGCAGCCGCGCCCCTTTTTCCGAGGACAATTTCGACTTGCGCCCGATCTCGCCCTATGCCGCCACCAAGCTTGCAGGCGAATTGTTCGGCCACACCTACGCGCATCTGTACAAGATTCCCGTGGTCTGCCTGAGATTTTTCACGGTCTACGGGCCCCGGCAGCGCCCCGATCTGGCCATTCACAAATTCGTCGCGCGGATCGAAAAGGGGCAACCCATCCCGATCTTCGGAGACGGGGAAACAGGGAGGGATTACACATACGTGGAGGACATCGTTGCGGGCGTGATGGCGGCGCTCGATTACGAATTTCCCGCGACCGGCAAGGCTCCGTTTGAAATTTTCAACCTGGGCAATTCGCATCCGGTGAAGCTCGGCGAACTGGTCCGCATGCTGGAATCAGCGACCGGAAAGAAGGCGATCATACAACGGGAAAGCGTGCAGCAGGGGGACGTGCCGCTGACCTGGGCGGACATTGCAAAAGCCGGGCGCCTGCTGGGCTACCGGCCGCAAACTGGATTGGAAGAAGGCCTCCGGAAATTTGTCGCGTGGTATCGCTCGACCGGCCCCGGTCTGCGGGCCTAGAAGTGCTCCCTACACTTCTTTTTGAACATCGCTGCGACCTTTCCGGCTTAGCGCTTCAGCAAAAATCGCGCGCATTTCCACTCCGTTGCGGTCCCACGTGTATTGGCTGGCGGTGATCGCGGCCTGCTCGGCCATGCGTTCACGCGGTTCGGGATGCTCGTAGAGCCATCGAATCCTCTCGGCCAAACCTGCAACGTCGTTCGGATCCTGGAGCACGAGGCCGTCGACGCCATCGGTCATGATCTCCGCGGTACCATTGGTGGCCGTGGTGATCACGGGCAGGCCGCAGCCCATGGCTTCGGTGGGAGGCTGCGCGAAGGTGTCTTCCAGAGACGGCCCGACGTACACATCGGCGGCTGCGTAATACCATTGCACATCCGGGCGCGAGGGCTGGAAGGTGACTTTCCCTTCCAGGCCCAGTTCGCGAATCCGCTTCAGGTAAGGCGCGGAATCGTCCTTGCCCGCAACCACCAGGACCGCAGGCAGATCCTTCAGCATCGCCAGCGCCTCGATCAATGCCACCAGGCCCTTCTTCTTCCAATCGTTTCCGACCAGGACGAGAACGAACGTATTGTCGTCAAAACCAAGCCGCTTGCGGACCTCGGGCCGGTTGCGAAGCCTCAATTCCCTGTTGAAAATCTTATGGTCGAGGCCGATATAAACCACCGGCAGAGGACCCTTGATTCCGTAGTGGTTTTTTAAATCGACGGCTGTCTTCCTGGCAATCAGAATCAAACCCGTTTTCGGATTGGTGTACATGCGGCGCTCAAGAAAAATCACCAGCGCGTAATAGAGTTTCCTGTGAATCAACCGGGGCCAGAAACGTATGGGATTGCCACGCAAACTCAATTCCGGAGCGGCCATGCGGACGAACTCCGCGAACACGATGTGGATGGAAATCAGATCGGCGTCCCAGCAATTGGTGCCGGCGGTGTACACCAGGTCGAATGGAAGTCCACGAAAATGGGCGCCCCACCAGCGCCACACGTGGTTCGCCGCCAGCCACCAAAGAAAATCAATCAGGTGAGGGCCGGGAATTTGCGGAATGCGGTGCCATTGCATGCGCGTGAGGTCGACATCCTCCACGCGCTGGCTGTAAATATGGATCTCGTAGTCTAACGGGAGGCGCGTGATCCATTCGGCGATGCGCCGCTCGGTCCCGTGCCGCTTGTCGATGAAGGGAGAAACAATGGCGATCCGGACTGGCCGCATTCGTGTGGATGCTCCCTAAGGATGGACCTGCTTGCGTTTACGTTGCCGCTGGAGAATCCCCGGCTCCGGATGCGCTGCCTGCGCCGCGCGCCTGTTACTTTAACTTGTCCCGGCGCGCACTTCTATACTTACATGGAGGACGCCGTCCTCAACAGTAAGCGAATTCCAAAGCGTGCTAGGATAGCGGTACGAAACAGGAAGGAACGAAGCAAGTGGAGATACCGCAAATCGCCAGGAAAATCGGCCCGCCGATTTTTCTGTTCTGGCTGCTCCTCATCAATTTCTATTACTACGCGCAGTTCCGGGAGATGGCTCTCTCCCGGCTGCCCTGGCTGGCGCACCTATGGCGTTGATCGGTTCGGCGGGGTGCGTTGCGATCCTGTTTTTAATTTTCCTTGTTACAGTCGCATTTGGAAGCCAGGTATTGAAAAGGATGGGTCTGGCGGCGGAACAGCCGCTGGACGAGATTCTGTTTTCCTCGGGAATCGGATTTGCCGTCCTGCAATTGGTTGCGGGAATTATTTCCTTCGCGGCCGGCCTTACGCTTCGGTCGGCGATTGCGTTGCTCCTGATTATGAGCGTCGCGAGCGGACGCGGATGGAAATCGCTGCCGCGATTGGGTAAGCAATCCCTCAGGGATCTCGCCGAACATTCAGGGTCGAGAATCGCGAAATTGATTGGAATCGGAATTCTTTTTTTTGCCGCTTTGGAGGCGCTCCTAGCAACGGCTCCGTTAACCGGGTCTGACGCCATGCACTATCACTTTACGGCGCCGCTGCTCGAGTTGGGCAAGCCGGAACATCCGATCTTCTGGCTGACGCACTCGTTCTTCCTGGGACTTGGTCACGAATTGATCGGACTGGGGCTGGTGCTGGGAGGAGACAAACTTGCGCTGCTGATGATTTTCATGTGCGGGTGCCTGACGGCGGCGGCGCTGTTGCAACTCGCGCGCAGGTTGATGCCCATGGAATGGGCGCTATCCGCGGCTCTCGCCTTTCTCATGGCGCCGATGGTGTTCTGGCAAATCGGCACGGCAGGCGCTCCGGATATCTGGATGGGATTCTACGTTCTGCTGGCCGCATTGGCGATGGAGCGGACGTCCGGCGCAGTGGGCCATCGCTGGATGGTCCTTGCGGGCGTTTATTCCGGCGCTGCGGCCAGCATCAAGTACACGGGTTGGATCATTCCGGCCGTGATCGTTGTGTGCGTGTTTTGGATATCCAAATCTTTTTTGTGGGCTGCGCTGTGTTCGATTGCAGCCGCGGCCGCCGGCGTATTTCCTCTGCTGCGGAATTTCGTGTGGACGGGCGATCCGTTTTTTCCGTTTCTTAACCGATGGATGGGAAACATTCCGGCGAATCCTTATGGAATGAAACTGCTTCAGTCGGATATCCATGCGCGCGCGTTTTCCACGCAACCTCTCGCTATCTTGCGTTATCTGACGGCCATGACCCTGACGGGATCGGAATATGGATTCGGAAATTACTTTGGGCCGATTGTCCTGGCATTTCTGCCGCTGCTATTTTTTTGCGATTGGCGGAAGAGGCTGGTCTGGGTGGGGGCGGCATTGTGGTTTTCCCTGCTTTTCGCCAACGCGCTGACTACGCAGATGGCGCGATTTTTGCTGCCCGCGTTTCCCCTTGCCCTGGCTTTGATTTTTGCGGGGGCGGCGGATGCGTCCCGCAAGGCGGGCAAGGGTGTGCGTTCAGGATGCCTGGCAACGCTTGCGCTGTTTGGATTTTTCTGCCTGGCATCGGATGCGCTCTACGCCCGGGATTTTTTGCCTGTCTCGCTGGGCCTGGAAAGCCGGGAAGCATTTCTCGACCGCATGGCGCCCGATTATGAGGCAGCGCAATTCATCAATGCGGCGTTGGCAACCCGGCAGGGCAACGCCCTGATTTTCAATCGCCACCTTTTTTATCTAAGAGTTCCCTATCGGGGTGGAAATCCCGACTCGTCCTGGGCGACCAATCCGGATCTCCTCACGGACCCGGCGGCGCTTCTCGAATTTCTTAAAGCAGCGGATATACACTGGGTCGTGAAGTTCGACGGCTATCCGGATTCCTTGGCGGGCGTTTTCGAGGAATGCGAAAAACAAGGGATGCTTGTTCCCGAAGCTCAGGGCGAGGTCGAGGAATTTACCGGAAATTCCCGAACGCTGAACAACCGCAGATTGGTTCCGATCGTCCTGATGCGTGTGGCTAACTGAATTACGCAATCACACCTGAAGAGCGCGTGAAGGCATGCGATTGCAGTACGTCATTTCCATTCCGAGAGCGTACGGATGGAAATTGGCGCTCCCGGGAGCAATGTCCCGCACGCTCACCTCGCTGATTCCGCTTGCATCGCCGCTTACGCGTAGGAATGCCCGCGAGTGATCAATTTCTGTTCGGCCGCCCCACTAGCTACGCGCCCGGCTGGGAATACTCGTAAGTGGCTACGCAATTATCGAACAAATCTCCCGCATCCTTCATCGGCGCGACATTCCTAGCACGCTCAGGAAAAAACTCGACAGGATGATCTGGAATCCCAGCGTTAAGCACACGACACCGGGGATCACGATCCGCAAAGTTTGCGTCGGGTCGAGGGGACCGAAATGTCGGCTGCGCCAGTAGGCCAGACCCAGCAGCCACGCGCCGCCCCCCGCCAGCACCAGCGCGACGCCCACGAGCAGCCCGGCCTCCAACGTGACGTAGCGAAAGACGCGCGATAATCGCGGATCCTCAGGCAGCAATCCTTCGGAGATTGCGAACACTTTCGTAAACATGGCGAAAACCACGGATTGGAAACCAATCAAGATCGCCATCACCGCAAATAGAAGTGTATCCACATCGAAAGCAATGCTTCCGATCACCAAGGGCCCCCGGAGCAACACTGTGCCTACGATAGTTCCGAGGAGCAACAGCGTCATGCCCGGATACAGAAACAGCCAGCGCGGGCTATATAGCAGCAGGAAGCGCAAATGTCGCCAGCCATCACGCCACGTGTTTAAATGTGGCGCGCGGTTGCGACCGTCGGGCGCAAGCGTAGTGGGAACTTCGGTGCTGCGCAATCCAAACGCGCTGGCCTTCACGATCATTTCTCCTGCGAACTCCATCCCCAGCGTTCGCAAGCCCAGCCCGTCGAAGGCTTCCTTGCGGAACCCGCGCAGGCCGCAGTTCAGGTCCCCGAACGGGCTATGAAAAAACAGCCGCGCGAGCATCGTGAGGACAGGCGTGCCAAGGTACCGGTGAAGCGCCGGCATCGCGCCCGGAAGGATACCGCCCTGGAAACGGTTGCCCATCACCAGGTCGTATCCTTCGCGCAATTTTTGGACGAAGCGATCAAGATGCGCGAAGTCGTAGCTGTCATCGGCGTCGCCCATCAGCACATAGCGTCCGCGCGCCGCTGCGATGCCTGCGCGCAACGCGCTGCCGTAGCCGCGTGTCTCGACAGCAACGACGCGCGCACCGGCCTCCGCTGCAAGCTCCCGCGACCCGTCCGTGCTGCCGTTGTCCGCGACGATCACTTCCCCGCGAATCCCGTGCTGCTGCAGCGCGCTCAGTGCCTTGCGCACACATCCAGCGACGGTCGCACCCTCATTCAGACACGGCATGACCACCGATAGTTCGATCTCATCGCCGGCTTTCGTTTCCGAAGGAGCCGGTTGGGAACCCGGGGCTGGTGTTATCGTGTTCAGTCTATTTCTCCCGCCGTGGCGAACTCTAGCTCATCCAGATCAGTGTGAACAAGGACCACAAGCGCATAACGAATAGGGACTCGATTTTCGAAATTCCGCGGACTCCTCCGCAAGTCATAGGCCATGGGAGGGCCGTGGGCAATCAATGCGCCGGACTCTCGGTGTACGGAGTGACCCGCGGCGGAATTGCCTCCGGCTCCGCCAGCCATAGGTGGCGCCCGTGGAAATAATCAAGCAGAGGCCGGATATCCACGCCGGGAATTTCTCGTGCCCAGACAATCTTGGAATGATCAATGTCCGCCGCGTTGTAAACCCATTCGGGTCCGTTGCCTTCCTTCTCCAAGGTAACGTCATAGCGCACAATCACGAGGTGTTCGCCGGGAGTGTGCTGCAATCTGCGGTCGAACATGGCGCGGTAATCGATTGACTCCAGCGACCGATGCCCGAACGGTCCGAAGCGCACATTATGTGGGCTCAAAAATATAACCGCCAATACAACGACGCGCGAAAGACCGATGCCCACGGGCCTTCCCCCATGCCGGAACTGCCGCAAGTGGCGCATCGCCTGAGTCAGCAGGGCGAATAATGTTGCCGCGAGGGGGGCCGTATAGTGCGGTTGATACCAAGGAACCAACACCATCCCACACAGAGAGATGCCACATTGCACGATCAGAAAACGAATCCTGTGGTCCCATAAAAGCCAGGGCAGCGCGACGAGCGGCACTAGAAGTTCCGGCCACATGAAAAAATAGGCCATGCTTTTCAGATCCGAAAACAGGGACCTCGCGGCACTACCGACGCTATCAACACGGCTCTCGAACCACACCTTGCGCGCAAACACGTTATAGAAGGCGTCCAATTGTGGGTTCGAGTAGTCCAACGGAGGCCTTGGCTTTTCCCAAAAGAGCGTTGGCGTCGAGATGTAGGTCCGTTCATTCACAACGTACGGAAACAGAGCGGGACTTCCCGTACCTCGCCAGTTGTAATAGCCCATGAAGGTTCCACAAAGAACTCCCGCAGCGCATAGGGGCAGAATGATCCGCGGCAAGGTCGTGCGCCACGAGGGGCTTCTCTTGCTGAACAGCCACGCAAGGAGAACCGCCATCACCGGCAAGCAGAGAATGAGGCCTTCAAACGGACGGCTGTTCGCGAGAATTGCCACGCCGAAGGCCAACAGCAGAGCATCGCGCGCCCGCCAATGCCGAATGATCCGTGGCATGGCGCCGACGACTAATGCTCCACCGATTGCCGCGACGGCGCCACCCCAGTAGGTATTCATCCAGCCGGTGAATATTCCCAGCCGGAACATCGCCAGGATGCCGCCGAGCAGCGCCCAGCCTGGCGGGAACCAGCCTTGCAACATCCATAGTATGGCCGCACACATGAGTCCGACACTCAAGACCACGCCAAACCAGGCGTTGCCAAGCAACATTCCGACCGCCAGCATAGCCCCCTGCGCCGGAGGATACTTTGACATGTACGTCGGATGCTGATTGACGTGGATCGTATCGAAGAACACCCACATAGGATGGGTGGGATTTGTGAGGCGACCGTGAGCGAAGGTGTCTGCTGCAAGCAGGTAGCTGAACTCGTCGTGAACCCGGGGTACCGGAAGGGGAAGCGCCCACAGCAAGCTCACTCGGATTAGGATTGTTGCAGCCGCGAGCAATACCATCGCAAGTCCCGTGCGTTGGGCAATGGCGGTTCCGGCTCGTTCGATTGCCTCGAAGAGGGCTTCCCAAAAACGCGGCCTGCACCACGCGAAAACCAAGGAAAACATCAATACCAAAACTGAAACACTATCGTGCAGGTGCGCGATTAACAAGGCGGAGATACGGTGAAGCAAAGTCATGAGGCACTAAGCCGCGCGGCTCACCTATTCCGGGCAGCAGAAAACTGCCAGCGGGTAAGGGCGCGCAGGTGCTTGGGCACCGCGACCGGCTGCGGCATCAACGCCAACTTTGGTAACCGGTAAAGGACGCCAATCAGTAACCATAGATTGGCGTTATCGACGAAGTCGTCGTAGGCCTGCTGGCCAAAGTACATCATCAGGATGAGCATTACGACGGCGTACCACCAGATCGCGAAGGCGATCGGGAAATACACGGTTTGCCGAAGATGCTTGATAATCTGCCAGCCGGAATAAAGCAACGCCGAGACCCACACGAACCAGAGGACCAATCCGAGAATTCCAAATTCAACAATCAGGGTTCCGTATCCGCTTTCGACGCCGAACCTGGGCATCGGCTCATTCAGAAACTGCGCGACATACTGCATGCCCAAGGTAGACATGCCTGTACCGTGCCCGTACGGCCACATCCCGTCCTGGAACGATTCCTGAAGATTCAAAATCGGGTAATCCACGGCTCGGTTAACCAGCTGGGAACCTTCTCCGGTCGGAGATAGTGTTTCCGAAAAAAACGCCCAGTTTCCGCCGATGACCGTTGGAAATACTTCCACCATCAGAATCAGTCCGATACCTCCGAACAGGAATGCGCGGCGCAGCGATTTGAGCATGCGTTGCCCCTGGCCCCAGCGCCAGGGAGCGCCCCAGAGAAATGCCGCCGACATCACAAAGGCGCTGCCGACAACAAAAACAAACGGGGTGCGCGTCCCAGTGATCATGACCGCCACGGTAACCACGCCGAGTCCAAGAAATCCGTACTTGGCTCCAGGACGCCGCGCCAGCAACAGGTAACCCTGCGTCCCCATGGCCAGAATCCAAAGCAGCACGACGTAGCCGGAGAAACGCCCGGCGCTGACGAAAACCGAACTGGTTGCCAGCACTTCCTGGTGGGTAATCGGCGAAAAACGCGAGAGGTGGCTCAATTCGTAAAGCTCGGCAGCGGAATTATCCGGCGTGAGGAATGTCACGCCCAGAACGGACTGCGCGATTCCCAGGCCCGCGATCAGGATGCCCGCGCCCATGCTCACCAGCAGGAGTTGCTCCAAATCCCTGGGGCGGCTCAGCATGGCGTAGCCGAGGAACATCAACGGCACATAGTAAAAGTAGATCTTCATGCCCAGCAGGCCGTACAAAATGTTGGGTGAGATCGGATTAAATACCTGGATCAAAGCGAGTCCGAAAAACACAAAGAGGGGAATCAGGAAGGGAAACTTGGCGATATCCACCTGGCGCCGGCGTTTTGCAAAGTAGAAGGAAAGATACGCAACACCGACCAGGAAGTCCTTGGCAAAAAAAACGGTCATGCTGTTGCCAAGATATTTGCGCGCGAGGTCCTCAAACAGGAGCCAGACCAGGAACAGGAGAACGCCGCTGCGCCAATCGTTCAGGATGTGAACCACAAGACCGAGCACGACAATGCTCAACCCGAACATGATCAACATCTGGTCGGAACCTGCAATGATCCACGCCGCGAGTTCCCAGATCACGCCCAGGACGACAAGGCCCATTACTGCCGCCTTGATTTGGCGATTGCCCCCCAGAGATCCTAGAGTTGTCAGCTGCATATATTGCCCGCGCCTGATTACGCTCCCCTGGGATTATCCTTCGCAATCACGCGCGCTGCAATGTCGAATTGGCTTTGAGTTCATAATAGTTCATGGTGCCCCATACGACTCAATTTGTGCCAGAACTTGAGGCGCGGTCGTGGCAGCCGAAAACGGGAATGCAAACCCTTTTCCGAATTAGTCAAGGTCGGTAATTGTCTTAGATCAGCTTGAAGACAAATGCATCTTTCGTAAAGAAAAGGGATATCATTTCCGGGAAACAGGATTCGACATATGCTCTCAATCGGACAGTCTGCGATCACACGCTTCAATATCGCGAATGCGCACCAAATCGAATCCAGGAAAGAAACTGTGAACCGCAGACACCTTTCGGACAACAACCATGCGTTTTGACCCCATCGTCCGGCCAGAGATGCCCGAGTTGGACACGGTACGTGGCGTCGCGGTTTTACTGGTAGTTTTCTACCACGGCTATTTTTGGATGTCTGGACTTAGCGGGTTCAAAAGCATAGCAAAATTGATTGTCGCTGCCACCATGCCAGGTTGGCTAGGAGTCAACCTGTTCTTCGTGCTCTCCGGTCTTCTGATCACTGGCATTCTCTTAGATTCAAAATCCAAGCAAAACTATTTCAGGTCCTTCTACGTAAAGCGTGCCTTGAGGATCCTGCCGGCATACTACGGCATCTTGCTTGTACTTCTTATTGCAGGTTTCAAGCCGCAATCTTTCCTGGTTCTTAGTTTTTTCTTTCTATCAAATTTCGCACCACTATTTGGCATAGTGCCGTCCTATTCGGTGCTGTGGTCGCTCGCGGTTGAAGAGCACTTCTACATCCTTTGGCCGGCATTGGTGCGCGGATGTTCCATTCGTACACTCGAAAAATGTGCGATCGGAATTACTTGTGCAGTCCCGGCCCTGCGCGCAGGTTCCTTTATGCTAGGTGTGAATGGTGGCGTTCATGGATATACCTGGTGCGAAGCCGATGGTCTAGCAATCGGAGCTTGGCTTGCCATAAATGTTCGTAAACCGAGTTTCACCCGCGAAAGGCTGCGGTGGGTATCAGCATCCGCATTAGCAATTGGGCTTTTTGCGATCGTCATTGGTATGCGATTCGGAATATTGACCCGACAAAGACTTCTTGGGGCATCTCTGCAGGAATCATGCTTCAATTTCATATTTCTGGGAATTATCAGCGCTTCTTTACTGCTTGGCACGGGTAGATGGAAATCCCTTATTCGACGACCAGTCCTAAGATTTTACGGTCGAATCAGCTACGGCCTTTACTTGATCCACCTGCTTATCTTCGGCATATACAACCGTAACATCCAAACGATCTGGCCAGCGCTTCCTTCACCCGTGGGGCGCCTGGACGTGGTGACGTTTCGATTTGTGGTTTGCTTGGCGATATCGACCGCAATTGCGTTCCTCTCCCGGCAGTACTTCGAGGAACCATTTCTACGAATGCGACACAGATTTTCTGGGATCGATGTGAACAAGATTCAAAGCCCTGTTTTTGAAGAGCCTACAACGTGAGTCGGGAGCACGGGTGAGGCACAGGCCTCACGAAGAGTGCGCTTGTAACGATGAAAACATGGGTTCCCCTCCAGTTAACATAAATCAGTAAAGACAAGTGAGCGTCGAAAAAGCCACAAATGAGTGGCATTTATTGGCTTATGGCCTTGCTCCCACTCGATACACGACAAAATTGCGATTCTCAAAGGCCGGCGTCAGGGCGGCTTCCTGCTGGTACTGCTCCAGCGAAGGCTGCGCCTCGTTCCAGGTGTGCTCTCTGCTGTAAACTAGATACGAAGCCTTGTGGAGATCGGCGGGCGTCGCCGTCAGGCACAGGCGCTGGCCAAGCAAGTGCATCGCCCGGGGTTTGAAAAACGAAATCACAGCGTCGCCCGACGTGTTGCTCCTGATCCACTGAAACATCTCGGAACTCGGCTGGTCGTACGGGTTCCAGGTCTCCTGGGGAATCTTACCGGTGCCCGCAAGCACCGAGGAGACAAGTAGGAAAAAGATCGGAAATCCAGATTGGGCCGTGCGGGCTGCGAAGATTCCAAATTTGCCGGCCTTTTTCCAGTCCGCCAGCGCATCCAGACCCAGCATCATCAGAATGACCAGGACAGGAGCGACCGGAAACATGAACCGGAATCCTTGCTGGTAGGTCCATACGATATACAGCGCCATGGTAAGCAATCCATACACGCTGAGATGGGCCGTCCTGCGCCAGCTCTTGCACGCGCCCCACAAGACCAGCGGCCCCAAGACCACCGCCAGAAGGCCGGAGTGATGCCCTCCGGTGAAGAAATCAAACAGCGCAACCGGATAGACAAGCGCGTTCGTGAAGAGTGTGTGAAGCGTGACGGCGCTCAGCAGTGCCAGATAACCGTCTCCCCCGGCCGGAAACAGTCGGCCCCAAATCGTGTTGAGCAGGAAAAAGGGAATATAGGGGAGCAGCAGCTCAAGCAGCGCGGGCCGGCGCAAGCCCTTTTCCGAGGGACTCGGGAGAAACTCTCTCACCGTGGCAGCGGCAAGGATCAGGATGCCATTGGTCCTCAGGGTGAACGAGAGGAATGCGAAAGTGCCCGCCAGCAGCCGGGACACCACGCGGGAACGTTTACTCAAGCCGTTGTTTTCCATTGCCAGGAAGGCGCATACCGAAGAAAGGATGAAGGGCAGCTCCGTCAAAACATGGTTGCAGTAATGCAAGACAACCGGGTTGAACGCAAAAATAGCGGCTGTGGCAAGCGCCGCGTTTCCGCTCAGGAATTTACGTGCCAGCCGGTGGACGGCCGCAACAAGGAATAAGAAGATCAGAATATTGAAGAGCTTGAAAACTGGAAGAGTAAACGAAAACAGCGATCCTTCCACGGCCAGCAGCAAGGGCAAGCCCCAGGCGTACGCCACCGGGCCCGGCACCACGGCCGATTCCCGAGTCATGAATGCGCTTTGCCGGACGCACTCGCGCATGCTGTGATCCAGAATCGCCTGCCCCTGAAGCATGTATTGGGCCCAGTCATCTCCCCAATTCTGGTAGTCATTGAGGAAGGCAAACGCCAGCAGACCTGCAACCAGGAGAATGGCGGGCAGAGCAAGACGGGAAACCCAACGGGGCGAGGGGGCGGCGTTGGAAGAATCGGTCGGAGCGTCTGTCGTCGGGCCCATTTGGGTCGTCTCCGTTTACTGCGTAAGTGACAGGTCCAATCGCCGCAGTGAGATTGTAGTCGACCCGTCCCGATAGGTGGCAATAACGTGCGAGTGTTCGCGGTAAGGGTCAAGATCAGACATGGGAATGCCGCACCGCGGGCCGATAAACGCCTTCCATTCCGTTTCGGATTGGTCGAGCAGGCCGAGGAAGTAGACGTGTCCTCCGCGGCGCTCGGTCTCGGTCACGCTTTCACGAAGCCGGTCGGTGGCCCCTCTGCCGTAGTAAACGCCTTCCATTACAAAATCAAAAATTCGATCCACGGGGGCCCACGCATCCCCGTATAGCATGGCCACCTTGTCCCAATCTCCCACGACCAGATCCTGCGCGCTCACTTTCTCGGAAACATCCTGAGCTTCCCGGAAGTATGCGCTCACATCGGCGTTGTGACCGGATATCAGCAGGGAGAAATTAAAGAGCACGCCAAGGAGAATCAAACAAGGAGCCACACGGCAAACGAGGATGGATTGCCATTTCTCTTCCGCGGGAATTTTCAGCGCAATGGCGATCAAGAACGCCAGAAGCGCGAGGGGCTGAAGCCAGAGCTTTTCGTATTGCGGGTCCCAGATGACCAGCGGCACCAGCGTGCACAAAAGTCCCGTGATTCCCGTCCAAAGGCCCAGTTTCATGGCGCCGGATAGTTCCTTCCGGTGCTTCCAAACTCGCAACCCGCAAAAGATGAGGAAGATGAGAAAAACCGCTGCCGCCAGCAGAAACGCGAGGAGAGAATCCTTCGGGCCGCTGAGCGCGTGGCGAAGGCCGTCAAACTGGGCGAGGACAGGAAAAATATTTCGGATCAACCCGGCCGGCAAATTCAGCGCTTTGCCGGGACCCACTCCCAGATACGAGCGCGCATCCCGCACCAGAAAAAGCTGATGGGCCATTTCCGAGGGACTCGTATGGCCTGTCATCCAGTCCGCCCAGCCGTGAATGCCCAGCCACGCGGCCAGACATCCAAAAAGAAAGATTCCCTCAAGGACAAGCAGCGGGCGCGAGGCCGGCGATCCGCGATCTTCTTCTGCCCAGGTTCGCCAGATCAAAACCAGCCCGGCCGGAGCCAGGAAAATCATGGATTCATACGACGCCATGGAAAGCGGAAAAAGGAGGCCGGAAACGAAAATGAGCCAGAGAGATCTTGCCCGGAGCCCCAAAACCAGCACCAGGACTGCCAGCAGGCTCCAGAACAGGCCCACGACCGCTTCATTGGCGTTCGTGGCTTGCGAAAAAAAAGCTTTGGACAATCCCAGCGTTACCACGGCGCCGAGCGCAATCTTCCAGGAAGAAATGGTCCACCGAATCAGGAGGAACACGATGACGAGACTGGCGGCTGCCGCAACGCAGTTCATCAACTCCGTGATTCTGTAAAATTCAAACGGTGTGTTTGCCCTCATGCCGAATTGCGCTGCGAGGCGCGTCCAGGCCAGGACATTCACGGGATAGAGCAAATGATTATTTTCGTGAAAAAAGATTGCCTGCCGGTGAAAGACTTCGAGGCAACGGTGGGCTCCGTCGGTGGCAAAGATGTCCCCGGATCTGAGCGAAGCGTACAGAATCGCGAAGCAGGCGAAGATAGCCCCGGCGCCGGCCGGATTCCGAGCACGGATTGAAGCAGGCAATTGTTGTGTCTTCATGAAGAAAGTCCGGTGCGCGCACTCCGGCAGATTGTTGGATTATGACCCGCCGCGCACCGCGAGTTCCACGCCCTTCACCACTCCATCCGCATATTCGCGCGGTGACCACGTTCGCATGCGATGCCGCGCCGCGGCGCCCATCCGCGCCCTCTTTTCCGCGTCCGGCAAAATTTCCCGGAGGATCGCGGCCAATTCCTCCACACCGCCGGCGGGAAACACATAACCGTTTTCGCCCTGGCGCACCAGATCGAATCTCGCGCCCACGCGGTCGCTAACCGCCACGGGAAGGCCGCAAATCATGGCCTCGTTCACCACCAAACCAAATGGCTCATAGTGCGATGGCAACACCAGCAGGTCCGACGCGCAATAGACCGAGGGAAGCTGCGATTGATTCATGAACCCGAGAAATCGCACGCGATCGGCGATTTTAAGTTCTGCCGCTTTTTGTTCCAGGCTGCTCTTCAATGTCCCGTCGCCCGCAAAAACCAGATAGGAATTGGGAACGCCGGCACGCGCGAACGCTTCGAGAAGGTCCGCCGGCCCCTTCCAGGGCTGCAATTTCGCGCAAAACAGCGCGACCGCCGCGCCGCTGGGAATCTTCCATTTCGCGCGGACCGCGTTGCGGTCCACTTCCGCCGCTTGCCTCGTCCACCAATCGTTATCCACCGAATATGGCGACAGAACGATGCGGTTCTCTTGAAATCCCAGCGCAACCAGTTGCTGGAACGAGCCCGAAGACATCGTCAACAGCACTTTTCCCAGTGAAAGGATGCGCCACATATAGAATTTCTTGAGCCGTAGCCGCCATTTCGATTGCGCCGACCAGCTTCGCAGGCTGTGCGCCTCGGTGGTGAACAGGATGGGAATCCCGCGCCACTTTGCGGCGGCAATGGCGATCCAGGCGCTCGCGTAGAAATAGCCGCTGATAAACACGGCATCGAATTTTCCGTCGCGAATCAGCGACCATAAGCCAGGATTGAGCAAGCCGAAGAAGCCGCCGAGGCCTGGCCGGAGAGATCGGTTTGGAACGGCCACCCACGCATACCCATCGAGCGGCGACGTGTCCCAGGAAACTTTCACGCCAAAATCCGGGTCCACTCCGGGTTCGGCGCCTTGCATGCTGCAGTAAGCGACCGTCAAATCCAGTCGCCCATCCAACGTCATCTGGCGAAACGCGGACGCGGCGTATTGGACGACATGGGAGCCGACGACCAGGAGCCGCGGGCGGCGCACCCCGCCGGGAGACGCCGCGCTTTTTGGATCAGCCCCTTCCACGGCAAAGGCTCCTTGACTCATCGCGCTGCTCTCCACAATTCCAATTCAGGGCTTTCTTCCCCTGGCGTTGATGCCGTTGAATCCGTTCCCGATGTACACATCGACGAGCCCGGCTTCGGAAAACCACTGGCGGATCGTTTCTTTTGTTTGCGGATTGTCGCACGCGGGCGAGTACCAGCCGAGGGCACTGTTGATCTTCACTTGAATCAGCATTTTATCCGTAAAAATCAGCTTCGGCGCGTGCGATACCGGCCCGATCGGAATCAGGTTGCCGATCGGTTTTCCGATCACGGGAATTTTGTAGAGCGCCTTCTTGAGATAAAACGCCGGGGGAACGGCCAGCGAGAGAAATTTGTGGACGCCCTTGGGTCCCATCCACGTCAGCATCGGCCGGACCCAGTATTTCAGCGGCGGAATCAGCCCTTTATGCTTTTCGTAACAGTCGACCACGATTTCGCCGCCCGGCTTCAGAAACGGCACCAGGCTCATGAACGCGGAGCGCACATCGGGGCAATACTGCAGAACCCCCATGCAGAATATCTTGTCGAACGATTCCTTCTTGAGGGGGATTTCATAAATGCTGGCTTGAAAAATGTGCACGCGGTCGGATGCGCCGTTGTTACGGTAGCTAGCCTCGACCGAACTGCTCAGATCGAAGGAGTATAGTTCCGCGCCGGTTTCGAGCGCGACCTGCGTGAAGCGGCCCATGCCGCAGCCCGCTTCCAGGATCACCTGTCCTTCCAACTTTTCCGGCCACTGCGTGGTGGCGAAAAAACGCTCGTGGCTCAGGTTGTTTCCCGCGGCGCTGTCGAGCTGCAATTTATCAAACAGGTTCCACTGGTATCCCCAGCTGTAGGCGTAGTCCTCGCCCTCCGCAAACCGGGGCATGGAACGCACGATGGGAAACACACGCGCGCAAGACGAGCAGATCAGCTGGCCTTCGGTGACGTTTCCGTTATTCCGGGCGGACGCGGATGGCTGCACCTGCAGCAGTCCGCCGCATCCCACGCACCGGAACCTCTCAAGGGATTTCAGATTCATTCCTTCCAGCAACTCCTTGCGTCAAGTTCGCCGCGCGGCAACGGCTTGCAGCCCGCGCCCGGCGCGAAATTCACATTCGCAAATCAACAACGAATTCAAAAAGTGTAGCAGCCTTTTCATGCCGCGGACACGCAATCGGCTCCCTGGCCGATTTCCGCGGCGAACCTCGCGGTAATCGCGGTCCACGAAAAATATTTTTCGTGCGCCTGGCGGCTGCGATCGGACAGCGCCCGGCGCAGGGACGCGTCGGTAAGCACATTTTCCAGCGCCCCGGCCAGGGCCTGACGGTCGCCCTGAGGAACTGCCAGGATCCCCGCTTCGGTGACCGGCCAATCCGTGTCCGGCCCGGAATAGCACACCACCGGCAAGCCCACGGAGATTCCGGCGATGGCGCTTCCGCGGCGGCTCGAAATGTGCCCGCGAACAAACAGCAGCCCATCGGCTCGCCCCAGCGTTCGCGGGACTTCCTCCGGAGAAATAAGCCCCAGCGTCTCCACTTCCACATTCACGCCAGCCAAGGCGGAACGCAGCGCAGGTTCGGCTTCACTCGAACCCCGGCCGAATACGAGCAGGCGCAGCACATGCCCCGACGCGACGGCCTGTTTCACGACAAACGCGATGTCGGCAACTTCAGGCAGCGTCTGGCTTCCTCCGGTTATGCCGTAGATCGCTACCGTCATCTTGTCATGTTCCGTGTGCCGGGCGCCCGCAGGCAATTCCGGACAATTCGCTCCCACCGGGATGAAAGCTGCTTTCTCGCGCCGGGTCGGAAGCCAGGAAATATTTTTGACGGGGATCGTGAAGATGGCGAGATCCGACCGCTCGTACAGCTGCCGCAAGACGCGCAGCTGGCACATCTCTCGGACGGCCGCGACGACTCCTGAACCAGTCTGCGGCGCGAAGTCATGCAGGACGACCCCGGGACGCGCGCCGCAATGCCGGAGAATTTCCAGAACGCGAGGCGCGCGCAGAGGAAAGCCGCGATAGGACCACGCCAGCGTCGTGTACTGCAGAAGCACCCAGCGGTCCCGCCATGCCACGGCCGCTTCGCGCAACTCCGCCAGGGCGGTGCCCCATCCCTCCTCGGCCCAGCGCACCGGCACGGCTTCAAACGCAAGCCCGCGCGGTGCCCCATATTCTCGCAGCTTTTCGCAATAATCCGCGACGCCGTCGGTGGGGTGATCCCGCCGTCCCAGCAGCAGAACAACCGGATCGGCGCTCATTTTTCCACCAGATAGGACCCAATCACCAGCGCGTCCATTCCGGAACTGAAGAAAGTTCGCACCGCGTCCGTGGGCGTGTTCACGATGGCTTCGCCGCGCAGGTTGAACGATGTATTCATGAGCACGGGCACGCCGGTCCGCTTGCCGAATTCGTTGATCAGATTCCAGTACAGCGGCTCGATTTCCTTCTCCACGGTTTGCGGGCGCGCGCTGCCATCCACATGCGTGACCGATGGAATCACGCTGCGTTTTTCCTCGCGCACGGGACTGGTGAGGATCATGTACGGCGAATCAAACGCGCATTCCAGATACTCGGGCGCGGCTTCCTTCAGCATGGAAGGCGCAAACGGGCGCCACCATTCGCGGAACTTGACCGCGTTGTTCACCTTCGCGTTCATTTCCGGATCGCGCGGGTCCGCCAGGATCGAGCGGTGGCCTAGGGCGCGCGGGCCGAACTCCATGCGTCCCTGAAACCATCCGATAATTTTTCCGTTGGCGAGCAATTCGGCGGTGGTCGCGGCCACGTTGTCCAGCCTCGACGCACGCAGCTTGTAGGTCCGCAGGGCCTTTTCGATTTCCGCGTCGGAAAATTCCGGGCCCAGGTAGGCGTGGCGCATCGGCTTCATCGGCAGGCGCCCGCCGTTGTCAAGGTAGGGAGCGAACACGGCGCCCAGCGCCACGCCGTCGTCCGACGCAGCCGGCTGCACGAAGATTTGCTCGACCATCCCGGAGGCCTGAATTTTGCCGTTGGCTTTTGAATTCAATGCCACGCCGCCGGCCAGGCAAAGATTGCGGGAATTGGTCTTCTGCAGCGCCATCTTGACCAGCGCCATCATGGCCACTTCGCACGCGTCTTGCACGGCAAACGCCACGTTCTTGAAACTGTCGTCGATCTCGCTCTCCGGAGTGCGCTCCGGGCCAAGGCGTTTGGCAATCGCCGACGTGCCATTCCTGCGCTCGAAGAGCAGCGGCGCATTGACCTGGTATGACTCATGATTCAGCGAAATAAATTCGCCGAGCTTGATTCCCGGCTGTCCGTACGGCGCCAGGCCCATGACTTTCCATTCATCGCTGTTGGGAACGAATCCGAGATACTGTGTGAATTGCGCGTAGAACAATCCCAGTGAATTGGGCCACGGAATGGTGAGCACATGCTCGAGGCGGCCGTCGCGGCCGTGCCAGATCGTGCTCGCCTCCCACGCGCCGCGCCCATCCATCACCACGACCGCGGCGTCGTCAAAGCCCGAATAGGAATACGCGCTGATGGCGTGCGCCAGATGATGGTCCACGAAGCGCATGCGCGCCCGCGTCGGTCCGAAAATATCCGTGAAGCGCCGGAAGCCGCCGTTCTGGTGCGCCATGCTGGCGTACAGGCGCGCGGAATTTAGCATGTTGAGATAGGTGGCCGGATATTGCCCGCTCAAAAAACACTTCAAGTCCGTGGCGAAGACTTTGCGCGGCTCCGGCCAGCCCGCGCACACGAAATCGAGTTCGTCGGGCCGCACCTTCGTGAATTCCAGGCAGGCGCGAATGGCCTGCTGCGGAAATCCGGCATCGTGCTTGACGCGGCTGATGCGCTCCTCGGCCACGGCATAGAGTAGCTCGCCATCGCGGGCGATGCATGCCGAAGAGTCATGCATCTGCGAATAGTTAAATCCCAGAGTAATCACTAGGCGGATTTCCTTGGTTGGGCCATTAATCGCTCAGATCGAATCCTGCGTGCGCCAGCCGTCCCAGCGCGGCGTCTGCCTTGCGTTCCGGCAGGCACAGGGTGTCGAAGCACGCCCGCACGTGGGGCTCGTAGGTTCCGGCCCACATCTGCCTCTGGAACCGGTCTGTCAGGTCCGCTTCAAAACGCACACCCGGCCAGGGCGTCACCACGGCGCGGTCCCCGCCCATCCAGCCCGCAATTCTGCCTAGCGCGTCCACGAGGCGGCCTTGTCCCGGCAAGGAGCGCCGGCCCATGCGAAGAGTGCCCAGCCCGTGCGCCGCTGTTCCCATGACCGAGGTGTTCATAAATCTATCCGGGACGCCGTTCGACTACTTGCACGGTCCGCGTCGGTTCCCCGGTCCATCCGCGAAGACGCGACAGCCCCTTATCTGTATACCACCGCCGCAGACGGTAGAAAACACGCGGCGGCAGCAGCAGTGTCTGTAATAGAACGAACATGCGGAACAACTGATACCGCCAGGTGACCTTGCTATACGCGGCTTTGAAGGCGGCGCGCTCCACCGAAAACGCCTCCAGCGGGCTGCCTCCCTCCAGGCTCAGGCGAATGCGGCCCGCCTCAACCCGCGTGCCGCAAAACAGCGCGCCGATAATTTCTTCGCTCGCGCCGAACTCGCGCAGCTTGGCAGAAAGCTCGCGGATCAGGACTTCAAGGACTTTCATTTTCCGGCGGGCCTTCGCCGGGTCAAATTTTCCAAACTGAAATAGATTTCCCGGATGCATTCCGTAGTAACACAAGGGCTCGTTCAAAATAACGGCCGGGCGGATGGCCGGAGCGAGCGTGAAAATATATTCGTCCGCTTCGATCGTGAGTTCCTCCGGCACCGGCAGAATCCGGTCCAGAACGGATTTTCGGATGGTCAAACGGCTGGTTCCGAAAAACGCGGCCACGTGGGGGAATAATTCCGCGTCCCGCCGCGAAGTGAGGTCCAGGCGATAGACGCACCCCGGAAGAACCAGGCCGTCGGGGCGCCCGTGCGAATACTCTTCGTAAAATCCATGGCCAACGATGCCAACCTCGGGATTGGCGTCCAGAGTTTCCAGCACGCGGCGAAGTTTTTCCGGGGCCCAGCGGTCGTCGCCATCCAGGGTCGCGATGATCTCTCCGCGGGAATGCGCAAAACCGAAATTGAACGCCGACGCCTGCCCGCCATTGGGTTTCGCCAGATAACGCACCCACGGCTCGAAGCGGCGAACCAGTTCCGGCGTGCGGTCGGTCGAGCCGTCGTCGACCACCAGAATTTCGACGTCGTCCAGCGGCATATCCTGTTCGAGGACACTGGAGATGGCGCGCTCGATGAAGCGCTCGTGATTGTAAGTGTCGATCAGGACGGTGACTTTCATCGCTCCGCCTGCACCGGCCATTTCTCTTGCGGAACGGCCACGTAATTCCTTACCTCGGGATACTCTTCCCGAATTTCGTGCGAGATCAATGTGCCGTCGGCGGCGCATTCAAACCACAGATATCCGGCGCCGGCGAGCAGCGAAATAATCTCCCGCGCCTTGTAGCCCCACACCATGGTGGTCTGGTCCAATACTTCGCAGATCAGGATGGGCCGGAACTTTTCAAACATGCCGGCCGCGCCGCGGAGCACTTCCAGCTCGCCGCCCTCGACATCCAGCTTCATCACATCCACGCGCTCAATTCCAATATCGGCAACGTATTGATCGAGGGTGATCGCCTTAACCCTAATTTTCGCCACGGAATCGTCGCTTGCCGGAGGCTTCAGCCCGTTGCGCGTCGGATCGCCAGAAACCACCTGAAAAAATGATGTTTCCGAGGCCGCGGAACTAACCGCGAAGGGCTCGACTCGCGCCCAGCGAATCCCATTCCAGCCCAGGTGCAGCGCGAGCCGGCGGCGGTCCCTCGGCGAAGGCTCGAACGCGATCACCCGGCCGCGGTTCGTGACGCGCTTGCCCGCGATTACCGAGTACACGCCATGAAACGCGCCGACGTCCAGAAACGTGTCGCCGGGCCGCAGAACATTCCACAGGAACCGGAGATCCCCACGATCCTGTCCCCAGTAATCGAAAAACGCGCGATCGTTGTCGTAGAAACCGACAAAATAAGACCACCAAAAGCGCACGGATTCGCCGCGGGACACTTCCAGGTTCACGGGCACCGGAACATACGGCAGCTTCGCGAGGTTCTTGCGAAACAGGAATTCCGCAGTCGTGAGTTTTTCATTCCACGGCTTTTGCCAGAATCGCTGTATGGAATGGGATGTCATACTCTCCGGCTCAGGGACTCCACTTCAATTTCAGCGGGAATATTAAAGACGCCGGCCCAGCGGTCCTGCGGGTGCGAAAGCGGAGGCGTATCGACCACCAGCGTGGGCAGCGCATACCATTGTTCCACCAGTCGCCCGCCGGTGAGGTTGTTGCCGCGATCGAAAACCGAACAGGTCAGCGAATAGGCTCCCGGCCGCAGCGGAAGAAACGGAACGCGCAAAACGATTTCCTGATCGCCGTCCGGGATATCGAGATTGTCAAAACCCCACCCGGCGAGGACCGAACCCGAGTCGCTCAAAATGGCGATGCCGAAGTGGCCTTGCGAAACCGGATCGTTCAAGCGCAACTGAAAATGAAAGGCCACCTCGCGCAGGCCGTCCCGCACCACGCAATCTTCGCCGCCGATGGACCACTTGCGAAAGCAGGTCTTCCGGCCGCCCGCCGCATCTCCGGGCTGCAAGCTGGCCGTCTCATACTTGGCCACCACCTCGCCCGTGGGGCCCTGTTCTCGGACCTGGCCGCCGTCAATCCAGAGCACGCGCCCGCAGAGCCGCCGGATCTGATTCATCTGATGGCTGACGAAAACGATGGTCCGGCCGCTGTTCGAGACTTCCTGCATTTTTCCAAGACATTTCTTCTGGAATTCGATATCGCCTACGGCCAGGACTTCGTCGACAAAAAGAATTTCGGGTTCGAGGTGCGCGGCCACGGCAAACGCGAGCCGCATCTGCATCCCGGTGCTGAAATGTTTCAGCGGAGTGTCGAGAAATTTTTCGATTTCGGCGAAGGCCACGATCTCGTCGAATTTCCGGTCGATTTCGCGCTTGGTCATTCCCAAAATCGTGCCGCTCAGGTACATGTTTTCGCGGCCGGTCAATTCAGGATGGAACCCCGTGCCCACTTCGAGCAGGCTCCCGACGCGGCCATGAAGTTCGGCGAAGCCCGAGCTGGGATGAGTGATCCGGGAGAGAATTTTGAGCAGCGTGGTCTTGCCGGCGCCGTTACGGCCGATCAAGCCGACGACTTCCCCGGGCTGCACGTCAAAGCTGACGTCCCGCAGGGCCCACAAAATATCGGAGGCGCCCTGAGGAGACCGCCGGAAGGGTGACGTCACCAGACGCGTCAGAACGTCGCGCAGGGCAAAGTACCGCTCGCGCTCCCCGACGCGGTAACGCTTGCACAGCGATTCGACATGGATGGCCGGACGGCTCATGGAATCAGACCACGTCCGCGATCTTGCCTTCGACCGCGTGATAGTAAATGAGTCCGCCGAGGACCAGCAGGCCCACCGCTGCGGACGACGCCGCCAGCAACGCTCCGGGGGGCTCCCCGTGTCCGGTGAGCGCCCAGCGAAATCCCTCGATCACGCCGGCCATGGGATTCAGGCCGTAAAACCAGCGCCACTTTGCCGGCACCAGCGAACTGGGGTAGGCGACCGGAGAGGCAAACATCCAGAATTGCACCAGGAACGGCAACACGTAGCGGACGTCCCGGTACAGCGCGTTCAGAGCGGATAGCCACAGGCCTACGCCCAGAGCCGTAAGAATCGCGAGCAGCGTGAAGGCGGGCAGCCAGATGACGGCTTTGGTGGGAACGATGCGGTAATAGGCCATCATAGCGGCAAATACCACGAACGAAATGGCAAAATCCAAAAGCCCCGACAAGACGGAGGAGATCGGCAGCACCACGCGCGGAAAATATACCTTCGTGATCACGCGCTGCTGCTCCACTACCACGTTGGTGGCCGCCTGCATGGCTGCGGCGAAGTACATCCAGGGGAGCAGCGCGCAGTAGTAAAAAATCGGATACGGCAGCCCGCCCGAGGGAATCTTCGCGAGCTTGCCGAAAAACAGGCTGAAGACCAGCATGGTCAGAACGGGCTGGAGAATGGCCCAAGCGGCGCCGATCACGGTCTGCTTGTAACGGACCTTGATGTCGCGCCAGATGAAGAAATAGAGCAGTTCGCGGTAGGCCCACAATTCGGCGAGATCCAGCGCCAGCCAACCGCGGCGCGCAACGATGCGCACGACGGGAATCTCGCGCTCTTGTCCGGCAACGGCGATCTGGGTTTGCGATGCTGCCATGGAAGCGTTCAGTTCTCCTGCGTCCCCTGTTTTTTTTGCTGCTCGATGTCTTCCCGCTCAATGTGCTGCATCATGTCTTCGCGGTGCGTGAAGTAGGTCTCCAGGCTGTGCGTCATTCGCAGGGGAACGTCCACGAATTGATTGTGAATCATCGATCCCCAGGAAATCTCCCCGCGTGCCGGAACCATGTGCGTGCCCCATTGAAAAATAAATCCGATATTCCAGACAACGAGCAAGGCCAGGACCGTGCCGGCGGCCGCAACGGCGCGCGCCGGCTTGCCCAGCCAATCCGAAAGCGCGCTGAGCAGGGCGGCCAGGCCAAGAATAAAAATCGGCGTCAGCGAAACAAAAAAGCGATTTCCGAAGCCGGACAGGCCGTCCCAATCCGAATAGCTGGCGATAAAATAATAAAAAGCCAGAAACGTGAACAGAGAGCCCAGTCCCAGCAAGGCGTCGCGTTTGATCAGAAAGAAGATCCCCGCCGTGGCAAGGATCAGGACCGGCGTCCAGGAGAACATCCCGTGATCGGAGGAAAACAAAACCTTGAGCAGCACGGGAGAAGTCCAATTCCAGGTCGAGAGCGGCGGGTAGCCGGTTTCCAACGGGTTTCCGTAGATGATCTGCCGCGTAATAAACGTGGGGAGAAGTGAAGCTGCAAAGACCGCCAGAAATACACCGCAATTCAGGGCCAGCTTCCGGACAAGATCGGGAAACAGGACGGAACTTCGCCGTGTCGAGCGCAACGACTGCAGCACTTCCAGCGCGGGGAAAATCAGCACAATGGCATTCGGGTAGTACACATTTCCCATCAAGCCCGCGAGCAGGCCCAGAATCGACCACTGCCCCATCGTCCGCCGCTCCCGGGTTCGCTCCCAATACCAGAGAAACAGAGAAACGCTGAACGCCGAAAAAGCATGCGACCACGAGGGATTGAAATACATGTAAATCGGCAGCGAGCTTGCAAACCAGATCCCAAGGGTCGCCAGCAGCGCCCATCGCTCATGAAAATATTTTCGGGAGAGACGAAAGGCCAGAAAGAGCGACAAGAATCCGTAACTGGCGGTGGTCACGGCCATGGACAGCAAGTAGGGATGTGAGTATCCGTTGGCAGCTACGTGCACGCCAAGATGCTGGGCCAGCAGAACCATCCCGTGGACAGACACCAGAACCGGGGCCCACAAGATCGCGGGGCCTACCGAAAAGTGATTCGCCACATAGCCCGTCTTCGTATACATGCTGGGCAGCAGATGCCCTTGCGCATCCACGCGGGACATCAGGAAGGATTCGTTCGCCGCAAGATAATCGTTTTCAAATCGCAGGTCGTGATCGATCAGCGCGGAGCGAAGATAGGCGTAGTAACCCACGCCATCGCCGCGCACCCATGGATTGGCCAGCGGCAGGGTAAGAAGAAACAGGAAGAAGAGCAGCTTCCCGTGGGACACCATGATCCTGGAACGCGACGCCGCCTCCATCGAGGGAGAAGCACCCATGGCGATTGGATCGCCTCGGAGCGCCCCGTCGGTCCGCAATCCGCTCATGCTGGCACTCGCATGCAACTTCCGCCGGCGGCTCCCAATCGATCCGGCCCCGGCATCGATTCCTGAAAAACATGCTGGGCGGTCTGAATGAGCGGATGGCAGCGGAAACAGACTATAGCAGCGCCCGTTCCATCGTCTAATGCCAAACCCATTGGCGCCATGTTTACCTTGCGGCCTCGTGCGAGGCCAATTCCGGCCGCGTGGAATCGAGCGCGCCGCCGGCCTGCTCGCCCACCGGCTTCCTTAGAATCGCGATGAGGGAAAGCGGGGGGAGCGGCAAAAACCTGTCGATCACCCGGAACAACGGGGTTAGGAAATTTAGCGCCTTGATCTGCCAAAGGCCAAAGGTGGTTCTCCGCAATACGCGCGCGTTCAGCCACCAGGCCGGAGAACCCGCGCGGTTAAAGGGCAACACGGCCTCCACCTGAAAGCCGGCGCGCGCGGCGACTTCCGCCAGTTGCTCCTTGGTATAGCGGCGGTAGTGACCCAGCACCTTATCCAGTGTGCCATAGAGCTTGGGCCCGCAGGGCACCAGAACGACCGCGCGACCATTCTCTTCCAGCGAATCCCAGATATTTCGCAGCGCGCCGAGGTCGTTGGAGAGATGCTCGACCACGTTCAGGCACACGACCGTGTCGAATTTTTCCTCCAGCGGAAAAGAGTCCTGCTTTTCGCCGTCGGTATAACCCACGCGCAAATAGGGATGATCGGGAATCAGGTTTTGCAGGTAGGTCAGGTAATGCGGGTTGATGTCGCTGGCATAGTAGAGTTTGCGAGGAATCAGCTGCAGGGTCAAATTCCCCGTGCCCGCTCCGATTTCCAGGACGCGCTCGCCAATATAGGGCCGTATGAAGTCCGCCATCCACGCGGTGAATCGCGGGGCGCGATTCAGCCTTCCCAGAATCTGACTCCCATACTCGTCCTCGCGGTACACGCGGTCGGATAAGGCAAACCGGACGATGGCGTAGATGGCTCGAAAACCATCCTTCATGCCGATTTTTTTTCCTTCGCGATAGGTGCGGCCGGAATAGCGGATCGGCACCTCAAAGATACGCGCGTGCCGCTTGGCGAGTTTGATGGTGACTTCCGGCTCGATCTCGAAACTTTTTCCGACCAGCGGAATGCTTTTCAGCAGGTCTGTGCGGACCATTTTGTAGCAGGTCTCCATGTCCGTCAGGTTCAGGTCGGTGACGATGTTGCACATCAAAGTGAGGAGGCGGTTGCCGATCTCATGCCGGAAGAAGAGCACGCGGCGGTAGTCGCCGGCCAGGAAGCGCGATCCGAATACGGCGTCGGCGGGTTCCTGCAGGAACACCCTGGCCATTTTGATGAGATCCTGCGGATGATACTCGAGGTCCGCGTCATGAATCGCGGTCAGTTCGGTATCCGCGTGCGCCAGGCCGGTATGGATCGCGGCGGCCTTGCCCTTGTTCGTTTCATGGCGGATAAAAATCCACTCCATCTTTTCCGCCGCTATATTCCCGAGGGCGATGCGGTACCTTTCCAGCTCCGCCGCGGTTTCGTCGGTCGAGCCGTCGTCCACGACAATGACTTTTACGCGATCGAAGATGGGAGATTCGTCGAGAAGGCGCAGGCGCTCGAGGCTCGAAACGACGAGATGTTGCTCATTGTATGCGGGAACGACAACCGACAGTGATGTGGTCGACTTCAAGGACGGTTCACCCACCATCATGTTCTGGACCGAACGTGTTCGGGCTGCACCCCACTGTCGTTTTTCACAGGGGCAATGTCAAACGCCAGGGGCATGGCCCCGGCTCGCTTGTCGCTTTGATACGACACCACGCGGTCTATGATCTGCGCCAACGGCGTTTGCGGCCGAAAACCCGTCAGCCTCTCCAATTTCGCCACGGATGGGACACGCCGGAACATATCTTCGAAGCCGGGTTCATAGGCCTGGTCATAGGGAACGAATTCGATGGGAGAAGGGCTGCCGGTGCGCTCCTTCACCATGCGCGCGAGGCCTTCAATGGTGACCTCTTCGTCGTTGCCGATATTCACGACTTCTCCCACGGCCTGGTCCGTGGCGATTAATCGCAACAGTCCTTCCACAGCGTCGCGCACGTCGCAAAAGCATCGCGACTGCTGCCCGTTGCCATACACGGTAAGGGGAGCGCCTTCCAGCGCCTGCCCGACAAAATTCGGCAGGACCATGCCGTAACGTCCCGTTTGCCGCGGTCCGACTGTATTAAAGAAACGCGCGACCACTACGGGAAGTCCCTTTTCTTTCCAATAAGAGAGGGCCAGGAATTCATCCAGGGCTTTCGAGGCCGCATAGCTCCAGCGGCCTTTGGTCGTCGGGCCGAGGACGAGATCGGCGTCTTCGTGAAAGGGGACGTTGGTGTTTTTTCCGTACACTTCGGAAGTGGATGCGGTGAAGACCAGCTTGCGTTTGCGGGCGGCCGCCTCGAGCACGGACTGCGTCCCGTTGACGTTGGTTTCGATGGTGCGAACCGGACTTTCCACAATGAGCTTCACGCCCACAGCCGCGGCCAGATGCAGAATGACGTCGGACTCGTCCACCAGTTCGGCCAGCAGGTGGCGGTTTTCCAGAGGCTCGAGAAAATAGTGCATCCGGTCATATTTCTTGAGATGCCGGATATTTTCCATGCTGCCGGTGGAAAGATTGTCCATCAGCAGGACCGTATCGCCACGCTCCAGCAGGCGTTCGGCCAGGTGCGAACCGATAAATCCCGCACCGCCGGTAATTAGATAGACCAAAGAAAGTCCTCCTGGCGGCCTAGTCCTGGCCCAGTTGAGATTCCGCTTCGGCCCGGCGAGCTTTGCGGGACTTCCGCGACTCGTCTTCCCGTCCGTAACCGCCGTACGAATAGGGATAGTATCGGTACGAGTAGTAGTAATCGGGCGAGCTGGCATCGACGGCGTTCAAAACCACGCCCAGCATGTGGCATTTCACGCCGGCCAGCAGATCGCGCGTGCGCACGAACGCTTCCTTGGGAGTCTCGCCGCTGCGCACCACCATCAATACACCGTCCACCAGCACCGATAGAATGACCGCGTCGGTCGCAGCCATGATAGGAGGCGAATCGATGACGATAAATTTGTACCGCGACCTGAGTTCGCCAATCAATTCGGTCAGCCGGCGCGAAGACAGCAGGTCGGCAGGGTTGGGCGGGATCGGCCCGGTGGGAATCGCCGCCAGATTGGTAATGGCCGGATGCGGCACGGTAATCAAATCCAGGGAAGAAACTCCCGCGAGATAAGAGCTCAGTCCGGCGTGCTTTCCATCCACTAGGCTCAAGGCGCGGTTGATGCCGGGTTTGCGCAAGTCGGCGTCCACCAGCAGCGTCTTGTCTCCCAGTTGCGCCAAGGTCACGGCCAAGTTGACGGCCGCGGTGGTTTTGCCTTCGCGCGGCAGTGCGCTGGTCATTAGGATCACTTGCGGCGGATGATCGGCCTGGGACAGAAGCAGGGACGTGCGCAAGGCGCGAAACGCCTCCGACATCTGCGACTGCGGCATGTTGTGCGAAATCAGTTCGGCGCGGCCTTCCTTGGAGGCGATCACCGGAGTCTTTAACAATTTTGACAAACGCCCGCTGCGCTTTCCGCTGGAACTGGAAAGCGCCGGCACCACGGCCAGCGACGGCAGCCGCGCCAGGGTCTCGATGTCGTCCGGAGTCTTCACGGTGTTGTCCAGATACTCGCGCAACAACGCCAAACCGATGCCGCCAATGAATCCCACCAGAATGCTGAGCATGATGTTTCGCGTCTTATTGGGACGTGACGGCCCGGTGGGAATCAACGCGGGGTCGACGATGCGAATGTTCGAGGAGCGCAAGCCGGCAGAGATGCCCGCTTCCTTCAGCTTCTGCAGCATGCCGTCGTAGAGCTGCTTGTTGGCCTCGGCTTCGCGATTCAGGATGTTGTACTGCACCAGCTTTTCCGCGGTGGCATTGGTCTGCGCCTTCTGCTGGTCAAGGGCCTGCTGCAGCAGCAGTTCGCGCTGGCGCGCGCCGCGGTAGTCGGCTTCCACCTGATTGCCGATATTCACTTTTTCCCGGGTGATGAGCTGGTCGAGGTCTTTAATTTGGGCCTGAATGCGCAGCACTTTGGGATATTTCGGGCCGTACTGGTTTACCGCGTCGGCGTATTCGGAAGTCAGCGTGGTCTGCTGTTTGAGAATGTCCTGGATGACCTGGCTCTCGCGGACGGCGGCGATGGCGTCGTAATTTCCCGATTGCGCAAGCTGATAGACGGCTTCCTTATTGATCCGATCGGCCTGCGCATCAGTCAACTGCTTGTTCAGGTCGGCCAGCTTTTGCGTGCTGATGTCGTTCTTTTCGTCGATGGTCCAGATCTGATTTTCGCGCTCGTAGGCCAGGCGCGCATCCTCGGCGTTCTCGACCTTGATCTTCATCTCGTTGAGCTGCCCGGTGAGCCAGTTGGAGGCTTGCGTGGCTGCCTCGAATTTACTGCGGAAATTCTGTTCGATGAAGTTGTTGATATGAGCGTTCACGATGCGCGCGGCTAGGGCCGGATCGGTGGACTCGTAGGTCACATCGAGCAGGCGGGTGTTGGGCACGCGCTTGATGCTCAGGCCACCAAGAAACGCGCCGAGCGCCGCGGGCCGCACCAGGCTGTTTTCGGCCGCGGCTTTCACCGGCTTGCCCGGCTGGCCGCCGTATTGCGGCAGCCGGTCCAGGCCCATGGACCTCACCGTGAGCATGGCCAGGGTCTCACTCTGCAGAATTTTCGATTGCGTGACGATGTAGTCCTCAAGGTCAGCGTACTCGTCTTCCTGCGTGGAATCGGCGAAATGCATGGCGTTGTTGTTTTCCCGGTCAATTTCGACGCGGGCCGTCGCTTCGTAGATGGGCCGCATGCGGAACGTGGCAATGGTCACGATGGAGACGACGGCTAGAAGGAAGAACATGATCAGCCACTGGTGCTTGCGCAATACCAGCAGGTAGTCGAGCAGGTGCGGTTCCCGCGGCATCAAATCCAGCGCCAGAAACGGCGTGCGGCTCTGGATGGCATCGCCCGGATTGGCGCCCGGGCGCTCGCGCGGAGCTAAATTGTTTGTTTCGTCCATAAGGTCGTTATCCGCTCCAAAGTGTCAAGTCGAAGGCATCCGGTCTTTCAACCGTTCAGAATTTACCGGCGGCAACGATGGCAATGCCGGTGGTGAGCGATATGGCAATGTCGCCGGTGCGATGCAGCGCCCGTTTGCCCGCGCTGTCCGGAACAAACAGGATGTCGCTGGCCTGCAGGGTGACATCTTCTGTCTTCAGTTTCATCACTTTATTCAAATCCACGGGAACCTCGTCGCGTTTTCCCGTCTCCGGATTCTTGCGAAGGATCACGGCATCCTTGACTTTTGCCGTGTTGTTCGGCCCGCCCGCCAGAGACAACATTTTCAGGGTGGTCATGTGGTCGCGGTCGTTTTGCATCACGAAGCCCCCGGGACGAACGACCGCGCCGACCACGTAGATGATCCCGGCGCGCGGCACGGAAACCACGTCGCCCCCCAGAAGCGGAATATTGAACCGGGAATCGCCGGTTTCCAGCAGATCGGCCAGATTAATTGTGAACGACAGTGGCTCGGCGGCCATCGGCGGAGCATTCGGATCGCTTGCAGGAAGCGCTTTTTCCGCCTGGCGCGTCACGATCACCGAGTTTCCGGCATCGTCGGCGATTCCGCCGGCCTGGGAAAGCGCCTGTAGCAACGTGGTCTGGCGCACCGCCTGGATCACCATGGGAGTCTTGACCGAGCCGATGATAGTGATGGGCTGGCTGTTCCGCTCTTTCAGTGAGACGCTGACTTGCGGCGACGAAACCAATCCGTTGGTCTGCAGCAGCTCGGCCAGTTTGTCCTGCAACTGAAACGTGGTGAGGCCTTCGGCGCGCACCTTGGCTGGCATCAGCGGAAGGGAGATATACCCGGATTCATTGACGCGGACGTCGCGGGAAAGCTCGGGCACGTCAAACACATCCACGCCCAGAAGATCGCCGCTGCCGATCACGTAATCGCCCTGCCTCACCGAAGTCGCCTGCGCCAACTGCGCGATGCGATCGTTGGTTTCCGAGACCGCCAGGTTGGTTTGCTTTCCGATCTTTTTTTCTTGTTGGGAAAACGCTGCCGGCGCCAGAAGCAGAAGAAAAATCAAGGCCCAGGTAAACACCTGCACTGCCGGGCGGGACGTGCCCTGCTGTTGTTGAATCATAAAAAAATATGTTCCCCCACGCGCTTGCCATTATACAGAGACTTCTTGCGAGTCAAGCGGATTTATTAGTGAAAAATTAGAATGTTCCGGATAGGTACACCGCACCAAAACTGTGCACCGGTGTTCCCATCCGAGCAGGCAGTATCTCCGGCATTGCGGTAATTCGGCCCGCACTGGTTCCATCATTTGCAGTAGAAACCGGAATTGTCCTCCGTGTTTTCTATCGGCATTCCGAGCGATAATGTTCAGCGCCCTCGCTCGGATATTGGAAGCACGGAGGTGGCCAAAGCCGCCTGGAGAAGAAATAGGAGTGCGTTCGAGGGAATATGAAAATTGAAATCCACAAAAGCATGAACCAGAAGGCCTAAACACGCGATCAAAGCGCCGGCGTGATACGCCAGATTTCTTGCATCGCTATCTGCTGCTAGAATTTTCCAGCCGTTCCAAAACAGAACAATCAGGAACGAAGCGAAACAAATCCCACCAATAACGCCTGTCTCGGCAAGCGCCTCGGCATAATCGTTATGGGTGTGATTCACCAACAGCCCGTCGTAGACAGTTTCATAACGGGGATATATTTGTTGCAATGTGCCCAAACCGGTTCCAAGAACGGGATGATCGAGGAAAATATGCCAGGTTCCATGCAACATGCTGACACGCCGGCCCTCGCTGACCTCGAGTCCCTTGTAGCTTTCAAAGCGGTCCATCGCGGCGCCAATGCCCAGCCACGACACCAGCACGGCAGCAAACCCGACAACCAGGACGGCCGCCACCAGCGCTTTTTTCTCGCGCCGGCGCAAGACTACCAGGATGGCCAGAAAGGCCATCTCCGCAAAGAAACTCATGATCCCGCCGCGCGAGGCGGACAGGAACAACGCCCCGATGGGCAACACCGTGAACAGTGCCAAAAGGGGCATTTGGTCGCGGCGCTCTCCTCCCAGGACCTGGATGGCCACGCCGGGCGGGATCAGCAATTCCATCAGGCCGGCAAAATGGTTGCGGTTCACGTACGGGCCAAAGGGCGTCCCTCCGTAGCGCATTTCGCGCACCCAGTACAATTTTCCATTGAACGTAAAATGCTGCAGGATGGCGAATAGTGAAACGGCGAACCCCAGGATCAGCAGGAACCATACGAATCCGCGCCACTGCTGGCGCGTCCGGTAGGATTGCAGGCACAGAAAAAACAGGGCGATCAGCGCGGAATATTTCAATAGCTCGATACGCGTTAAAAACGGAACCATGCTAAGACCCGTTCCCCATTGCACTGCCGCCACGACCCAGACCGCCAGCAGCGGCCAGAATAAGGTGCTCCAAACCAGGGTTAGGCCCGGATCGGTTGCTATTTTCACCGCCCAGACCAGCAGCAAAACGGCGGCGCCCGCTTCCAGCACGGCCTCGGACCAGGGCTCGACGCCGCCATGGGCCAGCACGGCGAACGCAACCAGGATGCAGATGCCCGTGCGGACCACGCTCATGGCTTTGGTCCTCCCGTGAAAATTGCCACGTCGTCCACCCACGCCGTTCCGCTGATCTTGTTGTCGAGCCGCGCGCTGGGTGCGCGAAACACACGCACGCGGATCAGGTGCGTTTGCGCCCCGGTGATGAAGTCGGCCTCCTCGAGAGTCCAGGGCTGCGTGCCGTGTTCATTGGGCGTCAAAATATCCAGGGACTTCTGGTCCCTGGGATCGTAGATTTCAAATCGTACGCCGCTATCGGTGGAAATCTGTTCCGTTCGCAGGTATCCCTGGAAGCGGTAGCGCGTTCCGGGAGTCACAAGCACCTGTTGATACAGATTGTTGTAAGCAAGATTTTCGGACCCATCGAAAACGATTCGCGCCGAACGCTCGCCCGAATGTTTGATGTCGCTATCGATATCAAAATTGGCGCCGGCAACGTCCGTTTCCTGCCAGCCGAATCCCCCGCCGGACAGATCCTTTTCAAATCCGCCGTCAAAGACCAGCGAGCGCGCCTCCTGCGCAGACGCGGAATCGCCCGCGAGGGACAATGCCTGGCGCCACACCTGGCCGGCGTCGTCGTATCGTTCCTGCGCGACCAGCATGTCGAGGAACGGGAACACGGTTTTCCATTCCACGGCCGGCTTCTTTGCGATCAGGCGGCTCCAGACCGCCAGTCCGGCCACAGGCTCCTGCGAATCGGATAGATAGGCGATCGCTCCCCAGTCCGCGGTGGGTGTATCGGGCAAAATTTGATCCAGCAAGACGTGGACATCCGGATCGCTCCGCCAGGCGCGCGAAACGGCCAGGGGTATGAGCTTTGGGTCCACCATCACGGCGCGGTGAATTTCGTCATAGGCTTCGGTCAGGCGCTGCTGGCGGAGCAGAAAATTGCCGTATTTCCAGGAGACTTCCGGAGAAATCGGATAATCGTGCTGGGCGGCTTGAAAATATTTGTCCGCTTCCGCGTACTGCCCGGACATCTCAAGCGTGCCGGCCAGATCGAGTTTGTAGAATGGCGAATACGGATTCAGCTCGACGGCGCGGCGATAGTAAGTAAGGGCCAGGGTGAGATCGGTGTGCTCGAAATCCAGCTGGCGGAATCGCCCCAACTGGTACCAATGTTCGGCGTCGGCCGGTTCCACTTGAGCAGCATGCAGCCAATCGTCCGCGCTGGTTGATCCGGCATAATGGCTGGCAACGGCATGCTTCACGCCCGCGTAGGAAAACCAGATCGCGGCCGCGATCGCAATAGCGACCGCGGACCAACGCGCTGCAGAATTGGGCGCTCCATCAGGCATCCGCCGCTAATCTGCTACGGATGCCCGGCCTTGCGCAACTGAAAACGTACCGTCGCAGTTTATTAGCGCGTATACGTTAATCCTCACGGTATGCATCGGAATCGTGCAGGGCCCGGTTTTCGCTCTCAAGTTTCGCCCCCGGATCCTTTGCGACCCGTTTCATTTTGGGAAAGCGCATTCCCCGGCCGGCGTTTCCATCCCCATCCGTACTGGGTGAGAAGCCTCCAGGGGCGGACGAGCACATACAGCGGGGCAAGGTAACGCGGCAAACGCACGGTCTGCAGGTCGCGCTCGGTCGGGCTCATCCCCAGGCGCAAGAGATGGCGCAGGCCGGGCCAGAATTTATCGCGCGATCGGAGCCGGAACACGGCACGCGGCAGTACGCCCGCGGTGTGATCCGAGATGCCCGAATATTGTTCATACACTTTTTCCGCCAACTCTTGCACGGCGGGATCACGGCGAATCTCTTCCAGCATGGGCTCGGGCAACGCAGCGCCGAACAAATCGTGCGCCAAGTAAAGCCCCAGATGTAGCACGCGAGTGGATTCCATTTTTGCCGCAATCCGCGAGAGCAACTCCCAATTCACCTGCTGAGCCGTTATCAGTTTCGCGATGTCGAGCACCCAGCCCAGCCTCTCCCAGAAGTGTTTCGCGCCGTGGACACATAGCATGACCAGCGTGTCTTCGATGGAAAATGTGCGCAGGCGCTGTTCGCCGATTTCGACGGTCATCAGCCTGGTATTTAGGTCCTGAAAATCGATGGGAGTGGGGAAATAACGCAGGGTCCGCTCGGTGTGAAATTCGGCCAGAATTTTGTGCGGGTGCGATTGGAACGAATACTGGCCCGGCGCGATTCCGTCTTCCCCCGCGTGCGCCTCCCGCCGGTCAAACTGCGGGCGATAACCCGCGGATTCAAGCAATTCGAGAGTCCGGGGAATATTTCTTTGTTCGACGGCGAAATCCAGGTCCAGATATTCGCGCCGCAGGAAGCTGCCGTACGCAATCCACGCCAGCAGCGGCCCCTTGTAGGGGAACACCGGAATTTGGGCGCCCTCGAATAAACGGTGCAAACGGATCAATTCCCAAAGCAGCGCTTTCCCGGCGGCCATGGAGGGCGCCGCTGCTTGGCGCAGATCATCCAATTGCGCGGGCGAGATCAGGTCCTGCGCCGCGGCGGAAACAACCTCATAAACGACCGGCGACAACCGGTGCCGCTCGGCAACAGCCAGCACCTCGGGCCAATTCAATCCCTCCTGAATAAGGCGGCGAACACTTTCGTTGGCCGCGGGATCGATCAGCGCGCGGCCGCAGCATAAATTGAATTCCAATTCCGGGCGTGCCGCGCCCGCGCATTGCCGCCAGCCCCTTTCCCGCGTCATGCTGCCATTCTCGCGCCTTTTCGAGTTCGCCACCTAAATTAAGGCGTATTGGTTAATGGTCGACGACATTTCCGGTGCCGGCCCATATCGTCATGCCTTCTTCATAATTCCTAGATTGCGGATAATCCGGACTGCTTTGGGTTGGAACGCCTTCGCGCATTCGGAAAATGCCGCATTGAAGTTGGTATCGTCGGACAAGAGCAATCCACCCGGACGGATATACGGATAACTTGTCTCGAATTCGAACTTCATGTTCTCGTAGGTGTGGCTGCTATCGTGAATAAATATATCCACTTGAGCCAACTGCGAAAGGATGTGTGGAAGCACAACGTGGGAGTCGCCCAACAAGAGAGACCACCGAGTTTTAAGGTCATCGGGCACAATCCAACCGATGCGGTTTCCCGGGGCCAGATACTCCTTATTGTCGATATCAATTGAATAAACGTGCCCCTTGCCGTTGAGGCGACACGCCAGGAGCAAGTAGGTGGAAGATATGCCGCTCGATACACCGGTCTCCACGACCAAATCCGGCGCCAAGGCGCGCGTCAGGGCATATTGCATCAATACTTTTTTCGCATACGGATCGTTGCCCGGGTGGGAGCCCGCGTGCAGCTTTTGCTCGCACCTCTTCCAATGCCGCATGAGCTCCACATTCGCGGAGGGTTCGTTCAGAAACCCGCGAATCGCGCCGGGGGTCGAATTCACAAGGCTTGCGAGGAACCTCTCGTCTATCCCAAGAGCATCATGAAACAGCGCTTTCGCCGTGTAACCAGGATGGCGAAGACCGTGGCGGAAACGCCTTCTTAAATTTCGTCCAAGCCATTTCATTTCTACCCCTCGGCACGTCTTTAAAGTCAGTTTAACACGTGCGGAAATTCACCTACCGCTCCGGAGAGATATGGGGGACACGTCGGGACCACATTTTCTCACGCGGTGGATTACCGGCTGTATTCCCTGGAAAGTTCTCCGGCATAGGAAAGCGCCTGCTGCCAGCAAGTGAAGCGCAAGGGAAACTCGGCCGCGAGGCGTTTCGCAATTTCCTCGAGCGGGGCGCTTCCATCCATGAGTTCGAGCGTCCTTTGTTGCATCCTTCCCTTTTCGGAGATCTGCGGAACGAAGGTAGACGCCCCTCGGTGGAGCGCGGCGGGAGACAAAATCGACCCATGGAGCTGCGATTGGTCAAATTGCGTGATGATTTTTTCCGGCGATTCCATCGATCCGACCTTTGTCGTCCAGCGCCAGAAATAATCGCTTCCGAGAAGTTTCGCAAGAAGATCGACACGCACACGTTGGCCCGCAGCCAGGGGCACCGGGTTCAGCCACGGGAAAAACATGCAGGCATAAATTGTCTCCGGCTCTCCGGGGGCATTGGAAAAATGCACGCCGTCCGCCAGTTCCGATTCGAACCAGACGGCGATCCCGTGTCCGGTCGCGTCGCGCTGAATCGACCAGCACAGTTCGCCCTGAACATCTGGACTCTCCATCGTTGAGTAGTCGAGCGTGGCCCAGACAAGCGGTTCGGTGAGCATCTGGGCAGGAGTAAAACGCGCTTTTAGGATTTCGTTCACGACCAGCTTCCTGGCCGCACCAAGATCCTGGCCGAGTCCATTGTGCTCCCACGGATCCACAATCTTTCCATATCGATCCGGAGCTTCAACAACGGCGGCCCAGATCACTTCTTTTCGGGGAATCAGCATACCGCCGGGAGCAAGAAATCGCCGTCTGGCATCCACGATCGATGGAATGTGGTGTTCGAAGAGGGGAAGAACCCCGTGCAAATCGGAAACAATGACATCCGCGCGAATAGGAAAATTCACGTTCGTGGAAAGATCCTCGATGAACTCGATCCGTTCGGTACAGTGATTAGCCGCAGCAACGTCACGCGCCAACTGGATGACGGGACTGGCCTCAATCGCGATGACGCGGCCGGCCCCAAGTTGACAGGCCAGAACCGCAAAGATGCCGGGCCCCGTGCCGATCTCCAATACCACCGAGCCCGGCCGAATAGCCCCGCGAAGGGCCTGGGCATACGCGTCCGTGCGAACGCGATCCGCGATAAGCCCCGCATATCCGGCAAGGTTATAAAAATGCGTAATCACTTCGGCTGCAGTATAGCAACCAAAAGGGCCATCACACCACGCCGGACTCGGGAAAATCAAATCCGCGGGATTTCCATTTGATCCCGAGAGCTGCGCGCTGATCAGGCAACTGCTCCAAAGCGCTCACAACGAGCGGCATTTCGCGCAGCAGATGGGTCAGATAGCCGCTGAAGTTAACACGGTTAAAAAAGTTGTAGTTCACGGTGACCGATTTTTCCAGGGAAACAACGTGATGCCACCACCCGCAAGGCATGAACAGCAGCTCGCCCGGCTCCAGCGTGCATTGATACGCGGTCACATTTCTGAAAAGCGGAAATTCTTTGAAGTCGGGCACATCGGGATTGACCTTTCCGCCATAGAGCGCCACGGAATCTTCCGGTGAAAACAGCAAGCATCTTTTTTTACCGATGATCTGCGCCAGATATGCGTGCGATTGCAGAAAATCGTAATGCAGCCCGATTTGCGCGCCTTTGGGGCCAATCATGAATCCCGCGGAAAAGAATTTCGTGGTGTTGAGGGCCCCACGCAAGCCGGGCGGCAATAAGGGCAGCCAGTCCTCGACAAATGTCGGGCTAAGTTCCACATCATCGAGCAATTCTGGATGCATTCCGAATCCGTCCCAAACCAGGTACAAGGGAGACGAACCGGGGTCCGCGGGAGCCGCACATGGATACAGCGTTTCCGGGTCGATCCACAAACCCGGCGACACAGCATCCGGAGCATCGAGATAGTCCAGGAATTCGCTAAGCGTCATTAACTTCACGCGCTTGACGCCCCGGAAAATTTTTGGCGAGACTCGATCGGCCCCGTAGCGCGCCTTAAATAAGTCGAAGCTCCACCGCGACACTGCTTCCCAGGAATTCAGGGCGTCGGAGACGATAACAGGTTTGCCGGATCCAGTGAGGTAGCGCTGATGAAAGATTTCAGGAGTTAGGCTAGCTGTTCGCTCGACCGGCAGTGTTTGCAATCCTTGTGTGGCGGTCTTCATTATTTCTATTTCCGTCCAATTTCACCCGCCAGCAATCTTACGTGGCGAAAACGCACTCTGTCCACCCGCGATTCGTCCAGTCTACCCTCCAGCTTTAAGACCTCCCGCAAATTACCGATTCACAGGGAACCCGACATCGCATTCGCCGGTTCCTGTATTCTGAGCCGTTTGACATCCGCGGCAATCGCATTGCAAAGCTCAAATACCTTGGACGGGTCACGAGCGGGACACGCGCGGCGGACAGGCACGATCTTGGCCACGCGGCCAAGCATTTCAAATTCGTGGCTTCGCATGTCAGCGTCCAGAAGATAATTCAAGTATGTGTTCGCAACCAAAGCTAAGAACGCATCCGTGGGTGTCAGCTCCTCCAGAATCGAAGCTTCCGGTGCATCTTCGCGCACATCGAGCAAGTACACCGCGCTCAGAGGCAGAGGCTTCGGCTGGAAACAGTAGCCGCCCCTATCAAGCGACAGGTACTTCTTTCCCCACGTAGGGGTAATACGCGGCAACTCCTCTCCGGGACCGAACAGCGCGCGCGCCGAATCCGGCCACAAATTGACGCGCGGGTATCCCGGCTGAACCAGAAACGTACTGTCCTGATCATCCAGAACAGCGACATCATCCGAAAGGATCGAATAGCCGAGTCGCGCGAAAGCGGCAGCTGTGGTTGATTTTCCCGCTCCAGGCGCTCCCATGACGGCGATGGCCCGATCTCCTATGCCAATCGAACTCGCGTGCAGAGAGGTAATCCCTCGCAGGCGCAACGCGAAATTGATTACTTGGCCGATCAGGTAGGTGCAGACGTCTTCCAGAGTATAGCCATCAGGCCAATCGCCCCAGATTTCGCGGCCCTGGCGGTCGATGGCAAATCTTGGACCATCGCTGTAGAAGAAACCGTAGTAGGCGCCGTCATTGAGCATGCCGGCGCGCAAGTTGGAGTCGCCGTTCCGATTGGAATTCGGGCTGGTATAAAAGATATCACTCAGTGATGCGGAAAACTTCGAGGCGAACTCGGACCCGTTCTTCAGTCGAATGTGAACAGGAACGGTGCTGGACCCTTCCGTAAGGACTAAGCCCGGAATGGGAAGGTTACTGAAAGCTCGCAATCCGTAAAGCAAATAAGAGGCTGGCAATGGAGTTCCGACCGGTCCTCGCACAACCGTAAACTTAGCTACGTTTTGGTATTACCAGGATACGTGCCTGCATCGGCTGTGACGTGGGTCTTCGTGATGGACTGCGTTATGACGCGAATATCGCCATAGATCTTAATGATTGGCGTGCTGTAGGGTTTCTTGCCGGATTGGGGCAAACTTGGGTTCACTGTGTTCTCCTTCCCGTAAGCTTTTACCATCAAGATTCTCTATGGCGCAACCAAAAATTAAGGCTGAGTGGCCTAAGGTGAACCCGGGCGGACCATAGGTCCTTTTCACAGTATACAGGGGGAATCTTCTGCCGCAATACGTAAGTTTCCAGTTCCTCGATGGGGTCGAAACGATCAACCCACGCAGACTCGGGCTTCTGAAGGAGTGCGTTCAAGGTCTCGGCGGGCATGGGTGATTTTCGGCGCAAACGCACGGCTTCGGGAAGTGAGCCGCGGGCAGCTTCCCGGAGCAATTCTTTGTCACAGCACCAGGGCAGTCTGGGCAGTGCCAGAAGAAAATGGAGCAAACGTAGATCGAAAAAGGGGTTGCGTACCTCGACCGGCATTTGAGTCACGTTGGGATCGAGGAGTTCAAAAAGGCTCGGCCAACCCGGGCTGGCAATCAATTCGTACGCTTCTGGACGAGCAGAATGGTTGGGAAATTGATCATGGGTCAGGCCCGCCCAACGTTCGCGCAGGGACAACCTCTTCTCCAAGCCTGGATTTAACCATTCCGGGTAAGGGACCGCGGAGGTCTTGGCAGGAAACAATCGTTGCCACCGAAGACGCAAGTAAAGCCGGGACGTCCTTCCCGGCCTGGTGAGATAGTGAACCGCGTCCGCCAGCGCGCGATCGAATCGCCCTTTCTTAATCAACTGGCGAAAATGAACTGTGATCCGCGCGGCAAACGCCGGATCGGCGCCAAACCCGGTCAAGGCGAGGCGGCTATGAACAATGATTTGGCGCAACTGATCGGGAGAGGCATCCGGCCAAGCCAAATTTATGGGTAACGGTAAACGACGGGTTTGCTCGTCGCCGCGCTCAAATATTTTCCGGTTGTCGCTGACAAGATATTCGATGGGAATCTTCAGAGCGTTTGCGGCAAGCGTGGCGTAGCGCCGCTCTTCATGCGGAATGAGGCTGTCAAAAACTTCCGTGTAGGCGCGGACGCCGTTGACATTTCCAGTGCGAGCAAGAACCCGCTGCGCACTGGCGGCCACCGCGGTCGAGTCAAGGCCCCCGCTCATTGCTATGCCCACGTTGCTGCCGCGCAGGCGGTCGGCCACGGCGACGTCGAGCAGTTCCCGAAAGCGCTCGACGTATTCCGCGTTCCGGGAGAAATGAACGGGCGCGGCAGGCGGCAACTCCCAATAGCGCCGCACACTTATAGCTCCCCGCTCGCAGAGCAGCGCGTGTGCAGGAGGCAGTTGGCGAATATCGGCGAACGACGTGGTCGAGGGATCCTGATTCATCTCGAACAAGAGAAAATCGGCAATCGCCAGATCGTTGAGCCGCCTGGAAACACCCGGATGCAACCGGATGGAATTCAGCGTATTGCCGAAGACAAGCGAGGAGCCGGCCTGGGCATAGTACAGCTGCTTGATTCCCATCGGATCGCGCGCGCAAAGCAAGCGCTTTACTTGCGCGTCCCAGAGTGCAAAGGAGAAATCTCCAAGCAGATATTCCACGCAGGCTTCGCCCCAGGCATCGTAGGCATGCAGGATGAGTTCGGCATCAGGAGTGGATAAAGATAGCGTGTCCGCGGTCCGGCATTTTTCCTTAAGCTTACCGATCAGTTCATCGCGCGCATCAAGCCGCGCGTTCGCCGCGATCCACAGGCGGCCCTCGAGGTGCGCGGGTTGCTCCTCCAGCGGAGCCCCCGGCGGGATTTGCAGCAACGCGTGGCCCATGCCGATGGGGCCATCGCACCAGATCCGTTGCGTGTCGGGGCCGCGAAACGCGAGGGCCTGCGTCATCCGTTCGAGCAGCGCGCGGTCCACCGGCGCTCCGTCCAGATTCCAGATTCCGACAAACCCGCTCATCCGCGAAACGTCTCCCGCTTGAACTGCAAGTGTATCCCTTTCACCGCGGCGGGCGAGCCAAACCGTGTGCGGCTTGCATGGAGCCGGCGGCGCATCACTCCGGCTTCACGGCCGCGCCAGCGCGCGCACTCGCGTCTTCGGCAGCCGCAATGGGAGCGTCGAAACGCGCATAGTGATTGTGTATTTCCGCGTTGTCGTTCAACACTTCCCCGCGCAGTTCCACCCAGGCATGCGCTTTTAATTGACCGTCTTCCTTGCGCGCGCCGATATGCAGCTCGCCATCGATGCCGTCGCGCCGCAACAGCCACCAAAGCGTCATCGAACGCTCCAAGCAATTGGGATTGGCTGGGCCGTGCAACTCCACCGAGCGCACGGCACGGACGGCGCGCATGGCCGCCTCGTGTTCCGCGTCAACGGGCAAGGTTTGGGGAAGGCGCCGCGAGGGAGAAAATTTTTCGATCAGTTCCTTGCACCGCCGGAAGCCGAACAAGCGCAACCCGGCTTCGGTCAATGGCAGCAGCATCGCGGCGTGGACAATAAGCGTTCGCTCCTCGGGCGGGCGATTCCGAAATCCGCGCCATTTTTCGGGCAGTGTCTTGCGGCTTCCGGTCATCGGTCTCCCGCGCATTGCGCCCTGGCCATGCCGGAAGTCAGATGCGCACCGCCGTACAATGGATTTCCTGCGGGAGCCGCATCTCCCGGCACGGGATGGTTGAAGTTCGTTTGGGCAGCCGGCTGGCCGGAAAAAACCGCCGCCTGCCGGGGATTTCGCCCACGGAAAAGAAGGCGCGATTGGCGCCGCCCAATTTCGCGTCCCATCGGCATGGCGTTCGAGCGGCTCACATTCGGGACGTTGCGGTTTGCGGCTTTAAGAGTCGCGTTACTCGTTTCGGTTTCGATCGATAGTCGGTTCATTCCCGACCGTTACGCGCTTCACCAACCGCAAAAAATCTCAGGCGGCGGAACTGTCTTTCACCTCAATCAGTCCTTCGGCCAGAAGTTTTTCGAGGAGTTCAGTCAGGTCCCGCGCGCAGCGCTCCGGCTCAACGTCATATTCGCCGGTGATCGTGTTCTGAATGTCGGACACGGCTCGAGGCTCCTGCATCAGGCTCCAGATCCGCGCGCCCACCGGGTCCAGCCCGTAATAAACGCCATTCTTGATGTTGAGAATCGCGGCCTCACCGGCCAGATCGCACGACACTTGATCTTTCGCGGCTACCACTATGGATTGAACGGAAATTACTGGATTCATGCACACTCCCTCATTCACCCCTGCTCAATCCGGGAGTTCGCGCGCAAACCTTGCGCCAACTTCGCCGGACGCTCGCGTACTTGGACGCGGCGACTGGCAACGCCCGGAATTGTAGCGGCTTCATCGCGCCGCGGCAATCGTGATTCCGCAGTCTAGTTGCTGCGAAGATACCTCCCGCTCCCGGTTCACCTTGTGTCAGGCCCTTTGAAAGGTTATAACGGCGGAGAGTGAAAAACTTCGCGCTGCGTGCTGAAAATTTGGAAAAGTATTTTCCGCCCGCCGTCACCGGATGGCGGGCGCTGTGGCATCCGGAGTCGCGCCTGACCGTACCGGCGCTGCGCGGAATTTCCTTTGCGCTCGAGCACGGCGAAGTGCTGGCTCTGGTAGGAGCCAATGGCGCGGGAAAATCGACGTTGCTGCGCATCCTGACGACCCTGCTGATTCCGACGCGCGGGCGCGCCGAGGTTTGCGGCTATGACGTCGCCCGGGAATCCGCCAAAGTCCGCCTTCAGATCGGATACCACACCGGAGCGGACGCCTGCTTTTATTCGCGCCTGAGCGGCAGGGAAAACCTGAATTTGTTTGCCGGGCTGAACAACCTCCCGGCAAAGGAAACGGCCCGGCGGATCGCGGAACTTTCGGATCTGTTCGGCCTCGGCCCCTTGCTCGATCGCCAGGTGCGCACACTTTCCACCGGAAACATTCACCGGCTGGGGCTGGCGCGGGCCATGCTGCACAACCCATCGGTCTTGCTTCTCGATGAGCCCACGCGCAGCCTGGATCCTCTGGCAGCCGCGGAATTTCGGCGATTTCTGCGCGAGCAAATCGTCGGCCGGCACGGCACCGCGGTCTTGTTCGCCTCTCATACTCTTTCCGAAGTGGAGCAACTCGCCGGACGCGTCGCGGTTCTGGGCGGCGGCAGAATTCTCGGCTGCGATACGCCCGCGGGTTTGATGGCCGGAGCGGGCGCAGAAACCCTGGAGCAGTCGATGGAAATCCTCACGCATCGCGCGGCGCGGGAAGCGCAATGAACGATTCCGGCCGGTTGCACATGACGCTGCGAAAATTAGCCCTGCTGTTTAAAAGGGATTTTGCGGTCGCGCGGAGTTACCGGGCGGCATTCCTGGTGCAGGCCCTGGAATCTCTTTTCGCAGTGGCCGGCTTTTATTTTCTCTCCCGGTTCATCAACAGCCCTCAACTGGAGAAGTCTCTCCCGCAGAATTCCGGCTATTTCGCGTTCGCCCTGGTGGGGCTGGCCTTTTTCGATTACCTGAGCGTGGCGCTGCAAACCTTCGATGAGAGTTTGCGCGAGGCCAGGCAAAACGGCACGCTGGAAAATCTGCTGGTGACGCAGACTTCCCTTCCCGTGATCCTGCTGGGATCGAGCCTGTATCCGTTTGCGTTGCTGTCGCTGCGCACGACCATCTACATCGGATGGGGCGCGGCGCTGTTCGGTTTTCCCCTGCGCGACGCCAACTGGCTGGGGGCGGCGCTGATCCTGGCGGCATCGGTCCTCACCTTTTCCGGACTGGGAATCCTGAGCGCCAGCTATTTGCTGGTGTTCAAGCGCGGCAATCCCGTGAACTGGGCGGTGGTGGGGCTTTCCTCGGTGGTGGGAGGAATGATGTACCCGATTTCGGTGCTGCCGAAATGGCTGCAGGTAGTGGCGCGATTGATTCCGGTCACGTATTCCCTGGAGGGAATGCGCACGGCGCTGCTGGGACATGCCTCGCTGCGCCAGTTGTGGCCCTCGCTGGCGGTATTACTGGCCTTCGCGGCCGTGATTCTGCCCGTCTCTTTTGTGGTGTTCTCCTGGGCATTGCGCCGCACGAAAGTCACGGGCACGCTCACGCATTTCTAGCCCGAGTTTCCGGCCACAAAAAAGAAAATCCCCGGGTCTTCTGACCCGGGGATTTTCGATATGCGCGGAAAGTGAAAAGTTACGACTTTCCGCCTTTTTTCGATGTCGTCTTGGCCGGAGCCGAACCGACTTTCGTGGTGATCCCGACGCCCATCGCCTGCAGGGAATCCATGCCTGCCTTGGCTTGCGCGCCAACGTCCCCATTCGGATCGAGGTCGATGGCATGCTGATAAGCCTCGATCGTGCCGGGCTGAATCACCGGAGTGATCTTGTCGCCCTCGGTCTTGAACTCCATGGTATTGACCAGAGCGATTCCGAGCAGCAGCCAGGCTTGCGCATTCTTGGGATCCAGCGTAGTAGCCTTCTGCAGCGGCTCGACGGCTTCCTTCATGCGGTTGGCCTGGTACAGCACGATTCCGAAATTCCGCCAAGCCAGCGCCGCGTCGGTCGGGTTCAGGTCCACATATTTCTGGTACGCCGCCCGCGCATCATCGACTTTCCCGAGTTTCGCAAGATCGTTTCCCAGGTTGTTGTAATTGGCTGGAACGTCCGGCTTCAAGGCGATCGATTTCTGGTAGGTGTCGGCCGCCTCCTGCCACTTGTTCATGCTCTCGTAGGCTTCTCCCAGCCGGGACAACACGATGGGACGGTTGGTATCTTCCGGCTTCATCAGATCCAGCGCCCCGGACAGCTCCGTGACGGCCGTGCCTCCAGCCTGACTGATCTTTTCCTTAATCGGGTCCTGCTGGTCTTTCGGGGTCTTTGCCAGTTGCGCCTGGGCCGCCTTCATCTGTTCGATGGCCGCCGAACCGGCTTCATAGTGGGCCTTCAACGCTTCAAAGTTCTTGGCGGCTTCAGCCTGTTTCCTGGCGGCATCGATGGCGCCCAATTTTCCCTGCTCCTGAAGTTCCTTCAAGTTGACGTCGTAGGTGGGGGAAGAACCCGAAGTGATAACCAAGCCAGCTTGAAAAACCAGCTGTTCGTTGCCGTCTTTGTCCTTGGCCTTGAAGTCGACGTTATATTTCCCGCCCGTTACGCCGGCCATGGCATAGTGCCCCTTGGCGTCCGTCGTGGTTTGGGAAGGTTTGTTTGTTTCCAGGTTGGTGAAGTACAGGGTTACGTCTGGGTAGGGTTTTCCATTCAAGTCCAACACCGTGCCCGAAACCGTGCCGGCGCCCTGCGCGTAGGCGGCAGTTGCCATCCACAACGCCATCGGCCCGGCGATCAACGCGAGCACGACTGCCATCCTGAGTGTTTTCATTCGATTCATGATCTTCACTGCCTCCTAGCAACGCAGATCCGGCGGGGTGTCCCGCGCGGTCGTTTCATAATCTATCAATGGCCCATTATCTCTCAATTCGAACCCGATTGGCGACCCGATAAGCAATGGGATCGCTAATTCCTGCTTCGGTAAACGCGCTCAGGCGCAGCCGACAACTATCGCACACGCCGCACGCCTCGTCTTCAAACTGGTAACACGACCAAGTCCGGTCCAGGGGCGCTCCCAATTCCATACCGCGCCGCACGATCTCCCATTTTCGCATTCCGATGACCGGTGTGACTATCTCTATTTGCGTTTCCGGGCGCGTTCCCTCCCGGACCAACTGCTGAAACACGCGGTAATATTCCGGACGGCAGTCCGGATACCCCGAACTGTCTTCCGCCACCGCGCCAATGAAAATGGCCTTTGCTCCGATCACTTCTGCCCAGCTGACCGCAACCGCCAGGAAGTGGGCGTTACGGAATGGGACGTATGTGACCGGGATTTCGTTACCCTCGACAGGCGCTCCCGGTTCGCTCTCCGGTACGGCAACGCTCCTGTCGGTCAAGGCCGACCCGCCGATCTGCGCGAAGTGGTCTAGGTGCACCACCAGGCGCTGGCGTACCCCGTAGAAATCCGCAATCTCGTCAAACGCCTGCCGCTCGCGGCTCTCGGTGCGCTGGCCGTAGCTGGCATGCAATAGCGCCAAGTCATGAGTTTCGCGCGCGATGGCGGCCGTCACGCACGAATCCATCCCTCCGCTTATCAAGACGACTGCCTTGGGCTTTTCGGCCATTCTTCCGCTGGTGCCTTTCCCTTGCCAGTTAGATGCGGCTGCGAGCCATAAAGTCTATACGCCGCGCATGGCCGGGTGCCAGATGAATTTATGCAGTTGCAGTCCCAGCCGCACCGGCAGGCCGTCCGCCAGAATCCACTCCGCGACGTCGCGGGCGCTCATCCCCGGCCAGGTTCCCTCGGGATCGGCGTGCACCGGGGAAAACACCACTTGATGAACGCGATGCGCCAGGTTGTGCCGCAGCGTGAATTCGCGGGCAAATTCATAATCGCGGCGGGTGGAGATCACGAATTTAATTTCGTCTTTTTCGTCGAGCGCGCCCAGGTTCTCCATATAAAAAGTGTCCGGTTCGCCCGAATCGGGGCATTTTACGTCGACAATTTTGATGACCTCGCGGGGCAGACCGGAGACCGGGCGCTCGCCGCTGGTTTCGATCATCACCGTGTAGCCGCGGTCCAGCAGCTCTTGCGCCAGAGGGATCGCCTCCGGCTGCAACAGCGGCTCTCCCCCGGTCAATTCGACCAGAGTAACCGCCGGCGGCGCTCCCGCCTGGCCGGATGATTTTCCGGGCCCGGCATGGGATAGTTCAGCGACGCGATTTAAGACTTCATCGACGGTCATCTTCGTGCCGCCGTGAAACGCGTAGGCGGTGTCGCACCAGGTGCAGCGCAGATTGCAGCCGGTCAGCCGCACAAAAATGGACGGCAAGCCCGAACGTGTGCTTTCCCCCTGGATCGACCGGAATATTTCGGAAATTTGCATGATCTTATCGGTTTTTTCGCGCGGCTTTGCGGCGCTGGTAGACTTGGACGAGAACTACTGCCGCGACCGCCCCAACTCCTGCCATGACGAATCGAAACGGCTCCAGTTCGTAGCCGAGCCAGTGCAGCACAAAAATGTAGCCGAGACCCACGGCAATCGCCGGCAAAATTATGATCAGAAAGGAACGGTTCATATTTTCCAGTGGCGCAGATTTCAGAGTTCTCGGAAACACTTTATTCCCCCGTCATTCCGAGCGAAGCGAGGAATCCCTCTTCGATTTAAGTTCAAGAAAAGAGGGATTCCTCGGCGAAAAACATGCCTCGGAATGACGACAATTTGAGTTTTCCCGAAACCCCTTCAGCCTGTGCTACTAAAACCACGCCTACGGCCAGTACGTCGCCGAAGTCGTATCGGTTTCCCAAATCGTCACGCTGGCGATGCGCGCGCCCTGCGGCGCCGCGCTCAAATGCCGCGTGGTTTCATCGAAAAAATACTTCGCCAGATTTTCCGCCGAGGGATTGACCGTGTCAAAGGGCGCCTTATCGTTCAGATAGATGTGGTCCACGCCGGCGATAATTTCGCGCATGGCGCGTTTCAGGTGCGTGAAATCGTAAAGCAGGCCGATGGAATCCAGGGCCGGGCCTTCCAGCGTGACGCGCACCTTGTAATTGTGGCCGTGCGGATTCTCGCACTTCCCCTTGTAGCCGCGCAGGGCGTGCCCCGCGGAAAAACTTTCGTCAACACTCACTTGGAACATCAGATTCCCTTGGGAAAGAATTCATGAAATGGGCGAATCCAGAGACACAACAAATTATTTTAGTTTGTTCATGAACCGTTCGACTGCGGCGATGTCCCTGGTGGTCGCGTACGCCGGAAGCGATTCCATGAAGATTTTACCATACTGCATGCGCTGGATGCGGTTATCGAGGATGGCCAGCACCCCGCGGTCGGTGCGCGAGCGGATCAGCCGCCCGAAGCCCTGCTTGAGCGCCAGCACCGCCTCGGGCACCTGGTATTCGGCGAAGGCGTTGCGGCCGTCCTCCTGCAGCGCCTTCACGCGCGCCGCCACAATCGGGTCCGAGGGCACCGCGAACGGCAGCTTGTCGACGATCACGCAGGAAAGCTGCTCGCCGCGCACGTCCACGCCCTGCCAGAAACTCGACGTGGCAAACAGCACCGCGCCCTCGGTGTTGCGGAATTTTTCCAGCAGCGCCGATCGCGGCGCGGATCCTTGCAGCAGCACCGGAAACCGCACGCGCGTGCGCACGCGCTCGTACAAATCGTTCATCTGGCTGTAGCTGGTGAACAGGCAAAAGGCCCGCCCCTCGGAAATCTCCAGCAGCCGCACAATTTCCGCCGCGGCGCGCTCGGGAAACGCGGAGTCCCGCACATCGGGCAGCGTCGCCGGAACATAAAGAAGAGCTTGTTCCGCGAAATCGAATTCCGATGGCAGCACGCGTTCGGCGGCGACTTGCAGGCCAAGGCGCTGCTTCAAAAAATCGAAGCGTCCGCCCACCGCCAGCGTCGCCGAAGTCAAAATGATGGTCTCGAACGGCTCGAACAATCGCTCGCGGAGCAGCGCGCTCACGTCGATGGGCGTCGCCGCCACAAATACGCCCTTGGCGCGGCGCTCGAACCAGTACACGAAATTCCCTTCGCTCGACTCAAACAGGAATTTCAATTCGCCGCGCAGCTCCATGGCGCGCCGCGCGATATTCAGCAGCTCCTCGGGCTTGGACGGCAGCGCGGCGATTTCCGCCTCCATGCTTTTCAGCGCGTCGACCAAGGCGTCGTAGGCTTCGCGGTTCTGTTCGAGGAATCCCGCGCGCTGCATCTTATCGAAGGGAAAACGCCCTTCGCGCGACGGAAACGCCTCGAAAAAGCTGCGCGAACGCTCGCGCATCCGCGCCACGCGCTTCAGTAGCGGCGCGCCGCTGATTTTCGTGACGCGCACGGCGATCTCGGCGTCGCGCCCCAACTCATCGAAACGGTAATTGGAAATCTGCCGGCCGAAAAAATCGCTGGCCACGTCCTCGATCTCGTGCGCCTCGTCGAAAATCACCGCGGCGTATTCCGGCAGCACGCTGCCGAAGTCGTCCTGCTTCAGCGCCAGATCCGCGAAAAACAAATGATGATTCACGATGATCAGGTCGGCTTCGGCGGCTCGCTGGTGCATGGCGGTGATAAAACACTTGTTGAACTCCGGGCACTTCTGCCCCGAACAGGCATCGCGGCGCGCGTCCAGCCGCTGCCACAATTCGGAATCGTCCGGCAAAAAATTTAGTTCCGCGCGGTCGCCCGTCTCGGTGACTTTTTCCCAATCACGAATCTGGTGGAACCAGTCGAGTTCGTCGAGGCCCTTCAGCACCGGCTGGTCGGCCATGCGGTAAACTTTTTCCCGGCACAGAAAATTTCCGCGCCCCTTCATCACCGCCACTTTCAGCCCCGGCGCGAAATGTTTTTGCAGAAACGGAATATCCTTTTCGTACAGCTGCTCCTGCAGCGATTTTGTGGCCGTGGAAATCACCACGGTGCGCCCGCTGCGGATCGCCGGAATTAAGTACGCCAGCGTCTTCCCCGTCCCGGTCCCGGCCTCGACGATCAGGTGCCGCTTTTGCGTGAACGCCGCCTCGACCAGTTCCGCCATTTCCAGTTGCGACGGCCGGTGCTCGTACCCCTCCGGCATGCATTTTTCGACCGCGCCGCCGGGGCCAAAAATTTCAGCGATGGTGGGTTTTTCTTCCTGCGCATCCGCGCCAGGCGACGTCCTGGAGGATCGCGCGACGGAAGCCGGCGGCGCAATTTCCGGCTGCTCGGAATCGCCCTGCGTCATTGCGTACCGGGCATACACGGGCTCGACCGGCGCGGCGGGCGATTCCTGAGCGTTTTTCTTGTTCCGTTTAGGCATTGAAGGGATACGCGGGGGTCTTCCGAAAAACCGCGAACCAATAAAATAGCACACACCAGGAGCACGCGCCGCTTTGCTATACTCGCGCGGATGGCAAAGACCGCAGCCGCGAAAAAGCTCTTCCTGGTCGACGCGATGGGATTCATCTTCCGCGCCTATTTTGCTCCCATGGCGCGGCTGAACAGTCCCGCGGGGATTCCGACCAAGGTTCCCTATCTTTTCTCGAACATGTTGCGCAAGCTGGCCAAGGAGCACGCGCCCGACTATCTAGCCGTGGTGTTCGATACGAAAGAGCCGACGTTCCGCGACAAACTGTTCGCCAAATACAAGGCCAAGCGTCCTCCGATGCCCGAGGACCTTGCCGTGCAACTACCCTACGTCCGGCGGATGTGCGAGGCCATGCGGCTGCCGATCCTGGAATTTCATGGGTTCGAGGCCGACGACGTGATCGGCACGCTGTCCCGGCAAGCCGAGAAAAAAAATCTCGCGGTGTCCATTATCACCAGCGACAAGGACATGATGCAACTGGTCGGCGGAAACGTGCACGTGCTGCGGCCCGGCGCCGGACCGGACAAGACTGATCTGATCGTGGACGAAGCGAAAGTCGAAGAAATCATGGGCGTGCCGCCCAAGCAAGTCGCCGACGTGATGGCCCTGATGGGCGATTCGATCGACAACATTCCCGGCGCGAAAGGCATTGGTGAAAAGGGCGCGAAGGAGTTGATCCGCCGCTTTGGTTCCGCGGAATCGGCGCTGGAACACGCCAAGGAAGTCGAAGGCAAGCGTTACCGTGAGGCGCTGGAAAACAGCCGCGAAGCCGTTCTGATGTCCAAGCAGCTCGCCATCATCGACACGAAGGCGCCCGTAAAGTTGGTGCTCGACGATCTGACGCAGCGCGCGCCGGACATCGAAGCCCTGCGCTCGCTCTACGCGGAACTTGGATTTACGTCGCTGCTGCGCGATCTTCCGGCGGCGACCACCGCGGCGGTTGCGGCCAGCGATTCCGCAGCGCTCGATTCTCCCGCCGCGCTAAGGAAATATCTGGCCGCGCTTCCGAAAAATGCCGAAATCGCCGTGTGGTTGACGCTGGCCGATGGCGAACGCGAGACCGAAGGCTTCGGCACAGCTATCGCCGCGCTGGAAATTTCGCCCCAGGCAGGCGTCTCGCGCACCGCGTGGATCGACCCGAAGGGCGACATGCTCGCCGCTCTAAAGGATTTTCTGCGCGACCCGGCGCGGCCGAAAATCGTGCACGATCCCAAGCTGTTCGAGCTGCTCACGGGACCGGTGGCCGGAATCCGCCACGCGACCATGCTGTACTCGTATCTGCTGCGCCCCACCACCTCAAAGCACGCGCTGGCTGACGTCGTGCTCCGCCAGCAAAGCGTCACGCTCTCCGGCGCCCCCGGCGAGCACGCCGATCACTTGCAGCAGCTCGCGCCTTTGCTGCGCAAGGAAGTCGAAGCACAGGGACTCGCGGAACTGTATGAAACGATTGACCTGCCGCTCGCCCCGGTGCTGGCCGCCATGGAGCGCGACGGCGTGCGCGTCGATCCCAAAGCGCTCGACGCCATGTCCAAGACGATGGAGAAGGAAATCCGCAGCCTGGAAAAAACCATCTGGGAAATGGCCGGCTCGGAATTCAACATCAATTCGCCGCTGCAGCTCGCCGAAATCCTGTTCGACAAAATGGGGCTCACGCTCGGCGGCCGCCGCCGCTCCAAGCCGCGCTCAACCGCCGCGGACGTGCTCGAGGAGCTGGCACTCACGCACGAATTGCCAAAAAAAGTCCTGGAATACCGCGAAATCAGCAAACTCAAATCCACGTACGTGGACGCATTGCCGAAGCTGATCCACGCCGAAACCGGCCGCCTGCACACCAGCTTCAGCCAGACCGGCACGGCGACGGGCCGCCTGAGTTCCTCGGACCCGAACCTGCAGAATATTCCCGTGCGCTCCGAACTTGGCCGCCAGATTCGAGCCGCGTTCGCCGCCGGCCCGGGCAATACGCTGCTCTCCGCCGACTATTCGCAAATCGAACTGCGCATCCTGGCGCATTTTTCCGAGGACCCGGTCTTGATCGAAGCGTTTCAAACCGGACAGGACATCCACGCGCGCACCGCGCAGGAAGTTTTCGGCGTCGGCCCCATGGCGCAAAACGCCGAGCACCGCCGCGCCGCCAAGGCCATCAACTTCGGCATCATCTACGGACAAACGCCCTTCGGCCTGGCCGCACAGCTCGGCATCGACACAAAAGAAGCCGCGAAATTCATCGCCGCCTATTTCGCGCGCTATCGCGGCGTAAAAGAATATCTGGAAAGATCTCTCGCCGAAGCGCGCAAGACCGGAGTGACGCGCACGCTGTTCGGCCGCATCCGCCCCGTCCCCGAAATCACTTCGGAACAAGTGAACCTGCGAAATTTTGCCGAGCGCACCGCGCTCAACACTCCCCTGCAAGGAACCGCCGCCGACTTGATAAAACTCGCCATGATCGCGATCGCCCGCGAACTTCCCGAGCAGAAATTCAAAGCAAAAATGATTCTTCAGGTCCACGACGAACTGCTCTTCGAAGCCCCGCACGACGAACTTGATCGTTTAAAGAAACTGGTCCGCAAGGAAATGGAAAATGTGCACGACCTGGCCGTGCCGCTGGTCGCCGATTTGAAGGCTGGGCCGAATTGGCGGGATATGAAGTAGGGGTTGGGTTGTAAGGTTGTGGATTGCAGGCTTTACAGGCTGTGGAGGCTGCGAAATAAACCACAATGTCGTCATTCCGAGGCACGCCTTCCGCCGAGGAATCTCTCATTCGCTTTAATTGAGATCCCGGAGAGATTCCTCGCTTCACTCGGAATGACGACAAAAAAGATTTTCCAGCAAGGGCTTTTTCAGCAGCCTGTATAGGCTGCCAGCCCTTTCGTTCAGTGCATCCCTGGCCACGTATTTCATCAGCGCGAGTGCGAAAGAGATTCGATTTTCTTTCTTACTTCAGGGGCGGATTTGGAATTTGGCGCGAGTTCGAGATACTTCGAGTACGCATCGCGAGCGTCAATGGCCCTGCTGAGCTGGGAGTATGCATCGCCGAGATTAAGATAGGCAACCGCACGCATTGGATCGACCTCGACGGCCTTCTTGAACCATTTAACAGCACTCTCGTACTCTTTCATTTTGTAGAAAGCAAATCCCACATTATTAGCGTACAGGGCATTCGTTGGGCTCAGCAGCACGGCCATCATGAATCTGCTGGCAGCCTCTTCGTAGTCGCCGTCTTTCATAAGGGCCATTCCTTGCTCGTTGAGTTCCACTGGGCCGACATTCGGAGCCGTCGTGGCGGAATTGCCCGCGCCCATATTCGGAATGGGGTGGTTATTTCGGTCAGGTGAATTGATTGGCTTCTTGGATGCAAACAGATCGCCCGGATCGCACGGGCCTCCCTCAAACGACGATTTTCCCCACACGTCGCGTACTACCTTCGCCTTTCCCGTCCGGTTAACTTCTTGCTCGACGCAGTGAAATTGCTTCCTATCCCAATCCCAGTCCTTCTTCTCAGTCCAAAACAATATCGGCAGATTATTTTCGACTTTATATTTTTGCGCGCTGAACGTTCCTCCCCCGCCATTCCAAAAGGAAAGAATCGTTTTCGAATCGGGATCGAGCTTACGCACGCTAAGCTCGCTGAATTCCCGGCTGTATGTGAATCGCTCGGTCTTGGGATCAAAAAGCCAAATGCATCCTGATTCGTTTCCAGTAGCGCCCCAAATCGTCATGGCATAGACATCCTGATAGCCATCGAAATTGAAATCGTTGGCGGTAAACCAATCGGAATCCCGTGGAGGCTGCATATCAGTCCATCCACAACCTTCCAGGTGTTGTAATGACTGCTTCGAATTGCCCCGAAATACCTCGATGTCCCGCACCGTGGACATAGCATTGCCATGCTCATCGTCGTTCCTCACTTCAGGAATCACTTTAAATGTGAAGTCGGGGAGGTTCGGAGCAATCTTAAAGGTAAAACTTGCACCATTCGAAAGATCTTCGGTAATCAAGCTTTGATTTCCAGCGTTCGTGCGCGATCGCGCCGGAACAGAGGAAGCCGCCAGAGCCAATCCCAGCACTGCGGCTGCCAATTTCGGGGAAGCGCTATTTTGCTGCTTGAATATTTTCATATTCAGCCAACAACATCCGATAACCCACTTTACCACCATTCCATCGGAAATCGCGATCTACCCATTCCATCGGAAATCGCGATCTACCCATTCCATCGAAACAACTGGATTGCGGGCAATGCCTGGAAAAGGCGCCGCACGAACATGCCGACCTGAAGTGAAGCGCCTTCCTAGACTCGAATTCCGCCGCCGTGATATGGTCTGCCGCATGAAACGTTCCGCATTCCTTCTTCCTTTCGTATTGCTGGCAAGCCCGCTGTTCGCGGCTACTTCAGGCGAGGAAATCTACCAGCAGCGTTGCGCCCGCTGCCACGAGCAGGTGAATGACCGCATCCCTCCTCGCGAAGCGTTGCAGAAAATGCCCGCGGCGCGAATCCTCCGCGCGCTCGATGCCGGGCCGATGATGGCCGTCGCATTCACCATCAGCCGGGAGGACCGCATCGCCGTTGCTTCCTATCTAGGGACGAACGCGCCGGTGGCAGGGCCGCCCGCCTCGGCGTTCTGCGCGGATCACACCGTAAAAATCGCCGCCAAGCCAAAAACATATTGGAATGGATGGAGTCCCGGCCAGAACAACGCGCGGTTTCAGCCGGGCGATTTGGCCGGGTTGAGCACCGACCAGGTGCGCGGGCTGAAACTGAAATGGGCATTCGGCTTCGACGGAGATGCCACGGCGTTTGCGCCTCCCACGGTGATCGACGGCCAGGTGTTCGTGGGAAGCGCCGGCGGGCTGGTCCACGCCATGCGCGCAGAAACGGGCTGCCTGCAATGGGTGTTTCAGGCAAACGGGCCGGTGCGGTCCTCGATTCTGGAAGTGCCGCTCGGAACCCAACACGCGCTGCTGTTCGGTGACATGACCGGCTGGTTCTACGCGGTGAAGGCGGAAACGGGCAAGCTGCTTTGGAAGGCGCAGGTGGAAACGCACGATTCCACGCGGCTCACGGGCGGACCTGTCGCGCATGATGGAATCGTCTATGTGCCGGTGGCGTCGTGGGAGGAAACGCGCTCCGCCGATGTGGATTACAACTGCTGCACCTTCCGCGGCAGCGTGGTGGCGCTGCGCATCCGCGACGGCAAGCAGCTGTGGAAGACTTGGATGACCGACGCGCCAGTGGAAAGAGGCAGGACTCCGCGCGGCACAATCAATTATGGACCCTCCGGCGTCGGTGTCTGGTCCACGCCCACGCTCGACACCAAGCGCAACCTTCTCTACGTGGGCACAGGAGATAATTATTCCGCGCCCGCGACGGAAACCAGCGACGCGGTAATCGCGCTCGACATGGCGACCGGCCATATGGTCTGGATCAAACAACTGACCGCGGAGGATGTCTTCAACGGCAGTTGTTCGCGCGCCCCCTCCACCTGCGGCCCGGATTTCGATTTCGGCTCCTCGCCGATTCTGACCCATGCGCCGGACGGCCGTGAACTTCTGCTCGCCGGACAGAAATCGGGCATTGTCTGGGCGCTCGATCCCGCGAAAAAAGGCGAGGTGGTGTGGCAGACGCGCGTCGGCAAGGGCGGCACCAACGGCGGCGTGCAATGGGGCATGGCCTCGGATGGGCAAAACGTGTTTGCGACGGTATCCGACGTCAAACGCATGCTGCAGACCGATCCGACCGACCCGCGCCGCAACCGTGTGGACCCGAACGAGGGAGGCGGCCTCACCGCCCTGCGCGTTGCCGACGGCAGCCAGGAGTGGCATGTGGCCGCAACGCCTTGTCCGCCAGGTGCCCCCGAAGGCTGCGGCCCCTCCCAACCGGGCGCGGTCACCGAGATTCCCGGCGCGGTATTTTCGACCTCGACCGATGGCCATATTCGCGCGTACTCGGTCGAAGACGGCAAGCTGCTGTGGGACTTCAACACCATGCGCGATTTCCAGACGGTGAACGGCGTGAAGGGCTACGGCGGCTCGATCGACGGTCCGGGCGCCGTGGTCGTCAACGGCATGGTCTTTATTAGTTCTGGTTATCCCCGCAACGGCGGCGTCCCCGGGAACGTGCTGCTGGCCTTCGGGCCCGAGTAGCGGCCAGGATTTTGCGAGCGGGCCAGGGAATTTTCCAGAAACCTCACCAACGATACGCCGCGTGCCACTTTCTAACTGAGACGGCTCATCCCCCGAAATCCGCTCTAACCACACGTTGGAAACAAAGCTTGTAAGCAAAATCCGCGGGTGTTAGAAACAAATATATGGAACCTGTGAGATCCAAGATCGCGCCGGAGGAACATAGAAAGCATCTTTTCTACGAAACCTCGCATTCGCCGTCCCTGGCGGACCTGGTAGGCTACGACAAGGCCAAGGAAATTATCGATTTCTGCTTCATCGCCAACCCGTACTACCCCACGCCCGAGATGCTCGACGACCTGAAGGAAAACTTTCCGAACCTCATCAAGTCGTATCCCTCCAGCAACCCGGACACCAGCCAAAAACATCTGGCGGCGGTGCTGCACGTGAATCCCGACAACCTGATCATCGGAAACGGGGCCACCGAACTCATCGTGCTCATCAACACGACGCTAATCGACCGCTTCGCCGTCCCCGTTCCCACCTTCGGCGAGTACATCGAAAAGCTCAGGGACCAGCGCGACGCCGAGCTGTACATTCTGCGGCCGGAAGTAAACTACCGGCTCCATCTGCCGGATTATCTGGCCTGGGTGCGCGGGCGCGGGCTCAAGGCGCTGCTCGTGATCAATCCCGGCAACCCCACCGGCCAGCTTTTTTCTCTCGATGAGATGATCGATTTCCTGCACCGTGCCAAGGACATGGAACTGGTGATCGTCGACGAATCGTTTATCGACTTCGCCGGCGATCCCGTCCCCAGCCTGCTGCAGGTCGCCGACCAATTTTCCAATCTGCTGCTGGTGCGCAGCATGAGCAAGCATTGCGGAGTGCCGGGCTTGCGCCTCGGATACGCTTACAGCGGAAATCTTTTCGTCCTGAACCGCATGCGCCAATTCATTCCCACCTGGAATGTGAATACGCTGGCGCAGTATTTTCTGTCCTTGCTGCCGTCCACCGACGCCGCCTATCACGAAGCCCGAAGACGGCTGATCGGCGACGTTCGCGAACTCTACAATGATTTGAGGGCGGTTCCCGGCATCGATGTGTATCCCACCGGGGCCAACTTCATGCTCATCAAGATCAAGCGCGGCATGACCGCCGCCAACCTGCAGGGGCTTCTATTGAAGGAACATGGCCTGTACGTGCGGGACTGCTCGAATAAAATCGGCATGGACGATTTTCACATCCGCGTGGCCTCGCAAGGCGCCGAAAAAGATTTTAAGCTGGTCGAGGCGCTCCACATCCTATTCCCATGAACCGCCCCTCTGTTCTCGTCGTCACCCGCAGAACGATCAGGAAGCACAAGTACATCGATTACGTCGGGGAATACCACCTCGAGCTTCTGATGCGGCTTGGGATTTTGCCGGTGATGGTCCCTGTCGCCGAAGGATCGTTTGCTTGTCTTCCCAATTACATTGCAGACATGAAGGGCCTTCTGCTAGTCGAGGGAGAGGACATCGAACCGAAGCGTTACAAGGCCCGGCCCGAAAATTTCGAGTACCTTGAGAAAACTCATCCGCTGAAAGACAAAATAGAAATCCATCTCATCCGCCACGCCTTGCGGAAAAAACTTCCCATCCTTGGCATCTGCCGCGGATCGCAACTGCTTAACGTTGTCTGCGGAGGCACGCTGTACGGCGACGTGCAAAAAGAAAAAAACTCCTCGCTCCAACATATCAATCACGAACATTACGATACTTACCGGCACCCGATTTCGATCGTCACCGGCAGCCCCCTCGAAAACTGGTACCAGCGAAAAGAATTGCTGGTAAACAGTTACCACCATCAGGGAACCCGCGATCTGGCGCACCGTTTCAAGCCCATGGCCTACGCGGAAGATGGCCTCGTGGAAGGCTACTACGATCCGAAGTCTAAATTTGTCGTCGGGCTGCAGTTCCACCCCGAACGCATGTTGGAAGAAGCTGCCGGGAACCTGCGCATCTGGAAAGCGTTTACGTCAGCGGTGCGTGGCGTCGGGAAATCATCATCCCATTCACGGAGGATTTCAAGACAGGGATGAATTGGCGGGAGATAGGCAGGAGGTAGGTTTCAGGTTCGCTGCTCTGGCCGCGTTCTAATTTGAACTCTCATAAGAGAGAGCCTTGGACTCCCGTTTGGACTCGGTGTTTGAGGGGGCGTAGTAGCCAGAGCGCGCCCGAACTATCAAGCGTCCATGATCCGGCGCGTTTACCTTCACCTTGATGTTTCGATACGATCCGTCTTCCTTCTTGTTTGACGAAATATAAGTAACGGTATACTGATTCCGAATTTCAAGAGCGATGCGCTCGCAAATTGTCTGAACATCCTTGATGGATTCAGGCAAGAACGAGTCGCCACCGGTAGCTTTGGAAAGTTTCTTAAGTACCTCGGGATTCCGATCGGGATCATCCTCGTCGAAGAGACCGATGGTATAAATCATGGCGTCGGATTTCACCGCTCGGGCCATGGTTTCAGAAAGAGCGTGTCTGCTCGCGTTATCCCCGCCATCACTGACGACAATGAGTGCTTTTTTGTCATGATTTCCCTGTTTGAGATGTCCAACCGCGTCGGAAATCGCATCGTAAAGCGCTGTTCTGCCCATTGCCACCACATCGGAAAGGGCCAATCTCAACTGGTCTGGCTGATCGGTGAAGGGCGTATTCCGCGGCAGGCCAAACGAAACGCCATCGTTAAAGTTCACCACGAACATTTCATCTTGCGAGTTGCTGGATCGGACAAAGGCCAGAGCGGCGGCGATAACTTCAGGGCGCTTCGACTTCATGCTTCCGCTATTGTCGACGACCAGCCCCACCGTGACCGGGATATCTTCGTGACTGAAGGATTCGATCTGCTGGAGCGCCCCGTCTTCATATACCTGGAAGTTATCCTGATTGAGCAAACCGACAAGGTTGCCGTCGCGGTCCCGCACGGTCACGTGCATCAAGACGACGTTCACACTCGACTTGATTTCAAATTGGTTTCGCTGATCTGATTGAGTCTGGGAAGATCCCTTGGACCAGGAAGTAGTAATGGAGATCGCCAGGCCGATGGCGAGAATCACGCAAAATTCCAGAACTTTAACCCTGCGGATTGAAGGCGACGGCTTAGGTCGATCTCCCATTGCTGTTACCCACGCGTGAATTCCGAATCTGAAGCAAAAGAGCCCACCCACGCTGCCTGGGCAATGAGCCTTGTAACCGAAGCAGCCTTCATGAGCGGGCCCTTTGCATTAACTTCACATCGTCACTAGCTAATTCGCTTTGTGACAATCAGGAGCGTGAACGCAACGACCAGCGACATTAATCCAATCAACCCTACCAGTGGCATTGAGCTTGCCGTTTTTGGCAAAACTGTCGCCTCGAGTACGGGAGCAAAAGCCTCGCTGATAGCGACTTCTTCTCCAGTCGGCTCTTCCGCCTTAATGGGTGCCTTCCTCAACTCAGCGACTGGCGCTCGCGAAGTGATGGCTGGTGTGAGTTCAGTGGGCATCGACGGGACTGGCTCGTTCGTCAGCTTTGCCAGTTCCACGGCCCGCGCCTTCGGGTAAACGAATTCATGCCCCAGCGTATCCCCTGGATGAAACCAGGCCTTAATCGCTTGTGGGGAACCAGAGGTTCGTTCTTCGAAGTTTATGATGGTATTTTCCGGCGCATGCACGCGGTAATTCGGAATGGCCAGGATCGTCGCATAGACCTTTGTTTCGTCCTCGTTAAAGATCTGAACGATGTGCCGGTCCCTGGGAGAATCCAGGAGTTTGAATACGTACGTGCCAGCTGCCAGTATCTGCCCCCCTGGGATCTCAAATGGCTGGCTGAATTTCAGTTTTGTCTTCCTATTCCAGCTATCGTTACCAGCCTGCAGTCCAGGCGTCAACATCAAACCCAGCAGGAAAAGACTGCCGATTGCTGTCAAAACTTTGAATAATTTCATTTTCGTATCTCCCTCTGTACTTAACCTGCTTCACAACCAAGTGGCTTGCGGTGAGCTTCCCATGCTCGCAATCTGCTCATCCCTCGTACCACTTATGAACTCCTCCCTCGAGATTGCCAGTGACCCGGGTCACCCATTGATGTGCGCCCGGGCACACCGGGGAACAACGTTCGGGGCCTCTTTCGTTTCGACAATCCCGACAATCAGGAGTTGGGAGGATCGCGCACGAATCCTCCCTCGCGCTCGCATAGATTTCCCATATAGTTTTTCTCCAATTTTCCGATAGAGATAGCGACCGGTGAATCCACTCTTTCAGGGTAGAATACAGGCCTTGCGTTGAAAGCCCCGTCGCTTGCCGCATGACCGAGGACGCATGACCTCAACCATAAAAGGTATCGGCATTGCCAATGGGGGTGGGGACTGCCCGGGCCTGAACGCCGTCATTCGCGGCGCGGTCCGGGGAGCTATCCTGGGACACGGCTGGGGTGTGGTCGGCATCCTGGACGGTTTCGACGGACTGATCTGGCCGGAGAAAACCCTTCCGCTAACGGTCGAGAGGATCGCCGGAATCCTGCCGCGCGGCGGCACGATCCTGGGTTCGAGGAGTCGCGGAGATCCGTTTCACCATACGACCGATCAGGGCAGCGCGGTCACGCACGACGATTTTCTGACTTGCCGCCAGAGTATGGACAAACTGGGGATCGACGCGCTGATCGTGATCGGCGGCGACGGCACGCAAACCCTGGCGCGCGATCTGGGACGGCTGGGCATCCCCGTCGTGGGAGTGCCCAAGACCATCGACAACGATCTCTCGGCCACGGAAGTGACCTTCGGATTCGACACGGCGCTGCACGTGGCCACCGACGCCATCGACCGCCTGCACACCACGGCCGAATCGCACGGCCGCGTGATGGTCATCGAAGTCATGGGACGCGACGCTGGCTGGATCGCGCTGCATTCCGGAATCGCCGGCGGCGCCGACGTCATCCTGATCCCGGAAATTCCGTTCACGATCGAAACGATTTGCGCACGCCTGCGCGAGCGCGCCGCGACCGGAAGAAAATTCTCCATCGTGGTCGTGGCCGAAGGCGTGAAGCTGCCTCCCGCCGATCCGTTCGGCAAACCCTTTCCCAAGCCGCGTCCCGGCCAGGTGGGCATCCTGGTCGGCGACGCGATTCACGAATCGCTGAAACAGGATGTGCGCACCACCGTGCTGGGCCACATCCAGCGCGGAGGATCGCCCAGTCCCTTCGACCGCATCCTGGCCACGCGCTTCGGCGTGGAAGCCGTGGAACTTGTGGCGCGCGGAGAATTCGGGCGCATGGTCTGCCTCCGCGCAGGTGAAATTGAATCGGTCCCGCTGGAGGAAGCCGTGGGCACCGTGCGACTGGTCGATCCCAACGGCAGCATGGTGCGCACCGCGCGAGCCGTGGGGATTACGTTTGGGGATGAGGCGTGAGTGGGTAAGGACGTTATTTGCTTTTGAGTGTTGGCAACGGCCTCGCAGCGGGATTAACTCTGAATATGGGATAGAATCGGCCCGTTATGAAGCTGGCATTTTCCGTGCTCTTCCTGCTCTCCGCCGCCACCACATTATGCGGACAGACGCCCGCTCGCGCCCCTCAGAGCCAGACAAAGAAGAAACCATTCAGCGTCGTCGAAGCCACAATCGCTGAAATGCAGGCAGCGATGCGCGAGGGGCGAGTCACCTCCCGGCAGATCGTGACTGAGTACCTGCTGCGCATCGCGCGTTACAACCGCGGGCTGAACGCCGTCATCACCATAAATCCCAACGCGCTGAAGGAAGCCGACGCGCGCGATCGCGAGCGCACCCTGGGCAAGGTGCGCGGACCGCTGCACGGCATTCCCATCGCGCTCAAAGACAATATGCTCACGATGGACATGCCCACCACCGGAGGCGCGCTCGCCTTTGACGGGCTGATCCCGCCCTACGAAGCGACGCTCACGAAAAATTTGCGGGATGCGGGCGCGATCATCATCAGCAAAACCACGATGACGGAATTGGCGAACTGGGTTGCGGGCGGCCCGACGCCCATGGTGGGCGGCTACAACGGCCTCATCGGTTACAGCATGAATCCGTACGACCCCCGGCGCGACCCGCGCCCTGATACTTTCGACGGCCGCCCGGTTCTGGCCACCGCCGGATCGAGCTCCGGCGTGGGCACGGCCGCAAATTTCTGGGCCGCCAACGTGGGCAGCGAAACGTCCGGCTCGATTCTGAGCCCATCGAATCAGACCATGCTTGTAGGCATCAAGCCGACGGTCGGCCGCATCAGCCGCCACGGCATTATTCCCATCACGGCGGACCAGGATACAGCCGGCCCGATGGCCAAGTCGGTCACCGACGCGGCCATTCTGCTGGGCGTTCTCGAGAGCGCCGCGCCCGATCCGAACGATCCGGCGACGCAAAAATGCGCTCCGCCGCCGGACCGTGACTACCGGAAATTTCTGAAGCGCGACGGCCTCAAGGGAGCACGCATCGGAATTCCCCGCGCCTTCTACTACGATTCCGTCACGGCTCCCGGCGAAACAAAACCGCGCGAGGGCCTGAATCCCGATCAGAATAAAGTAATGGACGAAGCGATCGCGGCGCTGAAAAAGCAAGGCGCGGTGATTGTCGATCCCGCGGACATCCCCAGCATCGTTTCGCCCGATCCACAGGATAATCTGCTGAAGTGGAGCACCTGTTCCGGCCTCGAAAACGCCAAGGGCAAGGACGCGGACTGCTCTGTGGTTTTCAAATACGGCATGAAGCGCGATTTCAACAAGTGGCTCGGTTCGCTGGGCGCGGCAGCGCCAGTAAAGTCGCTCACCGAGCTTCGCGAGTTCAACTCGGCCCACGCGAAAGCCGGCGCCATCAAATACGGCCAGTCGCAGCTGGACATCTCGGACGAAATGGATCTCGATGCCGACCGAGCCCGTTACGAAGCCGATCGCGCAAAAGACGTCCGCCTTGCCGGAGCGGAGGGAATCGACGCCGCGCTCAAGAAATACAATCTGGATGCGCTCTTGTTTCCAGGCTCCAGCGTTGCTTCCATTGCGGCCAAACCGGGATACCCGACCGTGATCGTCCCATTCGAAACAATCCCGAATGCCCCCGCGGTTCCCTTTCCGCCGGGGTTTACCGCGAAACCCGCCCCGTTCGGTGTCTCCTTCACAGGCACCGCGTGCAGCGAGCCAAGATTAATCGAACTCGCCTACAGCTTCGAGCAGGCCACCAAACGCCGCGTCCCGCCGCCGTCTTTTCCGTAGAGGGTGATAGCCGCTGCTAAGCCGGTTTCTGACTCGCACCGATCGGAGCTTTGAAAGTAATACAAGATTCTCTTTGCGGGGTCATGGATCTGAAGAGGCTACTCGGAAACATTGCGAAGCGTGTCCAGGCTTTCCTGCGCCTTTGCGTGCACCAAGCCGCAGATGCGCCGATCTCCTGCCCGGCAATGCAACTTGGAATTGTCGACCATGACCAGCAATTCGCTTTCGTCCAGCGTGGTGTCGATGTGCCGCAGAACAAATTGCTCAAATGTTTTATCGGCGGCCGCAAGACGGCTCAGCTTATCCAGATGACCCCACTGCTTTGAAAATAACTGCGCCACATCCTCGCTGAATTGCTCCCCAATCGCTCCGCCATCGCACGCGCTGAATTTTCTGAATAAATGATAAAGACTGTCCCAGTCCTTCGGCTCGTGTTGGGCAAGCGACTGCTTATCCAGACTGCCGCAATTTCCTTGGGGGAGGGCTTTCGCTGAGGCCGCTGGAATCCCGACGACAACGTTGATGACAACGGCCACCAGCAGCGCCTTGAGCATGAACCGCATGAGAGGAAGTATACGGCAGTTCCCCGCGTCAAAGAATTAGCAGCCGGACAGGTAAAGGTATAGAATCCGCCTCAAATGGGTTGTGCGGTTGCTTGTTCAAGAAAAGTCTGGCATTGCCCCCGAGTGATCCGAAAAAACTTGGCGAACGAAAGAGAGGATGGCCATGAAGAAGGCACAGAGTCTCGGCATTTTGGGGCGTGTCGTACTTGGGGTGTTCGCGGTGGCGCTGGTCATGGCATTTGCGCCGGCGGCGATGCGCGCGGAAGTCACGCGCGTGGAAATCACCAGCAAGCAGGACATTCTCGGCGGAAAATCGTTCGGCGCGGCCGGCGCGTACGAGAAACTCACGGGCAAAGTCTATTTCGCGGTCGATCCCAATAACCCGCACAACAAGATCATCGTCGACCTGGACAAAGCGCCCCGGAACGCGCAGGGCAAGGTGGAATTCTCGGCGGACATTTTCATCGTTCGGCCGAAGGATCCCTCGAAGGGCAACGGCGCCCTGATCTTCGATATTCCGAACCGCGGTAATAAGGGCGTGCTGAGCGCGTTCAATCGCGCCAAAGGTTCGGCTGATCCCACCACTGAAGAGGAATTCGGCGACGGCCTGCTCATGCGCCAGGGCTACACGGTGGTGGCCATCGGATGGGAATTCGATATTCCCAAGAAGCCGGGCCTGGTCCTGCTGACCGCGCCGGTCGCTACCGACAACGGGAAACCCATCACGGGCTGGCTCCCCACCGAGCCGTGGTTCATCCCCAATAAGCCGGCGGATTCCTACAACTATGCTTCTGGAGAATTCACGCCGTCGTATCCGCCGCTCGATCCGAAGAATCCCGAGTACCGTCTCACCGAGCGCCCCGCACTGGTTTCTTTCCCGCGCCTGATTCCACGGGAAGACTGGCAGTTTGGACGGATGGAAAATGGCCAACTGGTGCCCGACGTCAACTGGGTAACTATGAAGGGCGGCTTCAAGCCCGGCAAGGTCTATCAACTAGCCTACGAAACGAGCAATCCACCGGTGGCCGGCGTGGGCTTTGCCGCCGTCAGGGATCTGGCTTCCGCGATCAAATACAACGCGGACGCCGTCGTCCACGGCAACTACATCTACACCTTTGGCTCCTCGCAAGTCGGCCGCTGGCAGCGCCAGATGATTTACGAAGGCTTCACGATCGATGAGCAGGGCCGCAAAGCGATCGACGCCCTTTTCATCCAGACCGGCGGCACCGGCCTCGGCAGTTTCAATGAGCGCTGGGCGCAGCCGGACGAGCTTGGGTCCTACACCCAGACGAAGTTCCCGATTCGCTATGAAATGACGACCGATCCCGTGACCGGCAAGCGCGATGGCCTCGGCGCCCGCATTCCTGCAGGCCTCGAGCCCAAAATCATGCTGGTGGACACCGAATCCGAATACTACGATCGCGGCCGTGTCGACTCCCTGCGGCACACTTCGATGGATGGCGGCACCGATCTCCCCGATCCGCCGAACATGCGCATTTTCCTTCTTGCCGGGGCAAGGCACGGCTCCGGCTCATGGCCTCCGGCGCAGGCTCCGTCCCAGCAGCTTCTCGTCGATCCGCTGGAATACAAGTTCGCGCAGCGAGCCCTGCTGGCGGATCTCGACAGTTGGGTGAAAAAAGGCGTAGCGCCCCCGCCCAGCTTGCATCCGACAGTGGAAGATCACACCGCGGTCCCGCAAACCGAGCTCAGATTTCCCAACGTCCCCGGCGTCCAGTGGCCGTCCCACGTGCCGGGCGGATTCCGCAACGATCTGCCTGCCGCACCCACGTCAGTGCTGCCTTTCCTGCTCCCGCAAGTGGATAAAGACGGCAACGTGACGAGCGGCCTCCGCCTGCCCGAGCAGAGCGTGCCCCTGGGCACCTACGGCGGATGGGCATTCCGCAGCGAGAGCTACGGCCAGATGGATACGCTCGTCTCCATGGCGGGATCCTATATTCCGTTCGCGAAGACCAAAGCCGAACGGGAAAAGGCCGGCGATCCGCGCCTCTCCGTCGAGGAACGCTACCAGAGCCGAGCCGATTACGTGAAGCGAGTCGAGGACGCTGCGAACGCGCTGGCGCAGCAGCGTTACCTGCTGCCCGAAGATGTTCCAACCATCGTTAAGGCTGCCGGAGAGCACTGGGACTGGACGTTTAACAATACGGTGAATAAGGCGAGCCGCTAGACGCGACTCTGGGAAAATCCAAAGCGGGAGCAGTGCACGAACTGCTCCCGCTTTGGCATTGTCCTAACTTGAGAGTTGCTGTCCTTCTCACTCGTCCACCAGATCGCCCCGAATCAATGCTTCAAATCGTTCCATGCTATTCGGGAAGTGCGTACTGAGCAGCCGAAACCAATTTGCAGACTGCTGTTCGGTTGGCACGCGCCCTTCGATCGGCTTGGTACATGTGTAGAACACGCAGTCGATGGGCTTGGCGGTAACATGGGAACCGCTGGACGGTGTATGAAGAATGCAGTGGCGGCTCGCATCGCGGTCATCTTCGGGCCAGTTCCCTACTTTATGGCTTAGAAACACGCAACCCCGATTGAGCCACGGATTTTGTTGAAACAGCTCCGCCCGGATTTCCCAGTAATCGCCGCCGGCCGGAATGCTGATTAGATTGCCTTCCTGCGAGAGCGACCTCATGTGAAACAGCATGAGCGTCGCTTCGCCCCCTTCCAGCGGTACTTTCTTCTTGTAAACGTCGAAATATTTAAAAACGAAGTCCGCAAAACTGAGGCCCGGTTCATATTCGTAGTCGGTCCTCCGCAGTCCGCCCTGCCGGTAGAGTTCGTAGATCTGAACTACATTTTCCAGAATGGCGAATCCGCCGAGACTGCAGCACGGGGAAGAGCACGCTCGGCAGTCCGCCTCGGTAACACCCCCGGCGTGGTATTCCTTCAAGAATCGGACGATCGGGTCCGGATACGGCTGTTGCATCAGGTCTGCGCGCCAACGTTGAGCTGCGGCAGCGACCATTCCCTCACCGGCATCGCCCCCAACACGGGCTTGCCGAGCGCCGGAGTCGACAGGATGTACAACCCTGTGGTTGTGCCCGCGTAGATGAGGTTCCGGTCCCATTCGACGAAACATTGATCGGTGGGTCGGCTGTAGCTGTTCGCTTGATCGTCACAGCGCTTGGCAAGATCGCCTTCCAGCAGCCTGCCTTCGTTGGACGTCGGGGCAACGCATTCCGGACTGAGTTCGCCGCCGTGAGGAGCCACAAAGTATGCGGATTCTTTCGGGCTGAACGGATTGCTCAGGTCGAATACGCGAAGCCCGGCATTGAACCAGGAAAGCACATGGGCAGTTTGCGATGGCCGTCCCGGCGCCGTGAGCGCCGGGCAGATATGCGGGCTGAATCGGCCGCGTGCAAAACAAAAGTCATCAAATGGCGCATCAGCTGGGGGTTTCGGGCGCGGCAATTGCGAGATCGCGACCGGGTTCTTCGGATCGCGTACGTCAATCACCCAGCTGGGCAAATAGGATTCATTGCAGTCCGGGTTCATCGATTCGGGATTCGTGATCACGAATCCGCGATCGAGCATGCCGAGCCAAACCGAGTGGAACGGAATGCCATCCAGTCCGTAGGTCGGCGTGGGATCGAACCGGCCGATCGCTTTCGGATTCTTGATGTCCGAAAGGTCGTGCATGATGAGGCCGAACGCCGACCAGGTTCCGTAACCGAGCGTGCCGCCGTCCTCAACCCTCTTCGGCACGTAGAGAGGTAAATGCGACATGGTGTAAGGCAGCCGGTCGAGCGCGGGAAATTTCAGCTCTTTGAAATACTGGCGGGCATCCTCCATGGTCAGGGGCTTATCCGGAATTTTTTCGGCGCCGCGTCCCTCGAGGACTTTCCACTTCTTGAGTATCTGGGTCTCGCCCGGCACTCCCGCGCGTTGTCCGGGAACATGCCACCGCGAGACTTCCTTTACATTGGATGGATCGGAAACGTCCACGATCATCAAGCAGTTGGAATACGGGGTGAGGTTGTGCAGCAGCCCCGTATACGTTTCGTCGGGCGCAGTGTCGAGGTACGCGTATTTGCCCCCATCATAAAAGAAGGAATCGCCGTGCACACCCGAGCCGGTCTTGCCGGTTGTAAACTCTGAAATCTTGACCTGCTTCTCGGGATCGGTGACGTCATAGACGCGCAAGCCGCGGAGGCCATCCCACTTTTTGTACATTTCGAGGATTTTCGGATCTCCGTACTTGCCCTCGGCCGCAAGTCCCGGGCCGTTCGCGAAGTACGGTACTTGGGAGGCTTGGATCAAAATCCACTTCTTCAAATCCTTATTGTAGGCAAGCTGGCCGCCGACGGAATTGCCTTTATTGATCGCCTTGGGGTTCTTGGGGTCGGTCACGTCGAATACAGTATTCCCCTGAAATAGAAGGCGCTGCCCGCCGGACGCAGACATGATCTGAGCGCCGCCCGCTCGCCCGGGGCCGGGGATATGCGCGATGATTTCCATGTTATTTAAATACATGCGCTGATCCAGGTAGGTCAGGCTCTGGGGAGATGGCCGAGGATGGTGATGCGCGAACGCATAAGGCGCGGCAATCGAGGCCCCGGCAGCTGCGCCCGCAACTCCGCCGGCCATTTTGAGAAAGTCTCTACGCGTCGACCGTTTGTAAGGTTCGTGATTCGATGTCATTTCTCAGCCCTCCCGAAGTGAAATCTCTATACCGCTCGTTCTAGAAATGCAGACCATGGGGTTGGACGGCCACGCGCCATGTGGAGATTGGCGTGCCCGGCCATTCATGAAGGGTGCTATGCATGCCGACTGTTACATTAGCTGGATTACTTGTGTCAACAAGAATATGGGCATAGCAGTGCGCTGTCCGCGTCAAGAATCAGGGAGGATGCCCTGGCGCTCTCGCTGTCCTCCGTACGTGGGAACATTTTCAGAACCTGGAAACGAGGTCTGCCGAGTCCTCAGGGTTCCCACATTCCGATGATCCTGTTTGGATGATCCTCTATATCTGATGGGATGAGAAGGCCGCTTGTTCCGTGCGCGTTTGACCGGAGCGGCTTCCTGCACTAGTATCCCGAGTCAGCGAGGATATAAAAAATGAAAACTATCAATCGATCGTTCGCCTGGTCGATCCTGGGACTTTTTCTGTCCGTGCATGCTATTTCCCCGCGCGCTGCCGCGCAGGCCAAGCCGCGGCAGATCGTGCTGAAAGGCGCGCGCCTGATTGATGGCACAGGCCGGCCAGCAATCGAGAGCTCCGTGATTGTCCTCGAGGGCGATCACGTCGTCGCCGCCGGGAAAGCAGGGACCGTCTCGATTCCCAAGGACGCCGAAGTGCGGGACGTAAGCGGAAAGACGATCATGCCCGCGCTCATCAACCTCCACGGCCACCTCGGATTGTCGTCGAACGGCGCCGATAACGTGGCCGGAAACTACACGCAAGAAAACGTTCTCAAGCAGCTCAACAAGTATTTATCGTACGGTGTGGCGACGGTCACGTCCCTCGGTCAGGATGAAGATGAGATTTACAAAATACGCGATGCGCAGCACGCCGGAACCCTGGGCGGCGCGCGCCTCTACACCGCGGGCCGCGGATTTCTGGAATATACCGGGAAAACTTACCCCAACGACCACCGCTACCGCCCGCAAACCCCCGACGAAGCCCGCGCCGATGTCCGCGAACTTGCTCCGCATCATCCCGACTTCCTGAAGATGTGGGTGGACGACGGCCTGGGCCACGGCGTGAAAATAAAGCCCGAGGTCTATCAAGCCATCATCGATGAAGCGCACAAACAGCATATCCGCGTTTTCGCCCATGAATTTTATTTGAACGATGCAAAAGCCCTGCTCGCGACGGGCCTCGACGGGTTCGCTCACAGCATCCGCGACCAGCCCGTGGACCAGGACGTGATGCAAACGATGAAAGCGCGCGGCGTGTTCCTGATCCCCACACTGGTCCGCGACGAAGTCCTGTTTGCGTATGCCGACAACTTGAAATGGCTGGACGATCCATTCTTCCAGGCGGGCTACGATCCGGCGGCGATCGCGTTTGTCCGTAGCCCGCAAAACGTGGAAAAGGGCCGCAAGGATCCGGATATCGCCAAGTACCGGGCGGGCCTGGAAATGGCCAAGAAAAATCTGAAGACGCTCTCCGATGCCGGCGTGAAAATCGCGTTCGGCACGGACTCGGGAATCCCCACGCGTTTCCCCGGCTACTTCGAGCATCGCGAATTGCAGCTGATGGTCGAAGCGGGCCTCACGCCCATGCAAGCAATCGTCGCCGCCACCGGAACGAACGCGGAAATTCTGGGCGGGGCAAAAACGTTCGGAACTCTCCAACCTGGCAGGCGCGCCGATTTCCTGGTCCTGGACGCCAATCCACTCGACGATATTCACAACACCGAGAAGCTGGCCGCCGTCTGGCAGTCCGGCAAGATTGTGCCTTCGGTTTCCGCGATAACAATGTCCGGGAACTAGAACGAAGCGTGCCTCGGAATATCGGGCTGTGGGGCAATTTCAATCGAAACGTGCCCTCTCCGTCCCGACGATCACGGGACGGAGAGGCCTCTATAAATCCATTTCGCTATTGCGGGGATTGCCTTTGTAGCGGCCACCCGTTGTTTGGCCGGGCAGCTTTTTGTTTCGGTAAAAAAACGTACTTTCAAACGGCCCTTGATCTCGCCATCTTCTGAGCAATAAAAAGCAGCAGCTTCCTGTCGGTCTCATCCGCCTGGCCCATCAATCGGCGAAACTTTGCCAGCGCCCGGGCATCCTTTCCTGAACCGCCCCAGGCCATATCCTCCGCGGTCTTGCGTTTTGATAAATGGTGCAGCTTGGGCGGCTCTTCCCCGTCGTAAAAGAGCTGGTACATCGGAACTTCCAGGGCCCGGGCAAACTTCTCCAGCGTTTCCACGGCGGGGACCGTGTGCCCGTTTTCCACACGCGAGATGTAGCACCGCAGCAGCCCGGTCCTTTTTTCGATTTCCCCCTGAGAAAACTTCTTTTCCTCGCGCAATGCGCGCAAACGCTCTCCGATAATCATGGCTTCTCCTCCGACTTGATTTTGATCAGGTGCGAATTTCAAAACGTCACGAGGCGCTGAATTGCCCTCGTGCCTTGCCACTTGCAGATGCGGATTTTCAGGAAAAAATGGGCGGCGATGGGTCTGTCGCGTGTCGAATCAGAAGCGGGAAACAAGAATGAACGGGGCCGTTGTCGAATTCCAGTTTGAACGAAAGCCAGTTGTTCGAAATATGTTGAAGCAACCAGGGTGCGGCCCCCCGCTGTTTTTCCCGCGGCGTGGAAGATCCGTCATGATGAAGGGCCGAAATTGTCCTGGTGTCTCGGTTGCGCGGATTGGTCGCAGGTGGATCGGGCACGCTGTCCACGGCAGCGACAATGACCAGCAGACATATCAGACATGCGACAACCTTGAGCTTCACGGCGCCCTCGAAAAACAAATGCCCCTTGCCCGGGGGAAATTGGGGACACGCAAGCCTAGCGGAGGTCTTGATAAAGCACAAGAGGTTACAGATGCGTCCTGTCGCTCGTCCCAATCGCGCTGTGCGGCAATGTGTTGCGGGTTTGTCGAGGCCTCCCTGGCCCGGATTCTTCGGGCACAGAGCATGTGCTTCGATCCAAACTGCGCGCCTACCTGCATGGAAATCTACTTGCGGCCGGAAAAGGCAATCTTGAAGTATCATGTGGCAGCTCTTAACCTGTGAAAATTGAGCACACGTCAAATGGAGGTCGCCTATGAAACGCATTGCCATGTTTATTCTCGGTGTCTTGGTACTTTCGACCGCCGCGCTGGCGCAGGAGACGGACCCCGCCGTCGATAAGGCTCTGCTTGCGGCCCCGGCCAATCTGCGCGAGGCTGCGACGGTCGTGAAGTGGAAGCCCGACTTCACCTATGACACTCTGAAAAAGGGTACGAACCGCCTGGTCTGCTACGACCGCTCGGGCTTTCCCGAACAGCAGCCGTTCTCGGTCGAGTGCACCAGCATCGCCAACCTGGACCGCGTCGCTCAAAATCTGAAGTTTGAATCGATCGGCGACAAGGTCAAGACAGCGGCCGCGCTCGACGCCGCCGAAAAAGACGGAACCCGCGTGAAGCCCGAGTACGGATCGGTGTGGTACCACATGGGCGGCGCCGACAAGGATCACGCGCGCACCCACGTGACCATCGCCGTGCCCGGCGCCACAGCTCAGCAACTTGGACTGCCGGACAACAACAAGGCCGGCACCGTGTGGATTATGAATGCGGGTACGAGCACTGCGCACCTGATGACTCCGGGCGAGTGACGAGCGCCCAACAAAATAAATGGCCGGAATCACTCGGCTCGGCTCGACGCGGCGCGGCGCCGCCCGGACTCCGAAGGCGGCGTCCCCGCAGGCTGCGGAATAACTCAAAACGCCGTCATTCCAAGGCATGTTTTTGCCGAGAAATCCCTCTTTGCCTGGCTTTGCATTGAAGAGTGATTTCTCGGCAGGATTATCCGGTCCCACCGGGACTTGGGATGACGGGAAGAGAGAGCTTTTCCGCCATCTGCAATGCCGTCCGAGGCATCGCACGATTGTCGCGCGGGTTGCGCCTGCGCGTTTCATTTCATGCGGATGTCGGGGAGGTTAGAAATTGCGCCAGATCATGAAGCATCTGATCTTCAATCTTCTAGTCGTCGTAGCGCTGGCCGCCGCTCCCACCAAGCAAACCTTCACCGGCATCGTCACGGACGACAATTGCCCCAACGCAGATCACTCGCGAATGCGAATGGGCCCGACCGACCCCGAGTGCGCCAAAGCCTGCATCGACGCCCATGGCGCCGTATACGGCCTGTACGACGGCAAGAGCTTCTACACGCTGAGCGACCAGCGCACGGCCGAAAAATTTGTGGCCAAAAAAATAAAGGTAATGGGCACGCTCGACGCCAAAAGCAGGACGATCCAGGTGGAATCGATAACCCCGGAAAAATGAGCGGCGCTGCTTCCGGCCCGCATTCCCACAGCGGCTGTACCCGAAACTCGGACATCCCAGCCCGATAATCGCTCATCACCGTCCAGCGCGTTCATCCATCCATTCGTACATCCGTCGAACTCCACGGAGGTCGGCGCCGGGGCTTTGAATCTGCGGAAAATCCGCTTTGTGCGATGTCAGGTCCACTTTCTGCGCGGCCTGCTCTGCCGAGAGGCCTTGCTTGCGAAGGACCCCGACTTGGCTCATGAGATCTTTCAGGTAGTACTGAAACGCCGTGATGAGAGATTTCTCGTGGAACGGCACGCCATGCCCCGGCAGCACCGCGTCGAAGTCCAGCTCCTTGAGCGCATCGAGCGTTGTGACCCACTCGTCAAACACTCCGTTGCCCATGTACGCGAGGCGCGATTCCATCAGGTCTCCGGTGCACACGATTCGCTCTTTCGGCAGATACACGACCGTATCGCCCCGCGTGTGGCCGCGTCCCAAAAACAAAATCTGGATTTCCCGCTGGCCGCTATAGAGCGTCATTTTCGAGGAATAGGTCATCGTCGGCGGAGTGGGCTTGATGTTCTTGAGCTCTTCCAGATCCGCTTGTACCACTGCAATCTGTGTCTCTAGCGTCGCGCGCTTGCCGGCGTCCTTCTCATCGGCGATCTGCTTCTTCAGCGCTTCCGCTTGAATCGAGATGTTTCCCACCGATGTCTTGAAGGGCTCATGGTGCAGCACATCATCGAGAATCGCTTTCCGCACATATTCGTGGCCGATGATCTGGACTTCGGGCCCGAAGATCGAGTTGCCGTCGGTATGATCGTAATGAAAGTGGGTGTTGACCACCCATCGGACCGGTTTGTTCGTGATCAGCTTCAAATCTTCCAGCAGCGCGCGCGCCGCGGCCGGGGTCGTGCCGTCGTCCACCAGCATCACGTCATTTTCGTTCACGATAATCGGGTGATTGCCCCCGGTGGCCATCGGCCCATTGGACGTGGCGTAATACACCCCGTCCGCGATTTTAGAAAATTGATAAACCTTGCCGGAAACTGCCGGCGTTCCCACCTGTGAGAACCCCGCGCCCAGACTCTGGGCCCGCGCCGCCGGCGAAAACCATGCCGGGATCGAAACAGCCAGAACTACAGCAAGCGCCCATGTTTTCATTTTCATGAGTTTTCTCCTGACGATCCATCGCACGTCCGCCCCGCCCGCACCCATTGCGCGAGAGTCTGGCAGGGCCGTGGACGCTACGGAAAAGGTTCGCCACGGGTACCTGCCGACTTTGAATCAGAGGAGTATAGCGCCGTCAGGCAGCCCTGAGTGAGTGTCGTAAAGAATGATGAAGCCGAGCGCTGATATTCCCTCTTCTCCGTATGTTTCCCGCGACTAGGTTTAGCCAAATTCCCGCGTTGCAATGAGAAAGTGATTCGTAACTCGCCAGCCAGAACATCGCACTCCTCCCCTGCTCCGTTGGCAAATTCGTTGTGTCCAAGGCAGCAGAAGCGTACGATGCACAGCTGGAAATCTGGACCGGAACCTCCGGCTAACTGGAATAAATCCGTAATCATAAGAAGGGGGACAAATTGTCCGCAAAAATCAGAACCATCATCCTCGCCCTGGCAGTATTGTGCATTCCACTGGGTCTTTTCGCTGCGGACGATCCCATGATGGGGACCTGGAAGCTGAACATCCCCAAGTCGCAACTGGGAAATCCTGTTCCGCGGAGCATTATCCGCAAACACATTCCCATCCCCGGCGGCGTGAAGGTGGTCCAGGATCGCGTGGACGCAGAGGGAAAAGCAAGCACCGGAGAATTCACCGTCAAGTTTGACGGCAAGGATTATCCGATCAGCGGCGACCCGTACGTCGACCGGTTGTCATTGAAGCGCGTGAACCAGTACCGAGTCGATGGCATCGGCAGGAAAGACGACAAAACAGCGACCACGTTTCGCTGGCAGGTCTCCAAAGACGGAAAGACGCTCACCTACACCACGCAGCGGCTATATCCGCCCGAGAGAGTCGGCACGATCATTCAGATTCTGGATAAGCAGGAGTAGCGTACTTACTCTTGATGCGGGCGCATGATGAACGGAAGCATGCGCCTGGCGCTTTGCCGGATCTACTTGCTCCCCAGCGAAGGCCTGGTGTTGTGTCCCACTATTTCTGAACTCTACTTCTGAAAGATCGATTTCGGCACCAGCGCGTGGATGCCCTTGACGTCGTCGACGGCCTGCGTCACCACCAGGTCCATCGTGGCGCTGAGCAGCATGTAGGCGTCCTCGCGCGAAAGGCCTTTTTCCTCGACAATAAAATTCAGCATCTCGCGCGTGGCGATTTTGGCGGCCTGATTCAGATCTTCATCGAAGCCCATGGTCATGTAGTGCGTCGGCGTTTCCGCCCGCGGCCATCCGATGCGCTTCCCCTTGTGCACGATCACCTGGATTTCGCCTTTCAGCGAGGTTTCCACCGCGGAAAGGCAAACTTCACCGTCGCCCTGCAGCGCGTGCCCGTCGCTCAACGACAGCATTGCTCCCGGCACGTGAACCGGCAGATACAGCGTGCTGCCCGCCCCCAGGTCGTGATTATCCATGTTCCCGCCGTTGACGTTCGGCGGACCGGCGACGATCCGCCCCATTTCGCGCGGCGGCGCAACTCCAATGTCCCCCCAGAACGGTTTCACCGGCACGACCACGCCCGGATCCAGTTCCACGGTCTTCTTGTTCAGGTCAATCCACAGCACCTTGTCTTTTGCATAAGGAAAATCCTCCGGCAGCACACCGCGATGCGGCCGAAAACTCTGCGCCGCGATCGGCAGCCAGACATCCACCGACAGAATCCGAATTTCGAGGGTGTCGCCGGGCTCCGCACCATTCACGTACATCGGCCCGATCAGCGTGTGATCGCCCCGCTCGGCGTCCTGCACGCCCTCAAACGCGGCGTACAGCTCGGCGGGAATTTTTTCCTTCGGCACACCCAGATTTTCAAAATATTTCGGATTCCCCGTGGTGGTCCACACCCGCACGCGATCCCCGGAATCGATCGTCAGCACCGGCTTCAGCGTCGCATCATAAAACCCGCGATGCACGGTGGTAGGCGACGATTTTAATTCGTAAACTTTCCCGCCACTCTGCGCGCCCGCCCGCGCGCTCACGCTCAATAGGATTGCGAAAATTGCAGCCGCGCACCGTTTCATGGTTGGGCTCCTTATTTTGAGGGTTTCCGTTTGGATGTCCGAAGCCGGGGTCATTGTATATCGGCTGCCGCAACAAGTCCTCTAAGGCAACCGGCGGGTGGCGCGTAGGCCGTAAGTGTTCTGTAGTCCAGGTTCCACTATCTTCTCAGAGTTTGTCCCAGTACAACGAACACACATGCGCCGTGTCAAAGTCCGACCCCGACTCTACCAACGGCGTCGGCGGCACGAACGATTGCCGCTCGTCGATCTTGGAATTGTACGGCGCCCAGTGTGGCGTGCTCGTCGAATTGGGATTGCCCCGCTTGGCGAAGTGCGTCCAGTAACTGATCATGGCCGCGGAAAGCGTCTTCTCATCAGCGGTAAACGCAGGAGCCGGCGGCCCGATGCGGTTGAGCAGGAACTGCACATCGGCGCTGTGGTAGGCGCCCCACGGAAAGTCCAGCACGGGCGTGGCTGGGAAAGGCGCGGACTCGTCGTTGAACTCATAGGCCCACACGTTCACGAATTGCGCCAGGCCCCGCTCGGCGCGGCGCGCCGGGCACACGAAGATGCCGTCCGTCCCAGCGGCGGAGAGCTGCAGCTCGGTCTGATTGATCGGCGGCGTAGGAGTCGACAACGGGTACTCCGCCTCAACGCTCAACTCCAGCGCCGACCCGAACACCTTTGTAAAAAGGGTATCGTACTGCCCGTTGCCCACCGGTTGCGGGTAGTCCGTCGCCACGAAATATCGGTACTCATCGTGATTGTTCCCGGTGATCACCGGCACGCGGTTGAAGTTGCCGCTGTTGAACGCGTCGCCCGGCGTCTGGGTCAGCAACGTTCCGTCGATGACGGGCAAAGTCGGATATTTATTCTTGACCTGGGTCGTGACCAGCGTCGTGGCGAGCAGCCCGCGCAAGCAAGTGGCGGTGGTCTGGTCCGGGCATCCGGCCGCGGTGGACATTTCGGCGCCCGAAGGGACGAAGTCGTTGCCGGAGGACTCGGCCATCGCAATGGGAATAATGTTGTCGCGATAGTCGGGCGAAAAGTCCGCGTAGGCTCCGCTCTGCGCGATGGCGCGCTCAAACAACCCGCCTGCCTGGAGCGAGGCGAGCTGGCTGTAAATGCTGAGCCCGCCCGCGGATTCGCCGAATATCGTGATGCGGCTCGGGTCCCCGCCAAGCGCCGCGATGTTATCGTTCACCCAGTGCAGCGCGAGCTGCTGATCCATAAAGCCGTAATTCCCGGCATCGTGCCCTTCGGCGTCGAGCGCCTGCTGCGCGAGAAAGCCCAGCACCCCCAGGCGATAATTGATCGTCACCACGATCACGTCGCCGCCCTCGACCAGCGGCGTGGGATCGAAGTCGCTCCCTGCGCCCTTGTTCAGTCCGCCGCCGTGAATCCACACCATCACCGCTCGCCCGGTAGGCTTCAAACGCGTTTTTCCAAGCGGTGCGTAGACGTTGAGGAACAGGCAATCTTCGTTCCCGATCACATTGCCCTTCAGGTCCATCTGCGGGCACACGTTGCCGAATGTCGTCGCCTGGAAAATTCCGGTCCACGGGGAAATGGGCGAAGGCGGCGTCCACCGCAACGCCCCGACCGGCGCCAGCGCATACGGGATCCCCAGGTACTGGATCATCGTCGCGCCGACCACTCCCTGCAGCCGCCCGCTGGTGGTCGTGATCACAGGATCGCCGGGCGAAGCCACGGCAGGAGTCGCGCAGGTGCCGACGGCGAGCAACGCTACCAATCCGAATAGGAATACGACAACAAATCTCGGCGTGCGTTCACCGTATCGCCCGTTCGCGTTCATCGTAGAACTCCATCGCGCCCCGGAAAATCAGCGTCGATCCCAGGGCGTATAATTTGGCTATTTCGGCGCGGAAGTATACTACAAGAGTAATGAACAACCGAGGTTAAATTTAGCCGCCAGCCGGGATTGTGTTGGTTTGAAAGTTTTCGTCCAGAGGAAGTACTAGGACGCCCCAGCGGCCCGAGAAATTCGCGCTCAGATTCCTTGTGGCTTTCAGCTCCCGGAGGATCACGGGTTTTCCATGTGTTACTCTTTCCCTTCGTGACTCGATGGCAGCTCAAGGAGCTTTTTCCATGAAACATTCCCCCGAATTCCTTGCCCTGGTGAACCAAGCAAAGGCGCGCGTGAAGGAGTTGGATTTCCGCGAGGTAAAACAGCGCCTCGACGCAGGCGAGAAATTCACGCTCGTGGACGTTCGCGAGGACAACGAATGGGCGCGCGGCCACTTGCCCGGAGCGGTGCACCTGGGCAAGGGCATCATCGAGCGCGACATCGAGACGTCGGTTCCCGACAAGTCCGCGCCGCTGGTCCTGTACTGCGGAGGCGGCTTCCGCTCGGCCCTGGTGGCCGATAATCTGCAGAAAATGGGCTACACCAACTGCATTTCCATGGACGGCGGCTGGCGCGCCTGGACCGGCGCGGGATTTCCCACAGAAAAAGACGAATAAATCTTTTTTTGCCGCGCCCTTGCGTGTTTCGCGCACAGCGTTTATCTTTTAAGGATTCAATCCAGCGTTTTCATCGACTGGGGCGTGGTCCAATCGGTAGGACACCGCACTGTTAATGCGGATGGTAGAGGTTCGAGTCCTCTCGCCCCAGCCATTTCCTTCGTTTGCGCCTGAATCGCGATCCCCTGGCAACACCCCAAATCCGACAAGACTTCAATAGTCTCAACATAGAGGTCACAGAGGCCCGCAGAGAAACTCAAAGGCAGAGGGATCTGATCTCCGGATCCGCATTTCACGAAATCCTCTTCTCTTGCAGTTCTCTGTGCCCTCTGTGTTCTCTGTGTTAAAAGTCTTTAGGTTTTAAGTTTTTGGGTTTCAGGTTTTGGGTTTCAGGTTTTGGGTTTCAGGTTTTGGGTTTCAGGTTTTGGGTTTCAGGTTTTGGGTTCGAGGCCCCCACCGCGCGTGCTTCCGCTGATGGGTATGGTCCATTGGGTGTGGTTTGGGGTAGGCAGCGGAAGCAGGTGAGAGGGAAGATCGTGCCGGCCCAGCCCTCAATCCCCTATAGGGATCCTCGGCGCGTCTTCCCTCTTCGGTTATTACCTATCGCACGCGGTAGGCCAAACCCAACACGCTGAAAACACAGTGTTTTCATTGGGGCACCCCGGGTAAAAAAGCCATGCTGCGGGAAAATTTTCCGGGCACATTTTACGTAGCGCCTAAATCCCGTTCAATGTACATTCAAATATTTCCCTTAGTACTGGGACTCCACCGCCAGCTGCTACGAGAGCAACATCAGCAACCGCAATCGCGCGAACTTTTCCCCTCGACCGGCTAGAAAATCCCCCGCCCATTCTTGACGCCCTCGCCCCCGCCTGCTACGTTACAAGGTTACGATGGGCGCATTTTACGCGCAGTGTGCTGGGCCGGCAGTGGGGGCGGCCTCTCGACCATGGGCCTGACCAAAATCGTCATTCGCGGAGCGCGCCAGCACAATCTGAAGAACATCAGCCTGGAAATCCCGCGCAACACCCTCACCGTCATCACCGGGCTTTCCGGCTCCGGCAAATCCTCGCTCGCCTTTGACACCATTTACGCCGAGGGCCAGCGCCGCTACGTCGAATCGCTCTCCGCCTACGCGCGCCAGTTCCTCGACCAGATGGAACGCCCCGAAGTGGACTCGATCGAGGGCCTTTCCCCGGCGATCGCCATCGAGCAAAAAACAACCACGCGCTCGCCGCGCTCGACCGTCGGCACCATCACCGAGATCTACGACTACCTGCGCGTGGTCTACAGTTCCATCGGCACGCCGCACTGCCCCAATTGCGGCCAGCCCATCTCGCGCCAGTCGACCGATCAGATTGTGCGTTCCATCCTGCAGGGCGAGCTCGCCAAGACCGACGACCGCATCATGATCCTCGCGCCCATCGTGCGCGGCAGAAAAGGCGAGTACCGCCAGGAACTGGAAAAATTCGCGCGCGACGGCTTCGTCCGCGCACGCATCGATGGCGACCTCTGCCCGCTCGACGATCCCCCGCGCCTCGACAAGCGCAAGAACCACACCATCGAAATCGTCGTGGACCGCCTGCTGGTCCGCCCCGGCATCGCCACGCGCCTGGAGCAATCGATCGCCACGGCGCTGAAACTGGCCAAGGGCCTGGTCACCGTCGTGGTCGTCGGCGGCACCGAGCAAGTCTATTCCGAAAAAATGGCCTGCAGCGACTGCGGCATTTCCGTCCCGCAGCTCGAGCCGCGCTCGTTCAGCTTCAATTCGCCGTACGGCGCGTGCCCGGCGTGCAACGGCCTGGGCTCGAAATACGATTTCGATCCCTCAAAAATCATTGTCGACTGGACGCGCCCGCTTTTTGAAGGCGGCCTGGGCCCCGGCGCGGGCTCGGTGTTTCTGAAGCGCAACCTGGAACTGGGCGCGATGGCGCACGGCTTCGACCTCTCCGTTCCGTTCGAGAAAATGCCGCGAGAAACGCAAAACCTGATTCTCTACGGCAATCCCCCGTCGAACGCGAAAGACCACAGCGGAAGCGGCGGCGCGAAAAAACGCAGCAAGGCCGCGAAAGGACTGCCCGGCCTCCATTTCCAGGGCGTGGTCGGTTTTCTGGAAACGAGCTTCGAGGAATCAAGCTCGGACAACTACCGCGAATGGATCACGCAGTACATGTCCCCGGTACCGTGCGCCGTGTGCGGCGAGCGCCGCCTGCGCCCGGAAAGCCTCGCCGTAAAAGTGGGCGCCCGCTCGATCTCCGAATTCACCGCCCTAGCGATTTCCGACGCGCGCCCCGCAGTAGACGAAATCCGAAAAGGCCTCACCGAGCGCCAGACCGCCATCGCCGGCCGCGCCCTGGCGGAAATTTCCGCGCGCCTCGATTTTCTGCTCGCCGTCGGCCTCAGCTACCTCAGCTTGGACCGCTCTTCGGCCACGCTTTCCGGCGGCGAAGCGCAGCGCATCCGCCTGGCCACGCAGATTGGCTCGCAGCTTCGCGGCGTGCTTTATGTCCTCGACGAGCCGTCCATCGGCCTGCACGCGCGCGACAACGGCCGCCTGATCTCCTCGCTCGAGCAGCTGCGCGACATGGGCAACACCGTCCTGGTCGTCGAGCACGACGAAGAAACCATCCGCCGCGCCGACTACGTGGTCGACCTCGGCCCCGGCGCCGGAAACGCCGGCGGCTACCTGGTCGCCAAAGGTCACCCCGAGGAAATCGAGCGCAACGCCGATTCCCTGACCGGCCGTTACCTCAGCGGCGAACTCTCCATCGCCGTGCCGCCCAAGCGCCGCTCGCCCAACGGCAAAATGCTTCGCATCCTCGGCTGCGAAGCGAACAATCTGAAGAATATCGACCTGGAATTGCCGCTCGGCCTGCTGACGGTCATCACCGGCGTATCCGGCTCCGGAAAATCCACGCTCGTAAACGACATTCTCTACCGCGCCCTCGCGCAGACCCTCTACCGCTCGATGGAGCGCCCCGGCGCGTTCCGCGAAATCGCAGGCGCCGAGCAAATCGACAAAGTCATCGAAATCGATCAGGCCCCCATCGGGCGCACGCCCAGATCGAACCCCGCCACCTACACCGGCGTGTTCGCTCCCATCCGCGAACTCTTCGCCCAGCTCCCCGAATCGCGCGAGCGCGGCTACCGCCCCGGCCGCTTCAGCTTCAACGTAAAAGGCGGCCGCTGCGAAGCCTGCCAGGGCGACGGCCTGCGCCGCATCGAAATGAATTTTCTCCCCGACGTCTACGTCACCTGCGAAGTCTGCCGCGGCCGCAGATACAACGCCGAGACACTTGCTGTGAGATACAAAGGACATTCAATTTCCGACCTGCTCGACATGCAGATCGCCGACGCCCTGAAAATCCTGGAAAACATCCCGCAGATCCGCGTAAAGCTCGAAACCCTGGTGGACGTGGGCTTAGGCTACATCCAGCTTGGCCAATCCTCAACCACGCTTTCCGGCGGCGAAGCCCAGCGCATCAAACTCGCCAAGGAACTTTCCCGCCGCCAGACCGGCCGCACCCTCTACATCCTCGACGAGCCCACCACCGGCCTGCACTTCGACGACGTAAAAAAACTCCTCGACGTCCTGAACCGCCTCGCCGATCTCGGCAACACCGTCCTGATCATCGAACACCACCTCGACGTCATCAAACAATCCGACTGGATCATCGACCTGGGCCCCGAAGGCGGCGAAGGCGGCGGCCGCATCGTGGCCCAGGGAACGCCAGAACAGGTTTCCCGGGTGAAAAAATCGTATACGGGGCAGGTGCTGGCGAGGGTGTTGAATGGATTTAACGGAAATCACTAAGAATTGGTAAAATTGATTCGATCAGTGTTGCGGACTTAAGATATGGCAATATTTGAAACTTTCTCGAAACGTCAAAAGCGACTGGAAAGAGCCGGGCAGCAAGACGTATATCAGTACGACAGCTTGCCGCGACCCTTTCGCGTGCAGGTGGTACACATTCTGGATACTGCAATCGGAATCTATTACAGCTCGTCCGGCTACTTAACTCCGGCCAGCAAGTTTTGGGATGCTATGTTCGCAACAATGTGCCGAGAGCGTGGAGTCTTTTGTCTTGGCGATGAGGACGAAAACCATTGTGAACAGTGCAGGCAATTCGTCTTGACTGCAGCGACGGACGGAGCGCTGGACATTATTGAATTATCTTTTAGATTTATAGATCGCTTCTCACGTCAGGTGGGTACGCAAGAAAAGTATGCGGCGCAAATCACCCAGGATGCCAACGACGCGATTGAAGAGTTAAATCAAAGGTTTCGTGAGCACGGAATCGGGTTCCAATATGTAGAAGGTGAACTCGTCCGAGTGGACTCCCAATTCATTCATGCCGAGGCAATTAAACCGGCTCTATCTCTCCTCAATCAGGCGGGCTTTGACGGCCCGGCCGATGAATTTATGCGGGCATTTGAGCATTATCGTCATGGGCGACACAAGGAGGCCATTGCCGAGGCCCTGAAATCATTTGAGAGCACTATGAAAGCAATCTGCAAGGCACGGAATTGGCCTCATCCATCAAACGCGACCGCAAAACCCTTGATGGATACCCTATTCGCGAACGGACTTATTCCACCGGAGTTGGAAAGCCATTTTGCTGGGCTGCGAGCCGCGATGGAATCGGGACTTCCGACAATCAGCAATCGCACTAGCCGTCACGGGCAGGGGCCTGATCTAGTGACCATCCCTCCACATATTGCTGCCTACGCGCTACATCTGGCCGCCTCGAATATTGTTTTGATCGTGCAGGCCCATAATTCGCTGAGATAATTCGAGACTGACAAACCCTTCCCTCGTAAGAGAAAAGCTCTATATGATTTTGGCGGGTGGCCTAGCCTTTGAGATGCCTTTGAACTTCCGGGTGGCCCACTCTTCGTGATTTTCGAAGGGTGGGTTGGTTTTGATCTGAACTTCGCGCGAAGAGAATGAAAACAAATTCCCCGCCCTTCCCGAATCGAAGGACGGCCACCCTCAAATTCCATCGCGGAAGCCGGCCAACCGGCCCGAAACCCTACGCCGCCCGCACCGCAATCCGCCCGGCCTTGCGCGATCTCGGTTTCGGCCGAATCACGATATCCACGTCCCGGTCGAGTGCGGTGAGCAGGTTCATGAGCCGTTCGACGGAAAAGCCGTCCACCTGGTAGTTCGAGAGGGCGGAAATTTTGGGCTGGTTCACGCGCAGGCGGCGCGCCGCGGCCGTTTGCGAAAGTTTCCGGCCCTCGATGATCTGATTGATTGCCTCCGCCAGCCGCACCTTCGTCTGTTTTTCCTCCGCGTGCGGGATCCCAAGGTCAGCGAAGACATTGCCGGAACTGGGAATCACGCGCGGCCTGCTTTGCGATTTTCCCGCGCCGCGCGACTCCAGTCCGCGCCGCGCCCCGTCACGCCTTGCCGTATCGCGTTTCATAATCTGTCTCTTACGTCGTCATTCCGAGCGGAGCGAGGAATCCCTCCTCGCCTTAAATTCAAGAAAAGAGGGATTCCTCGGCACGCAGCGTGCCTCGGAATGACGGTGTTTTGAGTTTCTCCGCAATCTGATAAGCCGCCCGATAAGTGTCGCCGCGGTGATCTTCAACGATCTCAAAAACTCCCGGCCCCTGGCCCTTCCAGGGCTTCGCCTTGGGATGCTTCCCGCCGAACTGCGCCACGCTCAGCGCGGTTCCCATCTCCTCAATCACCGCGTCCGGGAACGCCAGCAAATCGTCCTTGCTGGAGCCGACCCAGAACAGCAGCTTCTCGCCCGGAACCCGGTTTCGCCTCGCCATGCAATTATCCCAGTTTTAGGATATAAGGTCAATGGGCCGAATGCGCAAGCGTGTCACTGTTCGCGACAAATTGCACCGGGCTTTATGCCGGTGCCGGATCACGAACTCCGCTTCCCGGTCGAGACCGGTGAGAAGGTTCATGAGCGGTTCGGCGGAAAAACCGGCCACATGATAATTCGTGATGGGCAAGATCTCGTGGGGCCCCGGTTGCAGCATTGCATACGGACGGGGGCGGGTGTACGTTATCCGCCAGCCGAAGTGAAGTTGTAACTGAAATTCAAATGCTTTCCGGATCGAGGGACGAACCGCCCCTGCACCCTAAACCAGCGAGGTGACCACAGATGAAGTCCGATGACGCAGCAAAGCAGGGCAAGCTGACCCGGCGCTCTCTTCTGAAAAAATCCGCCGGAGCAGCGCTCGGCGCGGCAGCCGCGAGCCTCACCGGCGCTCTCGCCGCGCGCGCGCAGGTTTCGGGACTTACACCGGAAGGCGCCGTCCCGCCGTTGCGCATGCCGCTAGGCGCGCTCGATTTCCTCGACCGCAAGCAGTACATCCACAACATGGACATCGTCTCCCACCTGCCCGGTGGATCGATCGCCGGCGGCGAGCCGCTGATGGCCATGTGGGCCAAGGGCAAGCAGCGCATGCTGCCGGCGTTTGGAGGATTCATCGACGTCAGCGACGCGAAAAAGCCGGCCGTTGCGATCAAGGGAGTGCGGGGCCTGGGCTTTAACGCCACCGTATTCCACGCGAAGACCAAAAAGTGGATCTCCATGTGCACGGCCGCCGCGCCGCTCACGTCCGCCACACCCGAATTTCCCCACGGAGCGTACGACAAGCCTTTGCGCGACAGGTCCATCAACTTCACCGGCCTGCGCGGCATCCGCACGTTTGACGTCACCGATCCGCTCAAGCCGAATCTGCTGCAGGAGTTCAGCACCGGCAAGACGGGCAACGGCACGCACCACAATTTTTATGACGGCGGGCAATACGCCTATCTCGATTGCGGCTGGGACGACCAGCTGCGCATGGAAAATCATCAGCGCCCCACCAGCAACGCCATCATGATCGTGGACATGTCCGATCCCGCCAGCGTCAAGGAAGTCTCGAAGTGGTGGGTTCCCGGACAGCGCTTCGGCGAGGAAGCCGAGTACAAGAAATACATTTTCGCCGACGACCACGCCTCCTGGACCGGAAATCATGGGGCGCTCAGCGTTCCCAAGCGCGTGGAAAATGGCGGCACCGTGGGCTATGGCGGCTTCGGCGCTTTTGGCATGTACGCGATGGACCTTTCGGACATCAAGAATCCGAAGCCTTACGGCCACGTGCAGTACGAATTCAATCCCCTCGGCGATATTCCGTTCCACACCTGCTATCCCGTGATTCCCGACCCCGCCCACCCTCGGCTTTCCAATCTGGTGGTGGCCACGCATGAAATTCTGGAAGCCGATTGCCGCAGCCCGTACCACACGCCCTACGTGGTGGACGTGAAGGACCCGCGCAATCCCAAAATTATCGGCTTCTTTCCGCGGCCCGCGGCTCCGCCCGACGCACCCTATACCGACTTCTGTTTCGCGCGCGGGCGTTTCGGCTCGCACAATACGCAGTGCTGGCTGGCGCCGGGCGCGTCCAAGTCGCACATCATGGTCATGTCGTATTTCAACGCGGGCGTGCGCGTGTTCGATATTTCCAATCCCACCGAACCGAAGGAAATTGCCTGGTTCGTGCCGCCGCGCGACGGCGACATCGAAAAATACGAGACCTGGTGGCGCGGCACCACCGAAGACGTCTTCGTCGAGTGGGATCGCAACCTGATCTGGATCGGCACGCACGAAGGAAGCTACTGCCTCTCGTGCCCGGCGCTCGGCAAGCCGGTAACCGAGCCCACGAAAGTGTCACGCTGGACTGTGCCTCCGTGCAACGCCGGATGGGACGCGCAAACCGCGGCCACTTTTTATTTCGGCCGCTCGACAAGCCAGATGGGGTAAAGCAGGTGCACAATCTATTGGCATGGAGAGGCTCGACACACGCCGAGCCTCTCATTTCTCGGTTTAAGATCCCCGCGCCACTTACTTAGAAACTTTCGTCGACCCATCGGGGATTTTTACTATGGTTTGAGGACGACAGTTCGTCCGGCCCCGCCCGAAAATCCACGATCGAATGTTACGAGGGTCAACTGCGCGGCCAAAGCAAACGCAGCAAGGTACGAATCCGCCCAATCCTTTGGAGCGGATTGTCGTAGACGGGTCATGGCTCGAAATGGCGTCTCGATTTCGTCCGGTTCACTCAAGAATCCGATGCGCTCGTCCTGGAGCAAATAATCGTACGTGCTCCAGGCTTGCTTCTGGGTCATGACTTCGTCCTGGCCCATCACCGCTTCCGCGGTCAGCAGGCGCAACAGGCCGAGTTGAGTGAAGCGGCAGAAGAATAGTCGTCCCGTACCGCCGATGGACTCAAACCATTTCCTCGCGCGGTTGTGATGCGCGTGCCCTTCGTAGGTGAGTGCGATCCAGACGTTGATATCAGGGAAAAGAAATGACTTCGTAGATTTTGGCATTATCAAGCCGGACTTTCCCCGGCCGCTTGGACCGCACGACCGGAAGCCTCACCCTCCGCCGGGACTTGCGGGGGCCCCCTTTCAGAACCTGCTCCACCCCGCGAAGAATCAATTCCTTCGCGGAACTCCCTTCGCTCGCGGCGCGCGATTTGAGCCGGCGGTACACGGGATCGGGGATATCCACGGTCGTTCGCATGAATCTATCCTACCATATTTATGGTTGTCTCAAGAGGAGGTCGTCGATGGGGAGTGCCAAAGGCACAGGGACGGCGGGTTCACGCGCCCCTGTGCCCCGCCAATACTCGAGTGAATTATACTTGCCCGATCCCGCCGTCCACGTTGATCTCCACGCCGGTGATGTACGACGCATCGTGCGAGGCCAGGAACGCAACCGCGCCGGCCACTTCTTCCGGGCTCCCAAATCGCTGCATTGGAACCTTGGAAACGATATCCTTCGCGAATTGATCGAGGGCTTCCTTTGGCAGCCCGGTCTTGCCGAAGATGGGCGTCTCAATCGGTCCCGGCGCAACGGTGTTCACGCGGATGCCGCGGCCCACAAGTTCCGCCGCGGCGGTCCTGGCCAGGGAGCGCAGGGCGGCTTTGGTGGCCGCATACGCGCTGGCTCCGACGGTGCCTTTGCTGTCCACCACGCTGGTATTCAGAATGATCGACGCGCCATCGTTCAGGAACGGAATGGCTTTCTGGATGGTGAAGTATGCGCCCTTGATGTTGATGTCGAACATTTCGTCGTAGGCGCCCTCCGAGGTGTCGGCCAGCGGCGCGAATTTCGCCACTCCCGCGTTCACGAACAGCACATCGATCTTGCCCAGCTTCGCGGAAACTTCCGCGAATAGCTTGTCGATATCCGCGAGTTGCGCGACGTCCGCCTGGATGGCCAGAACGCCGTTTCCGATCGTTTTCACGGCTTCGCCAAGCGTCTTCTTGCTGCGCCCCGCGATGGCCACTTTCGCTCCGTCTTCCTGCAGGCGCTTGGCCGCGGCCAGTCCGATGCCGCTGTTTCCGCCCGTCACTACCGCCACTTTTCCTTCGAGTGTGCTCATGTCCGTCTCCTTGTGCTTTCCGATTTGTTGTCGGTCCCGCCCGGGGAATGCGGCATTGCCGCTCGCCCGGGCACCTATGATTTCGATATTTAGATGACTGTCTAACTATTCGGTTGCAGGATTTCTTGTGATTTTTCGGGATGGCGGGGTTCCCGGTGGCGGCAAGGCTCTGACTCCGCTACACTTTCAGGCAGATCATGGACCATTCCGAGATCGAAAAAATATCGAAAGCCCTGGCCGATGAGACGCGCTTGCGGATCTTCGAGGCCATCTCGGCCAGCGAGCACATGACCTGCGGCGAAATCGTCTCCATGCGCGGCGTGACCCCCGCAACCGTTTCTCACCACCTCAAGATTCTGAGCGAAGCCGGGTTGATTGTCTGCCGCCGCGAAGGGCAATTCGTCTTCAGCCGGGCCGTTCCGGAAACCGTCGCGGCCTACTCCCAGGCTCTCGCAAAACTCGCGCGCGGCCCAAAGAAAGCTCGCCGCCGCTGATACACGTGCGCCGGCTTTGGGCCGGAGGCAGCTTTCCGCCCGCACTTGCGCCCGGCGATAACTACCAGTACATTGAATCAGGTGTTCTGGCGCGCCGGTCCCTGGCAGCGCCTTTCCACTGGGAAATGACCTACGACGACCACAATCTGTCCGGCGCCGCCCCGGTAAGGGTGCGCGCAACGGAGCCTCCAGACGGCGCTTCCGAATCTCAAGGGCTTCCTGCGCCCGACGCGGACGCCGCCGGTCCCGAATCACGGAATTTGTCTGGCATCCCTGTTTCGCCCCAAGTCCGTGGGGAAGTTCTAAGCGATTTGCAAGTGCCGTGGGGCTGGCATGAAGTCCTGCTATTCGTGGTTCTAGGCGTGATTGCCAGCGTAGTCGTCACGCGCGGGATGGCCGAGGCTGCGATCCGCTTATTGGGCGCGAATCCGGACGAAATGTTTGGGCCCACGATGAGCACGGCGAAGTCGGTCGTGGTCCTGCTGAGCCAGGCCGTGCTGGACGGCGGCGCGATTTTGTATCTTTACCTCATGGTGCTTGGCCGGACTCCCGCGCCATTCTGGCGGACGATCGGCTGGCGCGGCTTAAGTTCCGGAGCCGGATCATTTCGCGCGACCGCCCTGCAATTCCTGAGCGGCGGAGCGGTGCTCGCCTTGATGGTTTCGTTCGCGGGCGCATTTCTGAATTCCAAGGAAACCCTGCCGATCGAGGAGCTGTTGAAAGCGCGGATCAGTATGTTCATTTTCGCCGTGCTGGGCGTTGCAGTCGCGCCGCTGGTGGAGGAGACGATTTTCCGCGGCTTCCTTTACCCGATCATTGCCAGGCGCACGGGCATCGCCGCGGGTATCGCCATCACTGGAATACTATTCGGGATGCTGCATGCAGTGCAGTTGTGGGGAGGGTGGGGACAGATCGCCCTGCTCATGTTGGTGGGCATTGTGCTCACCTGGGTGCGCGCGCGGACCGGCACGGTGGCGGCCAGCTATTTTGTGCACCTCGGATTCAATGGCCTGCAGTTGCTGGGGTATCTGATCTACCTCGCCGGCGGGTTGCACCGCTGAGTGTCCGTCGCGGACGATTGATTGCAAATCCGTAAGCGGGAATAAAGATTTGAACGGAAGGAATCTCGCACGACAATGAATGTTGCCCAACCCATTGAATGGACCAGCCAGGGCGTGGTGATGCTCGACCAGCGCCGTTTGCCGGGAGAAGTGATTCATCACATTTACACCGATTATCGCGACGTGGCCGCGGCGATCAAGGACATGGTCATCCGCGGTGCGCCGGCGATCGGCGTGGCCGCCGCCATGGGCGTCGCGCTGGGAGTGGAGCGTTCCAATATCGCTACAGTGGACGAGCTTCGCGACAAGTTTCCATCAATCTGCCGGACCATCGCCGAAACGCGGCCGACGGCCGTGGATTTGTTTTGGGCCATCGAGCGCATGAAGCGCCGCTTCGAGCAACTCGTCTCGGCGGGCGCATCGCTGGAAAACATTCGCCGCGCGATGGTCGAAGAAGCTCGCGCGGTGCATGCCGAAAAGCGCGCCACGGACGAAGCCATCGGCCGCTTCGGGGCGGAATTGATGCCCGGGGCGGGCAAAGTCATGACCCAGTGCAACGCGGGTGCGCTCGCAACCGCCGGAATCGGAACGGCGCTGGGCGTGATTCGCGTGGCCGTCGAACAGGGCCGCAAGCTGCACGTGCTGGTGCCGGAAACGCGGCCCTACCTGCAGGGCGCGCGCCTGACCGCTTGGGAACTCCACGAAGGCGGCGTGCCGCTCACGCTGATCACCGACAACATGGTCGGCCATTTCATGAAAACTGGAACCGTCAGCGCAGTCGTGGTGGGCGCGGATCGCATCGCCGCCAACGGCGACACTGCCAATAAAATTGGCACCTACCAGATCGCCGTGCTCGCGCACGAACACGGCGTTCCCTTCTATGTGGCAGCGCCGGTTTCGACCTTCGATCTCACGATTGCTTCCGGCGAGCAGATCCCCATCGAAGAGCGATCCGCCGAAGAGGTCACGCACCTGCGCGGCGTGCGCATCGCCCCGGACGTGGCTGTGGCGAACCCGGGATTCGACGTCACCCCGGCGCGCCTCATCACTGCGATCGTCTGCGAACGCGGCGTGGCCCGCGCGCCATATGCGGAATCGTTGCGCCGGTTGGCGGAGTCCATGTCCACCGCAACACATGGATTAGGCCGATAGCAGAGACCTTGCTGGATAAGTTGGTCTGGCTTCAGTCAATCCGGGAATCCGGCCGGACGAACCTTCGATCATCCGCCTGCCAAGGCAGCGTATTGTTCTTTCGTGAGAGGAACCACGGAAAGCCGACCCATGCGGACCAACGGCGAATCCTTAAACACCTTGTTCGCCTTGATCTCTTCGAGCGAAACCGGTTTTGCGATTGCCTTTCCCGCCTTGATTTTGACTTTGGGATTCTTGGGATCGGAAGCGTCCACGGAAACGACCGTCGCGGTCCCCACCGCGCTCCGGCGCGTTCCCGTTTCGTAGATGATCAGCCTGGCACCGGGGCTCATTTCGCGCAGGTGCTTCACCGCTGTGGGATTGGACACGCCTTCCCACTCGGTTGCGGTATCCCGCACAAGTTCGGCGAAGGAATATTCCGAAGGTTCCGTCTTGAGCAGATAATCCTGGGACATGAATTTCACCTCGCTGTGCGTAGCGGCCAGTAGTTTATCTGACTTCCGTTGAATTCAGAAAACGCCGGTGCAACGCTTTTTGATTGGCGTTCCGGAGAAAACAATATATTCTCCCGAAGGTTCGCTCCACTGCATTTTTCCGCATTCAAGCACCATTTTGAGGAGGATTACGATGAAACGCATTGTTCTTGCTCTGGCTTTTTTTCTCTGCGTGCCGCTGGCACTGCTCGCCCAGCAGGGCGCGCCTGAAATTCCGTTCGATTCCGCGCCCAACGTCGTGAAAATGCCCGACAACATGTACCTCGGCGAAGTCTCCGGCGTGGCGGTCAATTCCAAAGGGCACATTTTCATCTTCTCGCGCGGCAATACCACCGGCCCGGCGTATGGGGCCAGCGCGGCACAACTTCTGGAATTCGACCGCGACGGCAAATACATTCGCGAGATCGGCCACAACCTCTACGCCTGGTCGTTCGCCCACACCGTGCGCATCGATAAGGACGACAACATCTGGGCCGCCGACAAGGGCTCTGACATGGTCATCAAGTTCAATCCGCAGGGCCAGGTCATCATGGTCTTCGGCCGCAAGCAGGAAGCCTCGGACGAAGGGACCGAACCCCTGAAGCATCCGAAACCCCCGCTCCCTCCAGTCGACGGGATGTTCCGCCAGGTGACCGACATGGCCTGGAACGCCGCCGGAGACACCTTCATCAGCGACGGCTACATCAATTCGCGCGTCGCCAAATACGACAAAAACGGCAAATGGATCAAGTCCTTCGGCGAACCCGGCAGCGGCCCCGGCCAGCTCAACACCCCGCACAGCATCGCCACCGACAATCAGGGAAACGTCTACGTAGCCAACCGCGGCAACGCCCGCATCGAGGTGTTCGACGGCGACGGAAAATACTTGCGCAACATCAAGATCAGCGAGCCGTTTGATTACGCAAACACGGTCCCCATCATCGGCAACAAGCCTCCGGTGGATCTGGTCGGCACCATGGGCCCCGGCGCGCCCTGGACCGTGTGCATCACCCCCGGCCCCAATCAGGTCCTCTACGCCTCCGACGCCTTCCCCGGCCGCGTCTACAAACTCAGCCTGGACGGAAAAGTCCTGGGCATGCTCGGCGGGACCGGCAGGGAGATGAAACAATTCGGCTGGATCCATGAAATCGCCTGCCCCTCGGAAAATGAGATCTACGTCGGCGAACTGCTGAACTGGCGCGTGCAGAAGCTCCAGATGCGTCCGAAGAAGTAGCGCGCCACGGCGCATGACAAAGAACAGTGTGCCGCTCCGATGCATGAAACGAGGTCCCGGCGCTGAAGGCGCCGGCGGTGGACAGCCCGGGGTAACACCCCGGGTTACACCGCATAGTTCATATGCGCCCTGAAAGGGCGCAGGGATACTGCGATGCCGCAATCGCTTGCTAAAAATCTCATTCATCTTGTGTTTAGCACCAAGAACCGCGAACCGATCCTGATCGAATCTGTTCGCGAACCGTTATGTCTATACGGCTCAGCCGTCTTGCGCGACCTCGATTCGAACGTTGTCGCAATCAACGCATGGCACGACCACGTCCACATTTTATTCGTGCTGAGCAAAAACCATCCTCTCGCTCGCGTCGTTATGGAGGTTAAACGCGCAACCTCCAAATGGATCAAAACTCAAGGAAAACAATTTGCAAAATTTCATTGGCAAAGCGGCTATGGAGCCTTTTCCATCGGCCAATCCGGTGTGGATGAGGTGACAACGTACATCGCCAACCAAGCCGAGCATCACCGGGTCAAGAGCTTCGAAGAAGAATTCCGGTCATTCTTGAAGCGGTATCAAATTGAATTTGACGAGCGTTTCGTCTGGGATTGACGTTTCTGAATTTCGTTGGAGAACAACCCCTCCGCCCCTTCAGGGCGAACGTTGTTGGGTGATCGGTTCCCCAGGGCGTTGCCCTGGGCTAATCAACTCCGCGCCTTCAGCGCGGCTAAGCTGGTTGAAGCAACGACGAGGACAGACGGGAATTCCTCATCTGTTGCCTGCGAGTTGCGTAAAGCGGGAACGTCCCTCACAGCTTTTCCACAAGACTCTCAATAAGTCGCCAGACTTATGCTTGACATTTAAGAAACCAATGCTATGATCGTTGGGCTTGAAGGTAACCCACCTGCTGGACAGGGGGAAATGCTCTTTGACAAACTGGGTAAGATGAGATGTGCCAGAACCCGTTCGATTGACCTTATCACGTAAGTGATAGGGGATTGAGTGAATCGAGCGATAAAAAGTTCGCTTGAAAGACGCGGGTTTGGGCTGTACTTGCAGCCCATCCCGATAATGGTCCGACTCTCAGCAATGACAGTCGGGCTTTTTGTTTTTCAGGCAGCCATTTTCAAACGAGAGTTTGATCCTGGCTCAGAGCGAACGCTGGCGGCGTGCTTAACACATGCAAGTCGAGTGCGCGTCCGTAGCAATACGGATGGCGCACGGCGCACGGGTGCGTAACACGTGGGCAACCTGCCCTTTGGATGGGGGATACCCCCGCGAAAGCGGGACTAATACCGCATGATATTCCAGAAACCTCGGTTTTTGGATTCAAAGCCCGCAAGGGCGTCTAAGGAGGGGCCCGCGCCCGATTAGCTAGTTGGTGAGGTAACGGCTCACCAAGGCTTTGATCGGTAGCCGGTCTGAGAGGATGGCCGGCCACACTGGAACTGAGACACGGTCCAGACTCCTACGGGAGGCAGCAGTGGGGAATATTGCGCAATGGGCGAAAGCCTGACGCAGCGACGCCGCGTGGGGGATGAAGCTTTTCGGAGTGTAAACCCCTTTCGACCCGGACGAATGACCCGCAAGGGTTTGACGGTACGGGTATAAGAAGCCCCGGCTAACTACGTGCCAGCAGCCGCGGTAATACGTAGGGGGCCAGCGTTGCTCGGAATTACTGGGCGTAAAGGGTTCGTAGGTGGTGCGGCAAGTTGGGAGTGAAATCTCTGGGCTTAACCCAGAGGCTGCTTTCAAAACTGCCGCGCTCGAGTGCGAGAGAGGTCAGTGGAATTGCAGGTGTAGCGGTGAAATGCGTAGATATCTGCAGGAACACCCGTGGCGAAGGCGGCTGACTGGATCGCAACTGACACTGAGGAACGAAAGCTAGGGGAGCAAACAGGATTAGATACCCTGGTAGTCCTAGCCCTAAACCATCAGAACTTGGGGTGGCCCGCGTAGGCGGGTCGTCCCGTAGCTAACGCGTTAAGTTCTGCGCCTGGGGAGTACGGTCGCAAGACTGAAACTCAAAGGAATTGACGGGGGCCCGCACAAGCGGTGGAACATGTGGTTCAATTCGACGCAACGCGAAGAACCTTACCTGGGCTTGAACCGCTACTGACCAACGGTAGAAATATCGTCTTCTCGCAAGAGACAGTAGTAGAGGTGCTGCATGGCTGTCGTCAGCTCGTGCCGTGAGGTGTTGGGTTAAGTCCCGCAACGAGCGCAACCCTTATTCGTAGTTGCCACCCGCAAGGGGGAACTCTACGAGGACTGCTCCGGATAACGGAGAGGAAGGTGGGGATGACGTCAAGTCAGCACGGCCTTTATGTCCAGGGCTACACACGTGTTACAATGCACGGTACAGACTGTTGCGAACCCGCGAGGGGGAGCTAATCGGAGAAAACCGTGCTCAGTTCGGATTGCAGTCTGCAACTCGACTGCATGAAGCTGGAATCGCTAGTAATGGCGTATCAGATCGACGCCGTGAATACGTTCCCGGGCCTTGTACACACCGCCCGTCACATCACGAAAGTGAGTTGTACTAGAAGTCGCGCAGCTAACCGCAAGGAAGCACGCGCCCAAGGTATGACCCATGATTGGGGTGAAGTCGTAACAAGGTAGCCGTAGGAGAACCTGCGGCTGGATCACCTCCTTTCTAAACATAGCGCCAAACCGACCCTGTGCAGGTGTGCAGGAGAAGTTGGCCAAGCTTCGGAACCTCTCACGGGGATCCGAGGTCATCGCTCGAACGATTCAATCTTCGAGCGGGTTCTGTCAGATCTCATCTTTACTTAAGGCGCATTCCATATGCGCCCCAAATGCGTACTCATCTACGCTGCCCAGTTTTCATTGAGCAATCAAACGCACAAAAGCCCGCCCCTTAACCGGGGCGGGCTTTTTGTTTGCCACAGCTGTTGGAATATCGTCACATATTAGCCTGCTGCCAGAAGTCCGCAATTGCCCTAATAACCCGGAACAGACCTAGTGCGCTGCAGAGGCTGAAAAAATAGCGCATACGAATCCATGAAGCCTTCAGTATTCGGCGCTGAGATAACGCTTCAAAATATTCAAATTGAAGATCAGCAATCATTGGTTTAACGATTTGTTCGTAGGTCTTTTTTGAACATAGAAATTCGGCGAATGATTGAATAAGTAGTCCAGGCGGCCCGGACACTTTCTTAAGGCTGGAGTTGCGTGCTTCCTGGCGTCGCTCTGTTACTGGGAGCTCCCTACTTATCCCGACAATTGTCATCTCGCCGCGCAAGACATTCCAAAGTACGGGCACTTCCTCCAATGCCGTGTTATGAAGGAATATGCCGAACGTAGTAAGTTTGGTCTTTGTGCGATTTCCAAGAATACTGGAGCCCGAGTCAGTACTGAATGTCCGGAATCTAAAATAAAAAAAGGGGGCGCCGGAGAGACCGATAACTTTCTGACGAGAAAGCACAGGTCCTTCAGATGTCATCTTGATGATGGCCGCTATCGCTGCAATTGTGGGTGCTAATAGCAGGAGGACACTTGCGCTCAACATGATGTCGAAGACACGATTGACGTAATCTCTGCCCCAGCTCATCACGAAACACCGTCCAAACGTACTGGCGCGAGGCGCTTCAATTCCTGCACCTGCTGCAAGAGCGCGAACACTCGTTGACCATAGCCTGTGACTTTGTAGAGTCTCCGTGGAAGTCCAGAGACGTTTGGCTGATTGTCCTCACGAGATTCAATGAATCCCTTGTCCTCTAATCGACCTAACGTCACATACACTGTGCCACGCTTCAGGCGGCTTCCTGACTCGCGTACCAGTTCCAGACCGTACAATTCCCTGGTACGTCTGTCGAGAAGGATTTCCATAATCAACAACTCTCTCCGCGTTAGGTTGGGTACCCCCTCGTTGCGATTGAACCTTGCCTTCATAGAATCCCTCCAATCACTCATATCAACTATATGAGCGACTGTTAATCATTCTAAGACTGGAGCCCATTTTTGTCAACCGCGAGCATGGCCGTTCAGTCGCAGCCGGGTGCCCCATCCGCGCGGAGCGAGGGTGGGGGGTTGCCCTACCGTTAAGGGGCGATTACGTCCAAGTCGCGCGCTATCACAATCGGCCCGCTGTATTTCTCGTGAATCTCGCGCACTATGTCGTCTTCCTTCGCATTTCCCAGCAGACCCCAGTGCGTCAAAATGAGCATCTTCGCCTTGGCGCGTGCAGCGATTTCTCCCAGCTCTGGTGCGCTGGTGTGGAACGCACTCTCGTACTTCATCCACTGATCCAAAGACAGCGCGGGTTTTTGGGGATTTGCCGCCCTCCCGGAATACACTTCGTGAATCAAGGCGTCGCAGCCGGAGCAGGCCTCGACCACCGACTCGGCCGGCGCCGTGTCTCCCGAAACGACGACGGACTTGCCGCCTGCATCGAAACGGTATCCCAGAGCTTCCTTCCAGGATCCATGCTTTACAAGAATTGCCCTCACGCTGACGTTCCCGTCCTGATAGATATTTCCCGGCTGCACGTCGTGTGCGTCGACTTTGTAACCGGTCGTGTCGCCGCTCTCGAGTCCTGTGGTGCGCACCTGAATATCTTCCTTAAAAGCCTCGAGAATGTGCGCGGCCATTTCTTTCGTGCCTTCCGGTCCGTATAAACGCAACGGTTTCGCCCGCCCGACAATCCAGGGAGTGAAAATCAGGTCAGGCAATCCGAGCGTGTGGTCGCTGTGAAGGTGCGTCAGAAACGCAATGTCGAGCTGATCCGGCCGAAGCGCAAGTATGCCGCGCTGGAAGGCTGAATTGGCCTGTCGGCTCACGCCCGACCCGGCATCCACCAGATAAGCCTTCCCGTTCGCGACGATTGCCAGCGAAGGCCCCTGGCGATCCGCATTGGGAATTGGGTTCCCTGTTCCCAGAAAAACAATCTCAACATCTTTGGAAGGCGCCACTGGCTGTTGCGCCAGCGCGCCAAAAGGGATTGCGGCCGTGATGCAGGCCATCACGATAATCAGAATGCGAGACCAACGAAGCCCGGCGGGTCGATTTTGCATGAGCGAACCCCCTCGTTTTCGTGTAGTGGCCACAGGAGTATACATCGTGAACCCGCATTACATTTGTTTACGGAGTTTTCTTCCCCGCCTCGTGAAGCAATCGCATCAAGCCTACAGCCGCATACAAAAAACGAGCATCGCGGCGCAATAGCGTTCGGCGCATCTCAGAGAATAGAAGGAACCCCGCCAAGCGCTATTTTTCAAGGCCTTCGGGGAGTACGATCAACAAATGAGGCGCCACCCATGTCGTTTGTCCTTCCGCGGCTCGGCCCTTGCCGGAATTCTGTTGGCAAGCGCGGCCGTGCGGGCGCAGCAGCCGCAACCCGCCGAACCCGTCAAGCCGCCCGCGATCGAGGAAGTGCAGACCGTGCAAAACCCCGCCGAGCCGTGCGTTCAGCCGCCGCCACCGGTGAGCTGGCGGGATTACATGGGGCCGTTTCATAAGGTCCTGGGCGTTTTCGCGCAGAAGATCGATCGCGAGTCCGTTCACCCGCCCGATGCGCCGCGCTACAAACCAAACACGGTACTCTGCTCCCTTGAAATAAAAGACAAATTCAAACTGTTTGTCCGGGAATCGGTGGACCCGGTCACGTTTCTGCAAGCGGGCTTCAACGCGGGACTCTCGCAGGCGAGCAACGACGACGCTCCCTACGGCCAGGGAGCGGGAGGGTATGTAAAGCGATTCGGCTCAAGTTATGTCGATCAGGTACAGTTCCGGTTTTTCAAGGAATTCGCGTATCCGGTGGTGTTTTCCGAGGACCCGCGATACTACCGGATGTCGCATGGCAGCGTGGGAAGACGCATGCTCCATGCGGTTTCGCACTCCGTGATCGCGTACCGGGATAACGGCCACCGCATGTTCAATTTTTCCGAACTGCTTGGAAACACAACCGGCGAGTTGTTGAGCAACCTCTACCACCCGGGAACCGAACGCGGGTTTTCCGCGACCGCGCGCAATGTGGGCTTTGACTTTGCCCTCGATTCGGGCTACGACATAATCCGCGAATTTTGGCCCGAGTTCTCCCGGACCTTTCACTTGCCGTTCCGCGATCAAAACGAAATCCCCGCTTCGAGCGGCCCTTAATCCCCTCGCCTCTCAGGAAGCTTGACTCGTCTCCGCGTGGAGCAGCCGCATTAATCCCACGGCCGCGTGCGAAAGGCGCGCCCCGTGGCGCGACACCAGATACAACGATCGCGGCAACTTGAGTTGCCGGATGCGCACTTCGGCCAGCAGCTTTCTCTCGACTTCCCACTGCACGCACATCCGCGGCACGATGGCCACGCCCATGCCCATTTGCACGAACCGCTTGATGCTTTCGATCGTGGGCATTTCGACGTCGCGCCGCAGCGGCGTGCGGTATTTCTCAAAAAGCTGAATGACGCGCGAGCGATAGGGCGAATCGACGTTGTGCGCGATGAACGTTTCCTCGCCCAGTTCCTTGATGTCCACCGAAGTGCGCCGCGCCAGTTTGTGTTTGGGCGGCACGACAAACGTCAGCTCGTCACGCAGGATTTCCACGGCCGCAAGCTTCGCGTCCTGCGGCACATAGGAGACCGTGCCCAAGTCGAGCCGGTAATTGAGAACCTCCTGCGGAATGTCGCGCGAGAGCGTGCGGTGCATGATCAATTTCACGCCCGGATAGAGCTTCCGGTAGCGCGCCAGGGCCGGCAGCAGCGCGTGGATCGAGCTTTCGTTCACGCCCAGCCGTAGTTCGCCGCGCCCCAGGCTCTTTAAATCCTCCATTCCCTTCTGGATTTCGTCGCGCAGGTTCAGCAGGCGCTCGGCATAGTCGCGCAGCAGTTCCCCGGCATCGGTCAGCTTCACCTGCCGCGCGCCGCGCACCAACAGCGGCTGCCCCACCGATTCCTCGAGCTTGCGGATGACGATGCTCACCGCCGGCTGCGTGCGGTAGAGTTTCTCGGCCGCGCGCGAAAAGCTCTGCTCCTTCGCGACAGTCAGAAATACGTGCAGTTGGGACAGGTCCATGGTCCAGCCTTCGGTGGCACAGGCTCAAGCCTGTGCGGTTTTTGAGCGGCCGAAAAGAGCACAGTCTGAAGCCTGTGCCACCAACGGTTCGCTCGAATCCCTATAATAAGACTTTATAACACTCAAAACTATTATAAATTTGATTGCCTTGCACATCCAGTATGGAATAGCCACTGTAGGAGAGTGCCATGGACAATGTTCACAGCGAGAACGTACTCACCGAAAACGTAAAAATCTTCGATACGACGCTGCGGGACGGGGAACAATCCCCGGGATTTTCCATGACCATGCCGGAAAAAATCCGCATGGCCCGGCAACTCGAATCGCTCGGCGTGGACATCATCGAGGCCGGCTTCCCCATCGCTTCTCCCGGAGACCTCGAAGGTACGCGCGCGGTGGCCCGCGAAATCCGCGGCTGCACCGTGGCGGCCCTGGCTCGCGCCCGGCGTGACGATATTGACGCCGCGCTCGACGGTATTTCGCAAGCGGCGCATCCACGCCTGCACACTTTCCTTGCCACTTCCGATCTGCACCTGCACCACAAGCTGCGCCTGACGCGCGAAGAGGCCCTGGAAGCCATCGCCACCAACGTGCGCTACGCGCGCCAGCATTGCGCCGAAGTGGAATTTTCCGCCGAGGACGCCAGCCGCACCGACCTCGATTTTCTGTGCAAAGCCGTCAAAACGGCCGTCAAAGCGGGCGCCACCATCATCAATCTGCCTGACACCGTCGGCTACGCCGTACCCGAGGAATACGAAGCCATGTTCCGCGGCGTCATCGCGCATCTGGACGGCGCGCACGGCATCACGCTGAGCGCCCACTGCCACAACGATCTGGGCCTGGGCGTGGCCAATTCGCTGGCCGCGATTCGCGGAGGCGCGCGGCAACTCGAACTAACCATCAACGGCATCGGCGAACGCGCCGGAAACGCCGCGCTCGAGGAAGTCGTCGTCGTGCTGCGCGTGCGCCAGGCCAAGATCGGCATCACTACAAACATCCATCTCGATCAACTGTACGCGACCAGCCGCCTGCTGTCGGAAATTACCGGCGTGCCGGTAGCGCCCAACAAGGCCGTAGTAGGCGCGAACGCGTTCGCGCACGAAGCCGGCATCCATCAGGACGGCATCCTCAAGAATCCCCTCACCTACGAGATCATCTCCCCCGAAGCGGTCGGCGTCCCCAAGCGTTCCCTGGTTCTCGGAAAACATTCCGGCCGCAACGCGTTGCGCGCTGCTCTGGTCGAGATCGGCTACGCTCCTACTGCTGAGGAGCTTGATCAATGCTACCGCCGCGTCTCCGCGCTGGCCGACGAATCCAAGAATGTGAGCACGCGCGATCTGCTGGCGATCGCGCACCAGGTGATGCGCAAGCACAGCAGTGAAACCGCCGTGACCGCGGAATAACTAATTTGGAGGACAGCACCACCTCTCCCGCCGTCATTCCGAGTCCCGGTCCCTTCCGGGACTCGGAATGACGGCTTTTTTTAAACGGATCTTTATCCGTTTCCCACAAATCCGCTGGACATTTCTCCGCAAATCGCTTTCCATAGCTCCCAACGCAAATTCCGAAGGGAGTTTTTCCGTGCGCAAAAGAGCGCTTCTTTTCGTGGCGGTCGCGATGCTCGCGCCGTTTTCATTCGCCCGCGCGCAGCAATCGTCGCCGCAAAAGCCGCTGGACATTTATTTCCTGGACACCGAAGGCGGCCAGGCCACGCTGTTCGTCTCCCCCTCGGGGCAATCCATGCTGGTGGATACGGGCTTCGCGGGCAATCTGGGCGCGGCGACCTCCGCCGAGGCAAACGCTCCCGGAATCACACGCGATGCCGACCGCATCATGGCCGTGCTCAAAGTGGCGAATGTAAACGTCCTCGATTACGTGGTCATCACCCACTATCACGGCGACCACGCCGGCAACGCGGCGGAACTCGCCAATCGCATTCCCATCCGCCATTTCGTGGACCATGGCCCCTACACGGTCGAATTGCAGAAAGAACGCGACGCTGCGTTCCTCTCCTACCTTGTCGTTCGTGAACATGCCCACGTCACCACGGCAAAACCGGGAGACAAGATTCCGGTCGAGGGCCTCGATGCGCAGGTAGTTTCCTCGGCGGGCGATATACTCAAGGAGCCGATGGCCGGAGCGCCCGGAGCGGGAGCGCCCAATTCGTTGTGCCGCGACGCAAAATTAAAAGAGCAGGACCCCACGCCGGAAAATTTTGAGTCGGTGGGAATCGTGGTGCGCTACGGCGGATTTCGCCTGGTCGATTTAGGCGACCTGACCTGGAATCAGGAGCACGCGCTCGCCTGCCCAAATAATTTGCTTGGCATAATGACGGTATTTCACACCACGCGCCACGGAGATCCACATTCAGGCGCGCCGCAATTCGCGCACGCCATCCACGCGCGCGTCGCGGTGATGAACAACGGAGAGCGCAAAGGCGGCTCGCCCGAGTACTGGCAAACCGTTCACGAAATGCCGGGCCTCGAGGATTTCTGGCAGATTCATCGCTCGGCGGCCGGCGGCGCCGAACACAATTCACCGGAACAGTTTCTCGCCAACCTGAACGAAACCGACCACGGCCATTACCTGAAAATGTCCGTGCGCGCCGACGGCAGCTTCACGATGACCAACGAGCGCACCGGATTCACGAAAAATTATTCGGCGCGCCCGGCGAAACCCTCTCAATAGGCCGCGCCTTCTTTGGAAAACAGCGGGCCGGGATTCTTCCCTTCCGCCGTGGCCTTGATCCTGAACATCAATTCACCCCATGCCGTCGTGCAGGAAATGAAATAATCCGTCTCCGCCTGCCAGCCGGCGTGAATGAATCGAAGCAGCGTTTGCCCTTTTGCTCCTCCAGATCGAAGAGCAGCCGCGTCCCGCTCCACTCTTTCCCAGTGTGGCAAGACCAATGCGCCTGCTTCGGCGCGGCGATTTGAATGGGGTGAAGCCCGTACACCGTCGCGCGGTTGAAAAATCCGAGTTCCACGTTTCCGGTCGCTTTATCCTCGGTCACGTCCGCCGCCCACCACTGCGAAAAACCCGCGGCAGTAGCCACCAGCGGAAAAACTGCTGGAGGCGCCGCGTTCACCTGGATCATGTGCTTGATGTCGGCCATTTTCGATTCGCCTTTCTGGTTCGCTCTTTGTAGGACAGGCACTCTTGCCTGTCCGCTTTTTGCGCGCTGCGTCGAACCTACAAACCGGACAGGCAAGAGTGCCTTCCCTACAAGAAGCACGATCGCCCGCGAAGCGCTCCATTACCCGGTGAAATCCCCCCATTCCCAGGTCCGCATCAATAAAAATGTTTCGGCATCCAGTTCTCGCGCCCCTCCGGCAGCAAGTCGAACAGATTCCAAACCCCGATAAAGGGATCGATGCCGCGATGGTGCCCGGGCGCGCGCGACATCTCCGTTGTGTACGTGAAACGGATCCTGCCATCGGCCCCGCGCCGGAATACGCTGACGGCTGGCCTCTGCCCTTTTTCATCCTCCGCGAAAAAATCACGGTTGAATGTATTGTCGTGACTCGACAGCAGGCGCATCTTGTGCCACCCGCGCGGCCGTCCCCATTCCCGGAGCCGGACGAGTTCCACTTTCGAGACCAGCGCGAAATTCACCTTGTCGTTCAAGTGCGGGGCGATGGACGAGTAGCCGTCGCCCCACATGTTGCACATCCGGCAGGGAAGCTTGTCGCCGGGCGCCCACATCATGTGATCCACGATCAGGCTATCCTTGCCCGGAGCAAACAGTTCGGAGAGACGTACATCCCGGAAATTTGCCGGCGAATTGTCGCTCAGGTCCGCGGGTCCTTCCCGGAAAATATAATCGGTCTCGACCACCGGCCCTTCCGGCAATTGCCTGCGCAGGGCCGCAACGCGCTCGGTCTGATCCTTGAGCGCGATTTCCGCTTCCAGCAATTGGCCGCGAAGCTTTCGATACTCGGCGGTCTCACCCTGAATCCTCACGTCCATTGCGTCCTCCTTCCGCCCTCCGCTTTGCAGGGCGCGGCCCGGATATTCTCCGGACCCGTGACTTTCGCGGTGCCATCACAATTGCAAACTGAAATCAGCCTGAACGGCGTGGATAAAAACAGACCGCCGTCATTTCGAGGCGCGTTTCTCGCCGAGGAATCCTTCTTTCTTGAATTTAAACCGCAGAGGGATTCCTCGCGGAGTTTATCCCGGTCCCTTCCGGGGCTCGGAATGACGAAAAGGATGTGCTTTTCCGCAACCTTTCTTACCGCCAGAGCCGTCACATGCTCACGCCCAAATCACGTAAACGGATTCTCGTCCGCGCTGGGGCCGTAAATCGACGGCACCGGCACGTCCAGCAATCGCAGATAAACGGAAAGCTGCCCGCGATGATGATAAATATGGTTCAGGAGAATGGCGCGAATAAAGCCGATTCGCGGCGTGGAAAAAATCGTTTTCCCGCCGGCGGTCGCGCTCCACGTGGACATCATGCGCGCATCGTCCAGTTTTGCCAGTGTTTCCTTGGCGTGCGCCGTGCTTTGCGCGAACGCGTCCAGGATTTCCTTTCGGCTCTTGGGTTCCGGCTGGGCGAAATTCGGAATTTCAAAGGAATCCTTGCTGACCGCATCGGCCAGCGCTCCCTGGCCCTGGGCGATATGCAGCGCGAGTTGTCCGAGCGAAAAGGATTTAGCGTGCGGCTTCCAGCCCAGCTTATTTTCCGGAACGCGCTCCAGAACGCGCTGCGTGGTCTTCGCTTCCTGGTCCAGCTCCATCAAAATCGAATCGACGATTGCCATGGTTGCTCCTTTGAGTGACTTGCGATTTGAATCCATAGCCTGTTCACACAAAAATCGTGGGTTCTAAATTCACTACAGATATTGCGCCAACTGCTCGAGGCACCCGGTCCACCCATGCTCGTGTTTGCCGCGCTCCTCGGCGTTCGGCAACAGCTCGTGCGAAAGTAGAATTTCGGTGGCCGCCCCCAGGTCGCGGAACTCCACGGTCACCAGCGACTCGCTCTTGTTCGGGTCACTTTCCCAGCTCCAGGTAAACGAGACCTTCTCGGGCGGCCTGATTTCACGGTACGTTCCGAACAGCCTGTGCACGTTGCCGCCCTTGTGATGCATTTCGACACGGTATTTTCCGCCCACGCGCAGGTCCAGCTCAGGAACCAGCGTGGAATAATCCGCCGAAACGTGAAACCAGCGCGCAAGTTCCTTCGGATCGGTCCAAGCGCGAAACACTCTTTCCCGCGGCGCCTGAAACGTGCGCTTCATCTGAACTGCGGGCAGAGTCGTCATTTGCTCTTTAGCCATTCCGGTATCTCCTTTGAAGGTGCGCTCCAACTAGAGCTCGCACTTGCCTATTTGTCCGATTCCGTAAGGTATCGGTCGAGCGAATCAAACTGTTTTTCCCAGAAAGCGCGGTATTGAGAGATCCACGCCTCCGCGTTCTTGAGCGGCCGGGCCACCAGCCGGCAGCGCCGTGAGCGGCCGATTTTTTTCTGCGAGACCAGGCCCGCCCGCTGCAGAACCCCGAGATGTTTCATCACCGCGGGCAGGCTCATGCGGTGCGGCCGCGCCAGCTCGCTGACCGTGGACTGGCCGCGCATCAGCGCCATCAAAATCGCGCGCCGCGTGGGATCGGCCAGGGCCGCAAACGTGGCGTCCAGCCTCCGATTATAGTTAACCATACGGTTTACTAATATACGCAAGCGCCAAACGTGTCAAGCCCATTTTTGTAGGACAGGCAAGAGCGGCTGTTCTACTCCCGCCAATCCGGACTATACTGTTGGGCCGCGACGCGCGGAATTTGCCGTTGTCCGCCGCGGAAAACAAACATGACCAACCCAGACGCAAAGAAAATCGTCCTCCTGCCCGGCGATGGCATCGGCCCGGAAATCGTGGGCGTTGCAGTTCGCGTGCTGAAAGATTGCGCCGCCAAATTCGGCCACCAGTTCGATTTCGCCGAGTTCCCTTTCGGCGGCTGCGCCATCGACGCCGCGGGAGAGCCGCTCCCGTCTGAGACGCTGGCCGCATGCAAGTCCGCCGACGCCATCCTGCTGGGCGCGGTCGGCGGCCCCAAATGGGACGCGCAGCCCATCGGCAAACGCCCTGAGAGCGGCCTGCTGGCGCTGCGCCAGGCCCTGGGCCTGTACATCAATCTTCGGCCCATCGATTTGCGTGCATCGCTTGCGAGCCTCACGCCGCTGCGCGCCGATCGCGCGAAAAACGTGCACATCGACTTCGTGCGTGAACTCGCGGGAGATATTTATTTCGGCCGGCATCACGTCGAAGCCGACCCGAGCGGGGAGCGCGCCGTTGACGAGGCCGTGTACACCACCGGCGAGATCGAGCGCGTCGCGAAATATGCCTTCGCGCGCGCCGAGGCCCGCACGGGGCGCCTTGCTTCAGTCGATAAGGCCAACGTGATGTCCACCTCGCAGCTCTGGCGGCGGACGGTCACGCGCATGGCCGCGGCTCATCCGAAAGTAAAACTTGAACATCTGTATGTGGATAACGCCGCCATGCAACTGGTGCTCGCGCCCGCGCAGTTTGACGTCATTCTGACGTCCAACATGTTCGGCGACATCCTGAGCGATCTCGGCGCGGCCCTGGTCGGATCGATCGGCCTGATCCCGTCCATGAGCAGCGGGCCTGGACCGTCGCTCTACGAGCCGATTCACGGCTCGGCGCCCTCGCTGGCGGGAAAAGACGTGGCCTGCCCAGTGGGTACGATTCTGTCGGCGTCCATGATGCTGCGCGAGAGTTTCGGCCTGGCGCGCGAAGCCGAATGGATTGAATCGGCAGTGGACCGCCTCTTCGTGAACGGCATTCGAACTCCGGACATCGTTGAGCCTGGCACCACCCGCGTCGGCTGCCAGGAATTTGGCCAGCGCCTGCTCGCCGAGATGGCCGGCGCAGCGGGACGTCACCAGAGCAGCGGTCCTTAATCGGAATTTCCCCGCCAGGAATCGCTGCATCGAACTTCCGGGATGTGGCTCCAATCCAAATAAAGATAGGGTGCCCCCTGTGAGGAAGCACCCTCGTTGAATCTACTGAACTCTCAGCAGTGCTTGCTTACCACCGGCGGTCGTCATCGTGAAATTCCAGGCCCGGCAGAACCGGTGTTCCCTCTCTCTTGACTGCATCGAGGTCATCCGGGTCCAGACCCAGGAGTTGGAGGATTGTGGGAGCCACCTGCGTGGTTTCCACAAAGCTGTGGACGGTCTTGCGTTCAAGGCCGGGGTTCGAAACCAACAACATCACGTTGGTATCGTCCCAAGCGTAGCCGCCATGCTCGGATTGTTTCTTTAGGTTGCCGGTGTAGACCACGCCGACGTTTGGAATCACGACAACGTCTGGCGTACGCGGATCGCCGCCCTCGCGAAGCTTACAGCAGGGTCCCGGATGCTCTGGTACACCTGGAGCGTTAAACAGAGTTGTGAGTGAGGCACCATAGTAGATCTGGCCCAGTCCAATGGCTGTTCCGGCAGCCTCCAAGGCCGTTACCACGTCCCCGGTACGGCTTGAATCAGTCAGCCACAGCTGGGAAATGTCGTCCTCGGCAATTCCGAGCCCGTTACTGGGGTCGTTGTAAACCGCCGGGAGAAAGGACCCGACGATCCCGGAAGGCGGCGTACCGTTGTTGCCCGAATTCCCCGGAATGGGGAAGAAGCGGTTCGGATCGATCGGCGACTGCCCGTGTTTGGCAGTGATGATAATGGCGGTCGAATCGAGCAGACGATTATTTTTGAGTGCTTCCACCATTTGCCCGATCGCCGCATCCACGAATTCGATCTCGCCCAGCATTTTGGGTCTGGGAGTACCCTGGGCATCCTCATAGCCGCCTGAGTTTGCGTCGGTTCTGGTTGCGGATTTGGGTGAAATCAGCTTCTGTCCGACGCTGACCGCCTGGAAGTTCATGCCGAAGATCGCCGGGACCGGAGCATTGCTTCCGCCGAGGTGCGTCTTGCCATTAATCCAGTTGACCACTGCATTGACCTTCAACTGGTCATAGCACTTGATGGAGTCGAAACCGGTGGTCCAGTCATCGCCATTTGGAACAAGCGTACCGCAGTCAAAACCGGTTTCGCCGGCAGGCGCAGCTGCCTTAATCCCTGGCAGGACAATCTGGAGGGAGTTAACCTCGGGAGAATAGTAATCGTCCAGGTTGCTGGGCTGATTGGTTCCCGTGGGGCCGGAAACTACCGAGTAGACGGCGTGCTTGTCAGACCAAGCTGTGTAGCCGCCCGCCGCGTGGATCACGCCATAAATGGTGTTCGTGCGCACGAAATTCCAGGGATAAACCGGTTTGCAGCCGTCGAAGGGATCGCGAATCAGCTTGTCGGGATCGATCGATTTTATGCCTCCGTCGATCAAGGAGTACCCGGAAAAGCCGCCGTTCAGTTTCGACTGGTCGATTTCGTCGCCTTCTTCATATTCGGTTTGGGTTCCGTTGATAACCCCTTCGATGCAGCTCCCGGCTGGCAGCCCGTTGCCGGTCGCAACCTTCGGCGGGGCCAGGACACGATCATAGGCGACATCGTAGTACGCGCCCACAGTTCGCGGCGTGCCGCCAGTCACCAGGGCCATCAGGCCGGGGAATGAATCGGACGGTCTGGAAGTGGTGGTGCGCGTATAGTTCACGCCCGTCTCGCCTAGTTCGGCCAGATGCGGGCAGGTATTTGACGCCACGCAGTTCGCATAATCGACGGCGTGCATTCCATCGATGCTGATAAGAAGAACGTGGCGAATCTTGTCACGATCGCGGTCGCGGTCGCGGCCGTCTTTCGGTCCAGCAACGACATTCGGCAACCACGATAGCGCCAGTGCGCCAACGAGCATGCCGGCTTTCCATTTACTTGCCATAAGATTCCTCCTCTTTATCTAATAACGTTCCGGATGAATGAACCTCGGGGACGGCGTACTCTAATGGCGGGGAGTTGAAAGAAACTTCAAGCGAGTGTGAACGGAATGTAAAACCTGATCGGGTGGGTACAACCGCTGTTCTACTCAGCAAACCTCTCCGGCCCTTGCGATTCAGGGGCCGGGAATGATAGCTTCAGTCTGGCCAGACAGGGTGATTCTTCTCTACGTCTCTGGATTGGAAATCACCATTGAGTGAACAAACCGCCCAAAACGGGTCCAACAACGGCAGCCATTCTTCCAGCAACAATCCATCCGTCCCTTGGCGAGCGGATCTCCAGGCGCTGACTTTCTGGCGCGTGGAAGGCAGCCTGGCGGACCTCGGCGCAGTCCGCCCGGTGGCTTATTTCACCTGGAACTCGCATACCTTCGCGGGACGTTGGGCGCGGCGCGGCGGCATGCTGGCGTTAGCCCTAGTCAGGCCATTTCTATATGCCAGCCATCGCGTGTTCGCTACGCGCGTGCTGCACACGCTTCTCTCCGGAGTCACACGCGACCGCCTGGATCTGCTGGGTGAGGAATATTTCGAATACATCTTAAAGAAACAGTTGAAGCCCGAGGGAGTCGAGCGCCTGCGCCAGTGCGTCGCCTCGAAGGGCGCAGGAAATGTGGTGCTGGTCAGCCAGGGGCTGGACCACGTGATGCGCCCGCTGGCGCAATATCTTGGGGTATCGCACCTGGTGTCCAACCGGCTGGAATTTCGCGACGGCGTCGCCACGGGGCGGCTGCTCGCCCCCGTGATTCGCCCGCGCAGCCCCCTGGCATGGGCATTCGAGCGCGGCGCCAATGGCAGCGTGCCCGCGGACCGGCTGCTGCGAAACCTGGGCCTCACCGGCCATCCCGAGCGCCTGGAGAAAGCAATTCTGCCGGCGGAGCGGCCCAAAGCTGCGAATCACCGCGCGCTGGTCGTGTTCGATGGGAATGCGCAATCCGGACCGCTTTCGGTGCGCGGGACGCTGGCGGGCAAGAATATTCTGCTGATTGGCGTGACCGGGTTCATCGGCAAGGTCTGGCTCGCGCAGCTTTTGAGCGAGGTGCCGCAGATCGGCAAGATCTACTTGCTCATCCGCCGCCAGCGCACGACCACCGCGCGGAGGCGCTTCGAGAAAATTTTTGAAGAATCGCCTGTTTTCGACCAGTTGCAGGAACGCCTGGGCGAGCGCTTCGCGGACTTCGTCGCCGAGCGAGTGGAAGTCGTCGAGGGCGACGTCAGCCAGCCCGGGCTTGGAATGCTGCCTGAGACCCAGGAACGTCTGGGGCGAACGCTCGACCTGGTGGTGAATAGTTCCGGGCTCACGGATTTCAATCCGGATCTGCGCGAGGCCCTGGCCAGCAACGTCGCGCCGGTGTTTCACCTGATCGATTTCTTGAAGGCCTCAAACCACGCGGGGCTTTTGCACTTATCCACCTGCTACGTGGTGGGTTCAAGAGACGGCCGGGTGACCGAGCAAGTGCAGCCGGACTACACGCCGCTCGGCGTGCCCGATTTCGACGCCGACCACGAGTATAAATCCCTGCTGGAAGTGGTTGCGCACGCCGAAGCCCGCGCGGAAAGTACGGAGATAACGGCCGCATTGCACCGGCAGGCGCTGGGAAGGCATCGAGGGAGCGAAGACCCCTCCGGCCCGGAACTGGAAAACCTGATCCGAAAAAATCGCATGCGCTGGCTGCGAAACCGGCTGACGCGCGCGGGGACGCGGCGGGCGCGCCACCTGGGCTGGCCCAATACGTACACGCTGACGAAATCGCTGGCCGAATCGCTGCTGGTGCGCCACGCGGCCGGCCTGCCCGTGGCCATCGTGCGGCCTTCGATTGTGGAGACGTCCACCGACCAGCCGTTCCCGGGATGGAATGAAGGGATTAATACTTCGGCGCCGCTTTCATATTTGCTTGGCACCTACTTCCGCCAGTTGCCGACCAACGAGCGCAAATGCCTGGACGTGATTCCCGTGGATATGGTCTGCCGCGGGATGACGCTGATTGCCGCCGCAATTATCGCGCGCCGCCACCAGCCGATCTATCAACTCGCGACATCCTCGAGCAATCCGTGCGACATGGGCCGCTCGATCGAATTGACCGGGCTGGCCCATCGCAAACACTTCCGCGCGCAGCAGAGCCTGGAAAACTGGATGCGCATGCAGTTCGACACCATTCCCGTTTCCAAATCGCGCTACGAAAAATTCTCGGTGCCCGCGCAGAAAGCCGTCGTCCACGGCATTAATCGCGCCGCCTCCGCCCTACAGATAAGGAAACCTCCGCTCGCGCGCCAGGAACGCGACCTGATCCGCGTCGAAAAACTCATCGAACTCTACGAGCCGTTTATCCTGCACAATGAGCAGGTGTTTGAATCCGAAAACGTGCAGCTGCTTTCGGCTGCGATTCCCGAGGACGAACGCGCGGCCTTCAGCTATGATCCCTCGACGATTGACTGGTGGGAATATTGGATTAACATCCATATCCCCGCGCTGCGCCGGTGGGTGTATCCGCTGATCGAGGGGCGCGCGCCGGAATCGCGGCCGCGGCGAGTTTTTTCTCCGCAGCACGCGGGGAACGGAACACCGCACCGCGTGGAGTTGCCGCATGCGGGAGCGGCGTCGGGCACGGGGACTCAAGCTTAATCCATGGCCATCTTTCTGACCGGTTCCACCGGCTACATCGGCGCGCACATCGCCGCCATCCTTCTGGAACGCCACGCCGACCGGCTGAATCTGCTGGTCCGCGCGAAGACCGAGCAGGAGGCGAACGAACGGCTGTGGCACGCGCTGCAGTTGCACATGGATTTTCCGGAATTTCGCGACGCCCTCGAGACGCGCATTTCCGTGTATCGCGGCGACCTCACCGACGCACGCTTCGGACTGGACCCCGCCGAATACGCGCGGCTGGTCGGCACTACAGAGTCCGTTATCCATTGCGCCGCCTCGCTCAATCGCAAATCGGAAAAGACCTGCCTGAACGTGAACCTGCGCGGCACGCTGGAAGTCGCGCAACTCGGCCGCCGCGCCCACGATGCCCACGGACTGCGCCGCTTCAGCCAGGTTTCGACCGTGGCCGTGGCCGGACACCGCAGCCACGAAGTGGTCACCGAGGACGCCTCCATCGACTGGAACCGCTCGGACTACGATCCCTACGCGCGTACGAAAAAATTCACCGAGCACATGGTGCGCGAACTGCTTCCCGACGTCTCGCGAACGGTGTTTCGCCCGAGCATCGTGTTGGGAGACAGCCGCCGCGCGGAAACCACGCAATTCGACATGGTGCGCGCGTTTGTTTTTCTCGCCGGATTGCCGTTTCTGCCGTTCCGCTCGACCGACCGGATCGATATCGTTCCCGTGGATTACGTGGCGGAATCGGTGGTCCTGCTGCACCAGAAAGAGAATCCGGCGCACGAGATTTATCACCTCTCGTCGGGCACCGGCTCGGAAACCTTTGGCCAGTTGACGCGAGCGCTGGCGGGTGCCGCAGGAAAAATGCAGCCGTTGTACTGGCCGGAGCTGGAGCGCCCCTTTTCCGGCGCGGTAAACTGGCTTGCCCACTATCGAAACGGCATCGGCCGAAGCGCTTCGCTGCTGAAAGTGTTCATGCCGTACCTGGTGTGGGACACGGTGTTTGAAAATTCGCGCGTGGTGGCGGAAATGGGCCGCAAGCCGGAGCCGTTCTCGAAATATTGTTATCCGCTGCTGCGGTTCAGCCGCGATCACAAGTTCACGTATCCGTACCTGGATTGGCCCGGCGAGGCCGCGCGGATTGGCGAAAATGCAGCGGCCGCAGCGGTGGGAGACGCGCGAGGGCTTCATCCATGATGGATTTCGTCCTGGAAGCCTGGACGAGCTCGCTGATCGAAATGTCACGCGCGCTCTGGAAGTTCGGCGCGGGGCGGGCGTGGCAGGAGGGCGAACCGCTGAAGCTGCTGTTTGCCGGTTACAACGGCACGCGCAATACGGGCTCCGATGTGCGCGTGGAAGAAATGCTGCGGCAGGTGCGGCGTGTGCTAGGCGAAAAAAATGTCGCCCTCAGCGTGATGACCTTCGATCCGGAACGGTCGCGCGGATATTTTTCCGGAACCCGCCAGGTGCAGCTCCCCATGATCTTTCCCCCGTTCCTGTTTCGCGAAGTGAGGAAGTACGACGGTGTGATCGCCTGCGAAGGGTCAATGTTCAAGAGCAAATTCGCCAACGCCCTTTCGACCATGACCATCGGCGCGCTGGGCATCGCCGCCGCCGAAAATAAACTTTCCATCGGCTACGGCGGAGAAGCGGGCGCCATGGATCCGATGCTCGAAAAGATGTGCGCACATTACTGCCGCCGCTCGCTGGTCATCACGCGCAATGAGGAATCGCAGGGAATATTGAGCAAACTTGGCGTTCCCACCGAACTCGGTACGGACACCGCATGGACCTTCGAGCCACACCCGGCCGAATTCGGACGTAAGGCCCTGGCCGCCGCCGGTTGGGATGGGCGGACGCCGGTGCTGGCGGTGTGCCCGATCAATCCCTTCTGGTGGCCTGTAAAACCTTCGGTGGCGAAATTGATCGCACGGAAATGCTTCGGCGCGTACAAGGAAAGCCACTACAGTTCGGTTTACTTCCATAATTCCGGCCCGGCGGTGGACGCCGCGTATCAAAAATATCTCGGATCAATCGCTGGAGCTGTAAAAGCGTTTCGCGCGAAGCACGACGTGTTTCCGATCCTGGTGGCCATGGAACGCCTGGATACGCGCGCGTGCGAAGCGCTTGCGCCGCAACTCGGAGGCGCGCCGGTATTCACGTCCGATGCGCACGATATGTACGAACTGGTGAGCGTCCTGCGCTGCTGCAGCTTGCTGGTTTCCTCGCGCTATCACGCCATGGTGACGTCCATGCCGGGGCTGGTGCCTTCCGCCGGAATCACGATGGACGAGCGCATACGGAATCTGCTGCGCGAACGCGGCCACGAACATCTCCTGCTGACCGTGGACGATCCGGACCTGGAGGCGAAGCTGCTCGTGGTGCTGGAGAGCCTCGCGGCGGACGCCGACGGCGTGCGTAACGGCATCGCGCATTCGGTGGTGCGCAATCTGAAGACCATGGCGCGCATGGGCGTGTTCCTGGAACGCGCGGTGCACACGTGCTATCCGGAATTTCCGGTGCGCTCGGGGGTGCACGGGTGGGAAGAGTATCTTCCGCCGTTGAGCCCGAATGTCCAGCGCCTGCTTGAAACTTATGATGGCGCGGCGGCCGCGGCGGCCGGGAATTGAGTTTTTTACACTTTGCAATTCGCAAGAATGTAAAGCGACGGCGTCTTAGTGGCGCAGGCTTCAGCCTGTGGGGATTGGGCCATCTCGGACGAAAACCCACAGGCTGAAGCCTGTGCCACCAATCAAAATGAATTTTCTCGAAAACATTTTCTCGCGGTTGCAGGCGGCGCCGGATCGTGTGCTCCTGGCGGAGGCACATGTGGGAGGCATGACCCCAACCGGCGAGGCCGCCGCGCAAAATACCGCGACGGGTTCGGAGTTGCTCGGACAAATCGCGTCCGCTCGCGCCATTTTGCGCGCCGCGGGCCTTACAAAAGGCGATCGCTGCGCGCTGATCGCCCCCAACAGCATCCGCTGGGCCGCGCTCGATCTTGCGATCATCGCCGAGGGGTTAATCGCCGTTCCACTCTATGCCCGCCAGGCACCCGCGGAATTGGCCGCGATGCTGCACGATGCCGAACCCAACTTCATTTGCTGCGGCGACGCGGCGCTGCGCGATGCGATCCTGGCCGCGTGGCCGGATCCGCCGCGAATGGCTCTGCTCGAAAATATGTTCACGTCCACGCCACTATCTATTGAGCCCGTGCACGGCCCACCCCTTGCGCTCGAACCAACCGACACGGTCGCCATCCTCTACACTTCCGGAACTTCCGGCGAGGCCAAAGGCGTGATGCTGACTGTGGCGAATCTCGGCCACATGCTTTCCTGCACCGGGGCTCGGCTCGACCAACTGATGGGCCCGCGCGAAACGCCGGATCGCGTCTTTCATTACCTGCCGTTTTGTTTCGCCGGGTCGTGGATTCTGCTGCTGTCGTGCCTCTCGAGGACCAGCGTTCTCACCATGTCCATGGATCTCACGAAACTTGCCGAGGAGATCGGCGTCGCCGCGCCAAATTATTTTCTGAACGTGCCGACGCTGCTGGAGCGCATTCGCTCGGGGGTCGAGGGAAACATTCGCAAGCGCGGCGGGATGATCGCCAGGATTTTCGATCACGCGACGGCGGCGTGGACGCGGGTCAATGCCAAAGCCCCGCATACGTGGGATTTCTTCTGGCTGGGCCTGGCGGGTCTGGTGATTTTTCCCTCCATACGCAAGCGGCTGGGGCCGAATCTTCGCGCGCTGATTTGCGGCTCAGCTCCGCTGGCGCGCGATACGCAGCTTTTTTTCATGATGCTGGGAATTCGCGTGCTCCAGGTTTACGGCCTCACCGAAACCACGGCCATCTGCACGATGGACGATCCCGCGCGCATTGATCCCGGCCGTGTGGGGCCCGCCATTCCCGGCATCGAGATGAAACTGGGCGAGAACGATGAAATATTGGTCCGCGGGCCGAATATTTTCCCGGGCTACTGGCGCCGCCCGGAACAAACGGCCGCGGTGCTGCGCGACGGCTGGTTCCACTCCGGCGATCAGGGCGAAGTGGACGCGCAGGGAAACTGGCGCATCACCGGAAGAATCAAGAATCTCATCATTCTAAATTCCGGGCACAATATCGCGCCGGAACCCATCGAGGAAGAACTGGTCCGCGCCATTCGCGGGGCGCAGCAAGTGGTGCTGGTCGGCAACGGCCGCAGCTTTCTTGCGGCAATCGTCACCGGTGAAGTTGCTAGCGGGGAAATCGAATCGCAATTGGAGCAACTCAACGCTACACTGCCGCATTACCGGAAGATTCGCGCGTTTCGCTGGGTGAAGGAACCGTTCACGATCGAAAACGGCCTGCTGACGGCCAACGGCAAGCTGCGTCGCGATGCCATCGCCGCGCGTTTTGCGGAGGATATTGATGGGATGTACGCGAAACCGGAATGATGGGGCGGATGAACACAGGAATGGATTTTCTTGCGTCCGCGCTCGCTCAATGAATTGATGAACACAATGGACGAATTCAAAGGCAAATCGCTTTCCTGGCACATGACCGACGGCGTCATCGAGCTGGCGCTGGACCGCGCGCCGGCCAATGAAATCGGCCTCGCCATGCTCGAGGACCTCGAACGCTTCGTCACCATGCTGCCCGCGCTGGAATTGAAGGCCAGCGCGCTGGTGATTTACAGCAAACAGAAAGCGGGATTTTCGGCGGGCGCGGATTTGCGCGAACTCTACACGCAGGCGCAGAAGATGGAGATGGCTTCCGCCGTCAAGGGAGTTCGCGATTTTCTGCAGAGGATTCATGCGGTGATGAACCGGCTGGACACTTCGCCGCTGACGACCATCGCGGCGGTTCACGGTGTATGCTTCGGCGGAGGCTTTGAGCTGGCGCTGGCCTGCGATCTGATCGTCGCGGACAAGATGGCGCGCTTCTGTTTCCCGGAATTGCGCCTGGGAATTATTCCGTGCTTCGGCGGCATCCCGCGGCTGAAGCGCGATGTGGGGAACGCGGTGGTCCGCGATTTGCTTCTGACCGGGCGCAGCATCAATGCGACCAAGGCGCTGGCAGTGGGACTTGCCAGCCAGGTGGCGGCCGAAGGCGAAGCCCTGCGCCTGGCGCGGGCGACCGCCGCGCAGACAACGAAATTCGACCGCACCACAGCGGCAGCCGCGAAACAATTCATCAAGCCGCTTCCCGACGAGGAATTGCGCCGCGAGATCGACATTTTCTGCGAGCTTTTCACGCGGCCTGCCGTGATGGAGGCTCTGCGCAAATTCGTGGAGAGCACAGACGCGATGCCTTATCTGCCGTGACGCGCCGCTCGTGGCGGAACAGCGCATTGTTCCTGTAAAATGGAAGCGATCATGAAAACCATCGAACAGACGACCGAAGAGATCCTGACTCTGGCCGCGACTCATTTCAAGGTGCCGCGCGCCGGGCTTCAGGCCAGCGACGATTTCTATAAGAAGCTGGGGATCGACAGCCTGCAGGCGCTCGAACTCCTCACGCGCTTGGAAAATCATTTCGGCGTGGAGCTGCCCGACTACGAAGTCCAGGGCGTTAGCGACTTTTCTACTCTGGCTTCCCGCATCCAATCGAGGCTCTGATCGACACGCCGAATAAAGCGATTCCGTCCGTGATTTCCCCCTATAATCTTGTTTTTCTCCGTGTCTGTGTGCCTCTGTGGCAATGGGTATGCTCGACCTGACGAAATACGAATCGCTGGGAGCGGCGCTCCGCGATGCCCTTGCGCGCTGGCCGGACGAAGTCTGCCTGATCGAGGCCGACCGTGAGCGGGAGAAGTCGCGCCTCACCTACCGGCAATTCCAGGAGGCGGCCGAACCGCTGGCGGCGACTCTGCAGGATTCCGGATTTGCGGCCGGGGACCGCGCCGCGATCATCATGACCAATCAGCCCAAGTGGCTGATCTCGGCGTACGCCGTGTTTTTTTCCGGCGGCGTCGTCGTGCCGCTCGATTACAAACTCTCCGCCGCCGAGCATCTGCAATTGCTGGCGCATTCCAAGGCGCAAGTGCTGTGCGTGGAATACCCGCTGTGGCGCGCCATCACCCAATCGCCCTCGTTTCAAGAGCATCAGTTGCGCAAGGTACTGGTGACGGAGGCCCCGCCGAACGCCGATCTCGCGAGCGCCCAGCGCTGGGAAGATTTCCATGCGGACCGTGCGCCGGAATTCCGGCCTCGCTTGCGGATCGATATGGCATGCATCGTGTATTCGTCCGGCACCGGCGGCCATCCTCGCGGGTGCGTGCTGACGCATGAAAATTATCTGGAACAGTGCGGGGCGGTCTCGCCGGTGTTTCCATTTTGTCCTGGCTCGCGTTACCTGAGCATCATTCCCACAAATCATGCGATCGATTTCATGGGCGGATTCATCATGCCGTTTACTGGCGGAGGCGCCGTAATCCACTTGCGAACGCTGCGGCCGGAATTTATCCGTGAGGCATTCACCCGTTACAAAGTCACGTACATGGCGGTGGTGCCACTGATCCTGAAAAATCTGCAGCGCGGATTGAAGGAGAGATTCGCGGCGCTTCCGGCGGGCAAGCGGCGTGTGCTCGATCTGCTAATCGCGCTGAATCGCGCGTGCACCAAGCAGCAGCCGCGGCTCGGGCTTAGCCGAATCCTCCTGAAGGATATCCACAAGGCGTTCGGCGGGGAGCTTCGCGCCTTGCTCGTGGGCGGCGCATTTACAGAGCCGACCTTGATGGAATTTTTTCACGATCTCGGCATTCCGATTTACAACGGATACGGCTGCACGGAAGCGTGCACAGCGATCACGCTCAACGATCTCAAGCCTTTCCGGCCAGAAACGGTCGGCAGACCCGTGAGAGGGATGGAGATTCGTATTATTACGCCGGACGCCGACGGTGTAGGCGAGGTGGCGGTGCGAAGCAAGACGGTGATGTCGGGCTATCTCGACGAGCCGGAATTAACCGCGGAAACACTGGTGGATGGCTGGCTGATGACCGGCGACCTGGGCCGCGTCAACGCGGAAGGCCACTTGCAGCTTTTCGGGCGCAAGAAAAACATGATCGTCACCGCCGAGGGGAAAAATATCTATCCCGAGGACATCGAAAACACTTACGAAGGTATAGCCGTAAAAGAATTTTGCATCTTCGCGGCCAATTATGTGTGGCCGCAGCGCACCATGACCGGGGAACAACTTTTGCTTGTGATTCGTCCCGAGCCGGGCCATGTGGTGGACTACGCTTTACGCGCTGAAATTTCCCGGCGCAACGGGCTGCTCCTGAATTACAAGCGAATCAGCGGCTATATCGTCTGGGACCAGGACTTCCCGCGCAACGCCGCCATGAAAATCAGGCGCGCCGTGCTCGCAGAAGAAATCGGCAAGCATCTGGACCGCAGTGCGATGGTTTCCCTGTGAACGAAACCTATTTCACGATCGTGAATCCGGCGGCGGGCGGGGGGCGCTGCGGAAAACTTGCTCCGGCGGCGCTCGAGCGGCTGCGCGCCGCGGGCATGGCGCTGGAAGTGCGCGAGACGCGCGCCCCCGGTGAAGCCACGATTCTGGCGCATGAGGCTTACGCGGCAGGCTATCGCAATTTTATTGCCGTGGGAGGCGATGGCACGGGCTTCGAGATCGTCAATGGTGTGTTCCCTGCCGCGCTCACCGGCGGGCGCGCCGCGCTTGGATTCCTCCCGCTGGGAACCGGGAATTCTTTCCTGCGCGATTTCACCGATCGAGGAGCTGAGTACGCTATTGAAGCCATCCTCGCGCATCGCAGGCGGCCCTGCGACGTCATTCAGCTCAACCACGCGGGAGAATCGCTTTTTTACATCAACACGCTGAATATGGGATTCGCGGCGGACGTTGCCACGCTGACCAATCGCCGCTTGAAATTTCTGGGAGAGTTCGGCTATCTGGTGGGCGTGCTGGTCTCGCTGGCGCGGCTGCGGCGCCGGCCGTTTCCTTTGCGCGCCAATGGCGAGAGCGACGTCCGCCGCTGCCTGTTCGTGGCCTTCAGCAACAGCAAGTATACCGGCGGTAAAATGATGATCGCGCCGGACGCGGCCGTCGACAGCGGGACGATTGAATATGTGCATTGGGGGCCGATCGGGCGGTTGGGATTGATCCGCAATCTGCCGAAGTTATTTGACGGGACGCACATGAAACACAGGCTGGCGTCGCGCCGCACGGCGTCCCGCATCGAATTCGATTTGAAGGGCCCCGTCGACGTTGTGGTGGACGGCGAAGTGCTCACGCTGGAAGTGGAATCGCTCGAAGTGCTCCCCGGTGCGATGGACGTGATGGTATGAACGGCGAAAGCGGACAGCAGGTGGCGGTTCCCGCGGCGACCGGATCGCCCGGCGAACGAGGCGCGCGGCGCGCGTGGGCGATTGTGCGCAGCACGTACCGCTGGCTGCTCTGCGCGGCGTATTTTTTTCCGGTGTGCAGTTTTTTGGTGCTGCTGGGGATATTCGTCGATCCGCGCAAGAATGACGGCGCGCAGCGGATGCTCTGCCGCGTCACCATGAAGCTTGCAGGAGCGAAGCTGGTGGTGCGGCGCGCGCCGGGATTCGATCCCGCGCGGAATGTGTTTTTCCTGGTCAACCACGTCAACCTGTTCGATCCCTTCGTGCTCTATGCCACGATTCCGCAATTTTTCCGCGGGCTGGAGCTGGAATCGCACTTCCGCATTCCCGTGTATGGCTGGATGATGAAACGTTTCGGCAACGTGCCCGTGCCGGACCAGAACCGCCCCTCGGACTTGAAGCGCATGTGGCGATTGAGCCGCGCGGCGATCGATTCCGGAGTGAGCCTGGCCGTGTTTCCCGAGGGGCAACGAACGCGCGACGGGCGCGTGGGCCCGTTCAAGGACGGCGTGTTCCGCATGGCGCTGCAGTTCGGAACGCCGATCGTGCCGGTGAGCGTGGTGGGAGCGTTTGAATTTAACAAGAAAACCAGCTGGCTACTGCGTCCGGGAACCGTGACGGTATATTTGCACGATGTGATCGAAACGAAGGACCTGCGCAAGGAAGATGTTCCGGCGCTGCGCGACCGCGTGCACGCCATTATTTCGCGGCCGATTGATGAAGCGCGTGATGCATCGCAAAAAAACTGAGTTGTCAGGAAATGAACTACAGCGAGAGGCGGATTCCCGGCAGCGTGCGGCCGGCCTTGGTTTCCCGCCAGGTGAAAAAGATGCGGTGAATGACCGTAAGGGTGGCCACCACGGAAATGACCCAGAGCGCAGGCGCCATGCGATTGAATAATCCGCCCAGGATGAGCAGGACCATTCGCTCGGGACGCTCCATGAATCCCACCTTGCACAGGGGAATCAGCGACTCGGCACGCGCACGCGAATAGCTGACCATCACCGATCCGGCCGTGGCCACCGCCGCCAGAATCACGTAGGACCCCCGTCCGGCCTGCGCGTAATACACCAGCAATCCCATGTACAGCGCCATGTCCGAGTAGCGGTCCAGGGTGGAATCGAAAAATGCGCCGAAGGCGGTCACGCGCTTCTCGCGGCGCGCCACCTGCCCGTCGAGCATGTCCAGGAATGCGGCGAAGAAAATGATCATGGCGCCGGCGCGGAATTTTCCCAGTGCGAACATAACCGCCGCCCAGCAATTCACCAGCAGCCCGAAGAAGGTGAGCAAGTTCGGGTTGATGCCGGTGGAGGCGACCACGTCCACGATCTTCTCGAGCAGCCAGCGCCCGCCCTCTCCGATTTTGCGTGTGAGCATGGTTTAATGCGCCATTCCGCGCTGATCCCCGCCGATGAATCATACGCTACCGGGCGGCGGCCCCTCAAGCGGATCGGGTATCTTACGTCCAACCTGGCTTTGCGGCGCTTGACGTTGCCGCGCGCCCGGCGTAATCTCCGGCGTATCGTTCCAAATCATTTGGATCCAAATAGAAAGCAAAGGGGAGTAAGGATGAAACGAAAGCTATCGATTCTTGCAGTCTGCATCATGGTTCTGGCCGCCGGAAGCCTGGTACTGGCCCAGAGCAACCCGTTCGTGGGGACCTGGAAGCTGAACGTAGCGGCATCCAAATTCGATCCGGGACCGCCGCCGCAGAGCCAATCGCGCACCTGGAACGCAGACGGAAGCGTGAACATTACGGGCGTGAACGCTGCCGGGAAGACCACAGGCTACTCCTACACGATCAATGGGGATGGAAAAGAGTATCCGACCATGGGTGCGATCCCGAACGGATCGGACAAGATCACTTCCAAAAAGGCAGGCGCCAACAAGATGACGGCAACTTTCACGAAGGCCGGAAAGGTAGTCGAATCAACAACCTTCACGGTCTCCAAGGACGGAAAGACGCTGGAGATCGTGGCCAAGGGAATCCTGCCCGACGGTAAGACTTTGAATAACGAGACGCATTGGGACAAGCAGTAGGGCTGTAGAGAAGTTTGATTCAGGGGGCCTGCCGGGTGCAGGCCCTCGTTGTTTCTCTTGTAGCAGATTGTGGAACCCGCCAGATGTTGGCTGACATGAATTTACCTCAGGCAGGCTCTCGACTTGACCCCTCGCTCTCCCGCCCGTTATGATGTTCGACACAGTTGGTAGCCTAAGTTGTGTTGGGCCTGTAGCTCAGGTGGCTAGAGCGCACCCCTGATAAGGGTGAGGTCGGTAGTTCAAGTCTACCCAGGCCCACCAATAATTCCCCTCATGATCTATTACTTCTACGTGCTGCAAAGTGAAAGTACAGGCCGCTTTTACACTGGTCACACAGAAAATCTCTCCAAGCGAATCCTTGAACACAACAATAAGCGGACTCCATCGACCAGGAATCGAGGGCCTTGGGTTCTTTTCCATTCAGAAGAGTATCCGACTCGATCTGATGCCATGCGGCGGGAACGTGAAGTGAAAAGCATGAAAAGCCGGGGCTACATTGAAGCGCTGGCTAGAGCGTCCCGATCAGATCGGGAAGGTCGGTAGTTCAAGTCTACCCAGGCCCACCAATCCAAACATTCTTGCCGGATGCCTACTTGATTGCGATGGGGTTGACGGGCGACCCGACCGCCTTGGTAATTGGAAGCGGCGGGGCGCAGAAAAAGAATTCGTAGACGTGGTCCTGCGCGCAGTCCTCGGCCAAGTCTTTCAGGTAGAAAATTTCGCCCATGCTGATGCCGATCATGGGGATGACCACCCAGTGCCAGGGTTGCTGGGCGACGTCGGTTTCGTTGGGGCGGACCTCGCAGCCCCAGGTGTCGGCGCAAATCGCGGCGATGTCCGTGCGCCGAATCCACTCGGCGGTTTCAAAATGCAGGCCGGGGGCGTTTCCGCCCGCGTAGCCCGCCCACGAGCCCGCCTTCAGGCAGCGCTCCATGTGCCCCGTGCGGAAGATGACAAAATCGCCTTTGCGGATTTCCACGCCCTGGGCGGCGGCGCATTTTTCCAGCTCTTCGGTGCCGATGCCGTAGCCGTCTTCGAGCGAGTCCACGCCCTTGAAGCGTGCCACGTCCAGAAGCACGCCGCGGCCGACCATTCTGTCTTTTACCTTTTCAATGCCATTCTTTTGCGCGCCGTTGGCGTCCACCAGTCGCGCGTCGTAGCCGTTCCACATTTTTTCGCCGTTAAAGATGTGGCCGAGCGCGTCCCATTGCGTCCCGCACTGCAGCGGCATGGTGACCATGTCGTCGGCGTAGCGGATTTTGATGGATTCCTGGCGGCCGGCGACGGCGTCAGTGCCCGTCGCAATCATGGTGTGGATCGGATTGAAGCGATTGCCCCACATGCCGCTCTGCGGCCCGTTGCTGTCAAAATTCAGCGCCAGCGAAAAGGCTTTCCCTTTGCGGATCAGGCGGCCGGCGTTGACGATATCCTGCGGCGAAACATTGTTGAGCGTGCCGGCTTCGTCATCGGCGCCCCAGCGCCCCCAATTCTTCAGGCGTTCGGATGTATTTTGAATATCCTGGAGCGTCAATTTGTCATTCGGTTTGGTCATGGGCCGCAATCCTCACGGGAGAGTTAAAAGCATTCGCGCAAACGAATACGATACCATGAGAAATTCTTCCGGACAGCAGGGTCTTTTTGTGCCGAAGCGGAGAATTCCGGCGTAACTTTCTTACGGCGGCGAAGCATTCTGCTAGAGTAACGCATTGCATTTCACCTGCTGCGGCAAAAATAGAAAGGGAAACCATGGATTCAAAACCTGTGGGCATGATCGGGCTGGGCATCATGGGGTCGGCCATGTCGGCCAATCTCATGAAGGCAGGATTCCAAGTGGTGGGCTATGACGTGCTCCCGCGAGCCCTTCAGAGCCATCGCAAGGCGGGAGGAAGTGTCGCGCGGAACTGCCGGGAAGTGGTCAAGCGCTGCGACATCCTGGTGACTTCCCTGCCGTCGGCCCAGGCGCTGCTGGACATCGCGGCGGAACTGGCGCAATCGGCGCGAGCCAATCAGATTGTCGTGGAGACCAGCACGCTGCCGATCCCGGCGAAGGAAGAAGCCCGCGATCGCCTCGCGGCGCGCGGCGCGATTCTGCTGGATTGCACGCTGAGCGGCACGGGCGCGCAGGCGCGCGTCAAGGATCTGATCGTGTATGCGAGCGGCGACCGGAAATCTTACCGCCGCACCGCCAAGGTGCTGGAGGGCTTTGCGCGCGCGCATTACTACGTCGGTGCGTTTGGCGCGGGCTCGAAAGTAAAATTTGTCGCGAACCTGCTGGTGGCCATTCACAACGTGGCCGCCGCCGAAGCCATGGTGCTGGCCATGAAATCGGGGCTCGATCCCGCGTTGGTATTGAAAGTGGTGGCGGACGGAGCGGGAAGTTCGCGCATGTTGCAATTGCGCGGCCCGATGATGGTGAAGGGAGATTATTCCGAAGCCACCATGAAGGTGCAGACCTGGCAGAAGGACATGACCATCATCGGGGACTACGCGCGGAAGATCAATTGCCCGACGCCGTTGTTGTCAGCCAGCGCGCCCTTCTATACCGCGGCGATGGCCATGGGCCTGGGCGCGGAAGATACCGGAGCCGTGTGCGCCGTGCTCGAAAAGATGGCCAACAATCCGCGGCGGCGGAAGTAGGTTCCAGTAGCACAGGCTTCAGCCTGTGCTACTGGAACTTTCCCACGCACCCAATGGATTTCACATATGAAGAGTGGAGGACAACTGCGTAAGGCAAATGGCAATCAGCGTTGTTCTTCGGTCTTGGCAGATTCCAATGCAGGCGACCTGCCCGCGTCCAAAGCCTGCTCGATTGTTTCCAGCGATTGGCCCTTTGTTTCCATCCCGATAAACATATAGGCGAGCCCTGCCATGGCGAAAAAACAAGCCAGGTAGGTAAAGGCCGGAAAGAGCGCCGCGACCGACGCCTTTGGCGTAATGATGTTGGAAGAACCAACGATGAGCGCCAGCCCCAGCGGCCCGATCACCTTGCCCAGACCGCCGAACCCGTAAGCGGAACCCATTCCGGTAGTCCGCAGGGCCACGGGCCAAACTTCGGCCGAGTAGGGGCCCACGATAGCGAACCCTCCATCCGCAAAGGCATTGTTTACAATAAGAAGCAGCCAAAACAGGGATACGCCGCCGACGAAAACGTTGTGATAAATGGCGGCCAGAATCATCAGGATCGCGGCACCAAAACTCGCGATGGCGCCGGACGGCTTTCGGCCGATCGCATCCGACAGGTAGGAGAGGCCGATCCGCCCAAATAAACCTGCAAAGTTAACAAAAATAAGAAGATACGACGCCCGAGCGGGAGTTATGCCCAACAGTTGCACCAGCAGTGTCGGAACCCACAAAGTAAGCCCGTAATAGCCCGTTTGCGCCCCTAGATTGGCTATCCAGGAGACGGCCAGGCTTCGCGGGTACCGGAAGATGTCCGAAAGCCGGGACACTGGCAGCCTCTGCCCCTCTGGCGCGCTCAATGGCAAGGCGTCTGGCTGTATTTCCAAGGCCCAGGCCAGCGATTTGCGGGCTTCGTCCACCCGCCCCATCTGGATGAGCCATCGGGGCGATTCCGGGACCCAGGCGCGAATCAACAGGGTGAGCAGCCCGGGCACCATGCCGATCGCGAAAAGCCCTCGCCAGCCCACATAGGGCGTAGCGTAAGCGCCCAAAGCGGCCCCCAGGAGGACTCCGATGGGCACAGCGGCGGTTACCAGGCCTCCCACCATGCCGCGCTTTGAGGCCGGGACAAATTCCTGGACAAGGGGAAGGTCAACGCAATACAAGCCCCCCACGCCAAATCCGATCAGGAACCGGAAAACCGAGAGAAAAATCCAGGCGTTGTCGGGAGTGAACGTCAGAATGCCGGTGGCGATCGAAAAATTGATCACCGTCATAAGAAAAACTTTGCGGCGGCCGATCTTGTCCGCCAGCCATCCGTAAAAGACGGCGCCGAACATGGCCCCGAATCCCGAAGAAAGGAGAATGACGGCCGATTCGCCGAAGGTGAGCTTCCAGGGCCCGGCAATGAAGGCCACCACATATCCAATGAGGAAGTAGTCGAAGAACTCGAGCATGTCGCCCAGCACGGCGGCGGCGATAATCCGGCGTTGATTTCCGGTCAGCGTGGTCTGACGTTCGAGGTAATTGAGCATTTTGATTTTTAAATTGTCGGTCGAAGGATCATACACTACGGGCGGCTGGGAATAACAGAGATGTGGTAGGACAGGCACTCCTGCCTGTCCGGTTTAGATTTGCCATGTTGCCCACCAGAACCGGACAGGCAAGAGTGCCCGTCTTACAAAACCCCGATCGCGATGCTGAGCATTTGGATTTTGCATGGTCAATCGGCAGACGCTTCGCTATGATTCGCAGGAGCGCGGATTTTGGCGGAGTTGCGCTCGGTAGCTTTACACGGAAAATAAGAAATGCACCTGACGCCACGGGAAATCGACAAACTCATGATCGCCACGGCTGCGGACCTTGCGCGCAAGCGGCGGGCGCGCGGCCTTCGGCTCAATTATCCCGAGGCGCTGGCGCTGATCACCGCGGAACTCCTGGAGGGAATTCGCGACGGCCGCTCGGTTTCCGATTTGATGGAATATGGCGCGACGATTCTCAAGCAGGAGGACGTCATGGAAGGCGTCGCCGAGATGATCGATGAAGTGCAGGTGGAAGGAACGTTTCCGGATGGCACCAAGCTGGTGACGGTGCACCACCCGATTCGTTAAGTAGAACAGGCATTTCAACCTGAACGGGCGAAAGGTACCCATGATTCCCGGTGAATACAAATTGGCGGACGGCGACGTGATCGCCAATCAGGGCCGCCGCGAAATCACACTCGAGGTTGCCAACACGGGCGACCGGCCCATTCAAGTGGGCTCCCACTTTCATTTTTTTGAGGTGAACCGCGCGCTGCGGTTTGACCGGGGCGCGGCCTTTGGCATGAGGCTCAATATTCCGGCCGGAACTGCGGTGCGGTTCGAGCCCGGCGACGCAAAGAAAGTTGCCCTGGTTGAAATCGGCGGTTCCAAAATCGTTCATGGCCTCAATGGCCTGACGAGCGGCCCGGCAAACGAAACGACGAAGCCGCGTGCGTTGAAACGCGCCGCCGAAGAGGGTTTTTAAGACTAGAGCCATCCGCCGCGGCGGATGGCTCTACTGCGATGCGACCAACAAACTAGATTGCAAGAAACGTACCCATGAGCCTGAAAATTCCACGCCGCCAGTACGCCGACCTCTACGGGCCGACGACCGGCGATCGCGTGCGCCTCGCCGACACGGAAGTATTCATCGAAATCGAAAAGGATCTGACCACGCCCGGCGACGAAGCCAAATTCGGAGGCGGCAAATCGATTCGTGACGGCATGGGGCAATCCTCGACGGCGGTGGCGGCCGACGGCGTGCTCGACCTGGTGATCACGAACGCGATGATCGTGGACCACAGCGGCATCTATAAGGCGGACATCGGCATTCGCAACGGCCGCATCACGGGCATCGGCAAGGCGGGCAATCCGGACGTGATGAGCGGCGTGACGCAGGGAATGATCATCGGCGCGGGAACCGAAGTGATTGCCGGGGGAAGGAAGAATCGTCACGGCGGGCGGCATCGATTCGCACGTGCATTTTATTTGCCCGCAGCTCATTGAGACCGCGCTTTCCGGAGGGCTGACGACATTGATCGGTGGCGGCACGGGCCCCGCAACGGGCACCGACGCCACCACGTGCACACCGGGCGCGTGGAACATGCACCGCATGCTGGAATCGGCCGACGGATTTGCGATAAATCTGGGATTTCTGGGCAAAGGAAATTCTTCCTCCGCCGCGCCGCTGCGCGAGCAGATCGAGGCGGGCGCCATCGGCCTGAAGCTGCATGAAGACTGGGGGACGACGCCTGCGGCCATCGATTGCGCACTCTCCGTCGCCGAAGAACATGATGTACAAGTCGCTATTCACACCGACACGATCAACGAAGCGGGCTTCGTGCAGGATTCCATTCGCGCGTTCAAGGGGCGCACGATTCACACGTATCACACCGAAGGCGCCGGGGGAGGCCACGCTCCCGACATCATCAAGGTGTGTGGCGAACTGAATTGCCTGCCTTCGTCGACCAACCCCACGATGCCGTTCACGGTGAATACGCTCAATGAGCATCTGGACATGCTGATGGTATGCCACCACCTGAGCCCATCGATTCCCGAGGACGTCGCGTTTGCCGAATCGCGCATCCGCGCCGAAACGATCGCGGCCGAAGACGTGCTGCACGATCTGGGCGCGATCAGCATGATGTCGTCGGATTCGCAGGCCATGGGGCGCATCGGCGAAGTGATCACGCGCACCTGGCAGACCGCGGACAAAATGAAACAGCAGCGCGGCGTGCTCGCCGGCGAAAAATCCGGAAGCGACAACGTGCGCGTGAAACGCTATGTCGCGAAATACACGATCAATCCCGCGATTGCGCACGGCATCTCACACGAAGTCGGTTCGGTGGAAACCGGAAAACTCGCGGACCTGGTGCTTTGGAAGCCCGCGTTTTTCGGGGTGAAGCCGGAGATGATCGTGAAGGGCGGCATGATTGCATGGTCGGTAATGGGCGACGCCAACGCGTCGATCCCCACACCGCAGCCGGTGATTTACCGGCCCATGTTCGGCAGCTTTGGCGGCGCGCTGCATTCCACTTCGCTGACGTTTTTGTCGAAAGCCGCGGTGAATTCGGGATTGCCGGCCACGCTCGGACTGAAAAAGAAATGCGTAGCGGTCAACCGGTGCCGCGGGCTCACCAAGCGCGACATGATCCACAACGACGCGCTGCCGAAGATCGAAGTCGATCCGGACACCTACGAAGTGCGCGCCGACGGAGTGCTACTGACCTGCGAGCCGGCGCAAGTGTTGGCCATGGCACAGCGGTACTTCCTGTTCTAGAAAATGTGGGGCGACGCGCTCATCATCGACCGTTTGGTTTCCCCGGTAAACCTACAAGATTTGCAGGCAAAGGAAGAGGACAAGCTTGTTCTTGCCTGGGAGCAGCGGCGCTGGGCGCGCGGGCGCTTCACGACGGCGAAGGGGAGAAAAATCGGCTTCGCGCTTGTTACAGGAACGGTGCTAACGCCCGGCGCCATTCTCTGGATTGGGCCGGACTGGTATTTGAAAATGGAAGGCGCAGCGGAACCCGTGCTCGAAATCTTCCCGCCGGATTACAAAAACGCGGTGAAAATTGCATTCGAGGTGGGCAATTTGCATTTTCCTCTGGCTCTTCACGAAAATAAAATATTGGTGCCGGACGATAAGGCGATGATCCGGCTGATGGAACGTCTGGGCGCGCCGTGGGAGCGAAAACAGGCGGTATTCGATCCCATCGGGAGTTCACGACTGCAAGCACATGGATAATTTTCTCAGCCTGCTGCAATTTACGGACAGCCTTTTCCCCGCGGGGGCTTACGCGCACTCGCTCGGACTGGAATCTTACGTTCAGTCCGGCGGCGTGGCCGATGCGGCGGGTGTGGAAAATTTCCTTCGCGCGTATCTGGGCGGCTCGGCGGGTCCCACCGATCTGGTAGCGATGTTGTGCGCGGGGCAGAATGCTCAGGCGGGAGACCTGGCTGCGTGCATCTCTCTCGATGAAACGCTCGATGCCATGAAACCCGCAAGCGAATTGCGCGACGCCAGCCGGCAGATGGGCCGGCAAACGCTTCGCGTCGCAAATCATTTCGCGAGTCACGCGCTATTGGCGGAATACGGGGACACGGTGGCGGCGGAACTTTCGCCGTGCCATCACGCGATTGTTTTCGGAATGATCGGAGGCGTGATGGGGTGGCCAGCGCCGGAAATGGCCAGCGCATATTTGTATTCGGCCAGCGCGGCGATGGTGGGCGCGGCACTTCGATTGCTGCCGCTCGGGCAGCTCGCCGGGCAGCGCATTCTGTGGAACATCCGGCCGCTGATCGCAGATCTCGCGCGAGAAGCGCAGGGCAAGGGCCCCTCCGACATGTGGTCATTCGCTCCGGCTCTGGAGATCGCCAGCATGCGCCACGCGACGCTGGAAGCGAGGCTGTTCCGGTCGTGATTCCCAAGCCGCTCAAGATTGGAATCGGCGGGCCCGTGGGATCGGGCAAGACGGCGATGGTGGAATCGCTGTGCTCGCGCCTGAAATCGAATTATCAACTGGCGGTGATCACCAACGATATTTACACGCGCGAGGACGCGGAATTTCTCACGCGGCGCGGCGTGCTGACTCCCGACCGGATTCTGGGCGTCGAAACCGGGGGATGCCCGCACACGGCCATTCGCGAAGACGCCTCGGTGAATCTGGAAGCGTCCGCCGCGCTGCAGCGGCGTTTTCCGGAGCTCGATATTTTGTTCATCGAAAGTGGAGGCGACAATCTGGCCGCCACGTTCAGCCCGGAGCTGGTGGATGCCACGATCTATGTGATCGACGTGGCCGAGGGCGACAAAATTCCGCGAAAGGGCGGGCCGGGCATCATGACATCCGGAATTCTGGTCATCAACAAGATCGATCTGGCGCCCTACGTGGGCGCGGACCTCGCGGTGATGGATCGCGACGCCAAAAAGATGCGCGGAGAGAGGCCTTACGTCTTCACCAATCTCAAAACCGGCACGGGAGTGGACACCATCATCGAATGGATCCGCCACTCCCTGCTCTTTGAATAGCGAACGAAATCCTGAGCCGAATCCCGAACGAGTCGGGCGCGACGGATTTCTCCGTCTGCAATTCGAGCGGCGCGGCGCGCGCACGATTCTGGGCGAGTCGCGTTTCACGCTGCCGCTACAGGCCATGGCGCCGCTCACGCTGGACGATGGAACTGCGTACCTGATGCTGCTCAATCCCACCGGGGGAGTGCTGGGAGGCGATCATCTGGTCACGGAGATTATTCAGCAAGCCGGAACGCGCGTGTGCTTGACGACGCCTTCGGCGACTCGAATCTACCGCACGGCCGGGCAGCCCGCGATACTCGACACCAAGATACAATTGGGCGAAGGAGCCACGCTGGAATATCTTCCCGACCACGTGATTCCTCATGAGCGTTCCGCGCTGCGCCAATCGCTGCGCGTGGAGATGGCCGCGGGGAGCCGGGCGATCGTTCTGGATTCGATGGCGTCGGGCCGCGTGGCGCATGGCGAGCGGTGGAGTTTTACGGAAATGGATTCGCGAATGGAAGTGTTCCAATGCGGCAAGCCGGTGTTCCACAACCGGACAAGGATCGTTCCCTCCTCGCGAAATCCGCGCGAGATCGGGTTGATGGAAGAATTCGATTACATGGCGTGTCTGGGCATTTTTGCGGATGGACCGGATGACTGGCTTTCCGTGGCCGCCGCGATGCATGCGGAACTGGATCGCGAGGCGCACGTTTGGGGAGGGGTGAGCCTCGTTTCGTGGAGGGGCTGCGTGGTACGCTTTTTGGCGCGCTCGGCCTCGGACATGACTTCGATGAACCGGAAATTGTGGGATGCGGCGCGCGAACTTGTGGTGCAGGCTCCCGCGTTCGATCATCGAAAGTATTGAACGAATATCCCCAGCTCCGGGGAGTTTGCGAAACCAATACTTCGTCATTCCGAACCCGCTCCTGCGGCTGAGGAATCTCTCCTTCCTTTGATTTTCAACTCCAGAGAGATACCTCGCTTCGTTCGGAATGACGGGAAAGACATTTTTCCCGCATTTTGATTCGCGCGTGCTACAACGCTAACGAGGAACTTGGCGCGGCGCAGCAGCATGTTCGCGGCGGCGGGCACGGTTCTGTATTACCGGAACGGCCGGAACTACCAGATGATCACGCTGCTCTCCATTTCGCTGTTGGGATTCTTTCTGGGCATGCGCCATGCCACCGATCCCGACCATGTGATTGCCGTTACCACCATCGTCAGCCGCGAGCGGAACATTTTCCACGCCGCGCTCATCGGCGTGTTTTGGGGGTTGGGGCATACGTTCACGATTCTTCTGGTCGGGTCCGCGATTATTCTGTTCAAGCTGACCATTCCGCCGCGGCTGGGCCTGAGCATGGAACTTTCGGTGGGATTCATGCTGATCCTGCTGGGCGTGCTGAACCTGACGGGCGCGCTGCAACGCGCGATGGAATGGATCACGCTTCGGGGGATGGGCCGCGACGCGCATTGTCATTGGTTTCTCGGCCGCCAACTGTTTCATGCCCATGAGGAAGATGCAGAGCCGATTACCAATGAGGCGTTTTCCCTCCCCGGCTGGACTGTAGTGGAGGGCGAGCTCTCCACGGCGCGCCAAGACGAGCAAGAAGAACCCGATCCGTCTCTGCAGGGACTGCAGGGAGAATACGCATCATTTTCCGGCGGGCTCGACGCTTCACTTGAGGCGTCCAGCGCAGAAGTAGAGCCCGGACTTTCTTCCAGCGGGCTCCAAGTAGAGCCCGCACCCGCTTCCAGCGGGCTCCAAGCGGAACCCGCACCCGGATGGTGGAAAAAGCTGAGCTTGTTTCATATCGTGCGCCCGTTGCTGGTGGGAATCGTGCATGGCCTTGCGGGATCAGCCGCGGTGGCTCTGCTGGTTCTGGCGACGATCAGCCGTGCGAGCTGGGCGATCGGCTATCTGTTGATTTTCGGATTGGGAACCGTGGCGGGGATGATGCTGATCACCGCGGCCATCGCGATTCCATTCGCATATTCGATGCGGCATTTTGTGCGCTTGAATCGAGGGCTCGCGCTGGCATCGGGATTGCTGAGTCTCGCGTTCGGAATATTTTTGTGTTACCAGATTGGATTTGTCGACGGGTTGTTTACCGGCCACGCCAGCTGGATTCCAAGGTAAACCGTAGAACGCTTTTAATAGGACAGGCTTCAGCCTGTCCTACTACGCCGGTTGGCGGCGCCACCCGGGCAAAGATAGGCGCCGCAGCCATGTCGCGAGGCGCTCGAAGAACCCCTTACGCAGCGCGACTTCCAGAAGATTCAACGCCAACGCGAGGATGAGCCAGTAAGCCCACAGCGGTTTTCGTTCGCGAACCAGGCTGCCTTTGTCGGTAAGGAGTTCCTCGAGCGACGGATGCATGCGGCCGCCGGTCACGCGGCTGATCTCGCCGAGCAGCGCCGTATTAATCGCTTGCGGCTTGGTCTCATCTGATTCGTGATAGAAACCCGCTTCGGGCAGGACCAGCTCGGAACTGCCGGAAACGATCCGGTAGAGGCCTCCCTGATCGGCGGGAATGCGCGCCTCAAAATGGCCCGGCGCGGTCTGCTCAAGCGGAATCGAACGCGGGGATTCGCCGGGCACCTCGACCAGAATGTGCGGGGCGGCAGCGCCGGTGAGAGTCTCGGCGGCGGGATTGCCCGCGTCCGCGAGCACGTCGTAAAAGACCACGGCTTCGCCCTCGCGGGCGCCGGGGCGCACACCGGCGCGCACGGTGCGGTCTCGATGAGAGACATCGCGAACCATTTGCGGCCACAGTGTTCCGAACGACTCCCAGCGCACCCAGGGCTCGGCCCAGCGGCTCTTGGCATCGGACATGAATGCGGTCACGCGGCCCAGTCCATAGCGCCAGCGCACCAGGAGCGGCTTTTTCCCATCCACACGCAGAATGGTTTCCGAATTTTCCTTGGCCTCCGCCTGCACAAAACCGAGCAGGCGCGGCGCCTTCGTAAAATCGATTCCATCGGTAAATTCCACCGGGCGCACGCGGACGGCGCGCACGGGACGTTCCTGAATGGCCAGGTCTTCGGTGGATTTGACCTCGGCGTTGATGATTTGCGGAATGGTCTCGGGATTTTCGACGAAATGGGATTTTCCCTTGGTCTTGCGGGCCAGCTCGTCGAGCAGTTCGCGGTTGATGTAATCGCCCACGCCGATGGTGGAGATGATGACGTGCTTGGCAAGCGCGTCGCGCTCGAGCTTCGGAAAATCCTCCTGCGTGCCGGGCGTCGAAACGCCGTCGGTGAGCAGGATGATGTGCTTGTGCGTCGCTTTCTGGTCCACAATGGCGTCAAACGCGGATTGCACGGCCTGATAAATCTTTGTGCCGCCATTGGCGGTGATCTGGTTGATGAGCTTGCTCTTGTCCTCGAGCGATCCGGCCGGCCCCATCGGGATCACCCAGTTAAATGTTTCGTCGAATGAAATCACGCCAATGAGATCGATTGGGCGCAGCGTCTTGATGCTCGCGCGGGCGGCGTCGCGGGCCATTTCGATTTTCGGGCCGCTCATGCTTCCGGATTTATCCAGCACCAGGGCCACGGCGGTGGGTTTTTCCGGCGGAGGCTGCGCATGCACCGGCAGCATTTTCTCGAAGGGCGTCTTGGGTTCGGTGGCTAGCTTCGCGTTGCTGTCTCCGGCGATGAAGACCAGCCCTCCACCCGCGTAGACATAGCGTTCGAGCGCCAAGTCTTCATCCGGCGCGAGGTCGTGATCGGGATAGTTGTCGAGGATCACCGCGTCCCAATCGCGGGCCGGGTGAAGGACCGGGAACGCCGTGGCCTGCTCCACGTCGACGTCGGCGCGCTTGAGGGTGTCGAGCAGCGGAGCGGAAGTTTCGCCGCCGCCAGAAACGTAAAGGATGCGCGGGCGGCGCACCGTCACCGCTTGCGAGACCAGCACCTGCTCGGAGCCCGCGCTGGAGATATGCACCTGCATCAGACTCACGCCGCTGGCCGAGATGCGCGCGTCCACATCCACTTGGTTGGAGCCGGGCCGCAAATCCGCAGTTGTCGATCCGATTTCCTGGCCCTGCGTTGTAATCCACACACGTGTTTTCAATTCTCCGCCGCTTTCCAGGCGCAGCGACAACGTAAAATGCTCACCCGAAAAAACATCCTGGGGAGACGCGACGCTTTCCACCTTCACGGGCAGCGGCGCGGTGCCCCCGGCGGGCACGGTGTAGACCGCGACGCCGCGCTCTCTTACGCGCAGGGCTTCGGTCAACACATGGCCGCGATTTTCGTTGCCATCGCTGATCAGCAGAATGCGCCGCGCGCCCTGCGGCGGAAAAGTGCTGAGGGCGAGTTGCAGTGCGTCTTCGACGTTGGTGGCCATGCCCTCTTTTGGATCGACGCCTTGCGGAATGCGGACCTGGTCGGCTTGCGCGGGAACTTCGCGGAGATTGGGATGTTCGGCGAAGGTGATGAGGCGCAACTCCGCGCCCGATTTCTTGCGCACCAGATCGCGCAGCATGGCTTCGCCGCGCTGCACCGATTCCAGCGGCATGCTGGCGGAAGTATCCATAAGAACGGTGACCGCCAAGTGCTCGACGCGCAGCGCCGCCCAGGGATCGGCCAGAGCAATCGCCAGTGCGGTGAACGCGGCGCATTTCAGCGCCAAGCACACGGGCGAAGCACCGGGCATGCGCCGCATCCAGATCCACAGGACGGGCAGCAGCACGAGCAGCAGCAGAAAGATGGGATGGTCGAAGGTCATGGCTTCAAAATTCCATTATCCTAAATCCAAAATCCACGATAAGAATTCACCGGTACGAAATCCCGGATGGGACTTTCGGATTCCGAAGTTCCGATTCCTCGCGTTCCTCGAGTTCAAGGTCCGATTTTTGCAGCGCGTCGCTCGCGGGCGTTTCGCGAATCTCCGCGTTTCGCTGGCGCTCGCGCGAGGAGTAATACAGCCACCACTCCAGCCAGAGCGCAACGATGGCCAGCAGGACCAGCCACCGCCACAAATCCCAGCTCACGGGCGGAAGCGGCTCGCCTTCGACGCCTGCCGTTTCCGCGGGCGCGACTTTCATCTGCTGCTCCGGCAGCAAGGGCGCATTGACGGCGAGGCTTGATTCTCCGCCGGGGCCGACGACGCGATAGGTTCCAGTTTCCAGAGCAAGCAGATGCGCGTCCGAACCCTTGCGCGCAAACGCCACATCCCGACCGGACGGAGAAACGATTCGCGTCACGGGTCCCGCAACGTCCAGCTCCCCGGTGGAAAGCGAGTCCGCCGCTTCCTCCACCGAATGCGTCATCCATTCCATGCCCCCGGCCATGAACAGCGGGAAGGCAGACTCCTGCGGAAAATTGGAGTCCTGAGGATCGAAGCCGACGATCAGGATCCTGCGCCCATTTTGCTCGCGGGCCAGGATCAGCGGCGCCGGTGGATTTTCATCGGTGTAGGCCAGAACGGTATCGTTCGGCAGCGGGGTGAGAGTGGCGGTGTTGTGCACGCTCACATCCTGGGTGCGAACCCAGCGCGTTACGGGATGCTGCGAACTCCACCGGGTCACGCGCATGGACCGGGAGTTCGCTGCCGAAGGCCCGCTGAGAAACCAGATGGAATTGGATGCGATCTCGGCGGGCAGGCTCGTGCCGCGATAAATCGCCACGTCGGGCGAAACGCTCGCGGCCATTTCCGGGGAGAAAATCTGCGCCTGCGCGTAGGGGTTGCTGGACAGCACCGAAAGCAGATTGGCGGCGAAGGGAGAACTCGGGTTCGCAAAAACAGCCACGCGGACCGTGCGGAATGTGGGGAGCGAAACGACAGCGCGATTGTCCGCGTCCAGTTCGTCGGAGGGACCGATTTCCGCCTGCAGCAATCCTCCCTGATCCCAGACGAATTCATTTTCGGTGTTGGCCAGTTCGCGCGGGGCGAGCGAGATCTGCCGCTGGCCGAGCGGCTGGCCATTGACCGAAAGCTTCAGCACAGCGTCCGCTTTGGCGTCGCCGTAATTTTTCAGCTGGGTGAGCAAATGCCAGCGATCGGGCTGCGCCGTGTCGCGGCGAAGGGAAAGCCGCGTGATGCCGCGATTTTCCAGGGTTGCGCGATCATCGGCAAGGCGCACCAGAAATTGCGGCGGTACGCTGGAATCGGAGGGTGCTTCTAACGCCGCGCGAAATTCCTCGAGGTGCCGCGCCTGCTCATTATCGAGCATTCCGGGGCCGACGTACGCCAGAAGGCCGCGCCGGGAGCCCGCCAGGGCCGCCTTGCCCATTTCCAGCGCCCGGGGGATGTCGGCGACGCCGCTCGAAGGTTGGGCGTTCTCGATGGCGCGGCGCAACGCCGCATGGTCCGCGGTGAACGGAAGGATCGGCGGCGCATCGGCCTCCGCGCGAAGCAGCAGCACGCGGTCGTTCGATGGCAATGAATCGACCAGGCGCAACGCTTCCGCGCGCTCGCGGTCGATCCAGGAAGTTCCTCCCGCGGGGTGCGCCTGCGACCAGATGGAAGCGTCAAAGACGATGACGACGGTGCGGCCCTCGAACACCGCTCCCCACCGAGGATTGGCCAGCGCCAGCACGAGCAGCAGCAAGAACAAAACTTGGGCCAGCAGGGCCCAGGGCTCGCGCAGTTGCCGGCGGCGCGGCTGCGAAACCGGTTGCACACTGGCCCAGAAACGCAGCGTGGAAACCTTGCGGTGCTGCGGGCGCCGGTGGTGCAGGTAGAGCCAGAGTGCAAGCGCCGCCAGCGCCGCCCAAACGCCGGCGATTTGCAGCGGACTGAGCGCCTGCCAGTTCATGCCAGCACCTGCCCGCTGCGCAGGCCGCGCAGAACGAATTCCTGGTAGGAGACGCTGGTGAGGGCGCGGGCGTAGCGACCGCCATTGCGCAATGCCAGGCGCCGCAAGCGCGAGGAAAATTCCAGGAACCTTTGCTCATAGAGCGCCGTATTTTGCGGCGAGCATTCCACGGTGCGCTGCGCGTGCGTTTCCACGTCTTCCAGAATCAGCTCGCCGGACGCCGTAGGCCGCTGCTCTTCGGCGCTGTGCACCTGCAGCAGCACGAAATCGTGGCCCGCCGAACGCAGCATCTCGACGGCGCGCTCGCAGCCCTGCTCGTCGAAGAAATCGGAGATCAGGATGACGATTCCGCGGGATGAAAATGCGCCCATGAATTCCTTGACCGCCCCGAACAGGTCGGTGCCGCCGCCGCAACTCTGTTCGCCGAGAAATTCGAGCACGGGCCACAAGCGGTCGCGCCCACCGGAGACAATCAGCGGCTTGTGGAGGCGCGCGGCAAAGGGAATCACGGCCGCGGTGTCCAGGTGCAAGAGCGCGAGGTACGCGAACGTGGCCGCGAGCCGCTGCGCGTAGATGAATTTCGATTCCCCGGAAGTTTCGCAGTCCATGGATTCGCTGCGATCCAGCAGGATGCGCACGGGAATATGCTGCTCGGTTTCGTAAATTTTCAGGAACAGTTTTCCGAGGCGGAGGTAGGCGCTCCAGTCCAGGGAACGCGGGTCGTCGCCAAAGCTGTAGCGGCGGTAATCGGCGAACTCCATTCCGGGCCCGCGCGTGCGGGAACGGTGCTCGGGGCCCACCGCGCCGGCCAGGTTGGCGCGGCACAAAAGCGTGACCTGTTCGAGCGTTTTCAGAAATTCGCGATCCAGCAGCAGTGGCGAACTCATGGCTATTTTGTGAAAACGAAAAAAACTTTCCCACGGCCCGGCGCCTCAGTGCGCCATGCCGCAGCCCCCCCTGGACATTCGATCGTCAGTTTGAAGTGATCTTGCCGGCGATCTCCTCGAGCAGATCGTCGGGCGTACGGCCATCCGCCTGGGCTTCGAAGTTCAGGATGATGCGGTGGCGGAGCGCGGGCAGCAGCAGGGCGCGAATGTCCTCGAGGCTGACGTTGTAGCGCCCGTCGAGCAGGGCGCGCACCTTGCCGCCAAGGATCAAGGTCTGCGCGCCGCGCGGCGAACTGCCGTAGCGGATATATTTGCTCGCCAGAATATTTTCCCGGCCCTCGGGATGCGTGGCCAGCGTGAGCTTCACCACGTATTCCTGGACGTGCGGCGCCAGCGGCACCATGCGCACCACCTGCCGCATTTCCAGAATTTGCGGGCCGTTCACCACCGGCCGCACCGTGACCGTCGAGCTCTGCGTGGTGCGGTCCAGAATGTCGTGCAATTCCTCGCGCCCCGGAAACGGCACACGCAGTTTAAATAAAAACCTGTCGAGCTGCGCCTCGGGAAGCGGGTAGGTCCCCTCCATTTCGAGCGGGTTTTGCGTCGCCATCACGAAAAAGGGCTCCTCAAGCTGGTGCGAGGTGTGCGCCACGGTGACTTGCTTCTCCTGCATGGCCTCGAGCAGCGCCGATTGCGTTTTCGGCGTGGCGCGGTTGATTTCATCGGCCAGCAGGAGATTTGCGAATATCGGGCCGGGCTGAAATCCCAGCGATTTTCTGCCTTCCCCGTTTTCCTGCACCACGGAGGTACCGATAACGTCGGCGGGCATCAAATCCGGCGTGAACTGAATGCGCGAATATTTCAGGGCCACGGCTTGCGCGAGCGTGCGGACTAGCATGGTTTTTCCCAGGCCCGGTGCGCCTTCGAGAAGCACGTGTCCGCCCGCCAGCAGCGCGATCAGTACTCCGTCGACCACTTCCGTCTGTCCGACAATCGCCTTGGAAATCTCGCGGCGGACCTCGCCTATTTTTTCGGCAAGAAATTCCGCCTGCTGGCCCAGGGGCTGGTCGCTCATGGGGCCTTGTGTTCCCACCGAACTGGTCATGAATCCATCCTTGGGTTCCGCGTCCTGATTTTTCAAATATCTTTTTCCGCTGACTTTTCCCGGCAACTTTTCCCGGCGATCCGGATTACGGCCTGGCCTTGTCGGCGTGTTCAAAATAGCGCTGCACGTACAAGCGGTAGCGCGGGGGAATATTTTCTTGTTCCGCGCCGTTAATAACGGCCTGGGCCTGAGGCGAGGCGTCGCGCAGGGCCATTTGCGCCGCGCCGGTTTCGGTATCGACCCGCATGCGCGTCTGGTCCTTGAAGCCGCTGGCCTCCAGCGCCACGCGATCGGGCACGGCGTTGACCGGATGGGCATCCAGTTCCTTGCGCAGGTCCTTCAAGCCTTGCTGGCTTCCGGCGCCGTTGCTGGCGCTTTGTGTAGCCTTCTGTTTGGCATCGGAACTGCCCCGCGAATCACCCTTTTTGTCGCTTTCGGAATTCCCGGGCTGATGGGAATCTCCCGATTGCGGAGCGCCTTGCGTGTTCGGCTGCGACTGCTTGCTTCCGTTGTCGTTCGATTTCTGGTTCGGCGAATTCGACATCATGTTTTTCAGGGCCTGCATCAGCGACTGGCTCAGCGATTCCTTGGAGTTTTGCGAGCCCTGCCCGCTGGATTTCTTCTGGGAATTATTTCCGCCGCTGTCGCTTGAATTCTTGCCGTCCTTGGCTTGCGGGCTGTCCATTCCCTCTTGCTCGGATTGCGAGGATGGAGCATTTTGATCGTTGGGAGGCTGCATCTGGTCCTGCGGCGATGCTCCGTCGGCGGTTTCGAGCGCTTCCTGCTGTCCTTCCTTCGCGTCGGCTCCCTTTTCATTGTTGGATTGCCATAGATCGTCACTGGAGAGCGCGGCATCGCCCTGTCGTGTTTCGTCGGAAAGCACATCCGGCTTGGATGAGACCAGCGCAAGAGTTCTTTGCAGGTCCTTCTCCATGGCATTCACCAGGGGAGAAATGATGGATTGGACCAGCGGCGACCGCGCCGTGGATTGCAGCAGCGCCACCAGGGGGGGCTTGTGGTGCAGACGGTAGGCGTAGAGCGCGGCCACCACCAGAACAAGCGCCGCGGCGCGGCGCGCGGTGACAGGAGCCTGCAGTGGAAATAATCCCCGTGGGTCCAGTTTTGCAATTCGCGCCAAGGCATCTCCGCGCTGCCGCTCGATCATCGTGTCGGGATTCTTCGTGTCGCCCAGGTAAATGGCCGTGGATACGCGGTCCTGCAGGCTGGCGGCGGAATCGAGCCGGCACGCGGTTTGATAGGTGGAAAGGCGCGTGCGCCAGGTCCAAAGCAAAATCACGCCGGCCCCAGCCGCAGCCAGGAATGCCGCCAGGATCATGGCGAACGCCAACTTCGGGCTGATCGCCAGGACCACGATCAGGCCAATCAGAATCCAGATCGACCAAGCCGTCCATCCCCCCAGAAAATTATTAGCCAGGATTCGTTTGCGGATAGATTGCAGCATGTCGAGCAGTCCGCGCAGCTCGGGAGTGCAGTCTTGCTTGGGAAAGTCCTGGCTCAGGGAAAGGTGTTCCTGGCGGACGGCCGAGGAATGGGCGTGAAAAATTCCGGCCCAGAACCTCCTCCAGGCAGAGAAGAAGACAGACGCGGAAGTCCTGTCGGGCGCTGGCGATTGCATCTTCTCTTGAAAGGACACGACGAGCCTCCCCCACGGGTTAGGCTAAGGTAGCTACTACTACCAATCTACCCCAAGATTCGCGCTTTCCAAACTAAAACCACGGGGAATGAAGATGCAAATCCAGATGCGGCCGGTCGATGGTCCGGCCGCAAGGGCATCCGCCGCGGCGGACCGCGGCGGCTGAACCTAACATAGTCAAAGCAGGGCGATCAGGTCAATTTCGACGCGAACGTTGCGCGGGAGGCGCGACGCTTCGATGGTCGAGCGCGCGGGAGGGTTGTTGACAAAATAGCGGGAATACACTTCATTCATGGCGCCGAATTCGGTCATGTCCGCGAGGAACACGGTGGTCTTGACCACCTGATTCAGGGAAGATCCCGCGGCCTCCAGAATGGCCTTCAGATTTTCGAACACGCGCTCGGTCTGGTACGAGATGCCGCCTTCGACAATCTGCTGCGTCTTGGGATCGAGAGCAATCTGGCCCGAAAGAAAAACGAATCCATTTGCCCGCACGGCCTGCGAATATGGCCCTATGGCTTTGGGTCCCTTGTCGGTGGCGACCGTATCGATCATGCAATCCTCCTGGTGTGTTTGTCCGATGATTTTTTGAAAGACGCCCGTATTCACAGCTGGGCATAACGGCCGCGAAGCTCCTCCGGGACGCCGGGCTGATTCAGCCAGCGACGAAAAAATTCGGCAAGGTCGCGCCCCGATGCCGATTCGGCGGCGGCGCGCAATTCTTCGTATCCCGCTTCCTCCCCCGCGCGGGAACGAACGATCTGCCGGAAGGCCTCGCGCAACGCATCATGGCCGCAAAGGTCCTCGAGTGCAACAAGAAGCAATGCCCCGCGATAGCCGGTGGAAATGCGCTCGGCCCGCGAATATCCGAAGGGCGGCTCCATCAATCGCCTGTCGGGTGCGACCGCCCGCGCCCGGTCGTAACGCTCGAGCAGCGACACGATCATGGCCCGGCGCTGGTCCGGCCCACGAGATTCCGCGGCAACGACCAGCCCAAACAGGCCCACTCCGCGGCCCATCAGAATCTGCGCTTCCGGAGTCGGCCGGACGCGCCAGCCGAACCAGGTTCGCGCCAACTCGTATTCCGCGAGTTGCAGCACGTTTTCGTCGGCGACTCCTTGCGCCACGGCGCGCGAATCGAGCAGCGCTCCCGCCGGAAACGAATTTCCGCCATAGGCAGGGTCCGCGATCGCGCCGGGGGCCTGGGACGGCGCGGGGAGCCCCTCGGGTGGAACGCTTTCCAAACTTCCGAATTCTATAGGCAGATCGCCCGGGGATTCAACAATGTGAACCGCGGCTTTTCCATTCGGCAGGGGACCAAAGTAATCCGACAGCGCGTGCATGGAGGAAGCCAGTCGCGCGGCCGCCGTATTGGCGGCTTGCGGATCGACGGGCCGGAACGTCCAAAAACTCACCGCGCCTTCCCGCTCCCTGATCACCAATTCCTGATAGCGTCCGGCGATTACGTAGGGCAAAAAATCCTTGTCCGGCCGGATGCGAAAGCCCTGGGACACCATGTTTCCCGCCGCCCCTTTCGCACGCTTCAAGGCCTTGCCCGGAGCGAGAATGCGAAAATCCGCCGGGGCAAGCACTGTCAATAATTCGCGTTCCGGATCGGATGCGCCGACGGAAAAAATGCCGGCGGGTGTTTGCCAGATAGGCAGGGCGGTTTCATCGGCGATGTAAAATCCCTCGGCAGTGGCGGCAACGGATCCGCGGGCCGAAGATTTCGGAGCCATGTCCCATTCGGTAACGATCAAGCTCCGCTGTTTTTGTTCCCAGATGGGATCGAATGCCGCGCGCATCATCCGAGGGTCGACGATCGAGCTGTGTTCCGGCAGAATTTCCTTGCCTTCGACGGAGACACGCAGATTTTGTGTTCCGAAGGCCGGCCCGTCCGGCAAGCGTACCTCCAGCGATGAAAGCTTACGGTTTCCGGCATTATTGAGGTGATCGACGACGCGGACGTGAAGCGTGCCGGGCGCCCCTGCGATGGGACGAATTTCCGTCTGGCGGCCGGCAAAATGGAAGCCTGGGCCGAGCGGCTGCGTACAGCCCGCCGCAAGAAATCCCCACGCGCATAAACTGAGTGGAAGCAGGCTCCGTCTGGAGCCCGTCGAAAAAAAAGCCCGAAGCCGCGTTGCCCCGGTCAAGGTGAAATGATTCTACCGGGGCTGGCAGCGCGGGTCAAAAAGTACTGTGAAACGGATGGCAATACATCCGCGGAAAAACCCTAAGAGTCGTCACTCCGAGCGAAGGGAGGGATCAATTTTGTCCGCCTAAACAGAACCTATATCGAGCGTTTTGCGGATCTCGCTAATCGGCTTGGATTTCCAGAACTCGGTCCAATTACCGGCCGACGTAAATGTCCTCGTATGCATGCGATCAATGTACAAGCCTCCGTGCAAGTGATCGATTTCATGCTGCAGAATTCGCGCGTACCATCCCGACGCCTCGATCGTTTTTTTCCTGCCCTGCTCGTCCAGGCATTCCACGCGCACGCGGCGCGCGCGCGGCACCAGGGCCGAAAAGCCCGTCAGGCTCAGGCAGCCCTCGAAAAATTCAACCTTGTCATCATCCATTTCCGTGAGCGCCGGATTGATGATGGCGTGAAACGGCACGGGGCGTCGCTCGCGTTCCCGGAGATACTCGGTCGCGGCATCCTTCAGATATTCCTCACGGTCCTCGATAACCGCAAGTTGCAGCGGCAATCCCACTTGCGGGGCCGCAAGCCCCACGCCGGGCGCTTCCCGCATGCAGGCGCGCATGGCCTCGATTAAATTCTGAATTTCCTTGCCGGCGATTTCCGCGAGGCTCAGGGGACGTGCAAGTTGCCGTAGGACCGAATTTCCCGCCTGCACGATTTCCAATTTCAACGGGGGCTCGATTTCCGCGCGAGGGCGCGCTTTGGGAATTTGCTTTTTCTGGTTAGGGAGGCGATTGCGGGGAATTTCAGGGCGTACTCCAATTTCGCGATCATCCCAGTTTTTTGCGGCCGTGTCCCTGGTAGACAAAATGGTGGCCGCCGGCGGCGCGTTCGCGTTCCGAGATATAGGCGGAAGCGTCTTTCTCGGAGGTTCCCTTTTGGACCATGTCCAGGATCGCCGTGTCGCTCAAACCGGCATTTTTCAACTTGCCGAGCGTCTCTCCGGAAAGCACGGGCAACCCTTTCGAGCGGCGGCTCGCGACCGCGAGAATCGTTCTGTCGGAGAGCCCCGCCAGACGAAGCACGCGCGCCTCGCCTGCCCACAATCCCAACTGGTTCATCCGTGCCAGTTCCAGAACAGTCTGTTCGGAGGAACCCGCCGACAGCAAATCCGCGATCGGCTGTCCGTCTGTAAACGGTTTTTGGCGGTCGCGCGCCAGCTTGATCAGGGAGACGGCGGAAGGGTCGGTAAGGCCGGCTTCATGCACTTTTTGGAGCTCGGCGATTTCGGCGTTGGAAACGTTCAGGGATTTCAGCTCCGGAACGTTGTCGAGCCACATCTGCATCTGATCCTGCTGCGTGGTGTCCGGCTTTTGCGCCGGCTTGCAGGCGGATAGCAACGAGAGAAGGGCGAGCAGCGATCCAAGCGGCACGCTGCGGCGCAAACGCGTTGGGCCGGGAGAGGGCATTGTTTAATTGTAGCCGAGGAAGCGTGCGGCGGAATCGGCGTGTGCCTCGAAGATTAACGGGAGGAGGATGGCGCTCAGACCTTGTAGAGGCGCTCGACGCCGAACACGCCGGAAATTTTTCTGATATTGGCGATGATGCGTTCGAGTTGTTTGCGGTCGGTGATTTCCAGCGTGAGGTCGATGCGGGCGTGCAGATTATCGGGATGGCTGCCCAGGGTGCGGATGTTCGAGCCGGTTTCGCTGATGACGCTGGTGATGTCGGCAAGCATGCCGGGCCGGTCCTGCGCGCGAATCAACAACGTAACAGGATAGATGGCCCCGGCGGCGCCGCCCCACTCGACGTCGATGCGCCGCTCGACCTGGTACAACAAATTCTGCACGTTGGGGCAGGATTTCGAGTGCACGGCGACACCGCGACCGCGCGTCACGTAGCCCACGATCTCATCCCCGGGAATCGGGTTGCAGCACTTGGCGCGGAAAACCATCAGGTCGTCCTGGCCACCGACCTGCAGCGTGGATTCGCCCACGCGCAGCATGCGCTTGACGGTCGACACCAGGCTGGCGGCAGATTCCTCCACCGGACCTTCTGGTTTTGCGGGCGCAACCGCCTCGCCCAGGGCATTGGAAATAATCTGCCGCGCGGAAAATTTTCCGTACCCTAGGTCGGCGAACAGATCCTCCAGCTTCGCGCATCCGTATTCACCGGCGACGCGCAGCAGGTCGGCCTCTGGAATTTTCTTGAGGCTGCGCCCGGCTTGGCGCGCTTCGCGTTCCAGCAGACGCCGCCCGACTTCGGTGGCCTGGCTGCGCTCGATGAAGTTGATGTGGTGGCGAATTTTGCTGCGGGCGCGGGAAGTGCGCACGAAATTCAGCCAGTCGCGGCTGGGGACATGGCCCTTCTGCGTCAGCACCTCAACGACGTCGCCGTTGGTGAGGCGATGGCGCAGCGGCACGATTTGTCCGTTCACTTTCGCGCCGATGCACTGGTTGCCGACTTCGGTGTGCACGGCATAGGCGAAATCCACGGGCGTCGCGCCCCTAGGCAGCGCCAGCACTTTGCCCTTCGGAGTAAATGCGTACACTTCCTCGGGGTACAGATCCACCTTCAGCGTGGACATGAACTCGGAAGGTTCCTGCATTTCCTTGACCCACTCGATCAGCTGGCGCATCCACAAAATGCGCTGGTCGTCGGCGTCGGAAACATCCTTGCCGTCCTTGTATCTCCAGTGCGCGGCAACGCCCTGCTCGGCGATGCGGTGCATTTCCTGCGTGCGGATCTGCACCTCAAACGTCTGCCCCGCGTGAATCACCGTGGTATGCAGCGACTGGTACAGGTTCGGGCGCGGCATGGCGATGTAATCCTTAAACCGGCCGGGAACCGGGCGCCAGACCTGATGGATTACGCCGAGCGCCGCGTAGCAGTTGCGGATGGTGTCCGTAATCACGCGCACGGCCAGCAGGTCGTAAATCTGGTCGATGGTGCGGTGCTGGCGGAGACTCTTCTGGTGGATGGAGTAGAGCCGCTTGACGCGGCCGTCAACTTCGGCGGTGATGCCGTTTTCGGCGAGCTGCTTGCGAATGGTGTCCTGCAACTCGGTGAGAAAAGTTTCAAATTCCTTGCGCTTGGAGACGACGGTTCTCTGCAGTTCCTGGAAGGCTTCGGGCTCGAGGTAGCTGAAGGCGAGATCCTCGAGTTCGCCGCGGATCAAGCCCATTCCCAGTCGATGCGCGATGGGCGCGTAGATATCGAGCGTTTCGCGCGCGATGCGCTGCTGTTTTTCCGGCGCAAGGAAGCCCAGCGTGCGCATGTTGTGCAGCCGGTCAGCCAGCTTCACGACCACCACGCGGACATCATTGACCATGGCCAGCAGCATCTTGCGGACGTTTTCAGCTTGGCGGGCCTCGGGAGCGAGCAGATCCAGGCGATTGATTTTCGTGACGCCTTCGACCAGGCGGGCGATGTCCGGCCCGAACCGTTCGGCGATGCGCTGCGTGGAGATGCGCGTGTCCTCGACCACGTCATGCAGCAGCGCGGCGCACAGCGTGGTGATGTCCAGCTTCATGTCCGCCAGGATGTGCGCGACTTCCAGGGGATGGGACAGGTAGGGGTCGCCGGACTTGCGCAACTGCGTGCGGTGCTGCTCGGCGGCGAAATCGAATGCGCGCCGCAGCAGCTCAATATCGCTTGCAGGGCGCGTCTGGCGGACCTTTTCGACCAGCTCGATAAACCGCGACTGTAGCGCGCGGGTCGTGCGCTCGGTCCTGCCGCCAACCCCGACCAGCGAAGACAATCCTGCCGGCTTTTCCAGCGAAGACATGGCTTTCTATTTTAAGTCTATTTGATGCCCGGGGGGAGAAAAGAGTTCCGGAGGTGCCTTACCCGTGCCTTACTTGCGGGGAAACCGGTTTTGGCGGCGCCGGCGGGACGTCGGCGGTGCTTGTGGTTGCGTCGCGGCGTAGTCCGGCAGTTTCCGGAAAAATCAAAATGCTGTCATTCCGAGCGAACCGAGGAACCCCTCTCGTCATTGACATCAACCCAGGAGGGATTCCTCGCTTCGCTCGGAATGACGAACAAAACCAGGCTTTTCGCAGTCTGCTAGGCCTTTTGCGCGTGCTCGCGGCTCGATTCCCGCGCTGGGCCACCGTGAATCGACATGGCGCCAGCGGGAATCGCCGAGACTTCGCCATGCGGCTCGATGCTCCAGCTTTTGGCCATGCGGTTTCCGCCGGCGGTGAAGCAGAAGAAAGCGGACAGCTCGATGATCTCGGCGTTGGTGTAGAACTTCCGCAGTTCCTCGTAGACTTCGGCGTCGCGGCCATCGTCGAGGGTAAGCGTGCGGGCGTAGTGCAGCGCCGCGCGGGTCTTAGGGTCCGGGTGCTCCCAATTGGGCAGGGCGCAGCTCATTTTTTCGCTTTCGGTAATCGAGGACGCCAGCGGAGAAACCTGCCGGGCGCAGAACTCGCAGCCGACCATCTGGGCGATCTGGATGCGCGCCAATTCCTTGATTTCGTGCGGCACCGTGCCGCCCCGGTGCAGCATCTCCCAATACGTGGCAAACGCGGCGGCGACTTCGGGGTTGTGCGCCATGGTGCAGTACCACGCCACCGGCGGGCTCTTGGTGACCACGGCTTTCTCAATCACCGCGCGCAGCTTCGGGTGAGTAATGTCTTCGGTCCTGACTTGCGGAACATTCGGCACATGGTTTGATGTCGACATACTGGACTCCTTGCGAAGCGAACGGGGCACGCGGCACCGGAGAGCAAATGACAAAAAGGCGGCCCCCCTGAGGGCCGCCTTTTCTAAACACGATACTGAGCAGTTGCCAAGCGCCGGTTAGGACTTCGCCGGGGCTTCCATTTTCTTCTGCTTGATTTCCTTGGCCTTGTCGACCAGCGAGTCGGCTTCCTTGAGCAACGAGGCGCGCTCGTCCGGAGTGGCCGCTTCGTCGGCTTTGCGGCGGAGCAGGAGGTTCAGATAGGCCATGGCGTCATCGTAATCAGGACGAAGTTCAATGGCTTTTCTAAGATTAGTGATGCCTTCGTCGATCATCTGGCCGTTTTCCTTGATGTAATCGGTGCGAACATCAGGCGGCATGGGATCGTCGTCCTTCAGGGTCTTGGCTGTCAGGTGCGCCAGGCGCCATTTGCCGCGCATTTCGAGGTTCGAGCGATAGGAGAGCGTCCAATCGATGACGCCGATCCAGTAGTAGGGCTCGGGATCCTCGGGCTTCAGCGCGATGTGCTTCATGTGGTAGCTCTTGGATTGCTCGAACATCTCGCGGCTGTAGGGAGTTCCGGCCATGTTGTAGAGAATGGAGCCGATGCCGTCGATCGCCGAGATATTATCTTTTTCCGTGGGGATGCTGAGCACGTCCTGAAATTCCTGGACCGCCGACTTGCCCATGCGGATGTTCTCGTCCGACGGCGCGCCCGGAATATATTGCGTGGCGTAAGCCGTGGCCAGATACAAGCGCGCATTGGTCAGCGTCGGATCAAGGTCCTTGGCACTCTTGAAATCCTCGATGGACTGATCAAATTTGCCGTCGCGGTAGGCGGCGACGCCCTTGTTCAGCAGGTCGCGGGCTTTGAGCTTGTCGCAGCCCGCGGCTCCAAAGGCCACGGCAAAGATGGCCATGGCAAATAGCGCCACGGAATTCTTATTTTTAGAAGAACGAAAATGCGCAAAAAGATTCATGGCAAACAGACCGTCCCCGCGAATATTTTGTATTCCCCCGAGAGGGCAACGAAACTTCTGAGCCTTGCACCGGCCGCGTTCCGACGCTTTTACTGGCCGGGCGATACGCTCGCGCGATTCAATTACCCCTTCGCACGGGCCACAGCCGCACACTCTACACCAGCATTGCCCCGGATCAAAGCAACTTTATCTTCAAAAAAATGAGGTCGAAAACCCAGACGACCACCGAATACGAAACCGGTCCGCGCCAACCGGAGCGTTATTTTCCCGCTTCGAGATTGGCGGTGATCAAGCCCACTTTGTCGATGCCGGAATTGCGCATGATGTCGATTGCTTTGGCGACGTCGGCAAAGCGAACCGTGTCATCACCCTTGACGAAAGCGACCTTTTCCGCGCGTTCCTTGAAGACGTCCGAAAGACGCGGCCCGAGCGTGTCCCAGGTGGCGTCCTCTTCGTTGATCTTCAGCTTCCCGGTATCCAGCAACTGGACTACGATCGTCTTCTGCTCGATCGTCTGCTGCTGATTCTGGTTCGGCGGCGCCGGCTGCGGCACCAGCGCGTCCAGGCCTTTCGGCGTCAGCGGCGTGATGACCATGAAGATAATGATCAGCACCAGGAGAATGTCAATCAGCGGAACGACGTTCATCGTCGCCATCGCGCCTTCTTTTGATCCTACGTCCATTCCCATTTTCGTGTCTCCTTTAATACGTGGGCTCCAAGTAGCGCCCACACCCGAAATCCGCAGGCTCCACGCAGAGCCCGCACCCCAAATCGGCAGGCTCCAAAAGTAGAGCACGCGCCCGTAAGACAATTGCCGCGCCCTGGCCTTTGCCAGGACGGCTAGGTAAACAAGAGAAATCCGGGAAGCGGCGCCCCGAGGCGCTGCTTCCCGGCAAGGATTAATCCGCCGGTGGAGGCGGTGGAGCGGTGCGGCGGGACTGCTCGGACTTGTCTGTCAGCAAGCCGACGTTGTCCACGCCCGCGGAGCGAATCTCGTCCACCACTTTGACCACGTCGCCGTACTTGGCGCGACCGTCGCTCTTCACGAAAACCGTTTTGTCCAGTTTTCCGGAGATGCGGTCGCGAACCTGATCGGCGACTTGCGAAATATCCGACTTGGTGCTGCCCAGGTAGACGTCGCCGCTGGCGGAAATGCCAACGATCACGGCATCGTCCTTATCCGCGTTGGGCATGTCGGTCGGGCTGGAAACCTTCGCCAGTTCCACCGACAAACCCTTGGTGAGCATGGGCGTGACCACCATGAAGATGATCAGCAACACCAGCATGATGTCGGCCATCGGAATCACGTTCGGGGCCGACATTTGCGGTCCAGCTTTTGGCTTGTATGACATGGAGTTACTTCTTTCCGCCTGCCCGGCGCGTGATGAAGTAGTTCACCAATTCCATCGAGGAGTTGTCCATTTCGACGTCGAAAGCCTCGACCTTGTTGGTGAAGTAGTTGTAAGCCCACACGGCGGGCACGGCGACCAGCAGGCCGAGCGCGGTGGTGACCAGCGCTTCGGAAATACCGCCGGCGACGGCCGACAACCCGGTCGCTTTGGTGGTCTCGATGCCTTTGAACGCGTTGATGATGCCGACCACGGTGCCGAACAGTCCGACGAACGGAGCGGTCGAGCCGATGGTCGCGAGGCCGGAAAGGCCGCGCTTCATTTCGGCGTGCACGATGGCCACGGAGCGATCGAGGCCGCGCTTGGCCGCTTCAATCACTTCCATGTCCGCGACCTGCGAGGAGGCGGATTGAAATTCGGAAAGGCCGGTGGCGACTACCTTGGCGATGTGGCTCTTCTTGTTGCGCTCGGCGATGGAGATGGCTTCGTCGAGTTTGCCTTCACGCAGCGCACCGGCAACCTGCTGTACGAAAACGCGGGACTGCTTGCGCGCCGCGCTGTACATCAGCACGCGGTCGATCATGACGCCGAGTGACCACGCGGATAGCAGGAATAGAATTCCCACCACTACCTTCGCGATGATACTCATGTTGCCCCACATCGTCCTCAGGTCCCACTGGCCCTGCAGCACGATCAGGTTCATTGCCCAAGCCGCTAGATTGCCATGCATGTGATTCGCTCCTTTTTTGGACAGGCTGCCCGCCGAGGCGCACAGCCCGCATCCCTGTTATTTCGTTTGAGAATTGCTGGCCGGGGCCCTCCGATTCCAGATCCCGGCTGACATCCTGAACTCACGCACCCTGATTGGCTGCCCGTAGTCGGAGGGGCCCCCTGAAGAGCCCGACCTTTGTCGGATCCGGGCTGCAAGCGCAACCCGGACCCGCCGAGACGCCGTCCTGCACTATCCACCCATTGTGAACGTTACGGTGATGGTCGTATCGACTTCGACTGGATCGCCGTTGAGCAACGTCGGCTTATACCGCCATTGCTTCACCGCGTCCAAGGCGGCCTGCACCAGCAGCGGGTGCCCGGAAACCACCTCAAGCTGTGCGACCTTGCCGTCTTTGTCGATAATCGCGTGGAGCACAACGCTGCCCTGAATGCGGGCCTGCCGCGCCAGCGCGGGGTATACGGGTTTGGTCTGCGTCAAGATCGAAGCAGCCGTTACATTTCCGCCCTGCTTGATGCGCGAGGGAGCCGCGGCTTTCGGTGGCGGAGGAAGAGCCGCGCCGCCGATGATGCCCTGCCCGGGAATGCCGCCGAACACGCCGCCGGCGGTTCCCGTGTTGCTAATCACATCGGGAGGAAGCTCGGCTTCCTTAAACACGGCGACTTCCTTGGGGATGGCGCGCGGCTGCATCAGCTTTCCGGATTGGATCAAGCGCGCAACCGGCTTGATGACCGTCTTCACCACTTGCGGCGGGGGAGGCGGGGGAGGCGGAGGAGGCGGAGCGATGAGCAAGGTCGAGAGCATGGCCTTGGGCAACGCCTCGGTATAAATCAGCGGGATCAGGACCAGAATGCCCAAGATCAGAGTCTGAACAAGTCCCGAAAGAATGACCGACCAACCCTTGTTGGTCTTCTTCTTTTGATTTGTAGATTCGAGCAAATCATCAAACATGCTACTTTCCTCCTGCCGAAAAACCCCGGGTGTCCCTAGGTCTTCCGGAGCTTATTGCCGGCTGCGGTTCCGGGTGCTACGACCGCCGCGTCCTGGCCTCTCCAGCGATTCCAGGCCACCACCAAAGGCGCGGCAATTCCAAAACTTGAGTACGTTCCTACCAGAATCCCGACCACTAACGCAAAGGAAAAAGCGCGCAAAACCTGCCCGCCCATCAGGAACAAAACCAGGACGGTGAGAAACGTCAGGCCGCTGGTCAGGATGGTTCGTGACAAGGTCTGGTTGATGGAACGGTTCACGATGACGTGGAACGGCTCGCGGCGCATGAGCCGCGCGTTTTCACGGATACGGTCGAAAATCACAATCGTGTCGTTCATCGAATACCCGACCAGGGTCAACAGCGCCGCGATTACAGTCAGGGAAATCTCAAAATGAAAAATGGAAAACAGTCCCAGCGTAATGAGCACGTCGTGGAACACGGCCAATACGGCGGCAGCACCGTACACCCACTCGAAGCGAAATGCAATATAAACCAGCATGCCGGCCAAAGCGTAAAGGGTGACAATGACGGCCTGGCGGCGAAGTTCCGAGCCCACTTTCGGGCCAACAATTTCCACGTTAATGATGGCGAAGTTACTGGTGTAGAACGAATCGCCCAGCGCGGCGATCACCGAAGGGGTTGCGCCCGCGCCGGAAAGATCGCTGAGGTTAGTGACGATGCCGCCGCGATCCTTGTCCCGAAAACTGACAATCTGCTTCGCGAGTTGCGTGTAGCGGTCCCCGGCCGTCGCCCCTGCCGCAAGGGGATCCTTGCGCGTCAAGGCATCCGCAACTGCTTCCGGGCCCACCGCGTTGAAATCCTGTTTGCCGGGCTCGCCGGCGCCCAGGGTCGCGTGCAGGGCATTCAGAATGGCCGATTTCCCGGCGTCCAGGGCCTCGGCGCCTTCGCCCTTTTCTTCCAGGTTGATCAGGACTTCGTTCGAATTCGGCCGGGCAATGTCGCTGACGGGAACGATAGTGCTATTCCCGATCCCTTGCTGCGCCAGCCCGTTTCGAATGGTATCGATCGGCGGGGGACCGGAAAAGCGCACGTCGACAACCGTACCCCCTTTAAAATCAATGCCGTAGTAGGGGCCGCCCTTGGAGATCAAAGAGGCCATCCCCATGATCAGCAGCAGCCCGGATAAGGCGTAAAAGTACTTCGCCTTACCCATCCAATCGATATCAGCTTGTTTAAAAAATTCCATGGTCACTCTGACCCGTTAGAGTTGGACACCAATCACTTGCGATTTGTTCCCCAAATGAACCAAAACAGATTTCTTTTTTTTAGGCTCACGAGTACTACGCGTACTCTGTTTATTTCTAGTCGCCCCTGGAACTCAAATACTCAATTCCGCGCCGCGCTGCATCTTCGACAGGTGCCAATCGAATATGACGCGCGAGACGTACACGGAGGTAAACAGGTTGGCCAATAAGCCGACCGCCAGGCTGACGGCGAAACCGCGTACCGGACCTGTTCCAAATACGAACAGAAACGCCGCCGAAACGATCGTCGTGACGTGCGTATCAATGATCGTCAAAAAGGCGCGCTTAAACCCGATGTCCACGGCCGAAACAGGCGCCTTCGCTGCCCGCAACTCTTCGCGAATACGCTCGAAGATCAGGACGTTGGAATCGACACCCATGCCGATCGTCAGGATCACGCCGGCAATACCGGGCAGTGTGAGCACAGCGCCAAAGTAAGCAAGCGCCGCAAGCAGGATCACCAGGTTGAGAAACAGCGCCACGACGGCATTCACGCCGGAGACGTGATAATAGATAACCATAAAGATCAAGACGACCAGCAGGCTGACAATCGAGGCCTGCACGCCGTGGCGAATCGAGTCCGCGCCGAGCGACGGGCCAACCGTGCGCTCCTCCAAGTATTTGATCGAAGCCGGGAGCGCTCCGGAGCGCAACACCAAGCCCAGGTCGTTGGCTTCCTGCTCTCCGAACTGGCCTTCAATAACGCCGGTGTCGTCGATGCGGCCGTTAATGACCGGAGCCGTCTGCAGCCGGTGCTCGAGGACGATGCCAAGCTGCTTGCCTATATTCTGCTCGGTGAAAGGACCAAACCGGCGGCCCGCCTCGGTGGACAGCGTGAAATCCACATCGTAGAAGCCGATATTTTTTGTACTGCGCACGGCGGTGGCGCTGCGGAGATCGCGGCCGGTCACGACCGGGACTCGGTCAATCACGTACCAGCTTTCCGCAGCGGGCTGGCCGGAACTGGATGCCGTGCTCTTACCCTGCACGAGCTGCGCATTCGGAGGAAGAATCCCGCCATGCGCCGCCATGGCGGCCGCTTCCGAGGAGTACGGCGTCTGGTCCACAACTAGGTGCAATTCCAGCTGCCCGCCCGCCTGAATCACGCTCTTGGCACGGTTGGGATCGCCCTCGCCGGGCAGTTCGACAATGATTTCGTTGTCGCCTTGGCCGTAGGGAGCCACGAGCGGCTCGGTCAAACCCAGCGCATCGATACGGCGGCGAATGGTTTCTTCGGCCTGATCCATGGTCTGTTGCTGGATGTTGGAGATGCGGGTCGGCGACATGGTGACGACGTAGCCGGAGGCTTCTCCGGGGGCCGGGGAGATGTTCCAGTCGGGGAACTGATCGGAAATCACGTTGCGGGCTGATCCGGCCTGCTCGGGCGCAATGTTGTGCACCAGGATCTGTGTATCGTTCAGCTTGCGAATCTCGTCGTAGCGGATGGTCTTATCGCGCAGCAGGGTCGTGATGTGGTCGAGCGTCTGATCCGTTTCCTGACTGACCGCTTCCTGCACCTGCACCTGCAAAATCAGGTGCGTGCCGCCCTGCAAGTCCAGGCCGAGCTTGATGCTATTCGAGAAATTCGATTTGATTCCGGCCCAGGACTTGGGAGGAAAATCCGGGCGTCCCACCAAACCTATAAGACAAACAAGAATGACGCCTAGTATGAAGAGTGCTTTCCACTTGAGGTTGGAATTCATGGCTTGGACTGGCTCAGGACTCCACGAGCGCGGGCTGTCCGCCGCGGCGGACCAACTCGCAAAAGTTAGTCTGGAATGGATCGTTCCCCGGCCTTACGACTCCTCCTTGCTTTCTGGTTGGAGGCTGGCCACGGCGGAGCGCAGGACCTTTACCTTCACCTGGTCGGCGATGCGGAGTTGGATTGCGTCTCCCTCCAAGCCGACAATCGTGCCGAACACTCCGCCGTTGGTAATCACCTTATCGCCGTTTTTCAGGGCGGCCAGCATTTGCGTGGTTTTCTTCTGGCGGCGCTGCGCGGGCAGGATCAGCAGCACGTAAAAAATGACCATGATGATGAGCAGCGGGGCAAAGGCCATGATCCCTCCGGGACCGGTAGCCTGAGCCATTAAGAACAGTGTTTTTATGGAAAACATCATTACTCTCACTCCGCCACACCCTGCGGCATCGCTCTTACAACTTGACCCAGCGCGGGCAATACAAACCCCGCCACTCATTTAAGGACCGATGAGTTCAGGACTGCGGCGTCCGCTGCCTTGGCTCTCTATACCCTGACACCCGCAAGCGGGAGGGTATAGCGCCGGGCTCCAAGTAGAGCCCGGACCCGCTTGTTACCCGAACCGCCCGCTTCAGGGTTCACCCGTTTCGATTCGCGCCAGGAACTCCGAGGAGAAATCCGCCAGTTCCCCGAACGCGATAGCCTGTCGAATCTTGCCCATAATGTCAAGGAAAAATGCAACATTGTGATGGGAGTTCAGGATCGACGCCAGAATCTCGTTGGCCTGAAACAGGTGGCGCAGGTAGGCGCGCGAGTAGGTTTTGCAGACCATGCAGGAGCAGCGTTCGTCGAGAGGCCGCGGATCGTCGGCATAAATCGCGTTTTTGATGTTCACGCGGCCGGCACTGGTGAACAGGCAGCCGTTGCGCGCGTTGCGCGTGGGCAGCACGCAATCCATCATGTCGACGCCGCAGCCGACGTAATCGGCAAGTTGTTCGGGAAGGCCGACGCCCATGACGTAGCGTGGACGGTCCTTCGGCAGATGCTCGGCGGCCGCGGCGGCCATTTCGATGGAAAGCGCGTGCGGCTCGCCCACGGCAAGCCCGCCGATGGCGTAACCCGGAAAATCGAGGTCCACCAGTTGCTTCGCGCTTGCGCCGCGCAGGTCCGCGTGCATGCCTCCCTGCACAATGCCGAACAAGGACTGCCCCGGCGTGGTGGAGGTTTCCACGTGAGCGCGTGCATAGTCGCGGCAGCGGCGCGCCCACTCGGTGGTGCGCTTCAAGGCCCCTGCGGCGCGGGCGTGGTCGGCGGGATACTCGATGCATTCGTCCAGGACCATGGCGATATCCGACCCGAGCGCCTGCTGAATCTCGATGGATTTTTCCGGCGAGAGAAAATGTTCCGAACCGTCCAGGTGCGACCGGAACACCACGCCGTCGTCGGTCACCTTGCGAAGTTCGGCGAGGCTGAAAACCTGGAAGCCTCCCGAGTCGGTGAGAATCGCTCCGGGCCAGGACATGAACCGGTGCAGGCCGCCCAGCTGGCGAATCCGCTCGTGGCCGGGGCGCAAATACAAGTGATACGTGTTGCCGAGCAGGATCTGCACGCCCAGATCGCCGAGGGCCTGCTGCGTCAACCCCTTCACCGTGCCCGCCGTGCCGACGGGCATGAACGCCGGCGTATCGATCACGCCATGCGGCGTCGTCAGGCGCCCCAGGCGCGCGCCGGAAGGATCGGTTTTCAAAACCTCGAAGTGAAATTCCATTTGGAAGAGTTTAGCAGGCCCGCGCCGCGTTGCCGAGTGGGGGCGAGTCCCATGAATTCTTGAGACATATAATCACGTTGTGTCATTCCGAGCGAAGCGAGGAATCCCTCTGTGAATTTGTTAAGAGTAAGAGAAGGAGGGATTCCTCGCTTCGCTCGGAATGACAACTAAATAAAAATCCCTCTATCCATTTTCAACTTGCGGGCAGCGCGGGAATCGCGGCGATGAGCGATTGTGTGTAGGGATGCGCGGGGGCGTTCAGGATTTGCGAGGCCGCGCCGGTTTCCACAATGCGGCCGCCCTGCATGACGGCGATGCGCGTCGCGAGCTGCGCGACCACGGGCAGGCTGTGCGAAATCAGCAGATAGGTGAGCGCGAAATCGCGCTGCAGATTTTGCAGCAGCTCGAGGATTTGCGCGCCGACGGAAACATCCAGCGCGGAGACCGGCTCGTCGGCGACCACCAGGCGCGGGCGCAGGACCAGGGCGCGCGCGATGCCGATGCGCTGCCGCTGGCCGCCGGAAAATTCGTGCGGGTAGCGCGCCAGCGCGTCTTCCGCGAGGCCCACGGCACGCAGGACTTCCACGACGCGGGCGCGGCGCGCGGCGCGCGCGAGATTCGGCTCGTGGATTTCCAGCGGCTCGCCAACAATGGATCCCACGCGCATTCTCGGATCGAGCGAGGCGAAGGGATCCTGGAACACCATCTGCATCTCACGCCGTAGCGCGCGCAATTGCGAGCCGCGCGCCGCCAGAAAATCGCGGCCCTCGACCAGTAACTCACCCGAGTCCGGCTCGATCAGGCGCAGCAGCATGCGCGCCAGCGTGGTCTTGCCGCTGCCTGATTCGCCGACAATCGCGAGCGTTTCGCCCGCGGCAAGCTCCAGGCTCACGCCGTCAACGGCCGGAACGCCGGAAGCCGCGCCGATGGCGAACGCGCCGCCCGGGGCGGAAAATGTTTTTTTCAGGTTTCGCGCTTCGAGTAGCGGAGCGAGCATCAGCGTCCTCGGATTCCTGAGACTTGTCCTTAATTTTTTCAAAAATATTTCAGAGCCGGCCGTGGTTCAACGCAATTTGTGTCCCACGCCCGGCAGCGCCGGCACCACGAATAACCCGCGGCCTCGATGGAAACTCATGCGCGGCGTTCCCCGGATCGGAATTGGCGTGAAGACTTCGGACTGGCCGAATCCTCATTCCGGTTTTTCTCCGACGATCAGCAAAACCGTGTGCGTGAACTCGAGTCCGGCGCCATCCTTGCCGGAAACGCGCGGACGGAAGCCCGAAACGTCGCCGATCATGAATTTTTCCATCAGCCGGCGAGTCCGCGAGTAAATGTCGTCTCCGGGCGCGCTGCCGGCGTTGCGCATCCAGTAGTCAAAATCGTGGAAGTTTTCGTGGACGTCCGCGGAACGCACGCGGAGGCCGGCATCATGGAACAGCTCGAAAAATCGCGCAACCGTCAGCGTGTCGGTATGCGAGGGATCTCGCTCGCGCTCGATCGCATTTTGGTGCCGCGGATCGAATCCTTCGGGAACGATGATGTCGATGATCGCGACGCGGCCGCCGGGGCGGGTGACTCGCGCCATTTCCGCCAGGGCGCGCGCCGGATCGGTCATGTGATGAAACGCGTAGCCGCAGGTGACGATGTGCGCGGCGCCCGCGGCAAACGGAAGCGCGTAAACATCCGAGCAGACGAATTCGATGTTGGCGATGCCATCGCGCGCCGCCTCCGCGCGGGCTTTTTCGACCATTGCCGGCGTCAGGTCCGCGCCGATGGCGCGGCCGACGCGCGCGGCCAGCGGGCGCGTGAACGTGCCGGGGCCGCACGCAAGATCGATGGCCAGGGCTTCGCCCTGGAGGGCAAGGCCCTCGGTGGCGCGTTCGGCAAGGCGCTCGGCTTCCGCCTTGCGCGTGACGCGAACGTTTTGCGAAAACACTTCGGCAGTCGCGGTGAAACGCTCGCGGACTTTGTCGAGGTGCGTCGATTGATCGGTCATAGTGTTTTTCCAGTTGTGGCGCGGTTCCAGTAGGACAGGCTTTTTACCCTGAGCCGGCAAAGGGCAGCCTGCCAGGTTTGCGCGGCCCTGCGGAAGATTAAAGTTCGCAATCCTCAACCGATTCTACCGCGACACTCCACGTCCGGGCCTGAGAACAAGAAACCCGACAGGCTAAAGTCTGTCCTACTAAACCAAAATGCAGCGTGCGGTATGTCCTGGGCCGGCGTCGCGCAGCTCCGGCATGGCTGCGGCGCATTCGGGGACACGCAATGCGCAGCGCGGCTCAAACGCGCATCCCGGAGGCAGAGCGGTGAGCGCCGGCACGGCACCGGGAATCGGCTCGAGTTTGTGCCGCACCAGTTGCGGCGATGCGCGCAGAAGTCCCGCCGTGTAGGGATGCCGCGGGCGCGCGAGCACTTCGCGCGACGGGCCTGTTTCGACGATGCGGCCCGCATAGGATACGGCGATGCGGTCGGCGACCTGCGCGACCACGCCGAGATCGTGCGTGATAAAGAGAAGCGCGAGGCCCAGATCGCGCCGAAGCTGGGCGAGCAATTCGAGAATCTGTTTTTGCACGGTGACGTCGAGCGCCGTGGTGGGTTCGTCGGCGATCAGCAGGCGGGGCTTGCCTCCCGCGCCATTTTCGCGCGGCGCGCTTTCATCGTTTCCGGCCAGCGCCATGGCGATCATGGCGCGCTGGCGCAAGCCGCCCGAAAGCTGGTGCGGGTATTGCCGCGCACGCACGGCGGGCTCGGGGACGGCGGCGCGCTCGAGCGCGGCGAGGACGCGGCGGTGGATTTCTTCCCGCGAGATGCCCGGCTCGTGCGCGCGAATCGCCTCGGCGATCTGCGCGCCCACGCGCATCACGGGATTCAGCGCGGTCATCGGCTCCTGAAAAATCATGGCGATGTCGCGGCCGCGCACGGCGATCTTCTCGCGTTCGCCGAGCGCAAGCAGATTGACGCGCGAAGCAGAGGAAGCATTCGCGCCGGAAAACCACGCTTCGCCGCGCACCTTCGCTCCGGGCGGCAGCAGTCCCATCAAGGCCAGCGCCAGCATCGATTTTCCGCTGCCCGATTCACCGACCAGTCCCAGCGACTCGCCCGTTTCCAGCACGAACGAAACATCGTCCACCGGACGAATCCATCCCGCAGGCGTGGGTATCTCGACGGTGAGTCCGCGCAGCTCGATCAGTGGGGCCATCGCTACATCATAAGACGGATTGCGTACGACCGGGACGCACAAACTTCCTCAATCAATCCTCAAAGGAAGATTTACGACTGAAGGAAGAGTCCACAGGCTGCGCCTGCAGTTTTTTTCTCCAACATCGCGCGATCTTAGGGTATAGATAGCCCAACCGTTTCCGAACCAACTTGCAAAACGTTTTCGGAGGAGAATGCCAAATGAGCGCACAACGAATCTTCCTGAAAATTCTGGCTCTGAGTTTCGCGGCCGCCGTGTTCCCGGTGCTCGCGCAGCAGCCGGAACCGAAACCCACGTGCAATCACTGCTCGGCCGTGTATGTCCCCAAAAGCGAGCTGGACGGCTACAACCAGCGGGCCATCGAGCACAAGCTGGTGGACCAGCAGGTGCGCTCGGTGGACGTCGGAAAAGTGCAGCTGGGCATTGGGAGCATTTACCGCGGGAAACTGGGCCAAGCAACGAGTCTGGAAAACCAGGTGGCGGAAGCGGTGGCAGAGCACGAGCAAGTGAGCGAGGTCTACTACATCATCGAAGGCTCGGCGACGCTGCTGACCGGGCCCGACCTGGTGGACCCGAAGCCGCGGCCGGGCACGCTGAAAACCGTGCGTGAACAAAATGGTCCCGGCTTCAGCGCCAGCTCGATCAGGAATCCGGAGGTTCACGAATTGAAGGCGGGCGACATGATCATCATCCCGGCGGGAACCGGGCACTGGTTCACGAAAATTGACGATCATATCCGCTACGTGATGGTACGGCTCGATCCGGACAAGATTCTTCCGCTGAAGAGCGAGGAACAATCGCTGAAATACCTGGCCAGCCCGTACAGCCCCACGCAGGGGAATTTTTAGCGCGCGCGGGAAACCGAAAGACAACGGCCGGCAACCGGAATATAGTGGCGACATGCCGTCAATGGAATGTCCGCAATGCCACATGCCCACGGCGACCGGGATGGGGAAGACGTATTGTCCGCAATGCGGGTGGAACCGCGGAGAAGCGGAAAAGCAAACGCGCCTGGTCCTGCGGCTGCTACCCGTGCTAGTGATCTTGTTCGACGCGCCATTGATCCTGTGGATTTTCCTGGGACACGCAGAGATGCCTGAGCTGGCGGCGTTGTGCGCGCTTTCGGTGGTGCCGGCGATTCTGGTGGCGCTGGTGGTGAGAGGAAAAATGCGGATTCCGTTTTCGGCGAGGAAGTGAAAACCGCTCGGGAGAGGGTGCGTGGCACCGGCGCCCCGCGGCAATTGCATTGCTCGTGCCGCAGCGCAAGACCGCCGGCGGGACGCCGGCGCCACGAAACCTCGTGGTCCAGTGCGGCTAGCCGAAGTACCAATCCAAACCTATCGAATTGAGACAAGGAACCAGGATTAATGCGCCTGGGCTTGGGTCGCAAGGTCGCGGCCTTCCAGGATCACCGCTTGGAATGCCGCGTCCATGCGGGTGCCGTCCCGAACCAGGCCTTGCATTTGGACAGTGAGATCCTTCACGCGAGGATCATTGGGGTCGTGAGAACCCTGCAAGGCTTCGGCGGAAGCCTGAATCTGCTTGACTCGAAGGAGCAGGTCGCGGCCGCGCGAAACATAGAGTTGCTTGGCGGCAAACAGTCTCGTTTCCCAATTGCTGCGGCCCGGGAAATCCGTGTCCACACCCTGAAGTGCGCCTCTCACCAAATCCGCGCGATTCATGGAGTCGAGCATGAGGATAACCGATTCCATGCGCCCCACGGCTTGTTCCGCGGAAGAGCCTGCATCGCGATTGCCGTTTGCCCCAGTCGAGGCCGGCGGCGCGATCGCGCCCAGGCCGGACGAAGCAAGCCCTGCGCCGGAAGGCGACCCGGAGGAAATATCGTCGTTGGTAAGGACTTTCTTTGCGGGGGCGCTGGTCTTGTTCTTTTGCGCCTGCCGGGCCAGATCGCCCAGCGAGGGTGAATCCTGCGCGCGCCCGGGGGCGCAGAAAAGCAGGGCAAGCAGACAAGCTGTAGTGAAGTATAGAGTTCGCGGCATTTCTTCTTCTTTCCGGCAGGCTGCAAGTGCAGTCCTGGCCCAGCGGGCATGTTTCCATGCTGATCGGCAAATCGGTACGTGGCTATAGAACGGCGGTACAGTGATGCGGAAAGAGTAATCGGGCGGGCGCGAGGACCTGAAATTTCCGGCGCCGTATTGATGGAGGAAATTATTTCAGGCGAGCCGCGAACAGCAGCAGGGTAAGAATGACCACGGGAATCATGGCCAGCATGGCGTAGGACAGGATCTTCTTTAAGATGGAAGCGGGTTTTTCTTTCGGCTTCCCTTCCCGCTTCCCGGAACGATCGACGACCACAACTCTTTCCGGATGCGCCAGGTCCTCGGCAAATGCGCGGGCGCTGGCGTAGCGGTTTTCCGGATCCCGTTCGAGCGCGCGATAAATAATTTCCTGCATTTCGGCCGAGATTTCGGGATTCAATTCGCGCGGCGGATCGGGATCGTTGACCAGGCGGTCGTTCATCACGGCGAAGGGATTGGGGCCGTTAAACGGTGTTTGTGCAGTCAGCATTTCGTAGAGGATCACGCCGAGCGCGTAGACGTCGCTGCGGGCGTCGCCGCGTTTGCGCTTGATTTGCTCGGGAGAAATATAGTCGGGCGTGCCCATGGCGTTGGAAAGCTTGGAGAAGGTCAGGCGGCGCGCGCCTTCGGCGCCGGAGATGCCGAAATCAATGAGCTTGATGCGGTCGTTCTCGCCGACCATGATGTTTTCCGGCTTTAAGTCGCGATGCACGACGCCCTGGCCGTGAATGTATTCGAGGGCCTCGCAGACGTTGATCGCGATGCGCGTCGCGCGTTCCAAAGGAAGCTTTCCTTCCCTGGTGATGATCTCCCGCAAGAATTTTCCTTCCACCCACTCCATGACGATGCACAGCTGATCGAGATCGTCTTCGGCCATCGTTTGCACGACGCCCGGATGGCGGAGTTTCTTTCCGATGGATAGTTCGCGCTGGAAGCGGCTGTAAAACGTGGGATCGCATTCCAGCTCGGGGTGAGGAATCTTGATGGCCACGAGCTGGCCGGTGCGCAAATCGGTGGCCCGGTAAATCGTGGTCATCGAGGTGCGAATGACTAGGGTCTCGATGCGGAAGTGCTCGAATTTCTCTCCGGGTTGGAGCGGAATCATCAGCATGGAATGTGCCCAGCAAGCGCGCCGGGAAACCCGAGCGCCAACCTCACGGTACCCGGGACCCTCTAAAGAAGTCATAAATAGACCGTTCACACCGGATAAACGCTCTAGAGCAAAGGGAGACAGCGGGTTCGCGCGCATGCGAGCAGGCCCGTTCCAGCTGTCAAAACCTGAATTCAGGCACGCCAGAAAGCATTGGACATTGAACCATTGGCATCATGCGTTTACACTGAAACCAGTGCGGACACGGTTTAGTCGATTCTGAAATGGCCTCCGACCCTCAACCGGCAACCAGCTGGAAAGCGTTGTTTCACGTGCCGGGATTCCCCTTCTTTTTCACGGCCATGCTGGTTTCACTATTTGGGACGGGCATGAATTTCGCGGGTGTGACCTGGTATGTCCTGGGGGCCACGCATTCCACGGTAAAAGTAAGCTGGATCGTGATCCTAGTGACGCTGCCGGGACTGGTGGTGCCGCCGTTCGGGGGCGTGCTGATCGATCGAGTGGACCGGCGCTATCTGGGGATCACGATCGATGCGGCGCGCGCGGTACTGGTCCTGAGCACGGCTGCGCTGGCGTTCCTGGGACGTCTGGCGCTGTGGGAACTGTATTCGATGGTGCTGCTGCTGGGCGTGGGATTCGCGATCTATTGGTCCACGACGAACGCGCTGATCCAGGAACTGGTTCCGCGGGAGCAGTTGATCACGGCCAATGCCACCGTGCTCATCGCCGTGCAGGGCGGAATGGCCGCGGCGGGCGCGCTGGTCGGGTTTATCTATGAACGATCCGGACTGGGCGGAATTTTGGGGATCGACGGCACGACATATCTGATTTCGGCGATTTGCCTGCTCCTGCTGCGGCAGGGATATTACCCGCCTCATGAAGCGCACAACACGCGGCTGACGTCCGCGTCCCCCACGATCGAAGCGCCTCCGGAAATGTCCGAACCGTCGTTCATGAGGACCGAGGAAGAAATGCATCCGGCCACCAGCGTGTTCGCGGACATCATCGAGGGGCTGGAATATTTGCGCAAGCAGCCGCGCGTGCTGGCGCTGGGAATCACCTATTCCTGCATGATGGCGGGAGTGATCAGCGCGAATATTCTGGTGGTGGCCCTGGCCAGGAACCTGCTCTCGGCGGGGGCTAAAGGATACGGATGGATTGAAGCCGGCTGGGCCTGCGGAGCGATCGTGGGAGGCCTCGCCGCGGGCTCGGTGGCGCGAAAACGGCCGTATGTTGTGCTCATCATGGCACTGTCGATCCTAGCGATTGGCCATACACTATTTCCCTACGCTCGCCTGCTGGCGGTGGCGGTGGCCATGAACGCGCTGTTTGGTGTGTGCCGCGCGCTGGGCGGAGTGCTAACGCAATCTTCGATTATGACCGCGGTGCCGGCGCGCCTCATGGGGCGAACGCAATCGGCGTTTTCGGTGATCTCCACGATCCTGCAGGTGATGATGAGTTTCACGCTGGGATGGTTCGCGCAGAACGTCACGCTGTCGATCGCGTTTGTGATTCTGGGGGCGATTTACGGCGGCGGGGTGGTGGCGGCGCTGCGGGTGAGAGCCCTATCTCCCGGGATTCCAGAAACTCCAGAACCTTCCCCGGGGTAGCCGGTGCGAGCCATGAATTGGGTATGCCAAATGCAATTTCTTGACCGGTGGCGCGTGGTTCTGCCCGCAGGGGAACGGCCCTTCCGTGGTGAAATCCCAAAGGCGGCAACTCTCGCCATCCAATATTGCGAAGGAGCGGGCCAGTGAAAGTGTTCCTCGCGGGCGCTTCCGGAGTGCTGGGCAGGCGAATCACGTGGCAACTCATTTCGAAAGGCCACTCGGTGATTGGTTTGGTGCGCAGCCAGGACTCCGAAAACGCGGTCAGGGCAGCTGGTGGCAAACCGCGCTACGCGGATCTGTTTGACGCCGATTCGTTGGCCCGCGCAGCGGACGGCTGCGACACCATAATGCATGCGGCTACGGCCATTCCCACGAAACAGAAACCCTCTCCCTCCGATTGGGCGATGAACGATCGCATCCGCAGGGAAGGCACGCGCTGCCTCACCGAAGCCGCCGCAAAAACCGGCGCGAAAACATACCTGCAACAGAGCATCGTGTGGGTGGCACGTCCGAAGGACGAGAGTCCATTCGACTAGGATTCTCCCGTTGTACCAGAGCCCGTAATCCAATCGGCCATTGACGCGGAAGCGACTGCGCGCGAGGCTGGATCGAGGGTGGGCATGACCGTGGCGATCATGCGCAGCGGCTTCTTCTACGATCCCGATTCGGCCCACACGCGGATGCTGGCCGACGCGTTGCGCAAACGCCAGCTTCCCATCTTCGGCAAGGGAAACGCAAAGTGGTCCATGATTCATACCGACGATGCCGCGAGCGCGTACGTGGCCGTCGCGGAGCAGCCGCGCAACGGCGTCTGGCATGTCGTCGATGACGAGCTCGTTGCCGTTCGCGAGTTTCTGGAAATATTTGCTTCCAGACTAGCCGCGCCCCGTCCGCGGCGGATTCCCGTCTGGCTTGCGAAATGGCTGGCCGGGGAGCACGCCGTGGCCTACTTCACAAGATCCACGAGGACCACAAGCGCACGCTTCCGGCGCGATTTTGGATGGGCGCCGCGGTATCCCACGGTTCGCGAGGGGCTGGATCAAATTGTTGCTGCGTGGAAAATGGAGAATCGAGTGGAACCGGTAAGAACTTTCCGAAACAGCAAGCCGGATAAGTTTCCCGCCTGAAACTTCTCACAGATAATCTCGCGAAGAGCCTTCCAGGAACGCGCGCAGCTTGCGCGAGCGCGACGGGTGGCGCAACTTGCGCAGGGCCTTGGCCTCGATCTGGCGAATGCGTTCGCGCGTCACGGCGAACGACTGGCCGACTTCCTCGAGCGTGTGTTCGGAGCCATCGTCCAGGCCGAAGCGCATCTTGATGACTTTTTCCTCGCGCGGCGTGAGTGTTTTCAAAACCGAAGAAGTCTGTTCCTTCAGATTGAGGTTAATGACCGCGTCGGAGGGCGAGACCACGGCCTTGTCCTCGATGAAATCGCCGAGGTGCGAGTCTTCCTCTTCGCCGATGGGCGTTTCCAGCGAAATCGGCTCCTGCGCGATCTTCAGAATCTTGCGCACCTTGGCAACGGGAATTTCCATGCGCTTGGCGATTTCTTCCGAGGAAGGCTCGCGGCCCAGTTCCTGCACCAGTTGGCGGCTGGTGCGGATCAGCTTGTTGATCGTCTCGATCATGTGCACCGGGATGCGGATGGTGCGGGCCTGGTCGGCGATGGCGCGGGTGATGGCCTGGCGGATCCACCACGTGGCGTAGGTGGAAAATTTGTAGCCGCGGCGCCACTCGAACTTGTCCACGGCTTTCATCAAGCCAATGTTGCCTTCCTGAATCAAGTCGAGAAATTGCAGGCCGCGGTTGGTGTATTTTTTCGCAATGGAAACGACCAGGCGGAGGTTGGCCTCGATCAGTTCCTTTTTCGCCTGCTCGGCTTCGGCTTCTCCCCGAAGTATCACCTGGAGCATGCGTTTCAGGTCGGTGAGCCCGGTTTCGCTGGAAACCTCGATTTCGCGCAGCTCGGTGCGGCGGGTGCGGAGTTCCTTGCGCGCCTCGGCGGCGTTATCGCCCTTGGAGGCGTCGGCGCGGCGCTCGAGTTTGCCGGCCTCGCGCTCGAGCGATTGCAGCCGCTCGACAGTGTGGCGGATTTTTTCGATCAGGCGCTTTTTCTCGAACAGGTGGTACTCGAGCGAGCGCGCCAGCTGCGACATCTCGATGCGCATGCGCCCCACGCGATATTTCGCGTGCAGGTACGGGCGCTTCTTCGATTTCGTCATGCGCTCGAGTTTCGCGGCTTCCTTCAGGCATTCCAGGTACAGCTTCGCGATCTTGTCGAGGACCTTGAGCGTTTTCTTGGTCTTGTTTTCGATCTTTTCTTCGGTGAGCTCTTCGTCGTCAAACTGAACGATTTCCTTGATCGAGCGGGTGCCCTTGCGCAGGTCTTCGCCGATGGTCAGAAGTTCCTTGAGGATAATCGGCGAGCGCGTAATCGTTTTCAGGACCAGCAATTGCCCGCGCTCGATGCGCTTGGCGATGGCCACTTCGCCTTCGCGCGTCAGCAGCGGCACGGTGCCCATTTCGCGCAGGTACATGCGCACCGGGTCGTTTGTTTTTTCCAGCATCCCTGGCGTCAGGTCCAGGTCGCTCTCTTCGGCTACGGGGAGGTCGTCCTTGGATTCGACTTCGGGGGCTTCGGCGGCGGCCGGATCGGCGGTGGCGCGGGCGGCCTTGGCGGCGGCCAGGTCTTCGTAAATATCGATTCCATAGCGCTCGAAGGTGGAGAGCAGGTCGTCGATTTCTTCCGAGGAATGCACTTCGGCGGGCAGAATATCGTTTACTTCGTCATACAGGAGGTAGCCGCGCTCCTTGCCCATGGCAATGAGCTGTTTTACCTGGTCGTATTTTTCTTCAATCGCCAGCGCCAAGGGATCCTCCCAAAATGAAACGGAAGCCTATACCCCACAACGGCGCGGAATGCGCCGAATACTCGATTCATCTATCGGCAAAATCCGCGCATACGAGAACTTAAGTTTCGTACCTCGTTCTGCGGTTGAGAATACATGCCCACTGGTAGGTGACTGATTGCCTGGTGCCGCATGCCGTCCGTCCGCCTGCACCCCAAGTGCGCAGGGGCGCGTCCCACACAACTTATGATGCAAATTGCCCATCTTCCGTTACACCGTCCAGCCGAGAGGAAACGCCTCAACCTACATGGCCGCGGGCAAACGCGTCAACTATTTTGTCTCGCAGGAGTTACTACAATGTGGATTGTATTTCGAATGGTGGAGCGGGCACAAACAGGGGATGTCTCAAGCTGTCCCACAAGACGATGCAACGATTCCGAGGAGCATGAGATTCAGCCCATGCTACTGAGCGGGGGAATCCAGCCGACGGCGCAATTCCTGCTTGCGTTCCAGCAGCTTCCGCATTTCGCCGCTCGCCCCCGCAGCGGCGGCCTGCGATTCGATTTGTCTTTGCACCACGGCCAATTCCTCTTCGGCGCGGCGGCGGCGCAGCACCGCGAGGCAGCTTTCGGCTTCCTCCCAGGTGGACGGGGCGGCCGATTCAAACGCGATTTCAAATAAAAGCCGACGGTCGCGATCCTCCAGCGCTGCTGCCAACGTCGCCGCGTCCGGGCGCTCGCCCGATTCACAGGCTTCGACCAGCACGGTGAGGATGCGCTCGACTTCCAAACCTTTGTGAAGTTCCTCAGCGCGAATTCCCTGCGCCAATCGACCGCGGAAATCCTCGGATTCGATCAGGATCTGCACCAGGCGCCGCTCGGCGGGCTTTCCGGCGCGGCCCACCAGCTCGGGCCGGGCCTTCACTTCGCTGCGGCGTTCGTTCGCGGCCTTGCGCATCGATTCGCGCAATACCGGCTCCTCGATGCGCAGCTGCTGTGCGATGCGCGTGGCCCACTCCGAGCGCAGGATGCGGTCGGGCACGCGCTGCACGTAAGGCAACAGGAAATTCACGGCGCGAAGTTTTCCCTCCGCGGTGGTCATATCCATTTTGCGCGCGCGCGAAATCAGATAGTCGACATACGGCGGCGCTTCCTTCAATAATTTTGTGTACGCGGCGGCGCCTTCGGCCTTGATGAAACTGTCCGGATCCTTGCCGCCGGGCAAGGCCAGCACGCGCACTTCGGCGCCCTGTTCCAGCAGGATCGTCAGCGAGCGCTCGGTGGCCGCTTGCCCCGCCGTGTCCGGGTCATAATTCACGATGATGCGGCGCGTGAAGCGGCTGAGAAGTTTTACCTGCGGCTCGGTCAAGCTGGTGCCGCAGCTGGCGACGACGTTGGAAATTCCCGCGCGCGCCACGGCAATCGCGTCCATGTAGCCCTCGACCAGCACGGCGAAATCGCTTTGCCGCAGGGCTTCCTTCGCGCGATCCAGGTGATAGAGGACGTTACTTTTGGAGTAGATCGGCGTCTCGGGCGAGTTCAGATATTTCGGCAGGTCGTCGCCCAGGGCGCGCCCGCCGAACGCGACAACTTTTCCCGAATCGTTGGCGATGGGAAACATCACGCGCCGGCGAAAGCGGTCGAACAGGCGCCCGTTCTGATCGCGGCTGAACAGGCCGGAAGCCTCAAGAACTTTTTCTGGATATTTCTGTTTCATCGCGCGCAGCAGCGCTTCCCCGCCGGACGGTGCAAAACCAATGCCGAACCGCGCCATGGCTTCGGAGTCGAGTCCGCGATCGAGCAGATACGCTTTCGCCGCGCGCCCTTCCGGCGTGCCGTTCAATTGCTGCACGAAAAACGCCGCCGCCTCGCGGTGCAGGTCCACGAGCGAAGTGCGCTGCTGATTCTCCTTGCGCTCCTCGGGTGTGCGTTCCCGAGCGCGCGGAATCGCGATGCCGCATTTCTCCGCCACCACGCGAATCGCTTCCGGAAACGAAATTTTGTCCATCTCCATCACGAACTTGAACACGTCGCCGCCCGCGCCGCATCCGAAGCAGTGGTAAATCTGCTTCACCGGATGCACCGCAAACGACGGCGTCTTTTCAGAGTGGAACGGGCACAGCCCCGTGAAATTCTGTCCGGATTTCTTCAAGCGGACGTATTCGCCCACCACGCGGACAATGTCCGCCTGCTGTTTTACGCGTTCCGCGAATGAGCCGGCTTCAGCCATTTGCCGGAGGAACAGCCTCCTCATTCGGAGGGAACGGCCTATTGAAGAATCTTTTTGAAACTCTATTCATAATCAATCGAAACCTCTCACTCGTCTCCGAATCTTTCATAGGTACAATCTTTCTTTCGTTCAAGTATTCCCGAAGAAAATCACCAAAAGATAAGAAACCGCTACTTCCAATTCGAATTCTTTCCATTATGCAGTCAATGAAGGAAATCTTAGCACTCGACAAATATGGCTTGAGGTTTTCCACTTCAGAAACGTCCAGGATTAGGGGAAACGTGCAGGTTATGCTCGGATCCATCTCTTGTTTACGCTTAAGGGTGCCAAATTCTTCGGCAAGGTATGTCGCAGTAATTTCGGAGCTAATAAAGGGCTCTTGGACAATCAGCATCGGCACGACGACTTTGACGCTCGAAAGATCAACCCCATGCAGCAGTCGTTTCTGGCGACCTTTTGGAGCAAATACGGCCCCGACCTTTCGGCACAACTGCTCCAAACCAGCCTTCTTACCTGCTCCAAATTTCTTGTCCGTATCGCGAATGAACTCGTCTTCGTCTTCGGCGTACTTGGCCTCAGCCTTAAGAAATCCCCCCTTGTATTCCATAACCACGCAATAGTCTCCTGCAACGACAATGCCGTCAAATGCCTCCTCATCGTTGTCAGTGAATTTTGGAAAAGCGAAATATGTTTCTGGCGCATTCTCGAGAGCTTGGCGCAATGTTTGAGAAACATACTGTTCAAACAGATAGCCCCAATCCCGGAACAGGGACGCCCTTTCTTCATCTGAGGCGAGCGAGTGAAATATGGACCAAAACAATCCAGATTCTAGTTTTTCTTGAACAAAACCAACATGAATCGGAACGGCATCCTCTTCCCCAACTTGAACAAACGGCTTTTGCCGAAAAGCGATGAAATCATGCTGTGGCTTCAAAAGAGAGGGTTTTCGAAGAATTTCCTCTAAATCATCGAGTGTCGTGAGTTCCAACTGCCAGAATCTTTCAACTGAGTTGGCATCCGCTTCCGCAAAGTAGGTTTTTATGTTGACACAGGCAAGCCCCGTTTTCTCGATCAATTCTGCGGAGTCCAAAATGGTGTAGTGCGTCAGGACTCCGAAGACTAGGTCAACATATGCTTCCAAATTCAGCCCAGTTCTTACTGGGAATAGAGCACGAACGTCTAATTTCGCGCCTATCTTCTCAGCGATCTCATTAAAGACAATATCGCTTCGCACTGTGCTTTTGTCTATCGACGGCGGATTATTAACTTCTATTCCTGATCCGACTTGAAGCTGAAGAGCAATTTTTCTTCTTTTGGATGATGGGCGAGACACGCTAATAGCCTGGGAATTCTCTTCGTCAAATAGAAAGTCACTCGCCATCAGTAAGCAGCGCCCCAAGCGATGGGCTCCTTCTCTATCAACATCTGGCCTGATGCCCCCCTCTCTGGCCCCCTCGAGTATCACTCTCTTCATGAGCATCAAAATCTGCAGGGAATGGAATGGCTGTCGATCAAGTAGGCTTTCCGGACCGAACTTTTTCTTAAGGCTCTCGAACAACTCCTCGTCAATGAAGGTGTTAACCAAATGCGTTTGCAAACTAATCGTTTCTTTTGGGTCCCTATGTAATCGATCCAAGGCTAGGAGAATATTTATTCTCGCGAGAAGCCAAAATGTGTGCAGCCTGTCCAGATGACGTATCTGGTCCAGGAGTTGATCTTCTGTTGGACGAACACCAAACGTTTCTTTCCACGTCGGGTAAGTGATTGGAATTGGAGACAATCCACCCTCCTGAAAAGGATCTTACCTGTCTATACATGAAAAAACTTGGCGTTGACAACACTCAGTCTTTCGATTCACCCGCAGTCATCGGAGTCTCTCCGCGGTCCTCGGCTTCAGAAAGAATGGCTTCAACCAGCGGATGCGTCGCAAAAGATTCAATTAGGCGGTTGCAAAATGGCTTGCGACGAACACCCCCAATCTGGTTCCGCAGAGGCTTAATGTTGAAGTTAGTGATTCCGAGATTGCTAGGACAAAGCCGGGGCAGTTTGCACCGGCAGGTTCGCTGCTTCCCACGCCACGATACCGCCGGCAATTTCACTGACGCTGCGGAACCCGTAGCTTTGGAGCAAACTCGCGGCGATGGACGAGCGGTAGCCGCCCGCACAATAGACCAGCAGAGGACGGTCCTTCGGCAATTTGTCCCGATTTTCCACCAGATGATTGAGCGGGATGCCCAAGCTTCCGGCGATGCATTTCTGGTCGCGTTCGCGCGCCGTGCGCACGTCGATCGCGAGCGGCGGCTCAGGAGAGGATAAAAGTTCCGCGGCGAAGGGCGCGCTGAGACGATCTGTTTTCACCGTCAAATCGGGCCGCGACGCGAGGCTTTGCAATCCATCCTTCAAATATCCCACGATGTGGTCGAAGCCGATGCGCCCGAGGCGCGTCGCCGATTCGTTTTCGCGGCCAGGGTCGGCGATGATGACGATGGGATGGCTTCGGTCCAGGACCGTGCCGGCCCAGGTGGCGTACTGGCCGTTGAGTCCGATGTTGATGCTGCCGGCCAGATGCGCCGAGGCAAATTCGCCGGCATCGCGCGTGTCGAGGATCTGCGCGCCAACCGATTGCAAGGCCAGCACGTCGTCGAGCGTCATGGGGTTCACGCGGGCGAGGGTTTGATCGAGCGTGGGCCGCTCTTCGCTGTTGAGGACTGCGTCGTAGGTGAAATAGGCCGGAGCTTCGGGCTGGTCGGCGGTCACCACCTGAATGAAGGCTTCCTTGCTCATGGGCTGTAGCGCGTAATTCAACCTGCGCTGTTCGCCCAGCGTGGATACCGTCTCCTTGCTGAGCGACTTTCCGCACAGCGAACCAGCGCCGTGCGCCGGATACACGAGACACGAATCCGGCAGCGGCAGCAGCTTGCTGTGCAGCGAATCGAACAGCAGGCTGCCCAAATCTTTTGCCGACCATCCCAGCGCCGCGCGCAGGTCGGGCCGCCCCACGTCACCGATGAACAATGTGTCGCCGGTGAGCACCGCCTGGGGTTGCTTATCGCTGACATTCAAATCAAAAACGAGGATGGAGATGGACTCGGGAGTGTGGCCCGGCGTTTCCAGCGCCTGAAGGCGCACGCGCCCGAATTCGACGACGTCGCCCTGATGCAGCGGAGTAAATGCGTACCCTGCTTTAGCCGCGGCGCCCAGATAAATCGCCGCTCCCACGCGATCGCGCAGTTCCAGATGCCCGGCGACGAAATCGGCGTGCAGATGCGTCAGGAAGACGTGCTTGATTTTGAGGCCGTGTTCCGACGCAAAGGAAATGTACTGGTCCGTGTCGCGCTGCGGATCAACGACGGCTGCCGTGCCTGTCTCCTCATCTCCAATGATGTAGGAGGCGTGAGCCAGGCACGGCAGATAGAACTGTTTGAAGATCACTGCGGACGCTCCTCGATTGCCGACGGCTACTTCGGCTGGGGCACGATGCGCAGGTAAGGCCGGGGCGCTTTCCATCCGCCGGGATATTTCTGCTTGGCCTCGTCGTCGGAAACCGCGGGCAGGATGATGACGTCGTCGCCCTGCTTCCAGTTCACCGGCGTAGCCACTTTGTGCTTGGCCGTGAGTTGCATGGAGTCGATCACGCGCAGGACTTCGTCGAAGTTGCGGCCGGTGCTCATCGGATAGCTGAGCATCAGCTTGATCTTCTTGTCGGGTCCGATCACAAACACGGTGCGCACGGTCTGGTTGTTGACCGCAGTGCGGCCTTCGCAGCTATCTCCCGCTTCGGCCGGCAACATGTCATAGAGCTTGGCCACCTTGAGTTCCGGATCGCCGATCATGGGGTATTTCACCTTGTGCCCCTGCGTCTCTTCGATATCCGCGACCCATTTGGCGTGACTCGATACCGGGTCCACGCTCAGGCCGATGATTTTGACATTGCGCTTCTCGAATTCCGGCTGCAGGCCTGCCATGTATCCAAGCTCGGTGGTGCAGACCGGAGTGAAATCCTTGGGATGCGAGAACAAAACGGCCCAGCCGTCGCCGATCCATTCGTGGAAATTAATTTTCCCCTGCGAAGTTTCGGCAGTGAAATTCGGAGCTTCATCATTTATACGCAGCATGATTTGCCCTCCTGAGGGTGCGAGAGATTATACACAGATAAGATGCAACGGAATAAATTCAGATTCGACCCGCAACTATTCCTTTAGTTCGACGATGGTGATCGCCTGTCCCCCGCGGTCCTCGGCCTCCGAGCGGATGGCTTCGACCAGTGGATGCGTTTTCAGAAATTCGGCAAGGCCGCGCCGCAACGCGCCGGTTCCGTGGCCATGAATGATGCGCACTTGCGAGGAACCCGCGAGGGCAGCCTGGTCGAGAAATTTGTCGACGCGGCGCGTGGCTTCCTCAACCGTGCAGCCGATGAGATTGATTTCTTCTCCGGCGGGCTCGGCGGACGGCTGCGTGCGCACGGTAACCCCGCGAGGCAGCCCCGCCTTCGCGGAAGTCTGAGCGCCCACGATTTCGGTGATATCGGTGAGGGGAACTTTCATGCGCAGCGGCCCAGCCTCGACTTCGGCGCTCGCGTCGTCGCGGCGGCGCAGCGTCACGGGAGTGGGCAGGCCGCGCACGCGGACGCGCGCGCCGGGGACGAGGTCACTCGCCGCGACGGGTTTTGCGGATTGCGCCGCGGCGATTCCCAGATCGGCCTGGGAATCCGCAAGATGCGCGACCGTGGCGGCATCGGCTTCCTCGCGCGCCTCGCCGCGCGCTTTCACGAGCCGCCGGCCCGTTTGCTTTTCCAGTTGCGCGCGCAGTTCGCGCTCTTTTATAGCTTCGATCGCGCGCGCCACTTCTTTCTCGTGCTTTTCGAGCAACTGCGCGAACTGGTGCTCGAGTTCCTTGAGGCGCGTGCGCTGGCGGTCGGTCCACTCGGTCTGCAGGCGCTTTTTTTCCTCGGCGAAATCCTGCGCGGCGCGCACGGCCTCGCGCTTCAGGGATTCGAGTTCGTCGCGGCTGCGATGCAGGTAGGCGATCAGCGCGGCGGCTTCGTGCGCTTCGGGCGAAAGCTGGGCGCGCGCGCGGTCGATGACTTGCGCGGGCAGCCCCAGGCGGCGCGCGATGTCGATGCCGCTCGAACCACCCGGCACGCCGACCATCAGGCGGTAGGTCGGCCGCAAATTAATTTCATCAAATTCGACGGCGGCGTTGAGCACGCCCGGCGTGGTCGAAGCGTAGGTCTTCAGGCGGTCGTGATGCGTAGTGGCTAGCGTAAGGCAGCCGCGCTCGCGGAATTCATCGAGCAAGGCGACGGCCAGGGCCGCGCCTTCTTCGGGAGCCGTGCCCGTGCCCAGCTCGTCAACCAACACGAGCGAATCGGGCGTGGCCGCTTCGAGCATCGCGCGCACATTCAGCATGTGCGCGGAAAACGTGGAGAGATCGGCGGCAATCGATTGCTCATCGCCGATATCCACGAGCACACGATCGACCAGCGGCAGGCGCGCCGCCTCGGCGGCGACGGGAATTCCGCATTGCGCCGAGAGGACGGCCATGCCGACAGTTTTCAGGGCGACGGTTTTTCCTCCAGTATTCGGGCCGCTGATGACGAGCACGGTTTCCGCGCTCGTCCCGGGCGAAGGCGAGGGGCCGCCGAGTGCGAGGGACATGGGCACAATGCTGCGGCCGTGCGCGCGCAACGTGTCGGCGAGCACGGGGTGCCGCGCGTCCTTTAATTCTAGCGACGGCTGCCCGGTGGAATCGCCGGCGGCTGATCGGGTGGTGAACTCCGGCAAAGTGCCATCGAATTCGCGGGCGAAACGCGCGCGCGCGAAGACCGAATCCAGCTCGGCGATCGTTTCCACCGCAAAACGCAGCGGGCCGAGATTTGCGCGCAGGCGGTCGGAAATCTCCGCGAGCATGCGCGTAATTTCCGCAGCTTCCTCTTCGGAGAGTTGCACGAGCCGGTTGTTGAATTCGATGGTCTCGAACGGCTCGACGAACACGGTTTGCCCTGTGGCGCTGGCGGCGTGCACCACACCCTGCACCTGGCGGCGGTCGGCGGCACGCACGGGGATGACGAAGCGGTCGTTGCGCAGCGTGACGTAATCCTCGCCCGCCTCGCTGCCGCGGGCGCGCAGGATGCGTTCGAGCGATTTCCGCACGGCGTCGCGCGTGTGGGCCACGCTGCCGCGAATGCGCCGCAGTTCGGGAGAAGCATCGTCGCTGATTTCGCCGTTCGGCAGCACAGCCCGGCGAATCATCACGGCGAGGGGCCGGAGGTCGGCGATGGCGCCCGCGCGGGCCGTGAGCAGAGGGAATTTCCCCGCGGCACTTCCCCCTCCGCTGGCGGCACTGGTGCGCAAGTTGTCGCGCAGAGCGTCGCGCAGCCACGCGACGGTGTCGGCGAGCGTTCCAGCATCGAGCAACTTCCGCGGATCGAGCACGGCGGCAGGCGATTCAAGCTCCGCAAGCCATTGCTCGGGGTCGGCCAGCGAACCGAAACCTAGTTCCCCGGCGTCGCGCCGCCAGGCGATAGCTTCGGCGATCAACGCAAACACAGTGTCGAGCGCCGCGCGATCACGGGAAAACGCGAGGGCGTCGACCGCGCGGCGTCCCGGCGCGCAAGTCGTCTGACGGCGCAGCAATTCGCGCAGCCGGTCAAATTCCAGAATGTCTTCCGCGGTGCGCGACACGTTTTCCTTAAACTTCCTCTCGCTTGGATCGCGCGCCCGCCAATCGCGCGGACAGAAACTGCGCGGCTTGTGCGGGAGTGGGCGCCTGGTGCACCAGCGGGTCGGTCGATTCGCCCCACCGCGACGTGTGGCCACGCTCGACTTCGCGCACGCGGTCCAGGATCGGCTGCCAAAAATCTCCCAGCACGACGAATGGGCGGTGCTCCATCGCTTTTTTGTTGAGCATTTCCCAAACCACGGCGAGCTCGACGAGCGTGCCGGTGCCGCCCTTGCAGGCGACGTAGCCATCGCCCAGGCGCACCAGTTCGAACAAGCGCTCCTGCCAGGTGGCCACGCGCGTGTCCTCTTCCACCCAGCGATTGGCGCGCGAGCGGAAAAATCCGGACGTAACCGCAATCACGCGCCCGCCCGATTCGCGGGCCCCGCGTGAAACGCCTTCCATCACGCCACCGTAGCCTCCGGTGCAGACGGCAAATCCCGCGGCCGCAAGCGCGCCGCCCAGTTCAAAGGCTTCCGTGTAATCGGCGTGCCCGTCCTCCGGGCGCGAACTTCCGAACACGGTGATTATTTTTTTCGTTTCGGTCATGTTTTGTCCGCCGCTGCAACGGCTGTCGTTTCGATATCGGTGCCTCAACAAGGAAATATTAGTAGGTCGCGCCTTACTGGCTGCGAAAAATTCGCAACCCCGTCATTCCGAGGCGTGCTTTTCGCCGAGGAATCCCTCTTTCTTTCACTCCCAATCCCGGAGAGATTCCTCACTTCGTTCGGATTGACGACGCAAAAATGGTGGCCGCAATTTGCCTAGCTATTGGGGCAGGAACCCCTGCGTTCCTCAATTTCGTCCACATCCTCTGCATCCTTCATTTCTTTTTACCGCCGGCGCCTCGCCCAATTCCTCCGTCATGGCGACCACAATGGCGTCGACGACCTTATTCGCATCCGCCGCATGTAGCGTATTGTTGTTTCCCACGATGGAGAAAATCAGGCGCTCGCCCTTCACGGTGGTCGCGTAGCCGGATAACGCGTTGGTGTGTCCGATCGTGCCGGTCTTGGCGAACACGCGGCCGGCCGCGGGTGTGCCCTTCATGCGATCGGCGAGCGTGCCGTCTTCCCCGGCCTCGGGCAGCGACGCGCGATACAGTTCGCCCCACGGCTGCGCGGCGGCATAGCGCAGGATCTGCACCAGGGCGCGCGGCGTGACCAGATCCTTGCGTGAAAGCCCGGACCCGTCGCTCAGGGAGACATCGCCCGGGGCGATGCCGGCGGCCGTGAAAAATCCGGCGGCGAATTTCACCGCATCGTCATACGACGCCGCGCCGTTTTTTTCGTGCGCTGCGAGCAGCAGCATCAGCTCCGCGTGAAGGTTTTCGCTGTTCTTGTTCGTCAGGCGCACGTCGTCGGAGAGTGTCTGCGAAACTCGCTCGGCCAGAATATTCTGCGGCAGCGCATCGGCCGGCGACATGTCGCCGGCATGGCGGGCGCGCGCGCTGCCATCGGTCTTCACGCCCCGCTGCGCGAGAAGGTGCGCGAGCAGCGTTGCGGCATATTCGGCGGGGCGCTCGACCGCGAACGTCAGCACGCGCGGATGCGCGCCGGCGGGCAGCGTGCCGCTGAGGCGAATCAAGCGGGAGCCGGGATCGCGCGTAGCGGCCAGATTTTCCTCGACGCCCGGCGCGCTGGTCCGCACGGAATTCTCGATGGTATAGAAATCTGCGGCGAGGCCAGCCTCGCAGCGCGCGGGCTCCCCTTCGCGCGCGCCCGGCCACAATTCCACGGTGAAGGTATTGTCATTGACCGCGATGGCCGAAACGGCCGCGCCATAGGACCACTGTATGTCGTCGATGGCCCAGCCGCTGGGAAAGCGCTCGGGCTGAAACAGGCTGTCGTCGGCGACAACATCGCCCGTAATCTCCTTCACGCCGCGGGACGCCACCTGGTCGGCAAATTCCGCCAGCGCTTTTTCCGGTGGGCCGTCGCGTTCTTCTTTTTTCGCGAACGGAAATTTCCGGTTGGAAAGATTCGCGTCTCCGCCGCCGATCAATACGAGGTTGCCGTTCAGCACGCCGTTCGCGTCGACCGGCCCCGAGGCGGCGATCTTCGTTTTCACGCGGAAATCCGGGCCGAGTGTGGCCAGCGCCAGAGCCGTGGTGAATAATTTTGCGTCCGACGCCGGCATGAAGAAACTGTCCGCGTTGCGCGCAAATAATACGGCGCCCGTCGCGGCGTCGGCCACCAGGATGCCCCAGTGCCCTTTGTCCGCGCCCTGCGCGGAAAGCGCGTCATCGACACGGGCGCGGAATTGCGCGACATCCGACGGCTCGGAGATTTTCCGGCTCGTGGGCACATCGCTCGAAGTCGCCGTTTTCATGGGCCGCGATTGCGCGCGAGTATCGGCCGGGGCCGCCAAGACAACCCAGCAGAATACGGCGCATCCAAATAAATGCGCGGGCAATTTTCGGTGTAACGCCATCCAACCGCTCCCATGGAGCATTCGCAAGGAAACATTGATTATAGTCCACACGCTCGCGGGAACTCGAAATGAATGTAAAACCCCGAATTGCCTCCTGCGCCCGCCGGCTTTCATTGCCTGAGAGAACCCGCCGGCGCGGCGTTGCGCGGGAATCCGAGAAGCCCTATGATGTTTTGGAATCCAGCCCGGGAAGATGCCCAGATCCAATTTAAGGAGAAACAATCTCATGCGAAAAATAATAATGTCCCTGATGGCTGTCGTTCTTGCCGCTACTCCCCTGCTGGCCGCGCCCGATAACGAAAAAGAAACGGACCGCCTGGAAAACGCAGGCACCGTGTTGAAAGAGATTCTGGACGTTCCCGACGACATCCCGCAGGACTTGCTGGACAAGGCGGAATGTGTCGTGATCTTCCCCTCCGTGCTGAAATTCGCGATCGGTTTCGGAGGCAGCTATGGCCGCGGCGCGATGGTTTGCCGCAGCGGAGAGCATTTCACCGGACCCTGGGGCGCTCCCTCGATGGCGGCGCTGGAGGGCGGAAGCTTCGGCTTGCAGCTTGGCGGCCAGGCGACCGATTTTGTCCTGCTAATCATGAACCCTCGCGGCGCGCAGGCGATCCTGGCAAATAAAGTGAAGCTTGGCGGGGACATGTCGGCAGCGGCAGGGCCCAAGGGACGGACTGCGTCCGCCGACACGGATGTGACGATGCGCGCGGAAATCCTCTCCTATTCGCGGGCGCGCGGATTATTCGCGGGTATTTCGCTGGAAGGTTCGACCCTGCGCCCGGACGGCGATGCCAACGAGAAAATTTACGGCAAGAAAGTGGGCGCGACAGATATCGTGCGCCGCGGCGCCGTGCCCGTTCCGGCATCCGGCAAGAAACTGGTTGCCCTGCTCAATAAGAAATCACCCAAGAACCATTCCGATCCCGAATCGCTGAAATAAATTCGCATCCGTTCCGGGACGCCGCGCCCTTGCGGGGCGCGGCGTCCCAGCGGTCGTTTTTATGCAGGAAAGTTTTCGTTCGGAATCCATACGGATCGCCGGCACACGAAATTGGTTCCGCAGAAACGTGCTATTCTGCCGGACATGCATGCGGGCGTGGCGCGCATCGACCATATCCAGATTGCCGCGCCGGAAGGGTGCGAATCTGCGGCAAGGGAATTCTACGGCTCTCTTCTAGGGATGAAGGAGCTTGAGAAACCTCCTGTTCTGCGCGCGCGCGGCGGTTGCTGGTTCCAGTGCGGCTCGCAGCAGGTGCATATCGGGGTGGAGCGAAATTTTCAACCGGCCAGGAAAGCGCATCCCGCCTTCGCGGTTCTCGATCTGGACAAGCTGCGCGAAACACTCCAATCGCGAGGTATTCCCGTCGTCCCGGACGACGATCTTCCCGGCACGCGCCGCTTCTACACAGAAGACCCGTGGGGAAACCGGATCGAATTTGTGGAAGCGCCAGCGTAGCCTTTCACTTTCAGATGTCGCGGGAAAATTCTATTTTTGTGTCATTCCGAGGGCTGGTTTGCGGCCCGAGGAATCTCTCTTGGTTTTAGACTCAAAAGAATGAGAGATTCCTCGGCAAAAGACATGCCTCGGAATGACAATGTATTGATTGTTTCCTCAAACTGTTCAGCCACATTTCCATTGGGCAACGGCAGGAAGTCTTCATGAAATCTTTTTGTGGAGAAAACACGGGTGGCTGAGAAAAAAATCTGTCCCATCTGCAACAAGCGCCGTGGCGAGCGGTACTGCCCTGCCAAGGGCGAAAAAATCTGCTCGATCGACTGCGGAACCGAGCGGGAAGTGAGCATCGATTGCCCCACGGATTGTGCCTATTTGATTGCGGCGCACCGCTGGGAGCAGGAGCATCCCAAACCCCTGGTCGAAAGCGAAGTACCTTTTCCAGACGTGTCCTTTCCCGCCGACCTGATCCGAACCCGGCAGGCGGTGATGTCTGGCATCGGTTACACGGTCGCTTCTTATGCGCGGGAGCAGCGCTCGCTGAACGATGCCGAGATCCTGGCCGCGGGGCACGCCCTGGCGGAGACCTACCGGACGCTCGGTTCTGGAATCTACTATGAAAAACCGCCGGACAATGTCGTCGCTGCGGGACTCTATGCCGCCCTTGCTAAATTCATCGAGGAGGAAAAGAAGCACGAAGCGGAACATCCGGAATTTCCCGCGCTGAAAGACTCCGAAATCTTCCACCTCTTCGTTTTTTTCGAGCGGTTTGGCCGCCTGCGGTCCAACGGACGCCCGCGCACGCGCGCGTTCCTGGAATTTCTGTGCGCGCAATTTCCACCGGAAGCGGGCGCGACCAAGGAAGAGCCGCGGATTATTTTGCCGTGAGCGGCGCAAGTCTCGCATGTCGCGAAGAATCTAAAAAGTTGTCATTCCGAACCCGCTCCCGCGGGTGAGGAATCTCTCTTTTCTCAGCTCTAAAGCGAAGAGAGATTCCTCGCTTCGCTCGGAATGACACGCAAGAAGGGTATTTCCGCAACCTGTGAAGGTTGCCATGCTAAACCATTCCGACGCGGCTTTTCGCGATCCATTTCAATGGCATATTCGCTCGCTAGGCAAGCACCCGCAACGGCGATTGCGCCGCGCATGCATTTGCTGTGCTTTCCGCCCTTTGCGCGGGGACGCCGCATTCGAGTCCCAGGCTCAGTTGCCGGCCGCATTCCTTCGCCCGCGCCGCTTCCACAGGACGCGAGCCGAGACCGTATTTCTTGCGCAGCGCGGCGACGCGAACCGATATTTCCTTGCGATAGGTTTCCGGGGCGTAGTTCGACCGGGAAAACCATTCGCGGTAGCGCCGCGCGAGCTTCGGAAATTTCGCGTCCAGAAACGGAAAAAATTGTTTTTGCGCCGAAGGCATCAGGAAGATGACGCCGGCGGCAAACCATTGCGCGCCGGCGTCGCGCGCGGCGCGTGCCAGCGCGTCCAGGTCCTCCTGGCGATCGGTAATTCCAGGCAGCAGGGGCATGGCGAAAACGCCTGCGGAAATTCCGGCGCGGCGCAATTCGCGTACCGCGTTCATGCGCAGGTCGGGACGCGGCGCGCGCGGCTCGAGCATTCGCGCCAGGCGCGTGCGCAGCGTGGTGATGCTCAGGTTCACGGAAATGCTGGAATGCGCTGCGATCTGCAGTAGCAGGTCGAGGTCGCGCAACACCTGGTCGGATTTTGTGGTGATGGAAACGCTCAGCCCCCGGCGCACGGCCATCTGTTCGAGGATCGCGCGCGTCGCGCCATATTCGCGCTCGGCCGGCTGGTAAGGATCGGTTGCCGTTCCTATGGCGATGTGTTCGCCTTGAATTTTTTCGGTGGCCAGGTCGCGGGCGGCGATCGCCCCGGCCTCCTGCTTGACGTAAATCTTGCGCTCGAAATCAGCGCCGTCCAGTTCCATGTATTCGTGCGTGTACCGCGCATAGCAATACTGGCAGCCGAATTCACAGCCGCGGTAGGGATTCACCGTCCAGGAAAAAGGCACGCGTTCGGAATCGCAATGATTCAGGATCGAGCGGACCGGCAAGAGAAAATATTCCGTGCCGCGCTTGGCATCGGCGCGCGGAGAGGAGAAGGCGAGACGGGCGATGCCGGTGCGTTCGGGCGCGAACCCTGGTGGTGGCAGGGCTCCCGGCCCGCTGTCCCGATTGGCCGGGACGTCGGGGAATAAGGTGGGTGTGGAGTCGATCCTGCGGCCACGCGGAACTCTCTTCAGAAATGAAGAGTCCGCAGAAGCCGCAGGAATCGTGGTTGCAGTGGCCATCACCCGTCTCGCGAAGCACGATCGGAGTATTTCGCTTTTTATTCGCCATGTCAAGAATAATTTCGCCTTTTGTTCGCTTTATCCACTTATCCACAAGTTCTCCACAGGCCACCACATTGGTACAGGTAACGCATGGGAATCGGAAGGGCACGCGGCGCGGCGGCGCCTCGATAGCGAGAGCTATACTGGTTAAATCCGCAGGGAGACCGCCCATGGAAAAGATCGGAATCCTGATCATCGAGAACGAAGAGGCCAGCCAGTCGGCACTGCGGCAGGTGCTTGATTCGGAAGGCTGGGAGCTACGGATCGTGCCGCAGGTCAATCAGGCGCTAGCCGAACTCTCCAGCGGCGCGTGGTCGCTGGTGATCGTGAATATCGCGATGACGGGCCTTGCGGGACCCGTGTTTCTTACCTTGAAAGAACTGGCGCTGGCCCCAGCCGTGGAAGAAGGCAAAGTGCGAGCGCGGGTGATGTTCCTGTTGCCGGAATCCTCTTCCCTGGAAGCGCAGCCCATTCTTGAAAAAGAACGCCTGCCCTACGTGCTCAAGCCATTTCAATTTCACGATCTGCTTGAAAAGGTGAGCGACTTGCTGATGGAGACCGATTCCCTGGCGACGCCCATTCGCCGCGTGCGTTTTGACGCCAGCGCCGCCGACCGCAAGCGCGCCGAGGGCCGCGCCGGGCACCAGTCGGACGTGCGCCAGGGCAGACGCGATACCGGGATGTTCGCCAAGCGCGATGAATACGTCATGACCGAGGAAGAGATCGCGGAATACGAAAAATCGGAAAAAGAAGAACGGGAACAAAAGAGAAAAAAGCAGCCGCTCAACGACCGTTATTGATCCCGCCGGTCGCGTTGCTTTTCCCCGGATTCATTCCTAGCACGCGATTTTCACAAACAGTTCATCCTGTTGTGGCATTGCGATTAGCGGCAGGATTCCACCGAGCCTTGTAGCGCCGGCGGGACGCCGGCGCTACAAAACCCGCACGACGCTCGTATCATTCGTGGCCGCGAGCAGTTCCGCGATCGTGGCATGGAGCACGGGGTGCCGGAATCCGGGCGCAAGTTCCGCCAGCGGCACAAGCACAAATCGGCGCCCGGCCATGCGCGGGTGCGGAATTTCCATTTCCTCCGTATGGATCACCGCCGTGCCATAGAAAAGAATATCGAGATCCATAATGCGGGGGCCGCGAGCGACTAGCTTTCTGCTCCCCATCTGGCGCTCGATCCCCTGCAATGCGTGAAGCAATGGTTCCGACGGCAGCAAAGTCTCCGCCTCCACGACGCAATTCAGGAACCACGGCTGCTCCAGAAAATCCACGGGCGCGGTTTCATAGAGCGCCGATCGCCGCAGTACGCGCACCCCGGCTGCGGGCAGAGCTTCGATAGCCCGTTCTAGATTCGCGGCGCGGTCGCCGAGGTTTGAGCCGAGAGAGAGATAGATTAGTGTGCCGTCTGGCATACACGGAAATGAAACCACAGATGGACACAGATAAACACCGATAAAGGCAACACCAGGGACAAGCAAAGAAAAGAATGAAGGAATCGATGATTTCCGGGGAAAAACGGAAGTCCAGATTGTGTCTCTTGCGTCGCGAAGCCGGATCTTTATTTATTGTCCATAAGCTTTTATCAGTGTTGATCCGTGTCCATCCGTGGTTCCAAAGGGCTTCGGCTTAAAACAACCCATGCTGCTGCCGCGGCGGCTCGAGGCCGAAGTGTTTGTAGGCCAGGGCAGTGGCGACGCGGCCGCGCTGGGTGCGGTCGAGCAGGCCGAGTTGCATCAGGTAAGGCTCGTAGATCTCCTCGATCGCGTCCTCTTCCTCGCTGATCGATGCGGCAATGGTGCTGAGGCCCACCGGGCCGCCGGAATATTTCTGCAGGATTGCGAGCATCAGGTTGCGGTCGACTTCATCCAGGCCGTGCTCGTCGACGCCGAGCATATGCAGCGCTTCGTTGGCGACGGCCAGGGTGATTTGTCCTTGGGCGCGGACCTGCGCGAAATCGCGCGCGCGGCGCAGCAGGCGGTTGGCGACGCGCGGCGTGCCGCGGCTGCGGCGCGCGATCTCGAACGCGCCATCGTCGTCTATGGCAATCCCCAGGATCGACGCGGAACGCCGCACGATGATCACTAGGTCTTCCGGCGTGTAAAACTCCAGCCGGTGCACGATCCCGAATCGCGAACGCAGCGGCGCGGTGACCAGCCCCGCGCGCGTGGTGGCGCCGATCAGCGTGAAGCGGTTCAGGATGAACGGGTGAATCCTCGCGCCCGCGCCCTGCCCGATCACCAGATCGATTCGATAGTCTTCCATCGCGGGATACAGGACTTCCTCGATGGCCGGAACAAGACGATGAATTTCGTCCAGGAAAAATACTTCCTTCTGCTCGAGGGAAGTTAGGATGGCGGTCAGGTCGCCTTTGCGTTCCAGCAGCGGCCCGGAGCTCGTTTTGATCACAACGCCCAGTTCGCTGGCGATGATTTGTGCGAGCGTCGTCTTGCCCAGTCCGGGCGGGCCGTACAGCAGCACGTGGTCGAGCGCTTCGCCGCGGCTGCGCGCCGCCTGAATGGCGATTTCGATATTTTCCTTCACGCGCGACTGGCCGATGTAGTCGGCGAAGCGCTTTGGACGAACGCTTGCGTCAATGCGCGCGTCTTCGTCCAGCTGCGCGCCGGTGATAATGCGTTCTGAAGGCTTTTCCATTCTCGGTTTGCTTCCAGCGCCGGAATTCATTTCCCTACCTCACACAAATCGTTGACGACTCCCCGGCAGTGCGGGAATCATCGCGCGGCGCGCGCGCCCTGTTGCGCCGGGGCGCTCAATTGCTGCAGCGTGGCGCGCAGCAAGTCCTCGAAAGTTTCCTTCGCGCCGTCTTTCCTGGCGCGTTCTACGGCCTGCTCAGCTGTGCGTTGCTCATAGCCGAGATTGAGCAGCGCGGACACCACGTCGTCGGCCGCGCCCGCAGTCGTAATAGGCTGGCGGGCATCCCCAGGAGTTTCCATCGCTGCGAGTTTGTCGCGCAGTTCGACGACCATGCGCTCGGCGGTTTTTCTGCCAACGCCGGGAATGCGCGTGAGGCGCGCCAGGTCGCCATTGCGCACCGCAGGCACCAGATCGTCCACGCTCATGCCCGAAAGAATTTTCAGCGCCAGCACCGGCCCCACGCCGGATGCCGAAATCAGCAGCTCAAACAGATGCTTTTCGCGGGAGCTCAGGAATCCGTACAGCGAGATGGCGTCCTCGCGCACCTGGGTGTGAATCAGCAGCGTGACGTTGGAGTGAAGATCGCCCAGCGCATAAAAAGTCGAAAGCGGAACGTGCACCAAATAGCCGACGCCGCCCACGTCCACCAGCACCTGGTTGGGGCGCTTATCTTCGAGCGTTCCGCGAAGCTGTGCAATCATCCGGTAAGAACCCGCTGGCGATTATGGCGGCGCGCTTGCGGAGTGTCAACGCGGGCGCGCCGAATCACAAGCCGGGCAGATCGATGGAGTCGATCACGCCGATGACGGCGGAATCGATGGGAGAATTGGGACGGCCGACGGCGGTCATGGCGGAAAAGCCTTCGGTCGTGAGCAGGACGCGCTCGCCGATGCCTGCGCTGACGGCGTCTAGCGCGAGGACGGGATCGCCGCGATCGGTGCCGTCAAGATTGATCGGCTGGACAACGAGGATTTTGCGGCCCTCGTGCGAGGGTACTTTCTGCGTTGCCACTACGTCGCCGATGACACGGCCGATCAGCATGGGGAGCAGTGTAGAGTCGAGAGTCGAAAGTTGAAAGCAAATAAATTCGGATTTGGGATGAGCCAGAAGTCGAGGAGAAGGACGGAAATCTACGCGCCAGGAATGTTCACGGAATCGACGATGCCGACGATGGTGGCTTCGGCGGGGAGTTGCACGGGGAGGAACGGGAAGCTGGCTTCCTTGCCGCGGCACCAGTAGATGGTTTCGCCGGCTCCGGCGCCGACGGCGTCGAGGGCCACGACGGGGCGGCCTTTGTCGCGGCCTTTGCGGTCGAGGGGCTGGACGATGAGGAGCTTCTGGCCGGTGAGCGCGGGGTCCTTCATGGTGCAGACGACGTTGCCGATGATGCGGCCGAGCAGCATGTTATTTTTTTCGCGCGGCGGCGAGTTCGGCCTCGTGCAGCGCATCGAGTTTGATTTCGTCGACGATGCCGATGATCGCGGCGTCGACCGGGCGGTCCTTGCACTCGGAAGCGTTGCGTGCGGAACTGCCGGTAACGATCAGCACGGTCTCGCCTGTGCCCGAACCGACCGTATCGACGGCAATCATGTAACCGGATTCGTCCGCGCCCTCGGGGGAAACGGGTTTGGCAATGAGAAGTTTCTTGCCTTCTAGGCGCGCGTCCTTGCGCGTGGAAACGACCGTGCCGACGATTCGCGCGAGGATCATGGGGTGTCCGGAAAAATCAAAAACCCAAGCAAGGCAAAAAGCGCCGGCCCTGAAACGAAATTCAAAAACAGTCATTTGCGCAATACATCGGCACCGGGCGACACACCGCCGTTTCCCGCGGCTCGCGCGCGCGTCGGGCAAAGACTACCAGGCCTAGTGTCCGGCGGCGACGGGCGTCTTGCCGATGGGAAGAACGTCCTCGAGCGACTGGTGCGGCCGCGGGATGACGTGCACGGCGATCAATTCGCCGACGCGCCGGGCAGCGGCGGCACCCGCATCGGTGGCGGCCTTTACCGCGGCCACGTCGCCGCGAACCATCGCGGTAACATAGCCCGAGCCGATTTTTTCCCAGCCCACGAGCGTGACCTTGGCCGCCTTGACCATCGCGTCCGAGGCTTCAATCATCGCGACCAGGCCGCGGGTCTCAATCATGCCCAGTGCTTCGCCCATGCTTCATCCTCCGTGGCCGGCCGTTGAAAAATTTCCGGCCAGCGCACCGTCTGCAAAACGTGACGTTCAAATTTCCGCGCACTTTTCCGTGCGATTCACTTGCGAAAACTCAGCGCGCGGCTCGATCTTTTCTCACGGCCTCTTCGATCAACGCTTCGAGTTCCGCACGCGTCACCGAAATGCGTTCCGGTTCTCCGGACGCGTTTGCATCGGTGTCGCTGGTTACCGGGCAGCCGGGAGTCACCGTGGCCGCCGTGACCGTGCCATAGCGGGCGCGAGCCGTGAGCAATTTTTCCACATCGCGGCCAGAAAGCAACACTTGTTTCCCTAGCATCTCGCTGAACAGCGATACCTGTGCAAAATGCTCGACCGTCTCCATGCGGTAAAACGCAGTCAGCAGATCGGCCCCGCAGGTCACCACGCCGTGATTGGCCATCAGGATGGCGTCGAAATTCGGAACCAGCGGTTCGAGCGAATCGGATAGCTCCTGCGTGCCGGGCGTGCCGTATTCGGCCACGGGAATGCATCCCAGCGCGATCACCAGTTCGCTCAAGAGCGCCTTGTTCAGCGGAATTCCCGAGGCGGCGTGCGCCGTGGCGATGGGCGGGTGCGCGTGGCACACCGCATTCACGTCCGGCCGCCGCGAGTAAATCAAAAGATGCATCGCCAGTTCCGAGGAAGGCTCGCGGCGCCCGGCTAGTTTCCGGCCCTTGAGGTCGGTGACGACCAGATCGTCCGGCTGCATCAGGCCTTTGCTGATGCCGGTGGGCGAAGTCAGGATACGGCGGGAATCGAGGCGCACGGAAATGTTGCCGTCGGTCGAGGCCACAAACGCGCGGCCATGAATCCACCGGCCGGCCGTGCAGATTTCGCGGCGGTGTTCGTCTTCGGACTTCAGCGCGCCGGGTGATATGGAATCCGCTAGCATGAGTCAGGAGCGGGCGTCTTTTTCCTCTCTAGTTTTAAAAATGCGCGTGCAATCCGAACCGTCGAAAAACAACCGAGCGGGCGGCGACATCTTACACCGGTCATGCATAAATGCCACGCTCCTTCAGCGCGTAGGCCACGCGGTCGATGGCCAGCATATAGGCGGCGACACGATTGTTCACCTTGTGCTTCTCCGCGTAACGCACGACTTCCTCGAAACTGTGCTCGATGACGCTCTTCAGCCGGTCGTTCACTTCCTTCTCGCTCCAAAAAAGTCCCTGGCGGTCCTGCACCCACTCGAAATAGCTGACAGTGACGCCACCGGCGTTGGCCAGAATGTCCGGGATGACGAAGATGCCCTTGCGATCCACGATATCGTCCGCCAGCGAAGTGGTCGGGCCGTTGGCGCCCTCGCACAGGATGCGGGTCTGCAGGCGGTGCGCATTTTCCGAAGTGATCTGGTTCTCGACGGCCGCGGGAATGACGATGTCGGCCGGCTGAAACAGAATTTCATTGGCGGACATTTTCTCGCCGCCGTCGGGAAAATCCGGCAGCGGCTTGCGCTGCGTAACGGTCCAGTCGAGCAACTTCGTAATGTCGAATCCGTGTTCGTTGTAAAGCGCGCCGTGAATATCGGCGACGCCGACAATTTTATAGCCCGCGTCAAAGAGCAACTTCGCCGCCATTGAGCCCACGTTGCCGAATCCCTGGACGATGACGCGCGTACTCACGTGCATCATGCGAAATTTGGCCAGCGCGCGGTCGCAGTTGAAGAGCACGCCGCGGCCCGTGGCCTCATGCCGTCCGCGCGATCCACCAAGGTCGATGGGTTTGCCGGTAACGACGGCCGTGGTGGTGTGGCGCATGTGCATCGAGTAGGTGTCCATGATCCAGGCCATGGTCTGCTCGTTGGTGCCCAGGTCCGGAGCGGGAACGTCGCGTTCGGGGCCGAACCATTCGATCAGTTCGGCGGTGTAGCGCCGCGTGATTCGCTCGAGTTCCCCGTTGGAGAGCTTTGTGGGGTCACAAATCACGCCGCCCTTTGCGCCGCCGAACGGAATATTGACCACCGCGCATTTCCAGGTCATCCAGCTGGCCAGCGCGCGCACTTCGTCCAGCGTCACGTTGGGAGCGAATCGAATGCCTCCCTTGCCCGGCCCTCGTACGATGGAATGATGAACGCGGTAACCGATAAACACTTCCAGGTGGCCGTTATCCAGCATCACCGGGATATACACCGTGATTTCTTTATTTGGAAATTTTAGAAACCGGTACAAGCCCTCTTCAAGGCCCAGCTTTTGGGCGGCGACTTCAAAACGCGCGTCGGCGGATTGATAGACGTTGAGTTCGTTTTGCACAGCGAGCGCGGTCACGGCGAATACTCCTCGGAACTTAGCTCGGTTCCCAGCGGTTCCCGGACAGGCAAACCCACGCAGTTAGACCGTCATTGCAACCCCGAAAACCTGCGGCAAAAACCCCGCGCGGCAAGTATACGAACCAAGCCAACGGGGCGCAAGGAAAGGAATAAATCATTGCCTGCGGGCAGCGCGCGGTTCGGCAAATTCAGCGGCGGGGAGCGCGCCGCTCGACAAATTCCTCGACCAAAAGCTGAGAGAGCCGCGCGGGGTCATGGCGCACCACACCGTGTTCCTCGAGCAGATTATCGAGCAGGCAGCGCACGCCCAGATCCTGCAACTCTCCGACGTCCACGCGCACCGTCTCGGCGCCGCGCGCGCGGTACCGGCGGGCCACCTCCGGCGAGACCGGCTGGTTGCTGGCGACCACCCAATCGAAAAGTTTGCGCCGCGTGTGGTTATAAATCGCGCCCACGTGATCCGAAAGCGAATACCCTTCGCTCTCCCCCGGCTGCGTCATTAGATTGGCAATATAAATTCGCGTGGCTGAGGAAGTTTCAATCGCTTCGGCCACGCCGGAAACCAGCAGGTTCGGCAGAATGCTGGTGTACAACGAGCCGGGACCGATCAGGATCAGGTTGGCTTGCGCGATCGCTTCCAGGACCTCCGGAAGAGGGCGGGCGTGGCGCGGCTGCAAACGCAGGCGGCGGATTTTCTTGCCGCACTTGGCTATGCGCGTTTCGCCGGAGACCACAGTTCCGTCGGTCATCACCGCTTCGAGCGAAACATTTTCGATGGTGGTGGGAAAAATCCGCCCGCGAATCGCCAGGACTTCCCCGCTCACGCGGACGGCCTCGGCGAAATCGCCGGTCACGTGGCTGAGCGCCGTTAGAAACAAATTCCCGAAACTGTGCCCGCGCAAGCCGCGGCCCGAATCGAAGCGGTACTGAAACAGCCGCCCCAACAGCGCCTCATCCTGCGAAAGCGCCACCATGCAGTTGCGTATATCGCCGGGCGGCAGCACGCGGTACTCGCGCCGCAGGCGCCCGGAACTGCCGCCGTCATCGGTGACCGTAACAATTGCCGCGAGATCGCTGATTGGATGGCGGTCGGTTTCCCGTGGCCGCCGCGCAACGTAATGCTTCAATCCCTGCAGCAGAGTGGACAGGCCCGTGCCTCCGCCAATCGCCACCACGCGCACTCCGTGTGTTCCCGGATTGGCCCGAGGGCGTTTCTTCGTTCTGTGTTTCATCGGGAATGCATCGCCAGCTTAGGGAGGCTGCGGCCGCGCAAGATCTAACTTCCGGAGGCTTCGCGTTCGGGATAGAGCAATTCCGTGAAGCGCGGATCTTCCTGCAGAAACGCAAAATCCTCGTCGTTGCGCGCGTGGTAGCGGTTTTCGGGACGCAACTGAATCGCGATTTTCAGATTCTCCATTGCGGATTCGGCTTCGCCGGTAAGACAATCCAAGGCGGCCATGGCGTAAAAGACAAAATCGGCTTTCGGAGCCATCTTGCGGGCGCGCAGCAGATGATCGCGCGCTTCGTCCCAGCGTCCCAGATTCATCATGGCCACGCCCGCCTGGTAGTGTTCCTCGGGTGTGCGCAACGAGGGAGCGGCCTGCTTGGCCATCCTCTGTTCGGTGATGCGCAGATGAACCTGCGCGCGGTCGGCAAGCTCCTTGCTGGGGCCGGCGATCGCTTTTTCGAGCAATTCCTTGGCCTTGGCAAGCTTTTGCTGCTGAAAATGTTGAACAGCCTGCTCATACAGTTTCAATTGCTGCTCGAACTGCGGGTCCACCATCTGGCGAACCGCTTCGGCATGCGCGGCTGTCTTCTTATCGACTTTACTTTTCAATGATTTAGAGTTCCGGGAAGAGCCGCTTGCTCCCTGTGGGTCGCTTCGTTTTGTCTTTCGGGTAGGAGCCATTTTGCGCAGTCTAGCAGAGGCAGTCCGCGCCGTCAACGCACACGCCTGCACATCCATAATAGTGGCGGGAATCTTGTACCGCGCTCACGGCTGGAAAACGCTGCAAAATCTTGAAGTTTCCGGGGAAAGACCCGCGTTCGGCTCTCCCCGGCACATCCGCCACTATTTCTTTGCTGCAGGGGCCTTTGCGGGCGCGGCAGCCGGCGCCACGGGCGCGGCCGGCGGCGGTTCAGGCATCAGTTCCTTTTTCACCGCATCGGAAAGTTTGTCGGTGCTCGCGACCAGCAGGGCCACCTGCCACATCTGCGTATCGTTCAACTGGCTCTTGAAGGCCGGCATACCGGTGAGGCGAATTCCATTCACCACTTTCCAATAACTTTCTTGCGGGGGATCGTCGGAAACGCCCTTGCCCTTGAACATCAATGTGGCATGCGGGAACATATTATCGGCGATGACCGGAGGAGTCTGGTCGGGCAAGCCGTGGCAAACCGAGCAATTCTCCTTGTAGAGTTTCGCCCCGGCAATGAGGTTTTCATCGCTCGCGGGAATAGGAGGCGCCGGCACGTTGGCCTTATCAATGTGCGCGTCAAGCGAGCGATTCGCCAGCTTCCGCTCAAACGGCATGGGGGGATCGCCTGCCGCCGCCGGAGCCATTCCGGACGCAAAATAGTAATAACCCGAACCTGCCAGGAGCAACATGCCGAGCAACACACCAATCACAAAGCTCTTAAACACTAGTTTTCTCCTCTACTCGCGATAGGCACCGATTTGTAATCCTAACAGGCACTTTCCGGGCGGCAAATACATATTCGACATGAGATTAAAAGCCGCATTCGTAGCAGCGGCACGCAACCCCTTCCATAGATGCGTCTTATGCCCCTGCCTGCGCCTCGGAAAAGGTAGCCGCATTCGCCCCCTTTGGCAAGACCCCCAGTGGGATGCCATGGCCGCGTGCGTGGTCGCCTGCTGCCTGACGAGCAACACACCCGGGTTTGAGGATTGGACAGCATACAGGCCTATGCTATAAAAGAAGTTCCGGTTCGTCCGGACAACTGTGCCCTTTATTAATTTTCCTGCGCGCGAAATTAACTGCAAGCTGGTCTACTACGGGCCAGGTCTGGGCGGAAAAACCGCCAATCTGCAGTGGATCTACGACCACACCGGTTCGGCCCAAAAGGGCAAGATGATCTCGCTGGCAACGGAAACCGACCGAACTTTATTCTTCGATTTTCTGCCTATCGATCTGGGCACGGTCCGCGGATTCAAGACGCGCATTCATCTCTATACCGTTCCGGGGCAGGTGTTCTACGAAGCCAGCCGCAAGCTGATTTTGAAGGGCGCCGATGGCGTGGTGTTTGTCGCCGATTCGCAGGAGGAGCGGCTCGACGCCAACCTCGAAACCCTGGACAACCTGCGCGAGCACCTCAAGGAACACAAACTCGACTTCGGTACCATTCCGTATGTCCTGCAGCTCAACAAACGCGACCTCCCGGGCGTTCTTCCCGTGGACGAACTTACCAAGCGCCTGCAGGTGAAGGGCGAGCCAGTCCTGGAAGGCGTGGCCGTGACCGGGCAGGGTGTGTTTGAAACTTTGCGGGAAGTCGCCAAGCTAGTCCTGGCCGAATTGAAAAAGGGCGCCTGACCCGGATTTCCAGGCGCGCAACAGCCACGCGCCACCCCACCTGCTGTCCCCAAGTGCAGTGTCACTATTTGGCACGCGGTGATTTTTATTTCCAGCCGTGGTCTTTCTTACGATTTATAATCATCTGAACGAGTGAAGCCGACGCTCGGCACGAGCCATGAACATATCTCTTCAACCGACACTGGTGCCGCCGGAAACACTGGCCGGGAAAAAAAATATCTCCGAGATCGAGGATCAGCTTCGCAAACTGGAGCGGCGCGATTGGTGGCTGTGGAGCATGGCCGTCATTGTCATGCTTCTGCTTACGTTTGCTGTTTTCTCCCTGAGCTTCCCCGATCTGATCAAGGTGGACGACCCGTTTTTTCAAGCCAGCCTGACGCGAGCCGTGCGCGGCCTGATCGGACTGGTCCTGCTGTTCAACGCCTACACGATTTATCAGCAGGTGATGGTGAAGAAATTGCGCAGCCAGTTTTCCCAGCAATTGGCGGAAATGCGAACCCTGCATATGCGCGCTGAGAATTTTGAAAAGCTGGCGCTCCTCGATCCCCTCACCGGCCTTTGCAACCGGCGCATGGCCGAGGAACGCCTGGCCGCCGAAGCATCGCGTTCTTGCCGCTATGGCCACCCGTTGACGGTGGTGGCCTTCGATCTGGACAATTTCAAGCACATCAACGACACCTACGGGCATCCCGCGGGAGACCTGGTGCTGAAGGAATTTGCCAGGCGTCTGGGCACCGCGGTTCGATTGTCGGACTTCGCCTCGCGCATGGGCGGCGACGAATTCCTGGTTCTGTTGCCGGAGTGCTCTACCAGCCATGTCGAGCACCTTTTGTCGAGATTGCGCCCGATGGAAATCGAGTACGATCATCAGAAAATCCCGATTTGTTTCTCGGCGGGCTGGGTGGGATACGAGCACGGCGAAACCACCGAGGAGTTTCTGGCGCGCGCCGATCGCACCCTGTATGCGGAAAAGCGCGCTGGAAAATCGCGCGTCAAGGAGACCACCACGGTCCACTGAGCTTGCAGTCCCACTGCCCGTAAGCAGGATTTGCCGTTGCCGAGCGCGTTCCCCCCAACCCCTGACGCATATCGGCGTGCTGTTACATGCAAATTGCCGGTCTTGACGCAAGCCGAAGATCAGTGTTCGTTCCTTGCATGAGGGTAGGTTGTTCAGTTTTGCAGTTGTTTAAAAAGCAGTTTCTTAAGGAAGAAAGATGGAAGATGGATTTGCGATGAATGCATTTCCCCGGGTCTTGCCATGACATCAACTATTTCTAATCGCAGGCGCAGCCAGCGCTTGTTCATACAGATCGCCGTACAGGTGCAGGGGCGGCTGGCCAACAAATCGGAATTTTCGGAAAACGCCCACACTGTGGTTGTGAATGCGCACGGTGCGCTGGTGGAATTGGGCATTCCGCTGGACCAGGGTCAGCGCGTGATCCTGCACAATATTCGGACCAGTGAAAAAATAGCGTCCGAAGTAAAACTGGTGACTCCGGGGGAATCCGGAAAATTCAATGTGGCTCTGGAATTCGTGGATCCCAACCCCGGTTTCTGGCACATCAGCTTTCCCCCGGAAGATTGGTCGGCGCAGCGGCTGAGCCCGGCCAAGAAGGCTTGATTTCGAGCCAGGTCCACCAGAAGACGTTGCCCAAGTTCCTGCGCGCAAACCCAAGGAACCAAAATTAAATCAATGAGGTTACGAGCAATATCGAAGCGTCAGCCAGGATCAGAGGGGGTCAAAAAAAGGGAGGTGAGAACCTGTTGGTCCTCACCTCCCGGGGTGGGGTGGGGTGTTGCTGGGTAAACTCAATAAAGACAAGAAACAAAACAACCAACTGCTATATGGTCAGGAGATAACACGCCGACGGTAGGGTGTCAACAGAAATATGACACGATTTGAGACAGCTTCCTGGTGCCGCAATTGCGTTCTTAACCCAGCGACCTGGCCTTGGTTTGGTCCAGGACTTCACGAACTCGCCGGCAGAGGGCGGCGGGACTGTACGGTTTTCGCAAGATGGTTACTCCGCGATCGGCGAGTTCCGCCAGGGCGCCCAATTCATTGCTGTACCCGGTGGCGAAAATGACGGAAATGCCGGGCTTCATGGCGGTGATGGCTGCGTAGGCCTGCGGCCCACTGAGGCGGGGCATGATGACATCGAATAGAATGAGGGAAATGTCGTTGCGGCGGTCGGAGAACATAGCTAAGGCTTCCTCGCCGTCCTTCGCGAGCAGGACCTCGTAGCCGAGAGCGGTGAGCGCGGCTTGCGCCATTTCGCGGATGCCTTCGTGGTCGTCGGCAATCAGAATTGTCTCCATGCCGCCGCGGACCGGCTCGTTTTCCACCACGGGATGGAAATATTCGGATTTATTGCCTGTCTCGTCCGCCGGGAAAAAGAGACGGAACGTGCTGCCCAAACCCGGTTCGCTTTCGACAAGAATGTATCCGCCGTGCTGCTTCACAATCCCGAAGACCGTGGCCAGGCCGAGCCCCGTTCCCTTCCCGGTTCCCTTGGTGGTGAAGAACGGCTCGAAGATGCGCTCGCGCACGGCCGAATCCATGCCGATGCCGGTGTCGGAGACCTGAAGTTCGGCGTACCGTCCCGGCTTCAGGCCCGGCGCAATGCGGCATTGCTCTTCGTTGAATTCGGCGTTGCGGGTTTCGATGGTCAGCAGCCCGCCGTCCGGCATCGCATCGCGCGAATTAATGCACAAGTTCATCAACACTTGTTCGACTTGCGTGGGATCGGCCCGGACATCGTGCAAATCTTCGGCAAGAATGTTCCTGATTTCGATGTCCTTGCCAATCACCTTGTCGAGCAGATTCAATACTTCCTGAACCGTTTGATTGAGGCTGAGAACGCGGGGCTCGAGAATTTGCCGCCGGGAAAAGGCAAGCAGTTGCCAGACAAGCGCGGTGACGCGGTCGCATTGGGCGTGAATTTTCTCGAAATAGGTGAGCAAGGGAGGCCCGCTGGAGGCGGCTTGTTCCTTCCCCAATTCCGCCCAGCCCAGAATGGCGCCAATCACATTGTTGAAGTCATGCGCGATGCCGCCGGCCAGCTGGCCGATGGCCTCAAATTTTTGGGCGTGCCGCAACTGCTGCTCCAGGACCCGGCGCTCGGTGATATCCCGCGAAACGGTTGCGACATAACGCGCCTGACCCGTCTGGGGGTCCTTGACCTGAAAGCCCACGAAATCCATCGGGAGAGCCTGTCCGGTGATTCGGTGGCGGAACCGCAATTCCCCCGACCAGTGTCCGGTCGTTCTCAACGCCGGCAAAATCGTGTCGTACACTAAGGGCAGGTCATCGGGAATTATGTAGTCGAGCGAGTGCGTGCCTCTCACTTCGTCGGCGCTGGCAATGCCCAGCATGCCGCGGCCCGCCGGGTTCACGTATTCCACGTTGTCTTCCATGTCGGCTACGGCGATGAAATCGCGGCTGTTTTCCACCAGTGTAAAAAACTTTTGGCGTTCGTCCTCGGCGCGCTTGCGGTCGGTAATATCCTGGGCGACCACCAGCGCGGCCGGGTTTCCGGAGTATTCCATCTTGTGCAGGAACATTTCCACATCCATCACCGAGCCATCCTTGCGGCGATGATGCCATTGGCGCGCCTGCTGCTTCGGCGGAAACCCCTGTCGGAACGCTCCAAGAAGCTGAGGTACCTCCTCAACCGGATGCAAGTCACCGGCGTGCATTTGGAGAAATTCCAAGCGGTCATATCCGTAGTGGGAAATGGCCGAGTCGTTGACCTGGAGAACCTGCAAGCTCTCCCATTCCAGTACCCACATGGGCAGCGGATTGTGGGCAAAAAGAAGCAATGAGTTGGCCTCGCTCTGGCGGTGCGTTTCGATCATCAGGTTGCGTGTGTCCCGAAGGGCTTTTTCCTCCAGGGCGCGCGCCACAACCAGAGGAAGGCGGGCCAGATGATCTTTCAAGACAAAATCCGTAACGCCCTGCTTGATGCACTCGACGGCTACTTCTTCCCCGAGAAACCCGGTGACCAGAATGAAGGGAACGTCGTGCCCCGCCTGGCGCATCACGGAAAATGCGTCCATGCCGGTCCAGCCGGGAAGCTGGTAATCGGCGAGCACAACGTCAAACGGAAAATGCCCGAGGTGCTCGAGAAACTCCCCGCGTGCGGCAAAAATTTTCGGTTTGCACTGAAAGCCCGCGGTTTTCAGTTCGTGCAGATTCAGTTCGGCGTCCTCCACGGAGTTTTCAATCAGCACCACGCGCAGCGGGGCCGCCATATTCCAAAGCCTGGTCAATGAATCGTTGGAGATCGTTTGATTCATCCGGCCTTCTCCGTGCACGCGGATAAGGATTGCCGCGGGGGCGCCTGATTCACCCGGAGCCAGTAAGCCCCCAGGGTGCGCAGGGTTTCGCGAAACCTGTCAAAATCGACCGGCTTCTGAATGTAGCTGTTCACACCCAGGTCGTAGCTGGCGGTCAGGTCATTGTCTTCCCGGGAAGATGTAAGGACGATGATCGGCATGGAGCGCGTGCGGCAATCCTGCTTGAGCACGCGCAGCACGGACAGGCCGTCCACCTTTGGCAGCTTTAAATCCAGGAGGATAAGCCTGGGCAGAGGCCGTCCGGAGCGTTCCAGGTAAGGCTCCCGGCAAAAAAGAAAATTCAGCGCTTCCTCACCGTCCCGCACCACGTGGATACGGTCAATGAGCGTGTTGTCTCGCAGCGCGTGGATGGTCAGATCGACGTCCGCGGAACTGTCGTCCACGAGCAAGATTTCGATTCCCTCCGCGCTCACGCGGCACCCCCCAGAACCTCTGAAGCAGCCTTCACGGCGGGAAGCGGCCGCGTCAGGGTAAGGAAGAATGTGGCGCCGTTCCGCGGGCTGGCCTCGGCACGGATGGCCCCTCCGTGCTTTTGCAGGATGCGATAGACGATTGCCAAGCCAACTCCCGTGCCCTCGAATTCCTCATCGGTGTGCAGGCGCTGAAACACCTGAAACAGTTTGTCGGCGTACTTCATATCGAACCCGACGCCGTTGTCGCGAACGAAAATCACGGTCTCTCCCTGAGCGGGGATTTCGCCGATTTCGATGACCGCCTTTTCCCGGCTGTGCGTGAATTTCAACGAGTTGGAGAGTAAATTGAAAAATACCTGCCGCATCAGTCCGGGATCGCATTGCGCCCGCGACAGGCGCCCCACGCGCCATTCCACGGCCCGGCCGCGCGCCTCGGCCTCGAGACTCTGAATCGTTTCGGCGACCAGTTCATTCAAATCCGTGGGCGCGATTTTCAACGAGCCGCGTCCGACCCGCGCCAGATTCAGCAGATCATCCACAAGCCGGCCCATGTGCAGCGTGGCCGAGCGCACCCGTGCCAGGTGCTGCTTCGCGCCGGGGGGAAGCTGTTCGCCGTACTCCTCGACCAGAATTCTCGAAAACCCGTCCATGTGGCGAAGCGGCGCGCGCAGGTCATGCGAGACCGAATACGTAAAGGATTCCAGATCGCGGTTGGCGGCCTCCAGCTGCGCCGTGCGCACTTTTACTCGTGACTCCAACTCCGCATTCAGCTTGCGGATTTCCTGCTCCGCCTGCTTGCGCCCGGAGATGTCCACGATGCTTGCGCGCACCAGATTCCGACCGGAATATGGCAGGCGAATGAGCGAGATTTCGCAGGGAATATCCTTGCCGGCGGCGCTGCGATGCATCCACTCAAACCGGGGCGTGTCGTGGCGGAGGGCTTTCTCCAATTCCGCGCGCGCCGCATCCGCCGAGGGCCGTCCGTCCGGCTGGAACGGGGGGCTGACTTCCACGGGCCCCACGCGAAGCAACTCCTCGCGGCTCATGCCGAACAGCCGTTCCGCATTTTCGTTCGTGTCGCTGAAGCGGCCGACGTCCAGGTCCAGCATCACGATGGCCTCCGGTGCATGCTCAACGAGGGTTCGGTAGCGCAGTTCACTTTCCCGGAGCGATTGATTGGTCGCCAGCAACGCCGCCGTGCGTTCGGCAACGCGCTCTTCCAGCTCTTCACTCACCCGGCGCAAGCTGGACTCCGCCTGAGCGCGTTGTTCGACTTCTCCGATCAGCTGCTGATTGAGTTCGAGGAGCCACTGAGTGCCGGGTAAAGCCAGTACCCGCGGCACCATTCGGATCAGCAGGATCGCGGTAATCACGGAGATGCCGGCTGTTACGGCTTTCCATGCCCCAGCGAGCCAATAGGAAGGGAACCAGACCGTCCAGACTTCCATCAAGTGCGTGCCGCCGCAGGCCACGATGAACGCTCCGAAGCAGAGAAACATCCAGCTGAAAGGAATGTCCCGGCGCTTGCGTGTGAAATGCACCAAGGTAATGGGGATGGAGAGGTAGGAGAGCGCGATCAAGGAGTCCGATAGGACATTCAGCCCGATCAGGCTCGGGGTCCACAGGTAGCAAGTTCCGTGAGGCATGAGGCCGCCCGGAAAAATCAAGCTTTTCAGGAACTGCATTGCCGCCCCCGTTCCGCGAAATTCCGCCATGGGGTGAAGAGCCATGCGCGAACCCGCCCATAGCCCCGCGAACACTCCACTCGGGTTGTATCGGCACTTTGTGGGAATTTCTTGAGCGGGATGGATACGGCCGCGGCATTCACGCGGCAATGGCTAGGCGACGCTGGTTTGCTTCACGGCGGGCACAAATGTGCCGCCCAGCTGTTTGTTCCGTTTTTCCTGGTACACGCGCTCGTCGGCGATGCGCAGCAGTTCGTCCAGCGAAGGCTGACGAATGGATGGCACGCTGGCAAACCCCATGCTGAAGGAGACGCAAAAGTGCCAGGAAGAAAGCTCGTTGGTGAAATCCACGCGCTGCTGCAGGCGCCTGCGAACTTGCTGCTCGGAATCCTTGCCGGCATCGGTCATCAGGACGCAAAATTCATCGCCGCCCATGCGGGCCAGGATGTCGGACTGCCGGAAACTGTTTCGCAGTAAATTGGAAGCCACCACCAGGGCGCGGTTGCCTTCCAGATGGCCAAAGGTGTCGTTGATGGACTTCAAATTATCCAGGTCCAGATAAACCAGCATGCCGGCGCCCTTGCGCAGAACCACGCGCAAGTGCTGCCCGGCCAGCGCAAAAAATCCGCGGCGATTGTGCAGGCCGGTCAAATCGTCAATCAGGGAGAGGCTTTGCAGTTCCTTCTGCAGGCGATGGCGTTCGAGGGAGTAGCGCAACGACCGGGCCAGCGCGGCGCAATTCAGTTGTCCCTTGATCAGAAAATCCTGCGCGCCTTGCTGCAGCGATTCCACCGCCAAAGTTTCGTCTGCAAAATCCGAAAGAATGACCAGCGGAAGGTCCGGGGCGGCGGCTCGCGCGGCTTCCACCAGGGCGCGTCCCTGGCCATGTTTCGTTCCCAGGTCGAGCAACAAAATGTCCGCCTCGCCGCCGGAAATCCGTTCGGCGGCAAGATCGAGACCTGATACCTGAGTGATTTGGAACACGGCTGGGCCGGTCGACTCAAGCAACTCGCAAATTCCGCGGGCTTCCAGAAATGCGCCGACGAAAAGAACGCGAATTACATCTCCGCTCGTGGGTAGCACACAGCCTCGTGATTCCCTGCAGCGTCAGCTTGAGTGAAGCCGGGCCTCAACACGATCGAGTACAAGCCGCACTCGTGCCGGGCAGCCAAGCGAACCAGGGAATCCACTTTCTGGAAGGGGTAACTATAGTGTTGTACCTCGGCAAAACGTTGTCAAGGAAAGTCGCCGGGGATGTCGTATCAATGACACCCCCGCACGGAACCATCACGCGAATGGTTCGATGCTATCTAACTGCGCTTGTCCATCGGAGTGTACGGCCGCAAATCGTGGCCCAGGAAAACCTGCCGCGGCCGCGCGATTTTCTGCTCGGGATCGTTCAGCATTTCTTCCCACTGGGCGATCCAGCCGCTGGTGCGTGGGATCGCGAACAGCACAGGGAACATGGTGACCGGGAAGCCCATCGACTGGTAAATCAAGCCGGTATAAAAATCGACGTTGGGATAGAGCTTGCGGGAGACGAAGTAATCGTCCTCGAGGGCGATGCGTTCGACCTCCAGGGCGATGTTCAGCAGCGGATTTTTTCCCATGATTTCGAAGACGCCGTCGGCCACGTGCTTGATGATGCGAGCGCGCGGGTCGTAATTTTTGTACACACGATGTCCGAATCCCATCAGCTTCACTTCCCCGGCCTTCACGCGCTTGATATAGGAGGGCACGTTGGCAAGCGAGCCGATCTCGAGCAGCATGCGCAGCACTTCCTCGTTCGCGCCGCCGTGCAGCGGGCCGTAGAGCGCTGCGGTGGCCGCGGCGGTCGCCGAGAACGGATCCACGTGCGAGCTGCCGACGCAGCGCATGGCGTTGGCCGAGCAATTCTGCTCGTGGTCTGCATGAAGAATGAAGAGGATATCCAGCGCGCGCTCGAGCGTCGGGTTGGGCCGGTACTTCAGTTCGGAGGTCTTGAACAGCATGTTCAGGAAATTCCCGGAGTAGCTCAATTCATTGTCCGGATACGCGAACGGCATGCCCAGGCTGTGGCGGTAGGAAAACGCGGCCAGCGTCGGCATTTTTCCGATCAGACGGTAGGTCTGCTTGCGGCGCGAGTCCTTATTGAAGATATCCTTGGCCTCGGGATAGAACGTGGAAAGCGCGGCGATGGCCGAGATCATCATGCCCATCGGGTGCGCGTCGTAGTGGAACCCGTCCAGGAATTTTTTCACCGATTCGTGGATGAACGTGTGGTGCGTGATGTTGTAGGTCCAGTCATCCAGCTGCGGGCGGGTGGGCAGCTCGCCGTGCAGAATCAGGTATGCGGTTTCGAGATAAGTGCTCTTCTCTGCCAGTTCCTCGATAGAATAGCCGCGGTATCGCAGGATGCCTTTGTCGCCGTCGATGTAAGTGATCTTGCTGTGACATAGGGCCGTGTTGCTGAAGGCCGGGTCATAGCTCATCATCCCGAAATCATCGGCTTTGACTTTGATCTGGCGCAGGTCGATGGCACGGATGGTGTCGTCTTTAATGGGAAGCTCGTAGGACTTCCCCGTGCGGTTATCAGTGACAGATAAAGTGTCCCGGCTCATGCGGGTGATCCCTTCAGTGGCAACCTGCAATTCAGGTTGGATTGGATTTATGAGTACGTCCGCGTTTGCAGCCAGCGGGCCTATAGGAATTTACACCAAGTTTCGATTTTGCGGGAGAGGTATCGCGCCGATTTCCAGCTTTTGCGGGTCCGCGCGCGGCACACCCCGGCAAACGGCGGCCCACCCCCAGGAAAACAACCCTTGGGTGTCCGCCGCCATCTATTTAAAGGGCAAATGCGCACATCCGCACGATCTTAGGGCAAAGGAGACGATCATTGTCAAAACTCATACTACGCATGCTTCCGCTCCTGTTCCTTCTCTTGGTTGCAGGTGTTTACCCGGCCAGCGCGCAGCAGATTAGCGCTTATTTTGGCGCCGGCAGCGCAACCGACGGGGCAACCACAAGCCCGGGGTGCTCGCCGAAACAAATCGACGATCCCTTCAACCCTTCTGGCCCGCCAACTTCCTGCGTGCCCGCGCCGACAATGGGTGGGGCCTTCGGCATCTTTGGTGCCGACTTTATGATCAACCCGCACCTCGGGGTCAATGCCGAATATTCGTTCCGTTTTGCTCAAGCCCCCTTTTTGCCCATCGAGGGGTTAAACGTTCGTCCCGCCTTTTACGACTTTAACGCCATATATCAGCCGACCTTAGGTGACTCCCACATTGTCCCTGTACTGGAAGGAGGAATTGGCGGCGCCAAATTATCGTTTTATTCGTCCCAGCAGGTGGGTTCATTACTTAATCAGAGTCAGTTCCTGTTCAGCACCAATCACTTTCAAGTGCACGGGGCCGTTGGCGTGAAGCTCTACGTCAGGTCGAACATGTTCCTCAAGCCGCAGATCGATTTCCACTATGTGCCCAACCTGAACCAGCAATACAGCAGCAACTTTGTGCCGCAATACACCATTTCGATCGGCTACACGTTCGGCCGGTAAGCGGGGCGCAAAGCGGCTGAAGTATCCGCCAATGTAAGTAAGCGAGAAATCATTGATTCAATGTTCCGAGCGCCCGGCTCTTCCATTGCTTTCAGGGGAGCCGGGCGTTCCTCGTCTCCCCTGCTGCGTCGTTTTCGGCCCAGTTGCATCTAAAATATTGCACGAACCGATAACGAACGGCGTAACCCGGCCCGTTCCGGAGGCATTTCCATGATCCAAACTATTCGCTCGAAAGACCGCTATCACCTTGATTCGGGCTGGCTTAACACTTACTGGCACTTCTCTTTTGACGACTATCACGATCCCGCAAATATGAATTTCGGCCCGCTGCGCGTGTTCAACGACGATACATTCGCACCGGCCAGCGGCTTTCCCTTGCACGGCCACAGGGAAATGGAAATCATCACCTACCTCATCGACGGCGCTCTCGAGCACCACGACGATTTGGGCAATACCGGCATCATCCGGCCCGGGGAAATTCAGCGCATGAGCGCCGGAACCGGCGTGCGCCACTCCGAATACAACCATTCCAAAAAAGATCCGGTCCACCTGGTGCAGCTCTGGATTACGCCTACGGTGAATCGTCTCGAGCCTTCGTGGGAGCAGAAAAGTTTTTCGCTCGCCGATCGCTCGGGCAAGCTGCTGCCGATTGCCGTGCCCGCGGGCAAGAACGGAGACAGCGCCGCGAGCGCCGTGCAAATCCATCAGGACGCCACAATTTATACTTCCCTGCTCGCGCCCGGCCAGTCCGCCATGCACAAGCTTGGTGACGCGCGCCGTGCCTACATTTTCGTGATCGGTGGGAGTCTGCAACTCAATGGAAAAACGCTCGAGCCGGGAGACCAGGCGCGCGTGATAAGTGAACGCGAATTGCAGCTCTCGGCGGCGCAGGGTCCTGCCGCTAAAGCGGCGGACTTTCTCCTGCTCGATCTGCCGTAATCGCATACGGAAAATCCGCGCAGACGCTCTCCGTGTCCTCACTCCGTGCCCTCTGTGTTAAAGCCTTTTCCGAAAACCTTTCAACACAGAGATCGCAGAGGACACAGAGAGAGCGTCGGCCCTTGCATCAAAAAAATTTCTTATTTTTTCGGAGCAATGCGATTACGCCGTATTGCGGTCGACGGCGGGATGGCGGACGTCGCTTCCGGCCACCATGTAGATGACGTCTTCGGCGACGTTGGTGGCGTGATCGGCGATGCGTTCGAGGTTCTTGGCGACCAGGATCAGCTCGAACGCGGGAAACACGACCGAGGAGTCGCCCATCATGTAGCTGAGCAGTTCGCGAAAAATCTGGTCGCGGAGCTGGTCGACCTGATCGTCTCGGGAAAGAACGGAGCGAGCCAACTCGATATCGCGGCGAACCAGGGAATCGAGGCTGTCACGCATCATTTTTTCGGCGAGTTCACCCATGCGCGGCAGATCGACATAGGGCTTGACGCGCGGGTGACGCACGATGCGCGTGGCTGAATGCGCGATGTTCACGGCCTGGTCGCCGATGCGCTCCAGATCGTTGTTGATGCGCGCGATGGCCAGCACGAACCGCAGATCGGCGGCCATCAGTTGTTGCAGGGCCAGCAGCTGCACCACGCGGTCGTCAATCTCGATCTGCAGTTCGTTGATGGTGTTTTCTTCCCTTAGGACAGTCTGCGCGAGCGCTTCATCGGCATCCAGCACGGCGTGCACGGCCTGATGCACGGCGCGCTCGGCAAGGCTGCCCATCCAGAGCAGCCGCTCCTTTAGTTCCTCAAGGTCGCGTTCAAAATGGCGTTCCATTTCGTTAAACCCTCTCGACGAACAATTCCTGGGCGTCCCCTGGAAAAAATGTGATTCCCGGCCTGACCGCGCTACGTTCTAGTATGACGCGCTTCCCGCTAAAAGCGCCATGCAAAAAATCTATAGGCAGCTTTCGCAAGTCATGCGGCTGCCTGAACGGATCATCCGAACCGGCCGGTGATATACGCCTCGGTGCGCGGATCGCTGGGCGTGGTAAACATGGTTCCGGTCGGCGAAAACTCGATCAGTTCGCCATTCAGCATAAACGCGGTGGAGTCGCTGACGCGCGCCGCCTGCTGCATGTTGTGCGTAACAATCACCAGGGTGCACGAGGGTTTCAATTCAAACAGCAACTCCTCGATCTTTGCCGTGTTCACCGGATCGAGGGCCGAGCAAGGCTCATCGAGCAGCAGCACCTCGGGATCGACAGCCAGAGCGCGCGCGATGCACAGTCGCTGCTGCTGCCCGCCGGAAAGCGCGTAGGCGGACTTATGCAGCTTGTCTTTCACCTCGTCCCAAAGGGCGGCGCGCCGCAGGCTTTTTTCCACGGCGTCATCCAGGCGCCCTTTATGCCCGTTAATCCGCAAACCATAGGCCACGTTTTCATAAATCGACTTGGGAAACGGATTAGGCTTCTGAAATACCATGCCCACCATGCGGCGCAGCCTGGTCACATCGAGGGTGAGGATATTCACGCCGTCCAGCGTGATTTCGCCCTCCAGGCGCGTGTGGCGAAGGGTTTCGTGCATGCGGTTCAGCGTCCGCAGCAACGTGGACTTGCCGCAACCCGAGGGACCGATCATCGCCGTCACGCGATTGGTGGCCACGTCCATGGACACATTGTGCAGGGCGTGATTCTTGCCGTAATAGAAATTGAGCTTGGTGACTTTCATGCGCAGCGTGCTGGCGCCGGGTGTGGTCATGGCAGGAGTATGAGCCGCAATCTTAGCCGAAGAAGAGGCAGCCGCGGCCCCTGAATTCGCCATGAGTGGAAAGGCAGAGTCCATCGTCAGATCCTCTCATACGATGACCCGCGCGACAAAAACGCGCGAACCGTAATATTGGTCAACAGCACCAACCCAAGCAGAACCAGTCCCGCAGCCCACGCCTGCTGGTGCCAGTCTTCATACGGGCCCGTAGCGTACGTGTAGATCACCACCGGAAGCGACGATGTCGGCTGATTCCAGCCTGGGCTCCAGTAGCGGTTGCCGAACGCGGTAAACAGCAGCGGCGCGGTCTCTCCCGCGACGCGGGCCAGAGCCAGCAGGACGCCGGTCAGGATGCCGCGCGAAGCCGCTGGGAGCACCACGGTCGCGATCATTTTCCATTTATTGGCGCCCAATGCAAACGAGCCCTCGCGCAGGGCGGGCGGAACGTCGCGCAGAAAACTTTCCGTATTGCGCAGCACAGTGGGAATCACCATGATTCCGAGCGCAAATCCGCCCGCCAGCGTCGAGAAGTGATGCATGGGTATCACCACCAGGGCATACGCAAAAATGCCGATCACGATCGATGGCACGCCGTTCAGCAGGTCGGCCGTGTAACGGACCAAAAACGGCATGGTGCGTCCGCCAAACTCGGCCAGGTACACGCCGCCCAGCAAACCGATGGGAACACCGACCAAAGCCGCGAGCAGCAGGAGTTTCAACGTCCCCAGAATCGCGTTGGCCATTCCGCCACCGGGTTCGCCCACCGGAGCCGGCAGGTGCGTGAAGAAATTCCATGATAGATCTTTCCCGCCGTTCCACACCAGGTAGCCGAGAATGAAAAACAGCGCGGAAACCGTGAGCAGCGCGCACAGCCCCGTGAGCGAGAGCATGAATGCGTTTAGCGACTTCCTCCAAATCAGCCGCACGCTCATGACGGGAGCACCCCGCTGCCCCGCGCCGTGGTGACTAAAATCAGCAGGCGCGCCAAGCCATTGAGCACAAACGTCAGCAGGAATAGCACCAGGCCCAGCTCGATCAGAGCGCTCAGATACAGATTGCCGGTGGCCTCGGAAAATTCATTGGCCAGGACCGCGGCGATGGAGTAGCCGGGGGAAAACAGGGAGGCGGAAATCATGGGGTTATTGCCGACCACCATGGTGACGGCCATCGTTTCGCCCAGTGCCCGGGCGAGGGCCAGAAAGACGGAGCCAAAGATTCCGATTCGTGCCGCGGGCACCACCACTTTCCAGGTGGATTCCCATTTGGTAGCGCCCAGCGCCAGAGCAGCCTCGCGCTGATCGCGCGGCACGGCCAGCAAAACTTCGCGGGACACCGAAAGCACGAACGGTACGACCATGATGGCCAGAACGATGCCCGCCGTCAGGAACCCGATACCGTACGTGGGCCCCTTGAAGAGCGGCAAAAAACCTAGCGTGCTTTTCAAAGCAGGCTGGACCGTTTTTCGCATCAATGGCACCAAGAGAAACACGCCCAGCAAGCCATAGATCACGCTGGGCACGGCGGCCAGCAGGTCGCTGACAAAGGTCAGAGAGGAGGAAAGCTTTGGCGGGGCAAGCTCCGCAAGAAAGATGGCGGCCCCAACACCGAGAGGAACCGCGATCACCAGGGCAACCGCGGAGGTCACTAGAGTGCCGTAGATAAAGGGGAGCGCGCCGAAATCGCCCGCGACGGGATCCCACGTTCTGGTAACGAAAAAGGTCCAACCGAATTTGGCTCTCGCCTCGGCCGAATGGACCCACAGTTGAAACACCAGCAGCACGGTGATCAAAAGCAGGGTTGCTGCCGCAATGAACGTAATCAGATGCGCGATCTCATCGGCGCCGCGCATACGGCGCAGCAACGCCTGCGGACTCCAACCGAGTTCCGCAGGCGTTGTCGCATTCGGTGTAGTGGCCATTTCGTAGGATCCGGCTCTGGCCGGTTGCGAAGCGTTACTCGATCTTCCCGACCGCTTTCATTTCCTTTACGACGACTTCCTTCGGCAACTTGGCGTACGCCAAACCTTCGCAGTATTGCTGTCCGTCGGTCATCATCCACTTCAGGAAATCCTTCACGGCATCGCGCTTCGCGGTGTCGCTGAATTTCGACGGGATCAGCAGCCAGGTGAAGCTTGCGATTGGATAGGCGGCCTTGCCTTCCGGGTTGGTAATGGAGACGCGGAAATCGTCGGGCATGAACTTCGCCGTGGCTGCCGCTGCCGCCGAAACGCTCGCCAGATCGGCCTTGACGAATGCACCCGAGGAATTCTTCACGCGCCCGTAGGCGATCTTGTTCTGGATGGCATAGATCAACTCGATGTAGCCGAGTGAATCAGGCGTCTGCTGGATCAGCCCCGCCACGCCTTCATTCCCTTTACCTCCCAAACCCACCGGCCAATTCACCGACGTGGCCTTGCCAACCTTCGTCTGCCATTCCGGGCTGATCTTAGAAAGGTAGTCGGTCCAGATGTAGGTCGTCCCGCTGCCATCGGATCGGTGGACAACGACAATGTCATCGGCCGGCAACTTCACTCCCGAATTCGCCGAAACAATCGCGGGATCATTCCATTTCGTGATTTTGCCGAGAAAAATTCCGGCCAGCGCCTCCGGAGTAAAATTCAACTCGGCGCTGACGCCGGGCACGTTATAGCTGGGCACATCGGCGCCCATGACCGTGGGAAAATGCAGAATCGGCACGCTGGCCTGCTTGAGTTGATCGTCGTTCATCGGGCCATCAGAGGCGCCGAAATCCACGGTCTTATCGAGCAATTGGCGAATGCCGCCACCCGATCCGATCGACTGATAATTAATCTGAATATTGGGATGAGCCTGACGATAAACGTCAAACCACTTGGAGTACATGGGGTACGGGAAGGTCGCGCCGGCGGCGTTCAGCAGAACTTGTCCGCCTTCTGCAACAGTCACCGTTCCCAGCGCAAGCAGGACAGCAAAAACGGCAAGTACTTTTGCAATTCGCATGTTCTCTCCTAGATTCGCAGGTGGATTCTGACTCTTAATTGTTACAGCCATGTTACAAGGTGGTGATCCGGGCGTAAAAGCCGGCATTTCGCTGCAACTGCCTTAGTTTCTGCATGTTGCCGCAAAAAAGAGGATGGGCCGATGCCAGGGGAGCATCGGCCCGGGGTGGGGTTGCAACACGAAGGTCGTCGTTCGGCGCGAAATCAGGTGCGGGCTCTACTTGGAGCCCGCAGAGATATCGGCAGCGCGGTTCAGGCTCTTTTTTCCGGATAATTGACTTCATCCACGTTGAGCCGCGCGCGTCCGTGCCGCACGTCCAAACCACGCACCCAGAAAATAATGTCTTCGGCGATATTTGTGGCGTGATCCGCGATGCGTTCCAGGTAACGCGTAGCCAGCACAAACTGCATGTGCGGCGCGACCTGCGAGGGCTCCGCGGTCATCCCCGCGAGCAAGTGTTCGAAGATCTGGTCGCGATAGCGGTCCACGACGTCGTCGGATTCGAGAACTTCGCTGGCCAGCACCACATTGCGGAAAATCAGCGCACCCAGGCTGCGGCCGAGCATTCCGCGAACCGCGCCGGTCATGGGTTCGAGGTCCCGCGGCATTTCGGCCACTTTCATTCCAGCCAATGAAATCACGCGTTCCGAGATGTTCACCGCCAGATCGCCGATGCGCTCCAGGTCGTTGGCGATTTTCTGAGTGGCCACGACGCGGCGGATTTCCTCGTCATCCAGAAGGCCGGTGCGCAGCATGCGCACGGCATGGTCGTCGATCAGAATTTCCATCTCATTGATGCGCGGCTCCACCAGAAACACCTTGCTGGACAGCGCATTCGCCGCGTCCAGATTGGGCCGTAGCAGCGCGTCGAGGGCAATCTCCACGCTGTTCTCGACCGTGCGGGCCATGGAAATTAAATAGTTGGCCAGCACATCCTGATAAATCGTTTGTACCTTGGATACCGAGGTCGCCATGTCTCCGCCTTGGGCCGGGACTCCCGTGCGCCATCGAGGTTACGTTCGGTATGTGAAAACGGTGTGAAACGGGGGTGAATATCCGGCGACTTAGTTGATTCAAGCCTGGATTCGGAAATTGGAGGCCCCGACCCGTCGCGCCGAGAAGCCCGAACGAGCAGCCAACATGGCTATACTAAGAAAGCAATTTGGCTCACTGATTGAGATTTTCCTCTGATCTTCTTGCGGAATCGGCAGTGTATAATCCCCGCTAAAGTCACCTCTGAAAAGGCACGTCTGAAGATTGGGGGGTCGCAAATGCGAAATCGTTTGCTGGGCGTTTTTCTTGGACTCGTGATCGCATGGGGTTGTTCCGCGAGCGCCTCCGCGCAATCCTCAAAGCCGGCCGCGCCGGCAAAGCCCGCAAGCGCAAGCAAAACAGGCGACTTGTCGGGTGTATGGATGCGCGACGCTCCTCCTGCGAACGCAATGCAGTACTGGATTTATGAGCTCAATCAAGAGGAACCGCCCATGACGGCCTGGGGCGAGGCGCAATTCAAAGCGGCCAAGTCCTCCTTTGGTGCTCATATGTATCCGCTCGAGGAAACGAACGATCCCGTATTGCGCGGCTGTTTTCCGCCTGGCGTGCCGCGCGTTTACATGCATCCCTTCCCCTTTCAATTTATTCAAACGCGCGGTGAAGTCGTGATGCTCTTCGAGGTCGATTCCCTGCGGCGCGAGATTTACACCGATGGGAAACCGCATGATGAAAGTCTGGTTCCCTTGTGGATGGGAGATTCGATCGGGCACTGGGAGGGCGACACACTGGTGGTCGACACCGTGAATTTCAATGATAAGACCTGGCTGGACCGTGTCGGCCACCCGCACAGCGACCAACTGCACTTGATCGAGCGATTCCGGCGGACGGCCCACGATCACCTGGTGGACGACATCACCGTCGAGGATCCCAAGGCGTACACGAGACCCTGGACGGCGCGCCTGGAATTCAAATTGAGGCCCTGGAAACTGACGGAACAGTTTTGTGAGGATGGCGAGACCTTCCTGGGGCTCGAAAAAAAGGAAGCGTCACCGGAGAAGTAGGAGCGGCTGTCATCGCGCGTTGGCGCCGATTTCGGCATTGACATAGCTTGGATCGGAGTAGATATTTTTGGTAACCCGCTTTCCTGGCGCGGCACGGCCCTTGTAATCATCAAGCCTCTACGTCTGATTGGCGCTTTCAGGAGGTTCGGAATGAAGAAATTTGCGCTCTTTTTGGCCACGATAGTTTGCTTTGTTTTTAATCCCGCCACGCTGTCGGCGCATCATGGAGAGGCCAATTACGATACGGAGAAAACCGTCTCCATCAAGGGAACCGTGACGCAATTCGAGTTCGTCAATCCTCACGTGCAAATCACGCTGAGCGTGAAAAATGACAAGGGCGAAATCGAAACCTGGATGGGCGAAGCCAGAAGCCCTTCCATGTTGTCCAGATACGGCGGATGGGACAGGAACACGATCAAGGTCGGCGACGTGATCACGTTCTACGGTCATCGAACCAAGAACGGAACGTTCTTCATGCGCCTGCAAAAAATCGTGAAGGCGGACGGCAAGGAACTACCTGATCTATAAAGGCGCGGCGGAAGGGATGCGGAAATGAAACCGGGAGCCCTGCCCGACGGCGCTTTCCACCCAGATGCGGCCGCCGTGGGCGTCCACGATGTGGCGGGCGATGGCCAGGCCGAGGCCGGTACCGCCGGCTTCGCGGGACCGGGCGGCATCGACGCGGTAGAAGCGCTCAAAGATGCGCTCCAGGTCGGATTCCGGAATGCCGATTCCTGTGTCGGCGACGGTGAAAGTGACTCCGTCTCCATTCGACGTGGCGGTCACGTCGATTTGCCCGCCGGGCGGCGTGTACTGCGTTGCGTTGTCGAGCAGGTTCTGCAGCACCTCTCCCAATTGCGCGCCATCGGCGCGAACCGGCGGGAGGCCATCCGGCAATTGCACGTGGATGCGCAAGCCCTTGGCCTCGGCCTTCAGGCGCGCCGTCTCGACGCAGCCGTTCACCAGCGCCGCCACGCGCACTGGGCGCAACTCCAGTTCGAGGCGTCCGGCTTCAATTCGTGAAAGCTTCAACAGATCGTCGGTGAGGCGCGCCAGGCGGCGGGCGTGATCGCGGATAATTTCCACAAAATGCGCGCGGTTAGCCTTGTCCTCAAGCGCGCCACCGAGCAGGGTTTCGGCAAATCCCTGAATGGCCGTCAGGGGCGTCTTGAATTCGTGCGATACGTTGGCCACGAAATCGCGCCGCACACGCTCCAGGCGCCGCAATTCCGTAATGTCGTGAAGCACGAGCACCGCGCTCTTGACTCCCGTGGCCTGCACCGGGGCTGCGGTGACGGCGAAGCTGCGCGGGCGCACTGTGCCGACCTCGACTTCGCCGGTAACTTCCTCGCCCCCGGGAAGCACCTGTCGCACGGCGGCCACCAGCTCCACTTGTCGCAGGGCCTCCACTAATTTTTTCCCTTGCGAGCTTCCCTCCGGCAGTTCCAGGATTTGCTCGAAAGCGTGATTGCAATACAAAATTCTTTCGTCCCCGGCCACCACGGCCACGCCCTCGACCATGCTGCCCAGGATGGCCGCCGAGCGGTTGCGTTCCTCGGTCAGCGTGTGAATGGATTGCCCGAGCTGTGCCACGGTGCCGCCCAGCGCCTGCGCCAGGTCCGCCAGTTCATCGCGGCCATGATCTTTTTCGAGCGGTGTGAAATCGCCGGCAGCGGCGCGGTCCGCGAATTGTTTCAGACGGCGAATGCGCGCGGCGACCGAGCGCAGAAACAGAATGGATAGAAATCCAGAAACCAGGAGAATCACCAGCAGGGCCGGAAAAATCCGGGCAAGGGTACCCGGCGCGGCCACTTCCACGGCGATCAAAATGGCCGCAACCAGCGCCAGGTAGAGCATCCCCAGCCGCCGGAATGGGCTTACGGGCACGAAGGGTTCACTCCTGTCTCACCATCTGCGCCGCGCTTTCAAACATGTATCCCGCGCCGCGCACCGTTTTCAAAAAAGAAGGATGGTCCGCGTCGGTTTCCACTTTTTCGCGCAGACGGCGGATGTAAACGTCCACGCTGCGCGGCGTCACAAATCGCTCAGTGCCCCAGACGGCGTCCAGCAACTGGTCGCGGGTGAACACGCGATTCGGGCGAGTCGCCAGGTAATAGAGCAGGCGGAACTCCAGCGTCGACAGCGTCACCGGTTGGCCGTCATGCGTGACGCGGTAGGAGGAAGGATCGATGGTCAAGCCTCGCGATTCGATCACGCGGGGCGCTTCCCCGGCGGGCTCGGTGCGGCGCAGAAGGGCTTTTACCCGGGCGCCCAATTCGCGCGGGCTGAACGGCTTGGTGACGTAATCATCGGCCCCCATTTCGAGGCCCACGACGCGGTCGGCTTCCTCGCCGCGCGCCGTGAGCATCAGGATGGGCAGGCGATTGAGCGATTGATCGCGACGGATTTCCTTGCAGATATCCAGGCCGGATAATTTCGGCAGCATCAGGTCGAGCAGCAGAATATCGGGAGGCGTCTTGCGGATTTGCGCCAGCCCGGTTGCGCCGTCACTGGCTGCGGCGACCTGGAACCCTTCACGTTCCAGGTTGTAGCGGACCAGCTCGACAATGTCGCGGTCGTCTTCGATCAGCAAAACTCGTTTCATCGCAGCTCTTTCGTGTGGTTATCGCACCAAGGCTTCACAACCCCAAGCACTTTATTTTACATGGTTGCAACCGAACCCAATGTTACGAACAGGTTAAAAAGTCCCGCGGAACAAGGGCCTCATTAGTTTCCGCCAATCTCCCGCACGCGGCCCGGCCGTCGGGCAACGCCGGAAAAGCTGTCGTTTCTTCATGCTGCGGGCCACCCGCCTGCGGGTTTCCCTTCTCAGATGCGCACGAATATCTTCCACCGGTACAGCGGCCACAGCAGCAAGAAAATCACAAATACAAAAAAGATCGCAAAGGCCAGCGAAGCGTTCACCGGGCTAGCGTGCGGCGTGAAATATCCCTGGTACAACCAGCCGTGCAAGGTCGTGTCGCGGCCTTGCGCATTGCTGAACTCAAAATCGGTGCTGATCTCCGAGACGATCGCGGCAAGGGCGTACGCCAGAATCGCGTTCATCCCGAATACGAGCCACGGCGCCGCCCACTTGCGCCAGGCGCGCAAATCCACCGCCCAATAGCACGCGGCCAGCGCCAGCATCGAGAAGCCTCCGGTGAATAACACAAATGTGCTGGTCCACAAGTTTTTATTGATCGGAAAAAAGGGATGCAGCAACCGCCCGGCGGCCATCAAAACAATTCCGGCCACCGCCAGGCCCGCGGCCTTGCGCGTTCCCTCGCGATCTGACCGCAGCCACTCGCCGGCAAGAATTCCGATGAGCAACGTGGCGATGGCGGGAAGCGTGGAAAGAAGTCCCTCCGGATCCCAGGTCACAGACTCGGACCACAAGTGCCCGTTCATCAGAGCGCGGTCGATGTAGGCGCCGAGATTGTCCTCTTTGCCCAGGTGACCGGCGCCGTAGCCCGGCACGGGCACAAATTTCATCAGCGCCCAGTAGCCCACCAGCAGGACTAGCGCGATGCCCGCGATCACCGCGGAGTTAGACCGAGCTTGCGCGCTCGCATCCGCGGCGCGCTTGCCGCGCGAAAGCAGCAAGTACAAGAGCCCCGCGACCAGGTAGCACACCGCGATGCGCTGCAATACGCCCATGATCCGGATTGAGGCAAAATCGAAAGACGGAAACCCGTTCAGGAACAAGCCAATCGCGAAAATCAGTGCGCTGCGCCGCACCACGTGAATCGCCAGCGCACCTCGCGCCACGCCGCGCGACACGCGCGAGGCAAACGATAAAGTCATGGATACGCCAACCATGAATAGAAATGCGGGAAAAATCAGGTCGGTCGGCGTCCAGCCATTCCAGTCCGCGTGCTCCAGCGGCGGATAGATGTGGCTCCACGAGCCGGGATCGTTGACCAGGATCATGGCGGCAATGGTGATTCCGCGAAAAACGTCGAGCGAAACCAGCCGCGCAGGCCGTCCTGTAAGGGTAGCCGCCGGCGCGCTAGACGCGGGCGCCGCGATAGTCTCCGCGGTGGCGATGATGAGGTTCCTCCGCTGGCGGGGATAGTACAGCAGCCGGGGGATTGCCGCAACGTCGGGATTGCGGCGGGAGTGCGACGCAAAAAAGAATGGCCGGGAGGGGGATCCCGGCCACTCTTTTCTTAGAGGGAAGAAACTTTTGCGCTTTTCAAGCGCGCCGCGCGCGTCTAGTGAAAAGCCACGTTGTGCGTGCCGCAGAAGATAGAACTGACGAAGCTCGCGCTCTGCGGGACCCACCACGTGCGGCGCAGGAAGCCGTGCCGGCTGTACATCATCTTCTTGCCGGCGTAATCCATCAGGAGCGGCGCCACCTGAATGGCGGCATACAGGGAAGCGTTTCCGGCAAAGGGCCGCAGCATGGGATTCAGCTCCTGCGCTCCGGTTCTGGTGATGGCGCGCCGCGTGGACCAAGCGTCAAAAGTAGCCGCGCCGTGCGACATTATGACAAGCCCACGCCACAGGATCTGGTTCTGGCGATCTTCCTCGCGCAATTCGCTGATGGATACGGTCCCCGGCCTTCCCTTCTTCAAGTAAGCCAGGGGCGCGGGAGAATTGACCGCCGGGGCCGGAACGGGAGCATCGGGCAGCGAAGCCGTACTCGGATCCGCTGCGGGCTGATCCGGAACAGCAAGAGTTGCCGATGCGGTGGGCAAGGAGTTCTCAGTGCCCTCGGGGTTGCTGGAAGATTCGGCGCTGGCCAGCTGTACCAAAGCGGCCTTCTCTGCGGAGAAGGAACGTGGCGGAGCCAGCTGCGGGTGAATCATAAGAACGGCGATAGCCAAGATCATTGCACTCACCTCAGTACGTTGCAGGATTTCGGCTGGGCTGAATTCCTGTAACGTGAGACCAAGGTTAGGATTCAGGGGCGGGCGGGCCTATGGTCCGGTAGTCCCGAAACCTCTGGAACCGAGGTTCATGGGCGATTGGAACGAAAGTTCTAGGACTTTTTGGGGGAGAAGAAAACGAGAAGAACGGGCGGCGGGTGAGGAAGAGGAGCGGTTTTGGCAAGCCTGTAAATTTATGAATCAAAATAGGTTATGGATTCGTCTCGGGCGTATCCGGCCACTCCAGGATTTCAATCTTGCCGTCCGCATTGCGCTGCAGGCTGGGGGCATAGAGTCCGATCTGTTCGCGGCGCCACCAGATACCCTGCTCGCGCTTCTCTTTCCCATCCGAAAACCAGTATTGCCACAGCACGGCTCGAATTTGCGCGGGAGGCTTATCCGGAAACGGGTTCCCAACGAATAACGCCAGCACGTCCGGCTGGCCATCTAATAGACGCTGCTCGACATGCAATACAAATGGGTTGCGGCGCCAGCCGCCGAGTGAGGCAAACCAGAGGTTCCAGTCAAAGCGAGGTTGGTAAGGGGCATAAACGCGGGGAGGGGCGTGGACGTCCTGGGGTTTGTAGCGAAACGGGTAGGCCGTCCATGTCTTGCCGTCCATCGAACCCTGGAATTCGATTTCGTAGCGCTCGCGGGTCATCACGGCGAACAGGCCGAATTCGTTGGCGATGCGAAAAGGTTCAAGCTTAACGATGGGAGCATGGGGCAGCGGGGCTTCGGGGGCGATCATGAAAATCAGGAGCGCCGAGGTGGCGTAGAAAATCCAGGTGAGGAAGAACGCCTGCACCCACAGGCGAATATTGGCATGCCAGGCAGGCCCGGCAGTTGGCGCGACGTTCGGAGCGGCTTCGGAAATCATAGCGGGCGCAGGGAAATGCAAAACGCGTGGAAAAAAGTGCGCCAGGAATTGATCGTCCAGCAACAGGAAGCCAAGGATCAGAACCAGATAGTTCAGGAAGGCGTAATTGCTGGTGAGGATGATGCCAATCTGCCAGGGCGTGATCACGCAGAACAAAATAATGCGCGAGCGCCGCGGCAGAAACACGGCAAAGATCAGCACCAGCTCCAGAGCCAGCGTCAAAAAAGCTGTGGCCGCGTGAAATGTGTGCGGCAGGTGATGCGCGTACCAGGCCATCCACGTGGGCAGTGGGCCGTTCTGATAATACTCGTCCATGGCCGTGAAATTGCGCCACTCCGGATCGTGGCTCAGCATTTTCGCGATGCCCGACTCGAAATAAATCCGGAACATCAGCCAGACCAGCATGAAACGGCTGGCCCTCGAAGGCGGATTGGAACGTCCCCAGCGCGGGCGCCATCCAGCCGGCGCAAAGAACAGGCTGAGGAAACCCGCTTCGAGCAGCATGCCGTCCGACTGGTAACTGGCGAAATCCTGCGCGGCGCCAATGAAGGAGAGAAAGGCAATCAGGCAGACGGCCAGCGCGTCCCGCGGGAACAAATTCAGAGCTAAGAACACGGACGCGATCATGCCAATGATGCAGACCGCAAGCAGCGTCCGGTCGCTAGCCGACCACCAAAATAACGTGGGGGCGTACCAGAAACGCCCGCTTCCCAGAACGCGCGCCACCTGCGCGAGATACTCCTGCGCGGGAAGAAGGCCCTGCGGGCCGATCAGCCCGCGAATCTGAAATGCGAGTGAATAGAATGCCGAGAAAAAGATCAGTCCGAGCGAGCGCAGAAACATCCAGCGAGCGGCCAGAAACCCCGGAGGAGTGAAATCAGGGCCGAACAGGCGCTCCGGAATTGTCCTGAAATCGATGTCCATTGGCGGCCAGTATACAGGCTGAGCGTACGCAAGTCCTAGGTGGCGCTGGCTTCAACCTGCACCACTAGAATCCATCCCATACAGTTCTTCTGTTTCAATCCGGAAAGAAAAGCTCTTGGAATACTTGTGCGGCGAGAAACGCAGGTTAAATCTTTGGTGGAAACTGCGAATTATTCCAACTCGTCCAAGCCTTCCCTCTTGGGCATATTTTTTGGGCCATAGAAGCGCTGGCGGCACTTGCCGCAACGATACGGGCGATAGGGCAGGAAGATCAGGACCCAGAACTCCAGCAGGCGTCCGCGCTTGGTGCGATGCACGTGGTCGCTCCCGCAGAGGGGACAATTCCTATCCGCGGTGTACGCAAACACTCCAAGGACGCGTTTCATTGGGGAGGGATGATACCGCCGGACGGACCCGGACGCAATCGCCGGGCTTACTTTAGTAACTGAAGTTGCACTTCCCATTTTTATAGAGAAGCGAGAACTTGCAGCGCGTGGTGCCGGATCTTTCCCAGATTGCGGTTCAGCACGTGAGTCCGTGGAAGAAACCGGAAAATGGGAGGACGGCGCATGGCCAGCCGGTCCAGCGCCATTTTCAGGCGCAAATCGTGCGGGGCATAATGCAGGCCTCGAGCGAGAATATCGGCCGCGTCCTGCTTGCGATCGGCGGCCACGTAGACTTCCGCAAGATTCAAATAGAGTTGAGCCTGGCGGCGGTTCATGCGCATGGCCGAGTGGCAGAGCTTCTCGGCTTCCGCCCACTTCTGCTCCGCCGCGGCAACGGCTACGCCCATGTACGAAATATAGTAGGGATTGTCCGGCTCCTGATCCAAAGCGGAACGCAGATGCGGCAAAGCCTTGCTCGCATCGCCTCCGCGTAGGAACGTGAGGCCGGCCCGAAATTCCTGGAATGCTTCAATCTGGATCATGACACTGCCCTCCGATTACAACCCGCAAAATCAAGACTGGGTCACTGAATGCAATCTTCGGTCCAAATTGCGTAACTTTTCCGCAACATCCCAAGAGAACCTTAGGAAGAAGGTTAAGTTCGGGGAGCCTCGAATCCCACTGGTCAAGAGTACAGAATCGGTTCAGTGATACCCACGGGCTAGGGAGCCGGTATGGAGCCCGCCTAGGTGGTCGGACGCTACACAAACCTGTCAGGATTGAGTTTTCATGCGGGCAGCCCCGGCAGAGAGGCCGATTCCACTGTGCTACAATCATTGATTCCCGCACGATTTACGGGATTTTGATGCGAAACGTCACTCTCAGCGCGCGATGGATGGTGCTGTGCCTGCTCGTTCTCTCCGCCGGGCTCTATATCGGCACGGCCGCAAAGCCCGCGCTGGACGACGAAGACGTGGACGCCGCGCATGCCATGGTGTCGCAGGAAATGCTGCAGCGGCACGACTTCGTGGTTCCCTACATGGACGGCCTGCGCTACCTGATTCGCCCCCCGGTGCATTTTTGGCTGGTAGCCGCCAGCTACAAGCTGCTGGGCGAGAGCGAATTTGCTACCCGGCTTCCCCTGGCACTCGCTGTGGTCGGCATTGTCTTACTGACGTTTGAGTTTGGCCGCCGGTTTTTTGACAGCCGCACCGGATTCTATGGGGCATTGGCGATTGCCACCAGCGTGGGGATGTTCATCTACACGCGCAACATGATTCCCGAGGCGCTCTACACGCTGGCCTTCGAGGGAATTTTCTATTTATTTCTGCGGTCGTGGACCGGGAGCCTCGATACGCGCATCGGTTACTGGGGCGCGGCGGCATTGTGCGCGGCAGCGGTCATGACGCGGGCATTGATCGGCCTGGTATTTCCCGCTGGCGCGATTTTTGCGTTCATCACGATGTCGCGCGGCTGGCGGCGGTGGCGCGAGTTGCGCCTGTTTTCCAGCTCGGCGGTTTTCCTAGCCCTGGCCGCGCCGTGGCACATTCTGGCGGCGATGCGCACTCCGGGTTTTGTCTGGGCTTTCTTCATCAACGAGCACATCAACCGCGCGCTGGGCCGTCGCCTGCCGCATGATTACGGCGCCGTGCCGCTGTGGGCGTGGTGGAGCGCTCACCTAGTGTGGCTGTTTCCGTGGGGTTTCTTTTTTCCGCTCGCGCTGCGCGAGTTGCCGTTTTCCCCGAGCCGCTGGGGTAAGGATACGGACCTCGCTTCGCAAGGCCGCCTGATGCTGCTGGCCTGGGCCGGAGTGATCCTGTTGTTTTTCACCGTGGAAAGCGGCTCGCGCCTGGAATATTACAGCTTCAGCGCGTGGCCGGCGATGTGCCTGTTGCTAGGGTTGGGTATCTCACGCGCCGAAGAGACGGACCAAAAATGGCTGCGCCCGGCGCAACGTATCCTGGCGGGATTGTCGGTGGTGCTGGCCGCTGTGGCGGGCTATTTTCTGGTGGGCACGATGCACATTTCCGCGGCGGGCGATATCGCGAACCATCTCGAACTGCGCAGCCCCGAAAATTACCTGACCGGGATGGTCCATCTGCTCGACCTGACACCGGAATCAGTGGCCGATCTGCGCATCCCTATCCTGCTTTCTTCCATTTCCGTGCTGGTCACGTTCGTCGCGGCTTGGATTCTGCGCGAGCGTAAAATCCAATGGCTGCCGACGATCGCCATGGCCGTTGGCATGGTCGGATTCATTCTCGCCGCGCACATCGCGCACGACGTGATGAACCCGACGCTCTCCTCGCGCACGCTCGCGCTCGAAATCAAGAAGGACCTGAAGCCGGACGACCAGATCGCGCTCTTCGGAGACATTCGCGTGGCCCCCGGAATCGCGTTCTACTCGCACCGCAACGTCCTCCTCTACGACGCCACCGGAAGCAATCTGGAATTCGGTTCTCACTATCCGGACGCGCCAAAGCGATTTTTCAACGATGAAGAATTTCCCAAGCTGTGGGAAGGCACCGGCCGCGTGTTTTTGGTAGTCCCGATGGAACACACCGAAGAAATCCGCAAGAAACTCCCGGGGAATTCCATGTGGGTCTTCGCGGAAACCGGAGGCAAGACGGTGTATGTGAATCAGCCGCCTGAGCCGGGCCAGCCATCGCTCACGCAGTTGGATGAGAAATTGAAATTGGCGGCTCAGCCTTAGATGCGTCGTGCTTGAGAGTTCAAAATTCCCGAAAAAACAGACTGCTCAATTAAGGTGAGACTTAGAAGGCGGAGCCAGGTTCGTTCTTGAATTTGCAACAACCTTCAAAGGTCGAACGGTCTACCACATATAATCTCATGTCCGCTTCGATGGTAAAATTTGGGCCAAATTAATTCGAATCGCACGTGACCATGTCGCCAGCTTCGAATCGACGCACTCGACCGGAAATGGGTTCTGTCGCCTCAAACTGTCGGATTACATTGAATTGTGCCGTCACGGAGGAAATCTCGGGAGCAAGAAGTTCGCGAGACCGAGTCGTTACGGAGTTTCTTCTAACTCTTCGCGCCTTCGCCCACCGCGTGCAAATTCCGCTGCTCGATCTCCTGATACAAGACCTTGGCGCGTTCCAGGGCCGCGGCGATGCTCGGACTGATGTTTCCGGCGCCGACGTGCTCCTCGAATTCGGCCTGGTGCATCAGTTTGGCAGGTTGTTCGCGCGCGCCGCACAGGATGAGTCCGCGGCCGGAGGCGTGCACGGCGTCGGCCAGATTTTCCAGGGCCTGCAAACCGGTGGCGTCGATCGCGGTCATGTTGCGAAGGCGGAGAACGACGATGGCAGGCAGTTCGGGGATGCGCTCGATCACTTCATCGATTTTATCCGTGGCCCCAAAGAGAAATGGGCCGTGGATGCGGAAAATGGTCACGTAGGACGGAATTTCCTTGTGCTGCAGGATGTGCACGTGGCCTTCGCGCAGATATTCGTCGGTGACTTGCGCTACCGTTGTCGTGCTCGTGACCTTCCGAATGTAGACCAGGGCCGCAAGGATCATTCCGGCCTCGACGGCCACCGTCAAATCCGCAAACACGGTCAACGCAAACGTGATGAGCCACACGCCGATATCCAGCGGGGAAAGCTTCAGGAGTTCTGGAATTTCTCCCCATTCCCCCATGTTGTAGGAAACGACGAACAGGATCGCCGCCAGGACCGAGAGCGGAATGAATCTGGCCAGCGGCGCGGCAAACAGAATGATGCACAGCAGCGTCAGCGCGTGAATCATTCCGGAAACGGGCGTCTTGGCGCCGGAGCGGATATTGGTGGCCGTGCGCGCGATCGCTCCGGTGGCGGGAAGCCCGCCGAACAGCGGAGACATGATATTGGCGACGCCCTGGCCAACCAGCTCGACGTTCGGATTGTGCTTGGTTCCGCTCATGCGGTCGGAAACCACCGCGGACATCAGCGACTCAATGGCGCCGAGCATGGCCACGGTGATGGCCGGCGAAATCAGCGGGCGCAGAAGGTCGGCGCGAAATTGCGGAATCTTGATTCCCGGGAAGCCCGAAGGGATGCCGCCGAAACGCGTGCCAATCGTTTCCACGGGCAACTTGAATAGGATCACCGCCGCGGTGCCCACAAACAAGGCCACGATGTATCCCGGCACGCGCTTCACATAGCGCATGAAGATCAGGATCAACAGCAGCGCGGAAACGGCGAGGCCCGTTGCCAGGGGCGAGAACGTGCGATACGCGCCGGCGAGAACTTCGATGCGGGCCAGAAATTCTCCGGGGACTTTATCCACCTGCAGGCCGAAGAAATCCTTGATCTGTGTGCTGGCGATGATGACGGCAATGCCATTGGTAAAGCCCACGACCACGGGGCGCGGGATGAACTTCACCGCCATGCCCAAACCCGTCACTCCCAGAATCACGAGCAGCACGCCCGCCATGAGCGTGCACATGAACAAGCCGTCCAGGCCGTAACGCTGAACGATGCCGTACACGACCACGACGAACGCGCCGGTGGGCCCGCCGATTTGCGTGGTCGAGCCGCCCAGCGCCGAGATCAGGAATCCGGCGACGATGGCGCAATACAATCCCGATTGCGGCGTGACGCCCGAGGCGATCGCAAAGGCCATCGCCAGCGGGAGCGCCACCAGGCCCACGGTGATTCCCGCGAGCAGGTCGGCGGCAAATTTCCGCCCGTTATAATCCTTGAGACACAATATCGATCTTGGCAGCCAGTCTTGCATAGCAGGAAATTCCATTGCGGCAGTGTCCGAGGTGTCCTTTCCATCCAACAGCGATTTCTATTATATCTTGTCGCGCGAAATCATGCTGGCGGAAGGTGGATGTTTTTCGTAACGGCAAACAGCGCTGCAGTTTTGAAAAGTTTGGAACGGCCCAGTAGGACAGGCTTCAGCCTGTCGGGTCTTTATTCGCACACGAAAATCAAAAGCGACAGGCTGAAGCCTGTCCTACTGCCGCCAGGGCGATTGATCGGGCCAATGCCGCATGGCATCGGCGGCCCAGGCGGTGGTCTTGTCCGTGTGGCACGACGTGCACGGATTCGGAATCTTGTACTTGTCGGTCATGGACGGGGGGATGAACCCGAACGTGTGCGCGCTCACAAACACGCCGGGAATCTCCGCCTCGATTTTCGGCATATGGCAGGCCACGCACTCGCTGCCCGCCGAGCCGTCCTTGTGATGGGTGTGCTCGGCGAGAGTCGCGCCGCGCGGGCCGTTTCGAGAGCCGGGCCCGTGGCAATCCAGGCAAATCTGATTGGCGGGCTTGCGGAGCTGCGCGTAATTGCCCGTGCCGTGCACATCGTGGCAGTCGGAACACATGACGCCGCGGCGGTACATCAGGCTCTGCGCGAAATCGTTACCCTGCATGCGGTTTTTGTGCGCGGTGCCGTCCGGAAAATGCGTGAAGCTCAGCTCGCCCAGCTTGTGATCTTCCAGCTGCCAATAATCCCTCAGGTTCAGCCCCACGCGGTAGCCGACCGGCCAATCGTAATATTGTCCCTGGATGGGACTGGTGAGCGGCCGGCCCTGCGAATGGCATCGAATGCAGGTGTCGTTGGCGCTGACTGGATCCATGCGCGCGGGATTTAGAATGTTGCCGCGCACGCCGTGCTCCACGTGCGCGCTGCCCGGTCCGTGGCAGGCCTCGCAGCCGACGTTCCACTCGGCAACCTGCTTGGTCTGAATGTTGTAGTCGACCGAGTGGCAGCCATCACACGTGGGTCCGGTGGGCCGTTTGAAATTATCGGGAGGATAAAACGGCACCCACCAGTCCGCGCCGTTCGCCGCCATATAAGGAAGCCACTTCTTGTGGACCACGTCCCATTGCGCGGACTGCGGAAAATAGTCGTCGCCGACCTTGGTGAAATAGCGCTGCTTCCAGATGCTCCCGTAGATAAACGCAACATCGTCCTTGGTGAATTTCTTGCTGACGTTGTTCGTAGCCAGATCCGGAATGATGGCATCGGGATGCTCGCGCGGGTCGCGCACCACATTGGCCATGGGCGTTTTCTTCCAGTTGTCGTAAAGCTGCGTGTGGCATTTCTGGCAGGCGGCCGAGCCCACATAGTGCGCCGCGCCAATCGCGGCCGTTTGTTCCGCTTTTTCCTGCGGCGAAGTCCCGGAAATTGAGCGAATGAACAGGACCAGCTTCCACGCGGTGTTGTCGTCCTCGGACATGTGCGGATTGCCGAGCGCGGGCATCCCCGTGAGGCGCACGCCGTTTGTAATAATGTAATGAATTTCACCGTCGGTGAGATTCTGCGTCGCCGGCAAGCGCAAGTCAGGCGCCTTGGGATAAAGGTTCCGGGCGATTCCTGTTTGGCCGTCGCCATCCTTGCCGTGGCAGCCCGCGCAGTGATTCGTGAAATCCTCGCGCGCTTGCTGCAACGTTTCAGGAGCGGGGGGCCACGGATTCTTCGCGTCTCGCGCGGTGCCCGGGATTCCCAGATCCCGGACGGCTCGCGCCACGGCTTTCTCCAGCGAAGACGGCTGGTCGACAGCGCTGAATCCGCGCCGGATCACGGCGGCTCCGTAGAGCGCAGAGAGAATGACGACAGCGATGAACAATAGAACCAGCGCTTTCCACTTGTTCATATTCCCCTCCGGCTTCTCGCAAATCCGCGGTAAACCTTGTCTCTATCCGGGCCTGTTTCCATCGCGCAACAGGTTAGGAAAAGTTGCAGCGAGCGCAGCGGCTACCAAATAATCTTCAGCGCAAATTGAATCTGGCGCGACGTTGTCTGCGTGGTGGTGATCAGGCCCACGCTGGAAATGGCCTCGCCGCTTTGGTCAAATGCCGCCAAGTTGTCCGTCGGCGAAGCAAAGTTCGCGCGGTTCAGGATATTGAAAAATTCCGCCCGGAACTGGGCGTTAAAGCTTTCCGAGACGCGCTTCACATAGTTATTTTTGAATACGGAGAAATCCAGTTTCGACAGTCCCGGACCGATCAAGGTATTCCGGCCGAGGTTGCCCGCCAGGTTCGCGCAATACACCGTGCCGGCCGGCAGAGGCCCTACGGCCCCGGGAAAGGGCGCGCACTGGGCCGCGAAAGAACTCGGCGCCGTGGGAAGAGTCAGGCATTGCGTCTTGATGTAATGGTTGGGGTTTCCGGGATTGGTTAGCGTATCGCAACCAGGACCAGTAATACGGCTCGGCATCTCGCCAGTCTCTTCCAGTTTCATTCCCCGAGGGTCGCCGCCAAATATCGGTGTGAAAGGCTGCCCGGTACTGGCCTTGTAAAGCCCAACCAACTGCCACCCGCTCAAAACCATTTTCGGGAGCGCTGGAAGAGCGGAGCCGGCCTTCGGACCGGGTATCTCCCAAGTCACGTTTAGAACAAACGTCTGCGCCACGTTGAAATCCGAAAGCCCCCGGGTAGTTCGCTGGTCGAAATAGAGTTGGTTGAAAAGCCCGTTGGGAAAAGCATCGTTTGCTTCCGTGGAGGAAAGCGTATCGATACTCTTCCCCCAGGTGTAAGCCCCGCTGAACTGAAAGCCATGGCTGACGCGTTTTGTAATATTCGCCTGCAATGCATCGTAAAAAGAATCCGCTTGCCAGAAAGACCCGGTGATTCGGCCGTAGTTGGGGTTGAGCGTGACGCTGGGCCTGGGATTGGCCTGTGTGCCCTGCGGCAAAAATCCGATCGCGCATGTGGTACCGGGGGTGCCATTCGGCCCGCAAGGCCACATGTACCCTGCCGCGGTAAGGGTCGGAAGGACCATGTCAATGTTGTCGACGCGGTAGGGCTGGTGAACCCCCCGCGAGCCGACGTAGCCGAGCGTGACGGCCAGCGTCGAAGACAGCTGCTGTGCCACGCTCAGATTCCATTGCATCACGTAATTGCGCTTGGGATCGTACTGAACGTAGTTGGAGCGTGAAAAGCCCGGCACGCCCTTCGCTTTTTCGAATGCGCTGGTTTGGCAGCCGCCGGTCTGGGATCCGCACAATTGAAAATCGCCCGGGGAAAGAACATTCGCAAAAATCTCGTTTACAAACGGTTGCGAGTGCTGGATGGTGATCGTGAATTCGTAGGGAAGCGGCAAGACATCAAAAACTCCAAATCCCCCGCGCAAAAGAGTCTTGCCTCCGCGTGGATTCCAGGCAAACCCGACGCGCGGCTCGAAATTCCGGAGCGTCGGGTTCTTGAATAAGGGCGGCCCGATAACGGCCGTCGCGTCGGAAAGATTGCGCAGATTGGGAAGCAGATTATGCGCCTCGGTCGGCACCGTCACCATTTCATAGCGCAACCCGGCGTTGAATGTCAGGTCTTTATGCAGCCGGATGTCATCCTGAACATAGGCGCCGAATAGTGTCTGACGCATCCCATAATCGGGTGAAGAGACCGAGGCATTGCCCGCGAAGGATTGCGGCACGTTGGTCAGAAAACTCTGTAAGGAATTGAAACGGTACGATCCATTGGCGTTGCTGCTGGTCAACTGGTTGTCCTGCATCCGTTCGACCATCGCTCCGAACTTCAGGGCGTGGATTCCGCGGGTCAAATAGACGTCGTCGCTTCCCTGAAATGAGTTCCAGGCGACGGATTTGCTGGATGGGATAAAACCATTGGGCAGTGGAGCGCCTAGAAAGTTTGTGAGTCCGGGTACACCCTCCACCGACCCTGCAAACCCTCCAGGTTCGAATGCATAAGAGCTGTCGTTCATCAGAGGGTTTGTGACACGCGCAACTTTTCCTATTACCGCAACGGCGCGGCTGAAGCCGAAGCCGGCGGCATTCAGCAAAGTGGGGCCGAAAATATGCTGCTCGTGCAGAGTGGCCACTTCACGCGCCGATTGCACGGTGGAAAAGAGTTCGCCGAACGTGCCCGGCTGCACGGTCTGTGACTTGTCGCGCATGTACGTGCCGGAGAAGGCGTCTTTATCCGACAATTTTTGATCCAGGCGAATCGTGAAATAATTTTCCGTGGTCACTTGCTGCGCGGCGAAGTTATAGATTCCAGTGTCGCCCGCGCCAAGCGACGATCCATTCGGTAAAGGATAGAAAGCCGCGAGAAACCTGGCTACCGCGGGGTCCACGCTCACTGTTCCCGTGGAAAGCTGGCCGCTGCGGGCTGCCACCGAAGGCACGGTATCCACGGTGGTCACACCCAGCGATTGGCGCAACCCTTCATAGTCTCCGAAGATGAACGTGCGATCCTTGCGGATCGGCGCCCCCGCCGAACCCCCGAATTGGTTGCGCTTGAAGGCAGGAATGATCGGGCCATCGAAGAAATTTCGGGCATCCAGAGCGCTGTTGCGGAGAAATTCATATGCCGTGCCGTGGAAGGCGTTCTTCCCGGACCGGGTAACCGCGTTGATTACCCCGCCGGAAGTGCGTCCATACTCGGCTGGGTAGTTGCTTCCCAACACGGATACTTGTTCCACGGCGTCAATTCCCAGGTTATCGCCCAGCACGCTCCCAGGGGCGCCATTTGCATAGTCATTGATGCTGATTCCATCCAGGCGATAGCTGTTCTGGTCAGGCCGCGATCCGGAAATGCTGATGGCCGCCCCAAAGCCGCGGTCGGTATTGCCTCCGGTGGACTGAACCCCCGTGACACCGGCCTGCAAGGTTGCCAGTTGGGCCCAGTCTCGTCCGTTCAGAGGCGTGTCGCGCACGGTGGAGGCGCTGGCGCTTCCACCGCAGCAGGAAGATGCCTGACTTATTGGCGCGACAGGGGCTGCTGTGCGCACGATGGTTTCCGGCTTGCCCACCTGCATGACGACGTTGAGTACGCGTTCGCTGCCTACCGCAACAGTAATCGATGTAATTACCTGAGTGACAAATCCGGGGGACGAAACCGTCATCTCGTAGTTTCCTGGAGGCAGGGCGGGCGCGTTATAAAAGCCGCTCGTGTCCGTGGTGACGGTTCTGGTCACATTGGAAGTCACGTCCGCGATCGATACTCGGACGTCCGGGATGGCGGCGCCGGATTCTCCTCGTACCGTGCCGGTGATCGATCCCCCGGCAACTTGCGCGTTGACCGGGCGCGGCGTCGCGAACCACACCAAAAGAGCCAACAGCGCAGCGAAAATAGGCATTCCATTTGAACCCAGCCGGGGGAGCCTCGCGCGGCTCCAGTCGTCACAGGCCCGACTCACGACAAGGCTGCCTGGTTCCGACCGCCCGGTTACACTCCCCATGTCCCCTCCCAGATCCTGGTTGCTAAGAAAGCCCCCGACGCAATGCCGGGATTATGGCGACGGAAAGGCAAGTTCCGCAAGGTGCATTCGTATTTTCTCGAATGGCTCACGCCCTAAAACTCCGGTGAATCAGCGCTGCTCTTGAACCAGCGTCAAGAATTGCGACGGTGGGCAAGAGCGGAAGGCTTTGCGCTGGCGAGTGATGCCTGTCTCCGGCGGCAACTCAATGGCAAATCCGTTTGGAGGAGTATACGAATCCAACCTGAATGAAGTCTGAAAGTTTCACCAATGTTTCCGATTTTCTAAAACTCAATTCGGGGCTGCGATTTCAGTTAACATTCAGGTTCAAGTGCTCCAATCGAGACGCTGAGCGGCAAGTTCGCCGGCCAGTCGAGTTGCGTTTGAATCGCTGTTTTTTGCCCCGTCCCTACAGGTGCCAAATGGCGCAGCGCAGGCTACGCCGTAGGATCACGAGCCCAAACTCGATGGGGCGCTCGACGGCCCGCCCTGGCCCGCTGGCAAACTCTCTGGTAACCTTCGCCAGCGCGAGCCGCTAGGAATTCAGCTTCGGAGGCAACATGAGGAAACGTCACATCTCATTTTTGGTCGTGGGCCTGGCAATCGCTGTAAGCGTCGCCGCACAGCAACCTCCGTCCAATGACGAATTCGCGCCGCTGTTCCTGGCGCGGATCGTCCCGATGCCCGGCGTTGAGGGCCGGTTTGACCACATGGCGGTGGACAACCGCAGTGGCCGGGTATTTGCCGCCGTCTACGGAGACGACTCCGTGCAAGTCCTGGATGTGCAGAGAGGCAAGCGAATCCAAATCATGAAGGATCCCGGATTCGGGAGGCCGCAAATGGCGCTTTACCTTCCCGATTCCAACCGGATTGTGGTCTCGAATGAAATCGATGGGTCGTGCAAAATCTTCGACGCCGACACCTACAAACTGCTCGATAGCGTCAAGTATACGGAGGATGCGGATCAGCTTCGTTACGACCCCGCCACGAAACGGGTATACGTCGGGTACGGAGACGATGCCGAAGGCGCCATCGGCGTGTTCGACGCAACCACCAACAAGCGAATCCCCGGCGATTTCGTGGTCGGCGCGCACCCGGAATCGTTTCAATTGGAGGAAAAAGGCCCGAAAATCTTCGTCAATCTGGCCTCCATCAATCAGATCGCCGTGATTGACCGGAACACACATAAAATCGAAAAATGGAAGCTCGAGGAGGCGGGGACAAACTTCCCCATGGCTCTCGACGAGGCGCATCGCCGCTTGTTCGTCGCAGCGCGCAGGCCGGCGCGCCTGCTGGTGCTGGATATGGACACGGGAAAAACGGTTGCCAGCCTTCCGGGCGCGGCCGACACGGATGACATGTGGTACGACGCCGACCGCAAGCGCATCTACGTCCCCAGCGGCGAAGGTTTCATTTTTGTTTATCAGCAAATCGATCCGGACAAGTACGAACGCATCGCCAAGATTCCCACCGAAATCGGCGCGCGCACCAGTGCGTACTTCGGCCAGGTGGGAAAACACAACACCTTGTACTTAGCGGTTCCGGCGCGCGCCGGCAGACCCGCGGAGCTGTGGTTTTACGAAACGCGGGATTGATCCTGGGTTTCAAAATTCCCAGGCGCTTGCTGCTCACTTTTCCGTTCCGGTTTATAGGGGCAATCCTTCCTGAATTTGAATGCATCACGAAAGCGTAAGCGGGAGATGATCGGCGGAGCTTCACACAGCTCCTCGCCCGCCTGTTCGCGCCAACCCTCATTGGTCTTCGCGCCGTTTGTCCCGCGCTATAATGATTCCCGCCTCTGCGCTTTGGCCTTGGCCAGCCGGATAAACCAGCAACATGGAAAACACTTAGAAGAACCGTGCAACGGAGTTTTTCGTGGTGATTTCAGTCAATATTCAGGTTTTAATGGTTGAATTAGAGGTTGAGACTGATGCGCGTCCTGATCGTGGAAGACGAAAAGAAAATGGCAGCACTACTCAAAAAGGGGCTGGAAGAGGAAAACCATTCGGTGAGCGTGGCCCACGACGGCCGCACGGGGCTGGAGATCGCGCAGGACTACGAATTTGATGCCATCGTCCTGGACCTGATGCTGCCGGATATGGACGGCTACGAAGTGGCCCGCAGGCTGAGAAAGGGCCGGAACGAAACGCCGATCCTGATGCTCACCGCGCGCGACGCCGTGCCTGACATCGTGAAGGGACTCGACGCCGGGGCCGACGACTATCTGACCAAGCCGTTTTCGTTCGAGGAATTCCTGGCCCGGCTTCGCTCGATTTCGCGGCGGGGCTCGGCGTCGCGTCCCACGCTGCTGACCGTGGCGGATCTGGTGCTGGATCCGGCGACGCACGTGGTCACCCGCGCGGGAGAGGAGATTCACCTCAGCCCCACCGAATTCCGGCTGCTGGAATTTCTGATGCGCCGCGCGGGACGCGTCGTATCCCGCAACACCATCGTGCAGGCCATCTGGAATTTTGACGACGACGTGGAGGAAAACACGCTCGACGCCTTTATCAGCCTGCTGCGCAGCAAGATCGACCGGGACCAGCGCGAAAAACTGATTCAGACCGTGAGGGGAATGGGCTACACCATCCGCGAAAGCTCGAAGACATGAAAACGATTTCCATGCGGCTCCGGCTGGCGTTCTGGTATTCGGTGATGCTGGCGCTCGCTCTTACTCTTTTTGGAGTGAGCTCCTATTTCGCCATGCGCCGGAGTATTCACATCACCGTGGACGAAGAGTTGCAGGCGCGTTCCGAAGGCGTCCAGCATCTCATCGAGCGCGCTTTCCGCGTGGATTACACCGAGAATCTGGAAGACAGCCTTCGCGAACATTCCGACCTGCGCACTGGCGGCGAGTTGTTGCAGGTGTCGGACGCGCAGGGCCACTGGCTGTACCGTTCCGAGCAAATGAGCCAACTGGACGTTCCGCGGCCGCAATCTCCTGCTGCGAAAGCCTACGGCCTGCCGTATAAAGACGATCCCCTGCGCGTGCTGGACCGCGTGGTCACCGCCGGAAATCATTCGTATCTGGTGCAGGTGGCCACCGAAATGGACGATTACAACGCGGCCCTGTATCGCATCCGGATATTGCTGCTGGTGTCGATTCCGGTTTTCCTGCTGTGCGCGGCGTTCGGCGGTTATTGGATGAGCCGCCACGCGCTCGATCCCGTCGATCAGATTATCCGCACGGCGAAAAATATCAGCGTGCAGAATTTGTCGAGCCGGCTGGAGGTGCCACGCACGGGAGACGAACTGCAGCGCCTTTCAGAAACGCTCAACGGCATGCTGGAGCGCCTGGAAACGGCCTTCAAGAAAATCACGCAGTTTACCGCCGACGCTTCGCACGAATTGCGCACGCCCGTGGCGGTGATGCGCACGCGGGCGGAACTTTCGCTGCGCCGCGCCCGCTCGGTGGAAGACTACCGGGATACCGTCGCGCAGATTCACTCCGAACTGGAAAGAACGACGGAACTCATCGAGAAGCTGATGTTCCTGGCGCGCACCGATTCGGGTGCGGAATCCATTCCGTTTGCGCGCGTGGACCTGTCGAAAATCGTTCACGAAGTGGACACGCAAGGCAGCGCCCTGGCGGAAGGCAAGCATGTATCCTTTCGCGAAAACTTGCCGGGGCATCCGGTGTGGGTTCAGGGCGACGAGCATTTGCTTCGCAGGCTGTTCCTGATTCTGATTGATAACGCGGTGAAGTACACGCCATCCGAAGGAACGGTGGAAGTTTCGATCATGGAGCAAAACGGCACCGCCATCGGGCAAATCCGCGACACCGGAATCGGCGTCGCCGCCGCCGACCTGCCCAATATCTTTGAGCGTTTTTATCGCGCCGATAAAGCCCGCTCCCGGGAGACTGGCGGCACGGGCCTCGGGCTTTCCATCGGCAAATGGATCGCCGAGGCACACGCCGGCACTATTGAAGTGGAGAGCGCTCCCGGGCAAGGCTCGACGTTTCAGGTTCGCCTGCCGATAAGCAAGAATGGCGGGTAGTTTTTTGTAGGACAGGCACTCTTGCCTGCCCGCGTTGACCCTGCCGAGTTGCAAGGGACAGGCAAGAGTGCCTGTCCTCCCAAGCAAATTGACCCACTACCGAAGACCAAACAAAGTTGACATTCGGAAATTGTCCCTGTACCTTCTTCAAATTATGAATCGCGACGTCCGGAAGACCATGCAGGGTTGTCTGTGTTGTTCCTGCTGTATGTGTGTGTCTTCTGGCGCCGGGAGGCTGACCTTCTAGGAATCGGATCATAAGCCGAGCAATTCTAGAATCCCACCGCCAGACCGTATCTGGCGGTGGGATTTTTCTTTTTGGGAACATTTTTTGGATTCGAGTCAAGGCGCGATGAGAACGCGCGGAAACAACACAGGAGAGAGATTCAATGACCCGGCGGGATATCGGCAATCGAGTATGGAAAGCGACACTCAGTTTTTACCTGGTTCTGTTTTTGCTGCCCCAGGGTATGGCTTGGGCGCAGGGAGACGCTTCGATCAACGGCACAGTGACCGATGAAACCGGCGCCGTAATCGCCGGCGCGACGGTGAAAGTGAAGAACGTGGAGACCGGGGCGGTGCGCACGCTCTCGACCGACAACGCCGGGCGCTATGACGCGCCCGCGCTCGCCGTCGGAGCATACGAAGTGGATGCCGAACGCGACGGCTTTCGCGCCGAGGCCAGAACCGGTATCACGCTCGTGATCGGACAGCGCGCGGAAGTGAACCTCAAGCTGGCGCTGGGGGGAATCCAGCAATCCATCAACGTGGAGGACACGGCCCTGGAACTGGCGGTGACCACCGCGGAATTTTCCGGACTGGTCGGCGAGACGCAAGTGAAAAACTTGCCGCTCAACGGGCGCAGCTACGACCAGCTGCTCACGCTCAATCCGGGAATCGTCAACTACACTTCCCAGCGCTCCGGCGGCACCGGCACGTCCAATTCCGTGGTCGGCAACATGTTTTCGGCGTCGGGACGCAGGCCGCAGGAAAATCTCTACATTCTCAACGGCGTGGAATTCACCAGCGCGTCGGAAGTCAATAACACGCCGGGCGGAACCAGCGGGCAACTGCTGGGCGTGGACGCGGTGCGCGAGTTTTCCGTAATCAAGGACGCCTTCGGCGCCGAGTACGGCAAGCGCCCCGGCGCGCAAGTCAATATCGTGACCGCTTCCGGCGGCAACCAGCTTCACGGCAATGCGTATGAGTTTCTGCGCAACAGTGTGCTGGACGCGAGAAACCCGTTTGACTCGCCGCATATTCCAAATTTTGAGCGCAACGTGTTCGGCGGCTCGCTGAGCGGCCCGATAAAAAGAGACAAGTCATTTCTATTCGGGAACTACGAAGGCTTCCGGCAGGTGCTTGGCCTCAGCGATGTCGCGCTGGTGCCGGACGGCGACGGCTCGACGAGCGCGGCCACGGGAGGCGCGCGCGCAGGATACTTGCCGTGCAGCGCGTTGAGCACGGTGCCCAGCAATTGCAATGCGGCCACGCCCCTCAAAAACGTGGGCCTCGCAAGCGGCATCTCCAGTTTGCTGAACTTGTGGCCGGTCGCAAACGGCCCGGAGCTTTTGACATTTACCGGACTCCCGAGTGGGATCGCCGAAAACTTCAGCAACCCGCAACAAAATATCCGCGAGGATTTCGGAACGGCTCGGTTCGATCAGATTTTTTCGGAGAAGGACTCGTTCGCCGGGGTCTACACCGTGGATGACAGCCAATCGCTTTCACCGACCATCAATCCGTTCAGCACGGTCGATGTTGCCCTGCGGGAGCAGGTCGCCAGCCTGAGCGAAACACATCTTTTTTCGCCGTCCATATTGAATAAGGTGACGTTCGGATTCTCCCGCGGGGCGTTCTATTTCAATAGCGGTGTCGCCGGCGCCGCACTGTCCACGCCGACGGCCTGGCTCAACACGACGCTGGCTCCCGTTCCGGGCGCCGTGGTGATCGGCGGCGGCACAACGCTGAACGGCGCGTCGCAACTCACCAATGGCGGGACCAACGCCGGTAGCAACCTCCACGCGGTCCGGAATCTTTTCACGGCCACCGACCAGGTCAGCATCACGCACGGCATTCACCTGCTCAATTTCGGCGCATGGTTCGAGCGGCTGCAATCGAACGACAGCCTGATTCAGGACCAATACGCGCAGGCGTCGTTCACGAACCTGCAAACTTTCCTGCAAGGGACGATCAGCACCTACACGTACGCGCCCTCCGCGACGCCGTTGTCCTGGCGCTCGCTCGAAGGAGCCTTCTTCGTGGAGGACGCCATCAAGCTGCGGCCCAGTTTCGAGCTGCGCCTCGGTTTCCGCGGAGAATTCACGAACGGCTGGAACGAAGCCTACGGGCGGGCGGCAAACTACACGTTTGATCCCACGACCAACGTTATCCAGTCGCAAACCGGCACGGGGTTTCCCACACTTATTGGCAACTCCGCATTTTCGGTGAACAACGCGCGATTCCTGCCAGCGCCGAGAGCGGGAATTGCGTGGTCGCCGTTCGGGGCGAAGAAAACCGTGATTCGCGCGGGCGCGGGTGTCTACTACGCCCTGGTCGACAATCTCAGTTACCGCCTCGACCAGAACGGCCCCTTCAACGCGGTGTACGCCGCGAAAAACGTCGCGGTCTCGACGATTTTGAACAACGCCACGACGAATCCCGTCACGCCAATCGCGGGGGCAAAAGTAATTCCAAGCGGCGTGCAGCCGAATCTGCAGACGCCCACGGTATTTTCCTACGATTTCAAAATTGAGCGGCAAATCCTGTCGAATACAATACTGAGCGTCGGCTACATCGGCTCGCACGGCTACCACGAAATTCTTTCGATCGACGCCAACGTGCCGGGCAATGTCGCGATCTGCCCGGCTTCGCCCTGCCCGTCGAATTATCCCGCCGGGGCATATTTTTATTTCGCCAGCGCAGCCGCACCGTTCACCGGAACTCCCGCGCTGGCCAATCCCAACGTGGCCAACACCACGCATTGGGTTTCCGAAGGCGTCAGCTCCTACAACGGCCTCGAAGTGGACGTGAATCACACTTTGAGCCACGGGCTGCAATTCCGCGGTGTCTACACGTTCTCAAAAGCGCTCGACGACGGAGACAGCATGAACACCAGCGTGGCGACCAACTCGCCCGCGTTCGCTTCCAATCCGCTAAATCCCAAACAGGCGGACTACGGCCGCGCTTCGTTTGACATCCGCCATGCGGCCGTCATCAACGCGACGTACGATCTGCCCTTTGGGCGCAAGAGCGCGTCCGGGCAAAACAATTGGGTGAATGCGCTGGCTGGCAATTGGCAAATCAGCGGCATCGAGACCCTGCTTTCCGGTTTGCCGTTTACGCCTCAGCTTTCCTACAACCCCGCCAATGACGGCGACAGCCGCAATCCGGTTCGCCCGTCGTTGAACCCGGCGTTCACCGGGCCTATCATCCTGGGCGGCCCGGGCCGGTATTTCAATCCGAACGCGTTCGTCGCGCCGCTGCCCAATACCTATGGCAATGCGCCGCGCAATTTCCTGGTGGGCCCGGGGCTTGCCGAAACCGATTTTTCCGTGGCGAAGAAATTCCTGCTTACCGAACGGTTGAGCCTGCAGTTCCGCAGCGAGTTTTTCAACATTTTCAATCGCACAAATCTGAACAATCCGAACCCCGTCGTGTTTACATCGGCAACTTCGGGACCATCGCCGACGGCGGGGGTCATCACCTCGACAACGACAACGTCGCGGCAAATTCAATTTGGGTTGAAACTGCTATGGTAGCCGTGGTTTTATTTTCCGCGGAATCGAGTTTCCCTTAGGCCGGGGCCCGGCATTGCCGATCGTCGGATGAGAGGCGGTGCCGGGGCTGCTCTCTGGTAGAATGAAGTTTGCGATAGTCATTGGGCGGGCTCCACGCTTCACTTGAAGCGTTCAGCGTAAAAGTAAAGCCCGCACAATTTTTAAGGCGGGCTCCATGCAGAGCCCGCACCCGAGGCGCGGTCGCCAAGTGGTAAGGCAAAGGTCTGCAAAACCTTTATCGGCGGTTCGATCCCGCCCCGCGCCTCCAAAATTTCAAGCCATGAAATCGAAAGTCAAACACCCGCATCCTCTGCAATGGATCCTGGAGCCGGTGGAAGCGGAGCCGTCTTTTTTCCAGAAGCATATGTTCGGGTGCCAGGCGGCCTATCTGCATGGAAGGCTGGTCCTGGTGCTGGCCGCGCAGGAGGAACCCTGGAACGGCCTGCTGGTGTGCACGTCCCGCGAATTTCATTCCGTGCTTATCCGCGATTACCCCGCCTTGCAACCTCATCCGGTGTTGCCCAAGTGGCTTTACCTGGCGCAATCCTGCGACGCGTTTGAAGAAACCGCCCAGCAGCTCGCGCAGCAGGCTCTGAAGAACGATCCGCGCATCGGCGTAAAGCCCGGAGCCGGCAAACGGAAACGCCGCAAGTAGTCCGCGAAACAAATCGCGCTGGTCAGCAAAGAGAAGAGGACTGGTTTGGGTGGCGCCGGCGTCCCGCTTGCCCCGATGCAAGAGGAACCGGCGATATTTCGCAAGTGCTGCGCACCAGAAAGCCGCCGGCGAGGCGCTGGCCCCACGACACCGCTCTCCCTTCGTAAAATTTCGCACCCGCCCGTGCCATTCCCCGGTTCGCAGCGATGAATTGCGGCTAATTTCCCTCCTGCAATTTTCCCGCTCACAAATTCTTATTCAAAACCACTATTCGCCGAGTACACCAGGCCATTGTTCGTGCGGCCAGTAGCATTCCCTGTCCTTTGTTTGATCCAACGACCAGTAGAGGAGTTTTCGGTGCGATTTCTAAACTGCAAGAGTAATGAAACTCAACACACAAGCGAACAATCGCACGCCACTCCAACGAGTCCAGAATGCGCCAACGTTCCGACTCCTGACCATTTTCCTTGCCGTCATCGCCGCCTTGTCTCTTTCGGGCTGCGTGGGCCTGACCGGCGCGGGCGCTCCCGCCGCCGCTAGCACTTCCTCGGCCGCGGGTACGCTCGCGGCCAGCGCGACCAGCGTCACGTTCGGAAGCGTCAACGTCGGCACGGCCGTCGCACAGACCCTGACCCTGACCAACAGCGGCACTGCCGACGTCATGATTTCCCAGGCGACCGTTACTGGCGCGGAATTCAGCCTCGTGGGCAGCGCGGCGGGCATTTCCGTGCCGGCCGGGCAGAGCCACGCGTTTCAAGTCCAGTTCGCCCCGCACGCGGCGGGCAGCGCAACCGGCAGCGTCTCGGTGACCAGCAATGCAAGCGATCCCACGCTTTCCGTTGCTCTCTCGGGAACGGCCATGACGGCTCTCGCGATCAACACACAGCCGGCGAACCAAACCGTCACCGCGGGACAAACGGCAACCTTCAGCGTTGCCGCAACCGGACCAGGAACACTGACCTATCTTTGGTTTAAGAATGGCGTCGCCATCCCCGGCGCGACTTCCGCGTCTTACACGACTCCGGCGACGGTGGCTGCAAATAACGGCGCGATCTTCAACGTCACCATTTCCAGCGGCACGAGCAACGTGACCAGCACCTCCGCGATGCTCACCGTCACCGCCGCTCCCGTTGCTCCATCGATTTCGCAGCAGCCAGCCAGCCAGACCGTCACCGCGGGACAAACGGCGACGTTCAACGTCACCGCGGCCGGCACCGCAACGCTCTCTTATCAATGGAAGAAAAACGGCGCGGCCATCAGCGGCGCCACTTCCGCGTCGTATACCACGCCTGCCACGACTGCTGCCGATAACGGCGCTTCGTTCACCGTCACGGTTACCAACAGCGTGAGCAGCGTGACCAGCAACGCCGCCACCTTGACCGTCAAAGTGCTTCCCACGATTACCGCGCAACCCGCAAGCAAGACCGTCACCGCGGGACAAACGGCGACGTTCAGCGTCACCGCAACGGGAACGGGAACGCTGACCTATCTGTGGTTTAAGAACGGCGTCGCCATCAGCGGCGCAACTTCCGCGTCCTACACCACTCCGGCAACGACAATTTCGGACAATGGCGCGCTTTTCGCGGTCACCGTGGGCGGCAGCACGGGTAGCGTAACCAGCATTTCCGCGGTACTCACGGTCAACGCAGCCCCCGTGGCTCCAACGATCACGGGACAGCCGGCCAGCCGCACGGTCACCGCTGGACAAACCGCCGCCTTTAGCGTCACCGCGACGGGCACGGCAACATTGACGTATCAATGGAAGAAGAACGGCGCGGCCATCGGCGGCGCCACTTCCGCCTCCTACACCATGCCTGCTACGGTCGCTTCCGATGGTGGCGCTCAGTTCACCGTCACGGTCACCAACAGCGTGGGCAGTGTGACCAGTAATGCCGCTGTCTTGACGGTCAACGTGCCGCCCTCGATTTCGGCGCAGCCCGCAAGCACCACTGTCAATGTGGGACAAACGGCAACGTTCAGCGTCACGGCGACGGGCACGGGAACGCTGACCTATCAGTGGAAAAAGAATGGTGCCACCATCAGCGGTGCGACTTCCGCGTCCTACACGACTCCGGCAACGTTGGCTTCGGACAACGGCGCGCTCTTCACCGTCACCGTGACCGACTCCGTGGCCTCGGTGAACAGCAGCGCCGCCACCCTGACCGTCAATGCGCCTCCGACGATCTCGACGCAACCCGCGAACAAGACCGTCACCGCCGGGCAGACCGCGACCTTCTCGGTCACGGCCTCGGGCGCCGGGACGCTCACCTACCAGTGGAATCGAAACGGCACGGCCATCTCCGGAGCGACTTCGGCTTCCTACACCACTCCGGCCACGACGTCCGCAGATAATGGCGCGACGTTCAGCGTCAAGGTCACCAACGGCGCGGGCAATGTGACCAGCAACGCCGCGACCTTGACCGTGACCGCAGCCACACTCATTCTGAATGCAAACAAGACCAGCCTGAGTTTCGGCAACGTTACCACGGGAACCAGCAGCGCCCTGACCGTGACCTTCACCAACGCCGGCAACTCGAATGTCAACATCTCCAACGTCAGCGTTTCCGGCTCCGGGTTCACCGGCAGCGGCGTCTCCTCTGGACAAATCCTGACGCCTGGACAAACAGCCACGCTCAACGTGACTTTTGCTCCTTCCGCCACGGGAGCCGTGACTGGAACCGCCACCGTAGCCAGCAACGCCACCTCGTCTCCGGCGACGATCGCTCTTTCCGGAACAGGCGTGGCTCCGGTTGCGCACTCGGTCACCTTGGGTTGGAACGCCAGCACTTCCACGGTGTCCGGCTACAACGTGTACCGCGCGTCGGTTTCCGGCGGGCCCTACACCAAAGTGAACTCGTCGGTCGACACCTTGACCACCTACGTCGATTCGACCGTGCAATCCGCCCAGACGTACTTCTACGTGGCGACCGCGGTGAACTCCACCGGCGCCGAGAGCACCTTCTCGGCGGAAGTCTCCGCGACGATCCCGTAAGGAACGGCCCTGGCCGATTGCCGGCAATTTTCCGGCGTCGTCCCCAACGAACTGAGGAATCCCTCTGCGTCTGAAAATCAGGACGCAGAGGGATTCTTCACAAGCGGGACGAGGTGGATTTGCCGGAGGCTCCGCGTAACGGTGGTAAATACCCTTTCTGTTTTCCCCAAATGTTTAGAAGCGCCCGCTCCGATAGCTGACCAGCGCGGTCAGGGAGTATGCCTGTCCTTCATCTGTCCGCGCGTACAGTAGAGTCGATTTCTTCCCGCCAAGCACAATCCTCGCGATGAACAAAACATTCATTCGCGTGATGTGTGGCGGCGCTGAAGCCCTGGCGCCGCGCGAGACCTCAAACAAGCGAAGCCCGGCGCGGCTGGCCGCGCTGCTTTTCTTGCTTTGTGCCACCCTTTCGATTTCCGGATGTATCGGACTAACCGGCGCGTCAAAACCAGCCAGCTCCACGTCGGCGCCCTCGGCTGCGGCGATTTCCGTCGCGCCGGCGTCAGTGAATTTTGGATCCGTGGCCGTCGGCGGCACCGTTTCGCAATCGGTGACCGTATCCAATCCCGGCGGTTCGGCCCTCACCGTAACGCAGGCCAGCACCACGGCCAGCGGATTTTCAATCACCGGCGCCACACTTCCCATGACCGTCGCCGCGGGCAAGCAATCCACCTTTACGATTGTGTTCGCTCCGAAGGCCACAGGAGCCGTCAGCGGCAGCGTGTCGGTCATGAGCAACGCCTCCAGCACGCCGAGCACGGTTTCGGTCAACGGCACCGGTGTCGCCGCCGCGGCGCTTCTCAACTCCAGCGCAGCCACCTTGAATTTTGGAAACATTACCGCCGGCGCCAGCGGCGCCCAGAGCGTCACGCTCACCAATGCTGGCAATTCCAACGTGACCATTTCCGGCGTCAGCGTTTCGGGCGCGAAATTTTCGGCCAGCGGAGTTTCCAGCGGCCTGATTCTCTCGCCAGGACAGCATGCGGTGCTGAACGTGACCTTCTCTCCGTCCGCCGTGGGCGCATTGTCCGGCAGCGTCACCGTGGCCAGCAATGCCAGCAATTCTCCGGCGACCGTTTCCCTTTCCGGCGCGGGGGTCGCCGCAGCCGTGCCGCACTCGGTATCACTGGCCTGGACCGCGGACACTACTTCCGTGGCCGGTTACAACGTGCACCGCTCCATCGTTTCCGGCGGGCCGTATACGAAACTCAATGCGACCCCGGTGACTTCAGCGGCGTACACCGATTCCACCGTTTCCGGCGGGCTGACCTACTTCTACGTAGTAACAGCCGTTTCTTCGGCAGGCGCGGAGAGTCTGGATTCCACCCAAGTTTCGGCAGTCATTCCTACTCCGTAGCCTCGATCTGTCGTGGCGCGGCTCGGCGGTGAATTCGTGGCACCCCGCCCTCGCACGGGGAGCGGGGTTCGGTGGCGCAGGCGTCCCGCCGGCGTTCTTGAACTCACCCTATGCGCAATTCCGCCGGTGAGACTCCGGCGCCACTAACCACGCTCCGCCGAATCGACCGGCCAGTCTCAAACTTCTTGGAAATCCATCCATTTACCCCTAAACGCCGCGCCTGTTATTGCCGATGACACACTCGGGACAAATCCTCGGCGACGCTTCCAAGAAATTATTACCGAATTGATCGGACTGGAGGCGTTAGGGCACATTGGGATAAATTTTTTCCACACTAACAGGGTATCTTCAACGATCTGTCTTCGGCGGTGGAGAGGTCCTTGCAACTAATTACAATAGCAGGAGTTAGATAGAAACACGGAAACCTTTCCGGGAGCCTTGGCATTAGACGTGCACTACATACGCCCGGACCGCGTGTGGCTAGTGATTGCTTTGATTACGGCAATGGCGGGCAATAGCTGTTTGGCTCGCCGGGGACCAGCGGTTTTTCAGGCAAGGGCGCAATAGGCCAAACCCGAGTGGGAGTATAGGAGATTCCATGAAAGGCATCGTACTGGCAGGCGGAACCGGAAGCCGGTTGAACCCTCTGACGCGCGTCACCAATAAGCACCTGCTGCCCATCTACGAAAAACCGATGGTGTATTACCCCATTCAAACCCTGGTGAATGCCGGGATCGAGGAGATCCTGCTGGTGACCGGAGGACGCAATGCCGGAGAGTTCCTGCGCCTGCTTGGAAACGGCCGCGATTTCGGACTGAAGCACATCAATTACACGTACCAGGAAGGCGAGGGCGGCATCGCGGAAGCCCTGGGCCTGGCCGAATATTTCGCCGGCGACGAGCCCATCTGCGTGATCCTGGGCGACAACATCATCGAGAACAACATTTGCCAGGCCGTGGAGAATTTCAAGAAGCAGGGCGAGGGCGCGAAGATCCTGGTGAAGGAAGTCACCGACGCGCAGCGATTCGGCGTCGCGGAGATTCGCGGCAACCACGTCATCGGCATCGAGGAAAAGCCCAAGGCCCCGAAATCCAATTACGCCGTCATCGGAATTTACCTGTACGATAAGACCGTGTTTCAGAAGATTCGCCGCCTGAAGCCCTCCGGCCGCGGCGAACTGGAAATCACCGACGTGAACAATTTCTACATCGAGGAAGGAAAGCTCACGTACGAGGTGCTGGACGGCTGGTGGACCGATGCGGGGACGTTCGAGTCCCTGCTGCGGGCCAACAACCTGGTCGCGGAGACCGGGGCGAACAAAATGTCGCCAAAAAAAAATGACAAGCAGGCCAAGGTACCCGAGGGAGTCGCGCGATGAAAATCTTCGTCACGGGTGGAGCGGGATTCATCGGATCGAATTTCATCCGCCACGTTCTTTCCCTGAAAAAAGACTATCAGATCGTCAACTACGACAAGCTGACGTACGCCGGAAACCTCGCCAATCTTGACGGCGTGGCCGAGCATCCCAAGTATTCCTTCGTGAAGGGCGATATCTGCGACCTGCAGGCGGTCGAGGCCGCCATCAAGGGCTGTCACGCGGTGGTGCACTTCGCCGCGGAATCGCACGTGGACCGCAGCATCTACGAGCCCGGCCCGGTGATCGAAACCAACATGACCGGAACCGCCGTCATGCTGCAGGTGGCTCGTAAGCTGCAAGTCGAGAAATTCGTGCACATTTCCACCGACGAAGTGTACGGCGACATGCGTCCCGGCCAGTTCGCGGACGAGAACTCCCAGTTGCAGCCGAGTAGCCCCTATTCGGCGTCCAAGGCGGGTTCCGATTTGCTGGTCCGCTCCTATGTTCGCACCTACGGGTTCCCCGCCGTCATCACGCGCTCCTCGAACAATTACGGCCCGTACCAGTTCCCCGAAAAATTTCTCCCGCTGGTTATCACCAACGCCATGGACAACAAGGCGCTGCCGATCTACGGCGATGGAAAGCAGCAGCGCGACTGGCTGCACGTGGAAGACAACTGCCGCGGCGTTCTTGCGGTTCTCGAGCGCGGGCGCGAGGGAGAGGTCTACAACATCGGCGGAATCGACATCGAGGAAAATCTCTCCATCGTCAAGCATGTCCTGCGCTTGATGGGCAAGCCCGAGTCTCTGTTGTCTTACGTGAAAGACCGCCCCGGCCACGACAGGCGCTATGCCCTGCGCTGCGAAAAGATGGAAAAAGACCTGGGCTGGACGCCCGCAATCCCCCTGGAACAGGGCCTGCTGCAGACCATCGACTGGTACAAGAACAATTCGGCGTGGCTGGCCGGAGTTCGCGGCGGCGATTACCGTTCCTACTACGCTAAATATTACGAAAACCGGGATCACTCGCTGCAGGCCATCTAATTCCGCAACCGGATGGCAAACCTGCAATACACAAGCCGCCTTCGTCGCAAAATATCTGGTAGTCTGAACGCATAACCGTTGGTGCGCGATTGGCGAACCCGATGGCCGATCCGCCGAGGCCATTTTCGCTTTGCAACGACTGGACACATCGCTCCCCGGAGTCTGGGAAATCCGCCCGAACATCCTTCGCGATCCCCGCGGCTTTTTCATGGAGACTTACCACCAGGAAAAATTCGGCGCGCTGGGCGTGACCGACACTTTCGTTCAGGACAACCACTCCTCCTCCGGCAAGGGCACCTTGCGCGGGCTGCACTACCAGTGGCCGCACGCGCAGGCCAAGCTGTGCCGCGTGATCGAGGGCGAAGCGTGGGACGTCGCCGTCGATATCCGTGCCGGCTCGCCGCATTTCGGAAAATGGACCGCCGTGACGCTTTCCGCGGAAAAGCAAAATCAGCTCTATATTCCCGCCGGATTCGCGCACGGATTTCTTGCGCTCACCGATCGGGTGCAATTCCTGTACAAGTGCAGCGATTTCTACAATGCCCGCGACGAACACGGGATCCTGTGGAACGATCCCGCCCTCGGCATCTCGTGGCCCGTCACGAATCCGCTCGTATCGGAAAAAGATGCCATGCACCCGGGACTGGCAAGCGTGCCCGCTGAATTTCTGCCACAATATCCCCGGAAATGACCCTCAAGATTTTGCTTACCGGAAAGAACGGACAGCTGGGGCGCGAGCTGATCGCATCCCTGCATCCGCTGGGCGACGTCGTCGCGCTGGGCCACGCGGAATTGGATCTGACCAAGCCGGACAAAATTCGCCAGGCGATTCGCGCCGTCCGCCCGCAACTCATCGTCAACGCAGCGGCCTACACGGCAGTGGATCAGGCTGAGTCCGAGGAAGCGATCGCGCGCGCGGTTAACGCCGATGCGCCGGGCTTGATGGCCGAAGAGGCGAAAAAAATCGGCGCCGCGCTAGTGCACTATTCCACCGATTACGTTTTTGACGGGTTGAAGGCCACGCCCTATCTGGAAACAGATCCGACGAGCCCCATCAACGCCTACGGACGCACGAAACTGGTGGGGGAAGAAGCCGTCCGGAACTCCGGCGCACCGCACCTGATTTTTCGGACCGCGTGGGTGTACGGAAGAGAAGGGAAAAATTTCCTGCGCACAATTTTGCGGCTGGCCACGCAGCGGGAAGAATTGAAAATTGTCCGCGATCAATTCGGCGCGCCCACCGCGACCCAGGACATCGCGCTGGCGACGGCGGAAATTTTGTCACGGATTTATGCGCCGAATGACAATGCCCTCGTGTTTTCCGGCGTGAGTGGAACCTACCACATGACTGCTGGCGGCCAGACGAGCTGGTACGAATTTGCAAAAGCCATTCTGGAAGAAGCTTCGGGAAAGGCCGAGGATCCTTGGCTCGCTACCGCGACCAGTGGGCAGCCGCTGATTGCCCGCTCAGTAGTTCCGATCACGGCCGCGGAATATCCGACTCCCGCGAAGCGGCCCACGTACTCGGTTCTCTCGAACGACCGCCTGGCGCGCATATTTGGGTTTCGGCTGTGGCACTGGCGCGTTCAATTGAATTCGTGTTTTGCCGGCCAGCGTCCAACGATGGACCGAAAAGCGATATGAAACTGTGAGGAAGGCGGAATAACATTGCTTTCGTAGCGCCGGCGTCTCGCCGGCTTTTTTGCCTCTTCTCGAATCCCCAAAAACTGCCGGCGAGACGCCGGCGCTACAAAACCTGAGCCCAATAGCGTGGCGATGAATTGCGATTCCTCCCTACATCGCCATCTTGTTGATGAACGGCATCAAATCCCACACGCGCCAGAATTCCTTCATCTCTTCGGGCAGGCCGATCGATACGCGGATGTAGTTTTCCATGGAAGGATAGCGCGGGCCGATCTGGATGTTGTATTGCCTAAAATGATCGATGAGTTCGTCGGCCGTGCGCACGGTCTTGAACATGACGAAGTTGGTGTGGGAGTCCAAGGGCCGCATCATGCGCGCATAGGCCTGATTCAAAAATTCCTGGCGATTGTCCGCGTTTCGCTGAATATTCACCTGCACGCTCTGCGTGTCGAGCAGCGCCGCCATGGCCGCTTCGGCCGCCACCACGTTGAGGTTTTCCTGAAAAGAGTGCGCACAGAGTGCGCGCGCGGTTTGAGCGCCGGCAATGGCATATCCGACCCGAAGACCAGCCAGCGCATGAATCTTGGAGAACGTGCGCGTCACGATCACGCGTTCGTCATCCATCGGGCGGTCGATGAACGATGCGTACGAGGAAGAATTCCCGGCGTAGTGGTGATAAGCCTCGTCGATGATCACGCGGACGTTTGCCGGCAGCTTGCCGATAAACGTTTCCAGCTCGCTCCGGGAATTGAGAATGGCCGTGGGATTATTGGGATTACAAATATAGATCAGCCCGGTGGAGGCATCGACCCGGCCCAGCATGCCGTCCAGATCGTTGGACCAAAAGCGGCTGAGCGGGACGCTGGCCACTCTTGCTCCGCTTGCCGACGCGTACGTGCCGATGACATCGAATGTGGGCGAAGAAAGGATCAGTGTTTTTCCGGAGCCCAGGTACGCATCCACGGCCGATTTGAAGATTTCGGTGGAGCCGCAGCCAACCACGACCTGGTCGGGTTTCACCTTATGAAACGCCGCAATCTGGCTGGCGAGATCTTCCGAGGCCTTGCGTGGAAACCGGTTCGCGCGGGTCAGGCTTCGCTGCATCGCCAGGACAACCTGCGCGGAGGGCCCGTAGGCGTTCTCGTTACGGTTCAACAAGATCGTGCCGCCCTCTCGATGCGGCGGCATGGGCATGTCCATGGATTGCGCCGCGCGCGCGGAACCCTCCAGCGCGTTGATTCCCGCGCCGGCGATCGCGGCAGCGCCAAGCTTGCCCAACAATTTTCTTCGGGAGATGGACATACGATTCACCGTCGTCTTCAGAACAGCGAGTTTTGAACGCCTTGGGGTGCTATGGGCACCAGGTTGGATGGGACAAGGGCGCCTGGCTTGACGGCAGACCTGATTGTTGTCCCATCGGCCGCGGCCTTATTACACCGTCATGGTCGCGGTTGCATTCGCTACGATGGTACCGCTGGCCCCGGGGATAGTGAGAGCAAAGGTTCTCTTCCTGGTAGCGGAAGTGGTACTCACCGTAAGCGGGGACGCCCCCCGAACCAGCCATGGACGCCGGACTGGAAACGGGGAGTGCCGCCAGGCACTCCGCGGATCGTGAAGGCCCCGGTTTCGGTGAATCCGACGCCTGCTGTCGAGGCCGATCCTGCTGTGATGGCATTGGCGGCTGGCGATATGCAGACCGTAAACGTCTCCATCAACACCGGCGCAGGTGAAATTCATTGCCCGGCCGCCTTCAATCCGAACACCAGGCCAATCCAATTATTCGTGCCGTTGCCGTTTGTTCCCGTTGCCGACTGCGTTCCGGTCTGGGCTACGTTTTTATACTCGAGCAGGGAAGCTGCTTCCTGTCCGGAGATGCTTGTGAATCCGGAGCCGGGAGTGTAGTTCGAGGAATAGTTGTCTTCCAGGAAAACGCCCCAGATCATTTCGTTCGCGAAAGCGCTCGCAACCCCGGAAGTGCCCGTGGTCATGCTCGTGCCGTTTCCGCCGGTGAAATGGGTGACGTTCGCATCAATGGGAGATGTGGGATCGATTCCCGTCAGTGGCACAACCCAGATGAGGATTTGCTCGCCGGAAGTGGGTGCGCTGAGGGTGACTGCGGCCTGCGTAACGCCGGCTCCGCTGCTCTTCGCGATCCATGCCTGGCCACGATTGGTTCCTGCTGCGGCATTGATTGGCCCGGCGATGGAGGTATACGTATTGACCCCGTCGCTGACCGTTGCCGTGGTCGATGTGCCGCCCCAGGAAGCAATCACCAAAATGGCGTCGCCTGTCGGAACCGTCCCCCCGATGTATCCGATGCAACTCTGCTCCGGCGCATTACATGCCGAGACGGTGACATAACCGCCGTCCACGCCGCCGGGGACGCCTGGCGTACTCACCACCAGCGTCGCAGTTGCCGTGTGAACCAGACTTCCACTGGTGCCCGTGATCGTTAACGTATAAGTGCCGGTGGGTGTCGTGGAAGCCGTCTTCACCGTGAGTGTCGAGGTTCCCGATCCGGTGACCGAAGTGGGACTGAACGTCCCGGTCGCGCCGGTCGGCAATCCGCTCACTGTAAATCCAACTACGCTGGTGAATCCTCCGGTGGCTGTGACCGTTTGCGTGTACGTCGTGCTGCCGCCCTGATTCACGCTCTGCGACGCGGGAGACGATGTCAGCGTGAAGTTGGGCGCCGAATTCACCACCAGTGTCGCCGTCGCGGTATGGACCAGACTTCCGCTGGTGCCGGTGATCGTCAACGTGTAGCTGCCGGCGGGTGTCGTGGAAGCCGTCTTCACCGTAAGCGTCGAGGTTCCGGACCCGGTGACCGAAGTGGGATTGAACGTCCCGGTCGCGCCGGTCGGCAGGCCGCTCACTGTAAATCCAACCGGTGCGCTGAAACCATTCACGGCCGTAACCGAAGGCGTGTACGTGGTGCTGGAACCTTGCACCACCGTTTGCGAAGTGGGCGAGGAGGAGAGTGTGAAGTCCGGCCCTGCTACTGCGCTCACCACGAGTGTCGAGGTCGCGGTGTGCGTCAGTGTTCCACTCGTGCCCGTAAATGTCAGCGTGTATGTGCCAGCAGGGGTAGTTGCCGACGTCGTGACCGTAAGCGTCGAGGTTCCCGATCCCGTGACGGAGGAGGGACTGAACGTTCCGGTCGCACCGGTAGGCAAACCGCTCACGCTCAACGCAACCACTCCGCTGAAACCGTTTGCGGCAGCCGCGGCAGCCGTGTACATCGTGCTCCCGCCTTGGGTCACGCTCTGCGACGCAGGCAAGGACGCTAGCGCGAAGTCGGGAGAGGGCGTAATGCCGGAATAAACCTGTTTCACTTCGGATGCCGACAACGCCCGGCTGTAGAGCTGCAGATCGTCCATTTGGCCGCCGGCGAAGAACGCCGAGCCGGCGCGTGAATATAGATACAACGGGTGGTTGCCAAAATTCCCGGTATTGTTGCTGTTATAGTCTTGTGTCAGGGCTGTCTGCAATACGCCATCGATGTAGAGATTTACCTCGTTCGCTGCGGCCTGGCTCATGTCATAGACAACCGCCAAATGGTGCCACACGCCCGAAGTCGGCTGGGCGTAGCACTTGAGGTTGTATCCGGCGTTGCCGTCGATGCCGATTTCCATGGCGGTCACGCCGCAGTCCGGCGCCTCGTCCGGGAAAAAGGCAAAGGCGTCGCTGTAATTGTTGTAGTTGTCGCTGAATTCGAACAGCGTTGTTCCGCTTGTTCCCCCGCTGGTGTAGGTGCGATTCAGCCACATGGCAACGGTGACCGCGTTGGTCCCGCTCAGATTAATCGCTGCCGTGCTGGCATACTGATTGGTGCCGTTCGCGGAAATCGCATCCCCGATCTTCCCCGGCACCCAAGTCACGCCGTTAAATAGCGTGGCCGTATGGCCGTTGCCCGATGAATCAACTGCCGTTGTGCCGGAACCGGCGTCAAAGGTCCAGTGCCCTGCCAGACCCGACAAAGTGGTAGCAACGGTTAAGGTGGCGGACCCACTGATTGCTCCCGAAGTTGCCTTGATCGTGGTGCTCCCCGCAGCTATGCCGGTCGCCAAACCGGCGGCGTTGATGGTGGCCGCGGCAGGAATCGATGACGTCCAGGTAACTGTACTGGTGAGATTTTGCGTGCTAGAGTCGCTATAGATTCCCGTTGCGATGTACTGCTGCGTGCCGCCAAGCACGACGGAATTATTTGCCGGAGTCACTGCTATCGACGTCAGCGTTGCACCGCTCAAACTCTGAACGACAAGGCTTACGGTTGAGCTGTGCGTCAGGCTTCCGCTGGTTCCCGTGATCGTCAGCGTGTACGTGCCGGTGGGTGTCGTTGCCGCAGTCGTTACTGTGAGCGTCGAGGTTCCCGAAGCGGTGACGGAAGCAGGATTGAATGCACCGGTTGCGCCGGTTGGCAACCCGCTCACGGTGAAGGCAACCGCGCCGCTGAAACCATTCACGGCCGCAATCGTTGGCGTGTAGGTCGTGCTGCCGCCCTGGATCACCGATTGCGAAGCGGGCGATGATGCCAGCGTAAAGTCGGGCGTCAGGGCGACCACCAGTGTCGTGGTTGTGGTGTGGACCAGGCTTCCGCTGGTTCCCGTGATGGTCAACGTATAGGACCCGGCGGGGGTCGTCGCCGCGGTCGTTACCGTTAGAGTCGAGATCCCCGATCCGGTGACCGACGTGGGACTGAACGTCCCCGTTGCTCCGGTCGGCAATCCGCTCACGGTGAAGGCAACCGCGCCGGTGAAGCCATTCACGGCGGCTACCGTTGGCGTGTACGTCGTGCCGGCGCCTTGGGCCACGGTCTGCGTGACCGGGGAGGCCGTCAGGGTGAAATCGGGCGGCGCATTGACTTCCAGAGTTATGTCCGCAGTGTGCACCAGGCTTCCGCTGGTGCCCGTGACCGTTACGGTGTAGTTTCCGATCAGCGTCGTGGGCGCGGTGGTAATTGTAAGAGTGGATGTCCCCGAGGCGGTCAGAGATGAAGGCACGAACGTCCCGGTCGCGCCGGCTGGCAATCCGGTCACGCTAAATGCAACGGTGCCGCTGAACGCGTTGACGGCAGCGATTGTTATCGTACTGGTTATGCTGCTGCCCTTATTTACACTTTCGTAATTCGTGGAGGAGTTTAAGGTGAAATCCGCGGGAGCGCTGACGACCAGCGTCGCGGCCGAGGTGTGCACCAGGCTTCCGCTGGTGCCGGTAATCGTCAACGGGTAGGTTCCCGTCGGGGTCGTGGACGCGGTGGTCACCGTCAGGGTCGAAGTTCCGGACCCCGTGACCGACGCGGGGCTGAACGCCGCGGTGGCGCCGGCCGGCAAGCCGCTCACGGTGAAGGCCACAGTCCCGCTGAAGCCGTTCGCGGCGGCCGCGATCGCGGTGTACGTCGTACTGTTTCCTTGCACCACGGTCTGCGAAGCGGGCAAGGACGCCAGCGTGAAATCGGCGGAAGGTGTAACTCCGGTGTAAACCTGTTTCACCTCGGTCGCCGACAATGCCCGGTTGTACAGCTGCAGATCGTCCATTTGGCCGCCGGAGAAGGACGTAGTGCCGGCGCGCGAGAAGAGATACAGGGGGTAGGTGCCGAATTTTCCGATATTGTTGCTGTTGTAGGACTGGGACAATGCTGTTTGCAAAACGCCGTCGATGTAGAGGTTCACCTCGTTGGCCGCCGCCTGGGTCATGTCATAGACAACCGCCAGATGATGCCAGACGCCCGACGTGGGCTGCGCGTAGCACTTGATGTTGTAACCCACGTTGCCGTCGATGCCGATTTCCATGGCGGTCACGCCGCAGTCCGGCGCCTCATCCGGGAAGAAGGCAAAGGCGTTGTTGACGTTGTTGAAATTACTGCTGAATTCAAACAGGGTGTTCCCGTTGGTTCCTCCACTGGTGTAAGTACGGTTGACCCACGCCGCGACCGTGACCGCACTGGTCGCGGTCAGATTAATCGAAGCCGTGCTGGCATATTGATTGGTGTTGTTGGCGGAAATGGCATTTCCGATTTTGCCGGGCACCCAGGTGACACCGTTGAACAGAGTGGCCGTGTAACCGCTGCCGGAAGAATCGACTGCCGTTGTGCCGGAACCGGCGTCAAAGGTCCAGTGGCCTACCAATCCTGTCAAGGCGCTCGTAACGGTCAAAGTTACCGACCCGCTGAAAGCTCCGGAAGCGGCCTTGATCGTGGTGGTCCCCGACGCTACGCCCGTCGCCAACCCGGCGCTGTTGATCGTGGCTGCAGCGGGAGTCGATGACGTCCAGGTAACCGAACTGGTGAGATTTTGGGTGCTGGAATCGCTGTAGGTTCCCGTCGCGATGAATTGCTGTGTGCCCCCAATGAAAATGGAAGGACTTGCCGGGGTCACGGCGATCGATACCAGAACCGGAGAAGAACTTAACACCAGTAGATTTGTGGTCGAGCTGTGCGTCAGGCTTCCGCTGATGGCCGTGATCGTAATGGTGTACGCTCCGGTCGTTGCCGTGGCGGAGGCCGCCACATTCAGGTTCGTGGAGCCGGAACCGGTAACGGTGGTGGGGCTGAACGTGCCGGTGACGCCTGCCGGCAATCCACTGACACTAAAGGTAGTTGTGCCGCTGAACCCGCCAAAGCCAGCAATCGTGGAAGTGAACGTGGTGCCGCCGCCCTGGGTCACGCTTTGCGAACTGGGAGCCGTGGTGATTGAAAAATCCACGGCATTATTGGCCACCAGGGTGACCGTCGCGGTCTGAACCAGCGTTCCGGCCGTGCCTTTGATGGTCAGTGTGTAGGTCCCGGTGGGCGTGGTCGCCAAAGTGGAGACGGTTAAGGTGGATGATCCTGATCCAGTCACCGAGGTTGGGCTGAACGAAGCTGTAGCGCCGGTGGGCAGGCCAGTTAATGTAAAGTTAACGGTGCCGGTAAAGTTAGTCCCCGGAGTGACGGTCGCCGTATAAGAAGTGCTGTTGCCCACGGAAACCGTTTGAGAGGCGGGGGTTACCGACAAGGTAAATCCGGGTACCACCGTAATGGTCCGCGTAGGCGGATTCGGATCGCTGAGACCGCTATTGTCCGTCACCGTGAGTGACGCAACATCCGTTCCGGCCGCGGAGAAGGTCACGGCACCCGGATTTTGCACGCTGCTGGCGGCCGGAGTTCCGCCGGGAAATACCCAGGAATAACCGGTGATCGAGCCGTTGGGATTGGGATCCGTGCCCGTTCCCGCGAAGATTACGGATTGCCCCACGCCAATCGTGGTGTTTGTGGCGGGGCTAGTGATCGCGCCCGTGGGAGGCTGCAATGTACCGATGACCGGGAGTTGCACAAAACTTGCCACCGAAGGAACTCCTGAAGAATTCAAGAGAAACAGCATGTAATAGCCGGGGGGCGCAATGTTGCTGTTGGGCGGCGCGGTCACATGGAGCAATCCGCTGCCCGTGGTGAAGTTGAGGCCCGCCAGACGCTGGTCGAAGTTGAAGGCATGCGTATCCGCGCCAGGCCGGACCAAAACTACGGAAGAAATATTTGCCGCATCCGGCGTGTTTACGGTGAACGTGCCGCCGTAAGCGAGCGTGCTGGAGCCGAGGCTGGAAATCGTGGGCCTGGTAGCGGGAACCGCCTGGCCGTTTGAGTCCGTGGTGAACAGGTATGCGGGCGAGTAAACCTCCATGTGGGATTCGTAGCTGCCGCGCTGGGGATTTCCTCCGGTGATCATGACCGTCGCATCGGGCAACAGCAGCGCTACCGAGTGGTACAGGTGCGGATAGGCATTCGTTCCGGCAGGGCTGAACGTGTTGCTGACCGGGTCGTACAAGTCCGCATTCAGACCGGCGGTGCTGCTGTCCTCGTCATTGGCCGATCCACCCAAGGCAAGAATTTGTCCGGAAGGCAGGATGACCGAGCTCATCTCAATGCGGGCTTGCGACATGGATGGTCCATACACCCACTTCGGCTTGCTGACGGAAAGATCTATCAGTTCGGTGGTTGCCGTGGCGGGGTTCGCGCCCCCCATGATCATGACCACCGGCTTGTATCCATTGGCGGGAGTCAGGGGAAGCATGACGGAAGTGCCGTAAGTCCGCGTGCCGCCGTAGTTCGTGGTAGCCACGTTAGTGGTCCACGTGTCCGTGGTGGGATTAAAAATCGCGGAGATCGGACTCGATCCCGAGAAGAAGACGTTCCCATTCGGAAGCAGATGCATCCACGGGTACAGCGGCGGGGTAAACGGCGAGGCGTACTGAGTGCTCCAGCCGGTTCCGACGGTGTAGATTTCGACGGTGGAGTTTGTTTTTCCGGTCTCGGTGAGCCCGGAAAAAGCCAGGATGCGGCCGTCGCCCAGTACCGTGGTCGTCGGATACCAGCGCCCATGCGCCAGATTTTGCATATTAGTAAATTGCCCGGTGGAAGGGTTGTAAACGGCCGTGTTCACCAGGCCCTCGAACGGGTCATATTGCAGTGTCCCGCTCACAACGAAGGGCCGCCCGTCGGGCAAAATCGAAATCCCGCTGCAGAACATGTCCCAAGTGAGCTTTTGCTGCGTTATCGTGCCCGCGACCGGATCCCAGATCGCTGCCAGGTAATTGGTGTTGCCGGCGACCCAGCCCGAGCCGGAAACGATCAGCACCTTCCCGTTATTCAACAAGGCCGAGTGCACCGGATTGATCGGCATTTGATAGGGCAACGTCGTCCATTGCCCCACGACATCGGCCTGAGCCCGCGAAGAGGAAACCCAGAGAAATGGAATCAGAATGAGCAACATTACCCGCTGGAAGAACCGTTTCATCTATGTCTCCATGGATATAAGAGTGGAATCGACTGCGCCCCCTGGATTCCAATCTGTCCGAACAATCCCCCGAAATCTGGAAAGGGGCCCGAATGCCAGCACCTCCGGCCGCTGCAAACAAATTTCAGTTCACAACATCAGGCGCGGATCGATCATTCAAATTTCAGAATTCTCCATACCCGGCACTTGTATGCGCAACTCAAGCGCCATTGCGAGGGGAGAATGTCTCTAAGCTTATTGCCCACTGATCTTTAGGTTAGGGGGTGTGCACAAATGTGGATAGATAAATTCGCAAAATGAAACACAAAAAACAGGAACTTCGCAGCAGAATATGCGCAACAATTGTCATTCATCTTTTTGTGATCCCAGCTGCTTTCGGTGCGGCTTCTGTAAGGTGGACCCAAGAACGTAGGTTCACCCTTCGCCAGTTCCTCCCGATGTATCCCTGCAGGCCCGAAATTCGGTCGGTAGATTCCTGCCTTAGATCCTTCAATCTTCTACAGCCTAGCTAGAAGTTCGTCGGCAAAACGTCCGGCGGCTGGAAACCGCTTTTAGAGGCCCCCCGGCCGTCCTTGACCCGGCCCCAATTCCGCTGGGATGTCCAATTTGAGATTAGAATACCGTTACGGCAACCTGTAGGCACATGATGGTAATGATTTTCTTCTATTTCCGTAGACTGCCCAGGGCAAGTGGTCCCTATTGTATACAGGGCCCTATAATCCGTATGCAAGTCATTTATTTTCAATAGCCTGAATCTGGGCACCGGGGTGCATGTTTGAGCCTGTCCACCCATGCGACTGGCATGTCGATTGCGGTATCTCTACCGTACTTCTGATGCGTTAATGGCGGTAGCCTATCAGGATCTCTTTTCAGGCTCCCAATAGAGCGAAGGGAAAGCAAAAAAGGCCCGATGCCGACCCAAACAGAACCGGACAAATGGTTTGCCCTTCAGGTAAGAACCCGATGGGAGAGTTCCACCGAGTCCCTGCTTTCCGGCAAGGGCTTTGAGACATTCCTTCCCAAATACATGAACCGGGTGCGCCGCAACGGGCGCATGAAGGACGTCCAATTTCCGTTGTTTCCGGGATACGTATTTTGCAGGTTCGATCCACAGGATCGCCTGCCGATTCTGGTTACACCCGGGGTTATTTCCGTGGTCAGCCGGGGACGCCTCCCCATTCCACTGGAGGATTCCGAACTGGCCGCTGTGCAAACCATCGTGCAATCGAATTTGCCCGTCCAGCCTTGGCCCTACCTGGAAATCGGCGAGCGCGTCCGTATTCAGGACGAAGCGCTCTCCGGGCTGGAGGGGATCTTGATCAGTTTTAAGGGAACCCACCGAATCGTGGTTTCGGTTACGTTGCTGCGTCGCTCCGTGTCCCTGGAGATCGACCGCGCGCGAATCGTGCCTCTTAGCCCCTCCCGGGCAGCCCGCGTTGGATTTGTGCCAGCCCACGCGTTGCTCAACCAGGGGCTGAAATAGCGGATCCCAAGTTTTCCGGACGCGGCTTTCCATTCTGAGGGGATGGAGCGGCCGGGAAACGATGGATTCGCTAGAAAGGCCGCCCGCAAGCGGCAAGCTCGACAGTCCATTTTTCGCAATCCTCCGCAGAGACGCCAGATTGGGAACCGAACTCGGCCTGCGCGCGAACTGCTCTCACGCCGGGACACCAAGCCGGAACCCAGACAAGGCATCCTAAAACGACATCCACCATCGAGGTAATCATATGATTAACGTAGGAGTGATCGGGTACGGATACTGGGGACCGAATATCGTGCGCAACCTGCACGGTTTGGATTCCACGCGCGTCGAAATGGTCTGCGACAAAAGCGAGGCGGCGCTGGCCAAGGTCAGGAAAGCTTTTCCGGGCGTCAAGACCTGCACCAATCCCGACGATATCCTGACTTCTCCGACCATCGATGCGGTGGCCGTAATCACTCCGGTCTGGACCCACTACGCGCTGGCCAAACGGGCGCTGGAAAACGGAAAGCATGTGTTCGTCGAAAAGCCGTTCACGTCCAGCTCGGCGCAGGCCGAGGAACTGATCGAGCTGGCCGAGCGCAAGAAACTGACCATCATGGTCGATCACACGTTCCTTTTTACCGGAGCGGTGCGCAAGATTCGCGAACTGGTCGAGAGCGGAACGCTGGGCGACCTGTATTACTACGACTCGCTGCGCATCAATCTGGGATTGTTCCAGCATGACGTGAGCGTGATCTGGGACCTGGCCCCTCACGACCTCTCCATCATGGATCACCTGATCAAGAGTGAGCCGGAGGCCATCGTGGCGACCGGCGAAAAACACCTGAACGGCGTGGAAGACGTGGCCTACATGACCATTTATTTCCCCAACAGCGTGATCGCGCACATCAACGTCAACTGGCTCTCGCCGGTGAAAATCCGCACCACGCTGATCGGCGGCCAGAAAAAAATGGTGGTCTGGAACGACCTGGTGGCCGACGAAAAAGTCCGCGTGTACGACAAAGGCGTGCAGCTCAAGTCCGGCGAAGGACTTCACAATGTGCTGGTCAGCTACCGGACCGGAGACATGTGGGCGCCGCAGATCGAACAGCTCGAAGCGCTGCGCGTGGAGCTGGATTATTTCGCCGACTGCATCATGACGCGCCAAAAACCCTTCAACGACGGCCACGCCGGCCTGCGCGTGGTGCGCATGCTGGAAGCCGCCGAGCATTCGATTCAGAAGAGAGGAGAGTTGATCACACTGTGAACGAATTCTGCTGCATCGCTCCCGACGTAAAACTGGGCAAGGGAGTCAAACTCTCGAAATTCATCAACATGTACGGATGCGAAGTCGGCGACGAAACCAAGATCGGCGCATTCGTCGAAATTCAAAAGAACGCCAGCGTGGGGCGCCGCTGCAAGATCTCCAGCCACACGTTCATCTGCGAGGGCGTGCACATCGAGGACAACGTATTCATCGGGCACGGCGTCACGTTCATCAACGACGTGTACCCGCGCTCCACGACTCCGGAAGGCGAATTGCAGACCGAGGCGGACTGGAAAGTGGACAAAACCCTGATTAAGCGGGGCGCTTCGATCGGCTCCGGCGCGACCATTCTGTCCAGCATCACGGTCGGCGAGAACGCCATCGTGGGCGCGGGCAGCGTCGTGACCCGCAACGTTCCCCCCAACACGATTGTGGCCGGGAACCCTGCAAAAGTTTTGCGTTCAATCTCAATGGAAACGAAGGTGGCGAAATGACAGCTAGCTCAAAAATTCCCTTTCTGGATCTGGTAACTCCTCACGTCGAGCTGGAGGAACAGCTCGTCGGCGCTTTCCGCGCCGCGCTGCGCACCGCCGGGTTCATCGGCGGCCCCGCGGTGGAAGGGCTCGAGAAGGAGTTCGCGGAATTCTGCCAGACGCGCTATTCCATCGCCGTCAGCAGCGGCACAGACGCGCTGCGCTTTGCGCTGATGGCTGCGGGCGTCAAGGAAGGCGACGTGGTGGTCACCGTGCCCATGACGTTCATCGCCACCACCGAAGCCGTCACGCAATCCGGCGCGCGCGCCGTGTTTGTCGACGTCGATCCCAAGACCTACACGATGGACCCGGTCAAGCTGAAGGAATTCATCGAGAAGCAGTGCTCGGTCGAGAAAGGCAAGCTCATCCACCGCAAGCTCGGCCGGCCCGTGACCGCCGTGGTTCCCGTGCACCTGTATGGACAGGTGGCCGACATGGACGCCATTCTGGACCTGGCCGCGAAACACAACCTGATCGTGGTCGAAGACGCCTGCCAGGCGCACGGCGCTGAGTATTTCTCTAAAAAACAGAACCGCTGGATGAAGGCGGGATCGATGGGCCACGCGGCCGCGTTCAGCTTTTATCCCGGAAAAAACCTGGGCGCCTGCGGAGAAGGCGGCGCCACGACCACCAACGACGAAGCCATCGCCAAGCAGGTGCGCATGCTGCGCGATCACGGCCAGTCGAAAAAGTATTACCACGACATGGAAGGCTACAACGGGCGCCTCGACTCGATTCAAGCGGCCATTCTGCGTATCAAGCTGCCCCACCTGGCCGAATGGAACAGCAAACGCCGCGACGCCGCCGCCCGTTACAATGAACTGCTCGCTCCCATGGCCGGCGCCATCACGCTTCCCAACCAGCCCAGCTGGTCCAAATCGATCTATCACATCTACGCGATCCTGACTCCGGAACGCGAAAAAATGATGGAGCAATTCAACCGCGCGGGGATCGGCGTGGGCATTCACTACCCGATTCCGGTGCACCTGCAGACCCCGTACAAAGTTCTCGGTTACAAGCCGGGCGACTTTCCGGTATCGGAAAGAATCGCCGCGGAGACTCTTTCCCTGCCGATGTTCCCCGGGCTCACCGCGGAACAACAGAAGCTTGTCGCCGAATGCGTCTCGCAGTTCCTGGCGCAGCCATCGGGCGCGCCCGGAGCGAAGCGTTAACCCAGCAATCTTGCGGATTGTAGGGACACGGTCCGCCACGGCGGATGTCCCCACAACTGCAACACCACCAAAGATCGCAATGAGAATCATGAGGCTATCCGGCGGAGAGCAACGATGAGAGTGTGCATGGTCACCTATTCGTTTTACGAAGGTGACACGCGCGTCATTCAGTACGCCACCGCCCTGGCCGGACGCGGCGATCAGGTTGACGTGCTGGCGCTGCGCAAGGAAGGCGATGCGCGCTTCGAGATCCTGCAGGGCGTAAACGTCTACCGCATCCAGGAACGCCAGGTAAACGAAACTTCGCAGTTCATGTACCTGTTCCGCATTTTGCGGTTCCTGATCGCGTCCGCGCTGCTGCTCACGAAAAATCAGTTTATCAAACGCTACGACGTGATTCACGTGCATTCGGTGCCGGACTTCCTGGTGTTTGCCGCCATCGTCCCGAAACTGCTCGGCGCGCGCGTCATTCTGGATATTCACGACATCCTGCCGGAGTTTTATGCCAGCAAGTTCGGGGCATCGAAGGATTCATTCCTGTTCAAAAGCCTGGTGTGGGTCGAGAAATTGTCGATCGCATTTTCCGATCACGTCATCATCGCGAATCACCTGTGGTACGACCGGCTGCTATCGCGATCAGTGGCCGCTGAGAAATGCTCCGTGGTGATCAATTATCCCGACCCGAAAATATTCGCGCCGCGCGCAAAATGTCCGGCGGACGGAAAATTCATCATTCTCTATCCCGGCTCGCTCAACCATCACCAGGGCCTGGATGTGGCCATCGGCGCGTTCGCGCGCGTGGCCGGCGAAATGCCAGGCGCCGAGTATCACATTTATGGCGAAGGCTCCACCAAGCCCGCGCTGATCCAGCTGGCTTCGGACCTGGGGATGTCGGACCGCATCCTGTTTCACGACGCGCTCCCGACCGAGGAAATCGCCGAAATCATGGCCGCCAGCGATCTGGCCGTGGTTCCGAAACGCGCCAGTTCCGGCTTTGGAAACGAAGCGGCCAGCACCAAGATCATGGAATTCATGTCCCTGGGCGTCCCGCTGATTGTCTCCAACACGAAGATCGACACGTTCTATCACGACGACACGCGCGTGCGATTTTTTGAATCCGAAAACGAAGCGGACCTGGGCGAGGCCATGCTGGAACTCTGGAGCGATCCGGACTTGCGCGCGCAACTGGTCGCCGGCGCCAGCCAGTACATCGAGCAAAACAGCTGGACGGTGCGGAAACTGGACTACCTGAACCTGGTGGACCGGTTGCATCGGCCGGCGCAATCCGCCGGAAGCGTTTCGGATCGCCGCGAACCCGCCGCGGGCGCCGGCGCTACGCCCGGCGCGCAACCTGTTCATAAAATTTCCCCAAGATGAGCACCATGACCAGCTTTCGACTGGACCGCGCCATCAGCATCGGCCTGATTCACCCGTTTTCGCACATGTTGCGCAGGCAGCGCGCCCCGCGCGTTCCGATCCTGATGTATCACGGAATGCAATCCGAAGTCGCAGGGCGGCATCCGTATTACGAGACCAACACCAGCCAGGAACGCTTCGCCGCGCACATGAAATTCCTGCACGAAAACGGTTACACCACCGTGAACCTGCACGAAGCGCTGGAAGCCATGATGACCGGGCGCAACAGCGAAAAGCGCGTGGTCATCACGTTTGACGACGGGTTTCGCGATTTCTACACGCACGCCTTCCCGATCCTCGCCGAATACAATTTCAAGGCGACCATGTTCATCGTCTCGGGCCTCACCGCCAACGAAACCGTGTGCGCCGACGGCAAGGAGTACATGACCTGGGCGGAAGTGCGCGAGATTCACGCCCGCGGGATTCAAATCGGCTCGCATACGGTAAACCATCCGGAGCTTTACAAGCTAGGCCCGAATCAAGTCGAGTACGAAGTCCGGCAATCGAAGGAGACCATCGAGGACGAACTGGGCGAAGCCATTCAATCCTTCGCCTACCCGTACGCGTTTCCCGAGGACGATAAGAAATTCACCTCGCACCTGCGGGAACTGCTGCAGACGCACGGTTATGAAAACGGCGTGTGCACGATCATCGGCACGGCACGGCCCGACGATGACTGGTTCTTTATGCCGCGCCTTCCGGTCAATTCGTTCGACGATCTTCGCTTCCTTGAGGCCAAGCTCGAAGGCGGTTACGACTGGCTGCACAAGCCGCAATACCTGTTCAAAATGACGAAGAAATTCTGGCAGGAGCAGGGGCAACCCATTGAGTCTCGCTAGCGTGCAGAGCGGATCGATTGGCGCCGACGCCAGCGTCGGCCGGTACGTGGTCATCACACCGGCTCGAAATGAAGGCTCGGAAATCAAGCAGACCATTCACAGCGTCCTGCAGCAGACGGTGCGCCCGGCCGCATGGGTGATTGTGGATGACGGCTCGACCGACGATACCGGCGCGATCCTCGACCGCTTCGCGCAGCAGATTCCCTGGCTCAAGGTCGTGCACCGCAAGGACCGCGGATTCCGGCATCCCGGCGGCGGCGTGGTTGAAGCCGTTCTGGACGGCTACCGCGCCCTGGCCGTGACGGATTGGGATTTCATCGTCAAGCTGGACGCCGATCTGGTCCTGGAATCAAATTATTTCGAGCGCTGCCTGGCGGAATTCTCGGCCGATCCCAAGCTCGGAGTGGGTGGCGGCACGGTCTACAACCTGGCGAACGGCGAGCGCGAGATCGAATCCAATCCCGCGTTTCACGTGCGCGGGGCGACGAAAATCTACCGCCGCGATTGTTGGGAAGGCCTCGGGGGATTATTCCCCGCTCCCGGCTGGGACACTCTCGACGAAGCGAAAGCCAACATGCTGGGCTGGCATACGCGCAGCTTCTCGCATATACCCGTGCTGCAGCGCCGCGCCACGGGCTCGAACGACGGCGTGTGGAAAGATTATGTGAAGAACGGCCGCGCGAATTACATCACCGGCTACCATCCGCTCTTCATGCTGCTGAAGTGCGTAAAGCGCGTGCCGCAGAAGCCCTACTTCGTGGCCGCCGTCGGCCTGGCGTACGGCTACCTCTACGGCTACTGGAACAAGATCAGGACCGTGGACGACCCGGAACTGATTCGCTACGTGCGCAGCCAGCAGCTTCGCCGCCTGACATTCCGGGAATCGATCTGGAAATAACAGAAAACCGGGAAAAGCGCCGCAACCCAACATGGACCTGTCAATCATCATCGTGAACTGGAACAGCGCGGCCTACACGCGGGAGTGCGTCGCCAGCATTCGCGCGAACACGCACACGATCGAATACGAAATCATCGTGGTCGATAACGCCTCCACCGACGATTCCCTGAAAGTCCTGGAAACGCTCGACATTCGGCTGATCGCCAACCGCGAAAATCTCGGTTTCGCCCACGCGAACAACCTGGGCGCCGTGCAGAGCACCGGCCGGGTCCTGCTGTTTCTGAATCCCGACACCGAGCTGGTCGGGGCGGCCCTCGACCGCATGTATGCCACGCTCCTGGCTTCGCCCGCGTTCGGAGCGCTCGGCTGCAAATTGCTGAATACCGACAAGACGCTGCAGACCAGCTGCATCCAGCCGATTCCGACGATCCTGAATCAACTGCTGGATGTAGAAGAACTGAAGATGGCGTTCCCGCGCCTGCGCCTGTGGGGCATGCGCCCGCTGTTTGAGAAATCCACGGGCACGCCGGCCGAGGTCGAGGCGCTGTGCGGCGCGAATATTATGATTCTGCGGGAAGTGTTTGACCGCATCGGGCAATTCACTACGGAATATTTCATGTACGGCGAGGACATCGATCTCTGCTACCAGACGCGCCATGCGGGATTTCTGGTCGGGTACGATTCCGGCGCCGAAATCGTACACCATGGCTGTGGCAGCTCCAAGAAGAAATCCGACACGGGTTTTGGGGATATCGCCACGCGCGAGGCCGTCTGCAAATTTCTGCGCAAGACGCGCGGACCTCTCTACGCCCAAGGCTATCGCAGCGCCATGGCCGCCGCCGCCATTCTCCGCCTGATTGTGCTGGGCGTGGGGTTTGTCACGCCGCTGCCGCGGCGCGAGAGGGAGTATATCCGGTTCGCGTTGCGCAAGTGGCGCCGCATTCTCAACTGGAGTTTCGGTTTTGAGAAGTGGGTAAAACGTCTCGGGCCGGTGCGCCAGCACCGTACAGGAGAAATCTAGTTTTATGTGCGGCATCTGCGGAAAACTGAATTTCGACGCCAGCCAGCCGGTTCCGCCAGCGCTCATACGCGAGATGATGTCCGTCATCCGCCATCGCGGCCCGGATGAGAATGGCACCTACTTTGCCTCGAACGTCGGCTTGGGCCACCTGCGCCTGAACATCATCGACCTGAGCACCGGCAAGCAGCCAATTTGCAATGAAGACGGCTCCGTGTGGATCATTTTCAACGGTGAAATTTATAATTACAAAGAGCTGCGGTCCTTCCTGATCGATAAGGGGCACACCTTCCGCACGGCCACCGACACCGAAGTCATCGTCCACCTGTACGAGGAGCTGGGCGAAGCGGCCATCGAAAAACTTTGGGGCATGTTCAGCTTTGCGATCTGGGACAACAAGAAGAAAACCCTTCTGATCGCCCGCGACCGCGTGGGCATCAAGCCGCTCTATTACGCGGTGACTCGGGACGCTCTGCTGTTTTCCTCGGAAATCAAAGCGATTCTGCGGGACCCTTCCGTAAAAGCGGAAATGGATCCCGCGCAGCTCGACACCTTCCTCACCTATCTCTATGTTCCGGGCGCGGAAACGCTGTTCAAGGGAATTTCAAAGCTCCTGTCCGGCCACTACATGATGATCCAGGACGGCAAGGTCCGCATCGAGCAGTACTGGGATCTCTCGTTCGCCGGAAAAAGAAAAACCGGAACCGAGCAAGACTACGAGCGCGAGCTGGTCGAACTGCTCTCGGAAACCGTGCGCGGACACATGATCGCGGACGTGCCGGTCGGCGTGCTGCTCAGCGGCGGGGTGGATTCGACCGCCATGCTGAGCTTTGCCACCGAGCAGACCGGAAAACAGATCAGCACGTTCACCATTGGATTTGAGGGCGAGCAGTTCGCCGACGAGCGGCCCTACGCGCAGCTGGCCGCCGACCGCTACGGCGCCCGTCATTTTGAAATGACCATCGCCGCCCGCGACTTCGAGGAGTGCCTGCCGCGCTACGTCTGGCACATGGAAGAGCCGGTGTGCGAGCCTCCGGCCATCGCGCTCTACTACATCACGAAACTCGCGCGGGAACACGTTACCGTGCTGCTCTCGGGCGAGGGCGGAGACGAAGCCTTTGCCGGCTATCAGAACTACCGCAACATTTACTGGCTGGAAAAAATGAAGCGCGCGCTCGGCCCGGCGGCGGGAACTTCCGGCATGGCCGCTGCCGCTCTGGGGCACTTTCCGGGTTTCTCGCGGCTGAACAAATACGCACCGCTGATGAGCCAGACGTTTGAAGACTATTATTTCAGTCGAACTTCGGGCCCGAACGAATCCTTCAACAGCATGAAGGGGCAGCTTTACTCCGCGGGCTTCCGCGCCAGCCTCCCGGTGAACGGCCACTCGCCGAAAACGCTGGCGCGCCAGTATGCGGCGCAGATGTCCGGCATGGACGTTCTCGACCGCATGCTCTTTATCGACACGAAAAGCTGGCTGCCCGACGATCTGCTGATCAAGGCCGACAAGATCACCATGGCCAACTCGCTCGAGCTGCGCGTTCCGCTGCTCGATCACCGCGTCCTGGAATTCGCCGCGTCGCTTCCGCGGTCGTCCAAGCTGCACGGCCTCACCACGAAATATGTGCTGAAGAGAGCTTTGGAGAACAGAGTCCCGGAGAAAATTCTGAACCGCAAGAAGACCGGCTTCCCGGTTCCTTACGAGACCTGGATCCGGGGCGAGATGCGCGATTACGTTCGCGACGTCCTCACCGACAAACGCACCGCGGAGCGGGGCTACTTCCAGCGCGACGCCGTCGAGAAAATCTTGCATGAAAACTCGAACGGTGTGAACCGCTCCAAGGAAATTTTTTCCCTGGTGATCCTGGAACTGTGGCATCGCATGTTCATCGACGGCGATGCGATGGGTTCCGAGCAATTGGCCGCGGCCGGTTCCGTTCCGGTGTCGAAGTAAACGAAAATTCCATGAAGAAGTCTTTCAAGCGGACATTGATCACGCGGAGGGTGTTCCCTGCGCTGGTTTTTCTATTCCTGCTGAGCCTGGCCCGTGTGTGCGCCGCGGGGGATGTGGTGTACCTGCAAACGGACAAGGACGCCTCTGCCGGTCAGCAGCATTGGGACATCGCGGCGCAGTTTTACGGCGTAAAGCTCAACTCGGTTCTGGTAAAGACCGCCGGGGATTCGGCTGCCGCGCTGAAAGCAATCGAGAGCACCGAAACGCTGGGAGTCGTGGCCACTCCCGCGGCACTGCAATCGGTTTCCATGCAGCAACTACTCTCCGCTGCGCGGCGCAACGGTGCAAAGAGCATTCCCATCATGATTTTTGGAATCACGCCAGCAACGGACTTCCGGCAACTGGCCGTGTCGTCCGCCCAGCAGCTTTCCGGCTGCAGCGCCCTTCCGCCGACTGTTTCCAATGCTTCCTATGTCGTGGGCCCAAAAACGGAGATCACTAGACAGCTTTCGGGGGTCGCGCTTCCGGCCGTCGCTCAAGCGGCCTGCGGTTTCGCTACGGCCAATGCGGGCGGCGCGCAGGCCGTGCTTTCCGCCGATCTCGACGGAAAGAGCATGCCGGTGTTTGTGCGCCTTCCTCTCGAATCCGGGGACTTCTTCTTCCTTGCAGCCATGAATCCCGCGGGAGCGCTTGCGCAACTTCCCCGCAGGCACTTGCCCGACATTTTTTCCGAGGTCGCTCCGGAAATGATGTTCGTGCGTTACGCCGCGGGCGACAAGGGCTGGCACAATCCGGGGCACTACGCGAATCTCACGCTCGATGACTCTTTTCTCACCGAACCATATGGACACATCAATTACCATGCGCTGCTCGGCGAAATGGAAAAGCACAATTTCCACACGACCATCGCCTTCATCCCCCTGAATTACAACCGCAACAAGCCCGACATCATCGCCATGTTCCGCGAGCATCCCGACCGTTATTCGATTTCCGTTCACGGCAACAATCACGACCACCGGGAATTCGACGCCTACACCATTGCGCCGCTGGCGAATCAAGTAGCAAACCTGCAGCAAGGCATTGCGCGAATGGAACAATTCACCAATCTGACCGGGATTCCATACGACCGCGTGATGGTCTTCCCCCACGCCATCGCCCCGAACGAAACTTTCGCGGCCATGAAAAAATACAATTACCTGGCCACGGCGAATTCCGAGGACGTTCCGCTGGGCTCGTCCGCTCCGGATGACGATTTCCTGTTTTATTTGCGGCCGGTGACGCTGCGTTACTCGAACTTCCCGACCTTGCTGCGGTATTCTGCGGAGATCCCGCTGCCCAAGGCGATCCTCGCGATTCAACTGTTTCTGGATAACCCGGCCCTGGTCTACGGCCATGAAACGCTGTTTGACGAAGGCATCGCCACGTTCGACCCGATTGCCGACGAAGTGAACGCCATGCAGCCGGACATTCACTGGTGCGGGATGAAGTGCGTGGTCGAGCACCTGTATGTCGAGCGGCGGCGCGACGACGGCGGGGTGGATGTGCGGGCCTTTGCCGGCGACCTGACTCTGGAAAACCCCTCGCCGCGGGAAACCACGTTCTGGGTGTCCAAGCAGGAAAATTTTCAGCCCGAAATCGCCTCGCTCACAGTCGACGGCAAACCGCAGGCTTTTGACCGCAAACAGGACGAGCTCGCGTTCCAGGTCACCGTGTCCGCGATGAGCAGCCGCCACATGTTCATCGAGTACAAGAACGACTTGAACCTCGCCTCGATCGACGTTTCAAAGACCAGCCTCTATGTACTGATGGTGCGGCGCATGGCGGAATTTCGGGATACCACGCTATCGACCTGGTCGTTCGGCCGCAAATTGACGAAATACTATTACAAGCACGATCTGGACGTGTACGAACTCTACCTGGAAAAAATCATCCCCTTCCTGCTTCTAGCCGCCGTGGCTGCGGGGATCGCCAAATTCATCAAGAAGAAATCACGGTCGAAACACGGGCAAACGCCTGAGAAAGTAAGACCGATCACGACCCTATGACCCTCGTTCTCATTATCGACGCCGTCGTCATCTGCCTGATTCTGGGATGCGCCTTTCTGAAGGGGCTGGAGCGCACGCTGCCCCTGATCGCGTTTCTATTGATGCTGTTCCCCTATGAATCCCAGGTCACTTTGACGGGATATTTCGACCTGACCACGCAGCGCCTGATCGTCATCCTGACCTTCCTGCTGTATGTGTTTTCCAGCGAGGCCAAGGAAAGGGGAAAGCTTCCGCTGAGAAATACCATCTTTTTCCTGATGGCCTGGATGCTGATCGCTTCGGCGTTTTCGGTCGTGTTCGTGACCAGCATCAAATCGGTCCTCTCCGAGTTTTTCGATTTCTTTCTGATCTACTACATTTTCGCCAAGAGCATCACCCGGACCGAAACCGTCCGCAAGATCATGTACGGTTTCGTGGCCTCCATGGTGGTCTGCTCCCTGCTCGGCATTGCGGAAACCTATTGGAACTGGAGCGTGATGGGCTTGTTCCCCGAGGTTTATCACCGGTTCGCGAATCTCTTGGGGGCAGTGCCGGATCGCAGCGATAGGGTGCAAACGACGTTTGGACACGCCATTTTGTTTGGAGCGGCCCTGGCAATGACCATTCCCATGGGTCTCTACCTGATCAGCGTCTCCAAGACGGCCAAGCAGAAGGTGTTTCTCTGGACGGCCACCATGCTGATGATTTTAAACCTCTATAAGACAACCAGCCGCGGTCCCTGGCTGGCAGCGGCCCTTTCGATGGCCGTAGTGCTTTTAAGCGGGGGAAGGCAGATACGGCGATACGTCATGTGGATTGGCGCACTCGCCGTGATTGCATTGCTTGCCCGGCCGGGAATCTGGGAAACTATTGCGAATCTCTATAGCCAGACGCTGACTCCGGAATCGGTGCAGGGAAGCTCCTATGAGTGGAGGTACGCTCTGTATGACCAGGCCTTCCTGCATCTGAATCACGATTTCTGGCGAGCCCTCTGGGGGTATGGCCCGGAATCCTTTTTCTTCCTGGGATGGAAAGGGTTGTTTCAGGGCCAGATCGTGCCGTTTGAGAGTTGCGACAGTTCCATCGCCCAATTGATGATCGAGACGGGATACGTTGGTTTTCTTCTGGCCATTTCCGTTTTCTTGATCGCGGGGTACAAGGCGTTTCGATATTCCCTGAAGATTCCCAAGCCGGCGAATCTTCCCTGCGTGGTCCTGTTCGTGAATATCTGCGCGTTTGTTTTTCTGATGACGAACGTAGCTATATTGGGTTGGGGACAGCAAAGCTACATGGCATGGATCGTGATAGCCATGGCCATGATTTACCCGGGCCTGCTTGAGAAGGAAGGCGCGGTCGCGGAAGAGCCTGCGACGGAGAGTCCCGTCATGGAAAGGCGCCTGGCCGAGGTATTGCGGTAGACGTGCCGCGAAACAAGAAAGCTATCGACTCATATCGCTATCCGAAATTCTTCCTGGGAAAGGCAATTTAGCAAATGGCTGAGGGGTTGCGGCTTCGCATCATTCGGGATTTTGCCGGGATTGAGAAAATCCGCGAGGTGTGGTCGGCCTGGCACAGCCATCCGAATTCGGATATCGATTTTTACCTGACCATTCTTCGCTCGATGCCCGGAGAAGTGAGCCCCTATGTCATCGTGCTGTACCGGGGAGAAAAGCCCCGGGCCCTGCTCGTCGGACGTCTCGAGAAAGGGCGAATCGATTTAAAATTCGGATATAAGACGCTCCTGAAACCAAAAGCCCGGGTCCTCACTTTCATTTACAAGGGATTGTTGGGCGACGCGTCCGAGGAAAACACCACAGCCCTGGTCCAGGAAGTCATCGATTCACTGAAACGGAACGAGGCGGACGCCGCCATGTTGGGCCATGCCCGTCTCGAATCGCCGCTGTCGGAGCTCGGCCTAACCATGCCGGGATTCTTATGCCGCGATCACGGCACGTCCGCCACCATGCACCGGTCCATGGCCCTGCCCATGAACATGGACGGTGTTTACGCGGCTCTCTCCAAGAAATCGCGGACGACCTTGAAATCGAAATTGAAAAAGTTTGCCGCCGAATTTCCGGGCCAGGCGAGAATCCGCACCTTTCGCGGCGCCGCGGACTTCGACGAGATGATGCGGGATATCGAGCAGGTCGCGGCCAAAACCTACCAGCGGGGCCTGGGCGTCGGATTCGATACCAGCGCGGCGATGCGCGAGCGCCTGCAACTGGAAATCGCCAAGGGCTGGCTGCGCGCCTTCGTCCTGTATATCGGGGACAAACCCGTCGCGTTCTGGATCGGCAAGCTCTACCAAAATAGTTTTTGCAGCGACAGCATGGGCTACGATCCGGCCTACGGCAAACATTCCCCCGGGATCTATCTGATCATGCACGTGGTGGAATATTTTTGCGGCGAAAAGAGCGAGGACCGCGCGCAGCAGATCGATTTCGGATTTGGGGACGCGCAATACAAGACCGTGCTGGCGAACCAGGAATGGCAGGAATCCTCCATTTATATTTTCGCGCCCTCCTGGAAAGGGATCGGCATCAACCTGCTGCGCATGCCCACCGCATGGCTGAATCACTGGGCGCAGGAAATCCTGGGAAAGACGAGCCTCCTGGTGAAGGTCAAGCGGATGTGGCGCGACCGCATCATGAAACCCGAGCAGCCCGGAACGGTCGGCGGGGCCACCTAGCGCCTCCTGGCATGACTGCCGCGCCCCTGAACCGAAAAACTGGCCATGTACTGTCCTTTGGTGCAGTAGACGCTTCATTTGGGAGCGTGGGATAACACAAGTGGGAAATGACGCACGCATTCAGCGCAAAGGAAGACAGGTAGCGAGAATGACAAAGAGAATTTTAGTTTTACTGATGCTGGTTTTTGTGCTTGCCGGAACGAACGCATTTGCAGCCAATCACTATATCCGCTCCGGAGCCAGCGGGGCGAATAATGGCACCGACTGGACCAATGCCTGGTCTTCGTTGTCCCAGGTGTCCTGGACGCGCGGGGACGTCTATTACATTGCCGCTGGAAGCTATGGAACCTTTACGTTCAGCACATCCACCAGTGGCACATCCACGATCGAAATCCGCGGGGCAATCGGCGGGACCGGGGACCATGGGACCTCGACCGGATGGAGCGACAGCTTTCAAGGGCAGGCTTTGCTGAGCGGGGGTTCCAGCCAATTCAGCACGAGCTACTGGACGATCAATGGGCAGGCTGTCCCCGGATGTTCCTATCCTTCAAACAACGATGCCTGTTACACCATCAAGTTTGTGAATCCGGCCGTTGGCAGCAGCCCTGCCGCGGGCCAGGCCCTGTTCCTATGCAACGGCTCGGGCACCTGCACGAATTATCTGCTGGAATACGTTGATGTTCTCGGCTCGAATACCGAAGTTAAGGGTGGAAACTTTTCGGACGAAGGCATTTATTGTTATCAAACATGCAACAACACCACCATTGACCACTCTTATGTCCATTCCGCCGGATGCGACACACTTTCCTTCAATTCCGGAAACGCCGCCAATCTTGTGTTGTCCTATGACTGGATTGCGTACAACGACGCTGGACACGCCAACATCTCCGGTAGTTTTGCCCACTGTCAGGGAATTCAGCACACCGCAGCCACCTTTACGGCCAAGTACGACGTGTGGCAGGACATCCAATCCAGCGGCGTGATCACGGACGCGGCGGGAGGTAACGCTAATTTTACGGAATGGGATATCTATGGAAATCTCTTCTTTTGGGATGCCGCTTGGATCGCCAAATGGCGGGGAGACAGCTGGGTTGGGCTGGATAACGGGATCATCGGCCTTTACAGCGTTGCCAACACCTCGGGAATCCTTCGGTTCTACAACAACACCATCACCAGCCCGGGTCTAGCTTCCTCGCAAAATTGCACTACAGTGGTCTACGAAATTAACAGCCCGATGGTCCTGGCGACGGTACAGGCTTATAACAACATTTGGTACAACTTCAATTCGAGCGAATGCGGAGCAGGCGCGGGTGCAGCCGGCACGTATGACTACAACGCCTACTATCAGGTCAGCGGCGGCAAGGGCGACAACGGAGCGCACAGTTACTCCAGCAGCACAAACCCGTTTGTCAACCCGGCGGCAAGCACGGTTGCGGGATTCATGCTGACCGCGGATACCAACACGGGGGTGCAGGTGGCGTCTCCCTTCAATACGGACATGCTGGGCACAACGCGCGGGTCCAGCGGCATTTGGGACATTGGCGCTCTGCAACTGTCCGGAACATCGTCTTCCTTGCCTCCCGTACCTCAAAACTTGCATGTGGTCTCGATTCAGTGAGGTCATGAGGGGACCGCGGTCCCAAGGGCTTTCCGAGCAAATCGGGCGATCCATGCGCTACGCCGGCAGGGCTAGGAAGCCATGCGCATGGATGCCTGAAGTTGTTTGGCAACACGATCCCTCAACCAATGCGGGATGAAAGCGGGCAGTTGCCAGCGAAGGACGCATGGGCGTTTGTCCACTTCGCACACCAGCATGATTTGGGATAGTCAAATTACCTCCACCGCTTCCTGAAAGCGCAAACACGACGCCTACTGGCCACGTTCCGGCCGAAACTAGGCTGGCTTGCCAGGAAAGCCGAACGCCACACGGCATGCAATCCACGAGCGTAAGAGCCTTGGATCCGCGCGTAACAGGCGGCGGGCATTTTGAAGAATTCGGAAAGCTTGCCTTCCCGGAAGAGACAAATCCATGAATCCGATCATCTCTGTTGTCATTCCCCTCTATAACCGCGCGGGCCTCATCCGGCAAGTGGTCGAGAGCGTTTTGGGGCAAACCCTTCCGGTGTCGGAGGTCATCCTGGTGGATGACGGCTCGGTGCAGGAGGTGGAAGACACAGTCCGCGGCTATATGGCCGAGAAACCCGCCTGGCGTGATCGCGTGAAATACTTTCGCCAGGAGAATCAAGGGCAAAGTATTGCGCTGAATCACGGCATCGCCCAAGCGACCGGCGACTGGATTGCATTCAATGCCAACGACGACCTGTGGCTGCCGCAAAAATTGGAGTGGCAGTTCAAGGCGATCGAGACATTCGGAGACTCGTGCGGGGTTTGTTTCACCGATGCCTGGTTCATGAACAACCCTCACTGGAAGAACGTCACACTGTTTGAATCCGTGAAGAAACGTTTCGCTAAAACGACCGGCATGGTCGACGATCCGGTTCGCCTTTTGCTTCACGACCAGCCGGTCTGGGTCCAAACCGTGCTTGCCCGGACGGAACTGGTCCGTAAAATCGGCGGATTCGATCCCGCGATGCGATATGCCGAGGATTGCGATTTTGTTTTTCGCTTGGCCCTGGTGACGAAATTCTGCTATGTCGGCATACCGATGGTGTTAATCGATCGAACGATTTCGCCCACGCGCCGCGAAGGACCGGCCTTAAATTGGCAAAAAGAGGAATTCAGACTTCAGATGGAGGAGCGCCTCCTAAAGAAACAGCTGCAACTCACCGAGGGTTCCGCGGATGCCGTCAGGCAAGCGGTGCGCGCCAATCTGCAGGGGCACTACAGCAAGTGGACCAACTTGCATCTCAAGAATAGAAACTATGCGAAGGCCAAGGAAGCGGTCTCGACGGCCGCGCGATACGGCCTCACCCCCGGCATCGCCCTCAAATGGGTGCTCGCGCGCCTGGCGCCCCATTTGGCCACTCGAATTACGATGCTACGCGAGGGAAGCGACGCAAGCCACGGTGCCGAGCTTACTCAGTAGCACGCCACAAATTTCAATTGCGCACGCGCAAGCGTCGTTTTGATCCGCCATGTTTTTCGCGCACTTTTCAAGTGCATTGACTGTTTGGATTCATGGCAAGCGCCGGGAAGCGTTCCATCCGGCGTTTCCCTCAATTCCTCGGTATGGAATCATAATGGATCGGAACCGAGCAATAGGCCTGAGCCAACCATGATTGCCAGCTCGCGCCGCAATTCTGACAAGAGGATACTCTAAAGATGCCGCCGAAAACCGCCCGGGTCATCAACCTCCCCAAGATCACCGATCAACGGGGAAACCTCACCTTCATCGAAGGCAATCGCCACATTCCCTTCGCGGTGAAGCGCGTGTACTACCTGTACGACGTCCCCGCGGGCGCCATGCGCGGCGGCCACGCGCACAAGAAACTCGAGCAATTCGTGATTGCCGCTTCCGGAAGTTTCACCGTCGTGATCGACGACGGCCGCAAGCGCCGGAAATTCTTTTTGAACCGCCCGCACTACGGGCTGTACATCCCGCGCATGGTCTGGCGCGAACTCGAGGATTTTTCCTCGGGATCGATTTGCGTGGTTTTAGCCTCGGAGGAATATGACGAATCGGACTACTACCGAAGTTACAAGGCCTTCCTCAAAGCCTTCCGAAATCAAAAGTAACGTTCCGTTTTTGGACTTGCAGGCAGCCACGTGCGAGCTCCGCGAGGAGATCGACTCGGCCGTCGCTCGCGTGCTCGACAGCGGCTACTACCTGCTGGGCAAGGAACTCGAAGCCTTTGAGAGCGAGTTTGCCGAGTATGCCGGAGTCAAGCACTGCATCGGCGTCGGCAACGGACTCGACGCGCTGGTGCTGTCGCTGAAAGCCCTTGGCGTTCGCGCCGGGGACGAAGTGATCGTGCCGGGCAACACGTACATCGCCACCTGGCTCGCGGTCAGCTATTGCGGCGCGCGCCCCGTGCCGGTCGAGCCGGACGAGCGTACCTACAACATCGATCCGGAAAAAATCGAAGCGGCTATCACGAAACACACGAAGGGAATTCTCCCCGTCCATCTCTACGGGCAGCCCGCGGACATCGGCCGGATCAAGGAAATCGCGGCGAAACACGATTTGTGGATTCTGGAGGACGCCGCGCAGGCCCACGGCGCGCGCTACAAAGGAAAGCGCACGGGCGGACTGGGAAACATCGCCGGATGGAGTTTTTATCCCGGGAAAAATCTGGGCGCGCTGGGCGACGGCGGAGCCGTCACCACCAACAGCGACGACCTGGCCGACCGCGTTCGCGTCCTGCGGAATTACGGGTCGCGCATCAAGTACCTGAACGAGGTCAAAGGCGTCAACAGCCGCCTCGACGAAATCCAGGCCGCCATTCTTCGCGTAAAGCTCCGGCGCCTGGACAATTGGAACGCCCGCAGGCGCGCGATCGCCGCGCAGTATCACGAAGGGCTTGCACATTCCGGGCTGGTTCTTCCCTACGTTCCGGAGTGGGCGGACCCGGTGCATCATCTATTCGTCGTGCGGTCGAAACGGCGGGACGCGCTGCGCCAGCATCTGGAAAAATCCGGCATCGGCGCGCTCATCCACTATCCCATCCCTCCGCACCTACAGAACGCCTATAAGGACATGGCCATGCGGCCGGGCAGCCTGCCGATTTCCGAGCGCATTCACGAAGAAGTTTTGAGCCTGCCGATCGGTCCGCATCTGTCCGAATCACAAGCCGCGACCGTCATCCGGGCCATACAGGAGTTCAGGGCATGAAGTCGATTTTCCGCGCGACCGCGATTTTAAGCGGGAGTTCCATCATCAGCATCATCCTGGGGATGGTGTCGGCGAAGGTCCTCGCCCTCTACCTGCAACCATCCGGGTACGGGTATTACGGCTTGCTGCAAAGCTTCGTGGGACTGACCACGTTGATCGCGGGGCTGGGCATGGCCACGGGCCTGGTGCGCCTCGGTGCGGGCGCGGCCAAACGCAATGACGAACAGGCCATCGCCAATCTGAGGGGCGGCGCATGGGTCTTGTTCGCCGGAGTGGCAATCATCGCCATGGCGGCGCTGACGATCTTCCGCGTCGGGCTGAGCCGCTGGGCGCTCGGCACCCCGGATCACGGCTGGACCATCGTGGCCATGGGCGTCGCCCTGCTGTTCACCATCGCCGGAAACGTTCAGATTGGAATTCTCAACGCCTATCATCGCGTCACTTCGCTTGCGAAATACGGCATCATCAACACCCTGTTCGCATCGCTGATCACCATCTGCGCCGTGATCCTCTGGCAAACCCGCGGCGTGGTTCCCGCGATTATTGCAGGAGCCGTGCTGACCTACGCCGCCTCGCGGTATTTCATCCACCGGGAACTCGGGACGGTGAAGGCGAAACCCTCGCGTGCGGAAGCGGTCAAATCCGCGTGGGACCTTCTCCGGTTCGGGGCTCCGTTCACGGCCAGCTCTCTGGTCGGAGCCGGCGTGCAGCTCGCCCTTCCGATGGTCGTGGTGCACCTGCTCAATCCGGAAAGCGTAGGTTATTACAAAGCGGCGACGGCCATTTCCGTTGGCTATCTGGGATTCCTGGTGACGGCCATGGGCCAGGATTATTATCCGCGTCTTTCCGCGGTCGCCGACAAACCCAAGGAACTGGTCAAGCTCATCAACGAACAGCACCGCCTGGTCATGCTCCTCGGTGTCCCCATGATTCTGGGGATGCTGGCACTGTTGCCCGTGCTTATCCCTCTGGTGTATTCCAACAAGTTCACCCCCACGGTGGAAATTCTGGAGTGGCAGTTGATCGGCGACTTGTTCAAGTTTTCCAGCTGGACGATGTCGTTCGCCGTCCTGGCACGGTGCAAGAGTTCGGTCTATTTCCTAATGGAATCGATTGGCGGCGTGGCCACGATTGTAACCACCTGGCTTGCGGTGCGCTGGCTGGGGCTGCCCGGCCTGGGCATCGGATTTCTGGCCAGCTACTTTATTTACTACCTGGCGGTATGGATCACCATTCGCCGGGAGGTTCATCTGGTCTGGACGCCGCGCAACAAGCAAATGATGCTTGGCGCGCTGGCTGCCGCGTTCATCGTTCGGCTCATGCCTGCCACGCGGTTCGCCGGTTACCGGACCCCGGTCGCGCTGGCGTTCGCCTTTGCCGTGGGCATCCCCAGCCTCATCGTGATCTGGCGGGAATTCATGGCCTCCCGGGAACCTGAGGCGGTCGAATCCTCGGCCGCGAAACACGAAGCGAAAAGCGAGGAAGTTGCCGTCAAGGTATAGCAGTCAACGGAACTGGAGCGACCCTCGGACGTTTCGGTCCGGGTGGAAAACCATGGCGCAAGCCAGGTGGCCCTGAATTCTATGAAAACACATTCAATGCCGGAATCGACTCAATCGAATACCCCGCGCGGCTCGGGCGTGGCGCTGGGATCGGACAGGCTCAAAATCCTGGTGATCCTCGCGAATTTCGGAACCAAGAACGACGGATTCATGAAGCGCCTGCTGGAGGAATACGCGTCCATGCCCTTTGACGTGCATCCCGTCCTGCTCACCAACGTTCCCAAGAACCTGGGCGAAAAAGTCGAGGTCATCGTTCAGCCTCCGGTCGGAGATCCCTGGTCCTTCCCGTTTCCGCACAAGCAGATGATGGCCGATCACGTGGACGACTACGACCTGTTCATCTATTCCGAGGACGACACGCTGATCACCGAAAAAAATATCGATGCGTTCCTGAAGGCCACCGAGATTCTGCGCGACAACGAAATCGCCGGTTTCATGCGCTCCGAGCGCGGCGCCGAAGGCGAGACTCATTTCTCCACCGTTCACTATCACTTTCACTGGGATCCCGCATCGGTGGTTTCCCGCGGCGGCCAGACGTTCGCGTTTTTCTCGAACGAACATTCGGCCTGCTACATCCTCACGCGCAACCAGCTCAAGCGCGCCATCGCCTCCGGTGGATTTCTGGTTCAGCCGCACCAGGAAAAATACGACCTTCTGGTTTCCGCGGCCACCGATCCCTACACGCAATGCGGCTTCCGGAAACTCATCAACATTTCGCGGTTCGAGGATTTCGTCCTCCCGCATCTTCCCAACAAATACGTCGGCAAGCTCGGGCTGCGCGATTCGGAAATGTTTACGCAGTTGCGCGCGCTCGAGGACATTGGAGCGGGAAAGCGGCCCTCCGCGGTTCTGTTCAACACCGAAACCCGCGTCGGACAATCCAAATGGTCCAAGAGCTACTATGAGCCCGTGCGGCAGGATATTCTGGACGTGATTCCATCGGGCACGCGCCGCCTGCTTTCCTTCGGCTGCGGATGGGGCGCGATGGAGGCGGAACTCGGCAAGCGGGGAATTCATGTCACCGCTCTTCCGATGGATTCCGTGATCGGCGCGTGCGCCGAAACCCGGGGCGTCGAGGTACGTTACGGAGACCTGGATAGCGCGCTGGCGAAAGTCTCAAGCGAACGCTTCGATTGCATTCTGGCCACGGACTCGCTGCACCGGTTCGCCAAGCCTGAAGAACTTTTGAAAAGATTTTCCGGACTCCTGGCTCCGGGCGGCGTGATTGTGATCACCATACCCAATCTTTCCGAACTGGGTGTGTGGAAAAAGAGGATCCAGCGCGAGGCCACGACGCTCAATCAGGGAAGTTTTGCCAGTGCGGGGATTCACCAGACATCGCGCCGTATGATTCGCGGATGGTTCAAGGACGCCGGGCTTGCCTTGCGCCAGGATGTTCCGGTGATCCCCGAAAAGCGCCTGCCGCTGCGCAAAAAAATGGCCAACCTGGGCGACGGCTTGATCGCCGAGGAATTTATTTTCGTGGGAGCGAAGGACTAATCGCTCCACATCGCTCTCGTTTCCGAATACTCGATGCTCATGCAGGACACTAAAAAACCACGGATCGCAATTCTCGGCGCGACGCTCGATTCCACCAATATGGGTGTGTGTGCGCTTGCCGCGGGAGCCGTGCGCTGCTTCGCGCACGCCTATCCGGCCGCGGAAATTCATTTCCTGCATTTCGCCAAGAGCCCCTCGGTCCAGACGCTGACCATCGATGGCGAACAAGTGCGCGTTCCCGTCATCCCCATGCGCTTCTCCAAGCGCCTCTTACTGCCCAACAACATCGCGCTGCTGACGGTTCTCGCGCTGCTTGCCAGAATCGTTCCTTCCAAAACGTTCCGCAACTGGGTGATCTCCAAAAACGCGTGCCTTTCGGAAATCGACGCCATCGACCTGTTCGCATCCATTGCCGGCGGCGACAGTTTCAGCGACATCTACGGCATGGAGCGGTACTTTTATGTTTCCCTGCCGCAGATTCTTGTTCTCCTGCTCGGCAAGAAACTGGTGCTGTTGCCGCAAACCTACGGCCCGTTCCGCGGCGGCCTCGCGAAATCCCTGACGCGATTCATCCTGAAGCGCGCCGACCATGTGTACTCGCGGGATCTCCAGGGACTCGAGGAAATCAAGTCGCTGGTCGGACCCCGCTACCCATCCTCCAAATTCGAGTTTTGCTACGACGTGGGTTTTGTGTTGCAGCCCGCCGTCCCGGCGCGCATCGGCCTGGCTGGTCTCTCATCGCTGGACGAACACATCGGCCCGCTCGTGGGCCTGAACGTCAGCGGACTGCTGTTCATGGGCGGCTACACGCGCGACAACATGTTCGGCCTGCGCGCCGATTACCGCCAATTCAGCCGCGACGCCATCGAGTTGCTGATTGAAAAAGGCGCCACCGTTCTGCTGGTCCCTCACGTCTTTGGCCAGGAAGGGGAAACCGATACCGCCGCGTGCGAGCAGCTCTACGCGGAATTAAAAGACAAGTACCCGGGACGCCTGGGCCTGGTCCTCGGCGAATATAACCAGCACGAAATCAAATATGTGATCGGGAAGTGCGATCTTCTGATCGGCGCGCGGATGCACGCGTGCATCGCCGCCGTTTCGCAATGCATTCCCGCGGTGTGCGTGGCCTACAGCGACAAATTTATCGGCGTGATGGGCGCCATCGGAGTCGATTCGATCGTTGCCGATGCCCGTAAGCTGGATGAGCAAGAGATGTTGAAATTTATCGAGAATTCCCTGGACGCCCGGGCCGCGATCCGCGAGCGGCTGGCCCGGCAAATGCCGGAAGTGAAATCGCGAGTCATGAACCTGTTCGTCGATCCTTCCGATTCGGCACGCAGCGCGGAAATGAACGACCCGGCAAAATCCGCGCCGGTCGCCGCCGGAATTTCATCGTCCCGCTAAGAAAACGGAAAATGGCTCCCGCTACGCAAGAAGTTATGGAATCGCCGGCCAACAGGCGGGCAAATATGGCTGTACATCAAATCGACCCGCTGCGGGATCCGCGCTGGAGCCGTCTGGTGGAACGCCATCCCGCGTCGAGCGCCTTTCATACGCAAAGGTGGCTGGAAGCCCTGCGCCGCACGTACAACTATGAGCCGGTTGTGTTCACGACGGCTGGAAACGCCGAGGAACTCGAAAACGGCTTGGTCCTGTGCAAAGTCTCCAGCTGGCTGACCGGAAACCGCCTGGTCTCGCTTCCCTTCTCGGATCATTGCCAGCCGCTGGTGGACGATCCTGCCGCGCTGCACGTTTTTCTGAACTATCTCGAGGAGCAGGTCCGCGGCGGCAAGTACAAGTACGCCGAACTTCGGCCACTCGCCGCGTTCGATGCGGCGACCGAAGCGGCTGCCCATGTTGCGGTCGACGGCTCCTTCTGCATTCACATGCTGGACCTGCGTCCCCCGGCCGAAGCGCTCCTGCAGTGTTTTCATAAGAACCATATCCAAAGAAAAATAACGCGCGCCAAAAAGGAAGACCTGAAAATCGAAACCGGGCGAAGCGCGAAATTGCTCGGCGACTTTTTCCGCCTGATGCTGATCACGCGCCGCCGCCACGGCATCCCCCCGCAGCCCATCGCCTGGTTCCGCAACGTGCTGGAATGCCTGGGCGAGCATGCCGCCATTCGCGTCGCCTACAAAGGCGAGATCCCGGTCTCCGCGATTTTCACGGTAACCCACAAGAAAACCATGGTCTACAAGTACGGCTGCTCCGATGGCGCCTTCAGCAGCATGGGAGGAACGCCGTATCTGTTCTGGGACGCCATGCAGGAAGCCAAGAAACAAGGCCTCGAGGAATTCGATTTCGGCCGCTCGGAAATCGAAAACGAAGGCCTGGTGAATTTCAAGGGCCACTGGGGAACCACGCGCACGAACCTGCATTATTACCGCTACCCATTTGCCGCCCCGGCGGCAGCGCCCCAGGGCAAGGGCTGGAAAATGAAATTCGCCGAACGCGTTTGCGAAAAACTTCCCGACGCCTGCCTGACCCTGGCGGGAAAACTGCTGTACCGGCACGTCGGTTAAACCACTTCCATCATGACTATTTCCAAATCATTCCTCGAACATTTCCGCTGCGCCGAAGAGCACGCGGAATTCATGGCCATCGGCAACGGCCACACCCCGCCCGGCTTTTTCCGCTTCGGGCCCGATGCGATTTGCTACGGGCACGTGGGCACGGGATTCTGCTCCCCATCGGCCGACGCCGAACTCTATGACGCCAGCTCCGATGTGCGCCTGGAAAACGGTTCGTGCATGATCGCGTTCGAACCGGACGCCGTCGTGGAAAATCTGCGGCGCGAGCGCTACGTCGCGGAGGCCCTTCCTCCGGGTCGCGGCCCGTCGAACGGCGGCTTCGTGCGCAAGGCCTACTACATGGTGCGGCCCCTGCTGCCGGTAGCGGTTCGCAAACACCTGCAGCGCGCTTCGCTCAAGGGATGGGCGAACAAGCCGTTTCCGAAGTGGCCCGTGGACCGTTCGGTGGACAGCGTTTTCGACCAGCTCATGGCCCTGGCCATCGCAAAACAAAAAGCGGAAACAATTCCGTTCATCTGGTTCTGGCCGGAAGGAAAATCCGGCTGCGCCATCATGACCCACGATATCGAAACGCGGACGGGCCTCGATTTCTGCCCCACACTAATGGACCTGAACGATTCCTGTGGAATCAAATCGGCCTTCCAGGTAATCCCCGAGGGCCGCTATCATGCGCAGAAACACGAGCTGGACACGATCCGCAACCGCGGCTTTGAAGTGAACGTGCACGACTGGAATCACGACGGACATTTGTACTCAAGCCGGGAATTGTTTCTTTCCCGCGCCGCGAAAATCAACGAAGTGGCCGCGGAATATCGCGCCGAAGGGTTCCGCTCCGGCGTCTTGTACCGGAATACGGACTGGTACGGCGACCTGAATTTCGCTTACGACATGTCGGTTCCCAATGTCGGCCATCTGGACCCGCAGCCCGGCGGATGCTGCACCGTCATGCCCTATTTCATCGGCAACATGCTCGAAATTCCATTGACCACCATCCAGGACTATTCCCTGTTTCACATCCTGCAGGATTATTCGATCGAAGTGTGGAAGCGGCAGATTGCGCGAATCCTGGATGGGCACGGCCTGGCGACTTTCAACGTTCATCCCGACTACGTCATCGAAGAAAAGGCGCGCGCCGTTTATTCCCAGCTGCTGGCCTATCTGGCAAGCCTGGAATCGGAACGAAATATCTGGCTGGCCCTGCCCCGTGACCTCAACCGCTGGTGGAGAGACCGCAGCCAAATGAAGATCGTGGAGCGAAACGGCCGCCTGGAGATCGAAGGCCCCGGCAAGGAGCGTGCCCGAATCGCATACGCAAGCATGGAAGGCACGCGGCTAAGCTATACCATAACAGGCAAAACCACTTATCAGGAAGAGCCTATCCGGCAGACGCGGTAATACGGCCAGTGCACCCTGGGGAAGAGTCCCTTTCTAACACACCTATTTTCATAAAGTTACCGCAGTACGCCTGGGCAAAGTTATTCCATGAAGAGGAAATAGTTTTGACCAGTGAATGAGAAAGTTCCGGGAAACCGATCCGGAAAGCGATTGTAAATCACAGCAAATAAAGCGGTTAGTTATTCTTCCGGGCTTGGTCGCTGAATTGCTCCTGATCCCCGCGTGTTGGAATAGCCGCAGTGTCTCCAAGTTTCGCAGGCGGCTGGGGTTTGGGCCTCAAATGTAAAGTGGCGGTGGAGAATTCAGACCCGCCAAAGCGCGGGTGCCGGCTCCAAATGGAGCCTGCGCAAAGAAGGTGAGCAAGCAATGCTACATCAGGACATAAAACCGAGTGACGTGATCTCCATTCTGCGGCGGCGATGGTATTTGATCGCTTTGCTGGCCGTGGCCGGCGGCGCGGCCGGATTCTTCGCGTCGCACGTGCTGCCAAAGCGGTTCACGTCCCAGACTTTGGTGCTGGTGCAGGCGCCCACGGTTTCCCCGTCGTTGGTCACGCCGGTCGTTTCGGACAACAGCAATCAGAGATTGGCCGCGATGCAGCAGCAGATTCTGAGCAGGTCCCGCCTGGAACCGGTGATCCAACAATTCGGCCTGTACGCCAAAGATATCGATTCGGTGCCGATGGATGCCCTGGTCGAAAGGTTGCGATCGGCGGTCACCATTACACCGGTGCAACCCATGGCCGAGACCCGCGCCCAGAACCTTCCGGGCTTTTATATCAGCGTCGTATTCAACGATCCGCATATGGCCCAGGCGATTTGCGCGCGGATCACCAACATGTTCCTGGAGGAAAACGTTCAGAGCCGCCAGGGCCAAACGATCCAGACCAACGAATTTCTGGGAAAACAGCTCGACGAAGCGAAAGCCAAGTTGGACGAACAGGACGCCAGGCTCGCGGCGTTTCAACGCAAGAACCTGGGCATCCTTCCCGATGAAGCGCAGACGAACTTGAACTTGCTGGCCGGTCTGACGCCGCAGCTGGAAGCTTCCACGCAGGCGCTGAGCCGCGCGCAACAGGATAAGAGCTTCGCGGAATCGCAGCTGGCGCAACAAATAGCGGCCTGGCAGGCCACGCAAAGCGGGCAGAATCCGGAAACGCTCGAGCAGCAGCTGGCCGCGCTCGAAGCCCAGTTGACCACTCTGCAATCGAAATATACCAACGATCATCCGGATGTGATCAAGGCCAAGAACGACATCGCGACGATGCGAAAGAAAATCGCCGAAGAGAATCAGGACGAAAAACCCGCGGGAATGGATAAGACCGCCAAGCCCGTTTCCGAACCGGCTCAGATCCAACAGTTGCGAGCCCAGATTCATCAATACGACCAGGTGATCAAGGAACGCACGCAGCAGCAGACCGACATTCAGGCGCAAATCAAGCTCTACCAGGCGCGCGTGCAAGCCAGCCCGGCGGTCGAACAGGAATACAAACTGGTCACCCGCGATCATCAGACGGCGCTCGATTTCTACAACGATTTGCTGAAGAAACGCGATCAATCGGCCATGGCCATGAACCTGGAACAAAGCCAGCAGGGCGAACAGTTCCAGGTCCTCGACCCGGCCAATCTTCCCAACCAGCCCTCCTTCCCCAAGGTTCCGGTTTTCGCGGGGGGAGGCTTTGCCGCGGGTTTGGCGCTGGGACTCGGCTTAACGCTCCTGCTGGAAATGCAGGACACTTCGATGCGCTCGGAACGCGACGTCGAAGCGGCTCTGCACTTGCCGGTTCTGGCGATGATCCCCGTGATTTCGAAAGATCAGGGCAAGAAGGATACGCGGCCTTCCCTTGTGGGTCCTCAACGCCCGCGAGCGGCTGCCAGGGCTTAAGGCTCGTCCAAATTCATTAGGCTTTGTTCAGTAAGGAAAGGGAATCATGAGCAGGATCCACGAAGCACTGAAAAGAGCGGAGCAGGAAAAGACATCGGGCCACAACGGCCAGAAGCCCGAAGAGCTGGCCGAGGTCCCGGCGCCGAAGCAGGAGAAGCAGCCGGAACCGGCGCGTCCCAACGTTGTGCCGGCTGCGGCCACCGCTGCCGCGGTCGAAACCCTTCCCGAGCCTGTGCGCCCCGATGGTTTTCTGGCCAGGTGCGCCCAGCCCAACTGGAAACCCGATCCCGCTTTTCTGGTGTTCGCCAACGCGGACCCGTTCTATCCCGGGACCGAACAATTTCGTACGCTGCGCTCCCGTCTTTCCCGCATCCGGGAAAACCAGCCGCTGCAGACCGTGCTGATTTCCAGCGCCGTCCCCGCCGAAGGCAAAACGATGGTGGCCACCAACCTGGCTCACGCCCTGGTTCGACAACAGGGCTGCCGCGTCCTGCTCATCGACGCGGATTTGCGCGCCCCGCGCGTTCACACGCTGCTGGGCGCCCCCTCCAACCCCGGACTCGCGGATTACTTGCAGGGCGGTGCCTCGGAATTCGAGGTAATTCAAAAAGGCCATGAAGAAGGGCTCTATTTCACGCCCGCGGGAACTCACGTCACGCACCCGTCGGAATTGATTTCCAGCAGCCACATGAAGGAATTCATGGACCGCGTCAAGCCGGAATTCGATTGGATCATCATCGACTCCTCGCCCGTGCTGCCGGTGGCCGACGCAACCGTGCTGGGCGGATTGTGCGATGGGGTCCTGCTGGTCGTCCGGGCAAGCTCCACGCCCTCGGACATGGCTCGCAAAGCCTGCCGCGAATTTCAGGACTCTCAGGTCCTTGGCGTCGTCCTGAACACCGCGGACGAAAGCTCGGAGTACGGCTCCTATTACTCCGGCGGACACTACGGCGTGAAGACGGCAAAAAAGCTGAAGCGATAAGACAAAAAATTCTTCGCACAGCATCACGGGAGAGCCAAGTCTTTCCTGCACGTTCCGAGTATTGAATTCCCTCCTTGGAATTTCCGCGCGAATTTCCCGTCCCGTTGGATTTCCTTACCCTGCATCTCTGCTCGACGAACACGCGGACGCGTGTTTTAGCAGCGTAGGCTTCAGCCTACGCTACAACTACCCCATGCAAATTTCGTGACTGGAAATTGAGCGAAAAGCAGGCCTAAACCGGCGCCGCAGGGATTGCCTTCACCAGAAGGTGAAAGTAGTGAAAAAAGACGAAACGAGGTTATTAGCGGGAAGAATTCTGACTGCCGCTACTCCACGTACACGTGGCGAATCATCTCCGCCAACAGATCGTACCCGTCCCAGTAGCGATTGAATGTCAGGGCCTTGCCCATGGGCACGATTCGGTCGATCCCGCGGCCGTTGAGCAATTGTGCGAGGGCGGCCATTTCCGAAGGCTCAAATCCGAAATAGGTGAGCGTCTGGTCCTTGCGGGCGACGCATTGGGCCAGAACCTCGATCCCCTCGGCATAGTACTGGAACAGGAATCCTCCGCCGCAATGATCGCGGTCCAGATGGCGGATGTTCTCCAGCTGCGCGACCGTCAATTGATTGTCCACTTGCTGCGCCGAGACCACCGGCTGGTCCAGAATCGCCCGCGACAAGAATGTGAACTTGTTCATGCTGCCGGAAGCGTCCAGCGCGTAGCCTCTGCGCTGCACTTCCTCATGCAAGTCGCGCAGGAAAATCGCGCTGGCCTTGGAACTCTCCTCCTTGCTGCCGCACCAGACCAGCAGCCGGGGGGAGGAACACGCCATTTGGTCGAACCAGTAGGTGTCATTATAAAATTGCGCGGCCACGTCCTTGCGTTTGGTTTCGTCGAGCGCCAGATAATTCGACGTGCGCACCACCGACAGCGAGTAGCGGTCCGGAAACGCAAGCTCCTTGCAATGCGGAGGGATGCGCACGGCCCGGATATTGTTCACGGAAGCGTCTCCGCCCCAGATCACTCGCACATCGGCGACGGCGGAAATCGCGGCGGTAATTTCCTGCTCATGGCCGTAACGGATCATCACCGTATTGCGGCGCATGATCTCCCCGGCCGCCTCCAGGCAGTCGTTAAATACCCGGCAAATGATCGTGGTCTGCTGCGCGGCCCGCGGCGAAATGCGCAGGATGTTGCGGTTGCCGACCAGGACGGACATGATCCAGGAATACATGAAAATCGTATCCACGTTGGCGGGAGGAACGTGAAACACCAGGCCGCGCGGCACCGGCAGAGTACTTTTGGTATTCAGGCGGTCGAATTCCTGGCGCAGACGCTCAAGTTCCGACTTGCGCATCCAGAATGCCAGCGCCTGCAACTCGGGGAAGCGCTTGGCCTCGGCGTCCTTGAACAGCGCGCGCGAAAAATTCGCGCAAAATTCCAGAATTTCCGGCGCCAGCGGAGAGAGCGTGCCGCCGGAGATGTCCCGCAGCCCGGCGAGGATCTCCTCGAGCACCACTTCCTCGGCGCGCGGCACCAGCTGCTGGACTTTCATCCGCTCACCTGGCTGGCATGCACGTCGCTGCAGCCCCGCAATTCCGCCTTCGGAATCCTTCCCAGCACGGAAAAATATTTGCCGTAGCGCCCGCCCGCGGAATCGTCGATACCGTGAATAATTCCCAGGTCCTCAGTCAGGACCGAATGTCCGGGATAGCTGAGCGGCAGCAGACTGAGCACTTGCAGGACTCCGGGTGTGCCCATCGGCGCGGGCTCCCAGGTAAGGGGATCGCGCACGATCACGTCCGCGTAATTCGGCGCGAACAGATAGCCGTTGTCCCCTTCCACATAGATGCTTCCCACCTGCTCGACCAGGCCGTAAAAATTGTAAATTCGCGAGAGCCCCGTTTTCTCGCGCAGCCGCCGTTTGAATTCGTCGTTGCTGACGGCCAATTCCTGCAGCTTTTTCCAACCCCCGCCGTGCACCAGAATTCCCTGCGAGAGGTCCACGCTGCGGTCGGCGATGCGCTGGTACAGGTATTGCCAGATCATGAAGGTGAAGCCGAACATGAAGAAGGGTTTGCCGTTTACTTTTTCCAGGAAGGCGTGCAGGCCCTTTTCGTCCAGATCCATTTTCTCATCGAGCGCGTAGAAATGGTCGCGGCCGAAGGTCATCATGCCGAGCACACCCGCGGCGCGCGCGCTGAAGCGCGTGCGGTCTTTCAGCAGAGCGCTGCTTTCGACCAGGATCATGGGAAGCCGGTTCGGCCCCAGGACGTGCGTCATGATGCGGCTGAGCGAGGCGCTCTGCCGCTGCGCGGTTTCCACATCCAGAAAAATCTGGCTGACGGCCTGCCCGGTGGTTCCGCTGGAGGTGAGGGTCTTGAAAATTTTTTCCTTCGGGATGCTGCACAGGCGGTGGCTCTTGAAAAGCCCCACGGCCAGATACGGTAGCTCGGCAAGCGTTCGCGCTTTGCGGTAGTCCGGCCAGAGGACGGACACCAGGCGGTTGTATTCGGGGCAATTGCGCCGGTGGTGCTCGTCCAGTTCGTTCAGCCCGTCGAGCAGAATCTGTTCCTTCTCCGCGTAAGGCAGAGAATATTGGGGCAGTTTGAGCAGGTCGTCGAATTTCATAACTTTTTTAAGTCTTGGCGGTGAGCGCCGGATAGTTGATTTTACCGCTGGGCGTGGTCGGAAGCTGCTCGATGCGGTGAAATTTGAACGCGCTGTGATGCACGCGCAGCTTGGCCGCCAGGTCCTGGCGGTAGCGCGCGAAATCCTCGGGGTCTCCATACTCGCAATAAATCTGCAGATTTTCGCCGCCCGCGACGACAGCCGTGGGGCCGTGCACGCGCAGCAGATTCTCGACTTCGTCCAGGTTTACGCGCAAACCGAACACCTTGGCGTCGCGCTTCATTCGTCCCTCGAAGAAAATAAAACCTTCCTCGTCGAAGTGCGCCGAGTCGCCGGTTTCGAGCGTCCCGCCCAGGACGTCGCCCAGGCTCAGATCCTCCCGGCTGTTCGCGTATCCCATCATCACGTTCGGTCCCGTGTACACCAGCTCGCCCGCCTGGTTGGGCTCGGTGGTCAGGCGGCCTTCGACCCGCACGGCCAGCGATCCGCCCGGAATCGCCAGTCCTGCCGAACCAAGTTTTTCGCGAAGAGATTGCGAAGGCAGAATCGCGATGCGCGCGGTGGCCTCCGTCTGTCCGTACATCACGTAGAAACGTCCGTTGCGCGCGGTCATCACCTGATGAAAGTGCGCCACCAGATCCTTGTGCAGCCTTCCTCCGGCCTGCGTCATCACGCGCAGGCTGGGAAGATTCAATTTGTCGACGTCAAGGCGTTTCATAATCTGATACGAATACGGGACGCCAGCAAAGGAAGTGCATTCCACCTCGCGAAACGCGTTCCAGAACGCGGGCGAGGTCAGGCCTTCGTTGGTCATCACTTCGCTTGCGCCCGTCAGCAGGTGGGTATTCAGAACCGAAAGGCCGTACGAGTAGTGAAATGGAAGGCTGCTGATGGCGCGGTCGTTCGCGCCGATTTCCAACACCTGGCTGATCGACAGCGCGTTGCTCAATACATTTTTTCCGGAGAGGCGCACGAATTTCGGGCTGCCCGTGCTTCCGGAAGTAGAAAGCAACACGGACAAATCCGCATGCACGGTCTGTTCCGGCACGGCTTTGCGGCGCCAGAAATAATTCCGAGGCTCGGGTGTGGATGCAGTGTCGTAGCCAGGCTGTTCTTCGATGGCGCTTGCGTAGTCCGTGGTATCAACTGAAGTCAGGATAAAATCGGGTGCGTAGGACGAAATCAGAGCGGCCTTGAATTCCCGGGTGAGGCCTTCATCCAGCAGCGCGACGGCATGCCCGGCCTCTACTGCCGCCAGATACCAGGCCACGGAAGCGAGATCGTTCCTGGTGAAACAAAACGTCAGCGCCTTTTGGGGATAATCAAGAGAATGGGCCAAGCGGTCGACCAACTCGCGAAGTTCCCCGTACGTGCACCATTTTCCCAGGGCGGCATCATAGATGGCGGGACTGCGGGCGGGCTGGCGTTCGGTGTCGAATAGCATGGAATCGGCTCAGATAACCAGGCAGCCGTCTACTCCCACGACTTGTCCGGAAATGTGGCTGGATTGGTCCGAGGCTAGAAACAAAATCGTGTTGGCCACTTCTTGCGCGGTGCCCATGCGTCCCAGGCCGACGCGCTTGCTCCATTCGGCGTGCGCATCCTTGGGCAAAACCTTGGTCAGGTCGGTGTCGATAAATCCCGGGGCCACGGCATTCACGCGAATATTTTTCGGCGCCAGTTCCTTGGCCGCGGAGTAGGTGAGGCCGATCAGCGCGGCCTTGGATGCGCTGTATACAATCTCTCCCGCGTTGCCATTGCGTCCCACGATCGAACTGACGTTGATGATCGAGCCGGAGCGATTGCGCAGCATGAGGCGCGCGGCCTCCTGCAAGTGAAAAATCGCGCCCATGGTATTGACCTCGATCTGCCGGCGGATGGACGCCTCGGAAATCATGCCCAGCAGCGCGTCCTGCACGATGCCGGCGTTATTCACCAGCACATCCAGCCGCTTGAATTTCTTGAAGATCTCCGCGTAGCAGGACCGGACGCAGGCGGGATTCGAGACGTCGCAAAGAAACCCAATGCACGGGACGCCGAACTCCGTGCAGATTTCCTCGACTCGCTTATCCACGCGCTCCTGGGAAGTGACTCCGTTGACGATCACCGCCGCGCCCTGCGAGGCGAAGGTGCGCGCCGTCGCCCAGCCGATCCCGCGGGTCGATCCGGTTACAAACGCCACCTTGCCATCAAGCATCAAGGGCGACACCGTGCTTGGCGACGATTTCCTTTGCTTTCGCGAAGCTGCTCATATCAATGACGTCGTCGGTGGGCAGCATGATGTCGAATGCGCCTTCGATCGCCGCAACCAGCGCCATGTGCGCGACGCTATCCCAGCCCGGCGTGCTGCCGTACACCAGGCTGTTGAAATCCGTTGCCGGGTCGATGCCGATGACATCCACAAACGTGCTTTTCAAGGTGTCCAAGTTGCTCATGGTGTTCGCCGGCAAGGACATTTCTCCTGAGTTAAAGTTTCGCTGGAGCTACCTGTTTATGCTAGCACGCCGCACGGATCGCGGGATGAGCGGCAAAATTCTCCGGTTCGAATTAGTAAACTGCGAAGGAGCCATGGGCGGCGAGGTATTCATCGGGCCATGTTATCAAAAGGAATCCTGCTTCGTAATGGTCGATAAGCACAACAATACAATGAGGTTAGATATTTCCAGACGAAGCGATTTACGGCCGGGGCCAGGGCTTGTTTTTACTCTTTTTTCGGGGGGCGCGGCATTTCGCGGGCCGCGGCGGCCATGGTCACGAAACCCTCTTTTACGCTGCGGTAAACAACCGACCCTGCACCGATCAGCACTCCTTTTTCGATGACGACTCCGGGGAGAAGGAGAGCTCCCACGCCGATGTTGGCGCCATCCTTGATGGTCGGGCCGATCATATCGTCATTCCAGCCTTCGGCGCCGAACGAATTGTCGTTGGCCGTGTGCGTATCGGTGCCGATGAAGACGTGATCCCCCACGGTGACGTTTCCGCCCATGGTGCAGTGGTCGAGAATCTTGGTGTAGGAACCGATGATGGAGACGTAGCTGAGCGTGACGTGACGGCCGATGATGGATTTCGATCCGACGCGGCTTTTTTCACGGATCGAGGCGGCGTCGCCGACCAGCGTGGAATCGCCGATTTGGACGTCGCAATAAATCACGGCATTGGGGCCGACGCAGCAATGCTCACCGATGGCGACTTCACGGATGAAATCCAGGTTGCGCGCCGTGGCGCCCGCGCCCTTGGGTTCCTTGCCGATGTACGTGCTGGGAAAAATCTCGGTGCCTTTGCCGATGGTGACGTCCGATTCGATGACCACATGAGGGTGGATAACGACGTCATCGCCCAGCACGGCGCCCTTGCGGACCACGCTGAATTCGCCGATGGTCACGTTGGATCCGATGCGGTCGGTTTCCACCACGGCCAGCTTGCTGATTTTTCCCATTTCCATCGGACCTTCCTCCTCAAATTTCGTCGAGTGAAAAAAAGAATATCCGAATGAGATATCAGATTCAATGCGGACGCGACCGGGTGTTTCCATCCATTCGCCGCAAAAAGGCGGCAAAACACAGATGATTTACCCATCGATTCGAAGGCATCGTGGAATGCTTCGCTTGATGGGACGTACATTTCCGGTAGTATTGGCTCCTAGACCATTCCTGAGAGATGATGGGCGCGCGGAGTGAACGCGCGAGGGCAGATTCATCGCGACCTGCGGATACCTGAGATTGGGGATTATTTCTCCGAAACGGAGGCAAGCATGACCGGCGACATTCTTCGCACTAATATCGAGCGCAGCGTGCAGGTCCATGCCAGGCTGCTGGAAAATTGTTTGCCGGCGATGACCGCGGCGGCGAACGCGCTGGTGTCGGCCTATCGCTCGGGCCACAAAGCGCTGTTTTTCGGGAACGGCGGCAGCGCCACCGACGCGCAGCATCTGGCCGGTGAATTTCTGGGACGCTACCTGCGGGAACGGCGGCCGCTTCCGGCGGTGGCGCTGGCGGACAATACCGCGGGAGTCACGGCCATCGCCAACGATTTCGGATATGCGCATGTTTTTTCGCGGCAAATCGAGGCGCTCGCCGTGCCGGGCGACGTGGCCGTGGCCATCAGCACTTCGGGAAATTCGCAAAATATAGTCGAGGGAGTAACGCGCGCGCGCGGGCTGGGACTGTTCACAATCGGGCTGACCGGCTCTTCCGGCGGGCGCCTGAGCAATCTGGTCGATGCGCTCATCGCCGTGCCGTCCGATGAAACGCCGCGCATCCAAGAGTGCCATATCCTGATCGGGCACGCGCTCTGCGACGCGGTCGAGCACGCGATCGCCACGGCGCAGGCAAATTCGGCGGCGCAGGCGAACTCCAAGAGCTGATTTTTCGGATCGGCGCAACGTGCGGCGAGATCAATCAAGCAGGAACTTCAGGAAGAGACCCATTTCCGGCGTCAGCAAGCCCCATCCCCGTGGAAAACCGCGCGGGGCGTTGCGAAAAGTATCTTGACGTCCAGCCACAACGACCAACTCCGGCAATAACGCAGGTCCAGGCGGACCATTTCATCGAAGAGCGTGCGATTTCGCCCGCTCACCTGCCACAACCCAGTCACTCCGGGCTTCACTTCCAGAACCCGGCGGCGGTGCCAAACGTCATAGACTTCGAATTCGTAGGGAACCGGGGGACGCGGGCCCACCAGCGACATTTCGCCTCGCAGAACATTCCAGAATTGCGGAAGTTCGTCCAAGCTGGCCTTCCTCAGCAGACGCCCGATGGAAGTGACGCGCGGGTCATTGGTGAGTTTGTATACCGGCTTCTCGCTGGATTCAGATTTGTCCAGCCCATCCTTGCCGGCAATAAATTGCTGGACGTATTCCTGGTGAATCTTGGGGTCGTTGTTGGTGTACATCGTTCGAAACTTCAGGCACTTGAAGCGCGCGCCAAGCTGACCCAGGCGCTCCTGTTCGTAGATCACCGGCCCCTTGGAGGTGAGCTTGATGAGGGCGGCAATGGCCGCGAGCAGAGGCGACAATACAAGGAGCAGTGCTCCGCTGCCTGCAATGTCCATCACGCGCTTGATCACCAGAGGCAGCCGTTTTCTCGAACTCTTTCTCTTGAGGTCCGGATAAAGCTTGGAATCAGCGACCCAGCCGGTGTGATCCTTGTCCCAATTTTCGGGAAACAAATGCAGGGAGATGGCGATTTTGGAGGCCGGCTCGCGCCCCAAATGTTTAATCAGCGCGGTCTCGATTTTAGCCCGCAGGGTTTCGGTGACGGGGACGTCTCCCTCGACGCTGACTTCCGTGAAAATGACACCCAGGATGAGCTCCTGCTTGTACCAGCCGACGAGGTCGGTCTCCCTCTTGGAGGCTAGAACCACCTCGACGGCATTCTTCAAGATTTCCGCGGGGGTGCCGTCTTCCAAGTTGGCATCGAGCAACATCAGAACGAACGGCTTGCGGGAACGTTCCGCGCGCCGGCGCTCATGTGTGAGCAAGGAATGAAAAACGCCTTCGGTAATTGCGGTCTCGTCGGGAGCGGGCAGTATGCCAAAGTCGCGCGGTTCGGAATACTTCGGAGCCGGCTGTTTGGCCGATTGCTGGTTTTCCGGAGATCCGATTCTCGAATAACTGTTTGCCATTTGGGCTCCTGCCGGGGACACCTTGCCAGGGAGGTTTCCCTCCGTGACATCCAGGAAATCACGAGAACAGCGCAAAACTGGTGCGGTCCCAAGTGCAGCGCGGTTCTGGACTAATTTTCTATTAACTCTTTTACTTACTTACATTTGCGATGTCAGGCGTTCAAGGCGCAAATTTCGACCCGGTTGTCAGAAAACAGAACCAGACATCAAAGCGCGCGGATTTAGAGGCAATCGGCCTGCCAGACTGTTTTTAGTTTCCTGAAGGCAGCAGAAGTTGGCATATGTCCATCATGTTCAAAACAAGCAGCTTAGAAGAATATCCTCAGAATTCCAATGACGTAAGAAACTCCCTTCATAAGGGTCATCGGTAAATAGGGAAAAGAATTGCAACGTTGTTCTATTGCGTTTCCAAAGGTCGGCATATTTTCGAGGGGAAAAGTTTCGAAATGGCAAACCCTTGAAAAGCCCCGAGTTCCGCGACGAGTAATGGTCATGAGGCGGGGGTCGCGACGGCCTTTTCCGGCCTACCGAAACTCATATATTCAAAACCCAGAGCTTTCATTTCGGCGGGACGCAGCATGTTCCGGCCGTCCACGACCAAGGGACGCGCCATCTCGTTGCGCACGCGCTTCCAGTCCAGACGGCGGAACTGCTCCCACTCGGTGAGAACCAGCAATGCGTCAGCGCCGCGAGCCACTTCGTAGGGGTCCGTGCTGTAGGCGAGATCGGGAAACACGCCGCGCGCACGCTCCATCGCTTCCGGATCGGTGGCTCGGACCACGGCGCCTTCGGCGAGCAGCCGGCGGATCACTTCGATGGCCGGGGCCAGGCGAATGTCGTCCGTGTTTGGCTTGAAGGCGATGCCGAGGACTCCAATCTGTTTTCCCTTCATGACCCACAGGGCTTTTTTTACTTTGTCGAGCAAGAGATCGACGCGCTGGCGGTTGACGCGTTCGGCTTCCTTGAGTAAACCGAAATCCACGCCCGCGCGCTCGGCCAGGGAAATGAACGCCTGGATATCCTTCGGCAAACAAAATCCGCCGAAGCCGAGGCCGGCCTTCAAAAACTGTCCTCCGATGCGGGGATCGAGGCCCACGGCTCGGGTCACTTCCTCGACGTTTCCACCGAGCTGTTCGCACAAATCGGCCAGCACATTGGCGTAGGAAATCTTCAGGCCGAGAAACGAATTGGAGGCGTGCTTGATCAATTCCGCGCTGGCAATCGTGGTGACCACGAAATCCGGCGTGGGCGCGGGGGGACAATTCGGCAGGTGCACCGGGCAGCGGAACCTGCCCTGGAGAATCGGCGCGTAGATTTCGCGCAATTCCTGCTCGCTCTCTTTATCCTCGACTCCGATGACGATACGGTCCGGATGGAAAAAATCCTCGACGGCCGTGCCTTCGCGCAAGAATTCCGGGTTGGATGCCACGCGGAATTTCGCTCCTGCGTTGGTCGCGTAGACTTGCAGCGCGCGCTTTAACTGCGAACCCGTCTGCGCCGGGACTGTGCTCTTCTCGATGACCAATTTCGGCGTCCGCGATTCCTTCGCGATCATGCGCGCCACGCTGTCAATCGCGGACAGATCCGCGTCGCCGGATTCGGTGGGAGGCGTGCCCACGCAGATAAACACCACATCGGCCTCGCGCACCGCTTCCCCGCCATTGGCGGTGAATCGCAGGCGCCCTTCGCGCACCACGGTCTCCAGCACCTTGTCCAGACTGGGTTCGTAGATGGGAATTTTGCCGGCCTGCAACGTGGCGATTTTCGAGGCGTCGTTGTCGGTGGCGATCACCTCATGCCCCGCCTCCGCCAGACAGCTGCCCGACACCAGACCCACGTACCCGCATCCGATCACCGCTAATTTCACGCTGGTTCTCCTCGTTCGTTTCCGGTCCGTTCTTCCATCTCAAAAAACGCATTTCAATTCTCGCCCATTCTAATCCGCAACAAAAGACTATTCAGCCGGATAACCCCGCTGATGTCGAAGCCGCCACTGCCATGCGGAGCGCATGATCGAAGGCAAATCCGACTGGCCCGGCTCCCAGCCCAACACGGCTTTGGCCCGCGACGGGTCTGCAACCAATCTGGCGGGGTCGCCGGGGCGCGGTGGCTCCATCTGAACTGGAATTTCCCTTCCCGTGATTTCGCGCGCGCACTGGATGACTTCCAGAACGGAATAGCCGTGGCCGGTTCCCAGATTCAGAAAATCGGATGGGCCGCCGCGGCGAAGGTGATCGAGAGCTCGGATGTGCGCGTCAGCCAGGTCGATGACGTGAATGTAATCGCGAATGGGCGTGCCGTCGGGAGTCGGATAATTGTTGCCAAAGACGCGTATGGCCTGCTGCAGTCCCAGCGCCGCGGAGAGCACGTTGGGGATCAGGTGGGACTCCGGGCGGTGGTCCTCGCCGCATTTTTCGGTGGCTCCGGCGGCGTTGAAATAACGCAAGGCGGCGAATTTCATTCCATACGCGGTGTCATAGGAATCGAGCAGGCGCTCCATGAAGAGCTTGGACCAGCCGTATGGGTTTTTCGGCCATTTGCGGCTTTGTTCGGTGATGGGAATCTGCTCGGGGTCGCCATAGGCGGCGGCCGTGGAGGAAAATACGATGCGGCGGACGCCCTGTTGCACGAGCGCACTTGTGAACGCGATTCCGTGGCCGACGTTGTTCTCAAAATACTTGGCGGGATCCTTGACGGACTCTCCGACTTCGATCAGAGCGGCAAAGTGGATGCAGGATTCCAGGTCGTGTTCGCGGGCGATGCGGGCGACGAGGTCGCGGTCGCCGATTTTCCCGTGATAAAGCGGAACATCGGGGTCCAGCGCGGCGCGGTGGCCGCGCTCGAGGTCGTCCAGGACGACGACTTGCTCGCCTTTGGCGCGCAGGCGCTCGACGGTGACACTGCCGATGTAGCCTGCACCGCCGGTTACCAGGATTGCCATGATGCCCCTTTGTTCAGTTTGTTTCCGGAATTCGCAAGTAAAACAAAACCGGAACGCCAGCGGCTAAAGCCGCTTTGAATTTGGGTACTTTACGGCACGGCTGAAGCCGTGCCCTACAAAGATTCCGATATGCATTTGCGCACGTTTTCGCGGACATGGCCCGCACTCAATCTAGGCCCGAAAAACAGTCTGGCATTCCGCGCCGCTCTTGGAGTCTACCTGAAAAAATATCGGCGGCAAGAAAGCAATGGACACGGGCGCGTCTGAGGCGCGAGAATCGCGGGCACAGCAGAACAGGAGACTCCCATGCCATACGCCACAGAAGAGAATTTGACCGAGCTTGCACTGAAACAGTGGGAAGCGTGCCACTCACCGCGCCTGCGGGAAATCATGCAGTCGCTGGTGAAGCATGTGCATGGTTTCGTGCGCGAAGTGGATCTTACACAACAGGAATGGCTGGCGGCCATGGACTGGCTCGCAAAGACGGGCAAGCTGTGCTCGGAGAAGCGGCACGAATTCATTCTGTTCTCCGATGTCCTCGGCGTGAGCATGCTGGTGGACGCGATCAATCACCGGCTTCCCAGCGGCGCGACGCCATCGACGGTCATGGGGCCGTTCCATATCGAGGGCTCGCCGGAAATGCCGATGGGCGCGAACATGGCCGAAGGACTCGGCGGAGAGACCTGCTTTCTGGTGGGGACGGTTCGCGACCTGGCGGGGAAACCGATCGCGGGCGCCAAGCTGGATATCTGGCAGGCCGACGCGGACGGCATGTATGAATCGCAGCTTGGGTCCGAGGAACCGCTGCTGCGCGCCATATTTGAAACCGGCACGGACGGCAAGTACGTGATCCGGACCATCGCCCCGCCCGGCTATTCCATTCCGATGGACGGCACCGTGGGCGACTTATTGAGGAAGACGGATATTTCGCATTTTCGGCCGGCGCACATCCATTTCCTGATTCAAGCGCCCGGGTACGAGACGCTGATCACGCACCTGTTCAAGAAAGACGGGAAATATATCGATTGCGATGTGGTGTTTGGGGTGAAGGATAAGCTCATCGCGGAATTCAAGAAGATGCCGGCGGGCAAGACTCCGACGGGGGAAATTTCGGAAACGCCGTTCCTGGTGGTGAATTACGATTTCGCGCTCAGCCCGGCGAAGTGAGTCTAACAGGAGTCTGTCCCGCAGAACGCCAGATGTTTTTTTACATCCCGGCCGTAAACAGTGCCGTCCCTCCAGGACTTCAATGCAAAATCAGGTCAATGGGCTGCAAGAGTGACCAACATTTTTCCTACGGACAGATTCCTAAACCAGCGGCTTAGACATCAGGATGAAATGAACGGGGATCTTGGTGGGCGTGGGATCGTCGTAGGGGGCGGTGCCGGTTTCCTTGTAACCCCAGCGGCCATAGAGCGCATGAAGCTCCGTGCGAACGTTGACGATGATCAGATCGCTCCACTTGCAGCCCGCATCCCGAAAATATTTTTCCGCGGTGTCGACGAGCCTGTGCCCAACGCCGGTGCCCTGGCGCGAGGGCTCGATGGACAGCATGCCGAAATAGCCGCGCTCTCCGCGCAATTCCACGTAGATGCTTCCAAGGAGCCCCTGTTCGTCCCTGGCCAGGAGAAATTTTCCCTTCTTCATCATGCCGCGGACTACTTCGGGATTGGTCCTGTCGCGTTCGATGAAAAATCGCTCGACTAGAAAGGCTTCGTTGACCAGGCCGGCGATTGCTTCCGCGTCGCTCACTTTGGCGTCTCGAATCGAGATCATCGCGGTTGGTCCTTTCGAGCGGTCATCGAGAGATCTTTTTGATAAGGTCGCACGTTCCCGGACATGCGGCTGGATTGGCACAGGGGGTTCATGGCGAGCCATATTTTACTCCGATTGTGGAACCTTTCGGCATGCCGAAGGGAATCTATTAAGTGCCAAGGGAAGCGGAACATCCCATGGGAGCATCTTCCCATCTATCGTTATGCACATGCTATCAGTGAGGGAGGGATTTTAACCATGTCATCGCGACGCAAAGTATTGACGATTTTCGCGGTATTGCTGGCTGTACCGTTTCTTCTGACGGGCGCGCGGGCTGCCCAGCCGCAGGGCGGAGGAGGCGGAGGGCCCAGACCGGAAGGGGGACGGCGGGGAATGGGGCCGATGTCTCCCGACGAACGCGTGAAGCAAATGACGAAGGATTTCGACCTGACCGCCGACCAGCAAACGAAGATCAAACAAATTCTGGTGGATTCGCAGAAAAAGATGGACGACCTGCGGGACGATTCGTCGGGCGACCGGCAGGACCGGCGCGGCAAGATGATGAAACTCATGCAGGACACGAACGCCCAGGTGCGCGACCAGTTCGACGACAAGCAGAAAGAGAAATTTGACAAGATGGAGCAGGAACGCATGCAGAGAATGCAGGGGAGGCGCGGCGGGATGGGCGGGCCGGGCGGCGATAATCAGGGCGGCGGGAATCCGGGTGGTGATAATCCGGGGCCGCCTCCGCCTCAGAATTGACGCGACGTTTTTACCCAAGTGACTTTACAGTCGCCTGCTGCGGAAAAAGTGCATTGCGCCGTCATTCCGAGCGAAGCGAGGAATCTCTCCTCGGTTTAGACTCAAGAAAGAGGGATTCCTCGCTTCGCTCGGAATGACGGCTTTTTTTGAGGACGGCTATTTTTTGTGGCGGTTTTTTTTCCGTGCTTCCGCAACCACTTCAGAATCCGTAGAGCTCTGCGGGATTTTCCACCAGAATTGTTTTTCTCACGGCGGCGTCGGGAGCCCACACGGGCAGCAAGTTCAAAACCTGGCCGTCATCAATCTTAAAAAGCGGCGTAAGTTCCGAAAGGCTGCGGCCGGGGATGGGAGTCCCGGGATGCGGCCAGTCGCTGCCCCACAACATGCGTTTCGGATTTGCGGAGATGAGCGCCTTGGCCAGCGGTGCGACGTCCGCGTAGCCGGGCTGGGTGGAAGCGCGGTAGGGCGCGGAAATCTTGACGTAGGCTTTGCCCGCCCGGACCAAGCTCAACAGAGTTTCAAAGCCGGGCTGCGCGATTCCAGCGGCCGCTTGGGCGCCGCCGAAGTGATCGAAGACCACGGGCATGGGCGCCACGGCAATCTGGTCCTTCAAACCCTCAATCACCGAGAGACGCGTGTAGATCTGGATGTGCCATTTGCCGCCCTTGATGCGGTCGACGGCCTCTTGAAAACGCCGCCGGGCGGCCGCGGGATCGGTCTGGCCGGCAGTTTCGAGATTAATTCTGATGCCACGAATGCCGGCGTGATCCATGTCGGTGAGAGCGGAATCTGGCGTTTTCTCGTCGATCACGGCCACGCCGCGAGCCTCGGCGCCCAACTGCTTGATCCCGTCCAGCGTGCAGGAATTGTCCGTGCCGTAAATGGAGGGGTTCACGATGACCACGCGCGTGGTGTGCAAAGCGCGGTGCAAGGCGCGCATTTCTTCGACCGATGCCGGCTCCGGCGTGTAGTTGCGCGTGGGGGCCATGGGGAAACGGTGCGGGTCGCCAAAGACGTGCGTGTGGCAATCGCATGCGCCTTCCGGGACTTTGAAATTTACGGGCGTGGAAGGCTGGGAAGCGGTGGCGGAGGAAGTTTCCTGCCCGCCGAGAAACATTCCCGCGCCTGCAACAGCCCCGCCCACCAACACCTCGCGTCGCGTCAACATCGGCAGCTCTCCTGGAATTCATTTCACGAGTGAATGAGAAAACCTCTAAAACCTTTTCGCGTAATTGTAACCCGAATTGCGCGGCGATCCATCCGCGAATTGCCGATGGATGCGGGGTTGCTCGCGTGTCAGATTCTCTCTATCCAACCGGCCTGCTCTTGATACAATTCACGGGCTGCGATTTCCGGCCGCGCGTTCATCGCGAAATACGGAATCAAACTTTCTTGTGGAGAGCAGTCATGCGGAAGGTAAAAATTGGTGTCCTGATCGCGCTGTGCGCCGGCGCGCTCGCCGCATACGCGTGGGCCGGGCAAGCGCAGGTGGCGACGGCGGCGCCCGATCCCAAGCAGGTCGAAGACCTGGTTTACGCCAATCGCATCCTGGCGGATCAGGATGTGCTGGACGGGTTTGGGCACGTGAGCGCGCGCGACGTCAAAGATCCGAGCAGGTTTTTGATGGCGCGCAGCATGGCGCCGGGGGTCGTCACGCGCGGCGATATTCTGGAATACAACAGCGAGGGCGAGCCGATCGATGCGCGCGGCCGCGCCGTGTACTCCGAACGGTACATTCACGCGGCGATTTACCGCGCGCGGCCGGACGTGATGGCCATCGTGCACAGCCACTCGCCGGAAGTAATCCCCTTCACGGTGACGGGAACCGCGCTTCACCCGGTCTATCATATGAGCGCGTTCCTGGGCTCGGGCGCGCCCATTTTTGAAATCCGGGACGCCGCCGGGATGACCGACATGCTGGTCCGCGACAACAAGCTCGGCGACGCGCTGGCGAAATCGCTGGGGAACAGCGCCGTGGTGCTGATGCGCGGACACGGGTACGTCGCGGTGGGCAACGCGGTTCCCCAAGTAGTGTTTCGCGCGATCTACACCCAGATCAATGCGCGGCTGCAGGCCCAGGCGGCGCAACTCGGAGCGGTCAAGTTTTTGTCACCGGAAGAATCGGCCAAAGCGAGCGTATCCATTGATGCCGTGGTGTCGCGGCCGTGGGAATTGTGGAAGGCGCGTGTTGGAAAAATCGAATAACAAATAGAGGAAGCGGAGGCAATCATTTCATGAATACATACAAAATTGCGGTGATACCCGGAGACGGCATCGGGAAGGAAGTGGTGCCCGAAGGACTGCGCGTGCTGGAAGCGGCGGGGCGGCGTTATGGTTTTAGTTTGTCGCAGCAGCATTTCGGATGGAGCTGCGAGACCTACCTCAAGACAGGAAAGATGATGCCCGAAGACGGCCTGGCGCAGTTGCGCCCGTACGACGCCGTTTTTCTGGGGGCGGTCGGCTATCCGGGCGTGCCGGACCACATTTCGCTTTGGGGGCTGCTGATTCCGATCCGCCGCAGCTTCGAGCAATACGTGAACCTGCGCCCGGTGCGCATGTTGAAGGGAGTGGATTCGCCGCTGAAGAACGCGAAACCCGGAGGAATCGATTTCTGCGTGGTGCGCGAAAACGTGGAGGGCGAATACTCCAACGTCGGCGGACGGATTTTCGACGGCACAGACGAAGAAATGGCCATGCAAACGAACATTTTCACGAGGCGCGGCGTGGACCGCATTTTGCGCTTCGCGTTCGAGTTGGCGCGCAAACGCAAATCGCACGTCACGTCCGCGACAAAATCGAACGGCATTATTCACACCATGCCGTTCTGGGACGAGCGCTTCGCCGCTATGGGCAAGCAATTTCCGGACGTGCGCACGGACCAATATCACATCGACATTCTCACGGCGCATTTTGTGCGGCGGCCCGAGTCGTTTGACGTGGTCGTGGGATCGAACCTGTTCGGCGATATTCTTTCCGATCTCGGTCCGGCCGTTGTGGGGTCGATCGGAATCGCTCCGTCGGCGAATTTGAATCCGCCGAGGAAATATCCTTCGATGTTCGAGCCGGTGCACGGCTCCGCGCCGGACATCGCCGGAAAAGGCATCGCCAATCCCATCGGGCAAATCTGGTCCGGCGCGATGATGCTCCGCCATTTCGGCGAAGAGAAAGCCGCGGACGCCATCGAGCGTGCAATCGAGGATGTGCTGGCCGCGCCGGAATTTCGCACGCCGGATGTGGGTGGGAAGGCGACTACGGAAATTGTGGGGAAGGCGATTGCGGAGAGGGTGGGCCAGTAGGGGACGTCTGCTTGGCCGTCAAATAGCGGGCTACGCGCGAATTGCACGGCGCGAACGTAGATTGCTGTGTTGCATGAAACCACTCGTCAGACAATTGCCGCACGATCAAAGCGTTCTTGTGCGACAACCGCGGAAGCGATAGACTCCCACCCAACATACCCGGGAAATCGGGTTGGGTGCGATTCGGGCGGCTTGGCGGGCCAAATCTAAAAATTGTTGAGGATGGATTATGAGCGAATCGACCAGTGTGGGAACTGCGCGGCCTGCGAACGGGATTTCGTCCGATACGATTACGGCGTACGCGATCCTGCGCGTGTCGTTTGGCGCGAACATTATGCTGCATGGCGTGAGCCGCATCCTGATGGGGCACGCGGCGTTTCTCGCCTACTTGACGCACTATTTTGAAAAGACCACGGTAATCCCGGCGAGCATGCTGCCGGCGTTTGCCACGGTGCAGCCGTGGGTGGAATTGGTGCTCGGCCTGTTGCTGATGGTCGGACTCTTCACGCGGTTCGCACTGATTGCCGGGGGAATAGTGGTCCTGTGCCTGGTGATCGGCACCAATCTGGCGCAGGATTGGCTGGTGTCGGGGCTGCAGCTGATTTATGCCTTCCTCTATTACTATCTGCTCGCGCATATCGGCGAAAACGGGCTTTCCATCGACGGGATGATGAAGTCCAAGTAGTTTGCATGCCAAAATTCCGGTTAGGAATCCAGTGGGCGGCGGGCGACGATCTCGGCGACGGAGCGGCGATGGGGCTTGTCGCTGGGGATGCCTTCGTGGCGATGAAGAATTTCCCAACCTTTGAAGAATCCTTCCAATTCGCCGGGGCGCAGGCTGTGCGGGGATTGCTGCTGGCCCGGCTCCGTGATGTGCACGATCGAGATTAAAATGCCGCCGGGCTTCACGCCTCGCTTGGCGGGTTCAAATAAATTTTGTTGCAGGTAGTAGCAGATCGCGATCAAGTCCCAGCGGGAGGGCTCGATTTCGTATTCGCCCTTTTCGAGGTCGGCGACATGGACCTCGATTGGTAGATTGCGCTCGGCGGCGCGAGCGCGCAGGATTTCGATGGCCTCGGATGCTCCGTCGACGGCGGTGACCTGCCAGCCGCGCTCGGCCAGCCACAGCGCGTTGCGGCCCGCGCCGCAGGCGAGGTCGAGCGCCTTCCCCGGCGTCAACGCGGTTGCGGTTTCCACCAGAAGAGGCGTGGGCGGAGATTCAAAATCCGACGCGGCGTGTTCCCGCAGGCGGTAGCGTTTGTTCCACTCGTGAATTTCCACAAAAGGATTGTTCCTGCTGAGGGAACCGATTGCAAGGCGGAAGTGCGTCTGCCTCGGGCGAGCGGCGCTCGGCGTCACATGGACCCGATGCGAAATTTGTTATAACTTCAGGCCCGGAAACCCCGGCTGCGAGGTGCCGCGAGCATGATGAAGGATTTGCCTTTGGCCAAGGTCTACCAGCTGCTCGAACCGGGGCCGGTGGTGCTGTTGACGACGTCGCGCAAGGGCCGCGCCAATGTCATGACCATGTCCTGGCACATGATGGTCGAGTTTGAGCCGCCGCTGGTGGCGTGCGTGGTGAGCAGCGCCAATTATAGTTTCGCCGCGTTGCGTGCAACCGGGGAATGCGTGATCGCCATTCCCGCGGTGAAATTGGCAAGCAAAGTAGTGGAGGTCGGCAACTCGTCTGGCCGCGACATCGATAAGTTTGCGGCGATTGGGCTAACGGCCGTGCCCGCCAAAAGGGTGGCGCCTCCGCTGGTGGCCGAATGTTTCGCCAACCTGGAATGCAGGGTGGCCGATAGGCGGCTGGTCAGCACCTATAATCTTTTCATCCTCGAAGTGCTGAAGGCCTGGAAGGATCCCGCGCAGAAAAATCCCAAGACCATTCATCATCACGGATACGGCACGTTCGTCGTCGATGGAAAGACGATCAAACTGAAATCGAAGATGCGGTGACGGGGCCCAGGCGCGAGAAATGGCGCCGGCGGCGCGAACGAATGCTAGGACTGCCGCGCGGTCCGGCGGTATAATCCCGCCAAACTGCAACCTGAATGGACAGAGAATAGGAGACACGCGATGAACGCACGCGCACGATGGGTGGTGATGGCGGCCCTGGTGTTTTGCGCATTCGGACTAAGCAAGGTGGCGCCCGCAAAAATGGGGGCCATGAAGGTGTACGTCACCAACAGCCTGGGCACGACCATTACCAGGATCGATCTGGCCACGATGAAGGCGGACGCGGAGATCACCGTTGGCAAGCGCGTGCACGGCGTCTGCGCGCAGGCTGACGGGCAGAAACTGTTCACCACCATCGAGTCGGAAAAGACTTTGAAGGTGATCGAGACTGCCACGAACACGGTGACCGCAACAATTATGCTGACCGGGCGGCCCAATCAGTGCGCGTCGACTCCGGACGGCCACTACGTGGCGGTACCTATTCGCGACGTGGGCGGAGTGGACATTATCGACATCCCGCAGGGAAAAATCGTGAAGGTGCTGCCGGTCAACGCGCCGCACAACGCCTACAACACGGGCCGCAACGATATCCTGTACGTTTCGTCCATGGACGATCACCAGATCAACCGCATCGACTTGAAGAAGATGGAATACACGGACAAGATTCCGGTGGGAGGAATTCCGCGGCCCTACGCTGTGACGCGGGACGAAAAGACTTTGTACGTCGCGCTCTCGGATTATCACGGTTTTGAGATCGTGAATATTCCGACCAAGAAAGAAATCGCGCGCGTGGACCTGCCGGCCGCACCTCCCGCGGATTGCATTCTGGAGCCGCATACGGAGACGCATGGACTGGCGCTTTCGGGGGACGAGAAGGAACTTTGGGTCACTAGCCTGTCCGACAACGGGGTATACGTGTATGACGTGGCCTCGAAAAAACTTTCCAAGGAAATCACCACCGGCGAATGCCCGAATTGGATCGGCTTTTCGCCCGACGGCAAATATGTGGCCGTCAGCAACTGCGCCAGCGACAATACAACGATCATTGACGCCAAATCGCGGGAAGTGGTGGCCACGGTGAAGACCGGGGAAGGGCCCAAGAGGCTTCTGGCGATGGTGGTGCCGTGGTCGTAACGGGATTTAGTAGCACAGGCACTCTTGCCTGTATGTTGTTTGCAACTGTGGTCAGTTCGATGACCTAAGTGCGGCATACAAAATCGCACAGCCAAGAGTGGCCGTGCTACTCGATTTCTTCCGCAGACTGTTGACCTGCGCGATATTTTTGGCTGTAGAAAATCTAATCCGCACAGGCTGCCCTTCGCTTCACTCAGGGTAAAAAGCCTGTGCCACCAGTGCCAGAGGATACGATTCTTCAATGAGCAAATTCTCAATCCGGCTGGCGTTACTCCTCCTTACAGGAATTCTGACCATGGAAATGAACCAGGACAAAGTGTTTGCGCAGGATCGCGGGCAGGGGCGCTCGATGGTGATCTCGCAGGGCGGGATTGTCGCGACGGAATCTCCGCTGGCGTCGAAGGCGGGGGCGGCGATCCTGGAGCGCGGGGGAAACGCGGTGGACGCGGCCATCGCGGCGCACGCGGTGATGACCGTGGTGGCGCCGATGTGGAACGGAATCGGCGGCGATCTCTTCGCCATCGTGTACGACGCCAAGAGCGGAAAATATTACGGGCTCAACGCCAGCGGATGGGCTCCCGCGGGACAATCGATCGAGCGGCTACGCCAGAAGGGGTTGCAGGAAGTCCCGGTGCGCGGCATCGAATCGGCCACAGTCCCGGGCGCCGTGGACGGATGGCAAAAGCTTCTCGACCGGTTTGGAAAAAAGAAACTGAGCGAAGTGCTGGCGCCTGCAATTCAGATCGCCGACGACGGCTACCCTGCGACCGAATGGATCGCGATGCACTTTGCGAAGGACGCCGACCTGCTGCGCAATTCGGAAGCCGCGGCGAAGACGTTTCTGATCGACGACCGGGCGCCGCGCTTGGGCGAAGTCATGCACAATCCCGATCTGGCGTGGTCTCTGCGGCAGATCGCGCAGGGCGGGCGCGACGCTTTTTACCGCGGGCAGATTGCGAAAAGCCTGCTGGAATTATCGGCGCAGCACGGCGGAGCGTTCACGGCCAAGGATTTCGCCGATTATTCCAGCGAATGGGTCGAGCCCATCTCGACGACGTATCGCGGGTGGACGGTTTTGGAGTTGCCTCCGAACGTGCAGGGGATCGGCGCGCTGGAAATGCTGAACCTGATGGAGCAGTTCGATCTGCACAAGCTGGGGCTGAACTCGCCGCAGGCGCTACACATTCAGATCGAAGCGAAGAAGCTGGCGTACGCGGACGTCGCGCGTTACATCGGCGATCCAAAAACGGCGAAGATGCCGGTGAGCGGGATGCTCTCGAAATCGTACGCGGCCGAGCGCGCAAAATTGATCGATCTGGAACACGCCAGGTGCGAGGTTGCGCCGGGCGCGCCGATTCCCGATGCGGGAGACACCACGTACCTGAGCGTGGTGGATCGCGACGGCAACATGGTCTCGCTGATCGAATCGAATTACGATGAGTTCGGTTCGGGACTGGTTGCGGCAGGCACGGGATTTCCACTGCACGACCGCGGGGCGCTGTTCAACATGGACAAGGATTCGCCGAACGCGATTGCCGGACACAAGCGGCCGCTGCACACGATCATTCCCGCATTCATGGAAAAGGATCAGATCCGGATCGCGTTCGGAATCATGGGGGGATGGAACCAGGCGCAGGCGCACGCGCAGTTCGTCTCGCACATAGTGGATTTCAACCAGAATATCCAGGCGGCGATGGAAACGGCGCGGTTCACCAAGCGCACTTTTGCGGGATGCGACGTGGAGCTGGAAAATCGCGTGCCGGGGAATGTGCGGGCGGAGCTTACCAACAAGGGGCACATTCTGACGATGCACAACGGGTTTTCGGATGATTTCGGCGGAGGGCAGGCAGTGATGCGCGATTATGCGAGCGGAGTGAATTACGGCGCGTCGGATCCGCGCAAGGATGGGGCGGCTATACCGGAGCTGGTGATCAAGGAGTGGGCGAAGTAGGGCCGGTCGGACAGACTTCAGCCTGTCGGGGTTTGGTTTTTCGTTTTACCTCAAAGGGATTTTCTTCCTAATTACATTCTTAAAAGCGACAGGCTGTCCTTCGCTGCGCTCAGGATAAAAAGCCCGTCTTACTGTCTGCCGGGCGGCAATCTTCGTCCTGTGTCGGTGGGAACGGCGATGGAGCGGGCGCCATTTTTTCCTACCGAGCGGACGGCGAAGAAGTGGTTGTCGGTGGAGACGCTTTTCAGCACAAATTCATCCGCGGATGGGGAAAAATCGTACACCTGCCAGCGGGGATCGGTGGTCTCGCGCCACACAATTTCAAAGCCTGCCCGGTCCGGATCTTCCTCTGCCGTCCATGCGAGTTTGGCGTCTGGCGTAACGCCGCCGCTGAGTTTCAATTGCAAGGGCGGAGCGGGGGCCAGGGCCAACTGGCGCAGGGCTTCGGCATTGTCACGGGCGACATTGCCCATGAATGTGAAATTCAGATATTTCATCTGATCGCCGTACTCGACGCCGTTTTCCGTGCGCGGAGTCTGATGCTGATGGCGGTAATCCTCGAGCGGCTCGGTAAAACGCACGCCGGGCTGGCCTGCTTTGTAGAAGACGTAGTGGTCGCCGCCACGGCCCAGGCGGTCGACATTGAAAATCAGTCGGAGAGAAGCGCGGCCGTCAATGTCCTCGATGGCGCGCGCCAGTTCGCGCGAGGGCGAGTCGCTGTCGTCCTGGTCCCCACTTCCTGAAAAAAGGCGCACGCGATGCGGCGCGCCGGGGGCGGAGTCCGAGCCGACGATATCGTTGTCGAGCATCCCGCCGACGGTGTAGCCCTGCTGCTGGACCCACTCGAGCATACGCGAACTACCGAGCAAGCCTTGCTCTTCTCCGGAGATGGCCGCAAAAAGCAAAGTGGCTCGATACGGCCCATGTCTGGCGGGGCCTGTGCGGCTCAGCAACCGCGCGCATTCCATACTGACGGCCACGCCGGAAGCGTCGTCATCGGCGCCGGGCGCGCCCAGGGCCGGATCCAGGGGATCGGAAGCGCGGCTGTCAAAATGTCCTGAAACGATGATGACGGTTTTTGCGAGCGCAGGATCGGAACCGGTGAGGATGGCGTAGATGTTTTCCATAGGGACCGGCTTGTTGTTGGTTCTGGGACCGGTGGTCTCGAATTTGTCATCGACGATGTGCAGCTTGTTTCCGGATTGCTGGTTGATTTCCTGCAAGCGCGCGAGGATGTGGTCGCGGGCGCAGCCGGCGCCGCGCGCGGGGTCGCTCCAGGAGGAAAGCGAATGGCGCGTGCCGCAGGCGACGAGCTGCTCGATCAGGGCGCGCATTGCTTTTTCATCCACTTCTTGGCGAGCGACGGGGTTTGCGGGGCGGGCTAGAAGTTTCGGCGCCGGATGGCCCTGTTGGGGTTCAGCGGGATCGGATTGCGCGAACGTTGCGGCGCGGCAAAAGCATACGAGTGCGAAAAGCAAAACAAATCGGAGTTGGAGCGGAAAATCGAATCGGCGGGTCGTGGCCTGGCGAACATTCATCTCTAGCCTGCCCTTCTCACCAGCATAGGCGTGCAGTCCTTACTAGGGCGTATGAAAATGGGCCGAATTGCATTCGACGGTTTTGGTGTCACAGGCTTCAGCCTGTGGTGTTTGATGCGAGCAGAGTCGATATCTCTGGCAACTAAACCGCACAGGCTGAAGCCTGTGCCACCAAAAGCTGCGCCGCCTGGCACACTTGAACTATTGGAGCGACGCTCGCCTAAACCTTTTGCAGCGCCTCCAGGGCGTCGCCGGTGGTTTTTTCGATATCGGCGTGCAAACTGTTACCGTGGGCGTCCATGGTGACGATGGCGGCGAAATTCTTCACGCGCAGGTGCCACATGGCTTCGGGGATGCCGAATTCCATGAGCTCGACGCCTAAGACTTTCTCAACCGTGCGCGCGTAGTATTGGGCGGCGCCGCCGATGCCGTTCAGGTACACGGCGCCGTATTCCTTCAGCGCGGCCAAGGTTTTCGCGCCCATGCCACCTTTTCCGATAACGGCGCGCACGCCGTATTTTTTGATGACGTCGGCCTGATAGGGCTCTTCGCGGATGCTGGTGGTAGGGCCCGCGGCCTTGACCACCCATTGATCGCCTTGCTTGAGCATTACCGGGCCGCAGTGATAGAGCACGGATCCGTTCAAATCGACCGGCGGAGGATTCTTCATCAGGTAGGCGTGCACGTTGTCGCGGCCGGTGTACATCTCGCCGTTGATCAGTACGACGTCGCCGACTTTCAGCGCGCGCACCTGCGCTTCGGTCAAGGGAGCGGTGAGAACCACTTCGCGGCCAGTGAGCGCGAAGCCGGAGCCGCGCGCCATGCGCTCGACCGGGCGCGAAGGATCGCGGTAGAGCCACTGCGTGATCGCTCCGGTGGTTGCGTCCAGGCGCACGCCCAGGCGGCGGAACGCCCAGCATTCGTAGGCGACCGAAACGAAGAAGCTCGCGGGGAGGCGGTTCGCGGCGGTGATTTTGCATCCAATGAGGGAGGATTTTCCGCCGAAGCCCATTGCGCCCACGCCCAATTTGTTGGCTTCTTCCATGATTTCCGATTCGAGTTCCGCCAGCGTGGGGTTGGCATTCACATCGTCCAGCGTGCGGAAGAGTTGCTCCTTGGCCAGTTCGTAGCCGTGGGCGCGGTCGCTGCCGATGCACACGCCGAGCGCTCCCGGCGCGCATCCTTGGCCTTGCGCCTGCCACACGGCGTGCAGGATGCATTTGCGGACGCCTTCGAGGTTGCGGTCGGCGCGGCCCAGATGGTCGAGCGTGCACGGCACCGAATACTGGATGTTTTTATTTTCGCAGCCGCCGCCCTTGAGGATCAGTTTGACTTCAATGTCGTTCTCTTCCCATTGATTGAAATGCACGACGGGGGTTTCCTCACCCAGATTGTTGCCGCTGTTTTTTCCGGTGAGGGAATCGACGGAGTTGGGGCGCAGTTTTCCCAGGCGCGTGGCTTCGGCAACCGCTTCGAGAATGGCTTTCTTGATGCGGATCTGGTTCACGCCCACGGGCGTATGAACGATGAAGGTGGGCATGCCGGTATCCTGGCAAATCGGGCCGGTATCGTCGACGGCCATGTCTATGTTCGACAAAATGATGTCGAACGCCTGCGAAGATTGCGTGCCGGGCGTTTCTTCCTTGGCCGCGATGTTCATCGCCGCGCGGACGTCGGGCGGAAGATTGGTGGACGTTTGCGTGATCAGTTCCAATAAGCTGCCGGCTAGAAATTCCATATTATTGCCTCCCCAAACTTTGTATTTTACACCGCTCCGGCGGGTATTGGTCCAACGGAGATTCATCCGTGGATTTGCAGGCCATTTCGTTGGGCGTTGCCCTTATTTTTCCCAGACCCAGGTGGAATCTTTCCAGCCGTTCAAATCGTATTCGGACATGCATTGTTCGGTGAGGGCGATGCAGCGGTCGAGGATGCCGCTCTGGCGCGCGCCGGTAAGGACGTCCAGGCGGATCTGTTCGTGGTTGCCGGAATAATTGATTTCGTAGAGTTCGTGGCGCGCGCCGAATTCGGTGCCGATGGCGTCCCAGATCAGCTTGAACAGCTTGATGCGATCGGCGGCGGTGGAGGAGGAACCACGATAATATTTTTCAATCAGCGGCTGGAGTTCCTCGTTCTGCAAATCCTTGTAACTGGATGGCGTCATGAGCAGGCTGACAGCAAGATTTTTTTCAAACAGGTAACGCACCGCGGGCCAGCACTGCGAACCGAAAACGCGCAGGGTGTAGGCGTATTCCTGCTTGGGAACGACAGCGCCGCCGGGGGCGGGCTCGGGATCGAGGCACATCGCGGCGGTGATGGCCCAAACCAGATTTCTCCAGGCGAGAATTTCGCCCATGGCGGCCTGCACGCCGCGAAACGTGTCCGTGCCGTTGGCCTCGATGGCGCGGGCGAAAAGGCCACACATGAAATCGAGTTTGACCGCGAGGCGCGAAGCGGATTGCAGCGTGTAGCGATTCACGAATCGCGAATGGCGGAAGAAGGAATTGGCGCGCTCAGGATCGCGGTAGACGAGCACGTTTTCCCAGGGAATGAAGGCGTTGTCGAACAGCAGCACGGCGTCATTTTCGTCGAAGCGGCTGGAAAGAGGATTGTCGAAGGGGCTCTTGGCGTTGCCTTCGTACGAAGGGCGGCAAAGCAGCTTCGTGCCGGGAGTGTCGAGCGGCGCGATAAAGACCAGGGCGAAGTCCTTCGCCTTTTCCTTGTCGAGCGTGGTGGCGCTGTTTTGGGCGACGAACGTGGCGTGGGTCATGGCCGAACCGGTGCCGAGCGTTTTTGCGCCGCTGACGATGATGCCGCCATCCTGCTCCTTCACCACGTGCACGAAGACGTCGCCGATTTCATGGGCGGGGCGATTGCGGTCGACGGGAGGATTGATGAGGCAGTGGTTCAGGAAAAGGCACTGCGAGGAATAGCGCGCGTACCATTTTCGCGCGTTCTCCTCGAAGGGCGCGTAAAACTCGGGCTGCGAGGCGAGGCTGGCCATGAGCGCCGCTTTGTAATCGGGCGTGCGGCCCATGAATCCGTAACTCAGGCGCGCCCATTCGACGATCGCGTCGCGTGCGCCGAGAAGTTCCTGCGGCGTATAACTGGGCATGAAAAATTTGTGAGTGCGGCGGCCGGAGCGGTCGATCGCCGTGAGCGTGTCGCTGTGCTTGGGATCGTGCAGTGCGTCGTACAGGCGCGCGATCGAGCGGCAGGAATTGCGGAAGCCGGGATGTTGGGTGACGTCCTTGACGCGCTCGCCGTAGAGGTACACTTCGCGGGCATCGGAGAGACTCGCCAGGTAACGGGAACCGTTTAGCATCTCATTGGTGGGCGTCGCGGTTCCGGTTGGAGCGCCGCTTGCGGGAATTTGCGTCATGACGGATCGTTCTCCTGTTTCGGGGCTCGCGTTTCATTGCAGCATTGTCTGCGGTCTGGCGGAATGCTCGTGGCCTGTAGTTTACACGTGTAGGTAATAGATAGATTCCTTCCGCATGTCAAGAAATGCGAGAGGAATGTTTTTGTAGGACAGGCACTCTTGCCTGTCCATTACACCTCAGCAGAAATGACGCGGATAGGCAAGAGTGCCTGTCCTACTAAGGCGGCTAATCCCTTGACAATGGATCGAGCTACGCTATAACAGACCGAAGCACAAATTTGTTCCGAAATTCAAAAAGGGAAACCCCCGAACCATCCGACAGGGAGAGACGCGATGAAAATGAAGATTTCGACTGCGCTGTTGTTTGCGCTGACTGCGATTGTTGCCGGGGGAAATTTCCCAGCGAGCGCCCAGAATGAAAAAGTGGACATCCCGCTGAAATCGGTGCCGACGTTTTCCACGGCCAAGATTGCGCGGCAGGGACATTTCTACGTGGGCGGAAAATGGGTGGGCGGACCGGGCAAGGAAGAGATGCGCGGCGCGATGTATGTGGAAGTGTGGGTGCCGAAAGTGATCCGGTACAAGTATCCAATCGTGTTCGTGCAATCCGGCGGCGGACAATCCAACGTGGCGTTATTGATGACGCCTGACGGGCGGCCCGGCTGGGCCTACGATTTCGTGAACAACGGGTACACCGTGTACATGCTCGATCTTCCGGCGTACGGGCGCTCGGCGTATGTGCCGGGCGTTGACGGCGACTTGCTTCCCCCGCGCACCGGATCGCTCATGGAGGAAGTGTGGTCGAGCGGGCGTCCGCCAGCCACGCCGCAAAGCACCTGGCCGCAATGGACCAAGCACACGCAATGGCCGGGAGACGGCCCGATGAAGGGCAAGATGGGGGATCCGATCTTCGATTATTACGCGAAGACCGACACGCAGACGCCGACGGGCGCGGACCTGCCGCAGGTCGCTGCCGAGGACATCGCGGAATTGCTGGACCTGATTGGCAAGCCGGTGATTCTGCTGCTGCACTCGGGCGTTGCTCCATCAGGATGGAACGCCGCCGACATGCGGCCGAAACTGGTGAAAGGCATCGTCGCAGCCGAGCCGGTCGCGCCGCCCATCGAGGAGGCCGAACGCGGCAGGAGCGGTCCGGGGCGCCTATGGGGCTTGTCGAATCTTCCCTTGCACTACGATCCACCGATCACCAACCCTGCAGAATTGCATCCCGTGCGCCAGGAAAAAGCGGACGGCCCCGACTTGATTCCCTGCTGGGTGCAGCAGGAGCCCGCGCACAAACTGGTGAACCTGGAGGGAATTCCGGTTCTCAACGTGGCGGGAGAAGCGAGCTATCACCGGCCGTACTCGCATTGCACGGCGAAGTGGCTGAATCAGGCGGGCGTGAAGACCACGTACGTGAACCTGGAAGACGTGGGGCTGCCGGGCAACGGGCATCAGATGATGTCCGAAAAAAACAGCGCGGGGATCGCGAAGTATTTCATGAGCTGGCTGGAAAAGAACGTGCGCTGAGCGAAACTTCCAAGCCGGGAGCCGACACGGGCGAATTCGTTTCCAAGCAGGGGCAAGTCCGAAAAGAGGAGCTGGAAAACGTTCGACTCACAGGGCATGAAGTGCCGTTCTCGAATCCCGAAAAGCGGGATTGCCGTGGAGCGACCAACATGGAAATGCCGGAGCGAGACATGAGGCTGTCCACCCGCCGGACTCAAGTCCGCGGAAATACGATGGCGAGAAGTTTGTGGATTCTCGCAGTGTTGGCGCTCGCGACGGCGCATTCGGCGGCCGCGCAATCCACGGACAAATTCGAGACGAAGCCAAGCATCGTGGGCACGTGGCGATTGCTCGCCGTGTACTCGTGGGCGGACAAGGACAAGAAGGACCTGAACAAGCAAGCCTACGGCCCGCACCCGAAGGGCTTCATCACTTATACGGCCGACGGCCGAATGAGCGTGATCGAAACGTACGACAACCGAAAACCGCTCTCGGTGAACGATCTGGTGCGGTCGCCTGCGGCGGAAAGGGCCCAGGCCTACTCTTCCGTAATCACCTACGCAGGAACATACACGCTGAAGGGCGACACGGTGATCCATCACCAGGAAGTGCTGCAATCGCCCGGGCGCAATCCCCTTGCCAACGAACAGGTGCGCACAGTGACGTTCCAGGGGCCGGATCGCGTCAGCCTGCGAACGCCCCCGGTCTCGCGCAACGGGGTGCAGGAATTTCACGAAATGTTTTGGGAGCGCGTGAAGTGAGTGCCGCGGCAGCGAGCCACTGGCGTCGAGGTGTGGCGAAAATGCGGAAATCACCGGCTCTCGCGGCGCTGGCCTTGTCGCTGGCGATCGCATTGTCGATCCCAAGAGCGGGAGTGGCGCAATCGCAAACCCAAGAGCCCAGCCTCGTGGGCACATGGAAGCTTGTCTCGGTTACGGCCAGGATGGATAAGGGTGACGTCATTGCGGACGCGTATGGGCCACGCCCCGAAGGACTCCTGACCTATACCGCGAACGGAAGAGTGGCCGGGATTGAAGCATACGACGGGCGCAAACCGCTCTCGGCCGGCGACCGTGAATCGGCGCCCGTCGAGGAGCGCGCCGAAGCCTTTTCGCGGTTCATCTCGTACGCCGGCAGCTATAAGGTTGCCGGCCACAAAGTGAGACACCACATCGAAGCGTCATCGCTTGAAAATGACGTCAACATGACCCTCGTCAACGAATTCAGATTCGAAGGGCCGGACCGGCTGGTGCTGCTCACGCCCCCGCTGGTAAGAAACGGCGCCCGCCAGGTGCAGGAAAAAATCTGGGAGCGAGTGAAGTAGATCCCTGGCCCTCGCCTCCATTCCATTTGCCACTATGTGCCGCCGCGCTTAAATCAGATTCAACCCGCTTCGGCCTGGCCTATAAATCGAGCGGCAGGGGATTTTTCCCTGTAATCAGGCGTGCGGAACGGTCGCGGGTGAAGTAGAGCCAGGCCCACTGCATTAGAACGAGCAGGCGATTCTGGAACTGCACGATATAGAGAAGATGAACGAACAGCCAGATCATCCAGGCGGCCAGGCCGGACAGACGAAGCCATCCTAGATCCGCCACGGCTGCGGCGCGGCCGATGGTCGCGAGATTTCCCTTATCCACGTAGTGAAACGGCTCGATTTTTTCTACGCGAAGGCGGCGCTCGATCGTCTTTGCCACGTAGCGTCCGGCTTGGATGGCGGGCTGCGCGACGCCCGGGAGCGGCTTTCCCGTTTGGTGGCTGAAATTGGAAAGGTCGCCGATCACGAAAATTTCGGGATGGCCGGGGATTGTGAGGTCCGGCTCGACGACAACTCGACCCACTCGGTCGAGGGTTGCGCCGGCTTCCTGGGCAAGCATGCGGCCAAGCGGCGAGGCGAGGACGCCGGCCGCCCACAGAATCGTGCGGGTGGGAATTGTTTCGGTGCGTTCACCTTCGCGAATGGTCACGGCGCCGTCTTCGATATTCATTACCGTCGCACCCGTGCGAATCGTCACGCCGAGCCGCGCAAGCATTTTCCTGGCGGCCGCGGAAAGCGGCGGAGGATAGGGAGGGAGTACGCGGTCGGCCGCTTCCACCAAAAGAATGCTGGCTTGCGACGGGTTGATGTTGCGGAAATCGTGCTTCAGCGTGTCATGCGCAATTTCGCCAAGCGCGCCCGCCAACTCCACGCCCGTGGGCCCGGCGCCGACCACGATGAACGTCATCCAAGCGGCGCATTTCGCGGGGTCTCGTTCGCGCTCGGCAGCCTCGAACGCCAGCAGAATCCGGCGGCGCATGTCCGTCGCGTCCTCCACTGTCTTCAGGCCGGGCGCGAACTTCTCCCACGCGTCGTGGCCGAAATATTGGTGGGACGCCCCGGTCGCGACGATGAGGGTGTCGTAGGGAATTTCGCCATCGCTCAATATGACCCGACGCCCCGCGGCGTCAATGCGCGTGGCCTCGGCCAATAGGACTTTTGTGTTCCGGTGATTCTTGAGGACGTTGCGGAGCGGAGCGGCGATGTTGGCGGGAGAAAGCGCGCCCGTGGCAACCTGGTAGAGCAGCGGTTGAAACAGATGGTAATTGCAGCGGTCGATGAGCGTCACTTGGACGGGGGCGTGCTTGAGCCGCTTCGCTGCGCTCAGGCCGCCGAAGCCGCCGCCGATGATTACGACTCGATGTTTGTCCGCCACCTTTGAACTCCCCACTTACCTGCCTCGGGGCAGCCAATACTTCTATAGCATGAAACTGGTGCTCGGCGAGAATCCGGGCGCGCGGGTGCGGGCGCCCGAGGCAGCATTTCCAATTTCTGATAAACACTCTTCTCGGAAGGCGGCTCGCACATTCACAGAAATGCTGGTAACCAGCCTGCTACTGCCGTCAGATCAGGTAAGGAACGATCGCTTTTGTCACTTGGGCGTAACCGGCGTAATCGGGGTAACGATCGCGAAGAAAGCGCTCTTCGAAGACAATGCGAAGTGCAGCGATGATTGTGACAAACGCGCCGATTGCCGCAGTCCACGTGGACAGATGAGCGAGGACCGCCGCCCATATGAACAGTAATGCGGCAGAATACATCGGATGTCGAATCAATCGATACGGGCCGCGGCGAATGACGGTCTCGGCAGATGGTGTCGCATCCACGCGAAATGTTTTCGTGGGAAACGAGCGGCGTGCCCATATGGCGATACTGACCGCAAGGAGCTGCGCGGCTATGACGACCACAGAGGAAGAGAAAAGATTGCCGGTAGCTGCGAGAAGAACGAATGCGCCAATCACAAAGAGAAGCGCGTAGCGGGAGATGACTGTCGACATGAGTTACTCACTTTCGCGGGGGCGCGCGGCCTCATACTATTGCCCGGTTCATCTGCGGAACATTACCACCGACTGGTTGCCAAGTCCCGAGAAACGGGCTTCTCGCAAAGTGGTTCGCAGATTCCGACAAGGCCATTACACTCCCGAACACAAATTTGCCCCGCGGCAAAAGAAAGCCTTATAATCCTCCCATCGGCAGCCTTGCCGAGAAGGAGGTGATCCAGTGAGGGTTTGGAAACTTTGATGAAGCTGTAGGGAGAGGCGCTTGTGAGTCTGCCGAGTGCCTCTCTTTCTTCCCCAATTGTTATTCCCGCCACAAGAAATTCAGGGTTACTCAACGTCCCAAACAAAATAATTACCGACAAACATTCTTGTTCGCCGACAATTCGCAAAATGATGCAAAATCGTTGAGGAGTAAATGCATCGCATGTTGAAGCTGGGAATACTGCTGACGGCCGCGACGGTGACGATCCTCGTCGTGGAATTTTTTCGCGCGCGGCGCTGGGCGTTTCCGGCGCACGGGTGGCTGGGCCTGGCAGCACTCGCGAGCGCGGAATTCCTGATGTTCCATGGGGTCGAGCCGGCCGCGACGTATTTCAGTCCGGTGGCGTGGACGGCGTACATTTTGATTGCAGACGCGGCCACGTTTGCGATTTCGGGCGTGTCGCGACTGCGCGACGAGCCTCGCGGGCTGCTGAAAATGGCGGCGCTATCGATTCCTTTGTGGCTGATCTTTGAAGCTTACAATCTGCGGCTGGCGAACTGGGCGTACGTGGGGCTGCCCCAGGGGCACATCGAGCGATGGTTCGGCTACGCGTGGGCGTTCGCGACCATCACGCCCGGGATTTTCGTGACTGCCTGGCTGATTGAAGCTTTCAAGTGGTTTGACGGCGATTCGCGGCCGATTCGCGCGGGGCGCGCCGCGGAGAATATGATGATCACGCTGGGCGCGGTGCTGCTGATTGTGCCGCTCGCGGTGCCGAAGCGCGACGGCGCATATTTGTTCGGCCTGGTTTGGCTGGGCTTTTTATTTCTGCTCGAACCGGTCAACGAGCGGCTCCATTTGCCTTCGTTCAAGAACGATCTTGCGCGCGGCTATCGCGGGCGGCTGTACTCGTTTCTTGCCGCGGGCTGGGTTTGCGGGTGGCTGTGGGAATTCTGGAATTACTGGGCGCGCGCGGGATGGACGTACACGTTTCCCATCGGCCAGCAATGGAAGATTTTTCAGATGCCCGCCCCGGGGTATCTTGCTTTCCCGGTTTACGCGCTAGAATGTTTCTCGATGTATGTGACCGGCGCGTGGGTGTTCAGCCGGAAATATGTCGCCGAGAAGAAGTATCAGGAATAGCCTGATGCGCATCGCAAGCCGTCACTTCCGCGTGGTGTTTTGCCTGGCTGCTGCCCTATTCACCGCGCGGCAAGCGCGCGCATCGGAACTGAATATTCCGCCGGAAGCGACGATAGCCATTCATCTGATGTATTCGGGGCAGCCGGACCGGGCCGTGGCGCTGGCGCGCCAACTGGAAACTTCGCGGCCCGAGCATCCTCTGGGCTATCTGATCGAAGCCGACATTCTGTGGTGGAAGATTTACTGCAAATGGTCCGAACGAAAATACAACACGATTGACGCATGGAGCCACACGCGTCCGGCGGATTCGGACGACGACGCGGACCTGGCGCTGGCCGACAAGGTAACGCGCCTGGCCGAAGCGAGCATCGCCAAATCGGACACCGCGGAAATGGAGCTGTACGCGGGGCTGGGCTACGCGTCGCGCGCACGGCTGCTGGGGCTGCGCTACGAAAAAATGCCGGTGGCCCGCGCGGGCGTCGAAGCGCGCAAGCATTTGCTGCGCTGCCTGGAACTCGATCCCAACATGGCCGATGCGAACCTGGGCCTCGGACTCTACAACTATTACGTCGATACGCTTTCGGCGCTGGCGAAGATCCTGCGATTTTTCATGGGGATTCCGGGCGGAGACAAGGGCGTGGGGCTGCGCCAGCTGGAAACGGCGTCCAGCAAGGGCGATCTGACGCAGATGGAAGCGCGCTTTAACATGGCCAAGAGCCTGCGGAATTATGACCGGGACTACGCCCGTGCCGCGAAGGCCGCCGCGCCGCTGCTCGCGGCCTACCCGGTAAATCCGATTTTCCTACTGCTGGCTGGTGATATCGAGCAGAAGCTCGGGCACAACGACGCAGCAGCGGCGAAGTTCCGCGCCGCGGCCGCGTCCCCAGAAGGGGACCCTGCATGCGCGGCCCAAGTGCAAAAGCTGGCCCGCGAAGCGCTGGCGTCGATGAGCAAACCCGATTAGAAATGGGAACGGTGGCGGAACGATATCGTTGGCGTGCTGTAGAGTGTGCGTGAAAGCCCCAACTCCGCGGCGCCGGTGGCTAAAGCCGCAGTGATTTTGCGCGCTTTTCGGTACGGTTGAAACCGTGCCCTGCAAGGATTAGGCGGGTCTCCTGCTTACTCCGCTGGGGCATCCCCTGCGGTCCGCCCAAACGGATGCCCCCGCGGGCCATCCGACCACGCTGCCCGCGCTCTACGGCTCCGGGCAACGGCTCACCGAGCACTGTGCATCTCAACTTTCCTGCTGTAAGCTATAGCGGAGTGGTCCGGGTTGACTTGGACCGACACTGGTGGTATCAGAAACAGGCCGGTTTGGTGGGGGGCTCTTCCTAATTCTTGAGCGTGGACTTTTGTTGCGCCGAACGCCCTGGCGCAGCCGGGGCGCCGTGCCCGCGCCATTTGCCTGATCTCGCTGATTGCCTCAGCACCCGGGTTGTTTTCAAAACGTTTTCATCTGCCTGGCGTGTGGCCGGGTGGCTCGCGAGGAGCGTGTTCGGATGTGTTCGCGACGGGTGCGGGCTCTACTTGGAGCCCGCCACAGTAACGTGCGGGCCCTACGGGGAACCCGCCGGAATAAGTGGCTTGTGGCGGCGCTGGTGGCATGCGGACTGGCGTCCGCGTGCTCGCAGTACAACACTAATCTCACGGTTCAAACGTCCTCCTCCTCGGTATCTTTCTTGAGTCCCAGCACGGCCCCGGCAGGCGGGTCGGGCTTTACGATTACGGTAAACGGCGCGGGGTTTGTGACCGGCGCAATCATCATATGGAATGTAGGAGCCAGCCAGACACAGCTCAACACCACTCTGGTAAGTTCCGTTGAGTTGACCGCTCCGGTTCCGGCCTCGCTGGTGACCACGCCTGGAACCGTGCAGGTTGCCGTGCAGATCCCCGGTTCGGCGACATCGGCGACTTCCAATATATACAACACGACGACGACCGAGATCTCCAATGTCGTCTTCTTCACCGTCTCTCCGCCTCCGGGCCCGGCGCCGACCGTAACATCGCTATCGGCGTCCACGACCTCGCAAGCCTCCACGCCTTACTGCAGCGCGACGGGAATCACGCTGACCGTGAACGGCACAAATTTCGTGAACAGTTCGACCGTGAATGGCGTCGCGGTGGGCGCTTCCACGGTGTTCTGGAACGGCGCCGCGCGGCCTACAACCTTTGTGAACGCGACGCAGCTCACCGCTCAGATTACGGCCAGCGACACGGCGTTTTCCGGCACGGCGACGGTTTCGGTTTCCAATCCGGCGGCAAGCGCTTCGCCCGGAACTTCCAACAGTCTGCCCTTCACGATGACGACCCCGGCACCGCTGGCAGCGCCCGGTGTGCCGACGCTGTCGCAGACTTCCGCCGCGGTGGGCAGCCCGGCACTCACGCTGATCCTCGCCGGCAACAATATTCTTCCCTGTTCGGTGGCGCAATGGGTGAGCGTCAGTAATGCCACGACACCTTTGGCCACGACGTATATTCCTGGTACGGCTGGCGGCGCGGCTTCGCTCAGCGTGACGCTGCCATCCAGCGATTTTGTGGCCGCGGGAACGGCTCAAGTTGAGGTAGTGAATCCCGCGCCGGGCGGCGGAGCATCGGGCGGAAGCGCGTTCACGATTTCTCCGCCGGCCATTGCGTCGGTGACCGCATCCTCGACGGCATCGTGCACGCTGACGGGGCTGACGCTGACCGTGAACGGGACGAACTTCGTGAATGGATCGGTGGTGAACTGGAACGGCTCGCCGCGCGTGACAACGTTTGGCAGCGCGACACAGCTCACGGCGCAGCTCACCTCCGCGGACACGGCGTTCCAGGGCACGCTGCCGGTCACGGTGACGACCGGCCCGGTCCTGTCGAATTCCTTCAACTTTACGGTCACGGCGCCCACTGCGCTGCCGGTGCCGGCGATCTCCGCGATCCTGCCGGCCAATGCGACGGCTGGAACCTCGGCCATCACATTGAGCGTTACCGGAGGAAATTTCCTGCCCTGTTCGGTGGTGCAGTGGAACGGCGTCAACCTGCCGACCACGTTTGACAGCACGACGCAGCAACTGACCGCTCCGGTCCCGGCCACGGATATTCTCGCTGTTGGAACGGCCCAGATCACGGTGTTCAATCCCACGGCGGGTGGAGGCGGCGGCGCATCCGCGGCGAGTGCTTTCCCGATTGTCGCTCCGACCATTACTTCGCTTTCGGCGTCCAGCACGTCCACAAATTCGGCGCCGTCTTGCGGCCTTTCCGGCCTCACGTTGACCGTGAATGGGTCAAATTACGTGAATGGGCTGGCCGTCAACTGGAATGGATCGCCACGCCCGACTACGTTTGTCAACGCGACGCAACTGATCGCCACCTTGTCGCCTGCCGACACCGCGTTCCAGGGAACCGCGGGCGTCACCGTTTCCAGTTCCACGACAACATCGAATACTTCGACGTTTACGATGGCCGCGCCCAGCTCTCTCCCGGTGCCTTCCATTGCTTCGCTTACTCCGTCGCATGTGGTGGCGGGAAATCCGGGATTCCTGCTGGGGATTAACGGCAGCAGCTGGGCACCGTGCACGGTATTGCAGTGGAACGGGAGCGGCCGCACGACCTTATTTGTGGGGACGACGGGAGGCGCGGCGGCAATATCGGCCGCGGATATCGCGTTGTCCGTAACGGTGCAAGTTACGGGCGTGAGTCCCTCGCCCGGCGGTGGCGCTTCCAATGCGATCGCGTTCCCCATTTTTGCTCCGCCCGGCTCGGGCACCGGAACCGCATCGGCGGCCGGAGATCTGGCCACGCCGACGCAGAGCGCGGATAGCCGCTACTCCGTGTTCGTGCTGGCCTCGACCGACGGCGTAACGGAGGTTCCCGGAAGCATCGAAAATATTTTTGTTCGCGACACTTGCACCGGCGTATCCAGCGGATGCTCGCCTTCGACCACTCTGGAATCCATCGGGTTCAACACCAATCCGGCCGATGGGAACAGCATTTCTCCCTCGATCAGCGCGGACGGGCGCTACGTTACGTTCATTTCCTCTGCCACGAATCTGGTGGCCAGCGACACAAACGCCGCGGCGGACGTGTTTGTGAGGGATACGTGCGCGGGAGTGGCCTCGGGCTGCTTGCCTTCCACGCAACGAGTTTCCGTTGCCACGAACGGAACACAGGCAAATGCCGCGAGCACGTCGGCGACAATCAACGGCAGCGGGCGCTACATTACCTTCCGTTCCGCGGCCACCAACCTCGATCCGGCGTCGTCCGCCACGACGGGCCTATTCCTGCGGGATACGTGCGCGGGAGTTACCTCGGGCTGCACGCCCTCCACGCAACAATTGCAATGAGTTCGCGCGGCGAGGGCGCGATCCAGCCGTAGCGGTACCCTAGGCTGCGGCAATGCTCAAATCTGCGTTATTCCGAACCCGCTCCTGCGGGTGAGGAATCCCTCCCTTCTTGAATTAAAACCGAAGAGAGATTCCTCGCGGAGTTTATCCCGGTCCCTTCCGGGACTCGGAATAGCGGGAGAAAACTTTTTCCGAACCTTGTTCACCCTGCGCACCATTCGCGCGCGGGAAATTCGAAATTCGTTTGCGGCGCCCGCCTGCCGACCGAGCCGGAACAGGTTCCGGCGGGCGCCGCAAGACTCGTGATATCCTGATGCCAAGGCTGCGGCGATGCGAATCGTGAAGGCTTGGTGGCTACTCGGCTGCGCGTTTCTTTTGGTCGGGGTGGCGTATGCCTATCAGGCCCCCTTCCGAGAATATCCTTCGGTGGAATATGGCGTGGTCTCCCTGCCGCATGATTGGCAGGAGAAAACGGAGTTCGTCTTCGCGCGGCTGATGTATCCGCCGGGCTGGAATGACGGTTATCGCGGGCGTTTCGACGGCGACTGGCGCAAGGGTCTCTCCCTGTGGACTCAGGATTATCCTCCGGCGGACCGGGCTATTTCGCAGGCCGTGCGGCGGCTGACGCGCATCCACACCCGTTCGGTGGAAGAGTGCGTGAACCCGGACGACGGAGACGAGATCTACAACTGGCCCTTTCTGTACGCCGTGCAAGTGGGCGAATGGGGCCTGACCGATGCGCAAGGAAAAAAGCTTCGCGATTACCTGCTGCGCGGAGGATTTTTCATGGCCGACGATTTCCACGGAACGCTGGAATGGCAGGTGTTTGAGGAAAACATCCGGAAGGTCTTTCCGGACCGGCCGATCGTGGAGATTCCGGATAACGACCCGATTTTTCACACCATGTTCGATCTCGATCAGCGCTACCGCATCACTGGCGCCGAACACCTGCGGGTGGGCTACAAGGCTGACGGGGTCGATGCGCACTGGCGGGGGATTTACGACGACCATGGCCGCGTCATGGTGGCCATCTCGTTCAATTCCGACATCGGCGACTCCTGGGAATGGTCGAACGATCCGCGCTATCCTCAGAAATTTTCCGACCTGGGAATCCGCATCGGCGTGAATTACATCGTGTATGCGATGACGCATTAGCCGCGCGGCGATCCTGAATAACACAATCAATTTTATTCGCCTGCATGGCTCAAAACCGCGGAGTGATTTTGGTGGAACAGGCGTCACTGGTTGCGGATAAACTCTCCATTCCCGTCATTCCGAGTTCCGGAAGGGACCGGGATAGACTCCGCGAGGAATCCCTCTTCGATTGAAACTCAGGAAAAGAAGGATTCCTCGGCAAAAACATGCCTTGGAATAACGGAATTCTATTTTTCCCGCAGCCTGTCCTGCCTGTGTGCTTTTTGCGCACGGGAAAATCAAAACCGCACAGGCTGAAGCCTGTGCCACCAAGTTCATCGCGCTTTCGGAGGGGCAGGGCTACGCCGTGGCGGCGGAGGGTGTGTCGGCGGGCGGAGGCGCGGCGGGCTGCGGAATATTCTTTCGGCGCAGCAATTCCACGATTTCAAAATACAGTTTGGACCTTTGCTGGTAGCGTTCGTTGGCGCGCGTGACGTAACGCAGCAAAATCTCAAATCCAAGGCCAGCCGGGCGAACGCTAATGGCCGGACCGGCGGAAAACGCGCGAACCCCTCGGGCGGTCCCCATGCGCTCCCATTCCTGTTCGGCAAGATGCGCGTTCGCTTCGGTCTCTTTCGCAACGATCTTCTGCATTTCCGCGGCTACCGGATAGGGGTCGCGATCCGCCGGCAGCATGATTTCCATTTCATCCCAGAGCCACTGGCCGGAGGTGGAAAAATTGAAGTAGTGTCCTTCGATGGCGTAGCTGTTGACGAACGTCACGCGGCGGCCCGTGGGGTGCCCGGAATCGTTCCAGTTTCCCGTTTCCAGCAACACGGTGTGGAACAATCCGATTTCCACGACCTCACCGCTGACTCCATTGATCTCCACCCAGTCGCCGTGGCGGATTCCGTTTTTCCCCATGAGCACAAACCAGCCGAAAAATCCGACGATGAAATCCTTCAGCGCGACGGTCAGGCCGGCTCCGGCCAACGCCAGAACCGTCGCCATCTGCGTGGGAAGGCCGAAAATCACAAGTAGAATCAGAATCGCGCCCAGCGCGCGCGTGGCGATGCGCGAAACGGCGCGCAGGGTGAGCAGGTTTTTCCGGTCCGGTTCCAGACGGTTGAAGAGACTCTCCAGAGATCGATCGGCGATCAGCGCGCACAGGCCAATCAGCAGCATGAAGGCAAGAGAGACAAAAAGACTGTGCAGGACGTCGCGTTCGCGCGCAGCGGCCAGGACGCCCCACTGTTCATAGGCCGCCGCCAGGTCCTGCTGATTGCGGATGCGAGTATCCATGCTGGACATTCTTTTCTGCAACGCCGTCAGCGAGCGATAGGAAGAAATTGCAGCCACGGTCTGATCCGGCGTCGAGCCCCGAATTGCCGCGGAATTTCCACCGGCAGGGCCGCCGGACTGTGTTCCAGACTGCGCTTCGGGGAGTTTTTTCCTTTGCTCGGACTGCGCCTGTTCGAGCTGTTTTTCGAGTTCGTCGTGGCGGCTGGAAAATTCGGCGGCCTTCGCTACGGCTCCCTGTTCGGCCTGGTCGAGGCGCTGGACGAAAGAGCGCAGCGCAAACCAGGCCCGCGCCCGCGGAAGAAACGAATTGGAAACGGGAATGGTGGAACCCGCCACCTTTCCCACCGAGCTCAGGTCCAGTTCGCCGTTGGTGTCCTGGGCGGAAGCCTTGTGCTCATCGATGAGGCGCTGGATCCGGCTTTGGGGATCGCCGCCGGCGCGCTCCAGATCCTCTTTCGCGTCGTCCAGTTCGTCCTGGTTCAGCTCCAGGCGCGCGTTGGCCAGTTCCAATTGCTGCGAGAGCGCGGGCTTGCGGTCCGCGCCCGCCGCGGCCAGCTGTTTGGTGATGCGCTCGATGTCGGCATTGATGTCGGCAACGCTTTTTATCGCATTCAAGATGCGCATCTGGACGGCGTTAATTTCGGGTGTGGAAGGGACCTTTTGAAAAGTGGCCCGATAGAGCGCCGCGGCAAATTCAAAATCGACTTCATGGTCGGCGGCCCGCATCGCGTCCCGCGCGCGATCCTGCTCCTCCGCTGTCGCGGCCAAAGGGGCAAGCGACATTGCGGTTTGCATCTGGTGCATATCCACGGGAGATTCCGCACGGTTGGGCTGACGTTTGGAAACGGCGCGGTTGCCCCAATTGCTGGTAAGGAACAAGCCGGCGCCGGTGCCCGCCAGGAGCAGGCTAAGAACGGTCAGAAGAACGCGATGGATTGATTTCATTTCGCCCTGCATTGCCGCAGGTTCCCCGAATCCGGGGAGCCGGCGAAAATTTCCAAGCCACATTCGCCCGCAAAGTTACGCACCGAGCCAATGCCCGAGTGGCTCCCAGCCGTCCGTGTAATCGCAAATGACCTTGATCGTGGCCGTGATGGGAATCGCCAGGATGAGTCCGATCGCGCCCCAGAGCCACCCCCAAAAGAGAAAAGCAATGGTTACCGCGAGTCCATTTAAGTGGACCCGGCGGCCCACAATCGCGGGCATCAGAACGTTCAAGCCGATGATGTGCAGCAAAGTGAGTATTGCAGCGACCCCAAAATACGGACCGACCGTGCTCCATTGCGCCATGCCAATCAGGAACGGCGGGATCCACGCCAGGACGGCGCCAAGATACGGCACCAGATTCAGCACGCCGGAAACTCCGCCGGTGAGAAACGGGTAATCCAGGTGAATGGCCAGGAAAAAGGCCCAGCTGGAAAGCGCCAGGATCAGCGCCACCAAACAATTCCCTGCCACAAAGCTTCGCAGCATGGAGCTGACTTTATCCAGCGCCTCTTTCACGCGATCCCGGTGCTCGTCGGGAAACAATACCATCGTGGCATTCCAGATACGCCGTTTGGCGGCCAGCATGAAGAAAACCAGGAAAGGCACGAAGGTGGCCACGAGCAAGATCGAATACAACGAGCCTACGCCCTGAAACAGCCACTCGCGGACAGGCGGCGGCTCGATGGTGCGCGACGGCGCGCGTCCTTTTTCGGCCAGGGGGGCGATAGCCTCGACCTGCTTTTCCACCGTGGCAATCTCGCGGTCGAACGCCGTAGTGGCGTGGCGCAGGACGGCGCTATAGCGCGGCCAGTCCGTCGCGAATTGCTCCGCGCGGACGACCACTAAATACCCCAGCCCTGCAAAAATGGCCGTGACCGCCATCAGTACCAGCAGGGCTCCCAGGGCTCGCGGAACGTGGATTCGTTCCAAAACTCCGACCACGGGATCGAGGAAATAAGCCAAAAGGACGGCGAGCAGCAAGGTCATCACGATGTTCGAGGCCACATAGAGAAACGCAAAGACAATCCCCAGCGCGATAATGCGCTGCGAAAGGTTGGATCGCGCCGTGATTTTGACTTCTTCCATCTGCATAAATCGGCCCATTTCACCTTAGCATACCCGCGCACCCCGGGAAACTGCGGCTTGCCGTGAGCGGCGCGGCTGAGATAACGTAGATGTGACCACCATGTTCGCCGCCGCATTCCCTGTGACTCCCCTCTCGCGCTTGGACCTCCGAGCCGCGCTGGATATCCTGATTATTGCAACATTGATCTACTATCTGTTGCGATTGCTGCGCGGGACACGCGCCGTGCAAATGCTGGTGGCCATCGGGTTGCTGGCCGTTTCGTACTGGGGAGCGCGGTGGGCGCGCCTGGAAATGGTCGAGTGGCTGCTCACCACGCTGCTGCCCTACGTGGCCATCGCTCTCATCATTTTGTTCCAGCCGGAAATCCGCCGGGCGCTTTCCCGCATGGGCCGGAATCTTTCCATGATGCGGTTTGCCTCGCACAACCCGAAAGCCACGTACGACGACATCGTCATGGCCGCCGAGTTTTTTTCCCAGAATCGAATCGGCGCGCTGATCGTCGTCGAGCGCCAGGCCGGGTTGAGAACTTATATCGAGAGCGGAATTCCCCTGGATGCCAAGCTTTCCTACGATTTGCTGGTCTCGATTTTCCGTCCCGGCTCTCCGCTGCACGACGGCGCCGTGATCATTGAGGGATCGCGCGTCGCGGCGGCCGGATGTTTTTTGCCGCTTTCCCTGAACCCCATGATTTCTAAACAGCTGGGAACGCGGCATCGCGCGGCCATCGGCATCACCGAGGATAGCGATTGCCTGGTGGTGCTGGTTTCCGAGGAGACCGGATCAATTTCGGTGGCCTCGGCCGGCTCCATTCAGACAAACCTTTCCCCCGAGGATTTGAGCGACCGCTTGAGTGAAATGGTTTCCCGTCGCAGGACGACCATGGTGCTGCCCGCGGCGCTTTCGAGCGCGCGCACGACGGTGCGGAGATAGAAAGATGATGCGCTTGTTGCGCAAATACGTCTTCGCCAACGCGGGACTCAAACTCCTGGCGCTGGGAATTTCCTTTTTCCTGTGGGCCACGTATACGGCGGAGCCTTTTGCCGAAGTGGGATTCCAAGTGCCCCTGGAGTTCACCAGCATGCCTCCGCAATTGGAAATTTCCGGCGACATGCCCACAACCGCGCGCATCCGGGTGCGCGGGCGCTCTGCCCTGCTGCGGCGCATGGTGCCGGCCGACTTAAACCTGCTGCTGGACATGAAGGACGCCAAGGAAGGAGCCTCGGTGCTGCGGATCACCCCGGACATGGTCGGCGCGCCGTTCGGAGCGACGGTGGTGGAAGTTTCTCCCGCCGAGATCCACGTTACTCTTGTGCCACGAAGCGGCCCTCCTCCCCCTATCGGGTAGCACGGCCTGTGCTAGACTCGAAAATTTGAGGGCGAATTTAGCGCCCCGTTCACCCTGATTCCGGCAAGCTTCTGTTTTTAGCGGCTACTCCTTTGAGCGGGTTTCAAGATAAGCCCGCACGCGACTCCACGATGACCAAGGAACTGTTCGGAACCGACGGCATTCGCGGCATCCCCGGCACCTACCCGCTGGATGACGCGACTCTTTATGGGGTCGCCCGCTCCCTCGGAAAATATCTTTTGAAGATCGATCCCAAGCCGCGCGTCCTGATCGGCATGGACACACGCGAGTCCGGCCCGCACATTGCCTCGCAACTCGCCGCCGGGCTTGCCGATGACGGCGTAGCGTTCCTTTCCGCGGGCGTCATCAGCACGCCGGGCGTCGCGTGCCTGGTGCGGCAGAAGAAATTTTCCGCCGGCATGGTCATCTCCGCCTCGCACAATCCTTTTCACGACAATGGAGTGAAGCTGTTTGCCGGAACCGGGATGAAATTTCCGGATGAAGTCGAGGAGCACCTGGAAATCGAGATTCACGAGCATAAAGGGCGTGAAACGGCGCCGCACGGCGTGCCGGTGCCAGTCGACCGCTCGCTGGATGAAGAATACCTGGCCTACTTGCGAGGGAGAATAATTCCCGGCGCGAAATTTGCGGGCATGAAACTCGTCTTGGATTGCGCCAATGGCGCGGCCAGCCAGCTTGCTCCGGCCTTGTTCCGCTCGTTGGGCGCGGACGTGATTGCAATTCACGATCAGCCGAATGGCCGGAACATCAATGAGGGTTGCGGTTCGCTGCATCCTGAACACCTCCGGGAAAAAGTGCTCGAGACGCGCGCCGCTCTGGGCGTGGCGTTTGACGGCGATGCCGACCGCGCCATGTTCGTCAGCGCGAGCGGGCATCATATTGACGGCGACGGCGTGCTGTTGGCCGCTGCACGATACTTGAAATCCGTTGGCCAGTTGCACGGCGGTCGCGTGATCGGCACGACGATGGCGAATCTGGGTCTGGAACGCGTGCTCGAAGCCGAGGGCTTGAGCCTGGCGCGCACGCCCGTGGGCGACCGCTACGTCCTCGAGGAAATGCTGCGCAGCGGCGCAAATCTGGGCGGCGAGCAGTCCGGACACATCATCTTTCTGGACGATGCGACGACGGGAGACGGCTTGCTCACCGCGCTCAAAATCGCCTGCCTGGTGGCGCTGCGCGGGCCACTAGACGAACTGGTGCGCGGCCTGAAGGTTTATCCCCAGACCATCGTCAACGTGAAAGTAAAATCCAAGCCTCCTCTGGAGTCATTGCCGCTGGTTTCCGCCGCGATTGAGAAAGCGACCAAGACGCTCGGTGCAGCCGGGCGCGTGGTGGTGCGCTACTCGGGCACCGAACCCAAGGCCCGCGTCATGGTCGAGGCCGAACATGCCGAAGATGTGACGCTGTGGGCCGAGACGCTGGCCTCCGCGATCCGATCCGCCATCGGGGCATGAGTTGAAACCAACTTAATGCCGGCCAACTAGCAATTCACATATCCCAAAGACTGTAATTGGCAGTGCAAAATAATGTGAAAAACTGTATATATTTGCGAATCGAACCAGGCTCGCGGGGGTCGTTTGTAAATTAACTTGCTTATATTGTGTCACTTACATAGAGACCTGTGAATGTGAGTATTTTGGCACATGGCTTGCACTAGTAGAGGGCAAGTGGTTTTGAGTTTTTCCCGGGGTGGTGATCGAATCTCGGCTTTTGCCGGGATGGGGTGAAATGGGGTTTTGCTGGAAGGGGCTCGGATACGAGCCCCTTTCGATTTTTGAGGGGCTTTTCCCGGATCCAAGGCTTCACCCAATCTCCCCCGCGTGCAAAATGTCCGGCCTTTTTACGCGAGCTGCTTCCAAACCCGTAATTCCCTAACAAATAATCTGGATGACGCTGAGAGTGTCTAGGATTTCCTTCTTGGCGGGCAGCTCTACGGCGTCGCGGCCGATCCATTGACCATACAGTTCGCCGTAGCGATCCGTGACGAAGACGCCTACTCGGTCAAGTCCCGCAGGGCCAAAGGCTTCGCGTCCGAGAAATGCGCGATGCGAATGGCCGGTTGCGTCGGAAGCAGCGATGAAGGGCGGCGGGAGCTCGGCGGCCCGGCGCGGCGAGGCTTCCGCATAGATCACGAGGGCGACTGCTTCGCGTTCGACAATCTCCCCGGCGGATGCGGCGAGTTGTTCCAGCCAGGCGGTGCAATGCGGGCAATCGGAATGAAGAAAGGCGATGACCAGCGGGCGTTTCTGCTTGTAATCCCAGGCGCGGACGATTTTGCCTTCGACGGCGCGAGCCGTGAGCGGAGGAATTACCTGACGCAGTTGAAGCGGCGGGATCATGGGCGCGGTCATTATAGTATCGCGGCGAGTCTTGTGGCGCCGCCGTCCCGGCGGCGGTTCTTGTTTCCATGAATTATCGGCGTGCCGCAGACAAAAAACAAAGGGCACGGCGAACCGTGCCCTTTGTTGAACTTGCATGAGGCGCGGATGTCTTCCACGCTTTCTTCGCAAAAACCGCGCAGGCTGAAGCCTACGCTACCAATTCGGGCTAGCTGCAGCCCGAGGTACCGCCACAGTTTTCGCATTTGTAGCAGGCGCCATTTGGCGTCATGAGCATGCCGCACTCGGAGCAGGTGGGCGCGCCGTCAAACATGGGGCGCGCACTTGCCTGGGCCGATGGCGAATCGTCGTTGGCGGAGGCGAGCAGCGCGGACGGCACGGCGGGCGTGGCGATTACCGTCGCGGCCGGCAGAGCGGCGTCGCCGTTGTGCGTGAGATATTCGGGAGAAATAAACCGGCCGCCGAGCCAGCGCGCGATGTAATCGAGCACGGATTTGGCGTACGGGATGGCCGGATGGCCGGTGTAGCCTGCGGGCTCGAAGCGCGTGTTGATGAATTTGTCGACCAGCGCCTTGAGCGGCACGCCGTACTGCAGGCCGATGGAAACCGAAAGCGCGAAGCCGTCCATGAAGCCGGAAAGCGTGGAACCTTCCTTGGCCATCTTGATAAAGATCTCACCAGGCTCTCCGCTCTCATACATGCCCACGGTGATGTAGCCTTCGTGGCCGCCGATGGAGAATTTGTGGGTGATCGACGCGCGCTCGCTGGGCAGCTTTCGGCGCAGGGCGCGCTGGAAAAGCTCGGCCTGTTCGGCCACGGGAGACGGGGTCTCGGCGGCCTTCGCGGCGATCTGCGCCTGCTGCGCGGTGTCTTTTTTGTCGCCCGCGGCCGAAAGCGGTTGCGAACCCTTGGAGTTGTCGCGGTAAATCGCGACGGCCTTCACGCCCAGCTTCCAAGACTCGATATACGCCTGCATGATGTCTTCGACCGTGGATTCCTCGGGCATGTTGATGGTCTTGCTGATCGCTCCGGAAAGGAACGGTTGAGCGGCAGCCATCATTTTCAGGTGGCCGCGCCAGGAGATCGAACGGCCGCCCTCGGTGGCCAGCGAGCAATCGAAGATGGCCAGATGCTCGGGCTTGAATCCTGGCGCTCCTTCGATCTTGCCGTTGCGGTCGATGTAGGAAACGATTTGCGAGGTTTCCTCCGGCGAATAGCCGAGATGCATCAGCGCCTGCGGGACGGTGTTGTTGACGATCTTGATGACGCCGCCGCCGACGAGTTTCTTGTATTTCACCAGCGCAAGGTCGGGTTCGACGCCCGTGGTGTCGCAATCCATCATGAAGCCGATGGTGCCGGTGGGAGCGAGCACGGTGACTTGCGCATTCTTGTAGCCGAACTTTTCGCCAAGGGCGAGCGCCGTGTCCCAGGCCGTTTGCGCGGCGACCAGAAGCGAGGGCTGCACGTTTTCGGGCTTGAGCGGGCGCAGCGAATCGCGGTGCATGCGGATGACGTCGAGCATCGGTTCGCGGTTGACGGCGTAGCCCGCGAACGGCCCCAGGCGCTCGGCCACGCGCGCCGATTGCGCGTAGGCTTCGCCGCACATCAGCGCGGTGACCGCGCCGGCCATGTCACGGCCGCCGTCCGAATCGTATGGCAGCGCCATGGACATGAGCAGCGCGCCCAGGTTGGCGTAGCCGAGGCCGAGCGGGCGGAACTTGTGCGAATTGTCGGCAATCTTCTGCGTCGGATAGCTGGCGTTGTCGACCAGAATTTCCTGCGCGGTGATAGTGATGTCCACGGCGTGGCGGAAGGCATCAACGTCGAAGGTGCCGTTTGAGTTCAGGTACTTCATCAGGTTGAGCGATGCCAGGTTGCAGGCTGTATCGTCCAGGAACATGTATTCGGAGCAGGGATTCGAGGCGTTGATGCGCGCCGTGTTCTTGCAGGTGTGCCAGCGGTTCACCGTGGTGTCGTACTGCATGCCGGGATCGCCGCAGTGCCAGGCGGAATCGGCCATGCGATGCAGCAATTCGCGCGCGCTGTATTTCTCGACGGGATTTCCGTCGTTGACGTTGCGCGTCCACCAGTCGCGATCGTCCTCGACCGCCTGCATGAATTCGTCGGTGACGCGGACCGAGTGATTGGCGTTCTGGAAGTACACGGAGGAGTAGGCCTCGCCGTCGATGGAGGGATCGTAGCCCTGCTCGATCAGGACCTGCGCCTTGTGCTCTTCCTTCATCTTGCAGTCGATGAATTCGGCGATGTCCGGATGATCCACGTTCAGGATGACCATCTTGGCGGCGCGGCGCGTCTTGCCGCCGGACTTGATCACGCCGGCGAACGCGTCAAAACCCTTCATGAAGCTGACCGGCCCGGAGGCGATGCCGCCGCCGGAAAGCGTTTCGCGGCTTCCGCGCAAAGTCGAGAAATTCGTGCCCGTGCCCGAGCCCCACTTGAACAGCATCCCCTCGGTCTTGGCCAGGTTCATGATCGATTCCATGTTGTCCTCGACCGAATTGATGAAGCAGGCCGAGCATTGCGGCTTGGGCTGCACGCCGACGTTGAACCAGACCGGGGAGTTGAAGGCCATCTTCTGCTCGACCAGCAGGTGCGTTAAGTCGTCGCGGAAAGCGTCACGCGATGCGGTGCTGGCAAAGTAGCCGCCCTGCTCGCCCCAGCGGACGATGGTGTCCACCACGCGGCTGATCAGCGTGCGCACCGAGCCTTCGCGCTCGGGCGTGTTCGGCTTGCCGTGAAAATATTTTGAGGCGACGATATTGGTCGCTGTCTGCGACCAGGTCTTCGGCACTTCCACGTCTTCCTGGCGGAAAATCGTCTTGCCCTTTTCATTGCCGATCAGCGCGACGCGGCGCTCCCATTCGACGGCATCGAACGGCGATGTGCGGCCGTCGGTAAAGTATCTTGGAAACTCGAGCCCGGTGCGGACTTCCACATCGGCGGGAGCGGATGGGTTGGGCGGGAGTACCGTCTTTTCGTTCAGACTCATTTTCGTATGTGCCATTATTCCTCCGCGCAGGTGGGCTCCCCCGCGCTGAGGGAACCCTTGTATTTTACTCCCGAATGGAGCCGGGAGCACGCAGTTGCCTGATTCTCGGCAGGCCGCTGCTCGATTCGATGGGAACACCGGAATTTCGTGGGCACCGAAAAAGAAAAAACCCTTCTAGCGCATCTCCATAGCCGCTTGCGCGTCTACGAATTTGCGTCACGCCACGCCGGCAGCGCTGGGAGCGTCGGCGACGGGGAGTGGAAGGGCGCCTCCACGATGTCTCTGATAAATTCCGGCAGGTTGCGTCAAACGACTCTGCGGCATTCCCGGGGTGAAGGGTCGACCGCTCGCCGAATTACGTTCCTCCGAATCTGACGGCGCAATGTAAACAAATGGGAAAATTCTGTCAAGGGAAAACCAACATCGAAGCACAAAATCTTCGATAGTGCGTGCCCAAGTTGTCTATCCCTAGTGGTACCGTTCCCGGCGGACCCAAGAGGCCCAAGTGGCCCTAGAGGAATGATCCGTCCGTTCCCTGTTTTCTTGCGCACGGTGCGCACGCAAACCATAACACAGAAGAGTGGGCACCGGAAAAAGTTCAGCGCGGCGCATCGCCGCGCAACATCATTCGCGCATCGCCGAAATTTCGTGCCGCATTGCAATTTAGGATTGCCGCCGGCGCCCGAGCCGCTGCCGCCGCTTTTCTCAGGCTCGTGGCTCAGTTTGGTGGAAGCGGGCCGGCTCTGCCGGCCAGGCTCATGGTTCGGCGCGGAAGAATCGCAAGAGCTGGTTCCCGCGCGATACTCCCCCTGTGATAGAATTTATCCTCTTTGAAGGCCCGTAGCTCAGTTGGTTAGAGCGCTACCTTGACACGGTAGAGGTCTGCGGTTCGAGTCCGCACGGGCCTACCATCTTATTCCTGTCATTTCGATGGGCTTAGCGGTTTTCCGCCACCCGCGTTGCGAAATTTCCGTACCGCTCTCCGTACCGTTGGAACTGGGAATTCTGTCGACAAAGCCTCCCTCGGTCTAATACGGCGGCATGGTGAATTTGGGCGGTGAGTCGGCTAATCTTACGAGCATGGCCCACAAGCCGCCACGGAAGCATCACTACATCCCCCGCTTCTACCTCGCAGGGTTTGCCTCACTACGACCCAAGCCCCGCTTGTGGGTTTACGAGAAGGGCCGCGATCCCCGAAAGTCCACGCCGAAACTGGAAGGCTGCCAGCGCGACTTCTATACGGTTGAGCAGAATGGCGAAAAGAACTTCGAGTTCGAGGAGTGGCTCGGCAATCTTGAGGCTAGGGTTGCGCCGCTGATACCAGACCTCGTCAAGAACAAGCGAGAACCAAACGAGAACGAGAGAATCTGTCTGTCCGTTTTTATGGGGACGATGTTTACGAGAACGCCGTTTGGCATGCTGCTGGGCGACAAAGTGTTTGGTCCAGGCACGTCGAAGATGCTCAAGCGAGCGGCCTCCGACCCTGATGAGTTCTACAAGCTGTACGAATCCATTGAGACTGGCTTCCCGGGAAAGGAAGCCGCCGAACACGTTCGCCAAGACGTGCTCGCCGGAAAGGGGGAGAAACTCGAGGAACAGCGGGATTTTCAGCTCGCGTCCATGCTGCACGTCGGTATTGATGTTGCGGAAGTGGTTTGCGACATGGGATGGCAATTCATCCATGCACCTCACAACCAGACATTCATCACGTCTGATAATCCGCTTGTCTCCGAGGTCAGTGAGGGGTGGTCCCGCGAAGTTCATTTCCGGTCTGGCGTGAATCTCCCAAATGCAAGGGTATGGTTCCCACTCACCAGTCAGGTCTGTCTGCTAATGCGAAAGGGACTCACGCCCGGTATCGCCACCGCGCCTGCGGCCACGATTCGCAGCGTAAACAAGCGCGTCATGATATGTGCGGACAAGGTCGTCTACGCAGGCGAGTTCTCTAAGGGCATACAGGGCGCTTTTGAGCGCCACGGATGTCAGGTACCCCTAGAGAAGTTGGACATGCGATACGAGGGAGAGAAGCTCTAAGGTAATTGAGTCGCGTGCTTGCCAAACAGTCGCCTAATTTCTTGGTCTGGTACGCGTGTTTAGAGAGAAGTAAAGTGCTAATTGAAGACGTAACGTGCAGTATTCGGTCAATACTATGCGGGTTGGCGATTGTCAAGCAGTGGAACGGGGATTGCGGCGCGTGAAAGGCGGGAAGTACCGATTGACATCATTGAATCGGCACTTTTGGAACGGACGGGAAACCTAACCCCTTTTGCGGTTGGGCGTTAGCATTCGCGGACGTGGGTTCGATTCCATTGCCCGCTCCATAAACTTCGTTGATTCGGTTGTATTTCACGAACGCGGCATTGTGACTGCTCTACGTTCGCTCGTCAGTTGACAGCCCTTGACCGCATGCGCATGGATGCGATCGTGGGTCCCTTGCTTCTACGCGCACGCACGTATGAGGCGGCACCCCCCGGTTACCAAGTGGTCTAGAGGATGGTCGGCGTATCCGAGAAGTATTTCCACGAATTTGGCGACGAACTCGGCTGGAATCAGTATGGCAAACATGCCGCCGAACACTGGACTTAAAACTGCGGTGGCTGCCGCGACGGTTGCGGCGGGTAGTGCAGCAACCACCAAATGGACAATCGCTGCTACCACAAGAGGCTTGAGAAACACAGTACAGGAGCGACAGGCAAACCGTCCGCCGAAGCCCCTAAGTCTCTGGAAGAAAGTTGGCTTGTACGCCGCCGCATTCACCATCGCCCTCTGCCTGGGCGGACAGACCACCATCACTCGCCACCTGCCCGCCGGGGGGTTCAGCACGACCGTCGCTCCCAATCCGTTCGAGCTGTAAACCATTCTCTGATTCACACGGACACCGTCCGGCGGCCCGACGATGACGGTGACTCGTTCGGGGCCCGGGCCGCTTACGCCCTTTGGCGACTCGTCATTGGAGACCGCTAACACAAGAGCGGTCGCTCCCTCCGGGACGTCGACGAAGAATGGGTACTCGACGGACGAGTCTCGGTCGGCCGCCACGACCACTTCAACGGCATGACCGAGCCCGTCGTCCCTGAATTCCGTCACTATGAATGGCATTGGCTCTCCGTTGATATCTTGTGCCGGGAGCAGCGAGTCTAAATATTCGGTATTAGTACGTCAAGTGGATAGTTGTGATTCAGGCGGCCTCGTGCCGCGCAGATTCTAACCTCGATCCACGGTAAGTTTGCTTTTGATCGTTGCTCGGAGTGGTGGGGAAAAGTGCACCGCTCTCCGTACCGCTGAAACTTCGGCTTACACGTATTTCAGCGTACTTGGACCACTTCACGCCCCGCGCTTACCTCTCCGGTAATTCACAGAGCCTTTGTATCGCACGCGTCCGCCGCCGATGTGATTAAATGCTGGTAGCCAGAAACGGTCCTTTTAAGGATTCATGAATCCAGTGCCAGATCATCCACTGCTCGATGGGGTCCAAAGCATCTGCGACCGCTATCGCACTCTTCCCCAACGCTCAGGACTATTTGAACAGTTGTACGAGCGTATCCGCGAGAACTGGACTCGGCATCGTGAGCCGGACCGCTGGCCCAATCCGGACAAAAACTGGATTTTGCGTGTGGCACCGAAATTCACCGAACATCCAACCCAACGTATCGAAAAACAGCTTCAGAAACAAATCGCGATTTGCCTTGAGAACGAAGGGTGGAGTAACGATGTCCCCACGGCATCGGGGCTTGTTAATACGCATAGTCGGCAGATGAACGTTGATCTCGCGCACGCCATTGCTGATGGTTTTGAACTCATTGAACTCAAAACAACGTCGAACGCACCATATGACGCGGCGCTTCAGATCCTGCGCTACGCGGCCGTATACATGCTGTACCGTCTGGAACCCGAGCTTGCGAGGCCATTCAAGTCCCATCCAATGATGTGTGCCAAGCGCATCGTGCTAGAGGTGTTGGCCCCACATCCGTACTACTTTTGTGGAGATGTCGATTTGCCCTGTCTTGAAACACAACTGAACCACGAGGTTGAGACATTCGGCCAGCGTTGGGCCATCGGGGTTACATTGTCGTTTCGTTTCATGGCCTTTGCTCCGGACTTCATCTACCGTCCAGGGATGGACTGCGCGTTAGTCTGCAACGCTGTTCGCCGCCGCGCCTCGCCGTTTGCATGCGGTCGATGAACCATTTGTTGACTTCTCCTCTACGCGACATCAACATCACACAACGGGTTGCGTTCCCGACCATAATTGGCAAAGGCAGGTGTCAATTGACCGTAGGAGGGAACCGTTCTCCCGCGTCGGCTCCAGAACGGCGTTCGAGGATAAGCCTAAGCCGCGACAAGTTGCGAGTAGAAGGAATCAGAACTAAACCCTATATACCAATATGACTCGACTCCCGCGCGCTGCTAGTCACTAAAATGATATGCTCCTTCCTCGTAATTGACGGATCGTTTCTAATCTCCTTGGCACCTTAGGCGATGAAACAGAAACGGGCGATTAAGGTACTTTATTCGCCTGTTGAACTGTAAAGCGGACCGAGAGGCGGATTGAGCAACAGCGGAATCAACGGAAACATGAGACCTCTGCACCTCGGCACGGGCACGTCGCCTCAGGTCGGGTCAGGAATGAATTTTCCTGCTGTCAAGCTGGTCGAGATTTTCTCAGCAGCCGACTGGGAAGGTTTCGCTGAGGAATACGCAAATTCCGTTCCGGGTTATGACAAGGTGATGAGGTGGTCCGGGCCAGGAGATATGGGCCGTGACATCGTCGCTTTTGTATCCGAAAACAAGTTCGATGCTCCGTGGGATAATTATCAGTGCAAGAGATATGGCGAAAAACTCACGCCATCGGATATCTGGGTCGAGCTTGGCAAGATCATTTATTATTCCCACACGGGTGAATTTAAGCCGCCGCGAAACTGTTTTTTTGCCGCATCGAAGGATATCGGTCTTAAGCTGAAAAAACTGCTTACGAATCCCGCCGAACTCAAGGCCGAGCTGATAAAGAATTGGGATGGATATTGCAGGAAGGCCATAACGGAGACCAAAGAAATTCCGCTCGACGGCGCGTTGAAGGAGTATCTCGATGCGTTTGACTTCAGCATATTCAAACCAATATCTGTCGTGGAAATGCTGAAGGTTCATTCCAACACTGTCTTTTATGTGCAACGATTCGGCCATGCGGGAATTCCAGCTCGGCCCAAACCTGAACTGCCCCCCGAAGCGATCCATGAGCGCGAAAGTCGATATGTTGAACAGCTTTTACAAGCTTACGCCGAGCATCTCCAAGTGTCGGTGGACGATCTTAAAGACCTCTCCAAATGGCCCGAAATCGAGAAACACTTTAACCGCGCCCGAGAAGTGTTCTATCATGCCGAGTCGCTTCGCAACTTTGCCCGCGACAGCGTCGATGCGGGCACGTTCGACGCCGTCAAGGAGGAGATTTATCATGGTGTGGTGGATACTTACGATTTGAACCACGCCGACGGTCTCGCGCGAATCCGCGCGACCGTCACGCAGGCGGGCAATATAACGCCGAACTGCAATGCTCTCTGCCTACGAGTTCTCGTTCAGGACAAGCATGGTATTTGTCATCACCTTGCCAATGTTAACCGTTTTGTGTGGGTGAAGAACAATGGCTGAAATAGCTCAGACTGTAACGCCTTTCAACAGTCCGATAGAAACGGGCGTGCGGGCGCTTATACTTTTGGCGGAATCTTATCCGGAGCGGTTGGATCTCCAGCGTATTTTGGAATTTGATTACCTCATGGTTCATTCCGGCGATGTTGGCGGACCTCCCAGCCTGCACCCCCCTCTACCGCTCCGTTCCGGCGAACTTCTTGTACGGCGCCAACTTATTGAGCGTGGTCTTCTATTGATGATGAGTCGGAGACTCGTCACGCGTTTCGCAGCCGCAGACGGGTTCACTTATCAAGCCGATGACAGTGCGGGGCCATTCCTCGACGCGCTGACGGCAGCCTACCTTGATGAACTCAAGCAACGCGCCAGTTGGGTCTGTGGCACTTTCGGGACAATGTCTGACACTGACATCAAGCACGTCCTTACAGCCGTCTATGATCACGACCAATGGACCAGAGAATTTCAGGTCCACGAAAGGCCCGGTCTCAGGGCATGAGCTTCAATGGTCTCTATCTACGGTTCATTCGCTTTCTGGGGCCGAAAAAAGAGCCAGCGGCATTTACCTTCACTCCTGGCCTGAACCTCTTGTGGGGAGCCTCCGACACGGGGAAGACGTTCCTCGTCCAAGCTATCGACTTCATGCTCGGGGCTGGCGATGAGCTGAAAGATATACCCGAGCGCAATGGATATGACCGAGTTCTGCTCGGCATAACCACCGCGTCCAAGAAAGATTACACGCTACAACGCAGTCTTGATGGTGGAAATTTCCTGAGGTTCGACGGCCTCGTAATGGAGACGCCGACTGATCTAAAGGCCGCAACCAAACTGAATGCGAGACATGGTTCGGGAAACGCAAAGAATCTATCGCGCTGGCTGCTCCAGGAGATCGGCCTCGACAACAAGTCGATCCTTTGGAGCAAGGAGAGCGGTGAGGTAAGGGCATTGGGTTTCCGTGCGCTTGCACATTTGTGTGTCATCACCTCGCGGGACATCATTAAACCGTCTTCTCCCATCGAGGCCGGACAATATCTGGAGAAGACGCGCGAATATGGGGTTTTCAAGCTACTACTTACCGGAGTTGATGATTCCGCAGTTGTTTCCGAAACTGAAGCTCCTAGCTCTGCCATCGTGAAACCTGCACTGCGGCCGGAGCTTCTCGAACAAATGCTGGCGTCCTACGAGGATGAGCTGGCGAACCTCACAGACGACCCCGAAGATCTCGATAACAAGGAAACCGAAATCGACGAACAGCTGGAACTTCTTCAGGCCACTCTTCGTAACATGGAGGGCCGCCTTGCGGACTCAACACGAGAGCGCAGGAATGCTTTTGAGCAATACAGCAACCTTGCCTCTCGCAGCGGTGAAATTGGCGAACTTCAGGCGCGATTTAAGCTCTTGGATGAGCAGTATGATACCGATCTCAAGCGATTGCAGGCCATCGAGGAATCTGGGCAGTTCTTTGTGCTCATCCCAGTGACGACTTGTCCTCTTTGCGGTGCCACCTCTGAGAATCAGAAACACGATTCTGTTTGTGACGGCAATGTGGCGGCTGTTACACAGGCCGCATCTGCCGAAATTACAAAGATCGCTTTGTTGCGGCGCGAACTTCAGGAAACGGTTGCGACCCTCTCCAAGGAAAATGTCTCTATCAGTTTGCAGCGTGAAACCCTCGAAGGTCAGTTACGCAGTTTGCAGGGAAAAATTGACGCTGCGTTGTCACCGGAGTTCGCGGAGGCGAGACAAGTGCACTCAGAGCTGATCGAACGGCGATCTTCAATTCGTTCAGCGTTAGCTGTCTATCGCAGGGTTGTCGATATAAGACAGAAACTCCGGCAAACCGGGACGGCGGCACCGGATGCAGAACCTGAAGAGGAAGCACCCGTCGCGCAGTATCTCCCGAAGTCCGTTTTGGGCGATTTTTCAAATAATGTCGAAGCTATCTTGCAGGCTTGGCACTTTCCGAACGCCACGGATGTATATTTCGATGAGCGCACGCGCGACCTTGTCATAGGCGGCAAGCCTCGCGGCAGTCGCGGAAGTGGATTATGCGCCATCACACATTCGGCGTTCACGATAGCGTTGCTCGACTACTGCAGGAAACTCCAGCTACCGCATCCGGGCTTCGTCATTCTCGATTCACCCCTCTTGGCTTATAAGGAGCCGCAGGGCGAAGATGAAAATATAGCTGGCACGGACTTGAAGCCTAGATTTTACGAACACCTCATAAATTTCATTGGTCAGCAGCAGCTGTTCATTGTCGAGAACACAGAACCACCTGCTGATATCCTTGCAAAAGTCCACCACGAAGAGTTTACGCATAATCCGAATATAGGGCGCTTTGGGTTATTTCCGCGGATTACGAACGCTTAATAATTAAGCCAAGTTCAGCAGTCGCGCATTTGGGCGCTGCGCCGCTGACTCAGCCGAGCGGTTGGTCATATGTACCTCGGCAGGATTAGTTCGCATCTACCCAGTAGAGGTCTGCCCATCCGCACTTCAATATGACGGACTTAACCACGTTTTCTCCATCCCACTCTTGAGCCATTCCGTACCGCTCTAATTCTTACTCTGGTGGTCGGCTGTCGTAGAATCGCCCTCAGCACCGACTCCTGCGCCGCGATTCGCTGCGCCATCGGCGATTGCGTGTAAAGATCAATGGTCGTCGCCGAACTGCTATGGCGGAGAATGTCCTGAGTCGTGCGAACGTCCGACTTCTGCCCGGTGATGAGCAGACTGCTGAGCGAATGCCGCAGGTTGTGAAATCCGAACCGCTGCCCCGGCTTGAGGATTACCCCGGCCTTGATCGCTGCCGGGCGCAGATGATCGGCCACGAGCATGTTCCCCACGCGAGGCGTCCTCCCGTGCGTTTTCGCGGACGCAAAGACCCAGTCAGTGGGCTTCCCATATGGAGTCGCTTTTCGCCAGTCTAAGAGCACCCGAGCAAGCTCGGCAGCCATGGGAACCGCTGACCGGGACAACTTGGTCTTTAGTTCCTCTGAGGTTTTGCCATCGATCCATTTGCGCCGCACATGAATACACTCGTTCGCGTAGTCAATATCTTGCCACTGAAGCCCGGCAACTTCAGAAAACCGCAAGCCCGTAGCCGCGACCAAGACCGTAATCGTGCTCTCCGGTTGGCACATAAGCTTCAAGATCGTGAAGGTCTGCTTGGGCGTCAGGATTACGGCCTCGTAGTTCGAAGAGGACTCGATGTCGATCTTGCTTTCCAGATTGGCCGTAAATCCATCAGAAATTCGTTCATGCTTCTCGGCGTGAAGGAAAACCACCATCATCACGTACTTCGTCTTGCCCCGTGTTGGGGCGGCGAGATCGAGGGAGCGCAGCCATTTCTCGACAGCCAAGCTCTTGATATCCACAGCGAATTGAGCGCCCCACGCGGGGACCAGATAATCGTTCACAATGTGACGGTAGCAATACTGTGTGGTGGGAGCGAGCTTGTTAAAGGCATCACTGTTCAAGTAAAAGTCCGCGATGTGCCGGAAGCGTAGCTTGTCATCGGTTTGCGGCCGATTAATCTTCTCGATCAGTCGTTGGCGGTCGATCTCGCGCCAACACTTTGATTCAGTGGGAAAGTCCGATAGCGTACCGATAATCTTTGACCGCTCCTGCTTCTTTCCGCTTATCGAATCGACCGCGTAATACCGAAACTGCCACATGCGGCCTTGCTTGCGTTCGACCACACGTAGCCATCCTCTTTGATAACGCCCCATGAAAGTCTCCTAATTCTTTGCACGACGGGGACCAAGTGGGGTCGAACCATACGCGCTGTCTATTCGGAAATAAACCCAGATTATTTCGTCGCGACAATCGCGGCCGCAATCTCGCTCAACCGGAATCGCCACACACGCCTCGCACCGTCCCCGATCGGATGGCCGGGCAGTTTTCTTGCTCGGGCTAAATCGAGAACGCGACGCCGCGTGATCGATAGGAACTTCGCGGCTTCGTCGGCGTCTACGAAGCGTTCGGGTGTATTTGGGTTCATTTTCGTCTTCCGAATCGTTCGATACTGCGGAACACGAAGGACCGGGCAATTAGCAGCGGGACGAAGCGAGCCGAGTGCCAAACCCACATCAATTCTGCGCTGTAGTACCCTCTGTGTTTATTACACAACTGTTAACCATTGAGGACGACTTGTCCTCATTCTCCCCAGACGTACTATTAGCCCTCCCCATTTGGGCGCTCAACATAGGCGGACGGAGGATCTATGAGCGCCACCACCCCTATTACCCCAGTATCCGACGCAGCTTTACACCACCCAAACGACGCAGGGCAGCTGCACGCAATCGAAAATTCGCAGATTGCGTCGCCCGTGTCTCCCGACCCCGAACTCCAAAAGCTGAACGAACAGGAACTCAAATCGGCGATTCTCTTCGCTTGGAAAAAGCATCAACGTCTTGCCCAGAAAGACATGGGGCCACTGCTCTTCTGGCTGCGGATCAGGCTCAGAGCACAAGGTAGCCGTAATGATCTACACGATAAGGACAGAGGTTTCGGTGCTTGGGTGGAAAAAAATCTGGATATGGGAAGAAGTACGGCAGCTCGGTGGGCTGACAAGTATCGCGACGATAACGGCCTGAGAGAACAGGACTTAATAACTTCTACTCACGTGGGTAGAAGTTGTAAGAACACCGCCTTTTACAACAGAAAGCTGGCTAAGCGAGGCAAGGGCATCAAGGTATGGGTGAAAGAGCCGCTTCGCGAGAAGTATGAGCACGCCCTGAACGCCGTTAAGAAGCATTTCAATATTGCCAACAACGCAGAAGCCGTTGTGAAAGGACTGTGCTATGCAGCGGACAACCTTACCGAACAAACGCCCGCCGTGCGAAGACGGAAAGGCTGAAGGCTGGGAGAAGACCAACACACCGAGCGGTGAAGTGTGGACAAGGCAACTGACCCAAGAGGAGCGCGCTTACAATGAACTCCAAAAGGCGCACTACCCGGACGGAAGGGTTGAGTCTTTTTTCAGAATTCTAAAAGCACCCGCCGACATCGGAAAAGAAGAAGCCGCGTTGCTGAAGAAGAGCTTTCTGGACGAGAGGCATTACACGCTCCTTCTGGATGAAACAGGCATGGTGCTGACGCCGGACGGCCGAGTGCTCTGCATATTGCTGAAACACCGCCTCCCGCCTGACCTCTTGGAAGCTGTTCGGCCTGTCGTACGCGAAGCTGCGCGTGAACCAATCGCGGGCGGCAATCGCGGTGAAGCTGCGGGCACGGGGATGGTGAAACGGATAAGGCCCGACGGCACCGAGTCCAACATCAATGGAGTCCCGAACGAAGAGGACTTGGACGACGAGCATTATTACATCTTAAAACCTGCCAAGGGTGGGACCTTCGGCTTCAACGCCCGAGAGATACGTGGCGGGCAACCGGAGGGCTGCCGTACAACCGCCTACGATGGTGTTCTTCCCGAGGAATGGGGACTCATGTCGGAATTAGCGCAAGAGGTCGGCGAGGCGTTTCGTTGGTCATTTGTCCAGGACAAATGGGGTGTGCAGTTTGAGAAAGCATGCCAAACTCCGCCCGCGTTTGTGCTCGAAACACCGGACGGTCCCACACCGTTCACAACAGTCACCTGCAATAAAAGCTTCAGGACCGCCGCGCATGTGGACAAGGGTGATTTGAAGGAAGGTTTCGGTGCGATGTGTTGCCTCGGCGACTTTGAGGGCTGTGACCTAGTCTTGCCGCGTTACAAAGTGGCTGTCCGCTATCGTGACGGTGATGTCCTCCTCGCCGACGTGGCTAACCAAGTCCATGGCAATACTCCATTGCTGAACCCGGACGGCACAGTGCCGGAACTGCACAGAATGCCGGAACGCCTAGCCTGCGTCTTCTATTGTCGGAAGAACATGTACAAGTGCCTAAACTCCGAGGAAGAAGAGAACGAGGCCATAAGCAACCGTAAACCAGGCGATCCGCTTTGGCCGAAGAAGAAATCATGAGCAAAACTCTCATAATGATTCTCGGTGCAGGAGCGACGGGCAAGACAACCCTAAGCCGGACACTTGCGGGGAACGACGCGCAAGAACAGAGAATTGAATTGAGTGTAACCGAGAGGGGTGTCCGCAAGCAGGTGAAGGCACCATACGTCCTCGGCTCCGAAATCGCCATCGCCGGAAACTTGAAAAACACGAGCGACGCCATCGGCGCAATGGACGCGCTTCACCAGACGATTGACCACTGCTGGAAACAGCGCGACGTAGTGATCATGGATGGCTTCCGCTGCACAAACAAGTTGGTTCGTTGGGTGGAAGAACATCCTCTAAAACCCGCCGCGCTCTTCGTCTACATAGAACTTTCCCTGAACGAGAATCTGGCGCGGCTAAGAAGTCGCAGAACCGGGAACGGAAAGATAGAAGCCAAGCTTCCTCCGAAGACCTTCCTGAACGTCCTGAGTTTCCGCGAACGTGCGCTTGGTGTCTGGAACTACGCGCAAGACCATTACAAGCGCCAGCCAGTGCGCTACCTGGAAATCCCGGAAGGGATGGGGCCGGAAGATTCGGCCAAACTGGTTGAGAGTGTATTGCGGGAGGTTCAACAACCGGGCCGACGATTCGCTACCAACCATACTGACTCTCCGCTGAGTCCTCGAGAGCAATTCATTCAGTATTACGTAGCCAAACAGCGCGTCGGCGATGTTGACCCCACCCACCACGTCATAACCGACATCTTTGAGACCAGGAAGGTGAGCAAAGAGCAACAACTCTGGGTCGCGTTTTTATACGCCACGTTGTATTCGCCGCACCGATTTATGATCACTTGGTCAAAGTTCCCGGAACTGAGGGGTGTAGACCCCAAGGCTTTCAGGGAGTGGGAGAAGGTCATGTACAGGGGGCTGGGTCTTGACCCTGACCGAATACACTTCATGCGGCCCCCGACTCTGACGGACATATTCGCCGCATACAAAAAGGCCCTGGGCGACAAAACCCAGGAAGCGTTTTTCAACGAATTGATCGGCACGGACCCCGTGGCCTCGTTCCACACGATTACAAATTGCCTCCGTTCCATCAACAACGTGGGGCGACACACCGCATACGCGTGGACGGAAATTCTTATCCGTTGCGTGAAATTCCCGATTCAGTGCGACACCATATTCGTTAAGGAAGCGAACTCGCCGAGGAAAGGCCTGCTGGTGGCGTTGGAAGTGAATGATTCTGACCCACGCGCAAAGGATTACGCGTGGTTGGATGAACAGGTCAACGGCTTGATCCGAGAAATTCGCGGACGCTACCCCACCATAACCGTGGACCATCACTACATGGAGACGGTCCTGTGCCAGTTCAAGAACTTCGTTAATGGCAAGCGGAAGGTGGGCTACTACCTCGACGAACAAGCGGGCAACTTCGTCCGGGGCGCATTGGTTGCGCCGGAAATCAATTGGCGGGAAATCTGGGAGCTACGTGCGAAACATACCACCGAGGAGCATTTGTGGGAGTACCGTGACCCTTCGCACCTGCTGGAAAGCCCCGGATTCGTTGATGCCTGTACCCACACATGGCTAGGGAAAAGAGATAGTAAGGCCAGGGTTGCGAGCTACCTTAAGGAGTTGGCGTCATTTCTTCCGCCCGTTGCTCGCGGTGACGCCTCATCCCGCCGAATTGATGCCCTACCTCAACGCCAATCCCTTGTCTTGGCGTAGATATCCTCGTTCAAGCGCGTTCCTGAACCCCCTGAATCTCAGCCTTCTCTCGCATTGCCCTCAGCAATAGTTTGTCTTTCCGGAGAATCCGCGTATCAGATCTCTGAGCAGGTTGGGGTGCCCGTGCGTGAAATCTCTTCGCCGGGACAGCCCACACACCTTGGCCTGCGCTTATTGTCCCGGCGGACAATCCTAAAGAATTGTGCATGCGCTCTCTCAAAATAGGGACAGGAAGCTCCCCTGGAGTCATCCGCACGATCTTGCCCGTCTTGTCTATCCACATGATCAAATCTCCTCCGCGAGTTCATTCAATTGCTGGTCTGCTGCCGAAAGACGAAGAGATACCCCGTGAAAGTAAGTGGCGTCCTTTTCCTTGTTGCGGAAGATGCCTTCTCGCTTCACCACCTCATCCCCGAACTTGCGGAGCGTGAGATTGTGACGCTCGCGAGACTGTTCCGCCCAGAACTTGAATGAGCTGTAGAGATCGCTCACCTGAATCTTCCCGGCCAACTCACACTTTGTGTTGATGAACTGACCCACGATGTCCTGGCTGATGCGGTACTCCGACGTGGCCTTCTCAACGATCTCCGGGTAGGTCATCTTATATCCGGCGTCCACGTAACGCTGCAAACCGCGTAGCATCCAGTTGAGAATGCCCGGAGCCTCCCGGCGCAGCTTGGACTTCAGTTGTTCGTCGCGATGGTTGGCATGGACGCGGAAGTTCCACGGAATCATCTTCACGCGACGCCACGTGCCCCAATCGGTGGTGCGGATAGAAGGGCGGAAATTAGAACTCATCCATATTTTGAAGTTCGGCTTGTAGGAAAACTCGTCTTGGTAAAGGAATCGTGTTGTCACGGTGTTCTCCCCCGTCAGCTGTTTAATCAGGGCTTCATCCAGGCGGTGACCCTCGGACGATTCCTCGGCGCAGAGGAAGCGGACTCCGACAAGAGCGGCGAGGTCGTTGCGAACGTCGCGATTGCTCTTCTCGTGGTAGACGAAGGTGTCGAAGGCGGACGTGTACGAGTATTCGCCGATGATGTAGGCAAGCGTCTCAAGGAAGACTCCCTTGCCGTTCTCCCCGTCGCCGTGATTAAAGAACATGGCTTGAATGCGCGTATCCCCGGTCAGGGAATAACCCGCAGCGGCAGCGAGGAAATCCACCATCTCCTGATTGCCGCACATGACTTCCCGCATGAATTTATCCCAGAGCGGACAATCCGCTTCGGCGTCATAGATGACAGGGGAAATCTTGGTGATGTTGTCCAGGGGGTTGTGAGGCTGTAGCTCGCCTGTGTTCAGATCGACCGTGCCGTTCTGTACGTTGAAGGCCCAGAGGTCGATGTCAAAATCGGTGGGGCGCTTCAAGACTCCTCGCTTCGTCGCGGCAAGCTCCACCATCGCGGCGCGGCGGCTGCGATCCCCACAGGCCAGAGCGAACCGCTGCTTGGCTTTGCGCTCCTTCTCATCGGAGATGTCCTCAGCCTCGGCGAGAAGCTCTTTGACGACGTACTCGGCCATTCGGTCCAGCTTGCGATAATGATCCGGTGCCCACCGCTTACCGTTCCAGACGTACCATTTGCCAGAAGCAAAGCGGATCATGTTTCCGTACTTGCGGACCAGACGTTCCCCGTTCCCCGTATCGTTGGGGAGATACAGGAAGCCCGTCGTGTCGGCAGGAGGGAGTTCCTGCTCTAGAGTCGCGCCAAGGGCAGCGGCCAGTTCCTCGGCAGTCAGGACCTTGGCATCGCAATCATCCACATCCTGTAGCAAAATGGCATCGTCTTCGTCCTCAAAGATGTAGCCAGGGAACTTCTCGTATCCCTTCTCTTCCATCTTGGTGATCAAATCCCCGTAGTTGTGCTCCTCGCCACAGGACTTGCAGTCGAATCCAACCGTGCGACCGATGATCAGGCAGGTCTTCTTCGAGCGAATCTGGTCCTCGTGCGTGCGCTCGGCCAGAGGGCATTCGGCAAAAACGTAGTACATCGCTCCGTCCTTCTCAAACTCAGCAGCAAACTCCCATTCATAGTGACGAAAGAGTTCTTCGGCGTCGAAGTCGGGATGGAACTTGCGGAGATGCCCGGTCCCGCGCTTGGCGGAGCGAGAGTGTTCGCGCAGCCAATCAATCCATTCCTGAGGCAGAGGCGCGAGAGGCAGGTCGCGGTGGATGAGGTATTGCTTGCCGTCTTCACGAACACAGCCGGGAGCGGCGACGGCTGTGTTGTGCCCCTTCACTTCAAGGATTTTGGCTCCGTCAACTTTGATGTCCCGGTTGCCTAAAGCGCGAGAAGCGTCGGTGTGCAGAAAATGGACGTGATAGCCTTTCGGGGACTTCACGGTGAACGTCTGAGGAACGGGTGGCATTCCGGCGGCCTTGCAAGCAGCAAGATCGTCAATGTCCAGAATGCCTGTGCCTTCCTGCTTCGCGACGCAGACACAATTGAAATCTCGATACCCGTTGTTAGCCCATTTGGCAATCGTCGCCCCATTGGTGGTCGCCATTTCCTGCCAGTTGGTTAGAGCTGGGTGCCTCAATCCCTTGTAGGTTGGAACGACGGCGATCCCGAGTGATGCGGGCTTGGTGGCTTGATCAATGAACATAAAATCCTCCTACAAAGGTGGTAGAAAGTCAGAAAGTTTTATTCTTCATTAGCGAATACTGTGCGGAAGGGATGTTGAGGTTAATTGGCGGTTTCTACCATTCCCATGGCGGGAAGGGCCTTCGGAGGTGGTAGAAGTGGTAGATCTGGGGTGGTTCCCCCCTACTTCTATTATGTGGAATTCACTACGCGGGCACTATGAGATGAAATTTCTCTATAGAGAACTTAGGGGGTAACGGCTCAGATCTACCACTTCTACCACCCGCACATAGCCGAGACAGCCTTCACCCGTGCGATTCCCCGTTCGCCGATGAATATAGAATATCCGCTCCCGTAACCAAGTAAGAGTGTAATTATGAAAAGACAAGACAGAATGGCTGCAAGAGCACGAGTCTGGCTGCCTGCGCAACTGGAAGAGGGGCCGCAATTGACACGCCAATTGTTTGAGAGTGCTGAGGCCGCCGGGATCTCTCGTCATGCTCTTTGCCGCATCCAGCAAGAACTCGGTGTGCAGACGGCGCGGCGCGGCGGTAAATGGTGGTGGTATGGAGAGGCTCATGCGCATTTATTCCCTTTGAAGAAGATGAAAGAAAACTCAACCACGATTAGGGAACCACTGACTGAGTTGTGCATCGTGGACTTCACGGCTCCCGGAGGCTTCAGGATATTGAAGCTGCCGCCGATGACACATTCACCAGCCCATACCCATTAGTCGTCGGATTCGTTCCTGGAGAGAGCATCTCCGAGGCCGCGCTGACCACTTCAGGACTTGACCGCGCCGGGACCGGGAGGAGTTGTCTGCGGGACCGTCGCCCTGCTAGCTTCGGCGGCTTCAATTTGGTCGAGCAGAGTTTTTACCTGGTACTCGCGCAGTGCGTTCGCAAACTCATGCAGGAAGTCAGGGAATGCCGATTCATCCGACGCCACTTTGGTGCTGGCAAATTCAAACTCCGGGGTGCCGTCATGTGCTGAGTGAAAGATTTCCCTCAGTGGCTCCTCGTCGCATCGATCATAACCAGGCCAAATCACGGTAATAAGTGGACCGCGCTTATCTGCGTACTGTTCGGCCATCAAAACCTCCGTTCCTCAAATCTAAATCTACCGATGAGCAGAGAATTTGTATAAACGCTGCGAATGAGGCCTGTACCTTTTCTTCCGGCCTACCTACCACATCATTGATTCGTTTCCTCTCCGAGCAGCTCTATCCGTGCGGGGACCATTTCAAGGTGGGGCACGGCGCGGTCTAGCCGCATTCGAATACGGACCGTGACTGCGGATTTAACCGCTGTCGGAATGTCCACGTAGATTGAGTTGGGAGGAGATCGTGAATGCTAGAGGTTACGAAAATCTGGTGGCGGCTGTATCTCGGAAGTATGTTTGACGCGCAGCGGCTCGCAAAGGCGAACCCTCACAGCCTGACGCATGTTGTTTCACTTTCTGAAAATGCGCCAATCACCACCCATTCCGCGATTACTTACGTCCACCTACCTGTTGAAGATGAGATAGCGATTCCGCCTGCTCAGTTCAGCGCCATTATGGACGCGATTTCAAACAACATCTGGCGAGGCAGGCTCCTTGTGCATTGTGGGAGTGGGATCAGCCGCGCCCCCATCATGGTTGCCGCATATCTACATTGCGTCGGTTACAAGGAATTCGACGCAGCCTTACAGGAGATCGCACTTCTGCGCGGGTTCATTTCTCCGTCCGCCATCCTACTCGCCAGCGTCCGGGAACATTTGCGATGACGGATTATGCTAACCAAAACAAAAAAAGGGAGTGAAATGAAAACGTACGACAGCCAAAACAGACTTGTTGGGGAAATCAATACGACCTTCTTGCAGGACGGAACGGTCGTCACCACCAACACCGTCTACAACCCGAACAGCGGTCAGGCCATTTCTCAAAACATTTCCGCACGAAACGCGCAGGGGAAGGTCACGACGAAAAACACATTTGGCGGCAAGCTGCTGCCGTAAAGAGGACTGATGTGCAGTTGGCTCTATCTCGCTTCCCGCACCACGCCTGAGCGTTTTTGTACCAGGCTGGGGCATCCGTATTGCGAAGACCATCAGCGGGAAATGGATGCTATGGAAAAGACCGATAGGGACTGGGACGAAATCTTGATGACGCACAGCGCCGTTTGTGAGGAATTAAATGACGAGCAGCGGCTTTGCGCTGTGTGCGGCCGCCGCCCAGTTCACGTCGATTGCATCTACTGCGAAGAATGCTGCGCGGACGATCCGCTGGGAATTTTAGGGCCGCAGGGGTAGAGCGCAATTCGCATCAGCCTTACGCACGGAACGACAATTGCCCCACAGTTTAGAGAAGCACATGGATACCATTGATATACAAATTGATGTTCCATCGCCGCCATGCTACGAAGAATTGGCAATCGAACGTGCGTTTGCAGAAAAAGCGACTCGTGCTGGCGCGATCAACACACACATCCTGAAGAAAGACGGGTACTGGACGTATGTTGCGGAATTTGAGGACGCGGAAAAAGCTGCGCTGTATGCAGAGGGACTGACCAGAGCCATGAGGGCAGGATGCAAGATTGATGTGAAGCCGACCAGGAATAAGGAAGAACACTGAGTTTGGGTGCGCCGGGGTCGGGCGCAGTAAAACTCCGCTTTCTCAGCCATCTGAGCAATTTCCGTTTCGTAGTGAGCGTCCCAATTTCTGAGGTGTTTGATGAGCGACAATAAAGATTCATATATGTCCGAAGACGAGCGTGGTTACGAATGGCACTTGGAATACCCATACACGCCCGGAATGCCGTGTCCGTTTCCGATTGTCCCAGCGGGAACACGCCCCAAGCACGACGCGGTTGGTCATCTCACTCCTGATGGCTGCGTACACGTTTTCAACGACGGCATCATCGAACGATTGGTGCGTTCCGGACTACGAGCACGTCGTGGCCTTTAGCCTACACGCGGGGTAACAGCAGGCGGGTTTTTCTGATCAACTTACGCCGGGCTTCCCAAACATCTGACTTACAGAAGTATGCTAACGGCTCATCCCGGTCGTCGAGTTGCGCGTAGATTGCTTGCCGCCCACAGGCGCAGCATTCCTTCCCCGGCTGACGGTTTTCTGGGATACACCGCACATTGTCGAAAAAGATCAGTATCTTGACGAGGCGCTCACCCCACTCAATGTCATTGTTCATATTGCCCCCCCGGCGCAGGCCGCTTGCTTTGCTTACACAATGGCGTTTGGAAGTCGGAAACAACGAGCGCAGACGTGGATCATCAGGAGGACGACGAGCGGCCGCCCTAATCCCATAGCTGCCTGCTGACAGCCCCGTATCACCGGACTGGGAGTGTCCCTGATGAGGACACATGGTGTATCGTTCCTTTCAGCCGGACCGAGAGCCCAAAATGAGAATGCCGGCTTAGCTCGAACCGCGGGGTCGGGATGCGATATTGGTGGGTCAACCAGAATCAAACATTCCGCCAAGAGATCGCCGGCGGCTACCTCTGGTCTCCCAAGCGTAACGTCAATGGCGCACGCAATCCATTCTACGAGTCGATGCGAGAGGTTTCGCCTGGAAACCTGATCTTTTCCTTCGTAGATACGCGAATCACCGCCATCGGAATCGCCAAATCCTATTGCTGGGAATGCCCGAAACCAACTGAGTTTGGCTCTGCGGGTCAGAACTGGGAAAATATCGGCTGGAGAGTCAACGTCGCGTATACCCAGCTTTTGAATAGAATCCGCCCCAAGGATCACATGGGAGTTTTGAGGGCGGTCTTACCGGATCGCTACTCACCCCTCCAGGCTAACGGAAACGGCATCCAGTCAATCTATCTGACAGAACTTTCTCAAGACTTTGCGGAAATCCTCGGCGGTTTGATTGGAGAAGAGGCCCGGCCGTTAATCGCCGCTTCCGGGGTTGGGGCCGTCATTGAAAATGACAAAGTCGTGACGGGTGATGATCTCGATGTCTGGGAACGCAGGCTCGAAGAGCAAGTTGAAACTGATACGTCAGTGCAGGAGACAGACCGAGAGGCGATTATCCGGGCACGGTGTGGCCAAGGCTTATTCAAGCAGCGTGTTATGCGAATTGAAACCCACTGCCGCATCACGGGTGTTGATAATCCAGCTCACCTTCTAGCCAGCCACTGCAAGCCCTGGCGAGATTCCTCAAATGAAGAGCGACTCAACGGCGAAAACGGCCTACTTTTGACGCCTAGCATCGACCATTTGTTCGACCGCGGATTTATCGGGTTTGAAGATTCGGGAAATCTCATCATCTCACCGGTCGCGCATAAGCCTTCCTTGCAGGGGATGGGCGTCGAAACAGATCGGCTGATCAACGTCGGGAGCTTTACGGCGGGCCAGCGACAATTTCTTGACTTTCACCGCAACGCAGTCTTGCTGAGAGTTGCTCGATGAATTTCTTCGTTGCGGTCACCGATTACGAATGGTTTCAATTGCATGCGTCCAAGTCGCACGTGGATGAGGCAAATTTCTGGCGCCCATCTTCCGAGGCATCGTTCAAGGCCCTCAGTACCGGTGAAATGCTGCTATTTAAGCTTCACTCCCCACGCAATTTCATAGTCGGTGGCGGATTCTTCACCCGGTTCGTCCATTTGCCGATTTCGCTCTCATGGGAAGCTTTCGGGGAAGGCAACGGAGTTCGATCTCTTTCGGAAATGCGTGACAGGATCGCGAAGTATAGACGCGTGCCTATCGGACCGGCGGAGAATCCCGCGATCGGTTGCATACTTTTGGCCGAACCATTCTTTTTCAGAGAAGAAGAATGGATTCCAGTGCCCTCGGATTTCAGTCTCAATATTGTCCAAGGGAAGGGCTACAATAGCGAAGAAGGATCCGCCGGCAAGACCCTTTGGGAAGCGGTCACGGAAAGATTGGCGACGCGTGCCACAGCGAACTTTGACCCAGGCCCAGCGACTATAGCAGCGGTCGACAGTGCCCGTTACGGCGAACCAATGCTCGTTCGACCGCGACTCGGCCAAGGTACATTCAGGGTGATCGTGACAGATGCTTATGAACGTAGATGTACGATCACTGGTGAGCGAACTCTGCCGGTGCTACAAGCCGCTCACATCAAGCCTTACAGCTCGGGCGGTCCGCACGTGCCGGAGAATGGTCTACTATTGCGGAGTGATCTTCACACTCTATTCGATCAGGGATACATGACCGTCGATGCTGATCAAATGAAGGTAGTCGTAAGCAGTCGAATTCGAGAGGAGTTTGAGAACGGGCGAGACTACTATCATTTGCACGGCAGAGCCATCCGCCTACCGCGCGAGAGTAACAACTTGCCCGCTCGTGAATATCTAGCGTTTCACAACAGCCTGTTCCGCTAGCGGAAGAGGCTGATTGTCATAATTTCCGTTGGAATTTCCACAAATCCTCAATCCTCGATGGTTTAGTAATCGACTCCATGCGAATCCGTCTTGCCATTCCACCACTGCGATGTAAAGCTCCCAGTCCGTTACAGGCAAGAAGGAGCGGACAACATCGGGCAAAGGGGGCATTCGGAAGTTAATTGCAACGCGAGCCGGTTTCTGCAGATGCTGCAAGAACGTCGGGGACTGGAAACAGCGCGAATTCTATTGCATTCGACAATTATCTCGGAAGATTACTGGCGCTGCGCGTAGAACCTTTATAAGCATCACTCGAACACCTCTTTAAGCCCGTGCGCGCCTTTGATCATTTGGATGAATTACGGGACAGGAGTAGGTTCTGGAACGTCGGCTGCGGCCTCAATAACAGGAGCAAGCCGGCGTTTTGCGGGTTAAGCCACGTGCGGGAAGGGTGTGGCGCAATCAAACGCGGTCTTGCCAATTCTCAATTCTCCAATGAGGGACCTTCAGAAACGGCTTGCAGCTCACGAAAGATGTCCGCGTGATTCTGGCCGAGATAGCGCGCTATACGGGCATTGCCGAACAGCTTCAAAAGATACCCTCGCGCCAGAACCAGGTTTAGAACTTGGTTCCCATAAGACTCTTCGATCAGCTTTAGATCTCGTTGCAGAGCCTCCATCTCCTTTTCCATCTTCGTTACCTGTTCCGGCGTTAGACCGCCAACGACCTTGTGATTGTCGGGCTCAACGAGCATGTCGGGATTGGTTGCCACGAGAAGCGCCTTTACATACGGGACCGAGTAATTGGCCGTCGCCACCAAGAGCTCGGCCACTTCGATCTGCCGCATGGGCTTCATCTTTCTAAGGAACGAAAATGCCCCCAGCGAAACATGCTTATTCTTGAGGATCTCGGCTGCTTCCTTGCAGATGCCATTTAGCAAATCTCGCTTCTGCCGGATACTGGCGACATCCACTTTTAATACTGTGGCAATCCGTTCTTCAGATACACCATTCCGTGTAGCTTTCAGGATCATCGCGTGCTCTTGAATCGTGGCCATTCGGTTTACACGCTTGTTGTAGGTGTACGTCTCGTCATCGGTTGCGATCAAGCAGCGCGCGTGGGTCTCTTCGAGTTGCCTTAGGACTTCGAGCCGAATGTGTCCGTCCAACAACAGAAAAGAGTCGGACTTGCCGTTTTGCGGAAATACAATCAACGGCTCGATGATGCCAACTTCTCGTACGGACGAAAGGACCTGCTGATACTTCTGGCTGGACCTTATGGAAGTCTTTATGTGCTTGAGCGGAAGAATGCTTGAAATCGGAACGATCATCCCTTGAAGGTTAAACGCAAGCTGGACTTGTTTTGTCATATTGAAGCCTTGTCCGTGATTTGAATTTTTTCTGCCAAAGGTGCTGGAATTGTGTCCAATCCCTCTGCACGCAGCAACGTGACGAAGTTTTCGTCCCGGAGGAGGTTCTTTAGCGCGGATAGGATAAGCAGGAGATGATGCTCTGTCAGTTGTGACTTTTTTATCAGCAGCTTTTGCCGGTCGGCCTCTTGGCGATATACGCGAACCAGCCCGTCGGCCGATTGGAGACGATCAACTTTCCGGCGTACACCTTGATGGGTACTCTTACCATTGGATGTACGCGCTTCGATGATGCGTCGGACAGCCAGTAACTTGCGCCCGCGGAGCGTCTTGTCCTCATACGCCTGACAGAGAGCCCGCTGAATGCCGTCCTCATCGGTGTTGGCGATTTGCATCGCAACAGACAGCGGTATCCGGCCGGTCTCAACGGCAGAAATCAAACGCTCTTCACCGTCCTTTAGCAGATGGCTGATGCCAGTCACATAGCTCTTGTGAACGTCAATTTTACTCGCGATCTCAGTCGTGCTGTAACCTCTAGATTTTAGGCTACTGATCTCTCTTAGTAACTCGAGGGGGCGAATCTGGCGTCGAGCAATGTTCTCAACCAGGCTCATCAAAAAGCATTCTTCCTTTGATGCCTCCTTAACAATCGCCGGAATCTCGGCTTGCCCCAGCGCGGCGAATGCTTCCAGCCGACCTTGACCGCAAACGAGATCGTACAATTTGCCGTCGGCAGGTTCTGTCCGACGAGCAACAGTGATAGGTCTCTTCAGGCCAAGATTGGATATGTTCGAGACGATGCTTTGGAAAACGATCTTATTGCGGCTTCGTGGATTTAGGACATTGATTTGATCGATCTGGATCATCTGAACAATTAGAGCGGTGTCATTCATACTCCCTCCGGGATTCGCATCCGTCGAGCCATGCCGAAAAAGAAATCGAGCGTGTCAAAACGATAAGTATCCAAACTGATGGCGTTATCTTCAGCGAGTAGCAGCTTCTCAAATGTGAAATCAAGGTGTGGTAGCAAATAGTAGTCAAGCGGCTCACGATTGTCGGCATTCATTCGCACCGCCACAGTGATGTCCGGCTTCAAGCCAGCATCAACCCGAATGAGCCATCGAAATGCGCCAGACATTATTTGCCTGCATCTGGCAATGACAAGAGACGCGGAGAATTCATCGTTCACCGACAGCAAATCGTTGTCGGGATTGTTTCTGACACTCCCGCCCAGTTGACAAATGCGCGTGATGACGTCAGCGGTGATCTTGGGATGCATCAGACGGAGTTGCCGGTTGGTTTCGATGAATTGATAGTCGCGCTCGGGCGTATAACCAATCAGTTGGTATGCACGGACTAAACTGCCGAACCGATTACGGTACATGGAGCTTGAAACAATGCCTTCAGCCTCATCTATCAGCAGGCCGGAAAGACGGCCCGAGTGCTCCAACAGGTGGCGAAGATGGTCCAGCAATTCCTCATTCGCAAACTTGCGACCGCGCTCCAGAATGATGCTTCGTGCCTTTGAAAACAATTCTGGTGGGACGATGGGCTGGAAGGCCCCATCGCTCCGAATCCACATTTCGGATGGATTGACCACGCGTTTCTTCTTTAGCTTGAAGGAGACCTTGTTATAGATGTTGTTCCCCACATATTTTTCGCTCGTCAAAACCTGATGAACGGTACCGCGAGTCCATGGCCGACCCAAATCCGTGGGAATTCCGCGTTCGTTCAACATGGTGGCGATCTTCGATTCAACGAATCCTTCTGCTGTAAATGTGTGGTAGATCCAACGGACAATTTCAACCTCGTCAGGCGGCCCCGGAATGAGGATGACGCGATCTGTCTGAATGCTTTTCTGTTCTCCTCGATTGAGCACCCCCTTATGCTCCCCGTTCACTGCACGTAGCATCCGACGAAGCCCGTAACCAGGGGAACCGCCTTGGCGGAAGCCGAGTTCGATGAGGCGACATTGCCCGACAAAGACTTTGGCGGATAGTTCGCGGCTATACTCGCCAGCCATCGCCCGTTTGACGCCCTTCACAATGGTTGAGATGGGACTGCCATCATTCTCAAATTGCTCAGCGCAGTAGTGGACTTCGATTTTCGCGCGCCTGCAGATATATTCGTAATATGCACTCTCGTCCGCATCCTGAAAACGTCCCCAACGGCTAACGTCATAAACCAAAATTGCACTGAAGTCGGCCCGGTCATTTTCTACGTCATATATCAGTTGCTTCAGAGCGTCCCGACCATCAATCCGCAACCCGCTCTTGCCGGCGTCCGTGTACGTGCGCACAATCACCATTCCTCGGTGTTCGGCATATTGGCGAATGATTTCTCGCTGGTTCTCGGTCGAGTATTGCTGGTGCTCAGTGGACATGCGGACGTACTCTACGGCGCGGGCTGCGCTCGGTTTGCTTTGAAATGATCCTTGTTCGATGCTTTCCATTGCCGCCGCTCGTCTGATAGCGAGTCCTATTAATGACGGGCGGCGCACCTCTGAGTTTTGCGAAGAGTGTGTTCCCGCCAGTCGTTCACATTGAAATGCCGCGGTCCTTATATATATGTCGAATCGGAATCAAGCTTCAAAGAGATGTTCTTTTCAGTCTGATCTCTTGACCGACGGTGTGCAAATCTCCTTGCAGAATAATCACTTTCGCTGAGGCTAAGTTGTTCTTCTCTTGAAACAGAGAGTCTGAGACTAGCCAAAGGCTTACATCCAAAGCGCGAAGATCCACGACCACGTTGTTCTTTACCGAATCAACGAGTTGGTGAAGGGCGGTCAACAGGCGGGACTTTGCGAATTGGCGCCGGCCTCCAAGTCTGCGCGTGGCTCGATACTGTTTCATATAGCCGGGATTATTCTCCCGCCATTTTTTCTGGCTGTCTCGACACTGCTCGCGATAGACAAAGTCCTTGGCGATTTTCTCTCTGTGATAATCAGTACGCCGTCGCTGCTGGCACTTTGCGGAACCGCAAACCTTCTGATCCGGGTGATATTGGCACGGGCGAAATGCTTGTTTGCAGTAGGTGCAAGTCTTGTTTTCCATGACTACGACTAGCATGAAAGAACGGCACAGCTTATGAGTGGTCGATTGCGTTCGGAAGGCTCAAGATAAAGGCTCGGTCAAGAGCGCCGCCCATTTCTCCCATTCCGACCTCCGATCCGCCGCGCAGCTGTTAATCCAGCCGCCTCTTGAAAAGCCCTGTTCGTTGAAGCGGTAACAGAAGCGGCCAACCTCGACGTATGTCCCGGTATCAATGCGATGGATGGAATACCCAATGCCGCCCTGCTCCAGATTTGCGATGAATTCTTTATCGGTCAAGTTTTGTGATTTGAGGAAGATTTCGACCAGAAGGTTTTGCACGCGCTCACCTCTGCTTTAGTTCTACGGACGGTTTTGGCAGAGGAGCTAAATGTGGCGGTTCATCGCGTGTCCGGAGGTGGTGAGCGCAAACTAGCCGTTTCCGCTCCTCAACCCGTAGAACAACTCCATGCGAATCGCAATCTATGCACGCGTCAGCACTAAGGACCAAAGCTGCGAATTGCAAGTGCGCGATCTGAGGACCTACTGCACGGCGCGGGGATTTGATCTGGTCCGCGAATATGTTGACGTGGGCCAGTCAGGCGCTAAAGACTCACGCCCGGAGCTTAATAAATTGATGGATGACGCCCGCAAGCGGCAGTTCGACGCAATCGTGGTGTGGCGTTTTGACAGGTTCGCCCGCTCCACCAAACACCTGCTTGCGGCGTTGGAAGAATTTCGGTCGCTGGGAATTCAGTTCATTTCCTACAACGAAAATGTAGACACGAGCAGCGCATTGGGGCAGGCGCTCTTCACAATCGTTTCAGCGGTTGCGCAGCTTGAGCGTGACCTGATACGAGAGCGGGTCAGTGCCGGGATTCGGAATGCGCGAGCGAATGGCAAAAAGTTGGGCCGCCCAAAGTGTGGGGTAGACCGCGAACGGATTCTTAAGCTAAAGGCGGAGGGCCACAGCCTGCGGCAGATCGCAGAAGAGCTAGGGGTCGGATAAGGCAGAAGAACTTGACCGGGGTTCTGGAATGTGGGAACTTGCTCCCAGATGGCAACTCGTAGGGAGTTCAGAAGCCGTGAGTAAGCCAAGACTCGCCGTAGTCGGACTTGGACGCTACTACCGTAAGCTGGAACGGGGCATCGCCGAGTGCTTCACGACAGTACTGAAAGCAGACGCTGCTGACGTGGGCAGCGAAGAGGGCGCACTGAGATCCCTGGCCGTTCGTTCTGCGCCGGACGCGATCATGCTTCTCACGCCTAATCATTTGCACGCAAGACACATACTGGAATTGGCGGACCTTCGTATTCCCATCTTGGTTGAGAAACCCCTGGTGACAAGTGAGCCCGATTTGGATCTGGTCCTGCAGAGTTTGGACACGAATCCCTCACTCTACTGCTCGGATTTCTACCTGGACGTGCGAGCAGCTCCTCTTCTAGCTTGGTTCAAGCGACCTTATCCGAGCTGCCTTGGGAAGTGTATCCAGGTCGAAGAGGACGAGCACAATCTTTGGCAACAGGGCTCTTCCGTATTAGGCTCAATTCGACGCGTGGAGGCTGTGTTGCTTGAAGGGGAAGGTCAGGCTGGAAGCTTTGAAGGCAGAGAGTGGTTGTGGGACCCAGTTCACGGAGGCGTCCTTTGGGATCTTGCATATCACTTTGTGGTGTTATGGCATGGGCTGTTTGGCGAGTCGCTGTCGCTCGTCTCAACCGATGCGCGCACAATCCCGCATAGTCTGGGGCGTCCGGCAGCCGAAACATACGCGGCTTTAGAACTCCGTGCATCCTCGGGAACACATTTTATCATCCGAGTGGGCAAGTATCACGAACGCGGGAACGAGAGGTGGTTTCGAATCGAGGGATCGCATGGGCAGGCCCAGATGGTGTTTCAGGATCCAAACATCCTAATGATTCGGGTTCAGGAGGGCGAGTGTGTTGCCCTCTTGGCCGGCAGTTATTACACCCACGTTGTTGAGGCATTCAAAGAATACGTCGAAACGGGCGCTTCACAACCCCACGGCCTTGAGCCTGCAGTCGCGGCCACCCGCCTAATCGCCGCCATCAAACAGCAATTGAACCTCGCTCAGGTATCTGCTCATAAGTGAAACATGACTAAGAAGCCTCTTCGTGACCGAATCCATGATTGTTTGTCAAAGCAGCTTGACTGCTTTCTCAAAGACAAACCCCGTCCCAAGCTGTTTCCGATCGTAGGTAACAGTCTCACTCGTTTAGTTGCTGGCCCAAGCTGGAATAAATGGATCCAAGATGCGCTTCAAGTGATCGGAGAACCTCGTGAGTTGTTCGACTGCTTTAGGCGGCGGGGATTCGAGCATCCAGAGATACTCCACTTCATCTTCGGTAAAGCCAAAGAAGAGCAAGAACAGAATATCTGGCACCAGTTCGCCAAAGATCTCTATGCATTGAAGCCCTCCGAGCTGCACCGAGCGCTGGTCCTGATGGCCGACCGTCGTATCGCCACTACGAACTATGACGTTCTTCTGGAGCTTGCTGCGCACGACGTCCGCCGATACGACCCCATGTATGTTATGGAGCCCATCGGCGGGTCCGGGAGGAATCCTCCGGACCCGTACCCACCAAGAGGTGAGGAACTTGTCATCTTGAAGCTTCACGGCTCTCTGCCCCCTCCAAAGGGCGACGGTTCGCACACGTCTGAGATGGTCGATCAATGGATCGAGTCGGCATCCTACCGGCAACTCGTTACAACAAGCGTTGTATACCGCACAACAGCGCTCGGGCCTTCGGTGGAGGACAGACTTCTCCCGTTCTTCGAGTTCCGGGCCGCTCTGGAGCGCGACGACCACGTTTTCGTGTTCCTTGGCACTTCCCTGACCCCCGCAGAGCTGATCCTGATGCGCTTTCTCTACAGCCGGTGGGGCGCTCGGAAGAACCTGATCATTCTCGATGTCCGCGCTAATGCGGAACCCACGATCAGGTTCCAAGAGCTCGGCATCGATACACTTTGGCTTCCACAAGGCCTGGCCGCGGCCCCAGAGCGAATGAGGCTAGCTTACATTGTCCTTCTAGAGCTGCTTCTGGACAGGATTGACATCAAAACGGACCGAAAAAAAAGAGCGTCCGACTCCCTCAAGCTTGCCTACCGAGAACTACCGTTCAATGACCTAGTCAAATCCCCGTTGTCCAACATTTCGCCGGTGGTCTGCTGTGTTGGTCCGCTGCAGACGTCGCGTGTCATCGGGATCGCCCAGCCCGCTCAACAAGAGACGTTCCATGGGCCGCCCGAGGCCACTCGGGCACCAGACTCAAAAGAAAAGGAACTGCTCATCTCCGATAGCTCGCTGGGTCAGGGTGGGAATCCACTTCTTGTCTGGGATGCAATGGGCCTCCCCTCTGCCGTTGTGGCGGAAATCGGGGACGACGCAGCCGGGGATGGTATCCTCGGGAGCCTTTCAGAACGGCAGTGGATCGACTTTGATGGCGTTCTCGAGGTTATTCCCCAGAGTGGCGGTTCCATGCCTACAGAGGCCTCTCCCGGTGTTGCGACGGAGAGCTTCACCTGCGTCACGTGGTTCGGATTCAGAACTGGCTTCGACTCACGTCGATTCGGCGAGAAGGGAAGCCGACTTCCGCGGGAAGATTGGGGAGCTAAATTCAAGGAGATCCAGAACGTTCCCATATTGTACGTGACGAAGGTCTTGTCTCATGAGCTTATGGCCTACTTCGATAAACAGAGCCCATCGTCGACGAAGCCTCTCATGGTCCTTGAAACTGGCGGCGGTGGTGAGCCGGATATCGAAAAGTGGGTCGCCCAGCACTACGGCATTGTGATTGCTTCCGCAAAGACGGCTCTTCGCTGGTTCAACACTACGTCACCAGATGCAGGCGACGAATTCGGTCGCTATGTCCAAATGACACGCCTTCTCAAAGCCCTCCTGGAGGAAATCAACAAGGAGAAGGACAAGGAAAATCCGGAGTTCGTAAGCAAGAATAGCCTAACAGGCGCTAGGGCCCTTGTGGTGACACTCGGTGAGCTAGGAGCTCTAAGCTGGGAGCAGAAGAACTCTAAGTGGTTGGGGCCATTCTGGACTTTTCCCACTAGCTTCGAGCAGCACGCGAATGAGCCGGAGCCATTCGAAAAGGGCACGAGTCTGCCTCTCCATGAGGTGCGAGACGCGTTGGGCTGCGGAGACTGTGCACGTGCCGGTTTCGTCGCCTCCCTTGCTCGCTCTCTCGATTTCAAACCTCTCCAAGGTGATCTGCCCCAGCATAGCGTCTCTTTGGCTCTAGCCTCACTCAACTGGTTCGGGATTCAGAAGATTCGGCACTTCGGCATGGACAGGTATCTGGATTCCCTACGGAAAAATGTTCTAAGAAAGGATGCGGACAATTTCTGGAAATTGTGGGAAGCCGCTGCCGCTGGACTGGATAGGTCCACGGATTTGCGACGGCAAATACAACTCGGCCCAGGAAACTTTGAACAATTTGAAACCCGCGACGCAGCAAAAGAGATCGACAACGAAGGCTTGCTTGGCAAGTGGATGAAACGGTTCGACCCTGAAAAAACGGAGACACGCGACGAAAACCGGGGGCGGATCAAACAATTGGCCCAGCGCTGGGCAGAAGAGCGTGGTCTCGTGGAAACCCGACCACCCTCGTAGTTCGCATGGTGAGCCGACGTTCGCCTTCGCGAGCCTTTCGCCGGACTACCAATCCGGAGATGTGGCTATTCCTAACACATTAGCGAGTGACAGGCAAACCGGAAGTTCAATTAAGGTCAATTGGACGTTGCGACCTCATCCGACCCGCATGGGATGGGACGGAGATGGCACCACGAAGATTCTCTTCGGTGTAATCGGGCTAATCCGCTGCAGCGGTGCTTGTGATCGCCAGAGCGATGTCTTCTTGCGCTGCTAGCTTTGCGGAGTCAATGGATTGTGAATACAAATCCAGTGTTGTGGTCACCTTAGCGTGACGCAACAGGCCTTGAATCGTCTTTACGTCCGTGCCCCGATTGACCAGGAAGGTCGCAAGGGAATGACGGAAGTTGTGAAATCCGAATCTCTGACTAGGTTCCAATCGAACGCCGACCTTGAGGGCGGCGGGGCGAATCTTGTCTGCTGCCATTATGCTCGCACTCAGCGGCGTCTTGCCTTTCAGCTTGAAGGACGGAAATACCCAGTCGTTTGATTTGGTATACGGGCTGTTTTGGTTCCAACCGCGAAGACCATCGGCCAGTAGGCCACCGAGAGGAACCGGAGCGGCTGAGCCATCTGTCTTCAACTGCTCAACAATTTCGTTCCCCACCCAGACTCGCCGAAGATGAATCATCTGATGCTCATAATCAAGGTCGCCCCATTTCAAGCCCAGGGCCTCGCTTATTCGGAGTCCCGTAACGGCTACCAGAAACACCAGCGTCCGGTAAGGCTCCTCCAACTCGATCATGATGCGGAAGGCTTGTTCGGGCCTGACGATCGCGGCTTTATAACTGGTCTTTGAAGACTGCGTCACAAAGGCTACGGGATTGCCTTCCCCGGTCATTGGAAGAAGCCGGGACTTCTGCCCACGGCGATAGACCACGTTCATGACCCGACGAATTTTCTCCCGCGTCGGATTCGCGAGTATGAGCGCGCCGAGCCATTCCTCTATGTCGTCTGGATTGATTTCCAGAGCGAAGCTGTCACCCCAACGCGGCAGCAGATAGTCGTCCAGAATATGCGCGGTGGTTGACTGCGTCGTGATGCGGAGCTTGCTAAAGCCCTTTTGCCGATAGTTAGCTGCCAGTTCGGCAAACGTGATGCGGCCAACGCCGCTCTGATTGTCGTTGGGTCTGAGGTGCCTACGCTCAACTTCCGCCCAGGCGTCCTTTTCGCGGGGGAACCGCGACACTGGTCCAAGCGTGACGGTGTTTTCCACACGTTTCCCGGTTTCGGGCTTGTCCCGGTAGAAGTGATAGACCCAGGTCCATCCGTTGCGCTTGCTGACGTGTTTCGTTAACCAGCCCTTATGTTGCTGTTGCCCCATAACCGACCCCTAATCAGCCGCCCGACGGACGACCGGGTGGGGCCGTACCATACGCGCTTTCTCCTCAGACAAAAACCCAGATTATTTCTTCCCTGAAATCGCCTCCGCAATTTCGCTCAGTCGGAACAGCCGAGTTCGCCTTGTCCCGTGACCGATTGGGTGAGAGGGCAACTTGCCCGCACGGGCTAAATCAAGAACGCGACGCCGCGTGAGTGAAAGGAATTTTGCGGCTTCGTCGGCGTCAACGAAGTGTTCCGGTGTTTCAGGGTTCATAATCGTGCTCCGAAGGTTTAATACTACGCAGCACGAACGATTGGCATTATCAGTGACACGAGGTGTACCGCGCATTGAGGGGAGCATGATCCGGCGTGATTCGAAAAGTCCTCTAGTTTTGCGTGATCGGCGCGGGCAGTTACCGGAGGTCCGGCTTGGCCGTCAGTGGAGAATTGATTCGGACGAACTGGCAATGTCTATTCTTCGAAGGAGGAGACAACTCTTCAGGCACTTTCCGAACCTACGTACCACTGACCCCGGCGCTCCCGCTTGAGAACATCGGGAGCGTTTGGGCGTGTGGTGTTAACGGCAGCACGATCCACTTGCAATGATGAGGTGCGGGTTCAAATCCCGCCACGTCCACCAGGGGGGCGGCTCTGAAAAGGGCCACCCTTTCTTTTTAGTTGACATTCCCACCCTCCGTTGGTACACTTGCTACGCAATTGGAGTAAACAGACGTAAGTAAAAACCGCCCTCTTTGGGGTCCGCTACGGCAGCCGAAAGGCCCGCTGTAGATCCACAGATCCCGCCAGCGCAAGGGCAGTAGTGATGGATGGCCCCTCTACGCGCTGGAGTATTTGTGAACCGAAATCAAATTAAGTTATGTATTACCCCTGAGCCAGAAGTTTCAGTTTCGGCTCCTACATCAACCATCTTTCAGGTCGTCTTCCGTGACGCCACGAAAATGCGTAGAGCTATTCGTGACGCCGAGAATTTCGTTGACCTGAAATCAGCGGTCATCCTTTTCATAGCCGCCATGAACAACGCCGAGGTCTTCACCTGTGAAGATTTCCTTGACTTGGCAGCGGAAGCGGTTCTGAGCCGACGCCTGTCAGCTAAGGATGGCTTGAGACGGTTTAACGTCGCGCTTAAACACGCGCAACGTGAAGCCGAATTTTGGGGCGAAGCGGTGCGCAAGTGAGTCGCCGCAAAAACCGGGGGGCCGAGAAATCGGCCCTCACCTTCGTTCGCTCCTATAAATGTAACTGGTGCTGGGCCACTTCCCAGCGAACGGGAAAGGCCGGGGAGGCCACGCTCTGGACCGATTGCGACAACTGTAAAGGTCCGGCGCACTGGTGCTACGCGATCCCTTGCAACCTTTGCTCTTTCACGCTAACCGAAGACGAGGCGGTGTCATGATGAGCCGCCCACAACTTTCCTGCGGTAAATGCGGCACAACTCTTACCTGGGGCAGCGAACCGCTTTGGTTCCGTTGCGTGCTGCCAGCGGGCACGCCGCACCCACTCTGTAACTGCGAATTTAACCACGTGTTTCTACTTTGTGGTGCCTGCTTGTGGTACGAGCACCACACAGCGAAGCGAACACGGTATGACGGCAAGACCAGGACCCTCTACATCAAAGACGGCGATGGTCTTGACGGATACGAGGTGCACGGTCCCTACGGCGAAGAGGTGCGCCGATGAGCCGCGACCAGGCACTCCCCAACTGTCCGCATTGCGACACGCTGGAACGGGAATTCATCCGGCTACTTAATCGGGCGCAACTCACCGATGCTGGCTTACGCCGCCGCGTCACCAAAATAAACAAACTACATCAACTCGGCCTCACTGCCGGGGTAATAGCGCGGATGCGTCGTGGCCGCATGCTTGGACTGGTAGACAGACACGAGTCACGGTAGCAGGACGAAACCGCTGTACGCAGCAGCGGTCGCCGGGTGTTACCCGGCCTGATGAGTCCCAAGCTGGGAAGCAGGGAGGTGAATACAATGAACATAGTGATCACGGTAGATGACGCGCTCATCGCCGGGAAGGTGCAGTTGCTTCGCGATTGGCACAGGGTATTGGGAACCAGGTACCTCAAAGACTCTGTTGTGAACGCGACGGACGAGCTGTACGACGATGCCGAGCAAGGAATAATCGACACCGTTTATGCAGCAGTCAGGGACCACCTGAATAAAGAAATGGCGGACATGATGAAAGGCGCATAAGGCGCAACCCTGGAGGGAACTTGAATAAGCAATGACCGGGTCGGGACCCCAAAGCCTGACCCGGTTCAATTTCAAGCAATAGTTGTTTGGCGGGTATGGGATCACTTGTTAGTTAAGTTTTGGGACTACGGAATGCAGGTGCAGGGAGGAATCATGAACAAGCAAGAACTATTACGACAACTGGAAGACGAGACCGTGCGGCTCATTCTGGAGACCGCTCATACCCAAAAGCAGATTGCCACGATCCTTGGGGTAAGCCTGAGTTATGTCCAGAGTGTAGCCAAGCGTCGTCGCGTGCAACGGCTGCGCGGATGTGGAAGTCCGGCGTGGAAGTTAACGAGGGTGAGCTAGTAATGTCGTTCAAATTCAACAACGCGGTCCAAAGGCTACAGCCGCTATCCAACAAGGATACGCGGCTCATCATCTGGTACCTGGCCGATCACGCGAGTGACGCCGGGGTAGCGTAGGCGAAGGCAGTCTTCACGATAAAGGCTCCGTCAACAGCGCCGCCCATTGTTCCCAATCCGACGTTCGGTCCTCCGTATAGTTTCTAATCCAGCCGCCCCTTGATTTGCCTCGCTCGTTGAATCTGTAGCCGAAGCGGCCCACCTCAACGTACGAACCATTTTCAATGTGGCGGACGATGTACTCAATCTCGCCCCGCTCCAGCTTGGCGATGAACTCTTTATCGGTGATGTATTGTGATTTGCGGAAAGCATCCGCCAGAAGATTTAGCACGCGCTCACCTCCGCCTCAGTTCTACCGGCGGTTTTGGTGGAAGAGCTAAATGCGAGAGTTGGTTGCTCTACTCGGAGGCGAGCGATAACTAGCCCTTTCCGGTCGTCACCCCGTAGAACGAAAGCATGAGAATCGGAATCTATGCACGGGTGAGCACGAAGGACCAAAGCTGTGAGTTGCAAGTTCGCGATCTCCGCGCCTACTGCACAGCGCGAGGATTTGATCTGGTCCGCGAATACGTTGACGTGGGCCAGTCGGGCGCGAAAGACTCTCGCCCGGAACTAAATAAATTGATGGACGACGCCCGGAAGCGGCAGTTCGATGCGATTGTGGTTTGGCGCTTTGACCGGTTCGCCCGCTCTACCAAACACCTGCTTTCGGCGCTGGAGGAATTTCGTTCCCTCGGCATCCAGTTCATCAGCTATCAGGAGAATATTGATACGACCACGCCATTGGGCGCAGCATTGTTCACGATTATTTCCGCTGTTGCCCAGTTGGAACGCGATCTGATACGGGAGCGGGTGACGGCGGGGATTCGGAATGCGCGAGCGAATGGTAAGAAACTAGGGCGTCCGAAAAGCGGAGTGGACCGCGAGCGGATTCTGGAATTGAAGGCGCAAGGCCAGAGCCTACGACAAATCGCCGCAACCCTCGGGGTCGGTTATGGGACGGTCCGGGCAAGGCTTCTCATCTCGCATAAGTCGTAACCTCAGAAATACGAAGAACCCTGTCTTCGAAGCACAACCGCCCGCTCCAAAGCCTCTATTCTTTCACTTCACTTTTCAGTGTTTACAACAACTTGGGGAATCTGCTTCTCGCTCAAAGCTATCCCCAACGCTGACACTTGGTGGGGTTTTGGCACAGTTCTGGCACAGATGACCTTGGCAAAGCTGTGCTTCGGACACAAACGGTTCTTTCAGCCCAGAATCCGGGCTTGCCAGTTACGTTATTACGGCTACTAGTCCTGTCAAGATCTGCAAAAGTTGTGCCTACTCGCACCGCGTGTAAATTCCTCCATCTAGACGAGTCCCACGTTCTTCCATGCGAGTCTTGAAAGTGAAACAAATTCAAAGCCGCCTCGGAACCAGCAACGGTATGGATGCTGAATCGCTCGAGATCCGATGATCCGTTGGATCGGCCTCATGAATATTGCTTGTAACCCAATATTCACATATTGTAGGGAAACATGATTGTGGCGTGATTCCGGAATCAGTCCTTTCCACAAGAAGGTTCTGTAACTTATACGCTGCGATATTTAATCAAATGAATAGCACTCGAATGAACGCGGATAAGCTGGCAAGCGCGGAGCGTTACCGCACGCTTCTTCAGATCAATAATGCCATTATCACGAATCTGACCCAGGACAGCCTGCTCAATGCGATTTGCGAAGCGCTCGAAGATGTCTTGCCGGTCTACCGGGCCGCGATCACTCTCTATGACCCCGAGAAGGACACGGTCCGCATACTCTCGCTTTCCACGCACTGGAATACGGACCATTTCCGAGTTGGCACGGAGGTCAGTCGAGCCGACACCCCTTCGGGCTGGGTAATTGATCACGGGCAGCCCCTTCTTTGCTTGGACGTAGAAACGCTCATGGATTACCCCATCGCACGGCGGTACCTCGAAGAGGGCATCGGGTCGTTTTGCTGCGTTCCTCTGATCCTGGCGGGCAAGACCATCGGAACTCTCAACATAGGAAGCGACGTAAAAGGCGCGTATTCCGAAGCGGATGCTCAGTTCCTAAATGAAATAGGAAACCAAGTAGCGCTGGCTGTTGGAAACATGAAGTCGTATCAGGAAATTGCCACGTTGAGCGCCACAGTTGAACGTACCGCCGAACGGTATCGCACACTTCTGGAAATCAACAATGCCATCATCACCAATCTGCGCCAGGGCAGTCTGCTCAACGCGATTTGCGGTGTGCTCGAGCGTGTCTTGCCCGTGTATCGCGCTGCGCTCAACCTGTACGATCCCGCCACCGACACGATCCGTATCCACGCACTCTCAACCCATTGGAACTCGGATTATTTTCAGGTTGGAGTCGAAATGAGCCGCACGGACAGCCATTCGGGCTGGGTCCTGGAACATCGGAGGCCTCTTATTTGCCCGGATATATCTGTGGCCATGAAATACCCGATCGAGCGGCGCTTGTTAGAGGAGGGTATCCATTCGTATTGCGTCGTTCCGTTGATTCTCGGAGAGAAGACCATCGGAACTCTCAACATCGGGAGCGATACCAAAGGCCGGTATTCCGAAGCGGATGCCGAGTTCCTTCTGGAAATAGCAAACCAGGTCGCGCTCGCTGTTGGAAACATGCAGTCCTACCAGGAAATCGCGGCGCTCAACATCAAGGTGGAACACACGGCGGAACGCTACCGCACGCTTCTTGAAATCAATAACGCCATCATCACCAACTTGAGCCAGGAGGCGCTGCTTCATTCTATTTCCGAAGTTCTGAGCCGGGTCATCTCGTTCGACCGCGCCGCTTTCACGCTCTACATTCCGAGCAGCGGGAGGTTCCGATTCCTCGCCATCGAAGGCATCACTGCGTCGTCGCACTTTCGGGCCGGGCAGGAATTCGATCCGGAAGAAAGTGTCTCGGCTTGGGTTTTTGAGAACCAAAGGCCTGCTGTGCGCAACGACCTTCTGAAGGAGCACCACTATCTGAACGATCGCCGCCTGATTGAAGAGGGTCTCAACTCCTATTGCGTGGCTCCTTTGATGATTGGCGGCAAAAGTATTGGTACGCTCAACCTCGCAAGCCAGAAGACGAACCAATATTCGGAAGCCGATGCGGAATTCTTGTGTGAACTGGGAAGCCAGGTGGCCCTCGCCGTCTCCAACATGACATCCTATGAGGAGATCGCCGCGCTCAACACGAAAGTAGAACGCACTGCCGAGCGCTATCGCACGCTGCTCGGGATCAACAATGCAATTGTCACGCATCTTACGCCTGAGGCACTTCTGCGCTCAGTCTCCGGCATTCTCCGCGGCATCGTTTCCTATAGCGGGGCGGCTATCACGATATTCTATGAAAATACCGAAACCTTTCGGTACCTGGCGATGGAGGGAACCATCCCCACCGATTACTTTCGAGCCGGGCTGGAGTTCAACCGCAAAGAAACGATCTCGGCCTGGGTTTTTGACCATCAGCGCGGCGTCATTCGCGGCGACCTGGAGAAAGAGCAGAAGTATGCAAATGACGCCCGGTTGCTTGCCAAAGGTATCCACTCCGACTGTATCGTTCCATTAATTCTCGGGGGCAAGAGTATAGGCACCCTGAATGTCGGAAGCACCGAAAGAAACCAGTATTCCCAGGCAAATCTTGAAAGCTTGCAGGAAATCGGAAATCAAATTGCCCTTGCGGTGGCCAATATGAGGGCCTATGAGGAAATCATCGAGTTAAAGGCCCGCTTGGAGAAAGAAAACATCTACCTGCAGGATGAAATCCGCACGGAGCATAATTTCGAGGAAATCGTCGGCAACAGCCCCGCGCTGCTGGCGGTGCTGCGCAAAGTCGAGCAGGTGGCCCCGACAGACTCCACCGTCCTGATCTATGGCGAAACCGGCACGGGTAAGGAACTGATCGCCCGCGCGATTCATGAACACAGCAAGCGCAAAAACCGCCCGCTGTTGAAGGTCAACTGCAGCGCCATTTCGGCCGGCCTGGTGGAGAGCGAACTGTTCGGCCATGTCAAAGGGGCCTTTACCGGCGCGTTTGAACGTCACATTGGCCGGTTTGAACTGGCCGACGGCGGCACCATCTTCCTGGATGAAATCGGCGAATTGCCGCTGGAAACTCAGGTGAAACTATTGCGAGTGCTTCAGGAGCAGGAGTTTGAACCGGTGGGAAGCAACCGGCCCATATGCGTCGACGTACGAGTGATCGCCGCAACGAATCGAAATCTCCAGGAGTCCATCCGGGCAGGCGAATTCAGATCCGATCTCTTCTACCGCCTCAATGTTTTCCCCATCGACATGCCCTCCTTGCGCGAGCGGCAATCCGACATTCCGCAGTTGGCGATGTTCTTTCTTTCTCGTTTTTCCAAGAAATTCGGCAAGGATATTCAGGGCATATCGCGAGCGACGCTCGACCGCTTGGTGGCCTATTCCTGGCCTGGGAATATCAGAGAGTTGCAAAACGTGATTGAGCGGGCTGCGATACTTTCACAGCGCTCGGTCCTCGAACTAGGGCCGGATACTGTTCCCTTACTGACGGTGTCCGGCTCCCCCGCCGATGTTGACGAACGAGCAGCGGGCGTGCATGAGCCGCTTCCCTCAGTGGGGCCAACGGCCGCCACTCTTGAAGAAATCGAACGCAACCACATTGTCGCGATACTGAACCAAACCCAGGGTGTCGTCGAAGGGCCGCGCGGGGCGGCAAAAATTCTGGGGCTGCATCCCAATACGCTCCGCAACCGAATGCAAAAGCTCGGAGTCAAGCGCGCCGCCCACCGCGAATCGTAGTTCCCACCAAATCTCTGCTGCGTGACCCACCAAATGTGGTAGCCCAATCCTCGCTCTCCTGATCGCCATTTCGGCAAATAACATGTGCTCAGTAGTTTAGGCAAATGTGGTTTCTGTTTCCCGTTTGGCAAAGCATTTGCATTTCTTCACGCCGGGAGCCGCAATGCTCAGGGTTTCAATAATCGGGACGGCGGGTGAAACAGTGACGATACGAATTGACGGTCAAATCAGCGCGGAGTGGGTGAAGCTTCTGCAAAAGACGTGTGAGACGCACCTGGAGAAGGGTCTGCAAGTGAGCATCGATCTGAGAAATGTTTCGTTCGTGGATCGGGACGGTATCGCGATGCTCCGGAAGCTGACTGATTACAGGGTTGAATTCCTGAATGCCTCGCCGTTCATTGCCGAGCAGATCCGAAAGCCGAGCTGTTAACTTCATTTAATTTCTCAGATAGAAAGGCGGACTTCAGAAGGTCGATTGAGCGCGGATGCGATTGCATTTTCGGCCTTCGATTTCCGACTTCCAGGCTGTGATTACCCCGGACATTTTTTCAAGACAGGAGGATGGATTCTTGAACTTAGAAGAACGGTCAGCACAGAACGCTCCAGTCACGGCCGAACTGGTCGCGTGCGCGCAAAGAGGGGAGGAGCAGGCATTTGAGACCCTGTTTCACCTGCACAAGCAGCGGGTGTATTCGCTGTGCCTGCGCATGATCGGAAATACGGCCGACGCCGAGGAATTGACCCAGGAAGCGTTCCTGCAAGTATTTCGCAAGATTCACACCTTTCGCGGGGAATCCGCGTTTTCCACCTGGCTGCACCGCGTGTCCGTGAACACGGTGCTGATGCACCTGCGCAAAAAGACCGTGAAGGAAACGCCCCTGGAGGACGACGCCAGAACGGAAGAATTTGACGAGCCACGAAAGGAATTCGGCGTGCGCGACCTGGTCTTGGCCGGATCCATCGACCGGCTGAATCTCAAGCGCGCGATCGCGCAACTGCCGTTCGGCTATAGGCAGGCGTTCATGCTCCACGACATCGAAGGGTACGAGCACAACGAAATCGCTTCGCTGCTGGGCTGCTCCATCGGGAATTCTAAGTCTCAGTTGCACAAAGCGCGAGTCCGGCTGCGCAAATTGTTGCAGGAATCGAGGAATGGCCTCCGGCAACAGAAGGCGTTTCACGCCGAAGTCGCTTAGCGCGCGAAACGACGAGGACGGCGCGCCGTTCGTGCAGGAATTTGAGGAACTGGAAAGGAAGCCCAGACCTTTCAAGTAGGCAGTATCGCTTTGATTTGGGCAGTGGGAATACGAGAGTTCCGGGGTCTTCGCGCCGCTCTCGGGGGGTGTTTGCTGTGAGATGGAGATGTACTTGTTTTAATTCAAAAATCTAAATTAGGGGGGAAGTTAATGGATTTTGTCAACAAGCAGGGCAAGTTGGTCATCGCACTCTCGTTGTTGAGTGTTCTGGTTCCGTCCGTCGCATCGGCTCAGCAATACAACCGGACGGATCTGGTTTCCAGCATTCCGGGAGACGGAACGAACGCATTGAATGGTCACGACACACAGCTCGTGAACTCGTGGGGATTGACTCGAAGTACGGGCAGCGCGTGGTGGATTTCGGACAACGGCACAGGATTGGCAACGGTATATAACGGCGTCGGAAACAAGGCGCTGACCGTCACGATCCCGGTGCCGTCGGGCGTCAACCAGCACTCCTCTCCAACCGGAGTAGTTGCCAACGGCACCGCCGATTTCGCGCTGCCCGGCAGCACAGCGGCGAAATTCATCTTCGTGACCGAGGAAGGCACCATCGCGGCCTGGAACGGCGGGGCGGCGGCGGTCATCGTGAAGGATAATTCCAGCAAAAGGGCTATCTACAAGGGTGTCACCATCGCCGAGTGGAATGGCAAACACTTCCTGTACGTTGCGAATTTTCACAGCGGCGAAATTGAAGTGTATGACTCCACGTTTCAACCTGTGGACCTGGATCATGACGCATTCCGCAGGGACAGAGATGAAGATGGCCGCGATGACGACCGTGACCACCGCGATTTCGCGCCGTTCAATATCCAGGCGATCGGCACGGACCTCTTTGTCGCGTACGCAAAACAGGACGCCGACCAGAAAGATGAAGTGGACGGACCAGGCCTGGGATTTGTGAACGTGTTCAGCCCGGGTGGAAAGCGTTTGGCTCATCTGCAGTCCGGCCCGTGGTTCGATGCGCCGTGGGGAATGGTATTGGCTCCCGGGGAATTCGGTGAATTCAGCCACTCGCTCCTCGTGGGGATGTTCGGCAGCGGCCAGATCGCGGCATTCAATCCGGTCAACGGCCGTTTCATCGGGCTCATGAAGAAATCCGACAACTCCACTCTCACCATTGACGGCCTGTGGGCTCTGGTCTTCGGCGCAGGCAATGCCAATTCCGGCGCTTTCAACACCTTGTTCTTCACGGCTGGACCCAACCACGAGAACGACGGCACGTTTGGAACGCTCGTTCCGGTCACCACCGAGCTCAATGAAATTGATGAGCCCTAAACCGATGCGGCTTTGAACCGTATCGCCATGAAGCAAGAGGCTCAGGGCGCTTGTCGTGGGAATCCCACGCAGCGCCCTGAGTGAAACCCAAGCAGGCTTGAAATTGCAGGACTACTTTGAAAGCTGAGGAAATCATGCTGCGAAGAATTTCTGGCAAAGTCTTTTTGTTTTTCGTGATTGGATCGCTGCTGGCTGCTGGCGCATCGGCGCAAAATATAGCCTACCGGCAGAGCAATCTGGCATCGGATGTGGCTGGCGTGGCGAGTAATGTGGACCCATTCTTGCTGGACCCTTGGGGGATTGCAATTGACCCGGGCGTGTCATTTATTGTGGCCAATTCGGTCCGCGGTCGAGTGATTTCTCTGGACGCAGCTGGTGTCAGGAGCACACCGCCGGGGTTTTCAGTTCCGAATCCAGCCGGGACTGGGTCGGCCACGCCTACAGGAATTGTGTCGGATCTGCATTCTTTTTTCAGGACTTCAAACAGTTTTCCGCCGTTGCAGATTTCCACGATCATCGCAACCGCCGATGGAGGGATCTATTTTTGGTTTGTCAACGCAGATGGGACTTCGCTTGTTCAGGCGACGCTGGCGGTTGACCGATCGAGGTCGGGGGCGGTCTACACCGGACTTGCGATTCTGACGCCGGAATGCTGCTCAGAATTCCTGGCTGTGGCCAATTTTCACACCGGAAGCGTGGAATCGTTTACGGCTACTTTTGATCCCCTGGCGCCTGAGGGGTCATTTACAGATCTGAATTTGCCTGCGGGTTTCGCCCCGTTTGGCATGCAGGTCGTCGGGAACCAGGTCTTTATCACGTACGCGGTTCAAGACGCCGCCAAACAAAACCCGATTCTTGGCGCGGGAAACGGGATCGTCAGTGTCTTTGATCTGGCGGGCAACTTCGTCAGGCGATTTGCCACGGCTGGGCCGTTGAATGCCCCGTGGGGGATCGCGAAGGCCGGCGCCAATTTCGGGCCCTTCAGCAATGACATCCTGATCAGTAACACGGGCGACGGAACCATCAATGCATTTGATCCAGTCACTGGAAATTTTGCCGGGCAACTTAAGGACGGCGACGGCAATGTACTGGTCATCGACGGCCTTCACGCCCTCGCTTTGGGGTCGCAGGGATTGGGCGATTCGAACACGTTGTACCTGACTGCGGGAATCGCCGCAAGGCAGGACGGCTTGTTCGCTTCGATTACGCCCGGCCTCGTTTCAACCACACGAGTGACCGTGCCGCCCGCCACCGCAGGAGCTGCCGAGCAGATTTCCGTGACGATTTCGGCGGGATCTGGCAACACAGGGACGCCCAAAGGTATGGTGACACTACAAGTTGATGGCGGACCGATTATGGACGCTGCTGTCACAAACGGAATGGCACTGTTTGATACCGCGCTGAGAGGTGTGGGGGTTCACAACATAGATGTTCACTACCTTGGTGATGACACGTTCCTGCCGAGCTCTTCGCACACTGACGTGCAGGTGACGGGCCCCGCGACTACTCTGACTCTCATGGCACCCGCGAATGCAGCACCGGGCGCCCCGGTCACGTTGACGTCAACCGTGATTTCGGCGGGAGGAACACCGACAGGCGAAATCAAGTTCCTGGACGGAAACACGGTCATTGGAACTGCCAGGCTGAACGCCGCAGGCGTGGCGACATTCACGACCACCAATCTGGCGGTCGGCGCGCATTCTCTTTCCGCTTCCTATGCCGGGGACGACAGCTTTGCCGGCAGCGCGTCAACGCCTATGAACACTACGATCGCAGCCAATGACTTCGCACTCGGTGCAACTCCGCAAGCCACGACTGTGACGGCGGGCCAGTCGGCTTCCTTCAACATCACGGTGACACCGTCGGGAGGATTTGGCGATGCGGTCACACTTTCGTGTGCTTCTGTTACGGGGATCACCTGCAACTTTGGCCAGTCTACGGTTACGCCAAACGGAGCGATGGCTGCAACCACACTCACCGTAACTACCTCTGCCACCGTGCTTCATTACGGCGGGATGGCAGGGACTGGTACGGGATGGTTCCTCGCAACCCTCGGTCTGATCGGCGTGCTGACTTCGCTCTGGAAACGAGGAGTGCCCCAACGCAATGCGATTCGCGGTTTTGCCGCGAGCATGGCCGCGGTGATCGTGCTCGCGCTCACCCTTATGTCTTGCGGTTATTCGACGAATTCGCAAACGTACCGCGGCACGGCCACGATTCCGGTGACGGCGCAGTCCGGCGCAATTGTTCATACAACAACGATCAGCATTACGGTGCAGTAAGGGCGAACCGGCGCCGTTTCCATGCCGCCGGTTCGGTTTGCGATTTGGTTGAAAATTTAAATCGATTTGCAGGTTAAAGGAGAATAAGAAATGGCAACGACGCAAACATTACCAAAGAACGAAGATTTCACCCCGATGATTTGGGCAGTGAGGCTGCGATTGCTGCGTGTGGCACTTGTGGCTTTCGGTCTGATTTTTCTCGTCGGATTGTACCCGCTGATGAATGCGTGGTGGCCGGCCGGATGGAGATGGAGTCCGAATCAGACCGAATATGAACAGATGATTGTCGGTGTGTATGCAACCCTCGGAATATGTCTTATCTATGCTTCGAGGAATCCGCTGCGGCATCGCAGTCTAATCTGGTTTACCGTGTGCTCCAGCCTCGTGCACGCCGGCATTATGGCTATGCAGGTGATGAATATGCCCGCAGAGCATGGCCACCTCTTAGGAGACGTCCCGGCATTAGTGCTTGTGGCCGTGGTTCTGGGAGTGTTGACGCCCCGCGGAGTATCGGTTGATACCGCGGCTTACCCCCGACCGTCGTGAAGAAATATCGTTCAGTAATGATCTTCAGAATGTGGTTTCGACGTGACAATCAACCTTAGCAGAAGGGGAATTCGAAGTTTCCCCTTCTTTCAGAAAGTTTTGAGCCACCCGAGGTTCCCACGATTGGACCGGATTCTCGTAACTTCAAGTTGTAAGTTGTCAATGGGCGCTGCTCACGCAAAATCATGACTTCGGAAACAGGCTCAGCCAGAAGCCACAAATGTGGAACGGAAGGGGAGGATCATGCGCTTCGCAAGGGTTGTATATCTGCTGGCCGGAACGTACGGGTTGATCGTTGTTGCTCCAGGCTATTTCCTTGAAGCAAGAATTGGCCGCGACTTTCCGCCTGCAATCACTCATCCCGAATATTTCTATGGATTTCTGGGTGTGACGATAGCTTGGCAGATCCTTTTTCTTGTATTAGCGATGGACCCTTTGCGGTTTCGGGCGATGATTCTCCCGTCGATTCTCGAAAAGGTCGGCTTTGGAATTCCGGCCATATTCTTGTTCATACAGCACCGGATTCCGCTGGTTGTACTTTCGCTCGGTTCGGTGGATTGGATTCTTGCGGGACTATTCGTCGCAGCGTATATCAGTACTGGGCGCGATCATTAGGGAACTTCGAAATCCTCGTTGGTCACGCGCCGTAACTACTACTTGTCGTATTGTGCCCACACGCGTTTGACAAGAAACTCGTCGCTCAACACCATCGTTTCTGCCGCAAGTAGGCCGTTCACGCTCTTGTAGATGATGGTCAGCGCATCCGTTCCATAGAAGACGGAGCGCAGTTCGAAACGCAGCAACGGGAACTTACTGAGGGCCGCCTTGAAGTAAGCTCCTAATTCCGCGCGTCCGCATAAGGTAGCGGTTGCGACTCCTCCAATGCTGGCCACAAAAGGCGAGGAGAAGACAATGTCATCCGTGTAGTGGGCCACGATGCGTTCGAGAGCGTGATTGTTCCAGGCTTCGATCCATTCGTTAGCAAACTGACTCGCTTTTCCAGCCGTAAGCATGGTCTACAACCTCCATTGTTCCTGTCTGTCAGAACGCCGTTCGTACGTTGAGATGCTTTGAAGCACTCGGGAGAATCAATTATTGTGAACGGTTCGTAGGGCGGATTATCACGTCAAGGGATGGTCCGCCGCGGCCTTCCCAAGTTGCCTCCCTTGTTGGGGATTACTTCCTTAATGATAGGGCTGGCCAGATTACTCTTTCCCGCAATAAGCTGGGCCGTTCTGCTGGCCGGTGTGACAATTGCCACCGGCTTCATCATCGCAGGAATAAGCCTGTTTTTCATTACTGAAGCCTGAAGCCAATCCGGGAAAGCTCCCGCGATCTGCTCAGAAAGCAGATGCCCTATTCGCCGACCATCCATTTTGGATTCAACAAACATTTCACAATTTGGGTTGGTTCGTTCCTCATAGGTTCTCTTGCAAGTGAATTCGCGCCAAAACAGAAGTCCGTCTGCGATTGAAACTCAAGGGCTTAGTTTTGGCACAGGAACCAAGATGAATCGAGGTTTTGGCACAGCTCTGGCAAACTAAAGGTCAACATACTTGAGACAAAATCAAAAAGCGGTTTAGAATCAGAGTGATCGACGGTGCGCCCGTAGCTCAGCTGGATAGAGCATCTGCCTTCGAAGCAGATGGTGGCTTCCGAAACTTCCGCCGGACAAATCGGGGCCGAAGGGAACTTCCGAGTGGCCGACGATCTGGAAGTTACTCGCGCGTTCGTAAGCACAACCATTACGACAATGCTCGGTATTTCTGATGCGTCGGCATTTCTGAAGCCTCGTCCGCTGTTTCTCCCTTAAGTTCCAGCAAACAAAGCGATGTGGATTGGTTGCGGGATTACAATCATCTGTTCCGGCGCGCGAGTGGGTTAGGTGCCGCAGAAAGTTTCGTGGACGATTTCTTCAGGCCGCGGTGGCGTTTCGAGGTCGGCGTATTCGACCTGTTCGGCGTAGGGCGCAGCCAGGGCATCCACCAGACGGTGGAATGGAGCAAAGTCGCCGACATAAGCGTTCTGGATCGCTTGCGCCACACGGTGATTGCGCGGGATCAGAATCGGGTTGGTGCCGCGCATCGCCGCGAGGTGCCTGGCGGGGTTAGCTTCCCCACGCCATTTGGCGAACCATTGTTCGAAAGGCTCGCTGCTGGAAAACATCACGGCGAGCGTTTTGGGGTCTTCTCCGCCGGCGACTCGTGTGAGATGACGGAAAAAGAGCGTGAAATCTACCCCTTGGCCGTCGAGTAGACCGAGACACTCCTGGATGAGCGCAACCGGCGCCTCGGGTGGCAGTCCGAATTTGGCGCGGAAGTGGGCGGCATATTGGCCGCCGAATCGCTCCGGATATCCGGCGAGAGCGGCTTCGGCGAGCTTCGTCGCCTCGTCGTGATCCTCAGACAGCAATGGCAGCAGCGTTTCCGCGAAGCGGGTCACGTTCCAGAGTCCGATGCTGGGCTGGTTGCCCCAAGCATAGCGCCCACCGGAGTCGATGGAGCTATAGACGCACTGCGGGTGGAACGCGTCCATGAACGCGCAGGGGCCATAGTCAATCGTCTCCCCGGAGATGGCGGTGTTGTCCGTGTTCATCACGCCGTGGATAAAGCCGAGCGACATCCACTGGGCGATCAGATCCGCCTGGGCATTCGCGACCGACTCCAACAAAGCCAGATAAGGATTTGGCGCTGGAGCGGCGGCCGGGTAGTGCCGCACCATGACGTAATTGGCAAGCACTCGCAGGCCATCAATATCGTTGCGTGCCAGAAAATACTGAAAGGTGCCGACGCGAATGTGACTTGCAGCAACGCGGGTGAACACGCCCCCTGGCAGCGGCCCTTCCTGGCGCATCACTTTCTCCCCGGTTGCAACGGCGGCGAGCGCGCGGGTGGTGGGAACCCCAAGAGCGGACATGGCTTCGCTGACAATGTATTCGCGGAGGACCGGGCCGAGGGCGGATTTGCCATCGCCGCCACGGGAGAATCGCGTGCGTCCCGATCCCTTCAACTGCAGATCGTAACGGGCGCCGTCTGCGCCGATCACTTCACCGAGCAGAAGGGCGCGGCCATCGCCGAGCTGTGGCGAGAATCCGCCGAACTGATGGCCAGCATAGGCTTGTGCAATCGGCTCGGCACCCTCGGGAATCGCATTGCCCGCAAACATAGCGACGCCGTCAGGTGATTTCAGCCAGTCGGCGTCGAGCGAGAGCTTTGCCGCGAGCCCGAGGTTGAGACGGACGAGCTTCGGTTCCGGAACACGCGCGGATTCCTGTTTGGCGAAGAAACGTTCCGGCAGCCGGGCATAGGTGTTGTCGAAGAGAATGTTCATTGAACTGATCGGATCGAGGTTTTGGTCCAGTAGAAGTCAGAGAGTCTTATAACACACTCATGCGTTCGCTCCGCAATTTGACCTCCACCGCGAATCCCACATGACGAGAAGGCGACTTCACAGGCCCTATCCAATCGCCCCATGGGCGTTCCGCTCTTGAGGATAGCTTCCGAATGGCCGACCATCCGACCAGAACCCAGCGCGAAAGTAATAAAAGCCGCCGCATTGGTAAAATGTTAGCCATGATTACCAACCCATTTGGCCCATCCGCTTAAGGATAATTGCGCTGTAGTTATTCATGCGCTCGGGTCGTCGCTTCAGGGGAGCCGGCAGAATTGCAGCGAGCCGTGCCGCCTGTTGCCGACCGATATTTCGGGCTGCGGTTTCGTCGTAGTAACGACACGCCGACTCTGCACCATAAATATCAGGTCCCCATTCGACCACGTTGAGGTATATCTCCAGAATGCGCTGTTTGCCGAGGGCGAATTCGGCCACCGGTACCAGTGTGACCTCTGCGCCCTTGCGGAGGATAGAGCGGCCCGTTCCAAAGAATAGGTTTTTTACGAGTTGCTGCGTAATGGTGGAAGCTCCGCGAGTGCGATCGCCTTCCAAATCGTCTTCGGCAGCGATTTGGATCTCGTGCCAATCGAATCCATGGTGCTGGTAGAAGTGCGTGTCCTCTGCGGCGATTACAGCGTGCTGGAGATCGGCCGAGATTTGGCTGAGCGGAATGAATTTGTAGCGTTCGCGATACGGCGTGTGGTGAATCCAGGCCTGCAAGCGGCGCTGGATGTGCACCGCGGTTGTCGGTGGGTCGACCCACCTGGCGGCCACAAGGATCAGCGCGGTAAGCGACCAAAGAAGCACCACGCCGATGACAAACCATCGAATAAAGGATCGGAGGAAGCCCGTCCGAAGCGGGATCTTGGGGTGTGTGTTCGGCGTTGCAGTCACAATTCAGAATAATAGCCTGGGCTGGGTTGCCGCTGATGGATGATCTTGTGCGCGCGAACACAGAGTGCTGCGTTCTACTCAGGCCACTCGGGACAAAGCCCCTTGGTCCTGAATCACATTGAACCCCACTACAAAGATAAAGTGGGATCAGTCCCAAGAAGTTGGCTTGTACGAAGCGATCTCCACGCTTGGCATTGATCCTGGCCGGATTACTGCGCACCCGGAAAGATTGGGCCTTGTCGCATTCGGCCCTTCCCTCCACCCCGGCCGGCCCCCACTTCCTGAATGGGTGAGCTAAAAACCCCACGCGAAAGGCCCCAGCTAACACCACTATAAAGGATACTTAACGGCGGCAGTTTTGGCGGGCGGAAAGGTGTAGTTTTGTACGCACAGTTGCGATGCCCAGGCGGTCCCTGGGACGGCATTTCTCAATCTTCGTCTGCCGGGCGTCGATCGGATCGACGGACAGCATTACGTTCTTCTTCCTCCTGGAGGTCGATGATCTGTGCTTCGTCCTCCCACCAAAGAAGTGTAACGACCGATTCTGGACCGCTACAGAAGCAACTCTCGCGGACATAATAGTGATCCGCATTCTGAATATCGAACCACTTGTCAGCACGTGCGTCGCTGACCACTTCCTGATTGATTTCGCCAGACAATAGCCCGGCTGTAGCCGTCCCCTCGTTCGGTTGATTTGACGGCCATAACCGCTTTGGCAAGTCTGACGAGGACGGAATAAACCACTTCCGATTGCCATTCTCGTAATACACCAACATCGAGGAGAAGGAGCCGAAACGAATGAGCTTGATCGCCGTGGCAGTCAAGCTCATTTGGAACGTCCGGCTAAGTTCGCGGACTGTCTCCATCGTGATCGGCCGACCCTTCGCAAGAGGAACAAAGAGTTTGGAAGGCAGGAGGAGGTCACTTGCGAACTGATTGGCCCTTGTTTCTGGATTGTTTGCGGTCCATTCAGAGTCTATTTGCCTTTGGGAACAACCGAACGCGATTTGACCACGATCTCTCATCCAATGTCCCAGTTCGTGACCAGCTGAAAAGCGTTGCCGGGTGGGAATGGCGTTGCTATCGACCGTGATGATCGCTCGGTCCCCTTTACCAACTATGTTTGCCTCGCATCCTGAAAGCGGCTCATACAGGATAACCGCTTGACAGTGATACGCGATCGCTTCGATCTTGAGTTGGCTAGGCTCCGTGATGCCAAGGTCGTCAAGCAATTGGTCAGGTGTATTTATTAGTGGGCTATTCATCGTCTTCCCAAAGTTGCATTTCGTCCAGAATTCCGAGAAGCGCAAGTTTGTGGAGATGGTTTTCCACGTCCTGGTCGGTGAGTTCGGAGAAACCGCGATTTTGAAAAGTGAACGCTGCCTTAAGTTGTGGCTGCTGGGAGAAAAGTGTCGAAAGCAGGGTCCGGCGCTGTTCTGGGGTTGGGGGCAGGTTTATGGGCCGAGCCTTCATTGCGGCAACCTCTCGCTGGTACTCCTCTTCGGCCCTCATCAGCTTTCCCTGTTGGTGGTTCTTCACCGCCCGCAACAGCAAACCTTTGACCCGCATGGTCGTTTTAGCCGGATCGCGTCCTTCTTGACGGGCATCTTCCAGTAGCTCGCCTCCGGGCGCATTCTGGACATACTCTGCTAGTCGGTCGATGAGTCTGCCCAATCGCTCTGAACCACTGCTTGCTTTATCAACCATAGCGTTCTTCCATGATCCTCTGTGAGTTTCGCTTAATACGTCGAACGATGGTTCTATAGGTCGTCTCGCTGAATCCGAACGCTTTCTGTATCGCAGGCCCATCCATCCCATCCTGCCAGCCCATAAGCACATACGCGGCATTTTCATCCTGCACAAAATGTCCTTCGATTTCGTCAGCGAGGGCCTTCCGCTCAGCCTCTATGTCCGCGTCAACCATTTGTTCCTCAATATTCGGATCGGCAGTTTTCGTCTCGGCAAAGGGCGAGTGCGTGTCACCATCCTCATCTTCTTTTGTTATTTGAGATTCAAGGACGGCATATTCCGGTGCGTTGGCGTTCCTCTTGCGGTGACCAGCCCATTCACTTGCGATGCTCCACATGCCCCCCACGAAATATGGAACAAACTTCACCCTTTCCGGATGCCAATGGCGCGAACCGTCCAGGATTCGTGCCATCGCTTCCTGAAGAAGGTCTTCATGTGTACGACCATTTGCTGCTCGACGCCCGATGCGGAGGATTCGATTAATGGCAACCTGGTTCAGGCGCTCGGAATCCACGTCCGTGAGCGCCTCAATCGCCTGAATGATCTCGCCGCGGGTTGCGACCTTCGCAGCTGGCGCGTTGGGCACCGCACTTTGATCCATGGGACCCAACAACTCCTTTTCCGCTGCCTAGTAACGAGAATGCTCGGATTGTTGCATGATGTGACAAGGGCTGTCCTACAAATTTTTCCATTCTCGCGTGTCCAGTCCGGGCCGAGGCCGAGCATTCCCAAATAGGGACGACTGTGGCGGCAACAGCGGTGGTCCCATACAGGGGTGGGAATTCTAATCCCAGCCATAATTTACGCAACACTGAAGCGGAGGACAAAACGACATGACTGAAGGAACCTTGAAAGTAATCGTGCACTACGCGGCTGCGAGTAAGCCCTACGAGCAAGATCATGCCAGTCGCCACGAGACGGTCGGAACGCTCAAGACTAATGTACTCAATGCGTTCGGGCTGAAGGAAGGTCAGCACCCGGACGGCACCAACTATACCTACACACTCTTTCACAACAAAACGCCACTTGAGAATCTCGGCGAGACCCTCGGTCAAGTGGCTGGCGACAAACACACGCTGGAGTTGAAGCTAAGCCAGCATGTAACACAAGGACAATGAGCGACGAACTATCGAAGCTCAATTTGAAGGATGACTTTGAAGAGGCGATGAGCGTCTCAGATGCCACAAGATGGGCGCTAGAGATGCCAGGAGACCTCGAAGTATTGGCTACGATGTCACCAGCAAGTGCGCCTAACGAGCGATTTCAGGCGCGTCTACTATGGGCTAAATATTCGGATGAGCCGCCGTCTCTGAAATTTCGTGACCCGGCGACTGGACGGCTCGACTTGCCGCAGGCATGGCCTATCGCTCGTGGTTTCAGGCCACAAAGTCTTGACGCCTGCGTCAACTGGTGTCTGGAAGGCTTCATCTTGCACCCCGAATGGAAGGCCGATCCGCGTTTCAGATGGAATCCAAACGGGAACCCTCTCCTATGGGTTTTGCGGCAGCTGCAAGAAGAACTCGACGACCATTACCAAGGTAGGTTCAAATGACGAACTCGTATTTCTCACAAGTTGAGGCTTGGCGAATTCCCGCAACGGTGATACCTGATGCGCTCGCAGAAATGGCTATCGATGGACGCGAGGGCAACGAGGGAATCGTGTTGTTTCTCGGCCGCGACAAAGACGCGGCTGCCGAAGTGACTCACTTGGTCAAACTGCGTGGACCCGGTATAGAAAAATATCCGGCCCAGATTCAGATCGCTGCGGAACTGCTCAATGAGGTCACGGACTTGGCGATCAAGAACAATGCCCGTTTGATCGGGCAGGTGCATTCTCACGGACCCGGCTATGGCCTTGATCTTTCTCCAACCGACCGGGCCTATGGCATCAAGACCCCTTATTACCTGTCACTTGTGGCTCCTGAATATGGCATGTCGTCGGCTCCCATTCAGCGATGGGGTGTCCATGTCTTCACTGAAAACCAGGGGTACGTCCGATTGGGCGTGGCTGAAGTTGAGCACCGCATCCAAGTTGTCCCGGACACGCATGTTCCGTTCATTACTGTTGGAGCCGAGGATGGATTCTGAACTCGCGTACAGCCGCCCACAAAAAGCGGCCGAGCAGCTAGGTGATCTAGCTGAAGATCGCCACAGATTCATAAATAAGACAATTCTGCTGACGGGCGAACCAGAGCTGCTATCGCTCCCGAATGGCCGGGAATGCTTTCTAGATTCAGTCCGCCTTGCAGTGAAAATCTGTCCAAACGTCGCTGTCTATTTACCCAAGCAGAGCAATGAGTTGAGGGAAGAAGCTGAGGATCTTGCTGAACATATTACATTCGGTAAGAAAATCGAATTTCTGGACGAATTGGATGATTTCAAACAATTCGATGCGGTGTTATCGGTTGGCGCGAAGGCACATCCCGAATTGCCATGGACAACGATAAATTCTAACGGGTTTGTCGTGCGCGTCACATCGGGAGCTACTGATGTTTCGAGTGAGTGCGATATTAACAACCCTATTGGAGCACTGGCTGCTGCATGCCTAGGTGTCGGGGAGGTATTCAAGCGACTCATCAGCTTAAGACCTGAACGCGGCGAGATGTTGAACGGCTTCAGTTTCTCCTTGCGAGACTACGCTGAGACAGCGTCAGATTACGGCCCGGAAATCCCCGAAACACTTACACGCGACCTGCTGGTCGTTGGAGCAGGGGCAATTGGCAACGGCATTGTTCATCTCATCTCGCGATTGCCGTTCACGGGGAAGGTAACTGTGGTTGATCGAGAAGAATACGGAGCGGAGAATTTGGGTACTTGCCTTCTCATTGGGCCAGAGGACTTGAAAAAGCCCAAGGCCCCTTATCTAACGGCAACTCTCGAAGGAGTCGGCATCCGGGCAGAGGGATTCATGGGAACTTTTGAGCATTTCGCAAGGGACCTAAAGCAGTATCCTGCAATCGTTGTGAACGGCTTGGACAACACCGATGTTCGTCAAGAGGTTCAACGTGCGTTGTGGCCGGATATTGTGATTGACGGAGCGATTGGTGATTTCACTTGCCAAGTGAGCAGCCATCCCTGGCGGGGAGACACTGCCTGCCTAATCTGCTTGTTTCAAACGCCCACAGGCCCTCCGGCGGAAGAGGTGCAGAGAGAGGTTACCGGGCTATCAGCGAGCCGTCTACAAGATCCGAACTCACTTGTAACAGAGGCAGACGTGGAAGCAGCACCATCGGAAAAGCGAGAAGCTTTGAGACTGCGTTTGGGGCACCCGATCTGTTCGGTGGTTCAGCAGGCCATGGCGCAAAAGATTTCTGAGAAGCAGCAGGAAGACAACTTTGAGCCTTCCGTTCCATTTGTTGCATGCTTCAGCGCGTGTATGGTGATGGCCGAAACGTTAGCTCACGTGTGTGGATGGAAATCGAAGCTGGAGCCTCGCTTTCAATTCGATTTCCTACGCGGTCCCGCGTTCGGCCTAGAGCTGCCCCAGGCCCGCAGGCCTAATTGTATCTGTGGCCGTCGGAAGAATATCGACAAGCTGCGTGCCCTACACGGCCTTTCAAACGCTCTTTCCTGACAGTGGCTTATCGCAAAACTGTCCAAACACCACGGCGTGCAACTCCTCGCGGGTAAAGGGCGCAGGAAGCGTCGGGAAGTTATAGCCCTGCGCCGCCAGTTGCTCTAACGCCTTGGGAGGAACCGACTCCGTAACGAAGACGATATTTGTTCCGGTACAGATTTCCAGCAACTTGATAGCAGCTTCAACGCCGCCCATGTCTGGTATCACGACGCCGAGGAGAGCAACATCTGGTCGGAATGTGGCCGCCCGGCGAATCGCGTCTATGCCTCTATGTTCGACAACCGTTTCACAATCCCACTGGCTAAGAAGTGTTACGTAATATTGGGCCAGCAATCGGTCGTCTTCCGCCACCAAGATTTTGAGCATCTTCATCATTTCCACTCTTCAATATTCTTCGGGCAGCAAAATACAGGTGGACGAACGGTCAGCTTCGGTAATCACCCAGAGCCTGTTCCCCGCGCTGGTACGGTAGGCGCTCAAGAGCCGGAAACCGTGCTTCAAACTGAACTCGTTTTCCTCCACGTCTTCCGGGGGAACTTCTCCCCAATCACCACTGACGTGACGGGCAAGAAAATCCCCCGGCTGCTGGCCCGCATTTTCAAGCGCAGCCAGCGCACCGGGAGTCGCGACCACCTGACCGAGTGTGAAGAGAGACTTCACGCCGTAACTGACGCCAAGTGCTTTTCATACCGTTCCCGGACAACGCCGTTCTCGGGCTTCGCCATGAACGCATCGCGCTCCTTCCATGTCATCGCTGCGAAACGGCAGCATTCCTTTCCGCCAATCTGGTTGAAGATGATCTTGGTGAACTTGCCTTCCGCTGTGCGCCGTGCGGCTTTGGCCCGAACTCCGGTCGCAGCCTTGGCTACGGTTTTCGGTCGCTTGACCGCTGCCTTTGCCTTCGTCGCTTTCCTCGTGGTCTTCTTCATGATCGCGTCCCTCCTTTGGACTGGGGCGCTACCATACGCGTGTCGAGAGAGAAAGCTAGTGCTAATTTAGTGGGTACTTCAGTTCTCGCGTGAAGTCAGAGCCTGTCGCGCCAGCGCCCATCACTGTGCGTGATGCAGGTCACTTACTTCAGTCGGATTTCAGCGAGATCATGAATCCGAACATGAAACCATCGCTGATGGCCGAAAGCGCACTTTCGGAAAAGTCGCGGGTCTGCGAAAAGGTCGGGCGTTTCGGTATCCAGGGACGCGTCAGCCCAGGCTTTGAGGTCGTGCGCGATGTCTTCGCTGACAACTTCGCTCGGCGACGTGAGCTGGGCGGAGCCTGTTGCGCCTTTGTCCACGGCGAGAAGGTCGTTGATCTTTGGGGCGGCATCCGAAATAAAAAGAGCGGCGAGTCCTGGGAGCAGGACACGATGGTCGTGATCCACTCAGCCACTAAAGGTCTGGCCGCGATGACCCTCGCCATCGCTCATACTCGGGGCTCGCTCGACTACGAAGAAAAGGTGTGCGAGTACTGGCCGGAGTTCGCACAGAACGACAAGGAACGAATCACGGTCCGCCAATTGTTGGCTCATCAAGCAGGCTTATTCGCATTCAACGAACCTGTGGATCGTAGCGTCGTCGCCGATCTTGATCGCTTGGCGGTCGTGCTCGCGCGTCAAAAACCAGCGTGGGAACCTGGGACGCGACAGGCGTATCACGCACTGACTCTCGGCTTTTACGAAGGCGAGTTGTTACGCCGTGTGGACCCGCAACATCGCAGCTTAGGACAGTTCTTCCAGGATGAGATCGCGTCGCCCCTTCGCGAGGACGTCTACATCCGGCTGCCTGAGGTGATCCCGAACTCGCGTCTGGCGACACTAGCGCCGCCGACTCTACTCGAAATGCTGCGCGGCTTCGGACCTCGCTTCCTACTGGAGGCGATGAATCCTCGCTCGAACATCTATCGGGCGCTAAACATCAATCCCGGCACCGGGATCTACCAGGACGCGCAGCGCATCTACGCGCGCAACCTCGAAGTGCCATCCGGCAATGGTGTTGCCACCGCCCAAGCGATTGCACACGCGTATAGTGTGTTCGCTACTGGAGGGCGCGAGTTGGGGTTACGGCAAGAGACGCTGAAACTGTTGGCCGCCCCAGCCATTCCCCCGAGGCGCGGATTTTACGACGAATGCATGAAAACCGACGGTGTGCAGTTTTCACTGGGTTTCATGAAGCCTAGTCGTGTATGGCCCTTCGGCGGCGCCAGTTCGTTTGGGTCACCTGGAGCAGGTGGTTCGCTTGGCTTTGCCGATCCAACGTCTGGGGTCGGCTACGCATACGTGACGAGTCAAATGGGAACGCGGCTAACCGGAGACCCGCGAGACGTCGCACTCAGAGACGCACTCTACTCAGCTATTCCGTCCCACGGACGCCAGCCGGATGTCTCTTGACCACCAAATCATGCAGCAACAGCTATCGACTGGCGCCGCTCGCGTCGACTCCTATCTGACCGCGCTCACGACGGCATCCAAGACGCCGGGGATTCAGTATCTCGTAGCGATGTCTACGGGTGTGTTGTTTGAACACTACAGTGGCTGGGCGGACATCCGCCGCCGGATGCCCGTAAATACTGCGACAACGCTGATGGCGTATTCGATGAGCAAGACCATTACCGCTGCCGCCGTGTTACAACTCGTCGAGATCCGGCGAGTTGGTCTTGACGATCCGGTAGAACAATACGTCGATGCGCTGCCTTACGGACCGAATGTCACGGTCAGACAGCTCATCTCCCACACCTCCGGCATCCCGAATCCGCTACCCTTGCGGTGGGTCCATCCGGCAGAGCGTCACGGGAACTTCGACGAGGATGCCGCACTCGCGACTGTACTGCACGATCATCCGCGACTGTCGTTCGCCCCCGGTAGCAAGTACGCGTACTCAAACATCGGCTACTGGTTGCTTGGAAAGGTGATCGAACGCGCGAGCGGCGAGACATTTTCGTCTTACGTCACCGAGCACATCCTTCGACCACTAGCGATTGAGCCGCGAGAACTCGGATATGCAGTAACCGATCCTGCTTGTCAGGCCACCGGCTATTTGGAGAAATATTCATTGATGAATCTCGCGAAGGGAGTTCTGATCGATCGGGACTTAGTCGGTGATTACGCTGGCAGGTGGCTAGCAATCCGCAGTCACTATCTCAATGGTCCGGCATTTGGTGGACTCGTCGGGAGCGTGAGGGGTTTCGGCAAGTTCCTTCAAGACCAACTCCGTGATCGGTCCGTGCTGCTTGGAGACGAAACGCGGCAAATGTTCTATACCCAGCAGCAAACGACGCGAGGAGGGGCTGTTCCAATGACCCTCGGTTGGCACACAGGAGTTCTTGACGGCCTCCCTTTCTTCTACAAGGAGGGCGGAGGCGGAGGATTTCACTGCATGATGCGCTTGTATTCTGGAAAAGGGATCGGCACTGTCGTGATGACCAATGCGACGGCGTTTGATGTTCGCGATCTCCTGGACACCGCCGACGCATCGTTCCTGCGGGAAACGGAGCCGTTGATGCAGAGAGTAGAGCCGATGGCCCATTTCACCGAACCCGATCCTGCGGAACGAAGCGCATTCAATCGCCTCTTCTACCGTAACCGCCGTCCAACGTGGCTCGGCCACTGGGTTAGCCAGTTCTTTTGTTGGTGGGCGCGGGTCGGATTGCCGCCGCGTTCCTGGTTCGCCCTCGAAGTCCGCGATCGCGTATCGGGTCGGCCGCGTGCGGACGCCGTTGTGGTCCCCACTGTCGAGGGAGAACGGTACGTCGTCTCGATGTTCGGCACCATTTCTGATTGGGTGCACAACATCGAGGCGGCGCAGGGCGACGCGGTGATTGCCCACGGAGGCTCTGTCCGCGTGCGTCTCGTATCTGTGCCGCCGGAGGAACGGGCACCAATACTCCGAGAGTATGTGCGCATCGCCTCAAGCGGACGCAAACACTTCCCGCTGCCCGTAGGAGCGCCGCTTGCCGATTTCGCAGCGATTGCTGCGCGGTACCCGGTGTATCGGATTGAGGCACCTAACGCATGAAAGGGCAGACTTCAGCGTATTGAGCGAGCGCGGTGGGGTCCGCACAAAATTTCTTCACCTGTAATTTCACCTGTACGAGTTCCGTCTTCTCGGCGCTATCCGCGCTTCGGCAGTCCAAAACGTTATGGAAGTTAAGAGGGGTAACTTTTCGCGGGCCTTTTGACACGGCAGAGGTCTGCGGTTCGAGTCCGCACGGGCCTACCATATCATTCCTATCATTTCGATGGACTTAGCGGTTTCCCGTGACCCGCTTTGCGAAAATTCCGTACCGCTCTCCGTACCGTTAAAAGTGTGAGAAGCGTCGTGCTGGCGATTGAGGGTTGTCGTCAAGCGGAACTCTTTTGACTTCGGCATGTCGAGAGGAAGCAAGGAATGGTTGAGATTCGTTGATTCCGCGCCGCAACATGAAAATTGAAAGCAATCAACTGAAAAGCCCAACCCACTCTGACGTAACTTTTTTACCTGCGGGAGTGAGAGAGAATTCACTCCGGAAGAACGCTCGTATGCCGATGAAGAGGTAAAAACCGGACCAGATCGTAATACTGTTACGGCAGATTGAAGTGGAGGCCGCTGGACAAATCCATGCCGGAATTTGTTCTATCGCGCGGCGGCTCGCTTGAACGTGGGCGCACGAGTTCCGGAGCTTGCCTGTGGCCCGGGATCTTTGGCGGCGCGGCCCCAAGCGGCTGGGGGCGTGCCTACGAGCCGCTTAAAGGCGCGTCCGAAGGCAGCCTCGGACTCATAGCCCACTCGGACGGCGATGTCAGGGATGCTCCGCGCGGGCTCGCAGAGCAACTGGCGGGCTAGGTGGATACGCCATGTGGCGAGGTAATGCATTGGCGCTTCGCCGAGGAGTTCGGTGAAGCGCTCTGCTAGGGCGGAGCGAGAGGTGCCGACTTCACGAGCGATTTGCTCGACGGTCCAGTGGCGGGCCGGCTCAGCGTGCATCAGGCGCAGGGCCTCGCCAACATGGGGGTCCTGCAAGCCTGCCAGCCAACCAGTCTGGCCCGGCGGAAGCTGCTGCATGTATTCGCGGACGATGTCGAGAAACATGATCTCGGTGAGCCGGCCCAGCATGGCTGCATTACCCGGGCGGGACGATGCCGCTTCGTGGATGGTGTAACCGAGTGTGGTGCTCAGCCAAGTTCCAGCCGAGTGGCGGACGTCGGCGGACTTTTTGCCATCGCGGCGAACAGTTTCTACGGCAGCCTGGCCGTTGCGGTTGCGGACCAGAAGCATTGTGGGCAAGGCGCCGATCAGCGGCGCGAATCGCTGGTCGCACCCGAGGTAGCCGCATAGGAAGCGAGACTTATTACCGCCGCCGCCGTGGCGGAGCTGCGACAACTGGTCTCCCGAGCCGGTTGGCAAGACTTTATTGATAGGGACGGAGCAGACGCCTGGAGCGCTGCGCATTATATGCGGGTGAGTGTGTGGATAGATGATCACGTCGCCGGTGTGAAGATGCACGGTGGGGTGGCCGGTGGTATCCACCCAGCATTCGCCGTCCACAAGCACGTGGAACAGTGCCAGGCATTCGGCATTCGGCAAGACCGTAGCCAGCAAGGTTCGGTCGGGCGATTCCAAAGCCCAAGGCGCGGAAAGCTCGGCCGTGAAAAACAAGGCGCCAGAAAGCCGCACTACTCGTAAAACGTCAGAAAGTACATCCATGAGCTCACTCCCAATTTTCTCGGGTAACCGTCCGTAGATGACCCGGAGCCTGTGCAAAGAATCTCAGAGCCTCGGATAAGAAGTCAACAATTCTCGGCGTCTCGGTCAAAACACGCGGGGCCGCGGACATGGACTCGGCGCGACGCCCCTGAGAAACTTCGCTCGTTGCAAACGCAAGCCGCGGACTACGTAGCACGCGGCCGATCACAAAACGAGGAGACGTCAATGCCATTACTCAAGCCGGACCCCACATTCTACCCATCGCCGAAGATGGCCATGCAGGCCCCGCAGGAAAAGCTGGCCTACGTGGCGCTGATCAATCCGACAAAAAACGGGCGATCCGACGCCATCGGCGTAGTGGATACCGATCCGGATTCGTCAGGCTACGGAAGGTTAGTAGAGCAAGTGGATATGCCCCAAGCGGGAGATGAACTGCATCACTTCGGTTGGAATGCTTGTAGCTCTTGCCTGTGCCCTTACGCGCCGCACCCGCACATGGAGCGGCGTTATCTGGTGGTGCCGGGAATTAACTCTTCGCGCATTCACATCTTGGATACTAAGCCGGATCCGCGCCGGCCAAAGCTCGTAAAGACAATCGAAGCCCAGGAGCTCGCCAAGCGGACGAATTATGCCTCGCCGCACACCGTACACTGCGGTCCCGAAGGCATCTACGTCAGCGCCTTGGGCGCGCCCGACGGCGGCGGTCCGGGCGGCACCTTCATCATGGACCCGGAAACGTTTGACGTGATCGGCCCGTGGGAGCTCGACCGCGGCCCACAACAGCTGGCGTACGACATTTGGTGGCACCTGGGATACGACACCATGGTAAGCAGCTCCTGGGGAACGCCCAACATGGTCAAGGACGGTGTGAATCCCGAGATGCTACTCGCCGGTAAATATGGCCACACACTGAACATGTGGAACCTCCGCGAGCGCCGCCATGTGCAGGAACTGGATCTTGGGGCCGAACAACAGATGGTGCTGGAACTGCGGCCGGCGCACGATCCCACGCGCACGTACGGCTTTCTCGGTGTCGTAGTTTCACTGAAAGACTTGTCGGCTTCCGTCTGGACATGGTATCGCCAGAATGATGGCAACAACGGTGGCGGAAAATGGGCTGTGAAGAAGGTGATCGAAATTCCAGCCGAGCCGGCGGACCCGAAGCTACTCCCTCCGTTTCTCCAAGGGTTCAAGGCCGTTCCGCCGTTCATTACGGACATCAATCTATCCCTGGACGATAAGTTCCTGTACGTCTCGTGCTGGGGGACGGGCGAGTTCATTCAATACGACGTGAGCGACCCGCTGCATCCGAAGAAGATCGCGTCGGTTCGATTGGGGGGCATCGTTAGCCGCGCAGCGCATCCCGCCAAGCCCCGGCAGCCGCTCAACGGCGGTCCACAGATGGTCGAAGCGAGCCGAGACGGCCGGCGAGTTTACTTCACCAACTCCCTGTACACTCCCTGGGACGAACAGTTCTATCCGGACGGCATTCGAAGCTGGATGGTGAAACTTGACGTCAATCCCGCAGGCGGAATGGCGCTCGATCCGAAATTCCTGCTCGAATTTGAGGGCATGCGCAGTCACCAGGTGCGTTTGGGGGGCGGAGACGCGTCCTCGGATTCCTACTGCTACGCGTAAGAAAGGAGCGAATCATGCAATGGAGTGCAATGCTGTTTCTGGGGGCGTTTCACGGCATCAATCCGGGAATGGGCTGGCTGTTCGCGGTCGCGCTCGGCATGCAGCAGGGCAGCTCGCGAGGCGTGTGGCGCGCGCTGCCTCCCTTGGCCGTCGGCCACGCCGCGTCCGTGGGCGCGGTGCTGCTGGCCGCGGCACTGGCCCAGACGGTCATCCCGATCGCGATACTCCGGCCGACAGTCTCAATCACATTGGTGGCGTTCGGGCTCTTCCACCTGGTGCGTCACCGCCATCCGCGATGGGTCGGGATGCAGGTGGGCTTCGGTGATTTGACGGTGTGGTCGTTTCTGATGGCCTCGGCGCATGGAGCGGGGCTGATGATCCTACCGTTCGTGATGCGCGCGACGCCGGGAGCGATGGCGATGTCCACCCACCACGCACATCAGATGTCTGCCGACGCACCGGGCTGGGTGCCTCTTGCCGCGGTGACCGTCCACAGTTTGGCGTATCTCGGGATTACGACCCTTGTGGCCTGGATCGTGTACCGAAAACTCGGGCTGGCTCTGCTGCGCAAGGCGTGGTGGAATCTGGACCTGATGTGGGCAGCATCTCTAGTTGGAACGGGTCTCCTGACGTTCTTCTTGTAGCGCGATTTCCTTCGTAAGTTTCGCCATGACCTTGGTTCGCTTCGAAGTCTTTAGTGTCTACATAGATCGTTTCGGTTTCTCTATCATTGTGCGTCTCCTCCATGGAACTCGCCAACCATACGCGTGTTATAAGGAGAAGTAGAATACTAAGTGAATGCATAATGCGCGCATTGGGAGAGAAGATTCGGAGATTCGCACGACATAGGTGAGAAACAAAAATGTCGGAGAAATCCCGTACCGCTCTCCGTACCGCAGAAAGTTATTCTCTACTAGATGGGATTCCGGAAATCCACTTCTTGCAATACGCGTATACCGCCAAAAAGCCACTGACCGATAATGCGTTTCTCTGGAGTTGCGCGAGCGTCAATGATGATCCGGTGGAGACACCCATCAACAGCCGTTCGAGCTAACCGTCCAACCAGCTTCTCCCAGGCAGCGCCGACCTATTCGCGCTGCGAGATCGTCGGGCGCAGCTCAACATCCACCTTGCGTCCGATTCGCGCAACGATGGCGGGCACCGCCTCCACATCTGTTTGAGCGGTGTGAAAGTTCACAACGCAGGCGCGCAGCACGTAGTGGCCGCCGACTACGGCGTTGGAGACGAATGTTTCACCCCCGCGCTGCAGCCGATCGACCAGCTCACGGTTGAGCGCGTCGAGATGAAGTTCAACCTGTGGTTCTGTGAGATTCGTTCGAAGATCGTGTGGCACGTAGCGGAAGGTCGTAATGCTCAAATCCTGGGTCATGAGCTGCAAATCCGCATGGCGGCTGACCGCCTGAGCCATTGCCTGAGACAGGCGAATATCGTCGGCGATCATTTTGCGATACCCGGCGGCCCCTACGTGCCTCAGGGCAAGCCACACTTTGAGGGCACGGAAACCGCGCGAGTTCTGGGGCCCATAATCGACGTAGTTCGTCACGCGCTCCTCGAAATGATAGTACGGCGGGTGATACGCGAACGCCGCGCGCAGCGCTTCCGGATCGCGCACCAGCGCGCATCCGGCTTCGAGCGGCGCGTAGAGCCATTTGTGCGGATCAACCGCGACCGAATCGGCTTGGCTCAGCGCCCGCAAATCATCGGGGGCCTGGGGAACCGCGGCCGCAAAGCCACCATACGCTCCATCGACGTGGAACCAGATCCCGTACTCTTTGCAGAGTGCGCTTATCTCTGGAAGAGGGTCGACCGCCCCGGTGCTGACCGATCCAGCAGTTCCGACGACAAGGAATGGGACATCCCCCGCAGTGGTATCCGCTTCGATTTGATGTCGTAACGCGGCGACGTCCATCCGCAGTTTCCCGTCCGTGGCGATCCACCGGATTGATTCAGTACCGAGGCCGCCAAGGTCTGCGGCCTTCTGAATCCAAGTGTGCGTTTCGCCCGAGCAGTACACGCGAAGCCTGTGTCCCGAATCTCCAGAAACGCCGCGCTCGCGGACATCCCAACCCGCCTTGGCTGTGCGTGCAGCCAGGAAGCAGACAAAGTTCGCCATATTGCCGCCGCTGAGGAGCAGCCCGCCGCAATCGACGGGGTAGCCAATGAGTTCGGCAATCCATCGCACGGTTTGAGATTCAATTTCGGTGGCAGCTGGCGAGAGTGTCCATGCGCCAACGTTTGGGTTCACCGCCGCGGCGAGAAAGTCTCCGAGAATCCCGATCGGCGCCGGTGGCGCGGTGATGTATCCGAAGAAACGCGGGTGTCCGTTGAATAGCGAATGAGCGAAGAGCGATTGTGCCGCCTCTTCTAACAGTGGCCCAGGGTCCGTTCCCATTTCCGGGAGCGGAGCTGTGAGGTCGAACGCGTCACGCACCGCCAACGGGGATTCATCACGTGTCACAGGACCAAGCGGCAATGATTCTAGGAACCCTGCGACCTGGTCCACGAGTCGATATCCCAGCCTGCGGAACGTCGCGGCATCCATCGCGATCGGCGCACGACGGCCGGAATCGCCATTCACGAAGGACCCCTTTGGTGCCGGTTCTTTCGTCACGCGCGAATCCCCTCCAGGAGATCTGTTTCCACCGCTCGTCCGCCGTTCACGATGCTGAATACCCGATAGAAGGACTGTTGGCCCCACAATGCTTTGTGATCGTCGGGCGACAAGTCCTTCAACCGCTCGTAGCCGGTCACCTGTGATTCGTGGCAGCAGATCGCCCGCCACACTGTCGACCAGGAGTTCCGCGTATCAATCACCGTGGTGATCGCCCAGTCCGGCCATGGAATGGCCTGCCGTTCGACGCCGTCTACGGTTGAGATCAATTTTCGGAAAGCTGACTGGTAAGCTTTCCACGCCGATTCCGGCCAGGCGATGTAGTAAAGCTTTGACACCGCATGCTGCTGCGGGGATGCGATCCCATCACATGGAAACGCCGCGTCGGCTGCGGCAACGATCGCAGCCGTGGTGAACTGGGAGATCGCAATATGATCGGGATGCCCATAAGCGCCGTCGGGTCCGAACGTAACGACGACGTCGGGTTGGATCCGCCTCATGTGTCCAACAATGGCGGCAACTGCCTCCCGTGGATTCGCACGGTCGAGATGCTGATCGTGGTAGTCCAGGATTGAGACTTCGCGCACACCCAAAACTGAGGCGGCAGCGCGCAGCTCAGCCTCGCGGATATTCGCTAGCGCCAGCGTGCCGGGGTGCTGATTATCCTCCAGACGATAGCCACGGAAGCGGCCACTATCGCCACGCGTGGCGGTTAGCAGAAAGACGTCCGCGCCTTCAGATGCGTATTTTGCAAGCGTACCACCCACCCCCAGAGATTCGTCATCGGGGTGCGCGAGCACGGCCATCAATTTCGGAGTGCGCATCATAAGGTCACCGGCCCAAAGCTGTGCGGATGCGCGCCAAGTGGTGCCAGCTGTGCCGCAGTGCGTGGTCCTCAATGACGAACTGCGCGGTGACAGGCGCGCCGAAGCTCAGCGAGAAGGGCGCCGCCCGATCCAACTCGTCATCCGTGAATGCGCGAACTGCAGCGCCCGCCTCATGACTGTTCCGGCGTAAGAGTTCTAGCGCGGCGGCCTTCGTTACCGCGGCATGTTCGTGGGCATGCTTAGCATTCAACTCGGCGACAACTTCCCACGTGATGTCTGTGACAGCTTTGCCACTGGCGATTGCTTGCGCGAGATCAATCTCAATAGGATAGACGCTCGCAACATGGTGCACGATGACGCCGACCGGACGACGGTCCGATCCCGACATCGGTGTACTCCAATCCACTTCCGAGAGTCCTTCAGCAAAGGCAGCCAAGCCGGCAGCGCCTTCCTCGATGCGATCCGCCAGTGATTCAGCGCGACGGCCCATGGAGGCTCTGATTTTGTGAGTGGCAGTGGTCTGTGGTGGCATGTTTCATCTCCTTTGTGCTTGGATTTTGGTCGACCAGCGATTCGCTGCTTCGCCTGTGTTGACGCAGTCACTATGGTGGGACTGGGTTGACCGCTCCGCCGTTTTGAAAAACGCTACGAGGAAGAGGAGAGCAAGAACGAGGTCAGGGCTAACGACCGCGAGTTGGCCAAACTGCAGTCGTCCTTGCGCGTAGAGCGTAGCAAGCGTCGTCATGTAGCCGAACTTTTCGAGAATGGCCGCCACCATCATCGGCCGAAACCGACGTGGGTCCGTTGCGATTACCAGAAAGGCAACCTGCCAGGCAAGTGTTATCGAGACGAAGCCGTAGTAGAAGTCCGCGTGCGTGATAGGCGGTGGATACTGACGGCCCACCAAATCAAACAGGAAATACAGCGGCATCATGACCAGAACTCCCCAGACGCCGGCGATTGAGAATACGACTTTCGCGAATCGCATATAGCCTCTCTTCAAGAAATATCGACGAAATCGAGTTCGGCCTGTGTTTTGCCGATGACAAAAACCTGCGAAAATGTTGGCAACGTTCCTCTCCCTAGCCAGACCGAAGATGTAGGCGAAGCAGACGAATGACGGAAGTCACGCGTCCCGTCGCACGAGTTCAGGAGAAAAGGCCGGCATGCATACCGCCACATACTCGGCGCCATTGGGCTCCGGCGTGCTGTAGCGCACCCATTCACCCCTGCGAGCCAGGATTGCCTGGCCCGCCTTTACGTCGATAGTTCCCGCGCGAGTTTCTGCACGAAGAGCCCCGCGCAATACCACGGTATATTCATCGAACTCGGGAGTCTGTCCCGGCTCACTCCAGCCGGCTGGACTCTTCATGTGCGCAATACTCAAGCTCTCCGTGGCAGAGTTCAGACGCCCTACGTACTCTGAGATCTCCTTGCTTTTATTTCCCGCTGCCATGATGACAGTTGGCTGCTGAATGAGATTTGCCATGTCATTCCTCCTGTGGAACGTTTCAACTTCAATTTCCGGTCTCTGTGCAGTGCGATCAAGCTATTGAAGCGGGATCTGCGACAGATCTTCCAGCACTTTGTGAGACAGGTTCGTTGGCGAAACTCATTGATGAATCAGTTGCAGCGCAGTCGGTTCGACTCGTTGCTGCAGAATGAATCTCCGGGTCGAAGGCATCGAAGAACGCACGACCGATCGCGAACAGCCCGGTGCGCGGTATCCAAAAATCGCCCAGCTTGGGCTGCTCCCTCAGGGACGCAACCGCACCAAGGTTGCGCCCGTAGATGGTGGCCTTGGCGCTGGGAACTGTCCAAGTTGATAGAGGGTTTGCAATGAATCTTTGGCCGTTCGGCGCCCGGCCGGTCAACCGCAGTTTACCCGCCCCCAAAGCAACGCCAGCAACAGGCGCCATTGCGGCCAGGACAGTTGGGTTCTTCCAAAGCGTGTCGGGCATCAAGCTCCCCATCAGGTTCATCGCACAAGTAGCGAGCGTCGAACTGAGATCGAGCTGCCACTCAATCCCGCCCGACGCAACGATGCGCAGGCGCCGTGGTCCGTCCCACTGGGTCTCGATCGGCAGCACAGTGACGTCTGCAAGCGCTTTGCCGAAGAAGCGCGCACAGCCTAGCCGAGGCGGAACATCTTGATAGAAGTGCCAATCGCCATCCGGATCACGATGCCAAATGGCGGTGTAGGCCGGTCCGAACGATGAAGCCAGGACGTGCCGGCTACACAGGATATCGCCCGAGGCGAACGGGCACGACTCGACGCCGTACACGGAAAGAATTTCGCCATTACCTTTGGGCAATTGGGGGTTCTTTTCCAAGCGTTGGACTAGTTCACGTGGCTCGTTCATTAGATCTCCTCCATAAACGGCTGAAACTTCATTTAAGATCGAACTCCGATTACTTCCAGATATTCAGCGAAGACGGTCGTGGAACCTTGGCCCGCTCGATTCTGAGAAGACCACAGCGCTTCAAGCTCCTGGCGAAGATCATTAGCACCAGCGGCATCCAAGGAAGCAAACGCCTGATAGGTCGGTCCGTAGTTGAGGCGAAAGAACTCCACTACCTCAGCAGGAGGAAACGGGTAGCTGAACGTGTAATGGCGCCGAACCAGGGATAGGTCCGAGAGTCCTGCGCCGAGCCTTTCACGGACTGTGACTTCGTCACCCCACAGCACCGGCGAGGGCATCCCGGATGGCGCAATGAATTTCGATACTGCCTTGAACATTTGCCCGATGAATCCCTGTGGAGTCCAATTGACCATGGCAATGGTTCCGCCCGGACTGCACACGCGCAGCAGTTCCTGCGCGACAACGTCCGGCCGCGGCGCGAACATCGCTCCGACCAGGCTGGCCACAATGTCGAAACTCGCGTCCTCAAATGGGAGGGCCTCGGCGTCGGCTTCTTCGAAGCGCGCGGACAAATCCTCGGCGTGCGCCCGTTCCTGCGCGCGTTCCACCAGATTGCGGGCAATGTCCACGCCGGTAACTTTCAGGCCGTCCCGCGCGGCAATCAGAGCGAGTTGCCCCGAGCCGCAAGCGACATCCAGAAAATGGGCTCCCGGAGCGACATCCAGGCGCTCGTAGAAATCCCGCGCGCCATTTTCCATGTAACGCGAGAACCGATCGTAATCGCCGGCCATCCAGGTTTTTTTGAGGCGAGTTTTCAGATTCACAAATTCGGGTGAGATCGCTGTAGCTTGCATGGTTTCTTCTCCTTTATTTTCGAATCATGACCGATCCACGATTCGTTGCTGTGTTGTTTCGTCGGAGTCACTATGCGGCAAGATGCTGCGGGGATACTTATCCGAGCGTCTGGTTCTCTTGCCCGGATACGCGCAGTTTGTGGTTTAATTGACCCAAAGTCCGGAACAGTTTGCCGAAACACATCGCCGCACGTCGGAGACCGCATGGATGTTCTGTCGGAAGTCCTGAAGACCGTCAAACTCGACGGCGCCTTGTTTTACAACGGCGAATTCTCAGCGCCCTGGTGTTTTCGCTCGCCGGCATCTCGCGTCGTAGCTCGCCATCTCTCCTCGGACTCTGTGCACGTGATCATATTTCATCTGCTCACCGAGGGCCGCGGCTATGCACAAGTCGAGGGAGAGGGTCATCCGGTCTCTCTAAGCGCAGGGGAGATTGTAATTTTTCCGCACGGCGACCCGCATATCGTAGGAAACGGCTCGCCCGTCAAACCAGTGGACAATGAACAGGAACTGCAACGAATTTTGTCGGAGGGCCTGAAGCTCTCGCGTTTTGGCGGGGGCGGAGAAGTCACCAGGTTTGTTTGCGGCTACATGGTTTGCGAGGCGCAACTCAGCCGGGTCTTTTTGGGCGGACTGCCTCCCATTCTGAAGATCAATATCCGCAACGATGCTTCGGGCCAATGGCTGGAGGACTCTATCCGCTATTCAGTGGGTAACGCCGATCCATCCAAGCCCGGGGGCGAGGCCGTGATCGCCAAGCTGGCAGAGGTGCTGTTCGTGGAGGCTTTGCGACGTTATATCGCTGTCCTTCCGCCGGATCAAACCGGGTGGCTGGCTGGCGTCCGTGACCCGGAAGTTGGGAAAGCCCTCGCTCTGATGCATCGCCAGCCAGCGCATCCTTGGACGATTGCGGCGCTCGCAACCGATGTAGGAATTTCGCGTTCCGTATTGGCCGAGCGCTTCCGGCGTTATTTGTCGGAGACGCCCATTGCCTACCTGACCCGCTGGCGGCTTCAACTCAGCGCGCAAATGCTGAAGTCCACGAGCAGCAGTGTTGCGCAGATCGCTGCTGAAGTTGGCTATGAGTCCGAACCCGCCTTTAACCGTGCCTTCAAACGTGAATTTGGTCTTCCGCCGGCCCGGTTCCGCAATCAGGCGAGATTAGCTCGCCGCAAGCCCGCCCGCAGGGCGTCGACGAAAGGTCGGCGAAGCGCGAAACGATGAGCGATGCGTGCTTACAACTACGATGGAATTAACCGCGTTTTCGCCAGCCCATGTTTAGAAATCCCGTGCCGCTGTAACTCTTGAATGGGTCGCCGCTCGATGTGCCCGCCGCGACTCTAATTCCCAGCTGATAAAATACCCTCTTCGGGATATGAGATTCAGGCTTTGCGGAACTGCTATGGCGGAGCACGCGCTCTCAGAATTTCTTCACCTGTAATTTCACCTGTAAGGATGTCGTCTTAGGCGTGCTTCCAGGTACTTAGGTGGTCGTTGAGGTTGTTCACGTTATTCAACGTAGGTGTTAGGCGGCCTTTGACACGGTAGAGGTCTGCGGTTCGAGTCCGCACGGGCCTACCATTCTTTTCAATGCTTTAGAGAGTTTTCTTCGGAATCCGACAGAAACTTCACCTGTAATTCTTCACCTGTAAAGTGGTGGCGGGGTCTGAACCAAGGCTATGTCGCGTCAGGCGAAGTGTGGGTGGTTCATGAACAAGAATGCGCGTGCCAAAATTTCGGGCACTGCTGCAAAGTGCTTAACCCGACAGGGTTCTACTAAACTGGTTGCTAATCGTTTTACATCCATGCCCTTTAGTAAGTGATACATTTCTGCCGGGTACTCTTCAAGGATCGCTCCATCTGCTCACGGCCTCGTCGATGTAAGAGGCCTAGCTCATGAAGCCCTGTCAATGATGGTTCAATAATGCGAAAGGACGACCCGCCTACCCGGGAATTCAGAGCCGTTGATCCGGAAGCCATTTCCCCCTCTCCACAATTCTCCGCCGTCATCAGCGCCCTATCCATCACATGCGCTATTCGTTCCCTCTGAGAGCACCTCTATTCCTGCGCGGACCATTTCAGGGTGTGGTGCGGCTCAGTTTGGCCACATATGGGCACGGATCGTGACTATGCCTTAGCCGCTGCCAGGTGGGTCCACGTAGATTGAGGTGGGAGGAGAACGCGAATGCTAGAGGTTACGAAAATCTGGTGGCGGCTCTATCTCGGAAGTATGTTTGACGCGCAGCGGCTCGCGAAGGCGAACCCTCACGGCCTGACTCATGTTGTTTCACTTTCCCAAAATGCGCCAATCAACACCCATTCCGAGATTACCTACGTCCACCTTCCTGTTGAAGATGAGATAGCGATTCCGCCCGCTCGGTTCAACGCCATTATGGACGCCATTTCAAACAACATCCGGCGAGGCAAGGTCCTTGTGCATTGTGGGAGTGGAATATCCAGAGGTCCGATCATGGCCGCCGCATATCTACACTGCGTCGGTTACAAGGAATTCGACGCAGCCTTACAGGAAATCAGGATGCTTCGCGGGTTCATTTCTCCGTCCGCCATCCTACTCGCCAGCGTCCGGGAACATTTGCGATGACGGCCTCTGCAAACCACGACAAAAGAGAGGAATGAAATGAAGACGTACGACAGCCAAAACAAACTTGTTGGGGAAATCAATACAACCTTCATGCAGGACGGAACGGTCGTCACCACCAACACGATTTACAACGCGAACAGCGGCCAGGCAATTTCTCAGCATATTTCCGTGCGAAACGCGCAGGGGAAGGTCACAACGAGGAACACGTTTGGCGGCAAGCTCCTGCCATAAAGGCATACACATGACTTGCAGTTGGCTCTATCTCGCGTCCCGCACCACGCCTGAGCGTTTCTGCGACAAGCCGGGGCATCCGTATTGCCCGGAGCACCAGCGCGAGATGGATGCGATGGAGCAGTCCGATAGGGACTGGGACGAAATCCTGGCGACGCATCGGGCCGTGTGCGAGGAACCGAAAGAAGAAGAGTAGCAGACTTGCGTCGTGTGCCATTGCCGCCCGCCATATAGTCTTACATCTACCCGCTGGGTAACAACAATCGGGCTTTTCTGGAAATCTTACGTCGACCTTCCCAAACATCCTCTTTACAAAAGTAGGCTAGCGCCTCATCCCGGTCGTCGAGTTGGGCGTAGATCGCCTGTCCGCCACAGGCGCAGCATTCTTTCCCTGGCTGACGGTTTTCTGGGATGAATCGCACGTTGTCGAAAAAGACCATCATCTTGACGAGGCGCTCGCCCCACTCAATGTCCATGTTCATAGTGCCCTCCGGCGCAGGCCACTTGGCTTGCTTCCACCATAGCGTTCGGAAGTCGGAATCTTGGGGCGCGGACGCGAACCTCCGGGAGGGCGATGAGCGCAACACCATCCGCATTCCCACAGCAGCGTCTTCCTGCCGATGGCTCGAAGGGAAAGAGAGGGATTTTCAGGAACGCATCACGGATTTCAGTGTGATTACGCGGGCCGCCGGATTTGGGACGCGAGAATCCTTCTGAACGCCGGAGAGTAGCCATTGAGACCAAGACGGCGGTCCCCCTACGCCGGTGTTGGCCCGGCGAGCTAAATGAAAATGTTCTTCTTTCACTTTCCGCGTATTAGCTTAACGAATCCCGAAGAAGTGCAAACAACGAGAAGCGGAGAAGAATGAAATGGCAAAAAATAAAAAGGTGACACTGAAACAGCTCACGGACGCGGCGGCCGTGTTGATGCGCTTTCTAGACGAATACCAAACGCTTGATAAGCACAATGCGGATACGATTGTCGAGTACGAGGCGAAAGTGGCACTCATTTCCATTCCTCTAAATATCAAAAAGTATGAACGCGCGAGTTCCTACTCTCTTGTCGACCTGCTGCAGCGAAAAGGCGAGCAAAACGTGCTGACGATCAATCCCGACGAAGAACTCAAGTTCGACTTGCGGTGCCAAATACGGGAAGCCCGTGAAGAGCTGTGTAGGCAAGGGTTGCTAGTCGCGGCCTTGGATGAGTCCGGCGAACCACTTTTGTGGGACTATCAGCAAGTTTACAAAACCAGTGATCACGCCACGTCTGCCGAAGGGGCCTTCTGGCACAAGGAAAACAAGGTCAACAGAAAGTTACGCGCGGACCTTTCGCGCCGTTCGTAGCTCCCCGTTGCCACAAAGTTCAGGCCGCGCCGCCAAAACCCGACTTTCTCCGCAACCTTTGCAATATCCGTTCAATAGTGAGCGTCCCAATCTGCGAGGTGGCTAATGAGCAACAAGAAATATTTGTACATGCCCGAAGACAAGTTGCACGACGGCGGAGAGCGGCATCTGGAATTCAAGCACGCGCCAGAATTTCCGTACCCGTTTCCGATTCTGCCGGAGGGAACACGCGATAAACACGATCTGAGCTAAATTTCTGGAACAGACGGAGTCTTGGCGTATCACATTCAGTCCATTTCGGGGTGAACCCCTAAGCGGGCCTTACCACTGCTGGGTCGGTGTTTCAGCCGCCAAAAGGCAACGGTCCCCAGTGCTCTGCCAGTGGTCCGAGAGCAGCTACTGGAAGGAAGAGCAAAGCGCCAATGATCACAATCGTACCAACCAGGAGAAATGCGAACGTAGAAGTGTCATCCCGCAGCGTACCCAGACCAAACGGACTAGATTTCTTAGCGCCGAGAAACGCTGCCATCGCCATGGGCGCGATGATCGGAAGGAAACGGCTTATCAGAATCACCAAACCACTGGCAATGTCCCACTGGCGCGCCATTGGGGCGGGATTTGGATTATCGTTAAATCCGTACGCTACACCCAGGCCGTCGAAGGCCGATCCATTGTTGGCGGAAGAGGATGAGAATTGATAGAGGATTTGCGAGAAACCATGCGCACCTGGATTGCTTTCAGCCTTCATTCCCCAACTCGTGCCCGCAAAAAGTCCGGTGGGCAACAGAATCATGATCGGGTGCACTAGCAATGCGATCATCGCGAGCTTCATTTCTCGCGAACCGATTTTCTTGCCCAGATATTCTGGGGTCCGTCCTACCATTTGGCCGGCGACGAATATTCCGATCACGACGAATAGAAGCATGTTGATCATCCCCACGCCTTTCCCGCCAAAGAAACAATTCAGCCACATCCCCGCATAGGGAGAAAGGCCGGCGATCGGGTTGAGACTGTCATGCTCGGCATTCACGGCGCCGTCGGTCACATCGACTGTCAGAGCCGCAAACGTGGCCCCTGCCGAAGTTCCGAATCGCATTTCTTTCCCTTCTAGGTTCCCCAGGTGTTGATCAACAGGCAATCCGGCGACCGCTGGCAAGATTACGGCCTGCTTGCCTCCCGCAGCGTCCGCGTTGAAGACTTCGTATGTCCTGGCGATCGGATGCGCTGTCAATCCCGGATTTGGCTTTAGCGTGTCAAAGTAGATCGCCCAAACAACGGTGCCGACCATGAAGAACATCATGACGCCGAATATGAGCCAGGCATGTTTGAGTCGGTTCAGCATGCGGCCGAACATGAGCACCAGGCCAAACGGAAATAACATCATCGCTACGCAGGAAAGAAAATTCGTGAAAGCAGTAGGATTCTCGAACGGATGTGCCGAGTTCATACCATAAAACCCACCGCCATTAGTGCCCAGTTGCTTTATCGGTACAAACGCCGCTACCGGACCCACTACGATTGTCTGAGGATTTGGCTGGCCATTTTCCAAGGTCCCCATGGCTGCCGGTTCCAATGTCGAGACCTGTCGGAAGCTTTTGAAAGTCATCGGACTGCCCTGTTGGAGGAAGAGGATAGCCGTGACGAAGCAGATTGGCAGGAACATATAGACAACCACGCGCCACATGTCCACAAAGAAGTTCCCAACAGAAGAGTCACTGCGCAGCGCCCGAATAATCATCGTAAGGGCACAGAAACCAATCGACGCGGAAAGAAAGAACATCGTAAACGCAAAGAATATCTGCGTGAAATTGGAGAAGTGCACGTCCCCTGAGTAGTGCTGAACGTCCGTGTTGGTCATGAAGGAAACAACGGTGTGAAAGATCGTCGTCGGCGCAAGCAGACCCTTATGTTGCGGGTTGAGAGGCATCCGCGGCTGAAGCGCCAGAACGACAAAGCCGAAAACGAAGAGCACGGTATTGAAGATAAGCAAGGAAGCCGTGTATTGCTTCCAATTCTGTGGTCCGCTGTTGAGACGCTGCTCGAACCACCCCAGAAATCTCGGGACTTTATACTTGCCATCCATGATCCGCGTCATATAGCGACTCAGCGGAATCGCGAGAAGAGTCGTAATCACAAGCATCGAAATCGGAAGAATCCACATTTGCACCTGCCTCCCGTTAAAGTCCCGAACAGTTAGAGCGCGCCATCAATTCAGGGCGCCGTACCGCTTCCGCAGTTCCAGATTGACTTCTAATACGTTGACCATCTTTTCCCCGGCCAGCCCGCCAAACGGAGCCGAGGCGTTCACCTGCAGAATCTGCTCGATTTCATTTCGAGTCTTCGCCGGATCACTCTTGGTATCGGCGGCCCATTTGGCAGCTACGCGGTCCAACTGAAATTCCGCATTTTCGATTGTGATGTGCGGGTCGAGGCCGGAACCAGAAGTTGTGACCATGTCTCCCGGCACATCCTGGAGGTCGGAATCCGGGTGGTCCTGCCGCCACATGTCAAAGAAAGTTGGCTGGATATCCGAACCGTCCTTCACCGGTTCGATCGAAGTCTGGGGCTTACCGTCTGCCCCTGTCTTTGTCACAGCAGATGGAAACCGTCCGGGATTCTCCTTCGAGAAGGTCTCGAAGAACACGACCGCCAAGTCGGAGGCTTTGGGTTGTGGGGTGCTCGGATTGGCCTTCACCCAGTCCGCAACAATGGCCTGATGCGCCTTGGCCCAAGAGTCCACGTACGAGCCGTGGGAGGTATCTGCACCAATCCAAGCCGCCGCCAGGCCATTGTGGAGATCTGCCCACTGAGCGACGATTGACGGGTTCCCCTGATATCGATCTTGTTGAAACCAAGTTTCGATATCAGGAGCCACCAGTTGACCGGCTCTTAGGCCGCCTCGATACTTCACAATCGGTCCGAGCATCGTGGCGACACGATTTCGCAGCAGGTAATTGGACGGAGCGAGTGTGGACGATGCGGACGCGGAGGCGTTGTAGGACGCCGCCGACGGGCGCGGCTGGAAATATTCGTCCTTGGTGAACGGCTGCGCGATCAGCTTAGAGCCGACCACCTGTCCGTCGGGACCTTTCAACAAGCTGCCCTCCGCTTGGAAGCGGAAAAATAGGTGCCCCACCAGCCAGACTGCGCCCGGATAGATGCCGCAAGCGATGACTACCGTGAAAACCAGCAGTAAGACACTCTTTGAAATGTTATGCGCCATGTGAACGCCTCCGTTCCCTTCAGGAAGCCAAACGCAAGCTAACCATGGCTACATCGATCAGCTTGATGGCAACAAAGGGCAGGATTACGCCTCCGAGTCCCCAGATCATCAAATTCCTTCGCAATAGCGCATCGGCCCCCAGCGGCTGATACTTCACTCCCCTGAGAGCAACCGGAATCAGTGCCGGGATGATGAGCGCGTTAAAAATTACGGCGGACAGAATTGCGGACGTCGGCGAGTGCAGATGCATGATGTCCATCGTCTTCAGCCAGGGGAGCGTACTCGCAAACAGTGCCGGAATGATGGCGAAATACTTCGCCACATCGTTCGCGACCGAAAAAGTCGTCAGCGCGCCCCTTGTCATCAGCAACTGTTTCCCGATTTCGACGACTTCGATGAGCTTGGTGGGATCGCTGTCCAAGTCCACCATATTGCCGGCTTCTTTTGCAGCTTGAGTGCCCGCGTTCATGGCGACCGCCACATCAGCCTGAGCCAAAGCGGGAGCGTCGTTCGTGCCGTCGCCCATCATCGCGACGAGCTTTCCCTCCGCCTGTTCCTTGCGAATGTATTCAAGCTTCTTTTCGGGAGTCGCCTGCGCCAGGAAATCATCGACGCCGGCTTGTTTCGCGATGGTGGCCGCCGTAAGTGGGTTATCTCCAGTGATCATTACTGTGCGCAGACCCATTTGTCGCAGCCGCTCGAAGCGCTCGCGCATAGCGGGCTTAAGAATATCTTCAAGAGCAACGACGCCAACCACTCTCGGCCCATCGGCGACAACGAGCGGCGTGGCACCCCTTGATGCCACGCCATCGACCAGTGGCTGAAACTCGGCTGCCACTGTGCCACCTTGCTCCTTCACGAATTGTGCGATTGCATCGGACGCGCCCTTGCGAATCCGGCGCCCACCGGCCAGATCGATGCCACTCATGCGCGTCTGTGCTGTAAAGATAATAAATTCGGCACCGGACGGCACGGCAATCGGCGCTTGAGTATCCGATTCAAACAGGCTAACGATGCTCTTGCCCTCAGGGGTTTCGTCCGCAGCGGATGCCAATGATGCCAGGCGCCCTAGTTCGGTCGCAGAATACCCCTCTACCGGAAGGAATTCAGTTGCATGCCGATTGCCGATAGTGATAGTTCCCGTTTTGTCCAGCAGGACGATGTCGATATCGCCTGCCACTTCGACGGCCTTACCACTCTTGGCGATGATATTTGCTTGGAGTGCGCGATCCATGCCTGCGATTCCAATCGCGGCAAGCAGCGCCCCAATCGTCGTCGGTATCAGGCACACCAGAAGCGCGACCAGCGTAGGAACATCCGTGCCCAGACTATGGAGAGGCTGCTGAAGAGCGAGATAGCCCATCATATATTGCTCGGCATTCCACGCCATCGGCCAAATGGGCACAACGACAATCAAAAAGATCAGCGTAAAGGCCGATAGCACGAGGGTCAGCGCAATCTCATTCGGGGTTCTTTGGCGAATGGCTCCTTCGACCAGCGCGATCATCCTGTCGAGAAACGATTCACCAGCGCTGGCGGTGATTCGTACAACGATGCGATCCGACAGCACCCTTGTTCCGCCAGTTACACCAGAACGATCGCCCCCAGCGCCACGAATGACTGGCGCCGATTCCCCAGTGATCGCCGATTCATCAACGGAAGCAATTCCCTTTATTATTTCGCCGTCTCCGGGAATGATTTCACCGGCCTCTACGACAATTGTGTCGCCCAGCTTCAAATGGGTTGAAGAGACTTCTTCGATGGTGCCTGTCGGGCTTAGACGACGTGCTACAGTATCGCGCCGAGTTCGACGAAGCGATTCGGCCTGGGCCTTGCCGCGAGCTTCAGCCAGTGCCGTTGCAAAATTGGCAAACAGCACGGTCAGGAAGAGCCAAACGTCCAGAGCAATGAAATATGTAATCGGTATCTGGCTCGCCGAATGCCCGAAGGCCGCCTGTACGACGAACAGCAGCGTCAAGAACGCTCCGAGTTCGACGACGAACATCACTGGGTTGGTCCATTGGATGTCTGGGCGCAACATGATGACGGCCTGCTTCAAGGCCGGACCAGCCGTTCCCGGCGGCATGAGCTGATTCGTCCTCTTGCGAATTACTTTCGTGATTTTGCGGTGTAGGGGTTGCGGTGTCGTTTCTACAGCGGCTTGTGTTTCCATGATTACTCTCTCCAGGGTACCCAGTAGCTCGTAGTGGCCTCTGGGCCGCTATCTGCAGTCGGGCTTCCGAAGCTCGTCCTGGAGCCTCATGGCAAAGCCATTCCACCAAATTCGTCGCGACTTAAATCAACACTTCAAGCCTTGACACTCTTTAGGATTCGCGCGGGTCTCGCCATAATGGCGGTCATAGCGAGACTCGGCCCCGCGCGACATTAAAACTAGACTCGGAATGCGAAGAAGAACACCATCAGAACCACTCCGGTCTTACCAGCGCCGTGAACAAATAAACGAAAAGAAAAACCGAAAGGATCAACGTGATATAGATCATCCTTGCCCCCTCACGATTGTCGCGTCAGATTTTGTCGCAGGCTTCGAGAAAAAGGATGCACAGCACCATGCCTGCAATTCCCAGGAGAAACATCGCCGGCATCCAAATCGCGAGATTCATTTTCTATCTCTCCTTGTACTGCCCTGTTTCAACACAGGATTCTCAATCACGGTGCTCATGTTCTCCACGGTAAACGTAAGACGCTAAACGATGCATAAATTCCGCATATACATTCTCTAAACGGATCGAGGAACGCACAGTCGTGGCCACAGTTCTTTAGGCTGCAAGGATGTGCTCCGTGATCCGTCGCCACCATGTGTGCTGTTCGACCGATTTCGCATCAGTGGATGTGTATTTTTGCGCCCATGTCGCAATCAGTGTGACGTTTCCGTTCGCAGGTGAGATATAAATGAAATATGTGCGACCCTCAGAGTTCAAATCGTAGAAATTCACCCGAAACTCATCGGCGTGCAGTTCTGTGCCGTTCGCCAACGCTGTTCGAAGTTGATTCACAATCTCTGAGGGATAGAGCCTTGCGTTCTCAATCCGTATATTTTCTCTCGAGAACATACTTCGCTCCCTTTTCAATCCATCCAAGCCCTCTGTAGAAGTCATTACTCGTGGCTTGGTATCGAATTTCAATACCAAGCTACGCGCATGCTCCTAAACGAGGCATAAATGGCGCGTACACATTCTCTAAACGGTTCGACGAACGCGCGGCGGCTAGTCCGGTAATTGCAAAGGGAATCCGAAGCAGAAATCAGCGAGCAACTACTTGAAGTCCCTTGGGGAGGATTCGATCTTCTTCTGCAGAAAATGGAGCGGCTAGTTGGGTCTTTTTCGTTCGGCAACAATGATTACCCGAATATCTCTTGCTTTCTGAACGACCCGCGGAATGAGGTCACTTCCGAACAGGCGACTCCATGAGCTATGGTCGCAGCGGCTGAGGAGTATCTGCGTTATTTGATTGCGGTGCGCAAAGTCCGCGATTGTTTCCGCAGCATCATCGCCTTCCAAGATTCGCGCTTCGATATGGAGATTTCTCGCGAAGTTCAAGTGCTTTTCCATCGCGTTCCGATCTTGTGTTGGCAGGCGACCTTTGTCCCGGAGCGGCACTACAGAAACTGCAAAGCAATCGGCACCGAGATAGTCAGCCATTCTTCGCCCGCGCCTAATTAGCATTGCCGTTGAAGAATCGGCACTGACATAGATTAGGATCCGATCTATGGTTGCTTTTGGCGATGAAGGCGAAGCACTAGAAGGCTCTTCCTGTGGTCGGCGTTCTTCTGATGTACTGGCGATTTCCCGCAATTCGAGTTCGTGTGCGGCCTGGCGCATGGCGAGTTCCCGTAGTGCCGTGAGAGTCGATTCCTTGAAGAAATTCTCCATCGCCTGCTGCGCTTTTTCTGGAGCGTAGATATCTCCTCTCTTTAGCCGGTTCAGGAGTGCTCCCGTTGTCGCGTCCACCATAACGACCTCAGCGGCACTCTTGACAAACCAATCCGGCACGGTTTCGCGTACGCGAACGCCAGTGATTCGGTAAATCTGATCATTGAGACTCTCAAGATGCTGGATGTTCATATTCGTCATAACATTAATTCCGGCATCCAACAGCATCTGAACGTCCTCCCATCGCTTTGCGCGCTGTGAGCCAGGCACATTGGTGTGCGCCAATTCATCGACAACGCAAATGGCGGGGCGTCGTCTTAATATGGCGTCAATATCCATCTCTTGAAACGTGCTTGTGCGATAGCGGATCGTGCTGGTCGGAATCATCTCCAGACCGACGGTTTTTGCGATTGTGTCTTTCCGCCCGTGAGGCTCAAAGTAGCCGACTACAATATCGTTGCCCTGCCGCTTGAGGTGCTGTACTTCCTCTAACATGCGGTATGTTTTACCAACGCCAGCGGCATAGCCGAGGAATACCTTCAGTTGGCCCCGTCGCCTGGACTGTGGATCACTGCCAGAATCTCCGCTAATGGGGGTAGACGACGACATCAATTCCTTCCGCTGAGCGGATCAGACGCTTAATTGAGTTGCCCCAAAGCCGACGCCATCCTCCCTCACGCATACTGTGCCCGACAAAGATTTGCGTGATGCCCTTTTGGCGCGCGAACTTCAGGATTGCATCTGTCGCGTCTAGACCGCTTAGGACCTCCACCTGGGCCCCAAGTTGACGTGCGTAGTCCAAGTTCTGTTGCAAGACTTGCCGATCTTGCTGCGAAAGAACGGGTTGCTGCACATAGACCACATAAAATTGACCTTGGAAGCGGTCTGCATTGCGCCGGCCACTTTCCAGCATTTTAGCAGCATTGGATCGGGGCGTGACACAGACGAGGATACGTTCCTGTACGCCCCAGGATGAATCCATCCCATGTGACCGCAAGTAGCTCTCGAGCTGGCGGTCGATTACGCTCGCCGCGACTAACAGCGCCAGTTCCCTGAGCCGGGAGAGCTTATGTCCTTCTGCAAGCAGAGCAGCGCGATCTCCCGGAGCTACTTGGCGCGAAAGACTCTCTGTGGCAGGAGCGTCGACGACAACGATTTCGTCCGCGCTTCTATCCAAAAAGCCGCGCGGAATGGTGCAGGAGACTCGCTTGCCAGTGATGCGTTCTACCTCGTCGCTATGTTTTTCAAGGTATTGTAGGTTGACCGTCGCGATGACTGAGATGCCAGCCTCAAGGAGTTGCTCCACATCTTGCCAGCGATGGGCGTTCAGACAGTCTGAAGGATTTTCATAGGCAAGGCCGTCAACCAGAGCAACCTGTGGCTTCCGCTGCAATACTGCTGCGACGTCTATGGCCTCCCCATCGGCGGTCTTTAAGGTGGGTATATTCTCAAGTTTCCGCAATACAGTCTCAACTTCAGGAGGGTACTCCGGTTGCAGCGCGCAAACGACGACGTCTTCCCCTCGTTCGCGGCGTCGACGGCCTTCGTCCAACATCTGGAAGGACTTGCCAACGCCAGGGGCGTAGCCGAGGAAAACTTTCAGTCGTCCGCGACGTTCCCGCCGTTCTTCCTGTTCGATTTGCGCGAGCAGTTGCTCGGGACTGGGCCGTTGAGATGAATCATTCATCATTGAGAATCACTGTCAGTTGGAATCGCGTAAACTCCAACGGAAACACCTAGTGGTAGTTGTTCATTGAGTTCGCCCCGCAGTAATCAGCCATCGCCGCACCGCCACAATGGACCAGACAGCCTCTACCAATCCGAATGGCCAGGCACCTTGTAGAAACCCGTAAGCCGACCCTAACCCGCACGCCGCAGCGAACGCTAGGATGAACCACCGGCTGCGACTTTCGAAAGCGTAGCACACCAACATCGCCGTAACTGCAAACAAACCAAACCACGTGAGTCGATCCATGTTGCCTCGTGAGCTCCTCTTTTTCGTCCTTCTGATGTTTTTAACAGCTATTCCGGACTCACACAGCTATGCAGCGCTCAGAGCAATTCCTTTATGGCTTCCGGGCGGTGATGATCCACCAGTTCTCATTTAATGGATCATTTTGGATGAAGCGATCCTGCCGGCTGACGATCTCGAGTCCTGCATGACGAAGGTCACTTTCAACTTGTTCGGATGATACTTCATGATGCTCTGCTGCAGTCCCCGTAGACATTTGGGCGACCGGACGAGGTTCACGATCGACGACGACCAACCGTCCTCCAGAAACGAGCGACTGGACCACGTGAATAAGAATCGGCTGGGAATTCGTAAATTCATGATACGTGTTGACGATGAGTACAGCATTCACGCCCTGTAGAGGCAGGTGAGGATCGTCGGGTTCACCAAGTACAATGCTGACGTTGCGCTGGCGCCTTTGGAATGTCCTCAGCCACAGGAACACGAGGGGCAACCTGCGAATGTCCTCTGCCAGAACGCGACCGTTTTGGCCCACTGGCGCAGAAAGTTTCAGCGTGAAGTACCCAGAACCACATCCCAGATCGACAACGACGTTTCCGGGCCTTAAATCCAATGCCTGGATAACATCGGATGGGCGTTGCCACTGGTCCCGTTCAGCCTCCACGACGTTCAAACGCGAAAGGGTATTGAGAGCCTGGTACGCCGTATCGGCGAGGAAAAGGATCGCGATTGCGCACAGAAGGAAAAGGGCAAGTTTGACGCGGTAGCTCAATCGCCTACCACTCACGTCGCATTGGACCGTCCGAATCGTGTTCCCCGCACAGTCGCGCTCTCTCCTTACTTCGAAACCGGAAACTTCTGGTCAAGTGCGATGTTCAACATGAGAACATTGACGCGCGGTTCGCCGAGAAACCCCAGATCAGCTCGATCCGTAAACTGCGGGATCAATTGCTTTAGCTGATCCGCGGAAACGCCCCGCGCCTTTGCGATGCGCGCGGCTTGTGTCTCGGCATTCCCGGGACTGATATGCGGGTCCAGGCCCGAGGCCGAGGCTGTCACCGCGTCCGGTGGGATAGGTGCCTTCGCTGTGAAGACCAATGGTGTCTTATCATCATTGAAAGCCTTAATCAGCTTTACGTCATCGAGGTCACCGTGCGAATCTTTGAACTGGTCAAGAGGTACCGATGATTCGTAGGGGATCTCATTATCGACGCAGTAATGCACGATGCGAAGGTTGATGCCGTCAAAATCGACGATCTCATTTTTCTTGTCATCCATTTTGGTCGTTCCGTGGAGGAGTTTGGCACTCGTGGGCCCCAGGTTTGAACCACTAGACGCGGTTGCATCGTAACCACTGCCAGCCGCTGATGGGCGTGGATGAAAATACTCAGGCTTGGCGAAGGGTTGGCCGATGAGGGTCGACCCGACAACCTTGCCGCCAACCGTAACGAGGCTACCATTGGCTTGCTTCGGAAAAACAAGCTCGGACACACCTGTCATCACGGCGGGGTACAGCAATCCGGTGAGAACGGTGAAAATCAGCGTCAAACGAAGTCCAGGTCCAAGTTCTTTAAGCATGTCCTACTCCTTTAAGCCAAGTGCATAGCAACAATGATCTTGTCGATCAGCCAAATCCCCGGAAATGGCACGATGATTCCACCAAGGCCGTAGATCAGAAGATTCCGGCTCAACATCTGGCCGGCACTGACAGGTTTGTATTGCACGCCACGCAGCGCCAGTGGAACCAAAGCGATAATGATTACCGCGTTGAAGATGACCGCTGCGAGTACCGCGCTTTGGGGCGAGTGCAGCCCCATGATATTCAGCTTGTTCAACTCGGGATACATGGCCGCAAACATCGCCGGGATGATCGCAAAGTATTTTGCAATGTCATTGGCAATCGAAAAAGTGGTCAACGAACCGCGGGTAATCAACAATTGTTTTCCGATGGCCACGATCTCAATCAGCTTTGTCGGATTACTGTCCAGATCCACCATGTTGCCGGCTTCTTTCGCCGCCATGGTTCCGGTGTTCATAGCCACGCCCACATCGGCCTGAGCTAACGCAGGTGCGTCATTGGTTCCGTCACCGGTCATGGCGACGAGGCGCCCTTCAGCCTGTTCTTTTCGGATGTATTCCAGCTTGTCCTTTGGCGTAGCCTGTGCGAGGAAATCGTCCACGCCCGCTTCTTGCGCGATGGCAGCGGCGGTCAAGGGATTGTCTCCGGTGATCATCACCGAACGGATTCCCATAGCTCGCAGCGAGGCGAGCCGATCCTTCATTCCGCCTTTGACGATGTCTTTGAGATGAATAACCCCAAGAACCTTCGACCCATTGGCCACCGCGAGCGGTGTCCCGCCATTTCTCGAGATGCGGTCAGAAATCTCCTGAAGAGATGGAGATACCTTGCCGCCAGCCTCCTTCACGAACTGAGCAATGGCATCCGTCGCGCCCTTTCGCAGCTGGCTGCCATTCATGTCAACACCGCTCATCCGGGTATATGCGGAGAACGGAATGAAATGGGCGTTATGCTCGGCGAGTTCTCGACCGCGCAGTTTGTATTTCTCCTTGGCTAGCACGACGATCGACCGTCCCTCAGGGGTTTCGTCGGCAAGGCTGGAGAGTTGAGCGGCATCTGCCAGTTCGCTTTCGCTCACACCATCGACCGTTATGAATTCAACTGCCTGTCGATTGCCTAGCGTGATGGTTCCGGTCTTGTCGAGAAGCAGCGTATTCACATCGCCCGAAGCTTCGACCGCCTTTCCGCTCATCGCCAGGACGTTGTGCTGCATCACGCGATCCATTCCCGCGATACCAATGGCAGAAAGTAATCCGCCGATGGTCGTGGGAATCAGGCACACGAGCAGGGATACGAGAACGGCAACCGTAGGGGCAGTCCCGCTACCAACTGCTTGGATGGCATATTTTGCATAGGGTGGAAGCGTCGCAACCGCCAGCAAGAAGATCAACGTCAGACCAGCGATCAAAATATTCAGAGCAATTTCATTAGGTGTCTTCTGGCGCACCGCACCCTCGACTAGTGCGATCATGCGGTCGAGGAAAGTTTCGCCCGGATTGGAGGTGATCCGGATCTTGATGTGATCCGAAAGCACCTTAGTACCGCCAGTTACCGCACTTCGGTCCCCGCCGGATTCCCGAATGACGGGGGCACTCTCTCCTGTAATGACAGATTCGTCGACGCTCGCGACACCCTCGATGACTTCGCCGTCTCCCGGAATGAGGTACCCTGCTTCGCAGTAGACGACATCTCCAGCGCGCAGTTTTGAGGCCTGTACCATTTCAAACGCGCCATTGGGTAGAATTTTCCGGGCAGTCGTGTCAGTTTTGGTCTTGCGGAGTGCATCCGCTTGCGCCTTGCCACGCGCTTCCGCCATTGCTTCTGCGAAATTGGCGAATACGACGGTGAACCACAACCAAAACGCGATTTGAATGCCAAAAAGAAGGTTGCCGGTACCCGTGACTGCATCTTTGATGACATAAATGGTAGTCAGAGCTGCGCCGACCTCCACGACAAACATCACCGGGTTCTTTGCAACCAACCGGGGATTAAGCTTTACGAATGATTCCCTAATGGCGCGCCCCAGGATTTCAGGATCGAACAACGGGCGAGCCCGAACACCCCTAGAGAGGAGTTCCGTGCCTTCTTTTTTGCTTTCCGGTTTACGTTCCACCGGAGGGGTAGTGACAGTAGACATTTTCTAACTCCTCGTTCGCAATGACATCTTCTTAGCGCGTTCCAAGTAGAGCCCGCGCCCTTAGAACAATTTCCCATTTAGCATTTGCATGTGCTCAACAATCGGACCCAAGGAGAGCGCCGGAAAATAAGTGAGCGCGCCCACGATGATCACGGTCCCGATCAGTAGAATGACAAACAGCGAACCGTTTGTTGGTAATGTACCGCTGGTTACAGGAATTAATTTTTTTGAGGCCAGGCTGCCGGCAATGGCAAGCGCCGGAATGATGAAGAGGAATCTTCCAACCAGCATATCGACGCCAATCGACAAGTTGTACCAGGGCGTGTTGGCGTTGATTCCAGCGAAAGCGCTGCCGTTATTCCCCGCGCCGCTTGAGTAGGCATACAAGATCTCGGAGAATCCGTGCGGTCCTCCATTGTTCAGATTCGCGGTGGATGGTCCGGGAGGATTCCAGTAGTGGTTCGCCGCAAACGGCGCAATTGAACTGATGGCGGTGAAGCAAAGAATGACCAAAGAAGTCGCCAAGATAGCAATGATTGCCATCTTGACTTCTTTTTGCTCAATCTTCTTGCCAACGTATTCGGGCGTGCGCCCGACCATCAGACCTCCGATGAAGACGGCAACTACTGCATAAATCAGCATGCTATAGAGACCGGCGCCCACCCCGCCAAAAATCACTTCATCAGTCTGAATGTTGAACAACGGCACGAGCCCGCCGATCGGCGTAAAGCTATCATGCATGCCAATGACGGCCCCGCAGCTGGCATCCGTCGTTACCGTGGCAAACAGCGCCGTCATCGGATTGCCGAACCGGACCTCTTTCCCCTCCATGTTTCCGCCCGGCTGACTTCCTGTATACACGTGCTCGATCCCCATTTTGGTCAACATGGGGTTTCCTGCTTGCTCGGCCCAATAGCAGATGAAAGATCCGGCGAGAAACATCAAAGCCATCGCTGCAAAAATCGCCCAGCCCTGACGCGTATCCCGTACCATCTTGCCAAACATGTACGTGAGTCCAGCGCCAAGCGAAAAGATCAGTAACATCTGGAGCAGGTTTGCCAACGGCGTCGGATTTTCGTACGGATGAGCAGAGTTCGCGTTGAAGTATCCGCCACCATTCGTTCCCAGCATCTTTATGGCTAACTGAGAAGCAAGGGGGCCCTGCTCAATCACCTGGGTCGCTCCTTCCAGAGTTGTTACGGTGGCGGGCCCTTTAAAGTTTTGGATCGATCCTTGCCCGACGAAAAACAGTGTCGCCAGGATACAAATGGGGAGCAGGATGTAGAGCGTACATCGCGTCACATCCACCCAAAAATTGCCTATCGTCTTGGCACTATGACGCGCAAATCCACGAATTAGCGCGACGGCAACAGCAATGCCCACAGCAGCGGAAACAAAGTTCTGGACGGCGAGAGCTGCCATCTGCGTTAAGTAGCTCATCGTGGTGTCCGGAGAATAGGACTGCCAGTTCGTGTTCGTCACAAAGCTGACTGCCGTATTAAACGCCAGGTCCGGCGTCATCGGCGTGGCGTTTGAGGGGGCCTGCGACGTTGAAAAGTGCATCGGGTTCAGCGGCAGATGCCCCTGCAGCCGCTGCAGCAGGTACACGAACAGAAAACTGAAGATACTCAGCGAAATCATGGATGCCGAGTAACGAACCCAGGACTGCTCCTCGCCCTCGCGGACGCCGCCAAGCCAGTAGATCAGGCGTTCCAGCGGGCGGAAAATAGGATGAAGGAAGGTCCGCTCGCCCTCAAAAACGCGATGCATGAAAACGCCAATGGGCTTTGTTATGGCGACCACGATGGCAAAAAAGATCACGATCTGGGCAATACCGAGTAAAGTCATCTCACCACCTCAAAATTTTTCCGGCCGAAGCAAGGCATACATCAAATAAACGAACAAAAACGCCGCGACAACTCCCGCAATTACATATTCCACTGGGTCCTCCTACAGGCGTTCAGACGCCTTGGTAAATCCCCACAACAGGACAAAAAAGACGATCACAATAGCGACATAGAAAATATCCAGCATGATTCACCTCATCTCTGCTTCGAGAACCGGCTCATAGTGAGCCTTACGAGACTCAATAGATACATAAAACATCTCTCGCGCGGTTTCTCTCTCGGTCACGTTCGCTGACGCCTTAGAATCGGATCCGCGCTTCGGATCGACAACGTCACGGACCCAGCGCAGATAAAAGACGCTGCAACAATATTTGCTTCCATTATGAAAGCGGGAGCAGCGAGCCCTTCAAGTTGGGCTTTAGCAAAACGCAAGATTTCTGCCACCAATTTGGAATATGGAGTGTCGTTAAAGTTGCCTGGCAAAATATCCCTTCCAATAAGGTTGAGCGATAGGGGTGCCTTCAAGTTTTTTGCCAATAGAACTGCCGTTCGAATTACTGCAAGAACATCCTCTAGATCCCCCAGTAGAGTGACTCCCACTATGGCCGATGCATGTGATGAGACTTCATCGACGCTGCAGGAAGATAGACCCGTCATCGTTCGAATCGCCGGTTGAGTTAGAGTTTTTGACTTCATTGACGATCCGATTTCGTTTCTGTCTTTATGCTAATAAAAACAACTCGATGACCTTTGGATCGAAGGGCCTTTGCTGCCCGACGCTCTGCCGTGGGCCACCAGTGTTTTCGCCCACCAATGACGACCAAGGAATTTGGACTCAGTACATGCAAAAGAGTTTCGACCTGATCTCGGCATAGATACAAGTGAACGCTCGGCTCGAAAGCATCCAACTCCAGGCGACAAACCAAATCAGATAGGAACTCTTCGATGAAACCAGCAGACACTGGCGGCTTATTAAGAGGCAATGCATACGGCACAGCGATTGCGGCTCGTACTCGAATACATGCTCCAAGGTCCCGTGCCAATGATCCAGCCGTCTTCAAGGCAGCCACCGTGGCTTGTGGATCAGTAAAGATCACGTTTACCTCGAGCCGTCCCGGTCCAACTCCTTCAGGTGTTTCCCAGCTTACTGATAGCCGCGCTGGCTTTGTGATTGCGCTGTTGAGTAGATCTTTCATTGTGCCCATCCACTGCGGATTGTGCAGTAGCGGGGATAAACAGCGCATAAACAACTTCTAACAACCAAATAAACCAGTTTACTGGGTCAAACGAAGTGACACGGATCACAGTAGCGGGTATCCGTGACCGGCAGCGCGTTCGAAACTCGGTCTACTGGGGAAGGTTCTTCAGTGCGGGAGGTGGAAGCGGTAGCCCGCCCAAGCATCAGTAACCAAGAAATGGGGTTTGGAGGGATCCGGTTCGATCTTCTTGCGCAGGCGGTTGACGAAAACCCGCAAATATTCTAGCTCATCGCCGTAGTCCGGGCCCCAGACCGCTTGTAGCAGCTCGCGATGAGCAATTGTCTTGTTAGGATGTATGAGGAAGTACGAAAGCAAATCAAACTCCTTCGCCGTGAGGCTGGCAGTGCGGCCGCGCACGGTTACCTGCCGTGAGGGAAGATCGATTTCAACACCCTCCAGCGTGAGTTGTTGTAATCCTGCCTCATCGGGGGCCTGCGGTAGTCGTCGTAAAGTAGCGCGAATCCGAGCAAGCAGTTCAGGGATGCTAAAAGGCTTAGTAACGTAGTCATCGGCACCGGCGTCGAGCGCTTCCACCTTGTCTTTTTCTGTATTGTTGACGGTCAACATGATGATCGCTACGTCAGAACTAGAACGGATGAGCCGACAGGTCTCGATTCCTCCGGTTCCAGGCATGTTCATGTCCAATAACACTAGGTCGAAAGTTTCCGAGCGTAGCTTATCCAAGGCTTCTTCCCCGTTTCGTGAATCACTTACTTCATAGTGACGAGCGGTCAGAGTTGCCTTCATTGTGCGACGAATCTGGGGGTCGTCGTCCACAACGAGAATGCGGCCTGCGCTCATTCGGCGCCCTCCACTGGTGCGACCGGCAACGAAAAAGAAAATTCCGATCCTTTGTCTGGGCTGCTCTTGACCCAAATTTCCTCACCATGCGCACGCATGATCTCACGGGCAATCGCAAGTCCCATGCCTGTACCTTTGAGGTGCTGCCCACTACTACCGCGATAGAACTTTTCGAAGATCCGGGTTTGTTCGTCCTCGCTGATTCCTGGCCCTTGATCGGCCACGTGAATGATCACACCTTTCTCGCCGGCATCTGCGCTAATCAAAATGGGGCTGCCCGGTCGAGAGTACTTCACTGCGTTATCGATTAGATGCGCAATCATCAGCACTACTAACTCGGCGTCCACAAACACCAAAGGCAAGTCATCGGCCACTTGCAACTTGATGTCTCTGCCATCCGATAGAGACTTCGTCTGCCGAAGAGCAGCGGAGAGCAATGAGCTTGGAAAATGAATTCCCCGATTCAATTGAAACCTACCACCCTCGATTCGGGCCAACTGAATCGCTTCGGTAACCAGCCTATCCAGACGATCCGCGCCTTCATCCGCAATCGCGACCAATCCACGCTGTTCCTGCGAAAGCGATTCTTCGGGATTCGAGAGCAGGTCGGTTGTCACGGCTTTAATCGACGTAAGTGGAGTCTTAAATTCATGAGCAATTGCGTCCAGAAGTGTAGATTTCAATTCCTCGCTCTGGCGGGCAACTTGTGCGCGGTTGACCTCGTCCTGGGCACGCGCCTTTTCGAGCCCCACAGCCACAAGGTTCAAGAGAGACTGTAGTGCCGCATCAGACAGAAAGGCATGGGTAAGCGCCAAACTACCAATGGGTTCTCCACCAAGGCGGATGGACGTTATGAGAATTTCATCATCTTCTCGTAGCACGCTGGAATGGATTGCAGACTCACGCAGCTTCGCATCAATAGCATCCATGTCGGGAAATGCTTCTGGGCCAGCCAAGTAGACTTCACGGGTGTTGCGATCATACAGCGCTACTGCAGGGCACTCAAAGGCATTGGCGATTTGATGTGCGATCTGCTTCGCGGTGGGCTGCGCGGTATCGGTGAGCAGTATGGCTCGGCTGAGGGCATACAATCGCTCCATCTCGCGCTGCCGGTCGAGTGCCTCTCTTCTTTGTCGTTTCAATCGATCTGAAAGCTGACTGGCAGTAAGAGCCGTAGTCAAGAAAGCAAACAGGGCGACCCAGTTTTGCGGATCGGCGATGGTGAATGTCCCGATGGGTGGCAAGAAAAAGAAATTAAAGCACAGCATTGCAGTAATGGAGGACACGGTGGCTTCTATGAGTCCCCCTACCGTGGCGATCACCAGGATAGCGACTAGATAGAAGAAACCTACGGATGTGGCATTCACGGGGATCAGGCGAACAAACACAAACGTGATCGCGGCGACAAAACTCAAAGCAAGTAACAGGCGTAGGGTTAAGCGTCCGACCCTTTGTGGAAAGTGTTCGGAGACCGAGCGAATGTTCGATTCGGCTGAAGTGAACATCAAACTAAAATACCGCCTTCCACCTTCGCGATGCTCCCAGGGCAGGGTCCCCTTGACGCCGAATCCGCGCCTCAATGTCTCAGAGCGATTCAATTGTGCCTCGCCGCGATCAAAAGCAGGATAAAAATGATTATGGGAATCATCGCGAACATCACGTACTTCAATATCGTTCTTGACTGTGAGGAACGTCGCAACTTCCAGTCCCGCAGTTCATCGCGGTCAGCTACGCCGACTGACTCAGGATTGGCAAGGTCTTTGGCGAACTCACGAGCACTTGCATAGCGATTCGCCGGATTACGTTCAAGGGCACGATAGATAATCTCTTGTAGTTGAGGAGAGATCTTGGGATCGAGCTCGCGCGGCGGAGTGGGATGGTTTAACAGCCGATCGTTTATGACGGCGAGTGGGTTGGGCCCCTGAAAGGGCACCTCGCCTGTCAACATCTCATACAGCATTACGCCAAGCGCATATACGTCGCTCCGCGCATCACCGCGTTTCGATTTCACTTGTTCGGGAGAGATATAGTCGGGTGTGCCCATGGCGCGAGTGAGCTTCGCAAAAGTCAGTCGCCGCATACCCACGCTGCCAGCGATGCCGAAATCGATCAGCTTAATGTGGTCTTCGGAGTCGACCATGACGTTTTCCGGTTTCAAATCGCGGTGGACAACACCATTGCGGTGAATGTACTCCAAAGCGTTGCAAATCCCTAGCGCAATACGCACCGCCCGCTCAGGGGAAAGCTTCTTCTGTTCGGTCAGGATGTGCCGTAAGGAGCGTCCGTCCACCCACTCCATGACCATATAGACGCGGGTGCGGTCTTCGTCGTCGAATACCCTCATCACACCAGGATGATCGAGTTTTCTCCCAATTTCCTCTTCCCGCTTGAAGCGATCGTAGAAGAGGGGATCACTTTCCACTTCGAGGTGCGGCACTTTGATCGCTATGGCTCGGCCGTTTCGCAGGTCCGTGGCACGAAATATCGACGCCATGCCGCTTTGGGCGGCGAGGCTTTCAATGTGGTAATGATCGAGTTGGTCGCCAGGCTGGAGAGAATACATTGGACATAGGCCGAATAATGCCCCCACAGTACACTTGAGTTCCTAAACGGGGCATAAACACAGTCTGAAGAATATATAAACGAAAGAAACATCCACTTGGGGCAATTGCCCCAAGTGGA
>JAIQFB010000033.1 GCA_020073485.1 Terriglobia bacterium | reverse complement strand
ACACAGGAGTTCGCGATGAATTTGGCCGTTGCGAGGCATCTCACGCAATTACACCTTTTAGCAGAGACTCCGACAATGAGTGTTCGCGGGCACCACGTTTTTGTGATGGATGATTGGGTATTTTCACACCTACGAGAGCACCCTGAACTGGTTGGGATACAGAAAAATTCTGGCTAATTCATGAAGTGCGGCATGATTGCAACAAATTTCCGGAATTGGTTGGGATTGGGGTCAGGTTGTCTCCTGAAGCCGCGTCCTCGACCCGCATTAGTCCCTTTGCGGCGGTTTAGGGTGATAGGTGGTTCTATCAAATTTCGATCAAAGATGTCTTTTCTCTCGTTCCAGAACCAGAGAGCGAGGGGTCGAACGACTTCGAGCAATATGGCGGGTGGGTGCCACATGTCCGCATTTATCGCATGGGCATTCAAGCGGGGTCGCCTGTTCTGAAGGACAGAAAAGGTAGGGGTAGCGGGACGGCGAAATGTACTAAAGGAAACCTGTCTTTATTGAACGGCTAGAAATTTCAAAATGACCCACTTCCCGCTACCGCTCAGGGAGGAGTTTGGCCAGAGCTTGCAATTGCGGCGGTTTGGGTTGGGATTCTCGACCTTTCCTCATAGGATTTCGGTTATCGTCTGATCTAAACCTCCCACCCTTTGAAGATCACAAGGGGTGGAGCACCCGCAAGCCTATGAGCCTCTGGCGTTCGTCGAGCGGCGCAATTGGTTTGCGGCCTCGTAACTTTTGTGTCGCGCCTGGTTTGGAACTGCCCCGGAATCCTATCCACAGCCGGAAACCGCTTTTTTCCTTGCACTCATTCGACAGGGCGAGTAGATTTGGGCGTGCGCTGAGGACTGGGGGCAAATCCACATTTTTATGGGGAGACGTTGCCGCCCAGGGAGGAATTGTGCCCGGCTGCGGCCGGGCAGTTTATGACCGCCATCCTGACCATCGCCAATCAGAAGGGCGGCGTGGGAAAAACCACCACCGCCATTAATCTTGCTGCCGCTATCGCCCAACGCAAGAAGAAGACGCTTCTCATCGATCTGGATCCGCAATCGAATACGAGCATCACGTTTTTCGATCTGGCCGACGTGCAGGCGTCGATGTTCGACGTGCTGGGGGATCATCGCGCCGAGATGGCGGGTGTGATCAAGCCGACCAAGGATCCGTTTCTGTTTGTGGCGCCGGCGAGGCTGGCGCTGGCGAAGCTGGAGCAGCAGCTATCGGGGCAGTTTGACGCGCCGTTCAAGCTGAAGGATGCGCTGGCGCCCGTGCTGAAGGATTACGACTATATTGTGATCGATACGCCGCCTGCGCTGGGGATACTGACGGTGAACGCGATGGTGGCGTCCACGCACCTGCTGGTGCCGATTCAGGCGGCCTACTTCGCGATCGAGGGCACCGACGATCTGCTGGAGACGTACGAGCGGATCCGCGCGCGGCCCAATCCCGCGCTCAAGGTGCTGGGCGTGGTGATCACGCTGTACGACAAGCGAACAAACATCTCCCGCGACACGCACGAGCAGATTCGTTCGGTATTCGGCTCGGTGCTGTTTAAGACGCGCATCGGCAAGAACGTGCGCCTGGAGGAGAGCCCAGCCTACAAGGAAACAATCATGACCTTCGCGCCGAAGTCACCGGGCGCGAGGGATTACGGCAAGCTCGCCCTGGAGGTTATCCAACGTGTCGAAGAGGATCGGATTGCCCGTCACGCTGAAGATGCGGCATGACGCGCACTACGTAGAACAACTGACCAGTTTCAGCGGCGCCGCGGTGGGGCGCATGATTCCGGTCGACAAGATCAGGCCCAACCCCGACCAGCCCCGGAAGACCTTTGGCGAATTGAAGGAGTTGACCGACTCCATCAAAGAGAAGGGCGTGCTCGAACCGCTGCTGGTGCGGTTTGTGCCGCACGACGACTGCTACCACATTATTTCGGGCGAGCGGCGGTATCATGCCTCGAGGGCGGCGGGACTGCGCGAGGTGCCGTGCATCGAGAAGATCGCGGACGACGCCGAGACGCTGGAACTTGCGCTGATCGAGAATTTGCAGCGCAAGGACCTGACGCCGTTTGAAGAAGCCGACGGGCTGCAGCGGCTGGCCGAGCATTTCGACTACACGCACGACGACATTTCGAAGAAAATCGCCAAGGCGCGGTCGTCGGTGACGGAAACGATGTCGCTGCGGGTGATTCCCGATGCGCTGCGCAAGCTGTGCATCGAGAGCGGGATCGTGTCGAAGTCGCTGCTGTTGCAGATCGCGCGGCAGCCCAACGAGAAAAAGATGCTGGAGGCCATCCAGCGCATCGCGCAGGCGGGGCTGACGCGGGACGAAGCACGGCGCGAACGGCAGGAAGAGAAGAACGCCGGGCCGCGGCCGCAGCCTTTTATCTTCAATTTCCGGCCGGAGAACGAGGCGTTCCGGCTGCGGATCCAGTTCCGCAAGAGCAATGTTTCGCGGCATGAGTTGATCGACACGTTGCGCAGCCTGATCGAATCGCTGGAGCAGGAAGAAAGCGCCTCTTCCGGGCCGGGGGCTAGCAAGCCCGCGGTCGCTTGAGGTGTGCTTCAGCCTGTCAGCTGTGATTCTTAGTGAGGATCGAGAAGTCAAAGGCAGACAGGCTGCCCTTCGTGCACCCAGGGTAAAAGGCCTGTCCTACTTGAACTATCCTGCGAATTTCAATCCCTGCATAGGTGGAAAGGCGATTGTGGTATGAGGGCATGGCGCGCTCGCGCTGTGTCTTGGGGCTGATTTGAAATTTCAGATTTGAAATTTGAGAATGGAATTCGGAACTTCATGGAAGAACTGACTCGGCAGCAGATTGAAATTCTGGAGCGGCTGCTGGCGCAGGGGTTTATTCCCGTGGCGTTTCCGCTTTATGCCGCCATGGTGGGGGTGCGGAAGGGGGGCTGCGCGGCGCTGCTGGATCCTGTGTCCGGGGGCAGTTTTCGGGTATACGGCGAGCCGTGCGTTCTGCTGGAGGGGAATCTGACGGTGCGGATCGCCCATCAGGGGAAATCCTGGTTTGTGTGGAAGAAGCTGCGGGTGGAAGCGACGAGCGAGCGCGTTTTGGAATTGGACGGGTTTGTCGGGGAGCTGAAAATGCTTCTCGAACCACGTTTGTGAATGACCAGCTTCGAGACTCACCGTGGCGCCGGCATCCTGCCGGTGATTTTGACACTCACATATAACTAGCACCCGCCGGCGAGACGCCGGCGCCACGGAATCTCGGTGGAATTTCGCGCCACATTGCATCGCGACTCGGAAAAAATCCCTTTCAAGATGCGCAGGCTAACTCTTGGGAGGGGTTCGTGCGGGGGATGGTCTAACTTCCCAGCAGGCGCAGCGTGGCCGGCGGGTAGAGGGCGATCAGCTGACCTTGCGGCGGGGAAATTCGTTCCAGGTCCAGGCAGGCGACGCCGGCTTTTTTCAGCTCCGTAATTTTCGCCGCGGTGTGCAGGACCTGGCCGATGACCAGGTGCAGATGCGGTTCGTGGCCGAAGCACAGGACCGTTCTTGCCCGCAGTTTGCCCAATTCACGAAACAGTTCGGCGGGGGTGCTGGTGCCTTTCAGGGCGTCCACCTGGACGATTTTTTTTGAGGAGAAGCCCATGACCTCGGAAAAAATCTCGGCGGTTTGCACGGCGCGCAACCACGGGCTGGTGAGCATCGCGTCGGGACGGACTTTCAGGGCGCGCAGGCCGAGCGCCGCAGCGTGAGAACGCTTCATTCCCTTGGGCGTCAGGGGACGCTCGGTGTCGGGAGGGCATTTGGGGTCCTCGCGGTCCATGGCAATGCCGTGGCGGACCAGATAGACATGCATCATTACGCCACCCTCGCTTTTTCGACGACCAGGACGCGGTGAAACGTCAGGCGCAGGTTCAGTTCCTTTTCCAGCAGGCGGGCCTTGCGCTCGATGCCGGCGAGGTTCAGGCGGGAATTGTCGCGCAATTCGACGTGGAGGCGGACCTCGCGCGGGCCGCCCTCGAGGCTGAGGCGGGCGATGGCCTGGCGGTGATCGCTTTCCAGGCGCTCGGCCAGGCGCAGCAATCCGGAAAGGATGCGCGCCGTCTTGCGATGTTTCGGGTCGAGCGAGGCGAAGACTTTGTGTTTCGCGCTGGGTTCGGATTTCTTGTTGTGATAGCGCACCAAACACGCGGTCATATTTTTGGCCCAGCCGCGAAGCCCGGGGATTTTGGCGTTCCACACCAGATATTCGCCGTGGCGATGGTGCCCCTTGCGGTTGATGAGTTCGCCGGAATCGTGCAGGATGGCGGCCGCTTCGAGAATCGTGCGCGATTCAAAATCCAGACGATGGTAGGGCCAGAGCTTGTCGAACAGCTGCAGAGCCAGGAGGCGAACCTGCTCGCCGTGCTTGAGGTCGCAGCGGAGCCTGCAGGCGAAGGATTCGGCTCCGGCCAGCATGACTTGCGCCTGCGTTCTTTGCTCAGCCGAGGGCAGGGACTGGGCCATTTGCGCGGCGGCAAGTTCGTAGAGCAATCCTTCGCGCACGCCGACGCGCGGGATGATCATTTGGCGCAGGCGCAGCCAACGGGCCACGGTCACCAGAACCACCCCCGCGACGCCCATGACCTCGGCTCGGTCGCGGCGAACGCCGAACGCCTTCATTCGGCCTTCGACGTCGAGCTGAAGAATCTGCTGGACGCGGTCCCGCAGCAGCCGCAGATTCAGGGTCGGGAGCCCACCGGCTTTTGGCCCGGAAGCCAGAACGGCGAGGGTCTCCGCATTGCCTCCGCATGCGACGGCGAGGGAGGTTGCCATGCCCGGGCGGCTTTGCATGGCGCTCTGGAGCACGGACAAGACATGGAGGCGGATATCGTTCGCGATGTGTTCCGGGATGACGCCTTGGGCGTGAAAAGTCTCCATCAACCGAACCGTTCCCAACGGGAGTCCGACGGTTTTTCGCAGAGCGCCGTGATGCAATTCATTCAGCTCCAGGCTGCCGCCGCCCAGATCGAGGATGAAGCGTGGCGCGTCGAAGTTGCGCAGGGCGCGTAGGGTGGCGAGGCGCACAAGGCGTGCCTCTTCGTCGCCGGAGATGATTTCCAGATTGATTCTGGCTTGATGGCGGACGCGTTCGACGAGGACGTGGCGGTTGCGGGCTTCCCGCGCGGCACTGGTGGCCACGGCGCGGTAGGCGATCACACCGTGACGGTCCATGCGCCGGCGAAAGTCGCGAAAGGCTTCGGTGGCGTCGCGCAAGGTCTTGCGATCGAATTTTCCGGCAGTAAACGCGGAGTGCCCCAGGCGCACGGGGGCGCGCACGGACTCGACGATTTCCCATTCGTCGGTGGAGCGGACTCTGGCGATAATTAACCGGAAGGCGTTGGAGCCGGCGTCGATTGCGGCCAAGTGGATGGGTTGGGATAGTCTCAGCGCCACAGTGGGGCCAACGCAGCGGATGGCCGGTAATGAGTTCGTTGAATACCCAAATGCGCCGCGATGCGTTTGCGCAATTCCGAGTTCACAGCGGCGACACTGGCTTCGCCATCCATCGCCAGGAAACCCTGGCGTTCGGCGAGCGATTCGAATTCCTTCTTGATCTTGGCCTGATACATGATGAAAGACTGGTATAAATCGTCGGAAAGGGACAGATCGCGTCCCGATTCCCAATAGCTGATGGCGTGCGACTTGCGAAATTCGCGTTCAAACGCCGCCTCCGGGCGGACGTTGAGCCAGAACGTGAGATCGGGCCGCAAAGCCATCTCGTAGAGCCCGTGCAGGTAATCGCGCTCGATGCCGCGCACGGCCGCCCGGGCAATCAGAGTATAAAAGTATCGGTCGGCCAGAACAACAAAATCCGAGCGCAGAGCGGGAATGATGCGGTGCTCGAGCTGGTCGTAAAAATCGGTCGCGTACATCAGCGTGAGGGTCATCCGGGTGATCGTGTTTTCGGCCAGCAGGGCGTCAATGTCTTTCGCCACCAAGCCCGAGCGGCGCAGGCCCATGGTTTCGACCGCAAAACCTTCCGACTCCAGCCACTCAGTGAGCAGGGAGATCTGCGTCGAGCGTCCCGAGCCGTCCATGCCTTCGATCACGATAAGCGAGCCGCCGAATTCCTCGCCGTTCAATCCCGGCAGGGGCAACCCGTAATTGCGGGAAGAAGCACCAGCGGGGGCGACGCCGAGCTTGGCGCGGTCCTTTTTCTTGCCGTTTTTTGCCGCGCTCATCGAGCCCTCCGAGCGGCCTTCTTGGGAGCGAATCGCGAAAGATCGATACGCGACTTCACGAATTGCCGCATCTGTTTCTGCAACTTGTTCACGGGCAGCGTTCCGTCCATTACCACGAAATGGTCGGACTCGATCATCTCGTCGTATTGCGCGAGGATGCGTCCCTGGAAAATGCGGAAGCTTTCGGCGCGGTCGAGCGACAGATTCAGGTCCATGCCGGCTTCGTAGTGTTTGAGCTTGGGGCGGCCGCTCATGATGCGGTTGACGGCCACGTCGAGCGGCGCGCGGAAATAGAAAGTAATGTCTGGAATTGGGGCAAAGCGGTAGAGATTGCGCAGCCAGCGCGGGGAACAATTGCGCGCGACATCGCGCGCAAACGCGGTGTAAATGTAACGGTCGGCCAGCACCAGGTAGCCGCTGTGAAGCAGCGGCAGGATCTGGCGCTCGCAGCGGTCAGCAAAATCGGCGGCGTGCAGGAGCGAAAATGTCGTTGGCGTGAGCAACCGGCGCTGCTTCCCGCGCCGCGTCGCCGATTTGACCAGGGGAGAGGAATTCCATTCCGTGAAGTGCAGGCGATAACCGCCGATTTCCAGCCAGCGCTTCAGCAGGTACAGCTGGGTACTCTTGCCGGAGCCATCGATGCCTTCCACGACGATCAGCGCCCCCGGATACGCTCGCGCGGGCTCCAGAAGCTGCGAATTTTCCCCGGGAGCCTCCCCCGGCTCGATCGAGATGGGGTCTGTCGCCGGTACCGTACGCGTGGCCACGTGGGTTTCTCCCGCAAAAGATTATACGCGCACATTGTAAAAATTTGGTTACAACCTCGTGAGGCCGTGGTGAATGCCCGCCCGCGGAGTTGCAAAAGCATTTATCCCAAGGCAAACTCTTCTCGTGAGCACCTACGATCTGATTTGCATCGGCGCTGGACCCACGGGGCTGGCTTGCGCCATCGAAGCCAAACGCGCCGGCCTGCGGCCTTTGGTTATCGACAAGGGCTGCCTGTGCAACTCTCTTTATCATTATCCCGTCAATATGGTCTTTTTCACGACTCCGGAGTTGCTGGAAATCGGCGACTTGCCGCTGACCTGCGCCACCGAGAAACCGACGCGCACCGACGCCCTGAAGTATTACCGCAAGTGCGTCGAGCACTATGGGCTGGACTTGCGCCTGGGCCATCGCGTCGAGAGCGTCGAGGGTTCCGACAGACGTTTTATCGTGCACACCCGCGATGAGCAGGGAATCGTGACGCAATTCGCCGCGAAGAAGATCGCCGTGGCCACCGGCTACTACGACTTGCCCAACCGCATCGGCGTTCCGGGCGAGGATTTGCCGCATGTTTCTCATTACTACACCGAGCCGCATCCCTTCTGGAGGCGGAACGTGGTGGTCATTGGCGGGAAAAACTCCGCAGCGGAGGCGGCTCTGGACATGTACCGCACCGGAGTGAACGTCACCATGGTCGTCCGCAAGAATGAACTTGGGTCCACGATCAAGTATTGGGTGCGGCCCGATATTGAGAATCGCATCAAGGCCGGCCAGATTCATGCGCTCTTCAATACCGAAGTCAAACGGTTTGAACCCGGGCGCGTCATAGTCTCCAATCATACGGGTGAAAAGGCCCTGCCGGCCGACCAGGTGTTTGCCCTCACCGGTTACCATCCAGATTTCGAATTCCTGCGTTCCATGGGCATTTCCCTGGATCCGGAGACCAATAAGCCGCATATGAATCCACAAACTCACGAAAGCAATGTTCCCGGAATTTATCTGGCGGGAGTGGTGATCGGCGGAAATCATACCAGCGAGATCTTCATCGAAAATGGACGCTTCCACGGCAAGCAGATCATCGCCGCGATCACTGGCGGAAGAATGCAGGGCGACGTCGTTTAGCAGCTTTGGATGTGGCAGAACCTGCTTCCGCCGCGATGGATGCCTGTCCCCGGAATGTCAGCCCCTGTTCGGCTGACTCAGAATGAGCGCATAGAATTTCCTCGTTGCTCCGTGACAGGCATGCGGTACTACCAGCCTCAGCGATCGAAGTTACTCTCCTGATTCGTCCGATTTGCCGCGAAACCCCGACTTTGTTAGACTGGCAGCCGATGTCTTCGATGATTAAGGAAGCTGGCGAAACATTCGTTACCCTGGTGAAGGGTTTTAGCGTGACGTTCCGCAACATGCTGCGGAAAACCGTCACCGAAAACTATCCGGAAGAGCCGGTCCATTTTCAGGCTCGCTACCGCGGCATTCACGTGCTGCACAGAGACGAAAATGGCCTGGAAAAGTGTGTCGGCTGCTTCCTGTGCGCGGCAGCATGTCCCGCTCGCTGTATTTACATCGAGGCTGCCGAAAACATTGATACGCAACGCATCTCCGCCGGAGAGCGCTACGCCCGCGTTTACAATATCGATTATTCGCGATGTATTTTTTGCGGCTATTGTGTGGAGGCGTGTCCCACCGATGCCATCACGCACGGCCATGGCTTCGAGCTCGCCACTTCCAACATTAATGCATTGATCTATCGCAAGGAAAAGCTCTTGGAAAAAATCACGCCCGCTACTTAATTCTTGACTCCACGCCCGTCTTCTTGCCGCGCGTTCGCATGGATATTCTCAAATGATTGATCGCGAGCGCCAAACAATCCGATGGATTAGGTCGACGCCCGCCAATTCAGCATTTTGATCGCCCCGCAAATCAATTCGCTATTAAAATCCGATCGGGGGATTTTATTCATTTGCACCGATCTTGAACGCTCGCGCATTCTCCGGCGGCCCGCCGCGGCGTTAAGTCCGCCGGCCTTTCTCATAGCCGCATCCTCGGAAACCGAACATTGAGATTTGAACTCTGCGCATTGGCTTGCAATGGAATCCCGAAGCATAACTTAGCCGTTTGCGGTGTTTTCACCTTGCCTTGCCGACTCCTCGAATTTCTCGTAGATAAACTTAACCGCCACGAAGAACTGCCCGATGGCAAAACCCGCATGTCTGTTGATCCAAATCAGCAGATCCGACCATGCCCTGAGGCCGTCCGCAGCGCAATTACTTCAAGCAATGCATGTGCGTCATATCCTCCTTCACTCCGCTTCGCCTTTTCGGTTGCCAATATCCAGTAGGTGAGATCCACCCCTTTCGGCTAATCAGGCCCCCTTCCCCGCGTCGGCGCGCTGTTCGTCCATCAAGCGATTCTCAATTTCTCGAGGGAGTGCTACACCAAAGCATTCCTTTCCTCTCGCAGAGACATTGAGTGCGCGAAGTCTCAGTATTCTTGATGTCAGGCAATTTCACGCCCACCGCGAACCAACAACTCCGACCGATCTCCCTCCCGCACCTCCATCAAGCCCTTGTTCTGATTACGGGCGTTTCATGTGCCTTCACTTATATATTCGAGGCCATCAAATAAAGCGGATATTACTAATGCAAATAATATTAAACTAGTTTAATAGACGAGGCTTATAGTATACCGTATACGTAATGACCAATAAGCTATATAGAAGGAGTGCGACATAGAAGTGACGGCGTATTAAGTAAGGGCGATAGCATTACGTATGTACATAATACACATGGTGGAGTGAAGGGGGTGTCTACGATGGTCATATTTGGGCATGTTGGCATGGGGCGGGCGGAGCAGGCGGATTGTTGACTTGAAGGGGGCTTGTTGTCGGATCGGCGTTGGAGGTGTGGAGATGGGGTTGATTGGGAAAAGTGATTAGAGCATGCCTCGAACGCGAGGGGGATGGGGTGGTGACGGGGAGTTTCCGGAGTCGGGTTTTTAGGGGCTGGATGGGCGACTGCAAGGGACATGGAATGTTCCGGACGCGAGGAAGATGGGCCACGGATGGGATTGCGGGTCACGGCTGGGGCGATAGATCGGGAAGGCTAAGGGGCGCGTCTGGGGAAATCTCGAGGGCCAGCGTTGATTGGCGCGGGGAACTATTCAGGGGCGGAAGTGGCGTGGAGGCGAAGGAATGCATGGGAGCAGGTCAGGCGGTGGACCGGCGTTTTTGGGGTTTGTTTTCCAAGGAATTGTTGATGGGATGGCGCGAATCGGCAAATCGCGGCGGGGCGGGGACGATTTCCGTGGAAATCTCCGGGGCGCTGGATGGGGCGGTAGATGCCGTATCGAGGAACGATTGAAAAAGATCGGATGCGGGAATTTGGGGTTCGTGGAGGGAATTGCGCTGATCGAGCATCCAGCGCGCCAGCATGGCCTCGGAAGACTCCTGAATCCATTGGTCGATAAGGGCGCTGATTTCGCGACGCAGATTCGCAGCGTGATTGAGCCGGCTGAGCTCGAAACTTTGCAGGGATGCGGGCGATGCTTGTCGAAGGTACTCCAGCGGAGGAACGATTCTGGGTAAGGCCATAGTTTTGCTCCGGTACTGAGACTGGGCGGAAAAGGCTGGCCCGTATGTTTATAAGTGCACTTTAACCAAGTGTCACGTTTCGTGTCTAGTGTTTTTTTTACCCGGCACAATCAACTGTCTGCTGGGAGCGGTGTGAAAACAAAATCGGCGAATTTGGTGCCCGATGTGGAGCGGGCATTGCACGCCGGAGGGCAGGCAGGAGGGAAGAAGCCCGATTGAAGTAGAAATGGGCTGGAAAGCGGGGAGATTACGCCACATCCGGGGGCATGTGACTGCCAGGCAAGGGGATGGCTGGCGGGAATGACGAGATCGTCCGGGATTGAAAATTTCAAGCTGGAAAGTTGCGGATGCAACGACGTGGAATCCTGCAAATGAGAATTGTGAGATTGCGGATGTTGGTGAGGATGCGGGGTTTTGCGAACAAAAAGGGAAGGACCGATAAATTCACATCTTCCGAAAAAAACGGGGAGATCGAGTGTGGGGAGCAGGGCACGACATTATGAGACGAGGCAGGAAGGATGCGCTCGATGGGCAGAGAATCGGAAACGGCCCGGAATTCGGGCCTGTGAGCACGCCAACATGAAATCGGAAGAAGAGCGCGGCGTGTAACTAAACAGAATGCGGCATTGGGAGCTTCGGACCGAGGAAATTTGGAGGGCGGGAAAAAACGGGACGACATTATCGGACATGTACGGAAGTAGTGACGTGCGGCCTGGGCCGCAGAATTTTCCCGCGCGCGCGGACGTTTTCGCCAGAGTGCATGGCCAGCCGGACGGCACGGCATGCCCGGAAGAAGCGCCGGCGCGCGCGAGAAAATTCTGAAATGCCACGAACTACGCGGCCCCAGTAGGACGGCTCCAAGCATAACAGAATAGAGCAAGGTCGAGAGATGGTGCGAAGGAGGAAACGATGGAAGCAGAAGCCAGAGTTTCACAATGCAGCTCGAGGAAAGAAAATGCTTCGGGGAGGCAGGCCGGCTTGGATGGCACGTCGAGCGCCGCGCCTGGATTGGCATTGCGGTTGCCGGAAAAAGTTTGCGCGAGCGCAGGCGCGAAAAGCGGGGAATACGATGCGCGGCGGCTGCGTTCGCAGCGAGAGATTATTCGGGATGTGATGCTGGCCGCGGCGGACTGCGACACGTGGCTGACGCTGGGAGAACTGCGGGCATTGACACGGTACGGAGAGGCGTCGATTTCGGCGCAACTGCGGCACTTGCGCAAATGTGAAAATGGAGGGTACGACGTGGCCAAACGGCACCGCGAAGGCGCGACGACGGCGCGATCCTGCGCGGACGGACGCGGCGAATGCGTTTGGGAGTATCGCATGGATCGAGGAAAGCGCGCCGGGGCTTGCGTGTTCATCCGGCGAGAGAGATGGGACGCTGCAGGTGGAGATTTGAACATCCTGCGTTAACCGTTCTCGTCCGGGGTTGGCCCTGGATTGTGTTTCCGGTCGGGGTTTTCCTGGTGCGGGGGAGACGCTGGGTTGGGCTGACAATGTTTTTTTGAAATTCGAGATTTGAAATTCGAGATTTGAAATGGGCGAATGCAGGCCTCGCGGGCATGGATGGCCGCTCCGCGGATGATTGAGATTATGCACGGGCGAGTCGTCGGCGTGTGTGGGATTCGGCGCGCGTGCGACTCAATAGGCGGGCTCAAAAAGGATTGAGGCGGCGCGTTGTGAGTAAATCGGCGCGAGTGGAAATCGGACGGGAGAGAGAGTATTGGAGTGAGAGCGAAGACAGGCGGCCGATCGGAGGCGCAATATGCCGAAGCGGGTGATTGATTTCGATGCGATGTGGGGGTCGGACAAGATCGCGGCGTGCGCGGAGTGGGCGCAGACGGAATACGCGTGGCTATACGGCCTGGCGGATCCGTCGGGGTGCTTCGAGCTGACCAATTTGCGAGTGATCTGGGGCCGCGTGGCGGCGATTCGGCGCAACCTTACGATCGAGCGGCTCGAGCAAGTCTTCGGTGAGTTTCAGGACAAGGGATTGCTGTTTGTGTGGGAGCAGGACGGGAAGCGCTATGGGCACTGGACCGGGAGCGATGTTCCGGGGAGGTTGCCTCCGCCGTCCTGGCGAATGCGGCTGGAACGGCTCGCGCCTCCGGTGCCGAAACAGTTGCTGGCGGAATATATGTCCCGGTTTGCGCGGGGGCGCGCCTCGTCACCGGGCGGGGGATTTTTGGCGGGAGGGCGGGAGGAAGAAGATTGCAAATCCAAAAGTTCAAATTTGAAATGCGCCTCTCCGGCCGTTGCGATGGACGCGGGGAGCGAGCACTTGCGCGGGCCGGCAAATCCGGCTACGGAAGGTCAATTTCAAAATAAATTGAGATCTGGAATTTCAAATTTGAGACGTGACGAGCGGACCGGCGTCAACACCGTGTCGTTTGATGGCGTTGGCAGATGGGATGGAGCCGCGGGTGGGGATTGCAGGGTTGTCGACGGGCCGGGGGAAATCGACGGAGCGGCGGGGCAGAGGAGGGGCAGATGCAGCGGCGAGTGGAGCGGGCTCAAGGACGGGGTTGAGGAGGCTCACGCACAGGATTTGGGTTTGGAATGGAATTGGGAACGGAATGGGAAGAGGGTTGGGGGCGGCGGGGATGCAACGGCGGGACAGGCGGCGGATGCGGCTGATGTTCCACCAAATCTTTTTTCAGATTTGAATTCCAAAATAATTTCCAATGCAAAAGCGACTGCCACTATGAGTGCGGCTGCCGAACAAAATGCAAATGCGAGAGCAACCGCAATACCAAATGCAAAAGCCCTTTTAGATTCAAATTCGCCGGAAAACATCACTTCCAGGATATATGAAAAGTCCATTGAAAACGGAACAACGAATGTAAATGCAGCGGCACTTACGGATGAAAATGGGAGTTCGGGTTGCTCGAAGGACCCTAACGTGCGCGCACACTGGAGCGAAAACAGGGAATCGGCGGCGAATGTGAATTCCGTTGCGGCGGCGAATTTGGGGGAGGATGGGCGCTTCGGACCGGTGAGCGAATGTCGGAAACCGGGAAACGATATCGCGGAATCGACGGCCAGGGACAAGGCAAACGGCGCGGAGTCGAAGGGTGGGAGCAAAACGGAATGGGGTGGGGCGAGAAGCGCGGCGGCGTACGCGCCGAGTGGGAATGCGTATCGTGACAAAGTCGAGTTGCTGGCGCGCGAACTACGTGTAGGGCAGGGGCCGTCGTCACTGGGGCCGGTGCGCGTGAAGCCGGAGGCGCTGGAGCGAATCCGGCTGCGGAACGCGGGTAGGGATGGCTCGCGATCGCCTTGAGGCGGTGCGGCGCGCGAAAGCTGCCTCCTGTTTTTCTTTTGACAATATTCCATCTGGCTGCGGAAGTGCACGTCAAGAAGTATGGAGGAGAGACCATGCTAGCGACGTTTGCATTCGATGTCTGTCATGATGTTTACCAGGCGGCGCGGGAAGTGATTGACACGAAAATCCCGACGCTGAGCATGGAATCTTCCGGGAAGTATTTGTGGCACCCGGATCGCATGCCGCGACTGGCGGAGTATGTGGCGGACTTTGCGCGTGCGGGGGAGAGAGCGCTGGGGGGCGGGACGGGCCAGCGGAAACAAGAGCGCGGACGTTTCTCCGGGTTGCGCGACGGGGCAATTGGCGCGCGTTGCGAAGAACGACAGGCTGAAGATTCGCAAGCGCTCACCATAAGAGCACGCCCTACGGAGACCCGCAGGGCAAGCCCTTCACAAAATGCGCTCAGGGCAAGCCGGATGGCGATGTTCCGCGTGTACTACCTGGGGGGCGCGGATTATCAAGCTGCGCGGAGGCACCTGGGAATCAGCGAGCTGACCTGGGCGGACTGGGCGGAAGAGATTCGCACGAGCGTGGGACGCGAGCTGGCGAAATCGGGCGTGTTTCCGCCATCGAAATATTTTCGCGAGATGTCGGAAAAGGCGTCGTAGCGATGGCGCAGCGGGAAACGGAGCACTTCAAATTTGAAGTTAGAATTTGAAATACGACGGGCCGGCCAGAGCGATGAGTGCACAAAGCGAATAGTTACGAGGCGCGATTCGGCCGGGTGAGACGTTTGCCATTTTGCGTTCGAGTGCGTGGAGAAGCATGGAACGCGCCGTGCCGGATATTGCGCTCCGACTCGCCGGCACGGCGCACCGGCATCTCGCGCATGCGGGGCGCGACACCGGCGGGCAGAGTTTAATATGAGTCCGGATGTAAAATCAAAGAGGAATCTGAGTGCGGGCGCAAACGCTACGAGTCCGGGTCCATCGGTTTTCCAATCCGGCCAGCCTGACATGGAAGCATCAGGTAGGCCGAGATACAAAATGCGCCCGAATCGCGGGAATCACTTTTCCTGCAGGGAGTTCAAATAGTCGCACAGGTTCTTGATGCGCTTCTGCACCGCGGCATTGTTGTAGTTGTCCATGTACCGGAAGATCGGACCCCAGGTGGGCATGTCGGAAGAGCCGTGCGTGGCGAAACCGGGGCCGAATTGCAGGACCTTAGTGACGTAGTCATAAGGAAAAGTACCGCCGTGGCGCTTGGCCAGGGTGGTGAGATTGGCCGCGGGGACCTTGAGGGAAGCGCGTGCGGGGCCGTTGCCCTTGGCGTCGGCGCCGTGGCAGGCGGCGCAGTATTCCGTGAACATTTGCTTGCCGGTGGGCACGAATTCGGGCGGAAGTTGGTCCTTGTCAATCTTTTGGGTGGTCCGGGGATTGGCCCCGGCGAGAAGGAACAGGGAGCCGAAGAGCAGTGCGGCAAGATGCAGTTTGGTTCTCATGACGATCTCCTTGAGTTCTAAAAAATATTTATAGAAAAGTATTGACAAATAAAAACGGTTTATGGTACTCTCTTTCTTGCAGAAGTACAGTCTGATCCGGAATTAATTCAGCCCGCCCAGCGTTTTGTGGCGGGCGTTGGTGTTTTTGGGGGCATAGGCGGGGGCGCGTCAGATTTGAAATTCCAAATCTGAGATTTGAAACGGCAGACCCCACGACCTGGACTGGGTATGTTGGCCTTGCGTCTGTGCCTGCAGTCGATCCACGCATTGCAACTCCACGATTTACGCTGTCACTGATCATCTCTCTTACCGTATTTATTGTCATCGCAAAATCTTCAGGAGGCCTCATGCCCGCCTATAGCAACGCCATGCCGCCGCTTTCGCTGTTTCCCGGCGACGTCGGATACAGTTTCAACGCCGAGGCATTTCCCTCGGCCAACACGGCCGGCGCGCAATTCGCAATTCCCGAGCCCAGCGGCCTGGCCGACCAGACGCACGCCGTGCGCTGGCAAACCATTTTCGGCACCGCGCCGTCGGCCATCAACATCCGCCTGCAGGGAGCGTCGGCGGACGTGGACGCCGAGTACAGCGACCTGGACACATCTACGGCGACCGCCGGAGAAGCGCGCACGGTAACCGGAGTCCGCGCGAAGTTCCTGCGCATCAAGCTGGTAACCTCGACTGGCGGAGCTTCGTTGACGGCGAAGATGCTGCCGTAAGAACCGTAACTCGTGATTTGTGATTCATGAAAACGACACCACGTTACTGGCTGCTATTTTCACGAGTTGCGAATCACCCGCCTTCGGCGGGAATCACATCTTCTCATCCCTTCCTTCCGCGGAAGCCGGCTGTGGGGTGCTTGCGCACTTCGCGGATCTTGTGGGAGAACTCGACGCCGTGTTGTGAAAGCTTTTTGCCGCCGCGATGCTCGAGATTGCCTATGAATACGGATTTGTCGGGCTTGTCTTTCATGCGGGCCTCCTGCTTAAACACCACAATAAACAAACGATAGGCGCACGTCTGTGATGGGGATCACTTTGCCGCCATGACCTCGAATCCAAATTACGTGAAGAAGCAACTGACGGTGGACACGGTGTCGTGGACCGCGATTGTCGCGCCGATCGACTGCATGGGCGTGGCCATTAAGAATTCGGCGCCGGTGAATCTCTTGATCCGTACCGATTCCGGGGACGCGACCACGCAGGACACCATCCCGGCTGGGAGCATCGAGACGATTTCCGTGCCGCGGCATTCCGCCGGCGTGCAGGACGCCGGATCGGGAACGCGGTTCTTCGCGGGCGACACCATCGCCTATCTACAAGCCGCCAGCGGCACCGGCCCCGCGCAGCTCACCTTCGTCCGTTAACACACCGGCGAGCTTTGGAACCACGGATGCACACGGATTGACACGGATAAGATCAAAGGCCAATTTCTGGAATAGCTAGATCAATTGCCGTTTCTATTCTTTTCAGATTTTTCCTTTATCCGTGTTCCTCCGTGTGCATCCGTGGTCCCCATTTCTTGTTTTTACTTTTTCTTATGCGGGAAAATATGCGAATCAAGATTATCGGCGAAAATAATTGCGCGCGGGCGACGCGGCACTTGCTGCGCCTGGCGGGATTTGCGGTGACGGAATTCCTGCCGGCCGAAGTGGTGACGCAAGCGCCACATTCGGGATATGCGGTTGCGATTGAAACCTCTTCACCCGCGAGTATTGTTGCGCCGGGAACGGAAAGCAACGCTGCGCCCTCGATGACGCGGGCATTCAGTGAAGGTGTGACATCGATTTCGCGGGTTGCGCGTCCTTCGTCAGGACAAGCAAAAGCGGCCCAGACTTCTGATTTGTGGGCTGCAAGTACAGCCCACACCCGTCTTGCCCCGGCTCCTCAACCCCTGACTCCCTCCCTCGCTCCAAAAGCGGGAACTCCGGAGGGGGCGCCCGCCTCACAGCCGGATTCGTCCACGCACGGCCAACCTGCGGATCGCGGGGAGGCGTCGCCTTCGTTTGGCGGCGCTTCCTCTCTCGCCTCTTTTTCGGAAGGGGAGGATGCCGCAGGCGAGCGATGCGGATTGGGTGACGCTGGACATGAGGATGGCGGACAGATTCTTGCCGGGGATGCGAAAGGCAAACAGGCTGAAGTCGAAAATCCCGGCCCTGTCGGGACCTGTCCTACTGGGAATATTCATTTTGATTCGGTGGACGGGGACCTGGAGGCGGCGATTTTGCGGCACGTGACGCAACTCGCGGCGGCTCCGGTGATGGTGGACCGTCCGGGCGGTGTGGTGCATTCCGAGCGCGAGCTGCGGATTGTGTTGCCGGTGACGGGCGATGCGCGCGCGGATGAAGCGGCGGCAGTGGCGGTGGAATTTGGCGTGCTGCGCGGGCTGCTGGATTTGACGCGGAGGCCTTCGCGGGGAGAGTTGAGTGCAACGGCGGCTGGCAGTAATTCGGGCACAGCCAGGAAATCGGCCGAGGCGCGCGGGGGCAAGAGCAAGTGGTGGATTTTTGGGACCGTGCTGGCGGCGGTTACGCTGGCGCTGTTCGGCGCGGCGCTCGATGCGTCTCCGAGTGGGAACGGGGCGACGAATACGAAGGGCGCGCAGATTGAAGTCTACGCTACTAAATCGCGGCCATCCGAGCAGTTGAGTTGGGAGAACAGTAACGTAGGTCCCGACATTTTCGACTTCAGCCTTCGCGGGTTGGCGCGGCCCGCGGCGGGGCATGCAGCAGCGGTTGCGGCTGCGGCTCAGGGGCAATTTGCCACCGGGCAAGCCGGTGCGAGCTCGTTGGATCCGTGTCAGGCGCAAACGAAATCGTTTGTCAGCATTAATCAGACGGCGAACACGCAGCTGGTAGCAGGGACTTCGTCGAAGAAAATTTATATTTGCTCGATTCACGTGGTGGTAGCGGCGGCGACCAGCGTGGCGCTGGTGGAAGGAACCGGAACGGTTTGCGGCACCGGCACGGCGGGTGTGAGCGGGTTTGGCGGCGCGACCGCGGCGACGGGATGGAGTTTTATGGCCAACGGCGGCATTGCCCTGGGCAGCGGTGCCGCGGCCGTGGGCGCCGAGGGAACCAGCGCGGACAATCTTTGCCTGTTCAATTCCGGATCCGGGCAGGTATCGGGCGGCATCAGCTATGTGGTGCAGTGAGATTCTTGGTGGCACGGGCTTTAGCCTGCGCGCCTTTGCGCCCCGGCAACCTAAAACCGCACAGGCTGAAGCCTGTGCTACCAAAGCCCGCGCCACCAATTTCGGGCTTAAGGTGTTCCGGCTCACCACCTTGATGGTGATGCTTGCCGCTGTTTCCGCTCGGGCTACTACTTACTATGTTGCGGCAGCCGGGAGCGATGCCAACAGCGGGACGTCGCCAAGCGCGCCGTGGCAGACGATCGCGAAAGTGAATGCGTCGACGTTTTCGGCGGGCGATGCGGTTTTGTTTAATCGCGGCGACGCCTGGTACGGGACTTCGCTGGTTGCGCCGTCGAGCGGGGCGAGCGGATCGCCCATCACGTTTGGCGCGTACGGCAGCGGGGCCAATCCGATTGTGAAAGGTTCGACGCTGCTCAATACCAGCGGGTATACGCTGGCACCGAATACGACGACGTCGATCTTTACGCCGCCCGATTCGCTGACATCGAGCACGGACAGCGCCACGCGCAACTGGCGCGAGCAGGTTTCGCATCTGGACATCACCAATGCCGCGTCGCTGATTACCATCAGCGTTACAGCATCGCCCACCGCCGCGCTGAACATTACGGGTGCGGGGATCGGCCCGGCGACGACCGCTCCGAACACAAGCTCGATCACGCGCATTACCTGGGGCGGCGGAAACAATGGCGTGACCGTGCCGGCCGGAACCACGGTGACATCGGACCAGCTTTCGTACAGCCTGGATAACACCGTCGACCAGATGGTGACGATCTACACCACGGCGCGAAACGTCGAGTACTACACCAACAACCACGAAACGCTGTGGTCGAATTTTTCGGGGCCGGACCAGTCGCAGAGCACCACGGTGAGCGGGTATTCGACCGGCGGCAACATCGTCATCAAGAATATCGTCGCGATCAACACCACGCAGTACACGTATTACCAGGCTCTGGGATCGGCGCCGGTGGCGGCTTGGGAAAACGGCAATCTGCTGCAACTGGTGCTGAATCCGCTATCGGTGGACCAGACGCCGGGATCGTGGTTCTACGACGGGACGTTTTTGTACATCCACGCGTCGGACAACTCGAATGTTGCGACCAAAGGCAAAACGTATTCGTACGTGACCGCTTCGAGCCCGAGCTTCACGACCTGGGACAACGGGCAGTCCTGGTTAATTTTCGATTCACTCGACCAGGCCGAGACCTACAACACGTCGAGCACCACGCTCGGCGGGATTTATTTGACCGGCAGCCACTCGATTGTGCGCAATGCCGCGTTTCATGACACCTACCGGCATCCGGTGTGTGTCTACACGGGCGCGACCAGCAACCTTGTTTCCAACATCGTCGCCTACAACTCGTACGGAACATCGCCGCTGTGCATTTACGGCGCCGGGAATTCGGGGAACCTCATTCAGAATTCCACGTTCTATAACGACACGTACATGCGCGAGGCCTACGTGTTTACGGGCAGCGTGTGGAGCGTGGTGGTGGCGCACGGCGGCGCGGCGAACAACACGATAGACAGCTGCCTGATTTACAGCACCGCCGGGCCGTTCCGGTCGAATACGTTCAACGGGCATGGGTACGGCGTGCTGGTGGGGGATTCGGGGACGTCGCTGACGGTGTCGCACAGCTATATCTACGGAAATTTCGAGTGGGGCGTGGACGTGGGCAGCGGGGGAAATTCGGGGCTGGGCACGGGCGCGTCCATCGCGTTCTGGAGCAACCTGCTGGATATTTCGGCGTCGAGTTCGAGCACGACCGGAGGAGAAGGTTTTCTGCTGACCGGGAGCGCGGGCAGCGTCATTTACAACAATACGGTGTACGGGCCTGGCGTAGCGAATCCGGTGGTGACGCAGGCGTCCACTTCGACGGGCACGCTGGTGAAAAATAATATTTTCTGGACCGGCGGGTACGCTTCGGTCGACGCGTCCTCGGAGACCAGCACGGCCTACGACTACAACGATTATTTTTCGGCGTCGGGCACGCCATTTAACTGGGGCGGGACGGCGTACAACTTTGCGAATTGGAAGACGGCGAGTTCGCAGGATGCGCATTCTCTGACTTCTAATCCAGCGCTGACAAATGGCGCATCGTTTTCTGCGGGCGGGGATTACACGCTGCTTACGGGGTCGCCGGCGATCGATTCGGGCGTGAATCTCGGGTCCACGTATCAGATGGGGCTTTTTGCCGGGGATTTGTGGCCAGGGAGCGTGGGGCTGTTCAATCAGAATACCGGCGGGGGATGGGAAATGGGCGCGTATGTGTTTCGCGCCGGGGCGAGCACGCTGGGGCTGATGGGGTGCTGCGATTGATTTTGTGGCGCAGGCTTCAGCCTGTGGAAGTTAGTCGGGGCACACCACGATCCGTCTTGGCAATCTCCCCGAGAAACTCCTCACTGATAACAGGCTCCAAATTCAAAAATTATCGCCTTAACCAACTTCCACAGGCTGAAGCCTGCGCCACTGAAGGGCAGTGACTCATTTTCTTTAAATTAATTTCAGGATGGACTATGGGAGGAATCATGGCAACGACACCGGGGACGCCGCAGATGCAGGCGCTGGGGCAGTACGTGCAGCTCGCGGGGATGGGCGCGCTCATCGCCGGGGCAATTCTCAGCGTGCATCACTATGCGATCGGGTTGTGCATCATCGGCGGGGCGGCCGCTTTTTATATCGGAAAGAAAATGCGTGGAGCCTGAAGGCGAAGAGCAATCCACAGATGCACACGAATGGACACGGATAAAGGCAAAACAACCAAATAAGTCCTCATGGTTAGGCTCTTGGTTCTTTGATCTGGTTTTATCAGTGTTTATCTGCGTTCATCTGTGGATTCCACGACCATGGGGAAGAAACCCGACAAATCAAAGGCGAAGAATTGCATTCGCAACTTTGACAAATTCTGCAAGAAATTCCGGTACGAGCCTTTTGACCGTCAGAAAGAGTTTCACGAGTCCGACGCGAAATACCGGTTGTTCGGCGGGGCGGCAGGGCCGGGGAAGACAAAGGCGCTGCTGTACGAGGCCATCTACCAGGCGCACCTGCATCCGGGCGTCGATACGCTGCTGCTGCGGAGGACGTTTCCGGAGCTGGAAGCTTCGCTGATCACGTATTTCCGGCGGGATGTTCCGCGCGAACTGTACGAAAAATATAACGAATCCAAGCACATCGTGACCTGGCTGAACGGGTCGACCACGCGCTTTGCGTATTGCGACACCGAGAATGATGTGTACCGCTACCAGGGCGCTGAATATCTTTTTATCGGCGTCGATGAACTGACGCATTTCACGCTGAAGCAGTGGCAGTTTCTGACCAGCCGGAATCGCTGCCACATCAAGGGCGCGCGTCCGTGCATGGCCGGCGCGACCAATCCGGGGAACATTGGCCACGCCTGGGTGAAGGCGCTGTGGGTGGATCGCGCGCCGGCCCCGGGGATGGACCGTCCCGATCAGTACGATTCGGGCGACTACGAATTTATTCACGCGACGATCGCGGACAATCCGCTGTTCGATAAGGACACGCAGTACCGCAAGACGCTGGGGCAACTGCCCGAGGCGCTGCGGCGCGCGTTTCTGGACGGCGAGTGGGATGTTTACGCGGGGCAGTACTTCGATGTGTTCAAGCCAGAACGGCACACGGTGCGCGCCGAGCAGGTGCAGCTGGAGCCGTGGACGCCACGGTGGATTTCGATCGACTGGGGATTCGAGCATCCCAGCGCGGTCTACTGGCACGCGACGCGCGCCGACGGCAGCGTGGTGACCTATCGCGAGTTTGTGCAGAACCATCTTTCGCCGCGCATGCTGGCCGCGGCCATCGCCGAACGCAGTGTGGATCGCCTGGGCGCGACCGAACGCATTCGCGACGTTTTTCTTTCTCCCGACGCGTTTGCGCAGCGCTCGGCCGACGCTTCGATCGCCGAGCAACTGGGCGACGGGCTGGCGGCCGCCGGCTTGCCGCGTCCGACGCCGGCCGACAACGATCGCGTGGGCGGCTGGATGCTGATGTACCAGGCGCTGGAAGCGGATCACTGGGTGATCGCGGACAACTGCACGCGGCTGATCGAGAATCTGCCGACGCTGACGCGCGATCCCGCGAACGTGGAAGATACGCTGAAGTGCGATGGGGACGATCCGTCCGATGCCGCGCGCTACGGCTTGAAGTCGGCGCTCGATCCGGGGCGCGCGCCCGCCGATGTGGTGGCCGCCGAACGCGTGACGGCCGTCGATCCGACTTCGCGAGCGATCTGGATGAAGAAATTTTCGGCGGAGGAGACGCGGAGGGTGGCGCCGGTGCTGCCGCGGAGATGGCGGCCGCAGGGGTGGTAGTGGGACAGACTTTAGTTTGCGCTTCCGGCGAAAAGCATCTCGGAATGAGACAAAACAAATATTATGTGGGAAAAATTGATCTCGTGGCTTGCGCTGCATTTGCGGAGCCGGTATGTGCGGGCGCTGGAGCAGGATGTCGAGCGGTTGAGGACGGAGAATCGCGCGCTGGTGAATTCGCTGCTGGGGACGGCGGGGTTTCCTCCGCTTTCGATGGACGAGGATGCGCGGCGCGGCGGCGTGGCCATGACGGCGGTGCGGCGGCGCACCTGGACGCAGATTGCGCGGGAGAGGGAAATCGCGGCGGGGAAAGCCGCGGGAGAGAAATAGCACAACTCAACGTCCACCGCGAGTCTGCAGCCGGCGCGAAGAGGGTCTGCAAAGAGTATCGTCGTCGACTTCTGACTTGCGATCTTTATCCGCCCCGATAGGGCGCGGGAATCTATTTTGTATTTTTTGCCGCTAAGCCTTCTTGACCAGCCGTACCAGCCACAACAAAATCACGGCTCCGACGAATGCGACGAAGATGGAGCCGATCAGCCCGGCACCCTGGAACATCCCGAGCAGGCCGAACACCCATCCTCCGACGATCGCTCCGACGATGCCGAGGACGATGTCCATCAGCACGCCGAAGCCGCCGCCCTTCATTACTTTTCCGGCCAGCCAGCCGGCGATCAGGCCTACTACGATCCACCAGATTATTCCATGCATGGGGAGGGCCTCCTTTGCGGCGTACAGTAACACAAATTCAACAACATTCCGCTCCGGATGAGCTTTTTTCCTAGCAAGCAGAAAACCAGACAGGCTGAAGCCTGTCCTACTGAAAAACCATGACAAATCAGCGGACAGATATGAGCGACGAAGCGATCCTGGGCGTTGCACCGGCGGAGGCGCCGAACGACGGGCGTGTGGCGCCGCAGGATGGTAACCGGCCGGCGATTCCCGAGGGGCTGGCGGAAACGCTGCGACACCTCAATTTGGGGCCGAACAACGAGCGGCTGGAAGAGTTGCGGCCGGACCTGGTGAACGCGCTGCGCGAGTTGGAAGTGCAGTACCGGCAAGAGGGGATTGTCGCGCGGCGAAACGAAATCCGGCGGATTCGGCAGGCGCGGCTGTTCTGGCAAGGGTTGCAGTACGCCTGGTGGAATCCGCAGGACATGACCTGGCATTTGCCGTATGAATCGAAAATTTACGACGACAGCGCCGCGGCGGAAATGCCACGGTACCAGTTTGTCACTAATCTGTACCAGGCGTTCGGGCTGTCGTTTATTTCGCTGCTCAGCCAGGACGTTCCGGCGACGCGATTTTATCCGCAGTCGGCGCAGTCGATCGGGGACATCACCACGGCGCGCGCGGCTTCGCAGGTGTCCGAACTCGTCGAGCAGAATAATCGCGTGCAGCATTTGCTGACCGGCGTGGCGTTTTATTTGTGGACGGACGGAAAAATCGGCGGGTACGTGAGGTATGTGGCTGACTCGCAGAGATTTGGTTCGCACGACGAGCCGGTGATTGTGGAGCATTACGTGCCGTTGGGCGAGGACGCGTACAAGTGCCCGGAGTGCGGGGCGGAGCAGGAAGTAGGGAGTGAGGCGGGAGGCACGGAGGCCGGAGGCAAAGAGGCAGGATATCCGAGCTACAATAATCCGGCTGCGCCGGGAGCTGGTGTGGACGGATCAACCTTCGCTGGCGCTCAGGGCAAGCCTGTCACCCCGAGCTTGCTTCCGCCGGTGCTGTGCAAGAACTGCGGCGCCGCGCTGGGGCCGGAACATTTCAAGCCTGCCGAGCGCGTGGCGGTGCCGGTGGTGACGGGTGTAAGGCGCGTGGCCAACGGGCAGGAAGTGATTTCCGTGGTGGGCGGGCTCGAGCTGAATACGCCGGTGTGGGCCAACGAGATGCACGAGTATCCGTATCTCCAGTGGTCGATGGAGGTGCACCGCGCGAAGTTGAAGGCGAGTTATCCGCTGGCGGCGGACAAGATTCAAATGGGCGGGCCGCAATCGGCCGACGAGGTTTATGCGCGGGCGACGCGCGTGGCGGTCTCGCAGGGTTTGCCGACGACGCATCCGGGAGACGCGCTGTTTAATTTGATCACGTTTTCGCGGACGTGGATTCGCCCGTGGGCGTTTTACGCGATCGAGGACAAATCCGTGCGCGACGCGCTACTGGCGCTGTTTCCCGACGGCTGCTACGTGGCGTTTGCCGGCGACACGTATTGCGAATCGCGCAACGAATCGATGGACGACCGCTGGCGCGTGATGCATGCGCTGCCGGGCGACGGGCAGAACCGGCCGTCGGTGGGCGATTCGCTGGTGCAGATTCAGGAGCGCTACAACACGCTCTCGAACATTCAGGCGGAAACCTACGAGTACGGCATCCCGCCGATTTACGCCGATCCGCAAGTGCTCGATTTCGACGCGCTGGCCAATCAAACCGCTGAGCCGGCCGCGCATTATCCGGCGCGCTCACGGCCCGGGCAGCCGTTGGCCGCGGGATTTTTTCAGCCCGCTCCGGCGCAGGTGCCTCCGGATCTGGTGCGGCACCAGCAGGAATTGATGGGGCCGGTGTCGCAATTCTTGACCGGGCTTTTTCCGGCCGTGTTTGGCGGAGAAATGGAAAATGTGAAGACGGCGTCGGGTTACGCGATGGCGCGTGACCAGGCGCTGGGCCGGCTGGGCCTGGTGTGGCGGCGATTGAAAACGTTTTATGCGGACGTGATGCTGCTGTCGGTCGATTGCTTCCGGAAAAATCGTCCCGAGGACGCGGAGATTCCGGTGCTGGGGCCGGGCGGAGAATTCGAGTCGCGCTGGATCCGATTGGCGGATTTGAAGGGCAACATTCAGGCGTACCCAGAAAGCGATGAGACGTTTCCGCGGTTGAAATCGCAGCAGCGCGCGGTGATACAGCAGTTAATGGCGTCGTCCGATCCGCTGATTCAGCAGGCGCTCTCCGATCCGGCGAATGTCGGGTTTGTGAAATCGCTGCTGGGGCTTTCCGATCTGGTGGTGCCGGGGGAGGATTCGCGGAACAAGCAGCTGCGGGAGATTGACTTGCTGCTGCATGGCGCGCCGGTTGTGACGAAAGCGGAGGCAGGAGGCACGAGGCAGGAGGCAGGGGAAAATCTGCAACCTGACGCGTACAGCCTGCAACCTTCCGTTCCGATTGATTTGCTGTTTGACAATCACGTGGTGGAATTGGAGGAGTGCCGTCGGTGGGCGAATTCGGATGCGGGGCAGGTGGCGCATCTGGAAAATCCGGCTGGGTTTGCCTATGTGCGCGCTCATGCGGAGGCGCATTTGCGGGCGATTGGGTTGGCGACGGCGAAATCGCTGGCGCCTCCTGCTGCAAGCGCGAAGGCGTCGCCTGCGTCGAAAGTCGAAGCGACGGAGCCTGAGTAGGACGGGCTTCAGCCTGTCTGGGGTTCGGCTGTGTGGAGTCGATCTTCCTAGCGACAAAAGGTGCTGACTGAATTCTATGCTACGTAGCCAGGAGTGAAGCAATGAGCAGCGGAACACAAGTGGATTTGGATTGGGCGGGGATGGATGCGGGGCAAAGTGGCGCACCGGAAGTGCCGGCGAAAGTGCCTGGGGCTGCGCGCGTTGAGAATGGCGCGGGCGCGACGTCGTCGCAGATGACGGATGAGGAAATTCTGGGGATGGACTCGGTGGGGGATTTGATCAGCCCTTCACGCGTTGTCATTCCGAGCGAAGCGAGGAGTCTCTCTTCGATCGATGGCCTGGAGAACTCGGACGAGCAGAGGGATTCCTCGGGCAAAGACCGCCCTCGGAATGACAACGTTAAGGGGATCGATCAAGAAACCGCGGCGAGTGCCGCGATGCCTGCCTGGATGCAGGCGGTGGCGGCGGATCCGAAACATGCTGCGGAGGCGCAGCAGCTTTGGCAGGAGCATCAGGCGTTTCGCGCGGCGTTTTCTTCGGCGGAAGAGGCGCAGGCGATGAAGGAATTGTTGCCGGGGGGCGCGCAGGAGGTACTCGCGCTGCGGGAAGCGGCGCAGGAAGTTAGTTCGCTGCGGCAAATCGCGCAGGAAGTGGATTCGCTGCGGCAGAGTGCGGCGTCAATGCAGGAAGCGGCGCAGTCGGTGGACCGGATTGACGCGGCAATTTTTTTGGGGGATGCGCGGGCGCAATCAGAAGTGGTGGCGGAGATGGCGCGTGCGAATCCGGCGGCGTTTCGGTCGATGTTTGCGGAAGCTGCGAAGGTGCTGGCGGGGATGGATTCTGGAGGCAGGGAAGCAGGAGGCAGTGGGCAGAGAAACGGAACTTTCGACGGAGTAGGCAGAGATAACTTGACGGCAGGTACCCAGAACCAAATTCAAAACCAGAACCAATCTTCCACCCAGAGCGGGCTCAGGGCAGGCCAGTCACCGACGTTCGATCCCGCCGCCTATGCGTCTTTCGAGCGGTCGACCAACGAGGTGGTGGCGCGAGACGTGCGCGGGTCGATCGGCGAGACGCTGGCTCGTGTACTGCCGGAGGGAGTGGCTGACGGAGCGGCGCGGCGCATTGGCGAGGATATTTTCAACGAAGTGCATCGCGCGCTGGCCGCGGACCGCTCGCTCTCCGAGCAAGTGGGGGAAGTGTTACGCGAGCGGCGATTCGGGAGCGGCGAGCAAGAGCGCGTGGCTGCGCTGCTGGCGGGGCGCGCGAAGCAGCTTGTGCCCAGCGTGGCGCGGCGCGTGATTGGGGAATGGACCAGCTCGGTGCTGGGGACAGCGCGGAACAAGGCGGCTCGGCAAGCGGCGGCTGCGGCGCGCGTGGATATTGCGGCGCCAGGCGGATCGCTGGATTCGATGCCGCTGCGGGCGATGTCTCCGCGCGAGGTGAATTACGCGGCGATGAGCGACGATGAGATTTTAGGGATGTGATTCGCTGGCGGAAAAGAATTGTGGAACCACGGATGCACACGGATAAACACGGATAAAACCTAGAACCACAAAATGAAGTTGTTGATTTGGTGTTGTCCCGATCAGCCTTTAGTCGTGGTCATCTGTGCGCATCCGTGGATCGTTCCGGCGATTTCGATTTTCATCTGTCACGAACCACCCGTCACGATTTTCTACCTGCAGTTACCCGCCTTCGTTCGCCAAAAAGATGGCGGACTGCGGCGGGTTTTTATTTCAATTCATACATGCATTCATAAGGAGCAATCATGGCAGCACAAAACAACGCGCAGACCATCGCGTTGCAACTGGAGAAGGTGCGCGACAAAGTGCCCCTGCTCTACGAGCGCGACGATGTTCTGCTCAGCATGATCCAGGCACGCGGTGATGTGGAAAAGGTCAGTTCGCGCAATATGCGGCTGCCTTTGCAATTAATTCCCGGCGGAAAGGCCGGAAGCTACAGCGCCGATGGCGGCGATCTGGGGCGCGGAACGGGCTCGACGTACGACGTCGCACAGGTTTCGCCGATCTTCTTCCGGTTCGCGGTGGAAATCACGAAGCTCGTGGAATACGCCTCGAATGCCCGGGAAAAGGCCGTCGAAAACGCCGTGAAGCGCGAGATCGCCAGCGGCATGCGGCAGTTCCGATCGTTCCTCGACAAAGTAATTCAGACGGGCGGAAACGGCGTGCTGGGAACGATCAGCGCGATCAACAGCAATACGTTCACGATGACCATTCCCTCGGGCGCGGCGCTGGTGTACGTGGGGCAGACGATCCAGATCTACGATCCGACGCTGACCACGAACCGCAACGTCGCGGCCAGCGTGGTGTCCAGCGTGACCGCGGCCGATCCGATTTCCTCGACGCAAACCATCACGGTGGACAACGTGCCGAGCGGCACCGCCGTCAACGACTTGATCGTGCACGACGGTTTGACAGGCGCCAATCCCGTCTCGCTGTTCGGGATCAAGTACCACCAGAACAACGCCACCACCGGAACCTGGCTGAACCTGAACCGGGCCACCTATCCACAACAATTGCAAACGCCGCGCGTCAACGCCGCGAACTCCGCATTGGTTCCCGGCCACGTGCGATTGGCGATCAACAAGGTGCGCAAAGCGTTGGGCATCAACCAGCTCGGCAAACTCATCGCCTACACCAGCGTCGAGCAGGAACACGCCTGGGAAAATCTGGGCATCACGATCAGCCAGGTGATCAAGGAAGGCGCGGGAAGCCGTGCCAACGACCTCGACCTGCTGTTCTCGGGCAAGAAAACGATGTCCGGCATCCCGATCAAGTCTTCGGTGAACGCCGATCAGACCCGCGTGGATTTCCTCGATCTGTCGCACTGGGGACGCGCGGTGATGAAGGACATCGACTACTTCGAGGTCGGCGGACAGACCGTGTTCCCGATCTATGGCGCGAGCGGCGGCATTGCGGCGTCGTTCATTTTCTATTTCGACACCGGATTCCAGGTGTGGAATGACTCTCCGCGCAGCGGCAGCTACATTGATGCATTGGCGCGGCCGAGCGGGTACTAAGCATGACGAGCTTGGGGGTGCACTGCGGTGCATCCCCAGCCCTCATCTTTGAGACAACTTTCCCGTTCCTTTGCAGATTGCACATTGTCCCGTTGCACCGCAAACGGAGCAATTCCCAGTTAGCGTCATACCGAGTCCGTGGCATGTTGCGCACTTGCCGTTTCCCGGTTCGTCGCACTCCAAACAGCGGTGAGGCTGAAAAAGTTGACTCAACCGGCGATACAGTTCTTTCACGCTAGGGAAAGCGGACGTTTTCGGTCGGCGGCCGGAGCCCTGGCAATTAGCGCATCGGCCGGTGCCGGCACAGCGGGAGCACTGGCCACTCAACAGTTTTCCTCTTCCGCGGCAGCCTGCACATTTGCCATTGCCGGGAAGATCGCACTTATTGTACCGACCGCGACCGAATGCCATGAACGGCAGTATCTCTGCACATTTTTCTCAAATCAATGATTTTAGTCATCCGAGAAACACACGAAGCGCCTGCGGAGGTCGCGCGGGAACTATTGCTCGCTGGTGGGGTGAACCGGTTTGGGGACGCGAATTACCGGGCGGTTTGGGGATGGTCGCGGCTGGATTGGGGGGAAGTGGGAGGATCGCGGGGCGGATGGGACGCTGCTGCGGGAAGTGGTGGAGCTGCGGCGGGAGCCCAAATATTTGCCGCACGACCGGTGGCACATCGAGAAGTGGATGCCTCCGGAGAGTTATGGTTCGCCGGAAATTTGGCACGCGGAAACGTTGGAAATTGCGGATGGGCGCAGCGTTGCGGCGCTGGGACCATATCCTTCGCGCGGGGATTACGAGCACTGCTTCACGCTGCAGGGGCCGCGCGGGGAATTCGTGCAATTGACGAGGGCGGCGGCGCGGCATATTGCGCGGGCGATCGAAGCGAGCCGCGGGGTTTCGCGCGCCAGGAGCAGGGAAGCGCTCGATGAGCGGACGCGGCGGGAGGAGCGCGAATACGACGCGTACGCCGAGGCGGTGTTGTCATGATCAAGGAAACTCTGGAATCCACAGATGAACACGGATCAACACCGATAAAAACAGGAAGGAAAAGATAGGAGCGAGGCACGGATCATAAGTCCTCTCTGCCTTTTCTTTATTCGTGTTCATCTGTGTGCATCCGTGGATAAGTTTGGAATAAAACAGGAGAAGATCGAAATGAACAGTGAACTCGCGGTGATCGCAAATATCACCGAGCAATGCTATGCCGCGCATCGGACCTACGGGACGTTTCAGGTGGCGGGGTGCGCTAAGGGAGAAGGTTGCGCGCTGACGCAGGTCACTCCGCGTACGGCGGTGATGGACTACGGAGACAAGCGTACGCTGCCGCTGGCGGTCACGGCGCGGGAAATTGCCGACGACCTTTGCCGGGAAATTAATTCCGACGCGGGCGAGCGGAGTTTCCTGGGAGTTTTTGTGTGCGCGGGGAGCGCGCCCACCGAGCAGGAGTTGGGCGCGGCGCGGGAAAAGCTCGACCAATTTTACCGCGCGCTGGTGGCCGCGGCGGACCGCGAGTGGGAACGTTCGCACTCGTATCTGTTCATCAACGATTTGCAGCGGCGCGCGGCGGCTAGCCTGGGGCTGGAGAAGGAATGGTTCACGACGACCCCGGGGCCTGCGGCTGAGTGTCCCGGGTGCGGAGAACGTGTAAAGCCGGGCGTGGCGGTCTGCCGCGTGTGTCACGCGGTTTTGGACAGGGATAAGGCACTCGCGCTGGGATTAATTCAGCCGGTGCCTGGGCCGGGGAATAGCGATGCGAGAGTGGAGCGGCCGCTGACGGGGAAGCGCGGGTAGGGGCGGTTTTGCTTCCACTTCCAAGAACCTTCGTGAGCCATCATTCGCGCGATTCCCGGAGCGGCACCAGGGTGCGCCATTTGCAAGGTCTGGTGGCATCGCCTTTAGACCGTGCGCTTATTCGATGCAAGAAAATCAAAATCGCACAGGCTGAAGCCTGTGCCACCAAGAATCATTCAAAGGCACGCGGGCGGAGGGGTTGAAGCATCGTACTCTGTAGCCCGCGCGAGGTTTTTGTGGGTGCTCGGAAGGAAGGCGCGCAGACTGCCCTTCATTTTAATTAGGGTGAAAAGCCCACGCTACTGGTGCAGCGCTGTGGTTTGCTATCGAAATAATCGAAGACTCTTTGAGGGAATGATGGAAATGTGCAGACACACAAAACGATTTCTCTGGTTCGTGGTATTGGCCTGGATTGCGGCCACGCTCTTTTCGGGCGAAGCGTTCGCGCAAGGTTCGCGCAAGGACGATATTGTGTTCAACGCGCAGGGGAGGCCGATGGCGGGCGCAAGTGTGCGCGTGTGCACGTCCACGGCGACCGGGCAGCCATGCTCGCCGCTCGCGCTGATTTACTCGGACGCGGCGCTCACGCAGGCGCTGGCGAATCCGCTGTCGGCCGATGGCCTGGGAAACTATTCGTTCTACGCCGCGCCGGGACGCTACGAAATCGAGATCAGCGGGCCGGGCATTATCACCAAACAACTGCCCAACGTGATCCTGCCGAGCGATCCGAGCACGCCGACGTTCACCACGGTCACCACGACCAGCGGGATTTCCGCGTTTTCTCTTTCACTGACGGGGAACCTGACGGTGAGTGGATCGGCGTCGGTTGCCGGCACGCTGACGGTGGGCGGCGCGCCAGTGCCTTCGGCGACCGGGGACAATCAGTGGTCGCAGTCGCAGCGGTTCAAGGGACCTATTCCGTGGCGCGATTTTACGGCGTACATGCCGGCGGGTGGATGCTCGTCCACAGCGACCGACCCCGGAGCGAATACGACCGGCACGATCAACGGCGGATCCGCGACGCTGCTTCTGGCCGGGGCATCGGACTTCAAGAACGGATGCGGCATCGCCGTGCTGCATGCCGGGCCGGTAGCCACGCTGAATACGCCGCCGTCGGCGATTTCCATTTCGTCTATCAGCCGCAGCGGATCTCCGACCGTGACGGTTGTGAGCAGCGGTTCGCACGGCCTGGTGGTGGGATCGGGCACGGGCATGAATCAGGGAGTGCAGGTGTCGGGCTGCTCGATCTCCGCCTACAACGGCACGTTCCCGATTCAAACGGTCGTGGATTCGACGCACTTTACTTATACCTCCGGTGGTAGCGCGACTGATTCTCCGACCGGCTGCACGGTCACGACGAGTTTCGGATACGCGCACGGCACGGGCGGCTCGTCGACGTATCACTACAAGATCGTTGCGGTCGACTCGAACATGGGAACCTCGGCGGCGTCCACGACGCCGGTCACGGTGACGGCCGCCAATGCAACGCTCACGAAATACAACTACAACCACGTGATGTGGCCGCTGGTCACAGGCGCGTACGAATATGTGATTTATAGCGACCAGGGGCTGGGCGGGGCGTACAGCTGCGTGGGAACGGCGTTCACTAACGGGTATTCCGACAGAGGCCTGCCCATGCCGTGCCCGGTGTTCGCGCCGGCCACGCCACCTGCAAGCGCGGGAGCCCAAACGCTGAACACCACAATCGTGAACGGAGGCGGCTCGACGACACTCACGCTGGCGGCCACGGCGACCAGTCCGGTTACGTCGCAGAACGTGTATCACGACGAATCGAGTTTCCTGGCTTCCTGCGTGAGCGATGTCGTCGCTTTTCAAAGCATTCCGGCGAACAACCCTGGAAATGAATATGGTTGCTATGTGCCGGCGGGAACCTGGTGGTTCAACGGAATGTTGCCAACGGCGACAGTGTCGAACACCAACCAGAGCGTTGGAATTTACGTGGCCGGAAAAACAATTTTCCACACCATTCCCTGGTTCATCACCAAGCCCGGTTACTCGGTGAAAGGAATGGGAGGAGGCCCTGGCCCCCAGTCGTTCCAATCGAAAATTGGAGTGGGAATGCAGGTGGCTCCGTCGGTGGCCGCGGCGGTGGTGATCAATGCAAGCCCCGCGGAGTTTTCCGGATTCAGCCTGGGGACGTTGTTCGGGCACGGCATTTATGTGGTTGGGGGAGCGGCGGTCACGCTTGATAATGACACGATCGCGGAACAGACCACTGGGTCGGCGGGCGCGCCTGTCGTGGCCGATAGCGGCATTCTGGGGCTGCACATGAACAACGACTCCCTGTATGCCGAAGCCGTCAACGGCGGACTGGCGTCGATTCTGTTTTCAGTCACGCCGTATTCGGGGGCTTCGGTCTGCTGCGTCTACATTAACAACCTCATTACCTACAATCATGGGATCGAGGTCAGCGGGCCGGGCGGGAATGGAACGGCCGGCGGCGGCATGAACAGTTTTTTCTTTTCCAACTGGCTGCAGGAAAATCTGGCGCCCAGCGATAACGGAGACATCACCATGGATGCCGGTCCGAATGCGCCGGGAGCGCCGTCTTCCTTTGAGGCGTTGAGCGACATCCGCATCGACAACCTGAACGATTCGGACACGTCGGGCAATTCCGTGTTCGTGTTCTCCGGATTCGGAACGGGAAGCCTTAACGGCGTGACTCTATTCAACATCGCAGGACCGCAAATAGTGGCTCAGTGCGTGAATGGCTCCGTTGTTTGCAACTCGGACAGCATTAATATACCTGGATATTTTTCAGCGGGCGGCCCTCCGCTGCCAGGGCGTTTTGCTTCTGGCGGAAGCGGACTGGAGATTCAGGGCGGCACACCCGGCGCGAATGTTTCCCGCGCGCCGCTTCAATTTGTAGACGTCTCGCGCGGCGGTCGGTCAGCTGCCTGGGGGCAACTGCTCCCACCCGTGACCACATTCTCGGTTCAAAGCACGGGCTCCGGCTCTCTCCCCGCTGCAAATTATTGTGCGCAAGTAGACGCCGTGGACGCACGCGGCCAGAAAACCCTTCCCACGCCAATCGTCTGCCAAGCGGTCGGCGCTTCGAGCTCAATCGTCTGGCAATGGTTCGAGAGCGCGTTCTACACGTCCTCCAGCTACGACTTCTACTACTGCAACACCGGCCCGAACTGCACGCCGAACACGGTCATCACCGGGATCACGGGTGTCGGTACTCCAGCGTCTTATACGCTCACCAGCGCGATAGGATCGGCAGGCAGCGCGAACACCCAGGCCAAGGCCTATCTCTCATGGATGGCATGGGATTACGACGATCCCTTCCCATCCTGTTTCTATTGCACAACCAGCCACTCCGACGAGTATCCCATCGGGTTCGGGATGGTTCCGGCATCGAACGTAGGCCTCAACATTTTCACCAAGCTGGGAATTCGCGTGGGTACCCAATATCAGGCGAGCGAGGGCTCGGCGCCGTCGGGCGTTGCTGGCGTCGATCTGCTGTATGCGGACTCGACGGCGCACCGCTGGAAGATGATCAACAATAACGGCACGGCTGCGCTGGTGGGCGGCATTGGCGGCACGCTGGTGAATGGAAATGCCGTCAAGGCGGACGCAAACTTGAATTTGGTGGATGCAGGCGGCCCGCCGGCACTGGCGGGATCGACGGCTTGCGCGTACCAGGGGCCGGCATCGGCGGTTCAAGGGACAGGCGCGGCCGCGGTGTACTACACCTGCACGATTCCGGCGGGAGCGCTGGCGGCCGGAGCGGGGGTGCGGTTTACGGTGACGTCGCAACACACGACCGGCACGGCGAGCGTCTCCTACAATTTATCCTTCGGCGGAACGACGACCACGGCGGCGGCGCCTTCGGGAGCGGCCAATCAATTGGAAGTCATCACGTTTACCGTTCACAACGCGGCCGGGGTGCAGAATTCGCAGAATATCGTCACGGTGGGACAGGACAGCGCCGGGGGAACGAACTCGATCAAGTACAACACGGCGGCGGTGAATACGGCGAATGCGGTGGTGGTGAACGTGCAGTTCAACGTGGCGGCCACGGACTTTATTACGCCGCTGAGTTTTGTGACCGAGTTGCTGGCGCCATGAGGATTCTAGCCGCGCAGGCTTTTTACATTCAGTGAAACGAAAGGCGGCCTGCGCGATTATTGCCCGGGTTCCTTGAATTTTGTCAGTTCCAGCAGGCCAGCGGCTAGAGCCGTTTCTATGGTGTGGGCTTTAGGGCACGGCTGAAGCCGTGCCCTACAAATCATATCGCCCAGCGCGGCGGCCGTGCGGTCCAGTGGCACGGGCAGAAGTCTGTGCCACCAAGATTTGCTCCACAATAATCCCTTGAAGCACCGGAGTAACTATGTCCATCTGGGAAGCCTGGTTGAAGGGAATTGCCGCAGCCGGAATCGCGGGCGGCGCCAACGGCGTGATCACGGGGTTTGCGGCGGTGGGGATCGATCCCGCGCATTTTAATTTGCAAGCCGGGCTGCATCCCACGCTGGCCATTGCCGGGGTGAGCGCCGCGATGTCGGCGATTATCGGCGTGGCGGCGTATTTGAAGCAGTCGCCGCTGCCGGGTGAACCATGATTCGCGAAGAACAAGAACTTCAGAATTGTCCACGGATGGACGCAGATAAACACCGATAAAAGCTAATCGGAAAGAGAGGGAACTTCTTTTTCAATTTCCCGCACCTCTCAGCTTTCTTCAGTCTCTGTCCATTCTTTTTTCCTCGCTTCAGGGTTTCATCAGTGTCTATCTGTATTCATCTGTGGATTCCGCCTTTCTCCACTCACGCTTCACAAATCACGAGGAGCTGCCATGCCAGTTGTTGGAACAACCGCTTATAACACTGCCGGGCAAATCACGGCGCTGGTGCGTTCGCTGCTGAACGATGCGGCGGGGAATCTGTTCACCGATGCGGTGCTGCTGCCGTACGTGAATTCGGGGTATCGCAAGGCGCAGCGCGCGCTGGCGAATATCCAGTCGGGATCGTTTCTGACCGACAACGTGCTGCTGGTGGTGCCCGCGGTGACGGTGGTCGATGCGTCGGCGCAGGTTTCGATCACGGACGCGACCGCGCCGCCCAACCAGTTGCCGCCGGACCTGCTGGTGCCGGTGAAATTGTGGGAGCGCGCCAATCTCAGCTCTGACGATTTCATTGAGATGACGGACTTGACCGATCACGACGGTTTGCCATCGTTGCCGCAGGCGCAAACGCTCAGCTACTGGGAATGGCGCGCCGACGGATTGTATTTCCTGGGCGCGACGCAGGACACGCAGATCCGCCTGCGCTATCAGAAGTCCTATCCCGATCTGACCGACGCGACCAGCCCCGTGCTGATCCGCAACGCGCAGGAAGCGCTGGCCTACGCGGCCACGGCCATGGCCGGAGCCGCGCGCGGCGCTCCTCAGGCCGAACGCTGGGACGCGGCGGCGGCCGACGCGCTCGAGGATTTGATCGTGCGCGCCACGCAGCGCGAGCAGCAGACCGGCCGGCGGCGCCGCCCGTTTTCTTCGCGCGCTGGATTTGCTCCACTGAGTTGAGAAAAGGCGTGACGGGTGACTGGTGAACAGTGACTGCTGAAAACCAGTGACCGGAACCGCCTTGCAATACCGGTCCAGATATTCGCTGAAAGATAGTCACCAATCACCAGTCACATTCTTCGGGAGGAAACCATGCCACTCGCAATTACCATCGTTGATATCGACGCGGCCGCGAACAACGTTTACGTGTTCGGGACGCTTACGGCGTCAGGAAGTTATTCGACCGGCGGGGACACGCTGGATTTCACGACCGTCGCGTCGCAGATTCCCGCCAGCCAGGCGCCGGTGCAGATCTGGGTCGGAGGATCGACCGGAGACGCGTACTCGTGGATTAAGGGTGCTTCGCTCAACAATCAGAAAGTGAAGGTCAACACGGCGTCCAACACGGAGCTTGCCTCCGGGGCGTATCCGGCGCGCATTACCGGGGACGCGAGCATTCAGTTTGAAGCGGTGTTCAATAAGCTGATTTAAGGCCGTTGACAGTTCACAGTCTAGAGTTAAAAGTGAGCCTCGTTTGATTTGTACTTCCGACTTTCCACTTTCGACGTTCAACCCCCGCACTTCCTATTTCAAATCTCAAATTTCACTTTTGAAAATCTCCTATGAGCATTGCAGGCACAATTGATGCGCCGCTGGACTTGTTCGGCGGGCTGGTGACGGATATGGCGGCGGCGGATTTGCCGCAGGGCGTCTCGCCCGATTGCCAGGACGTGGCGTTTCTTCCGGGCGGAGTGAAGACGCGGCCGGGGCTTGCGGCGGTGTTTTCGCCGATCGTTTCCGGCGCCGGCAATCCCACCGTCAACTACCTGAAAACCTACACGCAGCCGAACCTCGCGCAGACGCTGCTGGCGCTGGATTCCTCGGGGACGCTGTGGGGAGAAACATCGCCGGGCGTGCTGTCGCAAATTGCCTCGGGAATGGTCCCGAATTCCGAGGCGAGTTCCGCATCGCTGTTCGGGAGGGAGTACATGGCGGTGCACGACGGCAACTTCGGCGCGGACGTGCCGCGGCAGTACGACGGAACGCATTTCGATCGCGTGAGCCAGTGCGGGCCGGGCGCGGGAGTCACGGCCGTAACGGACATCATCGTGCCGATTTCGGCGATTTCGCGGACGTCCAACGTGGTGACGGTTACGACGAGCGCGCCAACGGGAATACTTTCCACCGATCAAGTCACGATCGCGGGAGTTACCGACACGAGTTTCAACGGCACGTTTGCCATCGCGTCGATCATCGATTCGCTGCACTTCACCTACGTCCAGACCAACGTCAATGCAACGTCCAGCGGCGGGACGGCCGCGCCGGTGGGATCGCTCTCGGCGGGCGTGCACCAGTGCGCCGTGATTTTCGTGACGCGGCAGGGATATCTGACGCGGCCATCGGCGCCGGCATCGTGGACTTCGGCGGGGAATTGCCGGGCGAACGTGACGGGGATTCCCTCGGTGGCGACGCTGCCGAACGTGGTGGCGCGCATCCTGGCGTTTACCGGCGCGGGCGGGGACAACTTTTTCTACACCACGGGATTAAACGGCGCGCCACAGATGCAGGTGGACGATAATTCGGTATCGTCCTTTGTCGTGGATTTCTCGGACACCGCGCTGCTGGCGGGAATTCCCGCGGACCCTCTGTTTAATTTGGTCGAGCTCGGCGAATGCGCCGGCGTGATCGGGTATGCGGATCGCCTGTTCTGGTGGGGCGAAAGAAACAAGCAGAATAATTGGGACAATCTCACGTTTGACGGCGGCTTTGTTTCGCCACCAGCCAGTAACGCGCCGTTGGGATGGACGCCGGACGCTACGTATTTCGCCGGCGGCGGGGCGGACTCGACCGGCAGCGCGATCTGGGGCGGCGCCTATTCGGTTCTGGGCGACGGCGTGACGCCCACGCGCGGGCTGATCACGCAGTCGGCCGTGGCCGATTCCAGCGGAGCGCCGCGCTTGCTGCCGAACACGCCGTACTCGGCGCGCGTGCGCGTGCGCATGACCGGCGCACTTACGCAGGGAACCCTGCACGTCCATCTGTTCGCCGCATCGATCTCTCTTTCCACAACGGGCGTCGCCGTGCCCGCCGCGCAAATTTCGCAGGGCGCGTGGACCGAATTCATCGCGCCCATCACGCCGCCCGGCGCGCTGGCATCGATTCCGCCCGACCTGGTGCTGCGCGTCTATGCCGACGGCACGCCGACCAGCGCCGTGGGATTCCTGATCGAAAACATCGAAATTTTTCCGACGGCTACGCCCTACAACACCTCCCTGGTGCGGGCGTCGTTCGCCGAGGATCCGGAGAGCTACGACGGCGTCAGCGGACTCATGAGTGTGTCGGAAAGCGACGGCCAGGCGGTGCGCGCGGCGTTCCTGCTGCGCGAAAATCTGTATCTGGTGAAGGACCGGTCGATCTACGTCACCTCCGACGACGGCGTGAACGAGCCGGCGTCGTGGGCCATCAACGAAGTGTCGGTGACCGTGGGCACGCCATCGGTGCAGGGCGTGGACACGGGAGAAGACTGGGCGGTGATCGCCGGACGTTCCGGAATGTACATCTACGCCGGCGGCGAGCCGATCAAGATTTCTCAGGAAATTCAGCCGCTGTGGGACCAGATCAATTGGGCGGCGGGAAAAACGATCTGGGTGCGCGTGGATACGCGCAACAGGCGTATCCTGTGCGGCGTGCCGCTGGGCGCGGCCACTTCGCCCAACCGCGTGCTGTTGATGGATTACCGCAGCCTGTCCGACGCCAGCGAAATCGCGTCGCTCGGCTCGGTGCTGTTCTCGACGCTCTCCGGCAAACTGTACGCCGTGGGCCGCTCGCGCAAGTGGTGCCCGTGGAATATCACGGCGAATTCCTGCGCGCTGGCCGAACGCTCGGACGGCACGGCGCAGGTATTTCTGGGCAATGGCGGCGTGAGCGGCGCCGGCAACGGGAAAATCTACCAGCTCTCGGACACGCAATTTTCCGACGACGGCGCGCCCATCAATTCCTACTACACGACGTACTTTTTCCTGAGCAACGATCTGGAGCAGTCCTACCAGGTGCGCGCGCACCGCAAACTATTCGCGTATCTCTCCCTGTACGCCGAAGGGGCGGGGAACCTGAATCTGTCGGCGTTTGTCGACAACGAAGCGTATCCCGCATCGCTGGTGCCGCTGCCGCTGTCGTCGCCCGCGCCGAAGGATCTGGAGTTGCCGATCAATCTGCTGGGGGAACGCGTGGCGTTCCAGGTGGGCACGAACGTGGCGGGCGCGTGGTTCAAGCTCGAGCGGTTTGTCCCGTCGCTGTTGCCCGATCCCTGGGCGCCGGTGCGCGGAGGGAATTAAGTAGGACAGGCTTCAACCTCTCGGGTTTTTGTGGCGCAGGCTTTAGCCTGTGGGGGTTGGTGGGAGCAAGGTTGATCTTGCTCCTCCAAAATTCCACAGGCTGAAGCCTGCGCCACAAAAACCTGTTCGACCTTTAGTGGTGCGATGACTTCCCTAAGGGCACATTGTCAAGGATTGCGGGAGGTGGGTGAGAGGAAATTACTACGGAATCTGGAAAATCAAATGTACATTCCGATTGGGGATAGGATTCACGTCCTTCTTTGAGGATGAAGTGATAAACGACCTTCAATTCTTGATCTTCGCCCCTCTGGAACCGCCAGGTTCTTAGATTCACTTCGGCCGCTAGTTGCAGAATTCTAGGTCCCGTCTCCGCGATTGGGGCATGGACGTGACCCTCGGAATCGATCTGGGCTCCTACCTCCACGTCACCTTGAATTTGCGCTTGGCGAGCGAGTTGGGGATAAATGAGGACCTCAACGTGTATCGGGAGTCGTGGTTGGGTCTGCGGAGATACGGTCAACAATAAGCGCCAGCAGCAAGGTCCGCCCGGCCATGACTCACCTCCAGGGAACTGCAAGATGTCGACATAGTTGCGTTAGTGGGAATGATACACCAAGTGACCCGCGGGCCTACTTCCGCTCGGCAGGAACTAGTTTCTTGTAGCGTAGGCTTCAGTCTGCGCGCTTTTTTCTTAATGCGGAGCACAATTGTTCCCGCCTGACAAAAATTTAAACCGCGCAGACTGAAGTCTACGCTACATGAAATGCTCAAAATCGGACAACTCGCGCAGATCAAGAGCGAATCGCCGTACGTATATGAAGCGCTCAGGCAGTTGGTGAACGGCGTGAACGCCGTGGGCCTGGCCACGGGCGTCGATCCCTCGGGTTCGATTGATACGCCCGCGCCTATCGGCAGCCTGAAGGTGCTCGCCGCGGACGGCATTTTCGATCTGGCCATCACGGACAATTCCGCGGTGCGCCGGGGAATATTTTATTTTGCCGAATCCGATACTACGCCCGCGTTCAACAGGCCCTACGTGCATTTTCTCGGCAGCTCGCGCAACCTGCGCGTGGCCATGGGCAACCAGACGCTTTATTGGCGCGCGTATTCGCAGTACCTCGGGTCGGACCCGTCCGCGCCGGTCACGTTCGGCACTCCGGCGACGCCGGTTGCCGGCGGCGGCACGGCCACGGGGCCGCAGTTGCAGGCCTCGCAGGGCAGCGGCACCGCGTCCGGCGGCGAAGGCGGATCCGGTTTTGGACACGCCACACGGAGCGCTTCCGGGCCGGTAATTTTGCGGTAGCACGATTGCTGAACGATGGAACGGCTTGCCGTTAGTGGCACGGGCTTCAGCCTGTGCGCTGTCCCGGACTCGAGAAAATCAACCCCGCACAGGCTGAAGCCTGTGCCACGTCTCACAAAATCTCAGATGCGCATCCGCGAATACACATCGAATGATTTTCAGGCGCTGCGGCGGATGCACGCGGCGCAAGGCTTCGGCTATCCGCTTCCGGATCTGGAAAACCCGATGTTTGTGTCCCGGCTAGTCCTCGAAGAAGATGCCGATGATATCGAGACAGACGACCTCGAAGAGGCGCGCGAGGGAGACGGCAGGGAAATAGGCAGCAGGGAATTGATCGGCAGGGAAGTCGCCTGCGGCGATTCCCCGCCGGAATCTTCCGCGCGCCCGCGCTCACTCCCGCTCGTTTGCGACGCGAAATCCTCTCGAGTCACCATGGCCATCCTGCAAAGGCTCACGGCGGAAACCTATTTGCTCCACGATCCCGCCGCCGGAACCCCGCGGCAGCGCTGGCAGAATTTTCTGGCCCTTCATGCCGCGGCCTTGCGCGACGCCGCCCGGCGAGGCCTGGACGACGCCCAGGCGTTTCTCCCGCCGCAAATCGCGCGCTCCTTCGGCCGCCGCCTGGCGCGCCTCGGCTGGACGCGAGATCCGTGGCCGTGCTTTTCGCGGCGCGTGTAGTAAAAAGACATCGATGATTAGTGACCGGTGGCTAGTGACTGGTGAAAATCAGATCCATAGCCGGGCTTAGACTGCTCGAGATTGCCGCTTTTCACGGATAGCAAATCACGGATCACCCGCCTTCGGCGGGCTTCACCAATCACCAATCATCAGTCACAAATCACGAATTACTCTCCGGAGGTGTCCCATGGGACGCGGCGCACAGGCACAAACGCAAGCGCAGATCGATCAGCAACTCGCGCAACAAAACGCGATGAACCAGCAACTCTATTCCACCAGCCAGGGCCTTGGGTCGCAGGCCGCGGCCGGCTATCAGAATTTGGCGGCTAACCCCGGTTACACGGACGCCGAAAAATCGGCCATCACCAATGCTTCGCAATCCGCGCTGTCGTCCGCGTTCAACGCGTTGGCGCAAAACGCCGCCACGCGCGCCGCACGCACGCGCAACTCCGCCGGCTACGGCGAATTGATCGACTCCCTTGCGCGCACGCAAGGCCAGCAGCAGGCCAACCTCGCCCAGCAGAATCAGATCGCCTTCGGCAACGCCGCCCGCTCGGACACTCTCTCCGGCCTCTCCGGCCTTTCCGGCTTGTACGGCACGGACACTTCGCTGCTGGGCAGGACGCTCGGCATTCCGGCGTCGCTGCTGAACGCGCAAGTGCAAAATTCAAGGTCCAATAACATGCAGATCGGATTCGGTCCCGGAGGGCTTTCTTTCGGTTTCAATGGATAACGCCCGCGTAGGACAGGCACTCTTGCCTGTCCGCTTTGGTGATCGACAAAGTAAATCTAAACCGGACAGGCAAGAGCGCCTGTCCTAAATTCCATGCATCGCCCACAATCATGAACCCCTACTGGATCGTTGTCGCCTTCTCCACCTGCGTTCAGTTCTTCATTTTCCTCCGCTGGCTCCATCGCCGCACCCGCGACGACGAAATCCGCCGCGCCTTCATCCGCGACATGGCCATCAACCATTTGCCCCATCTTTACCACGCCCTGCGGCAGATCGCCGGCCGCCTCGGCCTGGAACTCAAGGAGCCGCCGCCCGTGCAGTTCCTGGAACTCAATGGCCAGGAACGGCGAAGGTAAGCCGAGTTGCGTCAAAGGCATGAAAATCACGGATGAACACGGATAAACACTGATAAACCCGGAAATGTTGAAGGGATGCCGAAAACAGGTTAAGAAGATTGTGCCGCTTCTGACTTGTCTTCATCCGTGTCTGTCTTTTTCCATCCGTGGCTGATTCCAGAGTATTTCTTTTTCATTAGTCACCGGCAACTAATCACCAGTCACGTTTCATCTCCCCATGCCCGACATCGTCCAGCCCGAACTCATTGAACTCGCCCGGCGCATCGCCGCCTCTCACGGCATCGACCCGCAACTGGTCTGCGCCGTGATCGAGCAGGAATCCGCCTGGAACCCCTGGGCCGTGCGCTACGAACCGGGATTCCTCTCGCGCTACATCGCGCCGCTGTATACGGCCGGAAAATTCAGCGCCACCGAGGCATACACACGCGCCATGTCCTGGGGCTTGATGCAGGTAATGGGCCAGGTGGCGCGCGAATCCGGATTCGATGAGGCCTCGCTGGCCGAGCTCTGCGACCCCGTAACCGGGATCGATTTCGGCTGCAAAATACTCGCCAAGCGCCTGGCGCGGTCCAAGGGCGACGTTTCCGCCGCGCTGCAAGCCTGGAACGGCGGCGCCGACGCAAATTACTCCGCCGAAGTCCTGGCGCGCACCCGCAACTACTCCTCTAAACCAGTTGTCTAGTACATCGAGGCCCACAAAAATCCATGCCCCGGTTATCTATAATCTGACGTTTTAGGGCGAGATCCTGCAATTCAAGTCTGTCATTTCAAATTTCAAATCTGACATCTTAAGTTTGAAATTGTAAATCTGAAAGTCGCCGCCCTCCGCGAACCCGCAAGAAGCAGGGAACTGCCCTGCCGATCGCACGCCATGCCAACTACCACGCTGGATCGCATTCTATTCGCCGCCGCCCTGCTGGCCATCGCCCTGCTCGCCGATGCTTGGCGTACTGCGCGCCATGATTCCGCGCAACTCGCCACCACGTTGGCCTCTCAAAAGGCGGCTTTTCAGCAGTCTGCCGACCGCGAAAAACAACGCGACACGCAACTCGCCGCCGCGCTAGCCGCCATCGCCGCGCAGAAGCGCAAAGTGCAAACTCCGCAACAAGCCTCTGCCGCGATTCCATCCGTCCTGCCCCCACTCCCGCTTCCCATTACCATTCGCATTCCCAATCTCTCGCCCTCCGCCAAACCGGCCGACGATCTCCCCGCAAGTGTTTCCATTCCGCAACCCGACCTGAAGCCCCTCTATGACGACCTGCAGGATTGCCGCGCCGCCTCTCTGCAAAACTCCGTTACGCAAAAAGACCTGGAAGACGAAAAGCTCCGCACATTGGCACTTACCAAACAACGAGATGCCGCCATAAACGCAGCCCGTGGCGGCACATTCTGGGTACGCCTGAAACGCGAGGCCAAGTGGTTCGCCATTGGCATTGCCGTCGGTGCCGCCGCAACAGCCGCCGCCCATCGCTAATCCGTCCGAACTAGGCACGTCGCTGGCCCCGCCACACATGGCGACAGCTGCCCAAACAACCGATTCAGTTCACTCGCCCCTTTCCATGTGCTACCCGAAACACCTAGGAATACGGCCTCATCAATCCGAAAGTTAAGAGAAAGATATTTCCCGCCAGCCAATAAATTCCAGGCTTTTCGGGCGAAATCCCCGTCTCGAAAATGAAAACTCGATATGCCGACTCCGCGGGCACAGTTCAATTTGAATCCCAATTCCTACGAATAACCGCTGCACCAAAACCGGTGCCCGTTCAAAATCACCTAAGCCATGATGTTGCGATTTTGTGGAGCCCTCTCCGTCACATGAATTTCGAGACGGGAAGGTCTTGATTAACTCAAATACTGATTGGCGACACGTCCTTCACCATCCTCAAACCCTGTTCCATGCGGCGAAACGCAACCCCTACGCTTTTGCAGACACCCTCTCTTGCACAAACGAGAGGGTAAACATTTGGTATCAAACACATGGAATCAATACGACGTGAAATACCCCGGCCCCATTTCTCGAGGCCGTCAACCGCCTCGACAGGCACCAAAGCTCGATCAAAGCGTTAAAACATCTTGACATGCAATGTCAGATAAGCTATATTATGTTTAGTTTTTAGATCGAGCAAATTGCACGTATTGTTGGAAGAGGGCTTGGTCGGGGCCTACTACGCGGCGGCCGTTTATGAAGGTTGTGGGTGTGGCTGTGATGTTCAGGGTGTGTCCTTCGTTTATTGTGGCTTCTACCTGGGTTTTCGTTGCGGGGTTGGCTATGCAGGTTCGGAACGTGTCCATGTTCAGGCCTAATTGAACGGCCAAGTCGGTCATTTTATCCCAAACATTTGAGGGGCTGATTACGTCTTGAGCGTCGAAGATGGAGTTGTGTATTTTCCAGAAGGCGGCGGGGTTTTGTTGGTAGGTGCACTGGGCGGCGATGGCGGCTGTCATGGCCCAGGGGTGGAGGTCGGTTAGGGGGAAATTTTTGTAGACCAGGCGGACGTCGGGGTTGGCGGTGATGAAATCGCGGAGGATTTGGTCCAGGGCGCGGCAGGAGGGGCATTCGAAGTCGGCGAATTCGATTAGGGTGATTTTGGCGTTTTCGGGGCCGATGGAGGGCGAATTGCCGGGGTGAAGTTTGGAGCGGATGTCGGCGAAGGGATCGACCGTCATGTCGGTGAGCTCGCCGCGGACGAGGAATTTTCCGGATTTGTCGACGTAGACGGTGGCGGTGTCGGATTGGCCTCCGGTGCCGACCGTTACGGGGATCTCGAGTAGGTCGGGGATCAGGGAGGGCTTCGGGGTTCCTATCTTTATCTCGAAAGAAGGTCCCCAGGCGTAGAGATTTCTGAGGTAACTCTCCAGGCGGGCCTCGATGGAATCCGGCTTGGGCGCGGTGGAAACGGCCGGCTTGGGGGGATTGGTGGGCTCTTTTCCCGGGGTGGTTTGCGCCGCGGTGCGATGCGCGAAACTTGTCAGGAACAGGAAAAGGACCATTGCGAAAGTTCGTTTAGCGAGCACGCCGGAACTCCTCTCAAGGTGCGAATTTTTGTACGATCGGGAACGGGCGACCCAGGCCGAACGCGCGGGACGTTATTTTTAGTCCTGGCGGGGCCTGGCGGCGCTTGTATTCGTTTTGATCGACTTTGCGAGCTATGGAGCGGACCAAGTCGAGATTGTAGCCATAGAGGTCCGCAATTTCAGCAGGACTCTTCACGTCTTCAATATAGGCCTTCAGGATGCGGTCTAAGACCTCGTAGGGCGGGAGGGAATCCTGGTCGGTTTGATTGGGGCGGAGTTCGGCGGAGGGCGGTTTGGTGATGGACGCGGCGGGGATCAGTTCCCTTTCGCGATTGATCAAATCGGCGATGGCGTAGACCATGATCTTGGGAACGTCGGACAGCAAGGCCAAGCCGCCAGCCATGTCGCCGTACAACGTGCAATAACCAACGGCCATTTCGGATTTGTTTCCGGTGCTCAGGACCATGGATCCGAATTTATTGGACAGTGCCATGAGGAAATTTCCGCGGACTCGGGCCTGGAGATTTTCTTCCGTAACGTCCTGGGGGCGGCCGCGAAAGGCCTCGGCCAAAGCGGATTTGTAAGACTCGAAAACCTGCGTGATGGGCAAAGTGAGAAATTCGATTCCCAGATTTTCGGCCAACTGCTTTGCGTCCGTTCGGCTGCCTGGCGAGGAGTACGGGCCGGGCATGGATACGCCCAGGACATTTTCGCGGCCCAGAGCGGCGACGGCGATGGCAGCCACGACGGAAGAATCGATTCCGCCGCTTAATCCCACGACAACTTTTTGAAATCCAGATTTGCGCACGTAATCGCGCGTGCCGCAGACGAGGGCCTGGAGGGCGAGGGCGAGTTCGTCGGTAGACTCCTGATGTAAATCCCCAGTGTTCGATTCGGTATCGAAAATTACCAAGTCCTCGGTAAATGAGCCGGCCTGGGCGGCGATGCGGCCGTCGGGGAGGACGACCACGCTGTCGCCGTCGAAGACGAGGCTATCGTTGCCGCCAACCTGATTGACGTAGATCACGGGGCGGGCGTAATTCTTCGCCAGGGCGCGGAGCATATCGAGGCGCAGGGAGCGCTTATCCAACGTGTAAGGGGACCCTGAAATATTGATGAGCAGCGACGCGCCCTTGGAGACGAGTTCGGCCACGGGGTCGCGTTCGTAGAGCGGGTTGGCCCAGAACGTTTTATCGTTCCAGATATCCTCACAGATGGTGATGCCCAGGTTGCGGCCTTGGAACAAGAAAATGTCCTGGGAAGCGGCGGGCTGAAAATAGCGGGACTCGTCAAAGACATCGTAAGTGGGCAGGAGCATTTTGTGCTGAACGAATTGGACGGCGCCGCCCGCGAGCAGAGCGGCGGCGTTGGCCGCGCCCTTGCCTGTGGGCCCGGTGGCGCGGGCGGCGTAGCCGACGATGGCGGGGATGGGCAGGCGGCTCGCGAGGCAGGCCAGTTCCCTTTCGTTTCGTTCGATGAATTGGGGACGCTCGATCAGGTCGAGCGGCAAATATCCGCACAGGCAGAGTTCGGAAAAAACGGCCAAGTCGGCGCCGCGCTGCTGGGCGCGTTGCGCAAAATCCAAAATTTTGGCGGAGTTTCCGGCGAAGTCGCCGACGGTGGGATTTAATTGCGCGAGCGCGATTTTCATGGGCGGCCTATAGAATACGGGTCATGTGCGTGTATTGCAATGAGGCCACGTCTTCAACGCCAGAAGTCAGGGGCTAAAGCCCTGTTCTTTGAGGGTGGTACATGTCGCGGCTAAAGCGGCGACCCACAAAGCTAGCTCAGGTCAGGATAGAGCCGGTCCACGATGCTTTTCAGGTCAGGATGTATAAAAATGGGCCTGCGCGGTTGATCGCGAAGGCCCATTTGGCAAGCTTGGTAATTTGAGCGGGATCGGCGCGTGGTTAGACGCTGAACGAGCTGCCGCAGCCGCAGGTGCTCTTGACGTTCGGGTTGTTGAACTTGAAGCCGGCGCCTTCGAGCGTCTCGATGTAGTCGATGGAAACGCCCTCGAGATACATTTCGCTCATCTGGTCGACCAGGACCTTCAGGCCGTCGAACTCGTAGATGTTGTCGGTGGGATTCTCCGAATTCTCAAAAGCCATGTGGTAACTGAAGCCGGAGCAGCCTCCGCCAACGACCGCGACGCGCAAGGCGATGGGCGAGGGATTCTGCTGGCTCATAATCTCTTTTACTTTGCTGGTCGCCACTGGAGTAACAGTAATCATTTCAGTATTTACGCTCCCTGCCGGTTAAGGCGAGATTTCTTACAAATTTATTGTACCACAAGATGCAAGTCGGGGAATTTTCTGGATTCGACTTGTTCCCACTTGCAAATCATTTGATGCTCGGGCGGGGGGGAAAGGTTCGCGACCATATTGAGTGGGCCTGCGTTAATCGAGCATCCACCGCGCCAGCATGGCCTCGGAAGACTCCTGAATCCATTGGTCGATAAGGGCGCTG
>JAIQFB010000032.1 GCA_020073485.1 Terriglobia bacterium | reverse complement strand
GGCGGGGGGCGCGGAGGAGGCCCCGGGCGCCCGGGTGGCGGTGGCGGCCGGCGTGACGGCCGCGGACAGGGCCGCGGCCCGCGCCGCTGACTCCTCCCCGTGGGGTGAGGGCGGCGAGCACCCCATGACCGCCCCCCACGTCGACCTGACGCTCCCCGACGTCGAGCGGCAATGGGCCGCGTCCCTCCAAAGATGATCAGCGATGCGGTGGCCGTCTGCCTGGCGAAGAGCAGGCCGAACGTGGCCGTGCCGATGGCCGCGGTCACAATTTGCCATTTGCGCTCATAGCCGTCCGCGAATGCCATGAACAGCAGCGGAGCGACCGGGTAGACCACGGCGATGACGGTCGAATAGAGCAGGCTATTGGTGATGTTCGCGCCTTTTGAGGCCATGATCGCCGGGACCCAATTACCGAATCCATAAAAGGCGATCGTCTGAAAAAAATTGAAGACCACCAGCATGGCCGTGCGCCCGCCGTACGGAGGCTGCCAGATCTCGGAAAACGTGCCCGCGCCGTGCATTTCCGCGGGACCGGGAAGCGGCTCGGACAGCGGGCGGCCGGTCTCGGCTTCGACGCTGGCTTCGATCAGGGCAATCGCGTCGCCGGCTTCCTCGAACCTGCCTTGCTGCGCGAGCCAGCGCGGAGATTCGGGAATTTTCCGGCGGATGAACCAGACGGCGATGGCGCCGAGAGCGCCGAGAAAGACTACCCAGCGCCATCCCGTTACGCCGAACGGCGAGCGAGGGACCAAGATATAAGAGGCCAGCGCGACGCTCGGTATGGCCGTGAACTGGACGGATTGATTGAGCGCGAAGGCGCGGCCGCGAATGCGCCGGGGAGCGAATTCGGAAATGTAGGCGTCGATGGTCACGATCTCGACGCCGATTCCCAGGCCGGAGATAAAGCGCCATACGTCGACGCCCACGTTGGTGTGCTGCAGTCCCATGGCGACGTTGGCCACGGTATACCAGAGCATGGAGTACGTAAAAATGGTGCGCCGCCCGAATTTGTCCGCAACCGAGCCGAACAGGATCGTTCCGGCAAAAAGTCCGGCGAAGGTGGCGGCGGCGAACGTGGCCTGGTCGGTAAGGCCGAACAATCCCTTTGCGCCCACTCGAAAAATTCCGCTGGAAATCAGGCCAGGGCTTACGTAGGCGGTTTGAAACAGGTCGTACATTTCAAAAAAAGCGCCAAGAGAGAGCAACACCACCAGGCGCCAAACGGTCCAGCAGGCAGGCAGCCGGTCAATGCGTGCCGTGATTTCGCCTGCGCTGTTTCCGGCCATTCGCTGCCTCCAAGGATGCTGCGGGAGTGCTTCTCGTGCTGGTTCGCCGTGCGAAGCTCTAGAAAATTCCCGGGCGGCCTTTCGCGAGCGTGTTTTCCGGCAGCGCGATATTCAACTGGCGCAGGTCAGAGGCCGGCAAATCCGGGAGGCGCTGCGCGGCATCGAGGAATCGTTGCGATTCCTGGGGCGAAATAATGCCTTCGGTGAGCGTCTGAAATTTTCGGATGTAATCGGCGCGCCGAAAGGGTTTCGCGCCCAGAGGGTGGGCGTTGGCAACGGCCAGTTCGTCCTCCATCCGCGAGCCATCTTTGAAAAAGATTTCGACTCGGCCGCCGAAGGCTTTTTTCGCTGGATCGGTTTCGTGGTAGCGGCGCGTCCACTCGGGGTCTTCGCGGGTTTCGATGCTGCGCCAGAGGCGAACGGTGTCCGAACGGGCGGCTCGTTCTTTTGTATAACTATCGACGTGATGCCAGCGGCCATCCTCGAGGGCCACGGCGAAGATGTACATGATCGAGTGATCAAGCGTCTCGCGGCTGGCGCTGGGATCGAATTTTTGAGGATCTGCCGCGCCCGTGCCGATCACGCTATGCGTGTGATGGCTGGTGTGAATCACGATCCTCTCGATTCTGGAAAAATCGGCAATCTGCTTTCTCATGCGGAAGGCGAGATCGATCAGCGCCTGGGCTTGATACTCGGCGCTATGCTCCTTGGTGAAGCTTTCCAGGATGGCGCGCTTGGGCTCGCCTGTCCCCGGAAGCGGCACGTCGTATCGCGCTTCGGGTCCATCGAGCAGCCAGGCGATGACGCTGTCTTCGCCTTCGTAAATCGGGCTGGGAGAATCCTCGCCGCGCATGGCGCGATCGACGGCTTCGACGGCCAGCTTGCCCGCGTGCGCCGGAGCGAACGCCTTCCAACTGCTGATCGCGCCTTTGCGCGACTGGCGCGTGGTGCAACTGACGTGCAACGCCTGCTGCACGGCCTGATAGATCGTGCTCGCCGGCAGGCCGAGCATCGCGCCAATTCCAGCGGCTTGCGCGGGACACAGATGCGCAATGTGGTCGATGCGGTGTTTGTGCAGGCAGATGGCCTTGACCAGATCGATATGAATTTCGTAAGCGGCGGCGATTCCGCGAAGCACATCCTTGCCCGTCCGATTCATGGCCTGGGCGACCGCGACGATGGGCGGGATGTTGTCTCCCGGGTGTGAATATTCCGCGGCCAGAAACGCGTCGTGCATGTCGAGTTCGCGGACAGCCGTGCCGTTGGCCCAGGTGGCCCACTCGGGACTGAAGCCATGCTGCGAGAGGACGCCGAAAATCGTGGCGCCCCCGCCGCGCGGGTGCCCCAGGGCCATCTGGCGAGCCGCAACGACCGGGGCACGGTTGATCGCGGCAATGGCCACGGAGGCGTCATCGATGATGCGATCGACAACGGCCTCGGCGACATCGCGCTCGATCGGGGCATCGTCGGCCGCGACGGTCGCAATTTTCCAGGCCAGCTGCCCTTCGCGCGGAAGTCGCGCCGAAGAAGGATAAACTTTCACAGGATGAATTTTCATATCGGGTGAAAACTTATTTGCGTTCCGTGTACTTGCGTTCCAATTCGTCGAACAAGGGCTTCTTGACCAGCCGCTGGCGCTCCGTGAAACTTGCGACCATTCCGCTCGCTTCGTCCATCCGGCCATTGGTCTTGAGATGCTTCAAGGCCGCTTGCATGCCGGCGATTGCACCTTGCAGCGCGACGTTGGCGTACAAAACAAGCCCGTAGCCCATCCTGGCCAATTCGTCTCGGGCCACCACGGGAGTTTTTCCGCCAACCACAACGTTGACGACCTGAGGCACGGAAAGCCGCCGCGGAATGTCGCGAAGTTGGTCCGCGGATTTCGGAGCCTCCACGAACGTGACATCGGCTCCCGCCTCGATATAGCGCTGCGCGCGTTCGATGGCGGCGTCAAAACCTTCCACGGCCAGCGAATCGGTGCGCGCGATAATCAGTAGGTCGCGGCTCGCGCGCGCATCCACGGCCGCCTTGATTTTTCCGGACATTTCTTCCGCGGGGATCACGGATTTATTTTCAAAGTGCCCGCATTTCTTGGGCATGGGCTGGTCTTCCAGCTGGATGGCATCGGCACCGGCGCGTTCCAGCAGGCGCACGGTGTGCCGGACGTTCAAGGCATTGCCAAATCCGGTATCCGCGTCAACGACCACCGGAATGTCGACGGCCTCGCGAATCGTGGTGGTGTGCTGCACCATTTCACCGAGGCTGATGAATCCGAGATCGGGCATGCCCCAAAAGGTGTTCGTCACGCCCGCGCCGCTGACGTACACCGCTTCAAAACCGAGATCCTCGATGACACGCGCGGCCAGCGCGTTCGCCGCGCCCGGCACGAGCATTCCGCGGCGTTCCGCGAGCTTGGCGCGCAAGACTTTTCCCGTGTCCGCTTTCAATGCAATCCTCTTGATTTGGAATTCCGAGCGACTACAGTACACCCACTCTGGAAATTCTTATGTCACGAAATTTCGGCGCGATAAGTCCGCCGGGTCTGCAGGCTTCGGAAAGAATCGATCCGCGGGAGGACTTTTGTCGCACAGCCCCTCGCAGGGGCTCGGGATAAAGAGTGGCTGTGTACCCAAGCCCGTCGAGCCGGATTTGGCGTTACCAAGGCGCGGCATGTCCGGAGCCACCCGGATGGGCCGCAACCTCCCGCGAAGATTCGTGTCTTTGCAGGCAACCCCGGAACCCAGCCGCAATTCATAGTATTTGCCAGTCAAAGGTGGGCGTCCGTCCAGCCGCCCTTGCCAGGCCGGCTTCGGCACGCGAAACCCTGCACATGGGCGATAACTTCCAGCAGGCGTGCGATTTGCAAGCATTCCTTGATTGACGGGTGGAATACAGGGGGATAGAATCATGCTTCCGAATCAGGGGCGAGGTACCGTTATGAACCGCTTGCGGCGTATACCGTTATTGATACTGCTTGGCGGAGCTATGCTCCTGCCCTTCGGGGCGCGAGCCCATGCTCAGGATAAAGACTCCCAGGCTCCCCCTGCCGATAAACAGCCGGACAGCGGAAAGAAGCTCAACAAGAATCCCAAGAATCTGAGGAAACTCGAAAAGGAACTCGCCACGCCTTACAAGAAGTGGCTGCAGGAAGAAGTTCCCTACATTATCACGGACGAAGAGCGCGCCGCGTTCCTGCAATTGCAGACCAACGAAGAACGCGAACAATTCATTGAGGCGTTCTGGCAGCGCCGCGATCCCACACCGGACACCGTGGAAAATGAATTCAAGGAAGAGCATTACCGGCGCATCGCGTACACCAATGAACGATTCTCTTCCGGAATTCCCGGATGGAGAACTGACCGCGGGCGAATTTACATCATGTGGGGTCCTCCCGACGAAATTGAATCCCATTCCGCGGGCAGCAGTGTTGAACGTCCGATGAGCGAAGGCGGGGGCAATGAGGTTGTATACGCCTACGATGACTGGCGCTATCGCTACATGGAAGGAATCGGGAGCAACATCATCATCGAATTCGTGGATCCGACCGGCACCGGCGAATATCACATTACGATGGACCCGGGCGAAAAAGATGCGCTTTCCAAAGTGCCCGGTGCCGACCCCAGCATGGTGGAGCAGATGGGCATGTCCAACCAGGCCGCGCGCTTTACGCGAACGGACGGGTCCACGGCCCCGGTGGGACTGGCGGGAATCAACAACCTGGACAGTAACGAAGAGTTCACACGCCTGGAGCAATTCACCAAGGTGCAGGCTCCGCCGCCGGTGAAGTTCAAGGATCTTGAGGAAGTGGTCAGCTCGCGAATTCTGCGCAACCAGATATCGTTTGATTATCGGACCGATTTCCTGCGGATTACCGGGGACACTATCCTTGTGCCGGTCACGATCCAGATCCAGAACAAGCAAATGACGTTCCGCGATCACGACGGGGTGAATTCGGCGACGATGAACATATTCGCGCGAATCAGCTCTCTGGGCGGCCGCGTGATCCAGACCTTCGAGGACGTGATCCAGCGCGATTTCCCGGATTCCCTACTGGAACCGTCGCTCAAGGGATATTCCATTTATCAGAAAGCGGTGCCGCTGCGTCCCGGGCTGTACAAGATCGACATCGTGCTAAAGGACGTGAACAGCGGGAATGTGGGCGTGATGAACGAGCGGCTGCCCGTTTCGCCGATCCCGGATGACAAGCTGGACGCCAGCTCGCTGATTCTTGCCGATCAGATGGAACCGGTCTCGTCCAAGGACGTAGGCGTCGGGCAGTTCGTGCTCGGCTCGACCAAAGTGCGGCCCAAGCTGGACGCCGCGTTCCATGAAGACCAGCCGATGGGCGTTTACCTGCAATTTTATAATTTGAAGGTGGACGACAAGACGCACAAGAACAACCTGTCCCTGGACCTGAAAGTGACCCAGGGGGCGCAAACCATCTCGCATGTAGTGAAGACGGGCGAGGACCTGAAGCAAAACGGCGAGCAGGTGACCTTCGAGCAAATGTTTGCCGCCAAGACACTGCCGCCGGGAAAATACAAGCTGGACATTCAAGCGACCGATCTGCTGTCCAACCAGACGGTGACTCGCTCGGCGGACTTCACCGTGACACCTCCGCTGGCGAATCCTAGCGTGGCCAGGAGCGGCGCCACAGGGAGGTAACCCGTCCCCATGAAGTCGATTTGCAGGTCGATTTGCAGAATGATGGGCTGGGTCATTGTGGCGGTGCTGGCGTTCGGGCCAGGGGCGGCGGCCAAGCAGGGTTACGGCACGCTTTCCGGCGTCGTCTCGGATCCCTCCGGCACGCCGCAGATGGGCGCGACAGTCTGGCTGATCTCGGAGGATTTGGGCGGCCGGACGGTTTCGCAACTGCTCTCCAACCAGTACGGCGCGTTTATCACCGCTCATCTCAAGCCGGGCAACTACGCCGTGCGCGTGTCGCTGGCGGGATTTCTTCCGGCCATGCAGGTCCACGTGGCCGTTGCCGCCGATCTGACGACCATGCTGCACGTGCAGATGAATTCGGTATTCGCTTCGCTCGATACCCTGCGCCGCAAACCGGAGGCGACCTCCGAGCCCGACGACTGGAAGTGGGTGCTGCGGTCTTCGGCGGCCACACGGACCATCCTGCAATGGCGCGACACCGATCCTGACTTCGCCGCAAGCGTCCAAGGCCCGGAGCTTCCCGGAGCCCATCGCATGCATGGACTGCTTCAGCTTACCAATGGAGCGACGCGCCCTGGTTCCCCCTCGAGTCTTCCGGACGCCCCAGCGACTGCGGTCTCCTATGACCAGCCACTTGGCAATCTGGGCCGCCTGCTGATTGCGGGCCAGATGAGTTACGAGCGGGGCGCATCGGGATCGTTTGCCAGCGTCTGGCTGCCTTCGGGCGCTGCGGGACGCGGCCCGGAAACCGTATTTGTTCTGCATCAATCGAAATTTGGCGTGGCGGGCCTGGCGTTTCAGGAAATGCGTTTTGATCAATCCCAGCAGATCGCTCTCAGCGATCGCGTTTCTCTGCAAGCCGGTGCGGAATATCTGAGGGCCGGATTCGTGTCTTCGGTCGCAGCGCTGCGCCCCCACGCCCGGCTGGACGCCCGCCTGGCTCCGGGCTGGACGGCCTCCTTCCTGGTGGCCTCAAACCCTCCGCTGGACCACTGGGAACGCACAGGAGCGCTGGAATCAGCCATCCAGGAACTCGATAGCCTTCCGACCGTGCTGTTTCATGGCGGCGATCCCGTATTGGAAGGCGGCTGGCATGAGGAATTTTCAATTCGGCACAAACTGACAAGCCACGCGAAAGTTGAAGTCGCCGCGTTTCACGATACCGTGCAGCATCAAGCCCTCTTCGGGTCAGGGCCGGCCGCAACTCCTGACTTTGTTCAGGACACGTTCTCGCGGGCTCTGCTGTACGATGGCGGGAGCGCGAATTCCTGGGGGACGCGCGTCGCTTACCGGCAGAAGCTTTCCGATCATTTGGAAGTTGCAGCCTTGTACGACTGGGCCGGCGCGCTCACGCCATCCGGGCAATTGGATCCCGCGTCCGCGGACTTCCGCAATAACATCGCGACCCGGAACCATCACAGTGTCGCCGCGCGTGTTTCCGGAAAACTACCGCGTGCGGGAACCCAGTTTACCGCCAGTTACAAATGGATTGCCGGCGCCACACTCTCCCGTATGGACGCGTTCGGGGAAGCGGAGAGCCAAATGGACCCCAATTTACACCTTTCCATCCGCCAGCCCCTCCCTGGCCTGAACGGACGGTGGGAGGCGCTGGCCGATTTCAGCAATGTCTTAGGCCAGGGGTATGTGTCGGCTGGCGGGCAGGATTCGCGCATTGTCCTGGTACCGGTTTTCCGGGCGTTTCGGGGTGGGGTAAGCTTCCAGTTCTAGGGTTGGATGTCCTATTAAAAATAGAAAGGCCCTTCCACAAATGGAAGGCTGGAAGAATTGTCCCCCTTCCTCCGCCGGCGGTCGCCGTATTCAACTGTATTTTAGGCATTTAAGTTATTAGAATAACCTATATAATTTGGAAGCGGAGTTGCCTGATTCCGCTTTCGATGAAGCGTTGTCGAGGACCCAGTGAACGCTCCGATCAATGACAGCCTGCGAATTCGGTTGGGAGCAGCCGTCCTCGCCCTTGCCACGTTAGCCGCGATTGTCTTCGGCATCATCAATTTTCAGCAGCGCGCCATCTTTGCTTCGCCGGATGACGGTGCATCCTGGATCGACGGCTCGTCCGGCGTCGTGGCCTGGCACATCTCTCCCAACTCCCCGGCCGCATTTGCAGGACTTCACACAGGCGACGCCGTTCTGGCGATCAACGATGTGCCCATCCACAACTCGATTGACGTGACCAAGCGCCTGTGGCGCATCGGGCTGTGGTCGCAGGCGCACTACCTGATCCATCGCGGCGGAAAAGAGTTTGAAGCGCAACTGGTCATCCAGCCCGCGGCGCGGCCCGCATCGCTGGAAAATTATTTACGCATTGTGGGGTTGCTGTATCTATTCATCGGCCTGTTCATTTTCTGGCGGCGATGGAATGCCACGCGGGCCGTGCACTTCTATATTTTCTGCCTGGTGTCTTACGTGCTGTACTCCTTCCAGTACACGGGCAAGCTGAGCCCGTTTGACTGGGAAATTTACTGGTCCGGAATTGTGGCGCGCCTGTTGCAACCCGCATTGCTGCTGCATTTCGCGCTGGTCTTTCCGGAGCGGCGGCCAGCTTCGCGGTGGCAAGGCGCGATTCTCGGGGCCATCTATGGAATTCCGGGAACGCTGCTCGTGGTGCGAATTCTGGTCGGGCTCCGCGAGTTGGGGTTCATGCCCTCGATCGAAGCGCGGAATCTTCTGGACCGGCTCGATTTGGCCTGCTTGGGGATTTATTTCATGCTCGCGGCCGTGGTGTTTGTGAACAGCTATCGCCGCGCATCCTCCGGTATTTTGCGGCAGCAATTGAAATGGGTGACGGGCGGGGCGCTGGCGGGGATTTTACCCTTTCTGTTCCTGTACATCGTGCCGTACTTTCTGGGGATCGTTCCGCAGCCGTGGATGAATCTGTCGACGATCTCGCTGGTGTTGATCCCGCTGTGTTTCGGCTACGCCATCATCCGCTACCGGCTGATGGATGTGGACATCATCTTCAAGCGCGGGCTTGCGTATACGGCGGCGAGCGGCGGCGTGGTGGCCGTGTACATCGCCTTCGTGGCCCTGGTGGGGGCGCTGTTCCACACGGCGTGGCCGTCCGGAATGATGGGCGGCGTCATCGCCATCGTCGTGGCTGCATTTTTATTTCAGCCCTTCCGCGACTGGATTCAGGCGCGCCTGGACCGGTTCTTCTACAGGGACCGCCTGGATTACCGCCGCACGCTGATCGAGTTTGGACGCACGCTGACTTCCGAGGTGCGACTCGATCCTATGTTGGCCTCTGTGATGGACCGCATTTCGCAGGCGCTGCTGGTGGACCGATTGGCCATCTTCATTCAGGACGAAGCGAATCCGGGAACCTACCGGCTGACGCGTTCGGTGGGCGTGCGCTACACCGGGCCGCTCGATCTCAGTTTTCTTGATGCGGAAAAGAAACCGTTCGTGCACGGCGTCTTGTTTTATGAATCGGCGCGCGCCGCGCGGGAATCCACTCCCTCGGTGCGCCAGACGCTGGAACAGCTCGACCTGAATTATTTTATTCCCTGCCAGATTCGCGACCATGCCGTGGCCGTGCTGGGTGTGGGCAAGACCGTCGACGGAGATTTCCTGTCGAGCGAGGACGTCGAACTGCTGTTCACCATCGCGGGATATCTGGCCATCGCGCTGGATAATTCACAGCTCTACAACTCGCTTGAACAGAAGGCCGTGCAGATCGAACGGCTCAAGGACTTTTCCGAAAATATCGTGGAATCGCTGAATGTGGGCGTGCTGGCGCTGGACCTGGACGGCGCGGTCGAATCCTGGAACACGCAACTGGAGCGGCTCACCGGCGTGCCGCGGCAGGAAGCCGTGGGGCGCAAAGCGGAGGAGGTCCTTCCGCCCGACTTGATGTCGGAAATCGCGGCCCGCGCGAGCGACGAACGAATTTCCAGCCTCTATAAATTCCACATGCGGAACCAGGCTGGGCGGAATTTAGTCGTAAACGTCTCCATCGCGCCGCTGGTCGGAAAATCCGGCGACCGCATCGGCCGCCTGGTGCTGGTGGACGACATCACGCAGCGCATACGCCTCGAAGAACAGATGGTGCAGACCGAAAAGCTGACGTCGCTCGGCTTGCTGGCCGCGGGCGTGGCTCACGAAGTCAATACGCCGCTGGCTGTGATTTCCAATTACATCCAGATTTTGGCCAAGCAGCTGCCCAGCGGAGACCCGCGCCACCAGTTGATCGAAAAAGTGGTTAAGCAGACATTCCGCGCGAGCGAAATCGTCAACAATCTGCTGAATTTTTCGCGCACCGGCGCCGCCGAATTCACCGAGGTGAATCTGAATTCCGTGGTGGAGGAAACGCTGTCGCTGGTGGCGCACCCGTTCCGCACGGCGCACGTGCAAGTGTCGCGCAACCTGCAGGAAGAATTGCCTCCCGTGCTGGGCTCGAACAACAAACTGCAGCAGGTGTTCCTCAATTTGTTCATGAATGCAAAGGATGCCATGCCGACCGGCGGAACGGTGGAAATCCGTACGGCATCGCACAACGGCTCGGTGGAAATCGAGATCACGGATTCGGGCTCCGGTATACCCCGCGAAAATCTGCACCGCATCTTCGATCCATTCTTCACCACGAAATCCTCGGGGCGCGGCACCGGCCTAGGGCTTTCGGTGAGCTACGGCATCATCAAGGAACACGCCGGAAAAGTGGATGTGCGCTCGACGGCGGGCAAAGGAACTTCGTTCCGGCTCGAATTCCCGGTGGCGCGGAAAGCGGTTCATGTCTAAAGGCCTGATTCTGGTCGTCGACGACGAACTCGAAATCCGCGAGGGCCTGGAACTCCTGCTCAACACGGAAGGCTACACCACGTCGAGCGCGGAAACCGGCGAAGCGGGTCTGGCGCTGCTCGACGAAAAGCCGTTCGACCTTCTGCTGCTGGACGTCAGCTTGCCGGACCGCAACGGCCTCGACCTGCTGCGCGAAATCCGGCGGCGCGACCCGAATCTGGCCGTGGTGCTGATCACGGCCTACGGCTCGATCGACATGGCGCGGGCCGCGTTCAAAAGCGGTGCGCAGGATTACATCACCAAGCCGTGGTCCAACGACGAACTGCTGGTGCAGGTCGCGCAGGCCGTCGAGGGCCGCCGGCTGCGCGACGAAAACCTGCAGCTGAAGCGCGCGCTGAAGCAGCGCTATAACTTCCCCAACATCATCGGCAAAAGCGACAAAATGCTGGCCGTGCTCGACCTGGTCACGCAGGTGGCCCCGTCACGCTCCACCGTGTTGATCCACGGGGAGAGCGGAACGGGCAAGGAACTCATCGCCAAGGCGATCCATTCCGCATCCCCGCGCGCGGACAAAGCGTTTGTCCCCATCAATACGGGCTCGATTCCCGTCGATCTGCTGGAATCGCAGCTGTTCGGGCACGTGAAGGGCGCGTTCACCAGCGCCGTCGCCTCCAAGAAGGGGCTTTTTGAAGTCGCCGATCAAGGCACGATATTTTTCGACGAAATTTCCACCATCGGCCCGGAAACACAGGCCAAGCTGCTGCGCGTGATTCAGGAGCGCGAATTCATGCGCCTGGGCGGCACGGAAACCATCAAGGTGGACGTACGCATCATCGCCGCGTGCAACGTGGAATTGCTCAATCTGGTCCGCGAGGGACGCTTCCGCGAGGATCTCTACCACCGCCTGAACGTGATCGCCATTCCGCTCCCGCCGCTGCGCGAGCGCCGGGAAGACGTTCCGCGCCTGCTGGAACATTTTTTGAAGAAATTTTCCGAAGAAAACCAGCGGCCCGTCGGACATTTCACTCCCGCCGCGCTGAAACTATTGGTCGATTACGATTGGCCCGGAAACGTCCGCGAACTCGAAAACGTCGTCGAACGCGCCGTGGTCCTCTCCTCGCAAGAAACCCTGGACGCCGATCTGCTGCCGGAAAGCGTGCGTTCCACGGAATTCGTCGGAGGAACGCGGGTACATCTCTCGGAGTTTATTCCCCCGCTGCCTGGCGAGCCCGGCTCGCGATCCGGAGCCGACAGCTCGAAGAGTTCTTTGTTCCAAATTATGGATGAAATCGAGCGCCGCGTGATCTGCGACATGCTGGAGCGCACCGGCTGGAATCAGACCGAAGCCGCGGAACAATTTCAGATACCGCTATCCACGCTGAATCAGAAGATCAAGCGCCTGGGAATCGACGCGCGCCGCAAGGGACCCGGGCGCGCGGATGCGGATGAAACGGCGGCGTCCGCCACCGGGAAGTAGATTCCATCTCACAACCCTGTTCGAGCACTTTTCTTTCCTCGAGAACACGGCCATTTTTTCGCGCCAACGGCGCGGAGGTGACTAGCCCGGGGCATCGCCTCGGGTAGTGCGTTCAAATTTTAGAGACCGCTCTGAAAGAGCGGAGGACTCCGCCGCCCTTTCAGGGCGGTCCATATTCACTGGATTCAGTACCCAGGGCGATGCCCTGGGCTAGTCAACCCCGGCGCTTTCAGCGCCGGAAGAAGACGATTTTGCTTAGGCTTGGAGGACTCGCTCCATAAACGTTTCTTTGTTTTCTTCCTATCCGTAACGTTTCAGGATGGATTGCAACTGCCATCACTGAACGAAGGCGAAATCAGTCTACCCTAGGCCGGTCAAGGCGACGCTCAAACCCTTGCCGACGGGGATCAATGCGTGTTGAATCCCCGGCAGATTCTCGATCGCCGTGAGGTAATCCGCGATCTCAGCGGGATGCGACAGCGCGTTATCGGCCAGCAGGAATGCTGCGGGGGCCAGTTTCGGTAGGAGCAAAACCAGTTGTGTGGGGGCGCTGATCCGGTCGGCGTCGAAAAACACAAAATCAAACGGCCCGGCGAGCGACGCGACAATCTCTGTGGCATCTCCGCAGCGCAACTCCACGGCTTCCAGAAAGCCGGCCTTCGTCAGATTCTCCCGCGCCATTTTCTGCTTGTCCGCGCTGCGGTCGATGCTGATCACGCGCCCTCCTGCCGGGGCCACCGAAGCGGCCAGCCAGATTGTGCTGTACCCGGTGGAGGTGCCGATTTCCAGGACGCGCGTTGCCCGCGAGCCGCGCGCGAGCATGCTCACAATCTGCGCCGTCTCCGGCTCCAGATTCAGAAATTTGCGCGAGCGGTCGGATTCCGCGGCGTCGTGAGCCTGGCCCAAATCTTCGAGCTCCACCAGAAGCTTGCGAACTTCCGCGTTCATTATTTTGCCGCTTTGGAAACATTGTCGCGGACAACGGCATTTTTGAGGTCTGCGCCGTCCAGTTTGACGTCGGTCAAATCGATTTCGCGGAAGCTGGCGAGAGCCAAGTCCGACCCGGAAAAGTCGGCGCCGCGAAGATTCGCCTGCCGCAGCACCGTGCCGCGAAGAATGGTCTTGTGCAGTTTGGCGGAGCTCAGGTCTCCGCGGAACAATTCCGTGCCGCTCAAGTCGGCTTCACTCAAGTCCGCGCCTTCGAGCTTGGTTTCCGTGAAATCGCAATTGCGCAGATCGGCCTTGCGCAGGTCGGCCTGGCTTAAATCCGCAAAACTGAGTTTGCTGCCGCGCAGGTCGGCCTTCTGAAGGTTTGCTCCCACCAGATTTGCTCCGGTCAAATCGCGTTTCCGCAAATCTTGTTTAGACAGATCGGCGCCGGAAAGATCGGCGCGCTCGCCGCCGGGGTGCCCCTTGTGGAATTTCAGGTGCGCGTCCAGAATCTCGTCCAGCTTTTTGCCTTTATGTCGAATGGTGTCCGCCTTTCCAGGTGCGTCCCTGCCGCCCGGCCATCACCGGGACAATTGCCGCCCTGCTCACAATTTATTAGTAATCCTTGGTATTCTACAGAAATCCCGGGGATGCGCAATCTGCGCGAGTAAAAAGGAAGGAACATCGTATGAACAGCGTCGAAGCCGTCATCGCCAGTTTGGAGCGCGCTCCGGACCTGATCCTGCCGCTGGTGAAGGAAGTTCCCGCGGCCCTCGTGAAACGCCGCCCGAGGCCCGGGAAATGGTCAGCGCATGAACACGCCTGCCACCTGGCCACCATCCACCCGGTGATGAACGCGCGGCTCGACCTGATGTTGAGCAGCCCGAAGCCACACATCATATCCTACTTCCCCAGCCCGGAAGAGGAGGAGGGATCGTCGTTGAAAATGGATTTGGACGAAGAACTGCAGCGCTTCGTCCGCGACCGGAAGAAACTGGTCGAACGGCTGAATACATTATCGGCGAACGATTGGCAACGCGGCGCCGAGCATGACGAGTACTCGCACTATTCGGTGTTCATCATGTTCCGCCACCTGGCGATGCACGACCTGTTCCACGCGTACCGCATCGAGGAGTTGCTGCTGAAAAAGGACTGGGAATGACCGTGCGCCCATCGAGCGCAAACCTGTGATAACTTGACTTGAGCGTGCCATGACCCTGCTCGAAAAAATCAAAGCGCAAGCGCGAACGCGCCCCCAGCGGATCGTACTTTCCGAAGGCGAGGACCCGCGAGTGATTTCCGCGGCCTGCGAAATTGCCGGGGAAAGCATCGCGAAGATCACGCTGCTGGGGCGCAAACGAGTCATCGAAGCGGCCGCAGCGGATTTGGGCGTGGCGCTGCAAAACATTTCGATTATCGACTGCGCGACAACCCCCCGGATCGAACCCTACGCTCGGATTTATTATGAACGGCGCCGCAGCCGTGGCGCGACCGTGGAAGAATCCAGCGACATCGCCCGAAAGCCCCTGTATTTCGCCGCACTGGCCGTGGCCGCCGGAGACGCCGACGGAACCGTGGGAGGCGCGGCCAACACCACGGGGGAAACGGTGCGCGCAGCGCTGCACGCCATCGGCCTGGCGCCGGACGCAAAGCTGGTATCGAGTTTCTTTATCATGGTGATCCCGCCGCGCACGGGATTGGACCTGGGCAAGCCGGGAGCGCTGCTGTTTGCCGATTGCGCCGTCATGCCGGACCCAAACCCCGATGAGCTTGCCGAGATTGCGCGGGCCACGGCGGAAAACGCGCGCGCGCTGCTCGATGTGGAACCTCTCGTGGCGCTGCTTTCTTTTTCCACCAAGGGTTCGTCCAAGCACGCGCGTGTGGAAAAGGTGCAAGAGGCCTTGCGCATATTGAAGGCCCGCGCGCCTGAGCTTTCCGCGGACGGCGAATTGCAGGCCGACGCGGCGCTGATCGCGCAAATCGGACAGTCGAAGGCGCCTGGCTCCCCGGTCGCCGGCCATGCGAACGTCCTGGTCTTTCCGGACCTCGACTCGGGCAACATCGCCTACAAGCTGGTGGAGCGCCTGGGCGGAGCCCAGGCCATCGGCCCGGTGCTGCAAGGGCTGGACCGCCCAGCGAACGATCTTTCGCGCGGCTGCTCGGCCGAGGACATCGTAAACGTGGTGGCCATCACGGCGGTGCAGGCCATCGCGCTGCAGGAAAAAGCGGTTGGAACCACGGATGCGCACTGAGGAACACGGATAAAGAATAAGAGAAATTTCTTTCTAAACCATAATAGTCATGATGAATCGAGATCACTGCCGCATTTTTTCTCCAGTTTCTTTTCTTATGATTTTATCCGTGTTGCTCTGTGTGCATCCGTGGTTCTTAGCTTCTCCCGCGTCGGCGCAGGAAGTGGCGGTGAATCTGGCGGAGGGACGCGTCGTGATCTGCGCCGCCAAGGACGGAATTGTTGTGGCCGCGGTCGACGCGCACACCGAGCCCGATTCGCCGCCTCCGGTGGTGGTGGCGCTGGGAGGGTCTCGCGCGGCCGTGATGATGGGCGCGGTGGAGTGGGTGCAGCCGGAATCGAAGGACGCGCCCGCGCGCCTGGACGCCGAATTCCCCCGCCTTGCTGCGGCCGCGCTGCATTCACCCGTCCAGCAAAAGGATGCCGATTCGGCAAGCGATATCGAGGCCCTCGGCGTCGCCGTACTAGAGCGCCTGCGTCTGCTTGCAGGCCAACTGCACAACAAGATCAGCATGGGCGAGGATGAGCCCTTGCTTCGCATTGTCCTGGTGGACTACGTGGAAGGGTACGGGCCGGAAGCATGGACTCTCGATTATCACATTCGCCAGGAAGAACTCGCGTCCGGCTACTGGCAAACGCGCGTCCTGCGCCCGAGCTATACCCAGCTTTACCCACCGGACAAAGGCAAGCCGCGCACGTTGCTCGAGGTGCGTTACCCGCCGGCGGACCGCGCGAAGGACGAGCATGAACTGCTCGACCTGCTGCACCAGAACGATGCGAGATTGTCGGCGATCCGCGCGGCAAATCAGATCGTCGCAAAGTCGGTTGCCTCTGTTGTCGACGGGCAGAGCCAGAAATCGATGGCTGCGGCCGACGTGGAGTTTCTCAAATTGGCCCTGCGCGCCGTCGTGCCGCAGCAAGCGCAAGTCACCATGGCCAACGTGGATTATGAAAAAGGGTTTCAGTGGATCCTTGAACCACCTCGATCCACCGAGCCGCCGCCTGCGGAAACGAAACCGCAGGAGCCGGGGGCGCCTTCCCTGCTGCATAAAGCCGGAACCTGAGGATCGCGAGAGACGCATGGCCTCCCAATCCGCATCATCCAGAACAACGCCCGCGGGCATCACGGTCCGCCTGCTGCGCGAATCCGATCTGCCCGCCGCGGATCGCATTTTTCGCCTGGCGTTCGGAACGTATCTCGGGCTGGCCGACCCGCTGAAATTCACGGGAGACGCCGACTACATCCGGACGCGATGGCTGGCGGATCCGGCCGCGGTACTTGCGGCGGAACGCGACGGTGAACTGGTGGGAATTAATCTTGCCGCGCGCTGGGGAAGCGTCGGATTTTTCGGGCCGCTGGCTATCCTCCCGGACCTGTGGGACAAGGGGATCGCGCAGCTTCTGCTTGGCCCTACGATAGATTTATTCGATCGGTGGGGAGTGCGGCACGCGGGCCTGTTTACGTTTGCCGCGAGCGCCAAGCACGTGGGTTTGTATCAAAAATACGGTTTTTGGCCGCGATTTCTTACGGCGCTGATGGAACGGCCGGTCGGCACGGAAAACACGACCACGCAGTGGACGCGCTTCAGCGCGCTCTCAGAGCCGGAAAAGCTGGCGTGCCTGGAGGCCTGCCGCGAGCTGACGTCTTCCATTTATGACGGGCTCGACCTGGAGCGGGAGATTCTGGCGGTGGACCGCCAGAATCTGGGTGACACGCTGCTCACCTGGAACGTCAGCCAGCTGGTGGGGCTCGCCGTGTGCCACGCAGGGTGCGGCACGGAAGCGGGCAGCGGCAAATGCTACGTGAAATTCGCATGCGTGCGGGGCGGGCCGAGTGCCCCGCGTGAATTTCGCCGCCTGCTTAACGCTTGCCGCGAGTTCGGCCTTTCGACAGGCGCGGCAACGCTCACCGCCGGGATGAACCTGGCGCGCGTGGACGCCTATCGCGAAATGCTCGGCGCAGGATTCCGGGCCACGACGCAGGGCGTGGCCATGGAGCGAAATGGCGAAGCGGGATATAACCGGCCGGATGTGTTTTTAGTCGACGACTGGCGGTGATTGCTAGGGCTTTGCCGGATTCTGCGGGGGCGCAGACATTCTTGGCGCATCCGTGGCAGGAGCGCCCGCCGCGGGAGCGCTCGAAGCGGGAGTGAAATCGCTCCAGCGGACGATCGCACGGATGGGCACGCTCACGCCCCCTACATCGGCGGTGTCATCCGAACGCGAGTACGCGGGGAACCAAAGATTCTTGCCCACCTGCTGGCGGTAGGTTTCAAACACGCTGAACGGCAAAACGGAAGACGTGACGTCGCCGGTTTCCGTGACCCACTTGCCGATGAGCTTCACGATCACTAGGTCTTGCTCGTCCACCCACACGGTGCCCGAAAAATACGCATGCGCGCGGTCCAGGGCGCGGGGCTTTACGGTGAAAAAGTAGGCGCTTAATTCATCGAGCGGCTGCTTCCCTCCAAAACTGATTTCATATTTCGGAAGCTGCGAAGTGGTAAGCGGAAACAGCGGAGTCGCCGCCAGCAGATCGGAATCTCCGCGCTCGATGTCCAATTTGTGAAGCGTGGCCGGAGGCCGGCGAAGAGGTTTCGCCATCAGTTTGCCGTCCGGAGAGATCCATTCCTGCGTGACGATTTCCAGCTGCCCTGTGGGCTTGTTGTCCGGACCGATTTCCTGGATGCGCACGCTCTTCTGAAACGTGTAACCCAGAATCGCGCGGACCATTTCGTCTTCTTTTGCCGCAAATCTCCGGATGATTTCTTCCGGAGGAATCGAAGGAGGGTCGGGCTTTGAGGGTGGCGGAGGCGGGGGAAATCGGGTGGACGCGGGCGGCTGCATGGGGCCGGCGTCTTGCGCGCCCACCGTGAGCGGCATGGCTGCAAGCACCGATGCCATCGCGCACAAAACGGCAAGATGGATCGAATGACGTGTCATAGTGTCTGCTTCACTTCGTTGGATGCGCCTGGCGGAACTTTTGTAGCATGGGATTTCACGATTCGCTCTGTCTACGGCGCGTCCTCGGCAGTGTACCGCAAGATGAATTCGCCGGGCGGCTCCCCCGATTGCGGAAGCTGAACCACGAACCGAATCTGGGCGGAATATGCCTTGGGAACAACGATCGCCCGGCCGGCGGTCCATTCCACGGACAGCGGTTGCCTGCCGTACGAGCGGATTACCATGTGCGTTATCCCCTCCGGAACAGAAATCGGCTCGCCCCGGGGAATGAAGCCCTCACAGTGGGAAAGCGTGCCGGGCGTTGTGGCCGGCGCGGGATTGGCCGACGCGGAAGAGGGCGCGTCTTCCCAGCAAAACTGCGCGGCCCCGTCGTCTCCGGCAACCACGGGAATGGACAATTCAGAAAGGAACGACATCCCAGCGCCGGCAGACCGTGGATCGGCCAAAGACGGAGCGGCATAAGAGATGCGGTAAGACGCCTCAATGGTTTCCGGCGAGCTGAAATGCAATATCTTCTCGACGCGAAGGCCAGCGGGAGAATGTTCGTCTTCCCGGTAGGTCAGCCGCAGGCCGGCGTCGGGTTTTCCTTCGGCCCACTCCGCCTGGTATCCGCGGTTGAATGAAAAATCCGACGATAGCGGCGCATCTTGCGGAGAGGCGCCCGAGGGAATCAGGAAATCGTGCAGCGCGCCGCCCAAAGCGATTAGATCGTCATTCGTCTCCTTGTCCACAAGCGCGACGGCGCGGCCGCTATAAGCGGGCGAAACGATCAGGCGCAAGCGGCTGCTCTCCAGCACCCATTCCGGCGCGCCATCCCGGTCGAAATCGTACTGATAGTGCGAATATCCCGCATCATTGGCCGTCAGGAACAGCACCGGGGCGGTGCCGCGTTCGCGGCCCGAGTGAATCGCGAGTTGGCTGCGGAGGAGGTTGTCGGGCAAAGGCGGAGTCGGCGCATTGCCCGGCGCCGGGACTCGAGAGGGTTGAAATCGAATGCGCGTAATCTGCTGCTCCTTGCCAAATACTCTTGCGTAACCCGTGCCGTGAAACGCGCCGTCGAGAGTGAAATCCGAAGTGCGCAAATCGTCCGAAAGATTATGCGTCGCGATGATCATTCGTCCGCCGGAATTAGGATCGGCGACCAGTATCGGAGGGCTGGTCGGGATGTTCACATCCGGAGCAAGCGGGTATCGGATGGCGTTGAAGAATTCATAATCCAACCCGCGAAAATCGTCTTTCTCCGGGTCCGCCTTTTCCTGGACGTGCGGCGTGTAACGCAAATGAATCCGCAAGACCCGCGCGTAGTCAGGCGAAGATCCGCGCGGCAGCTGGACTTCGAGTTCCCCGGTTTCCTGCTTCCATTCGCTATCCGCTCGATAGTCCTCGTCGAATTCGACCTTGGAGGGCGCGCTCTCCAGGTGCAGGCGCGCGATGGCGTGCGAGGGAGTGTAGAAGGATAATTCCAGTGTCTTGCCCTCACGCTGCGCACCGAGCATCTCCGCGCCGGCCACGATCACTTCATCGGAGCAATGCTCTCCCGGAGCGGCACCGGCGCACAGGGGCGCGTGGACCGGAAGGAGCAATGAATCGCGCGCCGGCACCGTGACATCGAATGAGATCTTCCGCGTGGGCGCCGTTGTGCCAGCAGGGCCGGGCTCGTTGAGTTCCAAGGATTCCTGCGAGGGCTGCTCGGAATTCAGGTTCGTGACGCTGATTAACGCGGCGGCGCAGAGTTGCTTTTCCGCGCACGCCGGAGTCCGCGCGGGCCGCCCGGAGCCATTGTTGGCGACCAATTCCGAGGCGATAAGATTCTCGCCGGCATTGCCGCTGTTCGTGACGATTAGATTGCGGCGGGCTCCAGCCCGTTCCATCAAGGCGGCAAAGGATTTCACGGTTGCGGCACTTTCTGGTTGCACCCGGGTCTCGCTGAGGTCCTGGGTAAATTGCACCCAGGAAGAGAAATCGATGGAAGAGGCAATCACGCGGCCGCGTTCGTATGCCCGCTCGTTTAAGTTGTCGCCGCCGGCAGAACCTGCTGGCGCGCCCTGCCACAAGGCCTCGAGGCGCGATCCTTGTGGCCGCACGGGAAAATACACCAGGACTCCGCCCCTGCTGACGAATTCCAACAGAGCCGTCTGCGCACGTTCCGATAATTGAAAATGGCTGCCATCCTCCTGAGGAACGCGCACAAGAATCACAGAATCGCGCAACAGGCGATCCGCGGACTGCGCGCCGGGATTGACGATTTCCGGCGCGTACCCTGCAAGCGCCGCAACGCGACACAACTGTTCCATTACTTGCGCGGCGCGCGCCCTTTCGGCTTGGCCTGCGCCGATCAAGCCTGCGCGCAGGTCCACAATCCCAAAATCGGATTGCACGTGGGACGCGGCCAGCATGGCGCTCCACGCGGAGATGAATTGGCCATTTCGCGACACGCCACCGGCGCGAGGCCCTCTATTTCCGGCCAGGTCCAGCGGGGCGTCCCACCGGAAGTAGCGGGCAGCTGACGGAGTTTCCCAGCCCGCAGGCGTAAGCGTGTCCTGCAGCGGCGAGTAGACCATGCCGCGAACGCCGCTTCCCCACAAGAGGCGCGACGCCAGCAAGGTGTTCTCCAAGGCTGGCTGCGCCGCTTGCGAGTCGCCGGCCGGCGCAAAGATGGTTGCTGAAAAAGCGGAAAGCAACGGCGGAAATCCCGGCTGTGTGGCGAGCGTCCGCGCGAGCAAAGAAAGCGAGGAAGCATCCGCCGCGGATAAAAGAGATTTTTGGGAAAGCGCAGCGGAGCTGATAGAAATGACTTTGGCCATGGGCGGCGATGGCCGCGGATTATAAAACCACTGGCCAGTAAGGCCGGTCGGAGACGAATCTTCAGCCGCCGAGTCGGCCGGAAGCGGCGTCAGGCCTTGCGCCGCGGCACCGGGCACGTTCAGAAAAGATATTGGGTCGAGTCCGCCGCGGGCAAGCGCCTCGCGAAGTTCTGCAAGATAACGCGCCAGATCGGCCGTGTCGGTGCCCGGATCAACCGCAACAGCGTCCTCCAGGGCCACAAAGAGCAGCGGGCCGGGAAGTTGCTTTTCCTTGGTCGCCGTTGCCGGGTCGCCGGGATCACCGATCGAAACCACATTTTTTGCGCTGTAAGGCTCGATTATTCTGGCCACGGCGGTCAGCCAGCGGCGTGCGCAGGTCATATGGACTTCATTCGCAAGCCAGCGGCGCGCGGCTGCATTCGAATCCCCGGCGGCAAGCTCCGCATCGGGAGGCGCGACGCCGTTCTGGATGTCCGCGGCGCTCATCCCATACTCTGAATGGACGAGCAGCCAATCGGGAATCCCGGCGTTGCGCCAGTGGTCCCCAATGACGGGGCCCGGCCGAACGATCAGCTTGAAGCGCATGCGCGCGATGAGGCCCAGAAGAGAGCGCAAGTCCCGATTCGGATTCGTGTGGCCGTCGAAATCGAATTGGCCATCTTGAGGTTCGTGCCAGTTCCAGGGTATGCGGATATCGATCGTGTTGATTCCCAGGTCGCGGTAGCGGAGGAGCGACCGGGCCCACAGATCCGGGGGCATGCGGAAATAATCGAATTGCGCGGCGTGCACGAAAAACGGGACGCCTCCGACGCGCAATTCCGGCTCTCCGCCGTTCGATACAATTTCCACGCCGGCTGGCTGGACTGCGCGGGGCGCGGGGGAGGCTTGCTTCGCGAAACAAGGAACCCATCCCAGGCAAATCGCGGATACCGCCGCAATCAGGCGGCGCGCGTTGCGGAGATTACCGGATTGTGCCGGGTTTCGCTGTGCCGGAAACATGCGTAGGAATGGTACATGAGCCGGGACTCCATTTCGATGCTTGCAATTTTTGGGACACACGGCGCGCCATGATGACGATTCCGTACCGCGGGCCCGTGGACCTCTGCTACAATCGCGCGGCTGGAAATATGCACTCAGGTCTTGCCGTATGGCCACGGAAACTCTTGCCAAGCGATTTCATGTGTCGGGAAGGGTGCAAGGCGTTGGGTTCCGCTACTTTGCAGAGCGCGTGGCTTTGCGCCTGGGTGTCGCGGGCTATGTGAAGAATCTGCCCGACGGCCGGGTGGAAGTTTACGCCCTGTGCAGCGCCGCGCAGCTGAACGCGCTGAGGGGCGAACTCCGACGCGGCCCGATGCTGGCGAGAGTTGACCGCGTGGATGAGAGCGAAGCGGAGGCGCTGGCGAAATATGCCGGCAGCTTCACTATTGAAACCGAATATTGACTTCAGGGAACCGGAGCGCACGGCATGAACCATTTGAAGGAATTGATTCGCGAAGTCCCGGATTATCCGAAACCGGGGATCCTGTTTTACGACTTGACGACGCTGCTGCGGGACCCCGCGGGATTTCACAGCCTGGTGGACGCGCTTTGCGACCACTATGAAGGCGAACATGTTGATACCGTCGTGGGCATCGAAGCGCGGGGATTCATCCTGGCGCCGGCGCTGGCCTACCGGCTAGGCGCGGGATTCGTTCCCGTTCGCAAACCCAGGAAGCTGCCGGCGAAAGCGGTATCGGTCACCTACGATCTGGAATACGGCACGGACACGCTGGAAATTCACGAGGACGCGATCAAGCCGGGCTCGCGCGTTTTGATCAGCGACGATTTGCTGGCCACGGGAGGCACGGCTGCGGCAACCGTGGCGCTGGTGCGGAAGCTTGGCGGAAACGTGGTCGGCGCGTCGTTCGCCGTGGAATTGACGTTCCTCAACGGACGAAAGAGACTGCCAGGGATTGATGTTTTTACGATGATTCAGTACGACAAATAAGAGGTGGCACGGGCTTCAGTCTGTGCGTTCTTCTGCGCTGGGGAAAACCAAACCTGCACAGGCTGAAGCCTGTGCCACCGCGATTACGCGGTTGGAGAGGCCTTCGCCGGCTGAATTACCTGCCCGCGCTGGCGAACGGCCTCGAACAGCACGACGCCGGCGGCGACCGACACGTTCAGCGCGCGCACCGGCCCCGTGGTCGGAATCGAGACTAGGAAATCGCAGCGTTCCCGAGTGAGCGCGTGCAATCCTTTACCTTCTCCTCCCAGCACAATTCCGACCGGAACCTTGAAATCCACTTCCGTGTGGCGCTGTTCTGCGCGCTCATCCAAGCCCACAAGCCAGTAGCCCGCCTCTTTCATTTCTTCCATCGCGCGAACTAAATTTTTTACGCGTGCCACGGGCAAGTGCGCCAGCGCCCCGGCGGAAGCACGAGCGACAGTTTCGGTGAGTCCGGCGGCGCGGCGTTCGGGAATGACGACGCCCTGCGCGCCAGCCGCCAGCGCCGTGCGCACGATAGCCCCAAGATTCTGCGGGTCCTCGACGCCATCCAGGAGAACCACCAGGCCGGGAGCGCCATGCGCATCGCGCGGCTTCAACAAATCCTCAAAACTCGCGACGGGCGACGCCGCAACGTACGCGACAACGCCCTGGTGCTCGCGCGTGCCGGCGGTGCGATCGAGCTGAATGCGCTCCTCAAAACGCACGGGGACGTTCTGCTGGCGCGCCAGGCGCACCAGTTCCTCGATGCGATTGCCGTGACTTCCTTTCGCGATAATCAGGGAATCCAGCGGCCGATTGGCTTCGAGAGCTTCGCGCACTGCGTGGATGCCGGTAAGGCGGTTCATGGATTTTCTGGTCTCCTGGTTCATCAAGCGCGGTGCAGCATGAAGCGAAGACTTCCAATGCGCTGGCTTCGGCCCGCCAAATAAGTGCTCGTGTCATTCCGAACGAAGTGAGGAATCTCTCTTGGGTTTAGAGTCAAAAGAATGAGAGATTCCTCGGGCCGCAAACCGGCCCTCGGAATGACAACCTTTTCAGTTTATCCGCATGGGGTCAGCGTTCCAGCGTGACAATCACTTGCGCGGCGATGGCTTCTCCGCGCCCGATGGCGTCCACGCCTTCGTTCGTCTTGGCTTTCAGATTAATCATCGAGGGAGCGATGCCCAGCGATTGCGCCAGCGCCTCGCGCATGGCCGGAAAATGCGGGCCCAGTTTTGGCTTCTCGGCGATGACAATCGCGTCAATGTGCACGATCCGAAATTCGAGTTCGCTCAATAATTCCCGGATGTTCTCAAGAAAGAGCAGGCTCGATACATCCTTCCATTTCGGATCGGTGTCGGGAAAATGCGTACCGATGTCGCCGAGTCCCGCGGCGCCCAGCAAAGCATCGCAAAGAGCGTGGGCCAGGGCGTCGCCATCGGAATGGCCTACGGGGCCTTTGGGGAATGGGAGTTCGACGCCGCCGAGGATCAGCTTACGGCCTTCAGCGAGGCGGTGCAAATCGTAGCCGATGCCCGCGCGGGTCATCGCGCGGCGCGCTCCTGGCGGAGGTAAAATTCGGCAAGTTCCATGTCGCCGGGGCGGGTGATCTTCAAGTTGCGCTCGGAGCCGGGCACTACGTGAACGTCGCGGCCGATGCGCTCGACCAGTCCCGCTTCATCCGAGGCGGTGACGCCATCCTGCCGCGCGCGGGCAAACGCCTCGAGCAGCACGGAAGCGCGGAATACTTGCGGGGTTTGCGCCAGAACCACGCGTTCGCGGGGAATCGTGGCCGTAATGAGCGCGACATCGGAGGCCCCGCCGACGACGGTCGCCCGCTTTACTTCCTTCACCGTGTCCATAGCGGGAATTCCGAGAATGGCCGCGTCACAGGCGGCTGCCTCGGCGATCACCCGCTCGATCTGATCGCGCGTCACCAGCGGCCGCACCGCATCGTGCACCAGAATTAAATCGGCGTTCGGCGAAACTTCCAGCAGCGCATTGGCGACCGAATCTTGCCGCGAGTCGCCTCCGCGCACAACTCTGACGGGCCGTCCTAGATTGGCCGAGGCGGCGCTGGCCGCCACCGAGTCCACTTCCTCCGCGCGAGTCGCAATAACGAAATCGGTGATCGCCGGGCAGGCAGCCAGCCGCCGCAGCGTGAACAGCAGCACGGGCACCCCATCGAGCGACAGAAATTGCTTTGGCGTCTCCGCACCCATTCGGGTGCCGAGTCCGGCAGCAGGTAATATTGCGGTTACACGGTTCGTCATAGCTTCTCAGGGTGTCCGATGGCCTCTAGGGGCTGCCATCAAGGGGCAAAAAAGCTTACACCAGGAGGATGATGGCCAGTTAATGGGATGGTCCGCCGCAGATCTCTGGAAGTTGTAGAGTGCGGTGGCAAGGAGGCATCCCATGAAACTACAAGCGCTAGGTATTGATTTAGGTAAGACGGTCTTTCATTTGGTTGGACTGGATTCAACTGGCAGGGTGGTGATCCGCAAGCGATGTTCTCGGACACAACTGCTGGCCTTCACCGCGAATTTGCAGGTGCCGTTGATTGGCATGGAGGCCTGCAGTGGAGCGCACTTTCTGGGGCGGGCTCTACGCGAGCAAGGGCATGAAGTGCGATTGATGCCGGCGCAATACGTGAAGCCCTACGTGCAGACGAACAAGAGTGACTACCTGGATGCCGAAGCCATTGCCGAAGCGGTACAACGACCGAGGATGCGTTTTGTGCCGATCAAGACGGAGGAGCAGTTGGACCTGCAGGCGCTGCATCGCGTGCGCGAGCGTTGGGTTATGAGGCGCACGGCGGTGGTGAATCAGATTCGCAGTCTTCTTCTGGAACGTGGACTGACCCTGCCCAAGGGCCGAAGTCATCTGGAGGAGCAACTGCCTCGTATACTGGAAGACGCTGAGTTGAATCTGTCCGACTCATTTCGGGTTCTGCTGGCTCAGCTCAAATTGGAACTGGAACAACTCGCAGCACGCATTGAGGAGATGGACCGGGTCATCCAGAAAACGGCCAGAGAGAATGAAGCCTGCCAACGACTCACGGAGATCCCGGGAGTCGGCCCGGTCACCGCAACAGCCCTGATCGCTGCGGTGGGCAACGCAAGCGCCTTTGGAAAAGGGCGAAAGCTGTCGGCTTGGATGGGGATTGTTCCGGGAGAGTACTCCACCGGCGGCAAACAGAAGTTACTGGGCATCAGCAAGCGGGGCAACAAGTACTTACGAAGACTCTTCGTTCAGGGCGCACGCAGCGTACTGCAACAGCGACACAAGCAGGCTCCCGGTCTGAGTAGTTGGTTAGCGCAACTGTTGGGGCGCACACATCAGAATGTTGTCGTCGTCGCTTTGGCCAACAAGCTGGTTCGCATGGCCTGGGCGGTCTTATGTAAGAACGAACGTTATCGCGCTCCCGTTTTTGCGGTGACAACTTAAAATCCCTGTTTAGGGGAAAGAGTTCCTGCCAGATCTGCTGGCGGAAAATAGAGATGGCAATGGGTCTCTCCCACGCTTTCGAAACCCGATATCGGTAAAGGTCTTTTCGAGGCCGTCCAGTTTATGAGGACGAAAGCGCGCGGACATCCATCATGGCCCGGAGTCACTGACTCCACTCAAGGCCGAATACATTGGCGCAGACCAACTGCCATTCTTCATTTTTCGCTTGCAACTCTGCGGCGGACCATACATTCCGATAAGTCCGTTTCTCAGGATGTGGCACATTTGGTTCCACTGCCAGCTATGCAGCAAACCTCAGAATCCGAAGGGGAGAGACTGCGCCAGATTAACCATCCCGGAGCCGACAATGATGAAATATATGATTCCCGCAGCTATGGCTATGGCTGACTTCCATAACGGCATATCTTCCAGCCATCCCGTCAGCTTCAGACGGAATGCCCGGAATCCAGCGAGGACGCTATGCAGGTCGTGAGCCTCACGCAGACAGAACCCGAGAAGCCCTAGAAGGACCAGTGTTATCCACGTGAGAAACACATTTTCCACTCCGTGGAGGACTAGGATGAGAATTCTCGAAAGCATTTTCTCTCTCGCTTTAAGGTCTTGGGCAGACCGGATTTCCGTACAAGATAGAATTCCTATTGAATCGGGCTATAGCTGCAAGTTCACCTGCTCGACAATCATTGGGAGAAATCCCCAATTTTCGGTTTCAAGCGCTCGTCGCTGGTGGGGTTCCGGTCTTTGGCCGGAAACGTGAGTTCCCAGAACCATTGTGAAGGGCTAATGAAACCTAGCTTCACCTGGGCCAATCCATTCTCGCTATTTGCGCGCGTTGCTACATAGCAGAGAATTTCTGCATCGGTCTCCACATTCCTCAGTACAAGCAGTTGCTCATTCCTGACCGGCTTCTTGAGCTCAATTAAGCAACCATTGTTGCTGACGGTCACCGTGTAGGTACATTCGTTGAATGGCTCGCCCGACTCGCTATACCCACGGACGAGCACGGGGATTGTGCGGTGCACTTCCAAAACATTAGAACGGGCAATGTCTTTCCTCGCCATGACGCGGACCCCTCCTTTGATGAGCAAGATATTTGTGGCAATGACAAATTGCGCATAACAAAGCAACACGAAAGCCCATCTGACTGGAACTGTTCGGATCGTTACTTGCCGTGGAAAAGGCGCAGTGTTGCTAGATGAGGAGAATAGGAGGTGATCGGTGTTGCAGCGAGATGGTCACGCCGAGCGATAACAAAGGCAATAAGGACGTAGGTTCGAGGTACCGCTCGACGCGCATTCGGGGTTGCGGCGGCAGAAGAACACCCACAGTGCGCGGGGGCAAGGGGGCGTGCAGGATCGGCCCGTGTGCCGCCTCCGCCTTACTGGCGTCAATCAAATAGTGATTGTGATCGGAGGGCGAAAGGTACCAGCTCCTCCTCGCCATTGCAGACAGGATCGGGACAGCCAGCACCAAAAGCAGTGCGATGGCCCAGGATAATCGACAATCTGAAAATCTCCGACTCATAGGCTAAGACCAACACAATGAATTTTACTTCGGCTCGATTTCCGGATGCAAGCGAAAGCTCCCGAGGAGTCAACTAATCAGTAACCGGTGTTTTGAAAACTCTTGTGGCAAAAGTGCCCTGCTGCTATCTGACGCTGAAACTTCACCCGACTCAAAGCGAGCAAACAGAATAGCTGCATTTGGGCCAAGTCCCGAGAAGTCGTCTTCTCGGAAACTGGCCGAATACCAATTTCCCTTGACCTTCGATTGACCATCTTGTTTAGGCGCGGGCCCATCTACGCAGACCGGTATTGGCCAACGCCGAGAGCCCGCAGCCGCGTTTGGCTCTGCCCCTGCATCCACATATTTCTCAGCACGGAAACAGGCCAGATCGAGCGCCACGCGCCCAGCACCGCGCCCTTCCAGGTCAGCCGGTAATATTCGCCCGTGGCGTCGAGAACCATGTACCCCTGCCGCTGCTGGCGCACGCCGTACCGTTCCAGGCGTCGCTTCAATTCCGCCAGTTCTTGCCCCTTGGGCGGAAGTTCCGGTCTCGATCCACGGATATTTTGCTGCACCAGCTTGCGATGTGCCTGGTAGAGCACGGAGGCGTCCTGGATCTGCGGAAACCGGAACACGTGGTAGGAAGGAGTGGGAGATAGGACCGGAGCCGTGGAGCTCGTGTTCGTATCCACCTGCGAATCGTCCGAGCATCGCGTGATAAATTCGATGTACCCCTTGAATTGTTTCGCGGATTTGACCACGGACACGTCCGCCCATTCCAGTGTCCGCGAATTGCTGAACAGCGCCATGAAGCTTCCCGCGTTGTTCACCATGCTGAGGGCGATATGCCCGACAGGCTCAAACCCCAGCTTCGTGATCGGCGCGGTCCGCGACGTCATGAAACTCTGCACGTCCGGCGGCAACGATTCCAGTGGCACCATCTGGGGATTCAGCTTGGCCTTCAGCCGGAACTTGCTGCGCAGTAAAATTGGTCCAAGAAGAATCAGCACGCAGTAAAGTTTCAGAATCAGCAGGAAAATACCGTTTTGCAGCAGGCCAGGCATGACGCCTCCTTCTAGTACGAATATTTGTGCGTGAAATCAGGGGCCGAAGACCCCTTCCATCCGGATGTTTATTATCCTTCCGATTTTCGGGCGAGTTCTTCCAGCCAGACGCCGAGCGTGGCGGACTGTTCGGCGTTCAATTCGCCGAAGACCAGGCCCATTCCGAATCCGGCATGTGTGTAGATGACCTTGGCGGGAAATTCGCAGCTGCTGCACCCATATTGGATTAGCAGGCGCACTTGTGTTTCCTTGGGAAGCGGGTTGATCGTATCCACGTAGCAGCCGCGGGCGCTAAGCTCCGAGACTCGCGAGCGGCCTCCCAATCCAATCACCTCGGCTTCGGCGATAAACGCGAAGCGCGGCGTCGTCCGGCGTATCGAGTAGGTAATCTCGGTCATGGAGGTACCTCGCAGAGCTGGGAATGGCCAGGAACCTTCTGCACCCATTCTAACTGGGGCCGGGGGCGGGGCGGGGAATCGCAGTCTCAAAATTGCGAAAGAGCCATCTGCCCATTGGTACAGGGGGGGTGGGACGAAGCCATCAAGATTGATGCCATGGCCCGAGCGTGCTAAGATTTGCCGCGATTGGGTGCGGAAAATCCGACAGGAGTCAAACAAATGAAATCGATTGCAATCGTTCTTGCTTGCGCAGCCATCGCTCTGTTCGCGGTTGGCGCGCAGGCGCAGATGGATCGCCCGGTGCAGACCTTTAAGACGTCCGCCGGCCCGGTAAAAATCACGCCGGTCTATCACGCCGCGGTGGAAATCGAAGCGGGCGGCAAGGTCATCATCATTGATCCCGCCAAACCCGCCGTCTTCACAGGCCTTCCTCAAGCCGATCTGGTCTTGATCACCGACATCCACGGCGATCACATGGATCCCGATCTTCTGAAGTCTGTCAGCAAGGCCGGCACGGAAATTATCGCTCCCCCCGCAGTGGTCACCACCGTGACGACGGCGATGCCGATCTCCAATGGCGAATCAAAGAAGTGGGGCGCATGGACCATCGAAGCGGTTCCCATGTACAACCTGACGCGCGGCCCCGCGGCCGGCAAGTTTTTCCACGATAAGGGACGCGGCAACGGCTACGTCCTGACCTACGGCGGCACGCGCTTTTACTTCTCGGGCGACACCGAAGGCATTCCCGAAATGCGCGCGCTCAAGAACATCGACGTGGCGTTCGTCTGCATGAACCTGCCCTACACCATGACTCCGGACGAAGCCGCCGACGCGGTCAAGGCGTTTCATCCTAAGGTCGTGATCCCGTATCACTACCGCGGGCAGGACACCACCGTGTTCCAGAAGGATCTGGCTGGCACCGGAATCGAAGTGCGCTTGCTGGAGTTCTATCCGAAGGCGTAAGAGGTATTCCGCTCTGCAGAGGCATCCGCCACGGCGGATGCCTCTGCAGAGTTTGCATCAGAACTGCCGAGTCTTTGTAGGGCACGGCTTCAATCGGGCCAAATGCCACGCAACGTGAATGCGGCCTTAGCCGCTGGCGCGCTCAAAATAAAATCCCCCCGCATACTTCACGGAGCGATTGTTCCCTCTACCAATTCTCCTAAACTATTTCTTGGCTGGCACCGGGGGCGCCTCGGCAGGCTTCAAATCAGCCGCGGATTTCGTCATATCGTCGACATCCGCTGAAGGCAACTCGTAGAGCAGCGGGTCGCCATCCCTTTTCGCGATGTAGTCCTTGCCCGCTTTTGAAATTCCAATTTTTTCGACGCGTTTCCCGCCGTTCGATATGACCGTCAGCGTGAGGTCGGGTTTGGCGTACCCAGCGCTCGCAAATTTCGTTGCCGTGAGCTTGCGAATCGACCGCAGCAGGCCGTCCGCGCTCAACGGGTCCAGCTTTTTTCCATCCCCGGACCACCAGTCTTCGTCCGTCCGCGTCAGGAAATAGGCCTTCGCGCCGTCGTGCATTTCGATTTTTTCCGGGTTATCCGCCGCGAAATCGAATAGCCGCTTTTCACGGAAGCCCTCGAGATTTCCGCTGACGGCCTCGCCGAGCGCGTCCGCAACCTTGAAGGCCCCGTCCATCGCGGTGCTTTTAGCGTAGTAGGAGGTTTTGTTCTTCCGTACCTGGAGTTCCACGGTGCCGGACACATCGGTCGCCTTGACCGTCGCCACGAGCGCGCCCGAGGCAAACAGAGACGCGGCCTGCTTTCTTTCCGTATCCGGCGTGCTGGGATCCATGTCCGCTACTTTCAATTTCTCAATCACGTTTTCGAGTTTGGAAGTGTCTCCGCGGACATCCTTCGGATTCCGAATAGTCCACTGGCCGTTGTCGGAGCCGAAAGTGAGATCAAGTTTCGGCCCGGTGACTTGCACGCTGGTGAGTTTGTCGTAATCGACCGGGAGCAGCCGCTTGTCCCGCAGGTCCGGCAGGCCCTTATTCAGGCTGGACTTGGTATTCGAGTTGATCAGGAACACGCGAGGGTCGCCCGAAAGCATGGCGTAGGCCGAACCGCCGGTGGGAGTGTCGTCGCCCACCAGAATCGTCTGTGTCTTGCCGTCTTTTTCCGTGGCCGAGACGCTCACGGCGGGGTTGGCCAGCCCGTAGGCTTTCAGGTCGCTGGTTTTTTCTTCCACCACGGTGGCGTTATCCAGCGGCGAGAGCGTGTAGAGAATCGTCGAAACCGGATCCTGATCGGCAAACAGAGGCGTGGGCGAAGTAATCTTCCACCGGTCGGCGGCCGCTCGGTTTAGAACGACGTTATCCCCGCCCGACTTCTTTATTTCTAGCTTGGAAATGTCATCCTGCTTGAGGGAAAGAATCTTGACCGTGGCGCTGGCGCTGGCCGAAGCGGTGTCATCGGCCGGCTTGCGGTGATTGGACCAGTACAGCGTCGCGGTGAGCGCAGCCAGCACGATCGCTGCCGCGATCAGTTGTTTCATTTTCATCATAGGAGTCTCGCGGTAAAGGAAAGGTCTGCGGGCAGCATCCTGCTACCTTCTCCGCCACCACACGGAGATTCCCGCCAGCAGCAGCGCTGCCGGGAACAGGAACTGGCTGCTGAGCCGGACCCACGCAAACTGCGCCCGTGTCATGGTGAGTTTGCGATCTTCTTCCTGTTTCGGGCGGATGGAAATCAAATCCTCGTCCGAGGAGAGCCAGTTCATGGCGTTCAAGGCGAGGTCGCTGTTGCCGTTAAAACTGATGAACGAGTTGGTGGTCCAGATCGATGTGCCAACCACAACGAAGCGGCCCTCGGCATTTTCCTTGCCGGTGTTGTAGGTCCCGGCGGCGGCAATCGTCAACGGACCCTTCTTATTGTTGGGGTCCGTGACACTGACGTTGGGCGAATCCAGTTTCATGGTCGCGAAGCTGGAATCCGAGGACTCGAATAGCTTCTGCACGGTCGACTTATTCGTGTTCTTGACGCTCATGGATCGCGCCAGCGGGAAACCCGTCGCCGTGCCTTTCATTTCGTTGACGATGGGGTGCGAGTCGTAATTGGTAACCAGCGCCACTTGCGGACCAACGCCCATCAACTGGCCCACGGGGTTTTCATCCAGCAGAAGATCTTTATCGACGCTCACGCCCCAGCCCTGCAGGACGTTCGTCAGCGCGTCGTTATCGGCGGTCGCCTTCCCGATTTTCAGCGGAGGATCGAGCAGAAACATCGCCCGGCCGCCCTGCTCGACGTACTTCTTGACCGCATCAACTTGTGGCTGCTGGTAATCGTTCTTGGGCCCGGCAACCACCGCCACCGTGCAATCCGCTGGGACTTCCGCCTTCTCGAGCAGGCTGATGGATTTCACAATATAGTCGTCCTTGCTCAGAGCGTCCTTCAAGCGCGAATATCCGTTGCGGTCCGTATCCTCTATTTGGTGTTCGCCGCTTCCGGAAACAAAGCAGACCGTGCGCGTGTCGTTCTTCAGGTCGCGGATGAACGCCCCGGTGATGTCCGACTCGGTCATGCTCTTGGCTTCCTGGTGTTTCGCGCCAATCTGCACGATGGTGGTGCCCATTTTGGAGATGCCGGCGGCGCGCGCGGCCTGGGGATTCTTGTCAGGGTCGACGTACTCGAGATGAATTTTCGGCGAAAGAGTGGTGTAGCGGTCGAGCAGATCCTTGGCCGATGGGAAACTGCTGGTCTTGTCGAAATAAGTGATCGTGGCCGGCTGGGTCAGGCCCTTCACGATTTTCGCCGTCTGGTCCGACAGGCTGTACTGCTTGTTCGACGTCGAGTCGTACGATTTGTTGTAGCGGTTGGCCAGGACGTTGGCAACCGCAATAATGGCCAGGATCACGATGATATAGACGGTCACGTATGCCGCGTACTTGGTTTGTCTGGCTTCGATCCAACGGCTATTCACTTACGACCTCCAACGCAGGGATTCCATCGAGCGCGCGGTGAAAAACAGCCCAACGAAAATCACCGTCACGTCATAAATCACGTCTTTCGTGTCGATCACGCCTTTGGCAAACGATTCAAAGTGCGAGTTAAGCGAAAGGTAGGAAAGCACCGTCGCCCAGGTGGCGCCATCGTACGCGCTGACCCAGCCCATCACGAACAGCAACAGGCATGCTCCAAAGGTCACGGCGCCGGCGATGATCTGATTTCGCGTCAACGAAGAAATAAAAGTTCCAATCGCGAGCAACCCGCCCGCCTGCAGCAGCATGCCCAGGCATCCCACGGCCAGCGGCTTCCAAGCGGCTTGGCCGTATTTGAACAGGAAGAGCATGTCCAGCACCACCGTAAGCAGCATGCAGGAGTACATCAGTACGGCGGCCAGCCATTTCCCCAGGATCACTTCGGTGTCCGTGATAGGGGATGTCACGAGAAGCTCGATCGTCCCGGTGCGCTTTTCTTCGGCAAACAAACGCATGGTGATCAGCGGAATCAGCAGCAGTTGGATCACACTGAGATTGAGCAATAGCGGGCGAATGATCTGCTCGTTGATGTTCATCGGGTACGGCTCGCCCTCCATCTGCGCTTCCATGGTCACCTGGAGGACCCCATTCACAATGGTCCAGAAGAAGAACCCTGCGATGACGGCGAACGTGACCAGCAGAATGTAGCCGATCGGCGAAACAAAATAGCTGCGCAGTTCCTTGCGGCAGATAATCCAGATGTTCCTCATTCTTTTTGCCCCCCTGCCGCGACGGCTTCCATTTCCGCTGGCGTTTCGGTTCCGGTGAGTTGCAGGAATACTTCTTCCAGGCTCATGGAGGCGGCGCGCAGTTCGTTCAGGTCCCAGCCGGATTCGACCACGGCGCGCGCCACGTCGCCGCGTATCGATTGGCTCTGGCCGCTCTCGACTTCAAAGATGGCGCGCTTCTGCCCATCGGCCTTGGGAATCACGCGATTCACGCCCGCAATTTGCTCCAGCTTGCGCTGCACCGCGGCCGGATCGAGGCTGCCGTTTCGCCCCGCGACCTCGACCAGCACGGATTCACCCGACCGGGCGCGGTGCTGCAGATTGCTCACCGAATCGGTGGCCACGATCTTGCCCTTGTTGATGATGATGACCTGTTCGCAGGTCTGGCTGACCTCGGGAAGAATGTGCGTGCTCAAAATAATGGTGCGATCACCGGCCAGGCTCTTGATCAGGTCGCGCGTTTCGTTGATTTGCTTGGGATCGAGGCCCGCCGTGGGTTCGTCGAGGATCAGTACGTCCGGATTGTGAATGATGGCCTGCGCAAGTCCGACGCGCTGGCGGTACCCTTTCGAAAGTTTTCCGATGAGCTTGTTTCGAACGTCGGCGACCGAACATCGCTCGCAGGCATAGCCCACACGCGACTCCAAATCGGACCTCGACAATCCCTTTAACTGCCCGACGAACGACAAATACTCGCCGACGCGCATTTCCGGGTAAACCGGCGGCGTTTCCGGGAGATAGCCGATGCGTTTCTTGACTTCAAGTGGTTGTTCAAGGATGTCGAACCCCGCCACAGTGGCTGCCCCGCCCGTGGGCGTCAGGAAGCACGTGAGCATGCGCATGGTAGTAGTTTTACCGGCGCCGTTGGGTCCAAGAAAGCCGACGATCTGGCCTTTCTGGACTTCAAACGATATGTGGTCCACAGCCGTATTGCGAGCGTACCTTTTCGTAAGTCCTTTAACTGTAATCATGGGGATTCCCTTTGAGACAGACGCATGGGAATAAAAAATGTTTCCAAAACTTTAAGTTAAAATTTGAAGCTTCATCTTAAGAACCCAAGTGGCTCGATGTCAACCCCTTGCCTATTTTTCGACGGCCCACACGCCCTGACCGTTTCAGGGCGTCCAGCGCCAGAGCAAGGCACGCACCCAGGATCCCGCAGCGGAGGCAAGAAGACGCGGCGCAGGAAGTTTGCACCGGTTCTGGCGCCAGTGCCAGCCATTTTATTTTGCCGGAGGTGGATCGCGGCGGTTTGCCACTAAATGCAGGACGCCGCGTGACGTCATGGCTGACGTCACGCGGCTGCAACGGGTTAAGTTCGTGGGAGTTTAGTTGCCGTCGTGATCGTGGTCGTCGTCGCGATCGTGATGGTGGTCGCCGGCAAACAGGTCGGACATGACCTTGACGCTCGCATCGCAGGCGTGATTCAGGCAGGGCAGGCCGAGGCCCCCTTCGATGGACTTCAGCAGCGAGAAGTGCGTGTAGAACTGGCTGCTCTGCACACCCTTCTCGCCGTAGTTCGTGTCCACGATCGTCAGCACCTGATTGACGTTTGGCGTGGCGCTGTAATCATTCTCATCCCACAGCACGACGATGGCACTGCGGCCGTCCTTCCACGCGGGCGAGTCGTGAATCGCTTTCACCAGCGTTTTGATGGTGAGGTCGCCGATGTAGATCAAGGCAGGGTTGAGTCCGACCTGCGTGCCAAGGGTTGAGGGATCGAAATCGCAGGCCGGGCCGGCGTTTCCGCGTCCATGCTGGTCGTTGCACTGGTTCGGGGCGATGAATGAAAAGTCCGGCACGTGGCCCGAGGCAAGGTCGGAAAACAAACCGTGCGACCCCTCGAAGCCCGCGACGTTCTTCAAACTATTTTCCGGGTTCATGCCTTCCTGGACGCTGCGGAAATAAACGAATGGATTGTGCTTCACGGCGTAGAGGTTGATCAGCGATTGCGTTTCGGCCGGAAGGGGAGTGAGGAAAGGGGTCACGTTGGAGTAGAAACCGTCCGAATTGTTCACGCCATCGGGTCCGGTGGGCGGCAGGCTTTCCTGATAGCTTTTCCAGCTCTTTCCGAAATCCGCGAGTTGGTCGCCGATTGTCTTTCCAGAAGTATTTTTTGCGGCGGGAATGGACAGGATTCCGTCGATATTGGTGACCTCATTGATTGATGGGGGCGTGGTCTCATTGGTGAAATCGAACGCGGGTGTGGCGGCGTCGGTGCCGGTGCCCCAGATCGGGCAAACATTGGGGCTTGCGGGCACATCCGTGGCAACCAGTCCGGAGGCGAGGTTTGTGGTGCAAGCCGAGTTGTGCCAGTCGGGAGAATTATCGGTCAGGACGCCGAAGTTGGATCCGCCGACCACTTCCAGGTAATTCGTCAGGCTGGGATGGGCCACGGCGAAATAATTATTTGCGGCGTTCGCCGACTTCGCGTACTTGTTAGTGAACGGCGCGTTGGGATTGCCGACGATCTGTCCGTATGCGTGATTTTCCATCATGATTACAAAAACGTGATCCAGATGCGGAATGCCCTTGGGGACGTCGCCCTCGTTGGCGAACATCGGGCCCGCCATCAATGCCAAAGCGAGACCCAGAGTTGCGGCCTTTCGAATCATATTTTTCACCTGTCCTTATCTCAAGTTAAGCGGAAGTTGTCGGCCTTGCGGGGACATGGGCTCGACCGCGTGTAATCTGGGGGAGGGTTGTTATGGTTCTATGACAAACAGAAAAAAACTTTATGAACAGGTGCATGGCAAGGAGTGAAATCATGGCGGGGCAGAGTGGAAATATCATCCAACATTACAAAACGATTTATCGAAGCTCATTGCGTGAATATCGCGTTACACTTCCGTGACAATTGGCGCCAATTTATACAGATTCGGAATTTTCCTCAGGCGATGGGCAGCGGCGATTATAGAAATGGCAACCCGCCAGGAATAGTGCCCCGGTGGCGTAGCTCGCGGCAAATTCCGGCGCGGCAAGAATTCCCAGCTTATTCACGATTCCGGCGGGACTCAAATTAAATGCGTGGATCAGCCCGAGGCAGGAGAGAAGGGCGCCCGCCAGCATCCATCCCGCCGCGTGAAGAAAGCGGCGGTCGAGCATGTAGGCGATGGCCGCCGCCCAAATCATGGAGATCAGAAGGGCGCCCTGGCTGAGCGCAATCAGACCGTAGATTGCAAGTTCATCACCGAACGACGGCGCGGCCTGCGCGAGACTCGACCCGCCTTTTCGCAGCGCCAGATCGACCAGTTGCAGTCCCCAGGCGGCCAGCATGGGGAGCAACCCGAACGCCACGGCGATGCAGTGGGATTTGGGGACTTCCTGAAACGCTTGCGCCACCATCACCAGGCCAAACCACACGATCACAATGGCAACCACTTCCAGCGGCACGAAACGCATGATGGGAGAAATCAGTCCGGTGACGCAGATCAACAGCGTGGTCGCTCCGTTCAGGATCGAGTAGCCCACGCGAGCGCCATAGGCTTTGTGCGCCAGGTGTCCAAAATAAAGCGTGGTGGGAAACGGGCTGCCGAAGGCCGCGGCGCCCAGCGTGGCCAGGCCGTTCACCAAGAGCGAAGGCCAGGTGGGGTAATCGTCTCCCGCGACTTTCACGCTTTCCAGAATCTGCAGGGAGACGATAGTGTCCAGCGCGCTCATCGGCAAAATAATCGAGAGATATTGCCAGCCCTCGCCGTGGCGCAGGAATTCAAATAAATTGACGGGCCGCGGCAAATACAACCCGACAGACATCCCAGGCGGGGGCGCAGCCAGATGATAGAAATGGAAGGCTCGCAGGAGTGCGACCAAAATTACTCCGGCGACGATGCAGAGCAGGCCGCCGGGCATCCGGTAGGGCAGGCGAATGCGCGAACCGTAGACGGCGAGAATTATTACTGTTGGCAAGAGTGCGAGTTCCGGCGTCTGGAAAATCTGCAGGACGAACCCCAGGCAAAGGAACGCGATGGCGATGCCTGCGAGAGGACACAACAGCGCCGCGCGCGGCGTGTGGCGCCGGAGCCAGTCCGTGCAAAACGCGCCCGCGGTCTGCACGATCCCGCTGACAAAGCAGGCGAATACGCCCAGGTGCCAGGCGAGCTGCGAATCGTGCGTGCGCAGGTACGCGGGCAGCATAATCAGAAATACATAGGCGAAAATCGTCGGTGTATTGACGCCAAACGGGATTGCGGTGACGTCGGCGCGGCCCGTCTTCTCCGACAAGCGGTGCGCCTGCCAGGCGTAGAACAAATTTCCAAACAAAATCGAAAACGCCACCGCTGGCAGGATCCGGCCCGCTACCAATTCCATGGGAAATCCGCACAGCGGCGCGAGTCCGGCGATGAGCAGCAGATCGGGGAAGCCGCTGAAAAACAGGCCGAAGAAACCATCCAGATCGCCCGGCACAAACCAGCGCGCGGTGTTGCGCGCGGGTGTGCCAACGGGCGAGGCCGCGGCGCTCACGCGGTACCGTACTTCAAGCCAATTTTCGCCAGCCACTTCCTGTAGGCAATGGCCGTGCGATCGGAACGCAAATGCAATTCGGCCTGCAAATCCAGGGGAAGAAGTTCGGGGCGCTGCGACTCGACGATCGGAATATCCTGCCGGCTGACCACATCCTGGAATGCGCGCAGTTGCTCATCGGAGGTATGCGACGCGTAATTGAGCGCCAAAATCAGCCAGGCGAGGCTCTCGCGCTCGTCCACGGGCGTGACCGCGCTGAAGATGGAAAACTTCTGGTCCTGATAGGATTTCTGAAAATAGGCGGTCAAGGGCCGCAGAACGCGGTAAGTATATTTCACTTCGGCGGATTGTCCGGTGCCGTCCGGGTCCGGTTGCCATACACCGATGTCGCGGGCGACGATGCCGTCGGAAGTGGTTTCCACTTCGTAGTCGCCGACTTCCGTGTGCCCGGGATCGCCGAGAAAACCAGCGTGAACAAAAGGGAAGTGCCCCACATCCAAAAAGTTTTCGATGATTCGCGGACCCTGAGCCTTAAAGAGGTAGGGACCCGCGAGCACTTTTCGGAAGGCAGCATCTTCCCATTCGGCGAAGCAAGGCACATCCGTTTTCGGCTCGCCAAGGCACGCCCAAATCAGTCCGTATTTTTCAGCGACGCGATAAGCAGTGGCGCGGGCGCGCGCCGGAGGAGTCATCGAAGGGTGCGCGGGGATGCGCACGCATTGCCCGTCGTCGTTGTAGTTCCATCCATGGTACGGACAGACCAGGCAATCCCGTTCCACGCGCCCACTGGAAAGTTTTGCGCCGCGATGCAGGCAGAGATCCTGCCATGCGCAAAGTCCCGCGTTGCTTCGCCAGAGAACCAGGTCTTGCCCGAGAAGCCGCGCCGGGCCCACCTCTCCGGTTTGCATGGCGGTGGATTGCGCCACAACATGCCAATCGTTGAGTAGTAGCGGGTCATCAATCATGGTGACGCAAATCCAAGCACTGCCGGTTTCGCGCGCATTGCCCAGTTGCGCGCTGCAACCCCGTTCTTCCGCGAATCGGGCAGGAGAATAACACAGGTAAATGAGTTGTTCCGTTTGGGTTTTCCTATGTTCCGCATCACGGATTCGGGCGCTTCGGCCGGAAGCGCAACACATTTTTAGATGCCCCACCGAGGCGGCCGCGCGGACGATGCTGGCCAAAAGCGCCGGGAAGTCCTCGCGGATTTGCATGATGGTGACCGAGTCCGACCAGAGTCAAAGACAACCGCAGGCTAAAGTTTCATATCCCCCTGCCGATTCAATCCAAGAACGCTAGAAGATCATCCGGGAAGCAAGGCGGCTGGAGATGTTGAAGGAATGACATGAAGCCGAAAGTTCTCTTTTCCGGCGCCCTGCTTGCTTGCGCCGCACTCGACGGGTGCGCCCTGACGAGCAGCCAATCCGATTTTTCTCTCGTAGTTGCTCCATCCAACATAACCGTGGCCCTCGGCGGCGGCCAGCAGGCGCTGAGTATCGGCATATCGCAGGTGAGCGGTATCAACCAGAGTGTTACGGTCACGGCTGCCGCGATGCCGGCAGGCCTTACGGTAACGCCGGCAAATCTCTCGCTCGCTCCCGGATCGCTTGCCGAAATCAGGGTATCCGCGTCTTCGGAAGCTGTACCGGGCACGGCCAGCATCGCCTTCACCGGAACTTCAGGCGGGGTCACGCATACGGCTGTCGTCCACGTGACGATTGCCTTGCCGTCCACCACGGCCTCGCTGAGTACGACGTCCTTTGATTTTGGAAATAATCTGCTGAATAACACGGTGACCCAGTCGGTGGTCGCGGTCACCAACACGGGCGCGGCCCCGTTGACCCTGAATCCGGCGCTGACCGGCGACCCAAGCTTTGCGATCGTTTCCGGCGCGTCCTGCGGAACGCAACTTGCGCCCGGGGCCGATTGCGATATGGTTTTGCAATATGCGCCGACGGCCCAGTCCGCGCCTGGAACGCAGCATGCCACTTTGAACATGGGATTTGTAGACGTGTCGCCGGGTACTTCGCAGACTGTAGCCATTTCAGGAAAATCATTCACTTTGCCGGCAGGGCAGGTGACCTCCACCGGCAATCCGCAGGTGGCGCTCTATTCGATGACGTTGCCTTTTCCTGGGAGCGTCACCATCAACTTCGGCACAACCACCAGTTACGGACTGAAGACCTGGACGCAATCCGCGCAGGCCCCCGGCGGGGAAGTGAGCATCTTCGTAGCGGGCATGCAGGCCAGCACGCTGTACCACATGCAAGCCGCGGTGCAATTCTCAAATGGCATCGTCGCGAACGACGCGGATCACACCTTCACTACTAAGGCCGTACCCCCGAGTATGCGAACGACGGTGACGACGACCACCACGCCAAGAATGACGCCGCAGCCCGGCCTCGAGTTGCTCAATCCGCTCGCCGGATATCCGAGCGGAGTCGTAGTGACCGACCTCTCCGGCAATGTGCTGTGGACCTACGCCAACCCCGGAAGCTCGAATCTGAATTTTATCGACGGCGTGAAAATGCTTCCGGACGGGAATTTTCTGCTGGTCATCGGGCCTTCGTCCAGCGTTTCACTGGGGGGAGCATTTGCCGCGGGAACCATCACCGAACTTCGTGAAGTCAATCTCGCGGGAGATACCGTGCGCGAGATTTCCATCGAGGACCTGAACTCGGAGCTGGCCGCCGCCGGCTGCGCCGAGTGCGCCGTCCAGCTGGATAACTTCCACCACGATGTCGAGCCGCTTCCCAATGGCCACTGGCTGGCGCTGGCGAACACGACCCGGGTGCTGTCCGCCACAAGCCAGCCTCCTTTGACCGGCGCTGCTGCAACAACTGTGTTAGGCGACGTGATCGTGGATCTGGATCAGAATCTGCAACCAGCATGGGTGTGGAATGAATTTAACCACCTCGACCCGAATCGCCACCCCATGAACTTCCCTGACTGGACACACACCAACGCCGTCGTCTACTCGAAGGACGACGGCAATCTGCTGGTCTCGCTGCGGCACCAGAACTGGATTTTGAAAGTGAACTATGACGACGGCTTGGGAGACGGCAGCATTCTATGGCGCTTGGGGAAAGGAGGAGACTTCACCCTCGATGGTGGAACGGATCCATCCGATTGGGAATTTGCGCAACACGCGCCCGCGTTCTTCAGCGCGAACACCGCCGGGGTCTTCTCGCTTGGCGCCATGGACAACGGGGATGACAGGATCTTTCCCGCCGGCGTCACCTGTGGCAGCGCGGGAGCCCCGCCGTGCTACTACTCCACGGTCCCGGTCTGGCAGATTGACGAAAACGCGAAAACGGCCACGCTGACGTTTCACCAGGTTTTACCGGCAGCCCTGTACAGCAGCTTTGGCGGAAACGCGGAACGCCTTGCAAACGGCAACGTGGAGTACGACCTTTGCGCCGTAGCGGTGGGAATCAACGGTCCCTTCTCCTACGTGTACGAAGTTACATCGGAAAGCACGCCGCAGACGGTCTGGAGCATGCACGTCACCGGCACATTCTTGTACCGCGCGTTCCGCATCCCCAGCCTGTATCCGGGAGTGCAATGGTGACGCGCCGGGAAAATCTTGCCGAATCATTCTTAATGAGATGTGGCGCGCCCAAGGGGACAATTTTGGGACTTTCCTTTGAGATTTTATGGCAGACTTGCCTCGAGTTAAGCCTCTTGCCGGATTGAGTTGTTCACCCGATATGGAATCATCGGAGAACTTGCCCGGATAGGCGACCGATTGTGAAAAGGAGTCCTTAATGCGACGGTTCGTACTTTCGGCTGTCTTCGTGTGCTTCGCCCTCGGGGTGTTCGGCGGCACCGCCGAGGCGCAGACGTTTCCCTATGATCACATCCACTTGAACGTGCCCGATACGGCGACGGCGGCCAATTGGTACGAGAAATATTTTGGCGGGCACCGGATTGCGGAGGCTCCGGACCGGCTGATGTACGGCAGCACGCGGCTGCTGTTTCTCAAGAAGGCGGACGCCAAGCCAAGCGCGGGAAGCGCCATCGATCATATTGGTTTCTCGGTCGCGAGCCTCGACGCGAAGATGAAGGAATTTGAAGCAGGGGGCGTCAAAATTGTTACGCCGCCGCGCGATGTGCCCGGCCTGTTCAAGCTCGCGTTCGTGGAAGATCCCTGGGGCACGCGGATCGAAGTCTTGCAGGATTCGGAGAGGCTCGGACTGCACCACGTCCACATGCGCGCCGCGGACCCGGAGGAAGTTTTCACCTGGCTGCTGGCGAAATTCGGCGGGCAAAGAGCGAAGCTCAAAGGGCAGATCGACGGCATCAAATACAGCGCGCCCGGCTTCAGTGACATGTGGATCCTGGTGCAGAAGGGTGATGCGGAGCCCAGTGAAGGCCACGCCATAGACCACATCGGCTGGCGCTCCTCCGGCCCGCTGGCGAAGACGATCGACGGCCTGCGCGCCCAAGGCGTGACCGTGCTGTCCGAGCCGAGCCCGCTGGTGCTTCCGAGCGGTTTCAAGCTCAACTACTCCTACGTGGCCGGACCGGCCGGCGCGAAGATCGAGCTCGTTGAAAGACCGGGACTGAAGCCTGGCGAGTAGGTTTCACGCAAGGCGAAACACCAAGCCTTTAAAAGCGGAAGACTGGGGCAACCGACAATTCAAGAAAATTCACAGTCTTGGCCAGCCGCCTACTCGCTCGTCATCGGTTTCAAAGGGCGAGCTGTCTATCATCATTGCTACGGTGCGCTATGCGCGAGGATGAGCAAAACGGAACGGAATTAACTCCGTCAAATGAGGCAACAGCGCAGACGCCAACGTAGACTCTAACGCCGATAGCAAATTGAAAGACCACGGACCGACCGGGGGGTGGCGCACCCTTTCTCATGTTTTCCTTTTTTATGGACACGCATGTCTTGATGCTGACACTTTAGTACGTGAAGAGAGAGGAACTGGTTTCGCCTTTCCGGGTGGCCACCCCTTTTGATTTTAAAGGGTCGGGACTTCTAGCCTCGCGTGTTTCCAGGTGCGTGCTAAACGATCAAGAGTTTGACCAAACGAACGAAGGAAATATGGCACGCCCGGAGGGAGTCGAAACCCCGACCCTCTGCTTAGAAGTTGTGGGGATTCGAAAATCTAAATGCCTTATCGTCCGTTGCCTGCGGGCGAATGCTACCCTGAAACCTGTCCTCAGTTGGGCTAAATAGGCTACAGCCGAAGCCGTTGTCCGAATCGACCGCGCGCGGGAGAGATTAAGGCTCCCGGTCTCTTGGTTCCTAGCAAGCTATAGCCAAGGCTCATTTGGTATCGCTCATGCTTTCTGCTTCTGACGTCGTGCTAGCACGTTGTATATGGGAACCCAAATCAATGTCGTGTACCAGCCGTAACCATAGCTTTCAATCAACCCAAGGAAAAACCCTTTCCAAGTCAGCCACTCAAAACCGGGAAGGAGTTCCTGCAGGGACTTCGCCATTGTGTGCGATGGGAACAGCAGACTCACCACCACGCATAGGAAAAACGAAATGGAAAAGAATAAACTGGTCGCGTGACCCACTGCTGAAAATGAAAGTGTGTTCTTCATCGTCTTCTCCCCTCTACGCCGTATAGCGGCGCGGCTCAGATTCAAACTTGTCCAGGCATTGTTTGGAGCAGAATCGAATCGTCTTCCCTTCTTGATGCTTGGAATAGCCCTGTCCAGGAGCGACAGGCATCCCACACACCGGGTCCTTAGCGGAGGGGTCATCTGCTCCTTGATTGCCTTCGTGCTGGTGCCCGCCGTGATTCCCATGAACCATGTGCGCACCGCAACCGAAACGCATCATCAGGTAGAAAAACACAGCGAATAGAAGAAACGACAGTAAGCGATCCATAAATCCTCCTCGTCAAACCATCCCGATCGGGCTACGGGTTCCGCCCGTAGCCCCGGATCGGGTGTATCGGTTTCCGCCGCGAAAGACCTCGACCTCAGCGACGAGGCCAAATTAGCCCTTAGTGCGCTGTGCTCGTGCGCAGGCCTTCGGCTTCTTTATGATGGCCAGCGGCGATCTCACGATTTTCTTGCGCGGCTTTCCGCTCGTCACCAGCAGCTTGTTCGCAGAGGGTGGCGTTTCCCATGTTTGGCGTTTTTCCCTTGTGGTAGGCATTCGCCAAGTCAAGGTGCTCATTCGCCTGGGCCTCCAGCTTGGCTGCCTTCTGGTTGAAATACTGTGCCAACTGCTCGTGCTGCTCTGGAGTGCTGGCGCTGGTTATCAGGCTCTTGACCTGGTCATTGGTTAACTGAGTTTTCTTCCCCGCCTGTCCGGCCCACGAAGATCCGGCCCAGAACAAGAGGGTCAGGAGTGAAAGTACGGCTACAGCGCGCCTACCAATTCCATTCTTTTGATTCAACATTTTCGTAATTCTCCTTTAGTTTTAATATCCAACTAAGATGACATTCGTACTCTTCTGCTGCATTGGAAGCGCAGCGAGATAATTCCTTGGCGCCCATCCTTGAGCGTTTGGTTGAGCGTCCGGCAATTTCCGAAGTGACCACGTTCCGTCTCATCTGAATTGACCTTTCCTTCCTATCCCGCCGTTCGCGATCAACGTCCCAGCTATCGCAATAGCTGGAGGTGGCTCCGTCTGAAAGATTCACGTGGACGGAGTTATGCCCTTCTCCAAGAGCGAAACTGCGTGAGGCAAATCGGGGGAATTAGATCAGGAAGGTACAGTAGAGGGACTGAAACGATGCCACAGGGAGCGGCACGGCGCGACCATGGTCCAGTTCCAAACCCTGCAGGGTTGGCGGAGCCACCAGAGGCAGCGGCTGTTCTACAACGACGCTGCCGATCCCTTGGTCCCGCGTGAGTCTGTCGACAAGAACCTGCTGCGTGGAGTCCGGAACGTCGAGTTGACAGCATGAATTCTGGCCCTGGACGACGGTGGCCATCAAATGAGGGCAATCGCCCATCTGTTCCTTGGGTGACGGGCAAGTCGCACAATCCAAATTGGCGCCAACCAACGGAGCGCATGCGAAAGCTGCCATCGCTGGTTGCACTACCAGCAAGGCTAAGACGGCTAAGGAACCGAGTTGCCATGCCCGCTTCATGCACGAAATCTAGCTTGCTCATGTTGAATACGCAGTGATCGCTGTCATATCGCTTTGTGATATTGCTCACAGTCTTTGTAGGCAACAAGCGCGATCCTTATATATGAATGTTGCAGGCCAAAAATTTGGTACACTCTAGAATAATGCGGCGATTGTTCATCCTCGTGTTGGCGGTAATGGTCGCAGGGCTGGGGGTTGTCCCGGTTTCGGCTTCCTCGTTCCTTTCATCCGATCGGATCGGTTGTACTTTCCCAAAGATGTCATCGCACTGCGATGGGATGAACATGGGTGACGGGGGCGCACGCATGAGCGCCGCAGAGAAGACTTCCTGTTGCTTCATCTCCGGGCTTCCTGCTCAGGAATCGACGTTTGTAATTTCCGCGCCAACTGTCGCGCCTGCACCCACGGCCACTCCTGTGTCCGCCGGTGACGTTCCTCGGGTTCGCGCGGTTTCTCCTGATATTCTGCGGCATGATTTCTCCCCGCCTGCCTCGCCATCGCGCCTGTCAGTTTTCCTCATCTGAAGCTTTCCTTTATCCCCTCTCGAAGCGCGCAAGTGTGTCTCGCCTTGTGCCGATGATTGGTAATTCTCGTGGCGGAAGCCTCTGAGCGCAGCTCGGGCCATGGTCCCGGGCCGTGAAAGGACAGCGTATGAAGATCAGTTTCGCAGTGGTGTTTGCAAGCCTTCTAATAATTCTGTCGGCCGTCATCGTACCGCGTGCACAAGATGCGCCGCCTCCCAGTCAGCCGGAAAAGCTCGCTGATCTTATTGCCGAGGCCGAACGCAACAACCCTCAGATTCAAGCGGCGCGGCATGGCTGGCAATCGGCACAGCAAGTCCCCACGCAGGTCTCGACGCGGCCCGATCCGCAATTCGTCCTTCAACAAGTGAGTGTCGGCAGCCCCAGGCCATTCGCGGGCTTTACCAACAGCGATTTTGCTTACGTTGGTCTCGGCATTTCGCAGGATCTTCCCTATCCCGGAAAACTTCGCTTGCGCGGGGAAATTGCCAGGAAAGATGCCGAGGTGACGCAGCAGAAATACGAAACTGTCGGTCGGGCGGTTCAGACGGCTATCAAAGCGGCTTACTTCCAACTCGGGTTTCTTTTCAAGCAGAGGATGATTCTGGACGGGGACGGCCAATTGCTGCAACAAGTCGAGCAAGCGGCGGAGGCTCGTTACCGCAACGGATTGGGGATGCAGCAGGAAGTGCTGCAAGCGCAACTGGAGCGCACCAAACTCCTGAGAGAAATTACCATGAACCAACTGGAGGACGGGAAGGTACAGGCGGAATTGAAACAGCTTCTCAATCGCCAACAATCCTCGCCGGACATCGAGACAAACGAACTTTCCGATACCACGACTCCGTATACCTATGACCAATTGCTGGCTGCGGCGAAACTGAACAACCCCGAAATCACCGGCGCGCAAAAGATGATTGAGAAGCAAGGATTGCAGGTGGACCTTGCCAGGAAGGATTTCTACCCGGATTTCAACCTTCAATACATGTGGCAGAGGACAGACCCCACGCAGTTCCGCGCCTATTACTCGGTGACGCTAGGAGTCCGTTTTCCGATCTATCGCGGACGCCGCCAGCAGCCTGAACTCGCGCAAGCCGAAGCAGATCGGAGTCAGGCGAAAAGTGATTTTGAGAACCAGGCGCAGCAAACCGCGTTCCAGCTTCGACAGCAGTTCCTGAGTGCGGAGAAATCCGAAGAACTCCTCAAGATCTACCGCGAAGGTTTACTGCCACAAGCGCGCGCGGAGTTACAAGCTGGAATGGCTGCCTATCAGTCAAATCGCCAAGATTTTCAAGCTTTGCTCGCTTCCTTCCTCGACGTGCTCAAGTTCGACGAGGAGTACTGGCAGACGAATGCGGAACACGAGACGGCCCTGGCCCAAATGGAAGAAATAACGGGAATGTCGCTGCGCTGAGAGACGTAGCCGGAGAAAAGATGATGAACAATTATCGAAAGCCATTCGTCCTTGCATTGATCGGAAACGTTGTCTTCATCGGCGTGTTGGCCGGAGTCTGGTGGACGGCAAGACGGTCCGGAACTCCGCAACCCTCCGCAGTTTCCGCGCCGAATGTCACGACGCAACCAAGTCAGGGCAATGCATCAGGCGCAGGAACGCCACCGGCAGAGACTCCACTCGCACCCGTCCAACTCTCTGCCGAACGATTGCAGTCTATCGGCGTGAAGTTTGGATTGGTCGAGCGGAAACCGGTGCAGGACGAAATCCGGGCAACTGGCACTGTCGCCATTGATGAAACGCGATTGTCCTACGTCCAGACGCGAATCTCCGGCCATATCGAAACAGTCTTCGCGGATGCGACCTACCAGTACGTGAGGAAAGGTCAGCGGCTGTTCACGATTCATAGCCCGGAACTGGTCGTAGCCGAGCGCGAATACCTGCTCGCGAAACAAAATGCAAACAACCTCTCCCAAAGCACTGTTCCGGGCGTCGCCGCGGGCGTCGCATCCCTGCTCGATTCTTCAAGGGAGCGATTCCAGCAATGGGACATCCCCGAACGGGAGATTTCCCGGCTTGAATCAACAGGCCAGGTCAGTGACGCACTAGAGATCGACTCGCCTGTCTCCGGGTACATTACCGAACGAAACGCGATCCCGAATCTAAACGTGCAGCCGGATACGCGTCTCTATACCATCGCGGACCTTTCCACCGTCTGGGTTCTCGCGCAGATCTTCCAGAACGACCTGGGACGCATCCGAGTCGGCGCCCCCACTTTGCTCAGTGTGGATTCCTACCCCGGCCGTACATTTCGAGGAAAGGTCGATTTCATTTACCCCGATGTGGACATGACAACACGAACAGCGCGCGCACGCCTGCTGTTTTCAAATCCCAATATGACGCTTACGCCTGGAATGTATGTGAACGTGGTCCTACAGGTGCCGCTCGGCAATCAGCTCGTCATCCCTGTGAGTGGAGTTTTGCAGTCAGGAATGCGGCAAATTGTCTTCGTGGAACGAGGCGCCGGTTACCTGGAACCCCGTGACGTGCAACTCGGGCCTCAGGCGGGTGATCAGTACATCGTTTTGAAGGGTTTGAAGCCTGGAGAGCGCATTGTCACTTCCGCGAACTTCCTGGTCGATTCGGAAAGCCAGCTGCAAGCTGCAATCGGCTCCTTCGTCCCTCCACCGCCCGGATCTAAGGGGGCAGCCGCAAGAAATGAGCCAGCGGCGCAATCAGCGGCTCAGATTGAATTTTCAACTGATCCCTCAACACCACATAAAGGAAGCAATGAATATCGCGTGAAGGTGACAGGCTCGGACGGCGCTCCCATCACCGGAGCGCAGGTTAGCGTGCGCAGCTACATGGCCGGCATGCCGCAGATGGGCATGCCCGCAATCAATATCGTAACGCCCCTGAGTGAAAAAGGCGGCGGCCTCCACGAAGGCCATGTGAATCTCGAAAGCGGAGGCACGTGGCAACTTACGGTCACCGTGATGAAGAACGGAAATTCCGTTGCGACCAAGCAATTGACCCTGAATGCCGAAGGGGGAATGTAGCCATGATCTCCCGCGTGATTGATTGGTGCGCAAACAATCGCTTCCTCGTTTTCACGGGGACTTTGCTGCTGGTTCTTGCCGGCATCTGGTCTCTCCGGAATATTCCGCTGGATGCCCTGCCGGACATTTCGGATGTTCAAGTGATTGTGCACGTCCCCTGGGAGGGGGAGCCTCCCAATATCATCGAAGACCAGGTCACTTATCCGATTGTCACCGCGTTGCTCGCCGCCCCGCACGTAAAGGCCGTCCGTGCGCAGACCATGTTCGGAGACTCCTACATCTTTGTGGTTTTTGAAGATGGCACTGATCTCTATTGGGCTCGTTCACGAGTACTTGAATACATTCAGCAACTCCAGGGAGTCTTGCCGAAAAATGTTTCTCCCATGATTGGCCCCGATGCAACGGGCGCGGGCTGGGTGTATGAATACGCGGTCATTGATCGCACCCACCAGCACAGTCTTGCGGACTTGCGCAGTCTTCAGGATTGGTATCTTCGCTACAAACTGGAGACCGTACCCGGCGTTTCCGAAGTTGCCTCCATCGGAGGATTCGTCCGCCAATACCAGGTAAATCTGGACCCCAACAAACTTCGGGCCTACAACATTCCGCTCTCCATGGTGATCGACCGAGTCCGCGACAGTACCAACGAAGTTGGGGGCCGAGTCCTTGAAATGGGCGGGGCTCAATACATGATTCGCGGGCTCGGCTATCTCAAGTCGCTACAAGATCTCGAAACAGTGCCCGTTGCCACGAAGAACGGCACAGCTGTCCTTATTCGCGATCTTGGCACGGTAACGTTTGGTCCCGATATTCGCCAGGGAGTCGCCGAGTGGAACGGCGACGGGGAAACAGTTGGCGGCATCATTGTAATGCGTTACGGAATGAATGCCCTCAACGTGATCGACGGGGTTAAGAAAAAGCTTGCGGAGATTAAGCCAACGCTTCCGCCCGGTGTCGAAATCGTGTCCGGCTATGACCGGTCTGGATTGATTCAGGAATCGATCAAGACGCTGCAGCGCGACCTCCTCGAAGAAGCCCTGATCGTCAGTTTTGTGACGATTGTTTTTTTGTTCCATTTTCGCTCCGCGTTAATTCCAATCCTGACGCTGCCCATCGCAGTCCTGGCCGCCTTCATACCCATGTATTTCCTGCAAGTTAGTTCCAACATTATGTCCCTTGGAGGTCTGGCGCTGGCCATAGGTGTGCTGATCGATGCGGCCATCGTGATGGTTGAGAACGGCTACCGCCACCTATCGGAGCACATGGCCACAATGGGGGCATCAGAAGGTAAGCTGTCAGAGAAAGAAAGACGGCGCATTTTGGTGGGGGCGGCGAAACAGGTTGGCCCGGCAATTTTCTTTTCCTTGCTCGTTATCCTAGTGTCATTTTTGCCGGTATTCCTTCTCGAAGCGCAAGAAGGGCGAATGTTTCGCCCTCTGGCGTGGACCAAAACTCTTTCCGTGGCGTTCTCTTCGATTCTCGCCATCACGCTCGTTCCAGTACTGATGGTGATTTTTATTCGTGGTCACCTCAGACCGGAATCTGAAAATCCATTTTCGCGGTGGACACAGGCACTTTACCTGCCTGTTCTTCGTTTCTGTCTGCGGTATCGGAAAACAACTCTCGTTCTCAATCTGATTTTCCTGGTTGTGACTGTACCGCTAGCATGGCGCATTGGCAGCCAGTTCATGCCGCCGCTCTATGAGGGTTCCGCGCTTTACATGCCAACCGCTCTTCCGGGCATCTCGATTACCCAGGCGTCGACGTTGCTCCAAGGACAGGATCGCATCATCAAGTCTTTCCCTGAAGTGGAAAGCGTCTTCGGCGCAGTTGGCCGTTCCGATAGCTCCACCGACAACGCCCCGCTGGATATGTACGACACAACAATCATGCTCAAGCCACGCGAGCAGTGGCGGCCTGGCATGACTTACGAAAAGCTGATTCGCGAGATGGACGAGAAGCTCCAGTTTCCAGGTTTAACGAATACTTGGACCATGCCCGTGCAAAATCGGCTGGATATGGAACTGACCGGTATCAAGACGCCAGTGGGACTCAAAATACAAGGCCCTAATGTCGAGGGGATCCAGCAAGCAGGGGCTCAGTTGCAACAGGTTCTCGGTGGGATTCCCGAGCTTCGTTCCATTTTTGCTGAACGCGTTGCCGAGGGTTTTTACATCAACGTGGAAGTCAACCGCACGGAAGCGGCACGATATGGACTTACCGTGGGCGATGTCCAACGCGCGGTGACGTCCGGCATTGGCGGCGAAAACATCGCCGAAAATATCGAAGGCCGCGAACGCTATCCCATCAACGTGCGCTACAGCCGGGACTTTCGCAACGACATTTCGCAGATGCAACGAGTCGTCATTGCCACGCCCACGGGGGCGCAGATTCCGATCGCAGAAGTTGCCAAGGTCTACTTCTCCCGTGGACCTGCCATGATTCGCGATGAAGATGGTTTGCTCACGGGCTACGTCTATCTGGACCTCGCAACGAAGGATTACGGTGGCTTCGTAATGAAGGCGAACCAACTCCTCAATGAAAAACTGCACCTTCCCGCTGGGTACAGCTATAAGTGGTCCGGAGAATACGAATTTGAAGTTCGAGCCAAAGAAAGACTAAAGTTCATCGTACCCATCGTGTTCTTCGTAATCTTCTTGCTTCTTTACATGGTGTTCCACTCTGTTACCGAAGCCGCTGTCCTTATCTTTCCCACATTTTATGCCATGACTGGAGGCCTGATTCTTCAGTATTGGCTTGGCTACAACTTCAGCGTCGCCGTCTGGGTGGGTTACATCGCGCTGTTTGGCATTGCCGTGGAAACCGGAGTCGTCATGGTGGTCTATCTCCATGAGTCACTCGACAAGCGCATCGCTTCGGGTATTCCCCTAAAGCACGAGGACATCGAGGAAGCCACTATCGAGGGAGCCGTCATGCGATTGCGCCCGAAGCTCATGACGGTGACCGCAGTCCTGGCCAGCCTGATCCCCATTCTCTGGGAAACCGGCATCGGATCGGACGTCATGAAACCCATCGCTGCACCTATTGTCGGCGGCATGATTACGTCAACGATTCACGTTTTGATCTTGGTTCCGGTTTTCTTCGCGGTAATGAAGGAGCGAGCGCTTCGGGCTGGGACAATGATTGTGAAGACTGACGCGGAATAAAGCTGAAATTGAAAAGGAAGATCACGGCACAGTCTCGGGCCTGTTTTTTGGGCTACTTGGGCTACAAAACGTTGCGGCGACTGGTTTCACGAATGCAGCACAACCTAGTATGAGGATAGGTGTATAGATGGCGCGCCCGGAGGGAGTCGAACCCCCGACCCTCTGCTTAGAAGGCAGACGCTCTATCCACCTGAGCTACGGGCGCGATGTACTCTAAAACCTGACACCTCATAGTGCTACGCGACTCGCGTCGCGTCAATACTGACCACGTTTTGTGTACCACTGTTGACCAACTGAAACCCGACCCCTGCACGTTCGCACCACTCAGAACGGAATGCGAGATCGTCAGTCAACTGCACCGCATAGCGATCTGTGAGGTTGCGCGCGTGCCCGAGCCAGAGTCCAATCAGATCTTCTGGTACCCGAGCTTTGCGCAATACGGCTGCTCGGTACCGCCGAAATGAGTGGAACCCGCAGGTCGAACCCGCGATGTAAAGGGCGCGAAGAACGTTGCGTTGTGACAGTGGAGTGCCGTTGCGCGTCGCGAATAAATAACCTGTCAACTCGGCAATATGCTCGCGTAGGAGTTGCGCGAGTTGCTCAGGGATGTCGATTACGCGGACGGCATTTTCTGTTTTGGGTTGTTGTTCTCGACCGTGCCAAATGCTTCGCCGAACGTGAAGGGTCGTGCACTCGGAATTGAGGTCGTCGAGCTTCAAGCCTAGCGCCTCACCGATGCGAAGCCCCGTACCCGCGAGCAAAGCTACGAGAACCCTGTACCGAGGTGCGAGCGCGGCTAGGATATTTTGAAGCTCTGCTTGGGTTACGGTCGGTCGTTTCTGTTTTGTTGGGTCAACGATTGGAAGGCCTACGAAATTGTGATTCCACTTGCGCGGATAAATTTCGTCGCCCTCGGAGTTGACGGCACTCGACATCACCATTTTTACAACGCGGGAATGGGTGACGATGGATTGCGGTGCAAGGCCACCTGCTGACATTTTCTCGATGACATTTTTCAACGCACCATTACCGACCTCGGCAAGTACCATGTCACCGAGGGTTGGCATCAACCATTTGTCGAGGGAATGCCGCCAACCGTGAATCGTGGCGGGTTTGACTGGTTTGCGACGACGCGTTGGGAGTGACGCGAGCCAACTTTCTGCTTGCTCACGGAACGTCGTAGCCGGCGCTGTTTGTTGGTGGAATGACTGCGACGAATTGACACCCTCGCGTTCGATGTACTCGCGCAGCTGTGATCGGGCTTTGGATTTTGTCGCGCAGACTCCGAGTGCAATCGTGCGACGTTTGCGTGGATTACCGGGTACGTCGACCCAAAACTTACCGTAGCAGGGTGCACCAGGGTCCCACGTTTTGGAATGCTGAACCACTGTACCTGACTGACCTGTCCTTCTCGACAATGACGGACCTCGCAGTCGTCTTGTCGGTGTCGGACGAGGTTGTACACCGTTCAGGTCTTGCGTTTCAACTGAATTGGACATCGGGACACACGAATCCTGTTATTGGATTCGGTGCGTTACCCGGACGTTCGTCGAGGGTAGTTACCGTTGCGGGGTCCCGACTGCTGGAATTTCGAACATTATTCTGCGGTCACCAGTCGGGTGGACACGCTGTTCATCCAGTACAAATAATCTAACACAGGCCCGGGAATAACGCAAGAGTAATCTTGCTGGATAGATGAGACACGAACTAAGTTGGATCATTTCCGGAAACATAAATCTCCTTTCGGCAATCCTCAATGTATGATACGAAATATGAACCTGTGACGCATTTAGTAAGTGGAGGGACTCAAAAGTGGGCGCGAAGAAACCTTCAGACATGGCAACCATCCTTACAAAGGTTATCGCAGATCTGCGTGATCTGGCCCCCGAGGAACAACAGAAGCTCCTGGAGACCGTCGCGACATTCTTTGGGTTGCGGACGCCGTCGCAAAGCCCAAGTCAAACAAAAGGAATTCCGGCTAGTACTCCTCGGTCTTCTCCACCAGGCGGAGGTTTCTCCGAGGAAAGAGATATTTCACCGAAGGAATTCATTATGCAGAAGCAGCCACGCTCCGACGTGGAAAGAGTAGCCTGCCTCGCATTCTACTTGACGCATTATCGGAGTACGCCGCATTTCAAAACGATTGACATCAGCAAGCTGAATACAGAAGCTGCCCAAAGCAAGATGTCCAACGTATATGTTGCAGTCAACAACGCTGGACGGACAGGTTATCTAGTACCCGCAGTAAGAGGCACCAAACAGATCAGCGCACCTGGGGAAGTTTTTGTCCAAGCATTGCCTGATCGGGAAGCCGCAAAGGCTGCGATGGGTAAGGTCAAACCCCGAAAGAAGTCCCGCAAATCGGCGAAAGCAAAGTAATCACTAGCTGCGAAGATTCCTAATGAAGACTGTAAAGCGACACAGGGCAGAGAGAATCGCTCTCTTTAATCATAAGGGGGGCGTAGGGAAAACCACGCTCACGGTCAACATTGCAGCGGCTCTAGCATCAATGGGAAAGAGAGTCCTTCTTGTCGATGCTGACCCTCAATGTAATTTGACCTCCTATTTGATTGCAGAAGACGTCTTGGACACTTGGCTAGACGAATCCGACAGCTCCGAGGGTGTGACCCTATGGACGGCGCTAAGGCCGATTGTCCAAGCTACAGGAGATCTACATCAAATCGAGCCCGTCGAACTAGGTATCAGGAGAGTCAAGCTACTTCCGGGCGACATTCGATTGTCAGATTTCGAAGAGGAATTAACACAGATGTGGAGCGACTGCTTTCAAAGAAAGCTCAGGGGTCTGCGGGGAACAAGCGCGTTGAGTCAACTCATCAACTTCGTTTGTGCGGACCACAGCATTGACTACGTTTTTTACGACTGTGGGCCAAACGTTGGTCCGCTTAATCGCGTGATTCTGCTTGACTGCAATTTTTTCATCGTCCCTGCGGCCTGCGACCTTTTTTCAATCCGAGCGCTAAAGACTCTCGGTCAGACATTGGCTACCTGGGTATCGGACTGGCGAATGATTGACAGGCTGGCACCAGACGGCATTTATTTATTACCTGGCAATCCACGCTTCCTGGGGTATATCCCTCAACATTTTAGAATTTATAGAGGGCAAGTCGCCAGCGGCTATTCAAAGTATATGTCGCAGATCGAGAAGCATATCGCCAGTGATGTGGTGCGAGTTTTAAGGAAGATCGATCCAAATCTCGCTTCATCGTCGTTAAGCCAGAACAAATTGGGGCAAATCAAGGATTTCGGGACTCTCGCGAATGAGTCCCAAATTCAAGGTGTTCCGCTCATGTTGGCGGATGCTGGGACTCCGGACCAAAGGGAACAGGCACGACTGGCTTTCGAAACAATCGCAAGGAAGATAATCGCTCGCACTGAATAAGAGCGGTCACACATGAAGCCATATACTCCATCGCGCACTGAAGCTAAGCGAATTGGAGAATTAGTCCAACACTACGTTGAGAATCGGGACCATTTTGAATTGGTGCTGAATCAGCTGAAAGACCACGTTCTCGGTGACGAAGAGCTCATGAGCCAAGTGCACTCGATAAAATGGCGGACGAAAGATCCCGAACACCTGAGAGACAAATTGACCAGAAAGCTAGGAGAGACCAAAGCGCAGCGTAAGCCTTTTAAGATAACGAACGACAATCTATTTTCAAAAATAAACGACCTCGCTGGCTTCAGAATCCTACACCTTCACACTCGACAAACGGATCACATAAACAAAGCACTGCTGAAGAGATTTGATGAGGCCCTTTACCGCTTGATAGAAGGGCCTATAGCGAAAACCTGGGATGATGAATCTCGAAAGTACTTTGAGGGAATCAACATTCGAACTGAGAGAAACAAACTGTCAAGTCTTTACACAAGCGTGCACTATGTAATTCGGCCAAATCTGAAAACAAAGTCTACGTGCGAGATCCAGGTGCGGACATTAGCAGATGAGGTCTGGGGAGAAGTGGATCACACCATAAACTATCCGTACCAAGTAAGTAGTGTCGCCTGCCACGAGCAGCTTCAGGTCTTGGCCAGAGTCACGACAAGTTGTAGCCGACTGGTGGACTCAATATTCAAATCCTTTGAAGAGAGTAGACAGATGATGCGTGCTTCTCAGAAAATGTCTTCGAACAAGCGACGGCGAACTGACGTAAGGTAATCCTTCAAACTGCCGGCCAAACTTCACGACCTTCAGGTTCAGGTGACTGCAACCATGCATACAACGTCATCGTTGCCATCATCGGTGTGCTGATGTTCGTCGTGTGGGTCATGCATCTGCGCTAATCACCCTGGTGAACGCGTGCACGTCGCAGTCTACCCGCAGCCTTCAAGTTTGCGAGGTGTTCAGGTATGAACGCCCTGCCCTTCGGCCTCCCTACTTTCCTTTTGCGTTTGCGAGGTCGACCCGCAGTCTTTGAGGGTGCGAAGGTTTCAAAACCAAGTGCAACTGCGGCCTCATTTGCACGCGCGACAATTTGCCGCACCGAGGACGGCGTGATTCCGAGATCACCGGCAACCGCGACCGAGTCGCGACCAACACGCAGTGATTTGTACAACACGGCACCCAAGAGTTCAAGGTAACCGCCCGCGTTCTTCACCGAGCGCACGTGCGCTTCGTGGATGGCCCATTGTTTGCTTCCTGGTTTTCCCCACTCGCGCGACATGACATTTGCGAAGTGCTCATCCACTTGACGTTTCGCTTCCACAAAGGTGATGTCGCGTGGCAGCAGTGAGTCACCGTGAACGTATGACCACCCGCGATGAAGAATAACAGTCCTCAACTGTTCGTCGTTGAAAGCCCACGGTGGGAGCCAACGCTTGCACCGAACAAGCACACGCGCGTGAACGCGCATATACTTTGCATCACCGAAGGAGATGCCGCTTTCCGCACTAACAATCTTGAACTTCTTGCTTGCGAATTGGCCCAAATCATCGAAGTACAGCGCTGGGTCAATCGGCCCAGGTGCACAGCGAGTTACTGCGACAGTTGAGGTCATGATAAAACGTACGTGAATGTGACGGACACACAAAAGCAAATGGCCGACTTTAAGAGAGTCGGCCACACACTTGCCAAGGTATAACGGTCGAAATTAGCTGTGATTTTGAATGAACGAAAACGGAGCCGGGGAATTGTTCCAGTCGTTGAAAGCAATGTTGACATCGTGGCGACTGAAAAACCTCAACCCGACCTCACCTTGCTCAATGAGCCCTGGTGCCTGCGTGAACACCTGAACCCTGGTCAGCGGGTCGACCGCGTTGCGCACGATGACATAGGAGAAGTCACCGAAGATGACCGGAATCTGCGATGCACCGAGGTCAGGCATTGACGGTGAGTTGAACACGGGCCGGCCCATGATCGTCTCACGACCGTCAACGATGTTCACCAGAGGTCGGCCCATTTTGTCGATGACAGTCGACAGGTATTGCAACGTGTTATCGTTCAAGAGCCAGCCGCATGAAGGCGATTTGCGGTAGGCTTGGCTGACTGCGAAGAAAGCCTTCGCGAAGTCGTTCGACCCGAGCGTGTTGTGTCCGTCTTCAGTGTTTCCGGTGTTCGTGCTTGAACCTGTCGCGATGAGAGGTACTTGACCGGAGTCACTGAGGATTTTCACGATGCCCTTGATCCCGGTCACACCATCGCCGGAGCCATTGATTGCAAGTTTGCCGAAGCCACGAGCCACGCGGTCACTCGCGAACGTTTCAAACAACCCGCGCGCGGTGAGCGACGTTTCCAAATCATCGAACGCTTCAAGACTCATGCGAAACAACGGTGTGCGAAAACTGAAAGCACCGAGAGAGACGTGGCTAGGCTTGGACAGGTCGTGACCGTTCGATTCCTGGAGGCTGTTTTCGCCCACGGGTACCGCAACGTTTTCGATGTCACCGAGTGTCGGGACAGCAATCGCGCGACCGTGTTGCGTCGTGATGACGGTGGCAATTTCAAAAAGAGGGTCGATCCACTTCATCGCGCGGAACAACTTGTTGTAAAACTCAACAGGCACGAACGAACCGACACCTGCATAAGTTCCGATCTGCGCCTTGATGTCACCCTCGGACGAGTCACGCGACTCGAGACCCTGGTGCACAATCGCTTGGAATTCACGCGCGCGTTTTTCCTGTTTCTTGGACAACGTGGTCGTGCGCTTCTGTTTCCAATTCGTGATGGGAAGGCCGTTGCGCTTCTCCATTTCGTTCAACTGCTCTCGTTGGATGTCGGTGAGGGATACACCGGACTTCACTGCGGCCATCGACGCGAGCAAGACGTCCAATCGTCGCTGTTCCGTTCGGGTCATGCTTTCTTTCATGGTCAAGGTACTTGCCTCTTCCATGAGTGCCATCAAATCCTTAAATTTTGACATCGTGTTTCTCCGTTCGTGGTTTTTGTGTTCGCGTACATCACGGCGAACTCGCTTTACGCCAAAACTTGTGTCAATAATTCGCGGCGACGACGCACCCGTTCGTTGTGCGCGTTCGCTGCCGCTTCGCTGAAATCTTTCGGGATCACAATATCGGTGACGTTGACCTGCGCGACCAGGGCCGACCGCGCTAAAACTGAGGTGCTGTCATACGCAGGAAACACCACGGGGCCGACATCGACAATCTTGCGGAAAGCCTTGATCGTTCGACGAACAAAGCGTTTGCTTCTGTCGTCGGGGTCGGTTGCGTCGTTCCAATCTTGATCGTCGTCACCGAGAATGAAACTGAAACTGCACCCGGCCACGTCACCTCGCTTGACCGATGCGTGCAGGTCGCGTCCGGTTTGGTTGTCAGGCAGTGAACATGCGAAGTGCAAGCCGTTCGCGTCATCGGTCAGCTTCAAGGTGCCTGCCGAGACTCGACCGAGAACAAGGTTTGGGTCATGGTTGAAGAGAGCCACTACATCGGCACCGGATTTCACGATGTCGCGAAAGGCACCAGGGGCAATGCACTCACGAAAGCCGCCCAGGTCACCCGACAGGCTGTTGTAGCGCGCAGCGTAACCGCTGATAGAACGCTCCTCGTCGTCATTGTCATCGTCGAGACCTTCGATTTGCTTTGAGGTGCGCAGTTCGCTCGTCAAAAGAATGCGTCGTTCAAACTTTTTGTCAGTGCTCATGGTCGTTTGTCCTTAAAAAATGTCGATGAAATGTGGTTTCTGAACTTCCGCGGATTGCTCACGCGTCTTTTCTTTCTGCTTCAACGATTCGTACAACCCCTCGTACTGTCTTGCGATGTCAGCGGGAACACACTCGTCGAGACCGCAGTGAAGAAAATGCTGGGTTTTGTGGGCATTCCTTCCGGTTAGCGTCACAGCGCCACCGCACATCGAACAACTCGCAACGATTGTCGGTGTCGGTTCAATGTAAGATTCTTTTTCAAACCGGATGCCGGGTTTAATAACGGCTTTCCAAGAAGTGATTCCAATTCGCGGGGGTTTGGTGGGTGCGACGTACTCGACCAACGTCCCTGCGGCTATCAACACGCGTGCGGTGTTGTTTTCCAAATTGAATACTTCACCCTTGCCATTTGCTAGTTTGACTTTCATGTTCGCTCCTTAACCCTGGATAGGGATTTCGTTCAAGTTCACCGCACGGTGTGAGGGGTTTTGCGTTCGCCCCGCGAATCGTTCGCTGCTCGAATCGTTTCGCGATGAACCGCACACCCTGGTACTGCGCGCCTTCTAAAATTGCGAGTGACCGTTCCCCATGCACCGCGTCAACGGTGATGGTCACAAAACCTTTGCCGGGATGCACCACGACCTGCCGCGCAGGTATTTCCAGTTGAAAAAGCCATTCAAACAAATCGGATCGCTTCGCATTTTTCAGAAACATCCCCTCAAGGGAAATTGCGAGGACTGGTTGTTCCTGCGTACCCTGACGCGCAGGTTTCGCCAAATGGTCAAGTGCGTTGAGCGCGTCTAGAAATTCCTGTTGCTCTGACATCACCGCACCTCGGCTCGGTGTGGTCCAAGTTGCGCGGTCGGACCTTGCGGTGGTTCGGTGAAGCCTGTTGACGTGTTGATGTGCCACGTTAAAATTCGTTGGTGCAATTCTTCAAGCTCTACTGCGGTCATGTGCTTCGTGATCCAACAAACACTTGCAGGGTCATCGTCACCCATGACGTTGATTGAGCGACCGTTCGGATACCCTCGTCGCGTGCGGAGGACGGCCTTCCTGCGTTCGGAAATAATAGGGTCGCAGAGCAACCGACCTTGAAATGTGGCGTTGTCACAGTCACCGATGGTGCGAAACCCGATGCGCTTCATTGTGACTTTCAATTTCTCGCGCGGCTTTCGGGGTGGTGTCGTGGTGCTACTCATTTTGAGGCTCCTCATTGTCATCGGCTAGCATGTCCGCGGGTGCAATCGGCACAAGCACCGGGCGATTGCGGTTCTCTTCACCGCGTCGAAGAAAATCTTCCATCGGGTCGACCTCGGCAGTCGGTTTCTGTGTACGCGTTGGCCGACCTCGGTCTTTCGCGTTCGGGGTCAACCCGAGTGTTTGCAAAATTCCTGCCATCAATTTTTCCGTGCGCTCCGCTACACCGAGCCACAAGTTTGTTTTTTCGACTTCGTGCGCGCGACCGTTAGCGTCGAGTCGGGTGTACATCGTGATCTCACCCTCGACCGCGATCTTTTCCATGGCCTTCACGTGTCGGTCATGCAAAATGACATACAGGCGCAATGCATATCCGTCGGCTTCGCTCAGGGTGCGTCGTTCAGCGAGCAACTTGCACAGGTCTTTGAAAACTCGTTTCGCGTCCTTGGAAATCCCTTTCGGGTACCGAGGGCGACCAGGGGCAACGAATGACTCAACGACCTGTGCGGGTTTCGCGACCGTTCCTTGGAGAGCGTGTTCTTCCGGTGTTTTGAGTCGTTGCGCCATGTGATCCTTAAATTAGGCAGGCCCTCGACGCGAAGAGGTGGGCAACACGTCGAGGGCCAGGATTCCCGTGTCGGAGGGCACGAGAAAATCAATTTTGGGTGGAGCGGAATCCTGTTTGCCTGCGGGGCCAAACCCCGCAAAACACGGAAAAACTGTTACGGGTTACCCGAGGGAAGCAACCATGAATGCGACTGGAACCCTGCGCGAATGACCCGCGAACCCGCGCGCATCGGTCGCGAAACCGAACCCAAAGAGAAGAAACGGCGCTGGGTTCAAGCGCGAATGTACGGGCGGACCTGCGCGTGCGGTTTCATCGCATCCCATGGCGCAAAACGACACCCCCATACCCTCTTTGGCGTCAACGATTTACAGGAGGTCAGCGAATGCATTCAAATCGTGCATCGCGCGCGTCGCTGTAACTCACTGCATCGGTGATGGTTGCATTGCAGGTGGTTCACATATCCGTTTGCGCATTAGAAGCGATTTAGGCGGTCTCTAATCGTAGGGTGACCTGTGACTATGGGTGTTCATTCGATGTGCGCTGCTGCGGGATGCTGCTGCGGGAATCGAGTTGTTGAGGCAGGGGTGAAGAGCCACATTCCGATAAGACGACTTATCGGGACTTGGCGTTTAGAATCCTGCCACACGATCTGGAATCTGAATCCGTAATCACCTAACATCATACGCGGGGAACTGCATCGCTACAGTGCTGGAATGGTGATCGGAAAATGCCACTAGCTAACGAAATAAAGGGCGACATAAAAGCGGCTAAGAAAATACGCTTACCCTGGTGGGGCTTGTTGTGTCTGGGTATTGGCTCTTTCCTAACCGCTTGGCTGTTCGATCATCTGGGAAGATTTGATCTTGTGTTGCCAATAATAAACGGCATTTTGATAATTGGCTTCGCCGTTGCTGTAAAGTGGAAACTGAGGCGGCATGCGTGGTTTTGGGGCACCATGGCCATCCTCGCGGCGCTTCATGTCCCGTTGATTTTGCTTGTTCCCTGGACCACCAAGTGGGTTCCGGCACTCGCGATTGCCGCCATCGACTCAGGAGATTTGATTGTGATGCTCGCGATTCTTTCTCTTGTCGGGAAATTCATGGAAGGGCCGAAGACCGCTGAGAGGTGAGCGCCCACGATCTTGAAAGCTGCATTAGGATCAAGAGTTTTGATTTAGCCGCAGGCCGCCTCCGAGCGACCTTTGGTGCATCTGAACTTTTGAAATGCCCAAGTCCTGAGAAACGGCGTTATCGGAATGTGGCTTCAGCACACCGAAAGATGGATTTTACTGCGAAGATTTGGCAGGGCGAAGAACAGAAGTAATCATGGCACCCAAAAATACCAATAGGACGAGGAGGATCAGGGGCCGATGGAATGCCTGCCAGCCATTTGTTGTCACGAGGCCGAACTCAATACCCCCGAGGCCCCAAAACAGAACATCCGCGTAGGAAAGGGCTGGTTTGATATTTGCTGTCTTTCTCTTGTGTGTCGTCCAGAGTAGCATTCCGCCACCCCAAAGAATGGTTTGAAATGCTACCTCAATCCAACTTGTGAGCGTCCCCATTCGGAACCCCTGGCTTTACTGAATGCAAAATACCATAAACTATGCTGGGTACGCGGAGCTTTACGCGGAGACCGTGCCCCGCTCAAATGGCGCTCTGAATTCTAGGCCAAGTCCTGATAAACGGCGTTCTCGGTAACTGGCTTTTTGCCAAAAAAGGCACATTCCGAGAAGACGACTTATCAAGAGTTGGCTCTACACCCTGCTAACTTGACTTGGTGGCAGTTTTCGGAAAGCACAACTTACGAGGAACGGGTCCAACATTTCCGCAGAACGTCATATATTCAAGTATGGTTGCAGATTCTCAGTTCAAACAAACGCGCATGAAAGTTTTCAAAATCGTCGGGATAGTTTGCTTCGGCACTCTTGCGGGAATATCACTTCTTTGGTGGGGCTGTAAACCGCACCAACCTAGTGATGCTTCGCTTGAACGGCGCTTCAACAAGGAACGCCCTGAGTTCGAGCGTCTTGTCAGGATGATGGAAGAGGATTGGAACATGTCCCGAATCGCTCCCGACTTCACATGGCGACAGGATAATGTTGCATGGCCGCGTCCTGAATCGGAGTGGGGAATATCCAACGAGCGTTGGAATGATTATAAACGGCTGTTCAGCCAAACCGGACTCGACGACGGAATAACCAGGCCTGAGAAATCGAGCGATACGCTACTGGACGTTTGGAGTTGGGGCCTCGTAGTCGGGGGACGCAGCGTCAGCTATGTTCATTGCGGACCGCCCCGCGATGGATCTGCCCATACCGAGCCGCCTTGTCTTCAGGACAAGGATTCTGGGCGAGTTGAGGAGAGTCCCGGTGATGCTTACCGCTTCAAGAAAATCGCGCCAGACTGGTACATTTTCGAGGAATCTAACTAGGTCTTCTCGGATTCCGCCTGAGAAACGGCGTTATCGGAATGTGGGAAATGTCCATCCCGAGGGCCCAAGACTCAATTACCGATAGCAGGACTTCTCGGAAATCGGCACAGGAGAAGTCATCCGCACTGTCGTTAAGCCAGCTTATTGCACCCATCTAGAATCAACGGACCGCCCGCCGATGAATCCCCGTCTGAGCTCCTCGTCTGTAACGTCGCGGTATTCGACATTTCTAAACGGAACAGAAAAGAAACGATGACAGGCGGGACACATCAATTCGAATAGTTCCTTGGCAGGTTCAACCCTTTTCAGGGTGCCTAGGACAGCCGGGATTATCACGACAGCCGAGCAATCTTGCTTGCCGCAACGAGCGCACGCAGCGGATTGGGAGAAAGTCATTTGCATCAACCAATGGCGATTCTGCGACACAATCGGAATTTACAAACCAACCGGTGAGGCAGTCGCATCAACGCTAAAGATGTGCTCAATATCCTTGTCAATGATGTGACCACGGTCACGTCGTGGAGTGATTCTGCCACCACTTATGTCTGTCTTTTCGACTGCGTCGGGATAGGTCCTGTGAAACGCATTATAAAAGGGCGCCCCTTTGAAGTAGGTTTTGATCGTTCGCATCAACCCCTACAACAAGGAGCACCCTTATGAATGACGCCAAGTATATTGGGTTGGATGTTCACCAGGCAACGATCTCGGTGGCGGTTCTGGATTCTGCCGGCAAGCTGGTGATGGAAGCGATCCTGGAAACGAAAGCCGAAACGATTCTCCAGTTTATTCACGGACTGCGCGGCAGTTTGCATGTGACCTTTGAAGAAGGAACCTGCGCGGCGTGGTTGCACGATCTGCTCAAGCCCCACGTCACGCAAGTGTTGGTGTGTGATCCGCGCAAGAACGCGCTGATAAAAGCCGGGAACAAGAGCGACCGCATCGATGCTCGCAAGCTGGCCGACCTGTTGTACCTGAACAAACTCAACCCGGTCTACCACGGCGAAACAGGAATTCGCACGCTCAAGGAAGCGGCCCGCAGCTACCTGGCATTGACCCGCGATACCACGCGGGTGATGAACCGCTTAAAAGCCCTGTATAGGAGTTGGGCGATTCCCTGCGCGGGGCAGCGCGTGTACGCACCACGCTATCGCTCGGAATGGCTGGCCAAGATCACCGAAGCCGGCGCGCATCGTCGGGCGGAGATCTACTATCAGCAGTTGGACGCATTGCGGTCGTTGCGCGAGCAAGTACGACGAGACCTGTTGGCGGAAGGCCGGAAACACAGCGCGATGAACTTGCTGCGCCAGATTCCTTCGATTGGACCCATTCGGGCCGTTCTGTTGATTGCTCTGATGCAGACACCGCATCGTTTTCGCACCAAGCGGCAACTGTGGGCCTACTGTGGCTTGGCGTTGAAGACTTCCACCAGCGGGGAATACCGAATCGTGGAAGGCCGACTGAAACGCTCCAAGAAATTCCTGGCCATTCGCGGGCTCAACGCCAACCACAATCACGATCTGAAAAACATCTTCAAGGGAGCCGCGACGCGGGCCGCTGCCGTCCCCGGACCATTCCAGGAGTTCCACGCCGGTTTAGTAGCACGAGGGATGAAGCCAACGATGGCGCGGCTCACCCTGGCACGTAAGATCGCGGCCATTACGTTGATCGTTTGGAAGAAAGGAGTTCGCTTCGACGCCGAACATCTAAAACAACAAGCAGCTTGAGCGTCTGTGGAGGATCCATCGCTAGATTCATTTCGGGCGATGGCCGGCTGGTTCTCCAGACGCTCTGGTTCGAGGGTGAGTATCCATAACCCCGTTAGGCGTGTGCTTCGGGCACCAAGTCTTTTGAGAAACCCTATGCCCCCTCGGACAACCAGAAAAAGCGATAGGCGAAAAGTCTCAGATAGAACCATGGTTGGCACTGCACAACCAGTCTGCTTGCCTGCGTCAGGAACTGATCGGCGTCATTGCGACGGCAATATGAATCTGCGTGAACGGAAAACTCACAGAGTCTCGTGACACGACTGGGGCTGGACGGCAAGCACCTTGTGCTTTGCCGTCGCAGGGGAGGCATTTGTCTTGACATCCCCTTTTATAGAACGGCGTTATCGGTATCTGGGAATCCGCCCGTCAAGGGCATCAGTCAAGCGAAAGCTCAACGCCGTCCTTCTCTTCATGACCACCCGGACAATGGATTCGTATGATGTCCACCAGCCAGTCGAATACTGTAGGTCCCTGACGCGCTCTGGCGCGTTCCAAGTCGCCCAATACCTTAGCGCGGCTCTCTGGATGGCAGGCTTCGAACCGGATTTCCAACTGGCGCACGGTTTCGTCATAGCCGAGTCGTTGTCTGGACAGTGCGTGATTTTTCCAGTCAAGCGTAAATCCGTCGGACGGCGTGCCGAAACCTCCGCGCAAGATGTCATTGAACGCATCGAGGTTGTGTCCCCAATGCTCGCCCGGGATGAGGACCCGGCTGACTTCCTCGAAAAACTCTTCCAATGTGGCGAATCGTGAGCCGTCGATTTCGTATCGCATCGCGTTGAATATTGCACGGAGCTGCTCAGACTGTCGATACTCTCTTCCGGGCTGCGATGCCAAGTCCTGAGAAACGGCGTTATCGTCATGTGGGAATTAACGGAAAGCCAGATGACGGAGACGACGACTTCACGGGACTTGGCTCCGCAATTGTCTGTAACTCTCCCTACATACGGCCAGACGGGGTTATACTCTGCCCACTCCAAACAGGTGGAGCCCATGCCGATCCTCCCTGGCAGACGTCTAGGGCCCTACGAAATCCTTTCAGCCATCGGTGCGGGCGGGATGGGCGAGGTTTATAAAGCCCGCGATACCCGCCTCGACCGAATTGTCGCGATCAAGGTTTTGCCCGTGCATCTTGCAGATCGTTCCGATTTGCGCGAGCGGTTCGAGCGCGAAGCAAAGACCATCGCCAGCCTGAACCACCCACACATCTGCACGCTCTACGATACAGGACATCAAGACGACATCGATTTTCTGGTGATGGAATATATCGAGGGCGAGACGCTTGCGCAGCGGTTGCTGAAAGGTTCGCTGCCGCTAGAGCAAGTGTTCCAGTACGCAATCGAAATTTCCGATGCGCTGGATAAGGCGCACCGAAAAGGCGTGACGCACCGCGATCTGAAGCCCGGCAACATCATGCTCACCAAGACGGGGACGAAGCTGCTGGACTTTGGTTTGGCGAAGTTGAAGCAGGAAGTTGCTCCTGCCAACGTGCCGCTTTCGGAACTTCCCACGGCGAAGGATCCGCTGACAGTGCAGGGGACGATCTTGGGCACGCTGCAATACATGGCCCCGGAGCAGCTCGAAGGAAAGGAGGTCAATGCACGTACGGACATCTTCGCATTTGGCGCAGTGGTCTACGAAATGGCGACAGGTAAGAGAGCGTTTGAAGGCAAAACCCAGGCGAGTGTTATTGGGGCGATTCTGAAAGACGACCCGACGCCCATCTCTTCCCTTCAGCCGATGACGCCGCCAGCGCTTGACCGCCTGATGAAGAAATGCCTGGCCAAAGATCCTGAGGAACGCTGGCAGAACGCGCACGACTTGGTGAGTGAGTTGAAGTGGATCACTGAAAGTAGCTCGCAAATGGCGCTGACGCCGGTTGCCACAGCGAAAGGCATTCGCGCAATCGGGCGGCGGGCGCTAATTCTGAGCGTGGGCATCTTCCTCTTGGGTGCGGCGTTCGCGAGCTTAGCCGTTTGGAATCTAAAGCCCTCGCTTGTGTCTCCGTCACAGCCAGTCAGCCGCACTGTGATTACACTCCCGCCGAGCCAACAACTAGCAGGTTTGGATAGTGGCCCTGCTGTGGCCCTCTCTCCAGATGGCACTCATCTCGTCTATGTCGCCCGCCAGGGCAGCACCCAACAGCTTTATCTGCGGGCAATGGATAGTTTGGAGGCCAAGCCAATTCTCGGCACGGATGGAGCCGTCGACCCCATCTTCTCTCCTGACGGCCAATGGGTGGGGTTTTTCTCAGGTGGAAAGCTAAAGAAGGTCTCGGTGAACGGGGGAGCGGCGCTGACTCTCGGCGATGCTTCGTGCCCCTGCGGGGCCACTTGGGGCAGCCAGGGCACGATCGCTTTCGCACCTAGAATTGTCTCAGCTCTCCAGCAGGTGCCGGACGCGGGAGGCGCCCCGAAATTGCTGACTCGTTTCGAGAAAAGGGACGTCAGCCAGCGCTGGCCGGAATTCCTGCCCGGCGGCAAGGCAGTGCTCTTCGCTGCCGGACCGAGTACCACTAATTGGGCCAACGCGCAGGTTACCGTCCTGTCGGTCGTGACAGGCGAACGGCGGAACCTGATCCAAGGGGGAATGTACCCCCGCTACGCGGCCTCCGGGCACCTGGTTTATGCGCAAGGGGGAAGCCTGATGGCCGTGCCGTTCGATTCCCAGCAGCTCACGGTCACGGGCGCGGCGGTTCCCGTCGCTGAGGGCGTCCTGGAATCCCTATCCAACGGAGCCGCCCAGTACAGCCTTTCCGCGACTGGATCGCTGGTCTATGTTCCGGGGGGCGTACAGGCGAGCCAACGCAGGCTGGTGTGGGTCAATCGCAAGGGCGCAGAGTTGCCCTTGGCAGCCCCTGCGCACGCCTACCGGGGACCGCGGCTTTCCCCCGACGGCCGACGGGTCGCCGTGGCCATCGAGGAACAGGAGACACAAACCTGGCTGTACGATCTCTCCCGGGAGACACTGACTCGGCTGACGTTTGACGGGATTGCGAACTATAACCCGGTTTGGAGACCGGATGGCAAGCGGATAGCGTTTCAATCAAGCAAGGAAGGGCGGCTAAACATTTTCTGGCAACTGGCCGACGGCAGTGGGGGGCTTGAGCGGTTGAGCACCAGCGAGTACAACAACGCTCCAAATTCATGGTCCCCGGACGGGCAACTGCTCGCCTTCATTCAAATTAATCCCACCACGGGATATGACATCTGGGTGCTACGCATGGACGACCCTTCGACGGGCTCGGGCCAGGTCCGCAAGGCGCAGCCGTTCCTCCAAACACCGTTCAACGAAGGCGCGCCACGGTTCTCCCCCGACGGGCGCTGGCTGGCCTATACCTCGGACGAATCCGGCCGCAACGAAATTTACGTGCAGCCCTATCCGGGACCCGGCGGGAAGTCGCAGATTTCAACGGATGGTGGGACGGAGCCAGTGTGGAACCCAAACGGGCGGGAGCTGTTCTACCGCAGCGGCGACAAGATGATGGCGGTGGAGATCGCCACTCAGCCTGGATTCGCTGCAGGCAAGGCCCGGATGCTTTTCGAGGGGCAGTATGTGCCAACTCCTGCAACGTTCCCCAACTACGATGTGTCTCCCGATGGCCAGCGATTTCTGATGCTCAAGGCCGCCGAGCAAGCTACCGCACCCAACCAAATCAACGTCGTGCTGAACTGGTTTGAAGAACTGAAGCAGAAAGTTCCTACGGGGAAGAAGTGAATCCAGCGTAGTCGGCAAAAGTATCTCCCTCCTAGGCCAAGTCCTGATAAACGGCCTTCTCGGAATGTGGGAATCCCCCAAATGCCAGATGACGATAAGACGACTTCTCGGGACTTGGGCCTGCTTTGGCGCGACAACTTCTAAAATCAGGGTACCTTTATGGATAAATTCATACACCCTTAATCGCCCGAAAACCAGCGGAGTAAAGATACAATGCCCAGAGTGAGCTATCGAACCTCACTAACGCTCTTGTTGGCTGCTGCCTTAAGGTTGCTGGTGTCACCAGTGCTGGCAGGAAGCCCGTCGCAGGCACCAGCGGAGAATCGAAACGCCAAAACGTTTGACCCGCTAACGGCTCTCACAGAAAGCTTTCCTAAGACCGTTACCCTCAAAACCGCAAATACGGTCTTGGAATTCTGCCCCGATAATACCTGTGATGGTTTTGTGGCATCGGCAGGAACTTCAATCGGTACTTTGAAGGACTTCGCGTATCTGTACGAATACTTCTTCTCAGACTACATCTACCTTCCTGATTGGCGGAATCGACCCGAATCGAAGGCGATGGCAAGCCGAGTGTTATCAAAGGCCGAATATGGCAACTGCAAGAACGTTAGTCCTGTTGAATCTTCTCGCTGCGTGTTGCTTGGCGTCAGCCGGAAGGGTTCAGTCCGATTAATATTTGTCCGGTACGATGAAAGAGCACGCAACGTCGTACGTATTGATGTCGTGAAAGAACTTGAGAAACGATTAACTGCTAACTCCCAAGGACTGGCAATGCCAGCACTTCTTCATTGCCAAGTCCCGAGAAACGGGATTCTCGGTAACTGGGAATCTGGCAAATCCCACATTCCGAGAAGACTTCTCGGGACTTGACTCCGATCAAGACGCGGATTTCATACAATACCAAGATAGGTTTTGCTCTCGGAGTTTTCAGCGGTTTTCCATCGTAAGCGCCGGGTGAAATGTTCCTGACTGTCTGCTTACCCTTCCTCGTTAGCATTTGAAAGATCTCGAATCGCCAAGATGGTCTTGATCTCGCCGCTTTTTCGGTCGCACGCAACTCATTATTTACTTTTCAGCGTTGCCAGGAAGCCCGCCTGTCCTCTTGGACAGCATTGGTATATGTCCTAAATCTGTCCTTTGAGACGGTGGTCCTTATTGAACTGGGGGGCACAAGCTAGCAGTGTTCAGGCCGTTTGTCTGAGGCTCTAACAACGAAGGATTTGAATTCGTCTTGCGGCACTGGCGCACTTCAAAACAGGCGTGGACCATTCGGCTCCTGTGAAACGAGCCTAGCCGCTAAGTGTGGAGACCTAATCAAGATGAAACGTAGAAATGTTTGGCGGGGGTTGGTTCTGTTGCTGCTTTGCCACGGGTTCGTGAAGGTGGGATTGACGGCTCCGCCTCCGGCACCTTTACCGACTCCGGCGCCAGCTGCCGCGGGCGGCAACTGGTACGTCAGGCCGGGTGGCGCGGGAGCCAAGACGGGAGCCGACTGGAATAATGCATCCGACATTTCCTCGATCCCCTGGTCCTCGGTCAAACCAGGCGACTCCATCTGGCTTGCAGGCGGAACCTATAACAACAGTCCCATTGTCCCCGGCGCCAGCGGTGCGGCGGGCAACCTGATCTCGATCAAGCGCGTGCTCGCCACCGATGCCGTCCCCGCCGCGGCAGCTGGCTGGAACCCTTCCTTTGATTCCCAGGTGATCGTGACCAACACGACGGCCAATAACACCGCAGCCAACTGCAGCGCCGGCGACGTGCTCTGCTTCAATAGTTCAAGTCTGGGGAATTATACGTACTGGGATGGGCGCGTTGATAGCGGCATTAGCCTGAGAACCTCCAATATCTCGGGCTTGAGTCCTACCAACAACACCACGCCGGGCCAATCCGCCCTCGACCTTGGAACGTTCCCCGGAAATAGCGGTACGGGATCGAACCACGATATCACCTTCACAAATGTCGACTTTGCCGGTCCGGCCGGCGCGGCGACGTTCACTCATTCTTCCTACGACGTCGCTGTCATGGTCAGGAAGGCCACGGGTAATATCCTGATCACCAACTGCCGCATCCATGGCGCCAACAACAACGTGTGGCTCGACCTATCCACGGGTGTTACGTTTGATCACACCAAGTTCTACGACAATGTGGCCAGCGGCAGCAGCGCCGGCCATCCCAATATGGTGCAATACGCCGGCAACTCCAACATCACGTTCCGCTACAACGAATGGTGGAACTGGAACACGGAAGGCCTGATGTCCTGGCAGCCGGGCGGTTCGCTTTATGTCTACGGCAACGTGTTCCATGACGCCTATAACGCCGCATTTCCGAGCGTCATCCAGGCGCAGGCGCCCACGGGACCCCTGTTTTTCTATAACAACACGATTGCCAATGTGAACGGCTACTGTGTCTTTCGCCCCAACAGTCCCAACGATTGGACGTCGGGCAGCCAGGCGCGCAATAACATTTACTGGAACAGCGCCGTTTGCGCCCAGGACGCGCCTGTCGATTCCGACTATGACGCCGTCTATAACGATATGACGGCCTCGGCCGGCACTGGAGATACCCTGACAGTCGCTCAGATCGAAGCTCATTCCTCCGCGCTCCCGGCGGCGCCATTCGTCAACGCCGCTGCCGGTAATTTCCAGCTCCTGGCCGATACGCCGGCCGGCGTCACTCTCGCCTCTCCCTACAATGTGGACATGTTCGGAACAACCCGCGGAGCCGACGGCGTCTGGGACAGGGGAGCGATCCAACTGACCGGATCTTCGTCCTCCCTGCCTCCGTCTCCCCAGGGCTTTCACGTGGTTTCGATTCAGTAAGGATGGACTGAAGGACGGCGCGTCACGCGGCGAGTTTTGGTTATTTCCGGCTCGCCGCGCGGCGCACCTGAGTACCCGCTTCTTCCGGGGAAACCTGCTCCTCCAACGATTGATCCACAATCAAAAACCATAGCGGCTGGAAATCGCCCTTGGGCCACATTCCGATAAGACGGGCGGTCTCAATGGGTCGTCGCAACACTTGCTCAAAGTCTTGTTGTAGGGGCCTAGGTGGCTGATTTCGTTCTCGGGGTTCAATTCAACCAAAAGCCCTGTTTAGGTTTTGATTGAGGACCGCGGTACTAATCGATTCTCGATGGGAAGTATTGTCAGATCAATTGGTTATAAGGTGTTGCATCGAACGGTTGAGCCGGCACGACTTATCAGGATGTGGCTTGTGTAAGTCGGTTGCCACTGAACGTCAAGGGGCAGCCTGCATTACTCCATAGACCTTCGCGATACTGAGCGGCTCAGTGAAAGCTATCCTGGAGCGTCAGCGCGAACATTCCATCCATACTCGTTCCGATTGCGGATTTATTCGTTTTTGCCCTTGCCCACAGGGCCACCTTAACCGTGAACGTCCCCCGATTGAATTGTCATCTTTGCATTCTGCGAAGATTGCAACGCCGAGGTGGTGGCGGCCTTATAGCTCCCCCCATTTATCACACATTGATGTGTTTCAAATCACTGTATCCGAAAGGCGAGGGGAGTAGTTTGCAGGCAGGTTTCGGCCCAGCGAACGACAGATTAAGAATTTAAAAGGGAGAAATATATGTTCCGCTCAATGGTACGCATGAGTATGTTATTGACCGCGTCGTTTCTCTTTTTGAACTTTGCTAGAGCTCAAGAGACGAAGATCAAAAAAGTCCCGATTAAACCAACCGCTGCTGATTCCGGCGAAGAGATGTACAAAGAGTATTGCGGAGCTTGCCATGGAAAAGCAGGAAAAGGCGATGGTCCGGCCGTAGCAGCGCTTAAGGCGCCGCCTCCTGACTTGACCTTGCTGGCTAAGAATAATGGTGGGAAATTCCCGGCTGAACACGTTAGTGCTGTCCTTCAGATGGGGGTGGTGGAAGCCGCACATGGTTCTAAGGATATGCCCGTCTGGGGGCCTCTGTTCGGGTCGGTTTCTCATCAGGACCCAGCCATCACACATTTGCGAATATCCAATCTGACCGACTTCATAAAGTCAATCCAGACGAACTAAGTAGTCTGCAGCGAAGAGCTCGGAAGGTCACGAGCCAAATGAACTGATGGGCGGCTAGCCTAGCTAATCCCCAAACGTTGCGCACGAGGGGACAGTTGCCGTGTGGGCCCCCGTTTGTGCAATGCTACTTCACCAAGTCCTGATAAACAGCGTTCTCGGAAAGTGGGAATTTGGCTAACTGACACCGCCAAAAGCCACATTCCGAGAAGACTTATCGGGACTTGGCCGAGCGCCAAGACAAGAGAGCGGGTGGAGTGTTGGCGGGCACGAAAGCTGGCCGGTTAGCGTCAAACAGGCAGACTTGAGCGAGCTGGCTTCCGCGCTCTAAACGCAATACTTATTGATCAGCTTTTGTTCCTCTCCCTTGGTCCGGGCTTTCTTGGCCATTCCTTTCAGGATGGGGGACATAAGCGCGAATGATAATCCAGCCATTTTGCCCTCGGCCATGCCGAACAGGATCGCCGCATGTTTGATGCTCTTCGGTCTGGATTGACTGTCGGTCAATCCGTCCGCCGCCATTCCGTAGAGAATGCGAAGAAAATATTCCAATTTTTCGTTTGCTGGTTCTACACGAACTCCAAACCGTATTTCCCGGTCCGTAGGATTGTAGAAACAATGCCAGGCCATCGACTCCACCGTGTAGGACTCGCCGGACTTCAGAATCTTCTGTTCTTTCTTCTCGTTTTCCAGGCCCAAGTCTCCATCGATAGCCGTGAATATTTCGGGATACGCATGGCAGTGCAGGACATTCCGTCCCTTCGGCATCAGGGTCACTTCGAGTTCGGTGGCTCTTCCATTGGTCTCGGCCGAAGTCTGTAGGAAAGTCACACTGTCTTTGAAGATCGGATTCACAATCGTTCTCTTCATTTCACTCCCTGCATGGGGATTTGTCGCTTTGGCCTTCCAGCCGGACGACACTTTAACCTTGCCTGCCACAGGTTACAAGCTCCACGCACGTCCTTGAGTGCAGAGTATGGTTCCGGCGTGTCACCCTTTTTCACAGTCCCCAAGTCCTGAGAAACGGGGCCGGCTCAACCGGTCGATGCAACACCATCCAACCAGCTGATCTGACAACACTTTCCCCCGAGAATCAATCTGTACGGCAGTACTCAATCAGAACCTATACAGAGCGGTGTTCCGTTTGAATCAGCGCTCCCAAACGAAATCAGCCTTTTAGACTCATACAAGGAAGACTCTAAGCAAGTGTTGAATCGACCCATTGAGACCGCCGGGATTATCGGTATGTATGGTCCGCCGCAGAGTTGCAAGCGAAAAATGAAGAATGGCAGTTGGTCTGCGCCAATGTATTCGGCCTTGAGTGGAGTCAGTGACTCCGGGCCATGATGGATATCCGCGCGCTTTCGTCCTCATAAACTGGACGGCCTCGAAAAGACCTTTACCGATATCGGGTTTCGAAAGCGTGGGAGAGACCCATTGCCATCTCTATTTTCCGCC
>JAIQFB010000008.1 GCA_020073485.1 Terriglobia bacterium | reverse complement strand
GAGCATTCTCAGCGGTTTTCTCGCGCGGCACAGCATGCATCCCTGGCAGTGGGTCTTGCTGGGACTGGGCGGAACGCTGCTGGCGGGGACTCAGATGATGAAGCTCCTGGTGGAAGGGTTCCGGGTGGTGTACCGGGAAAATGAAAAACAGGACTGGGTCGTCAAGCACCTCAGGGCGCTACTGTTGCTCAGCGCCACCATCGTGCCGTCCATCCTTATCGTGAACCTGGTCGTCTTTGGCAGGCAAGTGCGCAACTGGATGTTGCACACCTCTTCGATGCCCGTGCTCATCCGCCTGGTCTGGAGCGGTTTGTACATCGTCGTCTCCATGTTGATCGCATTGTTTGTGCTTGCCGTGATCTATCGGATCGGATGTCCGGGCGATCAGACCTGGGACTCGGTCATTCCGGGAGCGAGTGTCGCCACGGTGCTGTGGTGGATGGTGAGCATTTGCCTGGGTTTCTATCTTCGCGCGGTGCCTTACACCATGATTTACGGAGGGCTCGCAGTCACCATTGGCCTGATGCTTTGGATGCAACTCACGGCGACGATTCTTCTGCTGGGGGCGGCCTATAACGCCGAACTGCGCGATACCGCCATCTGACTTTCTTTCCCGTTCGGAGTAAACTGGGGATTGTAGAGCCGGCCCGTAACAGGCCGGCCGGAGGCGCACGATGAGCGAATTGCGCGTCGAATGCTATGCCGGATACCGCGCTGACGAACGCCCCATTCGGTTTGCGCTCCGGGGACACACCTTCGAAATTTCAGAAGTCCAGGACCGTTGGTACTCCCCCGGAGCGATCTATTTTCGCGTCCGCACCGAGGACGGCGATTATTTCGTCCTGCGCCATGACGAGGCCCAGGACGTCTGGAGTCTGGATGCCTTCCGCTCCGGTCATGAGCCGGACGGATTTCAGTAGGACAGGGTGAAGCCTGTCCAACTAGAGCGCATATCCTCAAGACACATGCATTTCCCCGCCGCAACTTTTCTTCCTGCTGCGGGTTAACATACCCTGAGGCAAGAAGATCGCCCGCCGCTCTTGTGACTCGAACGCCCGCGCAGGGAGCTGGAACAATGAAACGACCCGCATCCCGCAAGACGCTGCATCGCCGCCGGCAACGAAAGACTTTCACCGGAATCGCGGCGATGTTTCTTCTGACCTTTGCCGTTTTGGCGGCGCCACTGGCCTTCGCCGCCAAAAATAGGAAGGACAAAAGCAAATCCGCCGAGTCCTCGAAGGCCCTGAAGGGTTTGCCCGTCCAGGATTTGTCAGACGACGAAGCCATCCTGCACGCCCTTAACCGCCTTGGCTTCGGCCCGCGCCCGGGCGACCTCGAACGCGTTAAGCAAATGGGCCTGCAAGCGTGGATTGACCGGCAACTTCATCCCGAATCCATTGACGACTCCGCGCTTGATGCACGCCTCGACCGGTTCACTACATTGAAAATGTCTTCCGCCAGACTTCTGGAGGAATTCCCGCAGCCGCAAGTGGCCGCGCGACGCGAGGGCATAACCGTCGAGGAGTACCGCAAGCAGCAGCAGGAACGCATGAGGCAAGTCGCGCAGACCGTGCAAACGGACATGCAGACGGGCCCTCAGACAGACATGCAAAAGGCCGATGCGCAGGGCCTCCCCAATTTTGATGCCGGCGCGATGGACGGCAATGATCCGGGTAAGGTGAAAGGGCAGGGCAAGGGCCAGGGCGGATTCGCCAATCCGATGTTCAATTTCACCGAGATTCGCACGCCGCAGCGCATCGTGGCCGAACTTTCCATGGCCAAAGTAACGCGCGCCGTCTACAGCCAGCGGCAGCTCAACGAAATGATGGTGGAATTCTGGTACAACCACTTCAATGTGTTCGCCGCAAAGGGCGACGACCGCTGGCTCATCACCTCCTACGAACGCGACGCCATTCGCCCCCACGCCATGGGCAAATTCCGTGATCTGCTCGAGGCCACGGCAAAAAGCCCGGCCATGCTGTTTTATCTCGACAATTTCCTTTCCGCCGACCCGGTCGCCTGGCAAAAATTGCAGCAGGAACAACGGCAACGCCAGCAAATGCGCCAGCAGCGCTTCGGCGGACCGTTCGGAATGCCGCGTTTTCCGCAAGGGCAAGCCGGGCCGAATGCGAACCCGAATAACCCCAATGCAAAAGGGAAGCAGGAGCGCGGCCTGAACGAAAATTACGGCCGCGAATTGATGGAACTCCACACCCTCGGCGTCGACGGCGGATACACGCAGGACGACGTCATCAATGTCGCCAAAGCCTTCACCGGATGGACGATTCGCGAGCCGCGGCGCGATCCGGAATTTTTCTTCGACGAACGTATTCACAACACCGACAAGAAGACGGTTCTCGGACATTCCATTCACGGCGGAGGAATGAAGGACGGCCAGGAAGTCCTCGACCTGCTGGCGCGCGATCCGCACACCGCGCACCATATTTCCTTCGAGCTGGCGCAGCGTTTCGTTTCCGACAACCCGCCGGCCGCGCTGGTCGATCGCATGGCGCAAACCTTCCAGAAATCGGACGGCGACATTCGCGAAGTCCTGCGCGCCATGATTTACTCGCCCGAGTTCTGGTCCAAGGACGTCTACCGCGTCAAGATCAAGACACCCTTTGAGCTGGTGGTTTCCGCCACGCGAGCCGTCGGCGCGGACGTGGACGTTCCCTTCATGCTCGTCCAGTGGACCAACCGCATCGGTCAGCCGCTCTATCAATGCGAGCCTCCAACGGGCTATTCCGCCAAGGCCGATGCATGGGTGAATACCAGCGCTCTGCTCAATCGCATGAATTTTTCGCTGGCCCTGGCGTCCAATCGCCTGCGAGGAGCTCAGGTGGAAATCGAGCCCCTGCTCGGCGGCCAGGGAACAACCGACCCGCACGCCACGCTCGATCAGGCGATTCAAGTCCTCCTCGGCGGACAGGTGTCGCCGCAAACACGCGAGACCCTGGAAAAACAATTGACCGACCCGCAGATTCTGCAAGCCAGCCTCGACGACCCGGTCAAGCAGGTGAACGCGGCGATGATCGCGGGCCTGGTCCTGGGTTCGCCGGAGTTTCAACGGCGGTAAGTAGCGTAGGATTTAGCCTGCATGCTCTTTGTCAGGCGTGGGTTGCACGGAAGAGCAAGAAATTATGTCGTCATTCCGAACGAAGTGAGGAATCCCTCCGGGGTTTGAAGGCCAAAGAAAGAGGGATTCCTCACCCGCAGGAGCGGGTTCGGAATGACAACGTTTTGGGTTGGGCAGAAACAAGTGTACCCCGTGCGTTTTTCGCGCGGCGCAGAACGCAAGGAGAACCATCATGAATTTTTCTCGGCGAATTTTTCTGAAGAACAGCGGCGTGGCCATGATCGGCATGAGCACGATCCCCGCGTTCCTGCAGCGGGCCGTGGCCGCCACGCCCATGCCCAACAAGAAAAAGCTGATCGTGCTTTTCCAGCGGGGCGCCGCCGACGGCCTGAACATCGTCGTTCCGTTCGGGGAAGAGAATTACTACCGCATTCGCCCGACGATCGCGATTCCGCAACCGCGCCAGGGCGCCGAAGGCACGGCGGTCGACCTCGACGGTTTCTTCGGACTGCATCCGAGTCTTGCGCCACTTGGGCCGCTCTTCCAGAACGGCCAGTTGGCCATCGTGCACGCCGCCGGCTCGCCCGACACCACGCGCTCGCATTTCGACGCCCAGGATTTCATGGAATCCGGCACGCCCGGCGTGAAAGCCACCGAAGACGGCTGGCTCAACCGCACCGTGCAGGGACCACACGAAGAAAGCAGTTCGCCGTTCCGCGCCGTGGCCATGGGGCCGAATCTTCCGCTCACGCTGCGCGGCGCGGCTCCGGCCATCGCGTTGGCCGACGTGAGACAATTTCGCGTGATGAGCCAATCCACCGCCGTACAGGGCGGTTTTGAAGCCCTCTACGCGCAAACCGTGGACAACGTCCTGCGCGGCATCGGCACCGAAACGTTTGAAGCCATCGACATGCTGCGCAAGGCCGATCCCTCGCGCTTCCAGCCCGAAAATGGCGCCGACTATCCCAAGGGCCGCGTGGGCCAGACGCTGCAGCAAGTCGCACAACTCATCAAAGCCGACATCGGCATGGAAGTCAGCTTCGTCGATACCGGAGGCTGGGACAATCACGTGAACGAAGGCGGTGCGCAGGGACAGATATCAAACCTTCTTCGCGAACTGGGCCAGGGCCTCGCCGCGTTGCATCAGGACCTGGGCGACCGCATGGAAGACATCGTCGTCGTGACCATGTCCGAATTCGGACGCACCGCCCACGAAAACGGAAACCGCGGCACCGATCACGGCCACGCCAACTGCATGTTCGTAATGGGCGGCCCCGTGAAGGGCGGAAAAGTGTACGGCAAGTGGCCGGGCCTGGGCCCCGGTCAGCTGAACGAGGGACGTGATCTGGCGCTCACCACCGATTTCCGCTCCGTGCTCGGGGAAGTCATCAGCGGGCATCTGGGGAGCGACAATTTGCGGACGGTTTTCCCGGGATTTGAGAATAGCCCAGCGAAATTCCCGGGCCTCTTGAAGGCGTGACGCAACATGCGCCGGTATTTGAATTAGGTTCTGATTTTGGGGTGCCGCACCCTCATGTATTTCAAGGGTGCGGGTTTAGAGCAGCCTCAACCTACATTTTTTCGTCGCTCGATTTCGATCCGGCTTCCATTATTTTTCTAAGAGTTGAATACAAATAAAAACCGCCCCTTCACAAAACCGGTGAAGAGTGCGGCACCCGAGAACGCTTTATCCTTTGCCTTCAATTCCTCACGGGCAGACGCCCTGCTTGCACCCTCGTTTGTGCTCATCCACAACGTCCTGGTATCGCGGAGGAACGAATCCGTTGCGGTTCGGCATCTGCACTTTCGGCAGCGTCTTCGCATCCATCACATCGTCTTCCTTGATGATGTTGCTCTTGGCCAGGATGAACGCGGTCAGCGCGTAGACTTCGCTGGGGCTCAGTGTTCCCGCTTGATTGCGGGGCATGGCGCGGTTGATGTAATCCCAGACCGAGGTGGCGTAGGGCCAGTACCCTCCCACGGTTCTCACCGGCTGAAGCGTCTTGAGCGAATCGATTTCGGCCTGGCCTCCTGTGAGACGCGGCCCGATCTTTGCGCCCTCCGCGTTCGCTCCGTGGCACACCGCGCATTTTGCGGCAAACAGGGGAGCGCCTTCCTTCGCGGTTCCTTGCCCGGCCGGGAGCCCCTTGCCGTCTGGGCCGGCGGAGATATCCATTGTTTGAATTTCTTCCTGTGTCGGAGTCCTGCCAACACCTTTGTACGAGGGCGTCTGCGCCAGCGCCGCACGGCTGGCCAATAAGGCAATCCCAACCGCAAGCAATTTAGAAAAGCGCATTTTGAACGCTCCCGTCCCGGTTCACTTTCCAGGGTTGAATGGCGTTGAAATCTCCCACGATGGCCGACGTTTTCTTAAGATAGTCCACGTCGGCGCCCCAGAGTTTCGCGACCTCGGCAACGGTCGGCTGCACCGTGCCTTGATCATCGGTGCAACGGGACTGCAGCACCGCTTCCTCCCCGTCCCAAGTCCACGGAGCGGAGAATCTCGTGTGCGCCTTCTTCGCCACAGGATCGTGGAGTTGCGCATCTTTCCACGTTCGTCCGCCATCGGCCGACACTTCGACTCGGCGTATCGCGCCGCCGCCGGACCACGCCAGTCCGCTGATCTCATAGTAGCCCCGGGCCGCAAGGCGCTGCCCACCAGAAGGCCTGGTAATCACCGATTTTGGTCCCAGCTCGAATTCAAACCACCGCGATTTTCCGTCCAGCTTTACCGACGGGTATCTGCTGGTCTCCATCATGGCCATGTAAGGCTCGTCCACCACCTCGATTCGCCTCAGCCATTTCACGTTATTGATCCCTTGCCAGCCCGGAGTCACCAGGCGCAGCGGAAAACCCTGCTCGGGGCGTATCGGTTCGCCGTTCATTCCGTAGGCAACGATCGCATCGTCCAGAGCCTTCCCGATCGGAATGCTCTTGGAATGTTTGCTCGCGTCCGCGCCTTCCGCCAGTATCCAGGTTGCGCCCTTTTGCACGCCCGCTTCCTTCAGCAGCAGCGAGAGAGGCACTCCCGTCCACAGGCTGCAGCTGGTGAAACCGTGAGTATCCTGAGCGGTCGCAATCACAGCCTTGCGCTCGGGGCCGCCGGGGCCTCCCGGGCTGCTGTTTCCGTGGCATTCGATGAAATGAAATCGCGATACCGATGGCAGACGCTTCAAATCATCCACCGTAAAAATCAGCGGGCGGTCGACCATGCCATGGATCAGGAAGCGATGCTCCCGCGGATCAAGGTCAGGCGGTTCATATCCGTGGGAAACGATGAAGTGCAGGGAAGACGGTGTGATCATCCCCACCTGGTCCTGCAAGGGAGACTTGAGCCCGAACGCCACGGGCTCATCTTTCAGGTGGCGCTCCGGATTATTGATGCTGCCGATGCGCACGGACTTGACCAGAGGGGAGCGCTCCCCGTACTTATGCAGTTCGTCGATGTCCGGCGCGGTCTCAGCCGCGGCGGGCAGGGCAGTCGTGGCGGCCCCCACGGCCAATCCCGCCAGCGCCGCGCCGTTTTTCAGAAAATTTCTGCGATCCGATTGTTTTGGATTCATGAATGTCTCCCCAAAATGCTTGTGCGAGTGTTATCGAATGCGGTGGCCATTGTCAACGGATTGGTGCGGGAATTTCGTGCATTTCAAGTTCACCAGCGTCTCAAATAAAAAACGGGGAGGCCGCAGAAGCGATCTCCCCGTTTCCCGTCTTTGCGGAGGCGAACTTTTTAAATGTGGGCTCCACGCTTCACTTGAAGCGTTCAGCGTAAAAGTAGAGCCCACACCCGGATATTAATTCGACTGCCGGATGCGCATGCCATAGAACGACCGGTAGACGAACACAAAGGACACGGCGAAAAAGGCCGCGGCCAATCCGTGCGTTAGCGTGCTTCCTGCCTGCGCAGTGAGTTTTACCGCCAACGAAACGGCCAGCAGGCCGAACAGCGTGGTGAACTTGATGACCGGATTCAGGGCCACCGAGGAAGTATCCTTGAACGGATCGCCCACGGTGTCGCCGACGACTGTCGCGTCATGCAGCGGCGTACCCTTTTGCTTCATTTTCACTTCCACGATTTTCTTGGCGTTGTCCCATGCGCCGCCGGCATTGGCCATGAAGATGGCCTGGTAAAGTCCGGAGATGGCGATGGCCATCAGATAGCCGATAAAGAAGAACGATTCGAGGAAGGAAAACGCCAAGGTGGCGAAAAACACGGCGATGAAAATATTCAGCATGCCCTTTTGCGCATACTTGGTGCAGATCTCGACGACTTTCTTGCTGTCCTCGACCGACGCTTTGACCACGCCCTCGAGCTTGATGTTGGCCTTGATGAATTCGACGGCGCGATACGCCCCGGTGGTCACGGCCTGCGTGGAAGCCCCCGTGAACCAGTAGATCATCGCCCCGCCGGTGATCAGGCCGAGGACGAAGGGAGCGTGGAGCAGGGAAAGCTTTTCCACATTGACCGTAAGCCCGTTGGTGAGCGCCATGATGATTGAGAAGGTCATGGTTGTCGCGCCTACCACGGCCGTTCCGATCAATACGGGTTTCGCCGTTGCTTTGAACGTATTGCCCGCGCCGTCGTTTTCTTCCAGCAACTCCTTGGCACGTTCAAAATTGGCGTCGATGTTGAAATCCTTCTTGAGTTCTTCCTTGATGTTCGGTTCGTTCTCGATCAGCGAAAGTTCATAGACCGACTGCGCGTTGTCCGTAACCGGCCCGTAGGAATCGACCGCGATCGTCACCGGCCCCATTCCCAGGAACCCGAAAGCCACCAGGCCGAACGCGAACACCGGAGCCGCGATCATCAGCGATCCGAGTCCATCGCGCGCAAACAGGTAGGCGACTGACATCAGGAACACCATGGCCATTCCCAGGTAGTACGCGGAAAAATTCCCGGCCACAAAGCCGGACAAAATGCCCAGCGACGCGCCGCCCTCTTCCGCCGACGTCACCACTTCTTTAACGTGGCGCGATTCTATGGACGTGAACACCTTAACCAGTTCCGGAATGACCGCGCCGGCCAGCGTCCCGCAGGAGATGATCGACGCCAGTTTCCACCACTGCGTGCTGTCATCGCCCAGCAGCGGGATGATGACGGCCGAGATGGCGTACGTCATCGCGATGGAAATAAACGAAGTGAGCCAGACCAGCGTGGTGAGCGGCGCCTCGAAGTTCATCTTGTCGGCGTTGCCGTAGCGCGCCTTGGCGACCGCGCCATTGATGAAATACGCCAGGGCGCTAGCCACCAGCATGGCGATGCGCATGACGAAGATCCACACCAGCAATTGCACCTGCACGGTGGGATTTTTCACGCCCAGCAAAATAAAAGTAATGAGCGCGACGCCCGTAACCCCGTAGGTTTCAAACCCGTCGGCGCTGGGCCCCACCGAGTCTCCCGCGTTGTCCCCGGTGCAGTCGGCGATCACGCCGGGATTGCGCGCGTCGTCTTCCTTGATCTTGAATACGATCTTCATCAAATCCGAGCCGATGTCGGCGATCTTGGTGAAAATGCCGCCGGCAATGCGCAGCGCGGCCGCGCCCAGCGATTCGCCGATCGCGAATCCGATGAAGCAGGGGCCCGCATAATCTCCGGGAATGAACAGCAGGATGAACAGCATCATCAGCAACTCGACGCTGATCAGCATCATGCCAATGCTCATGCCCGCTTCCAGCGGAATCCGATAAATCGGGTACGGCTTGCCGCGCAGCCCGGCAAACGCCGTCCGCGAATTGGCGAAGGTGTTGACCCGGATGCCGAACCAGGCGACGCCGTAGCTCCCGGCGATTCCGATCAGGCTGAACAACAAAATGATCGGCAGCGTCGTGCTGATCGGCTTGTCCGGCACCGGAGACAGCACACCGAAGTACAGGACAATCACGACAGCAATGAAAACCCACAGGAAGAGTAGGAATTTGCCCTGCGTAATCAGATAGGTCTTGCAGGTCTCGTAAATCAGTTCCGAAACTTCCCGCATGCTGCGGTGTACCGGCAGGTTCTTCAGCCGGCTGTAAATGGCCAGGCCGAAACCCAGGCCGAAAATGCAAAAAAGAATCCCGATCGTCAGCAGCTTGTGCCCGTCGATGCCCAGGAAGGTGACCTGCGAGAGGTCGGGAAGTTTCAGGCTTGCCTCGCCTCCGCCAGTTTCCTGAGCCATGGCTGCGCCGGCGCTCAACATTGTCAGGACGGCGGTTGCCGCTCCTGCTTTCACAAATCGGCTTCGAAGCGAGCATTTGCCCGCGAGCCAGTTACACATCAGTGATCCTCCATCGTGACTTCGAAATCTTGAAATCGAGTCGTCTTTGTGCTGACTTCCGGCACACCCTTTCGCCCCGGGCCTTTGGGAACAGGGCGTAATCGGGAATTGCAGGCCGGATATGCTGCAGGCTGCCACGCCATCTACTGCAGGCTCCACACGTCACGAAATCCAAAGGGCTGCTGGTGTCCCATCTTGCCGGGACGTGCTGCGTAAGACTTTAGCCCACACCCTATTCACCACGCGGGCGGATTCGTTCCGCGAAAAAGGAGCCCGCACTCCCGAGAGGGCACAGGAGTGCTTTGCATTGTCCCTGCTACTGAATGCCAACTCAGTATCTCTCCGAGCAGAAAAGGACACCCAAAACCTGTCATTCGGGCCGGAACAAGGCTCATTTTTATAACACGACGGGGGTGGGGGGTCAAACCGTTCCGGGGGAGTAATTGTCCTAAAATGGAAGCTTTTGATGCCCCGCGCTCGCTTGCGACGATCTGGCTGTAAAGTCAGAGTTTAGAACCAAGTGTTAGGGAATCTAGTGTCCGCTGGCCCGCGTCCCGACACGTTCGGGACGCGGGCCTGTCCTCAAGCAGGATTCCACCCGCCTGTTCGGGGTGGAACCCCCCGCAACATACACTCCGAACAACGGAACCATGCGCAACGGCGCGGGCGGTTCCTACATCGGCATCTTCATCGCCGTGGGAGGAAGCACCTTATTCATGCGCAGATAAATTGCCATGCCGGCATAGTGATCGATCAAATCGTTGGTCACGATCAACGCCACGCCCATCCGGGTCATCTGGCGCCCACCGAAGGAGGGAATCATCTCGGTCAAATTGGCGTCGGTGAGCTTGGAGAATGCCTGGTCGCAATAGTCCATGGAGGCTTTCAGCCCGGCCACGAGTTTTTCTTTCGGATCGGTTTCGGCAATCTTCTCGGGCATCGGCGCGGCCGGCTTGAAGAGCATGGCGCAAACATTGTTGTTCACCATGGCGACATGCGCGATCACTTGCCCGAATGTCCGGATATCGGGCGAAGGCTGAAAGCTGTACTTTTCCGCGGGCATGGCTTCGGCGCCCGCCACCAGGTTCTTGGCATTGTCGGTGAGAATCTTCCGGACCGTCGTACTGAGCGGATTCGCCGCCGCATCCTGAGCCTGTGACATCAGGGGCACGGCCAAACAGAGTAGTGCCAGACAGATCAATCGCTTCATTCCAGTTTTCTCCTTTACGAGCACTCGGTGTTGGCAGAATACGACGGATGGAGGAGTGGTTCAAGCTGCGATCCGCGAAGGTACCGCCAAGCGGCGATCGCGCGAGTGACGTTAAGCTGCATGCGTGCCAATTTCAAATTGCAAATCTCAAATTCCTCCTCACCAGCCGGACTACGCGTACTTCACCATGGCCATGAATCCGAAATCCATGTGCAACTGCATATGGCAATGAAACAGCGATAATCCCGGATGATCCGCGACAAATTCCACTTCCGCCTCGCTGAATCGCGCAATATTCAAAACGTCCTTCATGATCCCGGACGTGGGCTTACCGCCGATACTCACGATTTCGAAGCTGTGCCGGTGCAAATGGAGCGGGTGCGTGTCCCCGGTCTGATTGCGGAAAATCATGCGGTACCGCTTGCCCGCCTGCACCACCAGCGGGTCCGTGTCAGGCCACGATTTGTCATTGATGGTCCAGCGATTGAACGTGACCCGCTCGCCCGGAATTTTCTTGAACGTCAGATCGAACGTGCCGTCCGGCTCGGGATGTTTCGCCTGGCCGCCAAAAACCGTGTAGTCCCACGGAATTTTCGGCGGCTTCACCCAGGCCGGCTCGCCCTTTTCGTTCGCGTACTCGATGACTACGCCCATTCCCATCCCGCGGTCCTCATCGCTGGCCGCGCCCAGGACCCACACGCCCGGGTTGTTCATCTCCACGATCGCATCCGCGCGCTCGGCCACGCCCAGCGTAAGAATCTCCACCTCAGCCTGCACGGGCACGGGATTGCCGTCCAGCGCGATCACTTTGAACTTATGCCCCGGCAGCGCGAACGCAATGTCATCGGTGGCGCTGGCATTCAGAAAGCGCAGCAACACGCGCTGCCCCTTCTTCACGCGTATGGGTTCGCCATGCCCCAGGGCTTTGTCATTGATGGAGGCGTGCTCATAGGCGATTTCCCAGCCGTTATTTTGCGGACCCTTGTGCGCCAGCGAAGGCCCCCACTGATGGGCCGCGAGAAAAAATTCCTGATCGTAATTTCCCGGCTCGCTCTTCGGCTCGACATAGAAAAATCCGAATTGCCCGTTAAAAGTTCCGCGCTCGAGTTCGCCCTTGGAGGCCATGTGCGTGTGGTAGTAGCGCGTCCCCGACGGCGCCGGAACAATCGTGTACCGGCGGCTGCCATGGGCGGGCACCAGCGGCGTCCCTTCCTCTTCGGATCCGTCCACGTCGGAGGCCACAAACTGCCCGTGCCAGTGAACCAGTTCAGGCATGTCGGTGTCGTTGTGAACTTCGACCGTCGCGCGCTTTCCTTCGCGCGTTCGCAGGACCGGCCCGGGAACTTTCCCGTTGTACCCGATGGTCTTGATCGCGACGCCCAGCGCGATTTCCACAGTGACCGGAGCGATGCGCAGCGAAATGTCAGGCTTCGCCAGCGGAAGCGCGGCCAATGGGGAAAAATGAGGCAGGGAAGCCAGGCCCAATCCCGCCGCACTCGCGCCTGTTGCCACGAGGAATTCTCTCCGGTTCAGCATAGGCCTCCCAAGATGTAAAGCACCTCCAGAATCGAAAACTTGCAGGCCATATTCCATTCAACTTATGGCCGTGTCAAGCAACGCACATGCAAAACCTGTGGTCACGGCTGATGGCCCGCCGCTCGGATGACTCTGCTACAATCGAACTTTTCCAATGCCACTCATGGAAGCGCCGACACCGAAGTTTCATCTGCCCGCCTGGCTCCAGGCCATCGTTGCCGCCGCGGGCGGGCCGGGCCTTTTCCTGATCGCGTTTTTGGACTCCTCGGTTCTCACGTTTCCGGTCATCAACGATCTGCTTTTAATCGACCTTTCCATCCGCAACCCATTACGCATGCCCTATTACGCGGCGATGGCCACCATCGGGTCCGTGTCGGGCTGCCTGCTGCTCTACTACTTGGCGCGGAAAGGCGGCGAGGCCATGTTTCACAAACATGCCGGCCCGCGCGCGCGGCATATTCACGCCTGGATCAACAAAAACGGCTTCGTGAGCATTCTGGTCACGGCGCTGCTGCCTCCGCCCAATCCGTTCAAGGTGTTTGTGATTGCCGCGGGGGCGCTGGAAATGCCGGTGCGTTCGTTCGTGATCGGTCTGGTTGTGGCTCGCGGATTCCGGTTTTTCGGCGAAGGCTATCTGGCCGTGAGGTACGGAGATCAAGCCATCCCTTTCCTGCTCACGCACAAGCTGGAAGTCGCCGCAATTACCCTACTCGTTGCCGTGACCCTTTATCTGGCCTCCCGCTTGGCGTTTACTCCTCCCAAGAAGTCCTGACGCACAGGCCTTCTTTCCTCGCTGCCTGAGTTAAGGAAAGTTGCTGCCCAGGATTAAATACCGCTCCCAAAGCCACAATGCGCCATTCGGCACAAAAATCCGCCGTACCATTGTCGTATGCGGTGCGCGCGTCGAATCTGGGTGTATGAATCGCTCGCCCGCAATCTCGGCTCCCGGCAGCATGGCCGCATTCGCCCTGCTGATGTTCCTGCTCGGTCTCTGCGTGCCGCAGGCAAGTGCCCAGGCCTGGCATTCGGGCAAAGTCCGCCCGACCATGACCGTTTATTCGACGCTCGATGGTAGCTATAGCTCCTCCGGCTCCGTGATCCAGATGAGCAACGACGTTGGCTACAATTTCTCTCCTCTGCTGGGAATGGACGCCGTCGTCCCCGTGTATTTTGTCCTTCCGCCAGCGCAGAAAAGCGCGTTCTCCTCGGCCACTACGGGCATCGGGAATTTCGCGGTGGACGGCCGGCTGTCCCTGAGCCTGCTCGTTGTCGACTACCAGCCCACCGCAACCATCGCATTTCCCACGGGCAGCGCCACCAAGGGATTCAGCACGGGGACCGTCACCTACGATATCGACAATCATTTTGAACGCGACCTCGGGTTGATTACGCCATTTCTCGATATCGACGTGGGGAACAGCTTGAACAACGGCAGCAGGCCGGGCCACGCCAAAGTGCAGCGCCCCTATCTGACATTGGGCAAGGTCGCGGAGTTTACGGTGGGCCCGCAAATTCAGCTCTTCGATCGCTGGTCGGTCAGCGGGGATGTGTATCAGGTCGTGCCTTGGGGGACGCAAATGATCTATAGCCGGATTCTGCGGCCCGGGTCGTCCGGAGCCGGGGGAAGGCACAACCGCGTCTTTGAAATCGCCCAGAGAACAGTGGGCGGCGCGAAACTGGTCAGCGACGATGGATATGACGCTTCGGTGGAATTCAGCCCGACGCGGTATCTGGACCTGACCGCCGCCTTTGACCGCAGCATTCATTACGCGCTGAACACCCTCACGTTCAGCGCGGGATTCAATCTCACGGAGATATTTTCCCGTAACCGCGAATAGTCCGGCTCCGTCCGCCCCCGCATGGCATTTTGCAAATCTACGAATTTAATAATTCGTCCCGGAATCAAATTCCAGGCGCTCGGCAATTACCAGGCTTTGCGCATTCAGATCGATCACGGCAACAATGCCGCGCCGTCCGCGAAGTCCGGACGCAAAACGCATGTCGCGAATCCGCACCCTGTAACCGGCGCCGTTCGGCTCGACATTCGCCAGCGGAAACCGCGCGTACTCCAAGAATTCAACTGCGGTGGCGCTGGCGACGGCGTTACTCAGAGCCAGAGAAGGTAGCGGCTTGAAATGCACTGCGGCTGAATCGGGATCGAAGGTGGTGCCCGGGCCAAGCGGCACCTCCACATTGAACAGCGCGTTGTCTGTTTCCACCACTCCGGACCACGCCAGCGGATTCGAGGGCCTCGGGAAAGCCGCGACGACCAGCGGCGACTGCGCGCGATATTCCCGCGCGTCCAGCATTGCCACGGCACGTTGGTGCGCGAACGCCCGCCCCGCGAGAAACAGCGCCACCAGAATCAGTCCTGCGATCGCCCCGCGCCGACGGCCATGCCGCTTGGGCTTGGACCCGATTTCTTCATGAATCAGCCGAAAAAGTTCCGGCAAGAGCAATCCGGCGAGCAAGAAGAAAATAATCCACGCGTCCACCGCATCCGCCAGGTCCCACGCGTACCATTTCTGACTGAACGGCCACAGCAGCTTCACCCCGTACCCGTTCAGCAGGTCAAGAAAGAGGTGCGCCGATGCGCCGATCGCGCAAATGAGAGTCGCGGCCATCATCCCGACGGCGTATTTCGGATATTTTTTTCCGGCGATCCAGAATGCCGCCGTGACGCCCGCGATGATGGCGGCCGTGCCTATTAAGGAATGCGTGGCCGTGCGATGGCCGTGCAGAAACGCGCTTGCGCCGCCCAGGCGCGTTGCCCAATCCACGTCGGCCGCCATGCCGGAAACCAGCAGCGTGGGTGTCGCCATGCGCGTCATTTTATTGAGTCCCGCTCGCCCCAGCGCAATCGAGGCAAGCGCATGCGTCACAGGTTCCATGGATTTATGGGGTGGCACAGGCTTCAGCGTGTGCGGTTTTAATTCTCGACGGCGCGACACTGCGCACAGGCTGAAGCCTGTGCCACCAACATCAACTTCTTTTCAGGGCTCCGTGCGAATACTACACCGGATCGGGTATGGCGAGGGTGAGAGCGTCAGGCACAATGCGGAATTCCACGGGCAGGCATCCGGCGGGTTCTCCATCCACCTGGATCAGCACTTGCGAAGAAGTAGTCGACGCGCAATGAAGGGAACTGGCCTTGAAGAATCGAACGTACCGCGCGCCGCGCAATTTTCCGGCCCAGAGTAGAGGCAAGTAGGCGATATAGCGCCACGCGCTGCGCGTGGTCACAAACGCGAGTTCAAACTCCGGGCGCATGAGATCGGCTTCCGTGGTGATCTTGAACGGCCCGCCGTAATGTTTCGTGCGCCCTACCACCACCAGCGAAGCGTCGATCGGCCCGTCCGCCATCATCGTCCGGAAAAGCGGAAAATTGTAACGCGAGAGCTGCCGGAAACCTTCCTGCCAGTACGCCAGAATCCCCGCCTTCAGCTTGATCTCCGGGCGAACCGCGGAAACCAGCGCCCCGTCGGCGCCCGCGCCCGCGAGGCTCAGGAAATAGCGCGGCTCGCCACTGGATTTTTCCGGAATCGCCAGTCCCAGCGCGATCCGCCGGTACGGCGCGCGAGCAATGCGGGCGGCCGCGCGCGGCAGATTCCAGGGAAGGCCAAGTTCTTTCGCCAAAACGTTTGCAGTTCCCGATGGCAGCACGGCCAGAGGCACCTGGCTGCAAGCCAGTCCGTTCACCGCTTCGTTCACGGTGCCGTCTCCGCCGCAGACGATGGCGAGTTGCCGCGACTCGCCCACGGCTCGCCGCGCAAGAACGGTCGCTTCGCCAGGCGCCGTCGTTTGCTGGAGTTCGGTCTCGATTCCCGCCTCGCGAAAAATTCGCCGCGCCTCGTCCAGTTGCGGCACACGCCGGCCGCCGCCCGCAGTGGGGTTCACGATCAGTACGGCGTCGCGCAGTTGAGAGGGCACTCGGTTCACTCCATTCAAATCAAAAACACAGAATAACGTGATCCTGAAAAAACACACGAGGTTTCGGGGCTGAGATTCACATTGTATACTAAACGCCACTTCCAAGGGTTTCTTCGAGGCCTCATGGCAAAGAGCGCGTCCGTCGAAAAACAAATCGAAAAATTGCGGGAAGAACTCCGCCGTCACGAGTATCTCTACTACGTCCAGGACGAGCCGGAAATTTCCGACGTCAAATTCGACCGCATGATGGCCGAGCTTCAGAAACTGGAAGCAGAGCATCCCGAACTGGTCACGCCCGATTCGCCCACGCAACGCGTAGGCGGCGCGCCGCGCAAGGGGTTCGAGACGCGCCGCCACTCTCCGGCCATGATGAGCCTGGACAACACCTACTCGATGGAGGAAATCGAGGAGTTCGACCGCCGCGTGCGGGAACTGGGGGGGCGCGACCGCGTCGACTACGTCACGGAACACAAATTCGACGGCCTGAGCATTTCGTTGCTCTACGAGGGCGGAGTGCTCGCGCGCGGAGTCACCCGCGGCGACGGCACCACCGGCGAAGACGTCACCGCGAACGTGCGCACCATCCGTTCGATCCCGCTGCGAGTGGATCAAGACGCGCTGAAAAAATTGCGCCTGCCGCACGATTTTGAAGTTCGCGGTGAAATCATCATGCCCCTGCGCGCCTTCGAGGCCCTGAACGAAAAGCAGGAAGAAGAGGGAGGCAAACGCTACGCCAATCCGCGCAACGTGGCCGCCGGCTCGGTGCGCGTTCTCGATCCGGAAATCACTCGCTCGCGCCACCTCGATTTTTACGCCTACTATCTGCTGGCCGGAGGCCGCGAGCCCGAGCGCCGGCATTCCGAGGCGCTCGAAGCCCTGCAAAAAATGCATTTCAAAGTATCGCCCGATTGGCACGTGTGCCCCTCGCTGGACGCCGTTAAAAAATTCATCGATGCCTGGGAAAGCAAGCGCGAGAAGCTGCCCTACGAAATCGACGGCATCGTCATCAAGCTGAACGAAATCGCGCTGCAGCAGGAGTTGGGCTTCACGGCCAAGGCGCCGCGCTGGGCAGTGGCCTACAAATATCCAGCGCGGCAGGAAACCACCGTGGTGAACGACGTGATTTTTCAAGTCGGCCGCACCGGCACGCTCACTCCGGTCGCGGTGCTGGAACCGGTGGAAGTCGGCGGCGTCACCGTCAGCCGCTCCACGCTGCACAACATGGACGAAATCGAGCGCCTGGGATTGCGCATCGGCGATACGGTCATCGTCGAGCGCGCCGGCGAAGTCATCCCGCACGTCATCAAGGTGACCAAGGAAGGGAAGCAGCGGCGCGAAATCGTGGTGCCGGAGCGCTGCCCCGAATGCCACAGCCGCATTCACAAGGACCCGGAAGAGGTCGCCTACCGCTGCGTCAATGCCAGTTGTCCCGCCAAGCGCAAGGAATCGCTGCTGCACTTCGCCGGCCGCCACGCCATGAACATCGACGGCCTCGGCGAAAAAATCGTCGACCAGCTTGTGGACAAGGGACTGGTCAAGGATTTTGCGGACTTATACGAATTAAAACTGGACGATGTGGCCGCGCTCGAGCGCATGGCCGAAAAATCGGCGCAGAATCTGCTCGATGAAATCAAAGCCAGCAAGAGCAACAGCCTGGCGCGCTTGATTTACGCTCTTGGCATACGCTTCGTCGGCGAACGCACCGGCCAGCTTCTCGCCGATCATTTCTCTTCGCTCCCCAAACTCGCCGAAGCCTCCGTCGAACAACTCGAGGAGGTCACCGAGGTCGGCCCCAAAGTGGCGCAATCCATCGCCGATTTTTTTTCCGAATCCGCAAATCAAAAGCTCATCAAGCGCCTGAAGGACGAGGGCCTAAAAATGACCGAAAAACGCGAGGCGCTGGAATCCACGCGCCTTGCGGGCAAGACATTCGTGTTTACCGGCGCGTTGGCCCGCCGTTCGCGGGATGAGGCTGGCGCGGAAGCCGCTCGCCACGGCGCAAAAATTTCCGGCTCGGTGAGCAAGCTGACCGACTACGTGGTGGTCGGCGCCGACCCCGGATCAAAATACGACAAGGCTCGCGCCCTCGGCGTCACCATCTTGAACGAGGACGAGTTCGACCAATTGCTTGCCGGCAAATTGCCGGCGGAGGCGGCCGCATCCGATCCTCCTGCCACAAAATCGAAACAGAAAAATCCTGCAAAGAAGAGCGCAAAGGATTCCAAGTCCTCCGCCCGGTCCTCGCGAAAAAAAACGTCGCAGCCGCCATTGTTCCAATAATTTTCGGCCGCCGCGGCAACACGCGCCACATTGCCGAAAAGGTAAAATTTGTATCTAATGTGTATACAGTAGTGTAAAAGTTACGCAATTCCCCCCGCACCTGAGGAAACACCTTTCTGCCCTGCATTATTCCAATCGTTTGATATACAATGCTTTGCGGGACACAGTTCGGCATTCCTGAAATGGTTGCACACGTGCCCTAGCCCATGTGCACTCTGGGAATGGAGATCCTAGGATCGCTGCGCTAATGATCCGGGATCGCAAATGGGGGAGACGCAAAAAATGAGGAAGGCTAGTTTATTTACGACCGCGGCTTTGGCTGCCGGTTTGTTCTCTTTGGTGGGCTGCGCCACGAAGGGATACGTAAAGCAGTCGATTGATCCGATCGATAAGAAGGTCGGGGAAGTGGATGCGGCTTCCAAGAGCCGCGATGCGTCGCAGGTTTCGGACATCACCAAGACCAATCAGGCGGTGGACGAAGACGAAAAGAAGCTGTCCGCCACGGACGAAATCGCGAAGTCCGCTGACGGCACGGCAAAAGGCGCGATGGCCAAGTCCGATGCCAACGCCAAGGGCCTGGGCGATCTGCGCTTGCTCGTTGCCAATATCGACGATTACAAACCCGCCGGCGCCGCAGCCGTCGTGCATTTCGGAGTGAATAAATCTGCCCTGACCAAGGACGAAAAGGCCACGCTGGACGGCGTTGCCACGCAAGTCGGTTCCTTGCAGCGCTATTTCATCACGGTCGAGGGATACACCGACCAGACCGGCAGCGCCGCCTACAACGACACGCTGAGCCGCGAGCGCGCCAATTCGGTGATTTCCTACCTGGTTGGCAGCCACAATATTCCCGTCTACCGGGTCCACATGATCGGCTTGGGCGAACAGAAGCTGATCGACGAGGGCAAAGGCAAGGCCGCTCGCCAAGCCAGTCGCCGCGTCGAAGTCACCGTTTACTCCGCCAAGCCGCTAAGCTAGGCCGGCGGAAATCGGAAGTCGTCAACATAACCGATCGCAATTTCTCCAAGGGAGCGCCGCTCGATCCCGGGCGGCGCTCTTGCGCCATCTGATTCCGGTCCGAAGTCGCGTGCACACTACGGACCACAGTACGCTTTGCCTTCACGCCGATTTTTCGATTCTGTCCGAATCAGTCTCGCCCCAATTTGTTTGGCAAATTCCGTCTTTTGGAGGCCCGAGCTTCAGCTCGGACATTCCAGCTTAGTTTGATCGCGGGCTTTAGCCCCTGAAGCTTCAGGGGTTAAAACCCCTGATGGGACATCGCCTTTCGTTGGGGCTGAAGCCCCGACCTCCGCAGTCCAATCCACCTGCAAACCACGACACTATCCGTTGCCGACCGCTATTGGTTCCATGCGCGTGCGCGAGCTATAATAGGTGTTGGCGGGCAAGCCGGGTGATCGCTGGGCTGGTCTTCGCAAGAAGGCTGGCCGGGAGGAAAGTCCGGACACCGTGGTCCTCAGCGCTGGAAGCCTGGGATGAAAGTCCCTGGCGGAAAGCGTGTGGGACCAAAGGGCAACGCGCCTGGTAACGCCAGGGGGCTGACGCTTCGGCCGGTTCGCGCAAGCGAGCCGCGAGGTTTCGGCTACGGACAGTGCCACAGAAAATAAACCGCCGGTGCAAAGCGCCTCGGTGGCCGGCTGGAGGAAAACCTTCAGCGGGTCTTGAAGATGGTCCGCGCAAGCGGGCCGTCGAAGGCTGCAGTGCTCGGTAAGGGTGAAACGGTGGGGTAAGAGCCCACCGCTCGGCTGGCAACAGACGAGGCACGGCAAACCCCGCGTGGTGCAAGGCCAAATAGGAGGGGAGAGCTGCCCAGCTCGTCAGGACCCTCGGGTAGGCTGCTGGAGTCCCGGTGCGAACCGGGACCTAGAGGAATGATCGCTACACCGCACAAGGCTAACCCTTTGTGCGGTGAACAGAATCCGGCTTACAGGCTTGCCCGCCATAAATTACTTAGAATCAAGGGCTCACTGAATTCTGGCCGGAAATTGTGACGCTATTGTGACGGACGTTTCCGAAAGCTCGTCAGAATTTGGCACTGACTTTTCCAGTCCCGCGTCAGAATTTAGTAACGCTCGGACCCTCTCCCGCAGTTCCTTTACGAACGGGGTGTAGTGCCTCTCCACAGTGTCAATCGTATCGCCTAGCACCTTCGCAACGTCGTAGGGACTCGCACCGCGTGACAGCATGTCAACGGCGAGAGTATCCCTGAATCGGTGGGGGTGCGCCTTGGGAATACTTGCACGTGTTCCGAGAGCAAGCATACGTTCGTAGAGGCGCGGTCTGGTCATCGGTGTGTTGTTTGTCGGATTCAAAAGCACACGATCCGTGGGTTGCGGCTTCCGCTTTTCGTGCTCCGCTTCCAGAGCAAACAAGAGTTCCACGCTCAGCGGTAGAACCACTTTCTTTCGGCGCTTTTGCGTCACGCGTTCAATCTCTTTCCGATCTAGTCGAACTTCCTGCCACGTCAGGGCCACAGCATCCCCACCGCGTAAGCCAGTCCAACGCAGCAAAAGAAAAGTCAGCAAGTCAGCACCAGCGTGTTCTCTCAGCTTGAGCAGTTCCGCTGAATCAAACGGCTGTGCCCCACGGTCACCCGAAGGTGCGCCCGGTCTGCCTTCCATTCGCACCGGATTCTTCAAGATCATTTCGTTTTCAACTGCGTACCAAAACACACGGTGCAGGATAGCCACATCTAGTAGCAGTCCAGTGGCACCACGTGAGAACTTTTTCTTGGTGATGCTCACCACTCGCCAGACCTTGAATCGTTCGACTACGGACTTGGTAATGTCCTGAAGCAAGGTGATGTTCTCTTCATTCAAGAACACACCGAATTGCTCAATGGCCACTTCGTATCTGGCGGATGTGGACGCGGCGAATTTTCCAAGTTTTATGCGTTGCTCTGTAAAAACTTTGAAGCCTGCCTTCAAGTCTTCCCATGTCGGCAATTTTGGCGGCGTCGCACCTGCATAGTCTAAAAAACTCTTGAACGTGGTGGCGGGAAGCAGGAATTGGAGTTCTGCCCAGTGGGAAGATATCTGCCCTTCGGCTATCGCAAGTTCAAGACGGTGAACCAGACGCCGCGCAACGTCGCTGCTACGTGTATTGAGCGGCCCGCGAATACGCCTGCGATCACAGTTCAAATCAGCGTAGAACTTCTTCCCGCGTTTTCGCAATGAAATCATGGCAACGCCTTTAGATACTTGGATTCGATCTGAAAGACGGTCAAGGCAGGGACTAGCTTCTTGCCCTTCTTTCCTGCGGACCCCAAGTCTAGCACCTTCGCACCGGCGAAGCGCAAACGATTGTAGACAGTGCCACGCGAGCACCGCCAACGGTCTGCGAGTTCTGGGATTGAATAAAACGGCTGCTGCCTGTTTGTACTTTCACGGCTGGGAACGTCTGGCACAAGGCTCTTACCAAGTACATTCGTGCTTGGTTTCTCCCTGGTCCGGCTTCCCTCTGTGGACAGAATTGTGCGTGCAGAAGCATTGGTTTGCAATCGACGGCAAATCACAATGCGGATGCCTCCGACCTCAGCGCGAAGTGCAAGAGTAGCGCGAGGATGTTCCGCAGCGACATTCTTGATCCAATTCACCAGGTCGAGCACATCAAAACTCCAGTTTCAGCAAATCATTGCCTCAACAATTTCCGCGGTTTTCTCCGCGCAATTCAAACAGTAGGCCGCGCCATTTATAATGAGACCGCCCGACTCCCGCTCTCTGAACGTTCCGAATCTCTCTAGCACACAGATGGGCCTGCCACAGCGCGTGCACTTTGTAGGAGATTGAGCCTCAAGCAATCTCAGGTCTGAGTGCCGCGCACGCCGCTGTTTAACTTTGATAGCCGAGCCAGAATCCAAAAACGGTCCCCAGACCGTATGACAAAATGAGCAGTCATAATTAAAAGAAATATCTTCGTCAGGACTAGATTCTTGAGCCAACCGCGCGATCTTCCCTTTGCAGCCGGAGCAACCGCGCCCAGATTTCTTTTCAAATCGACGATGTTCGATCATATTAACCTTCCTCTTACACAGTTACTTTATAAAGAAAGGCAAAACCAGCCCGGTCTCAATGAATCCGCCTGGCTCTTGAGCGTTCGACGGCGGACCATGAGGATCAAATTCCGGCAAAGATTCATGTTCGAACCATAGCGCGTCCTTTGACACGCTATACGGACAGATCTCCCCTCTGTCACCTTGCTGTGCAAGAGACGTGCGCCCCTTCGCGTTGTGAACTTTTTCAATCATGGTGGAGACTCACGTATCGCAAAAACCGCATCGCGGCCAGCATCGCGCAGCGAAATGTATCCCTGAGAAAGTAGCATTTCAATTTTTTCCAAGCGCGGAATGCACCCGCCGTTCGGAAGCGCGCGACCCTCGAATGAAACCGTGCTGAGAATCCCTTCCTTGCGGCACAGCGGGCAAAGGCAATCCTTCGCTTTATGTTTCGGTCTTTTGCCGTAAAAGAGTCCGAGCGAATGGACGCGGCGCGCGCCGTCGAATGTTGCAATGAGCGACGCAAGACGCTCCGGCGTAACTGCGGGCGGCTTCGAAACGTATTTGAGCATGTGATTAAGCGCCCAACGAACAGCGCGCGCCGGATCATGCTTCAACCCGCGCACACTTCTGATATAAAAACCGCGACTTGGCACACCAAACTTTTTCTCCGTCGCTGCCATCCACAAGTCGCGTGTGCGTTCCCAATTGAGACGCGGCCCGAAATAGAGACCGTGGCAGTGGAGATTAAGGCCGCGCGCTACACGCTGTGCGTCAGGCAGATGACCGCGTTTCTCGTAACCGACTTCATCCACAAAGAGCAGACCAAACCCTTTGCGCGCGCCGACCGTTCGCCGCATCACGCTACGGACGCACGAATTCATTCTCTTGACGCGCGCCGACCCAATCTCACTCCCGTTTGAGCGAAGAGTAAAATTGATTCGCGCGAGCACCCAACCTTCAGGGATGCCGCGCATGACGACCGCGAGAATCACCGCCTGATACGCCAGAAACAATTCACGTCGAATCTCTTGCGCGCATTCTTTACAAAAAACCACCTCACAGCCATTTGGGACAAAATACTTGTGCTCGTTGGGATACCTACTACACTTGCCGGGCCGGGCACACTTGTTACAGCTCACAAAACGAATCGCTTTTTTTTGTTTGCCGCGCGCCCATAGCAGCTTGCCAACCTGACCGCGAAACCCGTAACGCTCCCACTCCGGCTCATCTCCGTACATCTCCGGCTCCGCTACCTCGACTGAGGGCAGGTCATCTTTCACACGCCGCGCGTTGAATTTCCGCTGGACCTCAGCAATGAGAAAATCTTCGCGCGACGGCGGAGGTTCAGACGGTTCCGTCAAAACAAGGTCGGGAATCACCGCGCGTGTTGGATGGGATGCAATCGTATTTTCACTCATGTTCGGTTATCCGGTTTCTGACAAGTAAAGGCTCGCCTTCAGCTCGCAATGCCCCCTCCCGTCCCCCGCGCAAACCCGGCGCGGGGGAAGCGCGTTTATGACCTTGGGGCTTTGCGCGGACACTGATAGGGAGGCAGGCAGCCTCTCAGCCCCTGAGGTGGAGGGTTCCACGCCTGGATTGCCCCCGCTTAGTGCCCAGAGACTGCCCACCACGGATGGAACTTCGAATTTCAGTCTGCGCACGTCTTGGTGAATGATTGGATCGGAGTAAGCCGTCGGAGTCCGGGGGGACGCTAGTTCTTGTTTGCCATCGTGCGCACTCGCGCAGAAAGGCACTTCTGACAGAGGTGGCCGATGGGGATAGACTGATCTCGGTCTTTTTGCTTTCTCGCGTTGACCAAACCACAACGGGTTAGGTGTAGCCGTGCATAGACTGCATTGGTGGACTTGGCTCCGCAATCGGTGCAGTGATAGAACCTCGACATAGAAAGCTCCCTGTGACCAACCAACCGAAAGGTCGATTTGACTTTTCTCGCAAGAGATGTATTCTTCCCGCATCGTTTTTGTTTTTTGCCCGGCAGTTCGCGTCGCAAACGGCTGTCGGGCAAAATCCCTTTTGATCTTCCGACTCGACCTTGTCGTTCCGTAAATTTCTCACGCAGAACCTCATTAATTGACGCTTGGTCGGGTGAGCGTCCACTAGGATTTAATCCGACTGTAGCTTTTGCATCTCCGCACTCCTGGTCTCCAGGATTCCGTCAGGCCATCTGAGGCAAGGCGCAGGGCTTCGGTCCCTACGCGCGCGCGCGTGTAGAAGTATTTGTGCGAATTCTTCACCCTTCATTCAGCTTCTCCAATTCTCTCTGACTCGATGAAATGTTGCTCTGACGTAGGAATCTCAGTAGTTTTGCTTCCTTGAACGCAGTCTTCCTGCCCTTGGGAACGACAGACGGCCTCTTGAACGACCTTCCTGATCCAATGAGAAAGCACCATTCCTTCGCTATACGCTTGCCGTTCAGCAGCGACGCGTAGTTCTAGACCAAGGCGCACCCCGCACGCCCCGGGATCAAGAAGCCGTTTACGTCCAACTGGCGTTGTGCACACATGCATGGCAGGGATATCATTAGTGCGTTGCGTGGTCTTGAACAAGGTGGTGTCAGAGTTTTTGACACGAGTTTATATGGGAAAACGAGGACCGAAAGGCCAAGGACCAGGGACGCTCTATGCAACTGCCTGTCAATGGTTTTGGCGATTCAAGAGGCTGAGGGAAGGCGTTCCGGATGGTGTTCAGCATAACCCGGACTTCAGGGTGCTCGATGATGGAACCACCAAGACCGAGTGGGTTTTCACTCGATACCAGGGAAAACCCGCCGAACCTGACGTGTGGGAAGCCTTGCTGAATGCAAGGACCGCTCAGGACGTTCAAAATGCCTGCCAGCGCTCAACGTGGTGGCTCAATCCAAAGTATGGCGGAGGTCCTGGGAGTCCGTATCCAGGCTTGCCAGCTCTTGCCAACTCTTTCTTGGAAGCGAAGGACCACACTCGCTATCCCCGATCTAAACGCCCAACGAGCGAAGAGAGCCGAATGTGGTTCTTGGCGATTGCACTCGCCGCCGAGACTTGGGAAATTGGCCTTGGAAGGGCCATCAATCTACTTCAAACGGCACCCGCATTCCGGAAACCCGAAGAGTCGAAAGGCTTGAAGGAAATTATGGCTTCTACGGGTGGCGTCACAGAGCTAGTTCACCCGGCAGGGAATTACTACACAAACGGTCGAGAATTTTGGCGTGTGCCGAAACAAGTTATGGAAAAGTGAGATTATGGCTTCTTTTTCGTGAGAGTTTGGCGAGCTGCGATTTTTGCGAAGCCGAGTACGATCCCCGAGTTAGTCATCACGGCATCTGGCCAGCGCTTTTCAGCAGCCTTCTGGAGCAAGTCGAAGTCATCTTGAGTCATCTTCACGTTTACCTGTACAGTTCGTTTCATGCCCTCTTGTATCAATCAATTTGCTTTAGGCAGCAACGTTACTAAGAGTATTCATAGTACCTCCGTACTATTTGATCCTCGCTTGCGGGGGCTAAGCTGAGATTAGCTAGTTACAACCCAAAAGGAGATTGAGCCCTATGAAATATGCTCTTGCGTTGCTAATGATGATCCCCGCTTTGGCATTTGGACAGGCAGTTTCTAGGCCGAAGGTCTATCTTGATCCGCAGAACCCACTTTCAAGCGACTTTTCAGCCGGAGTCCAAAAGAAACGGGTGCCCGTAACCCTTACCGCTGATTCCGAGCAATCCAACTATACAGTCACTCTTACAGCCGACAGCGACAAAGGGTCAAAGGCGCGCGGCGTCACGATGGCGCTAATGACCGGCGTTTACGCAGACGGTGCGTGGAGTCGCATCTCCATGACCGTAATGGACTCCAAAAGCAAAGACGTGGTTTTCAGCTATTCGTGTCAGAAAAATGGGGGGCGAGTGCAATCAGTTACAGAATGCCTAGCGAAACATTGGAAGGAACAGATTGAGAAGAAGTGACTCCGTCCAGGTAGGGATTGAGGAGGCAAAGGTGGTTTCATGGCGCTATCTGATGAATTAAATGCTCTTCGAGAGCTTCACGAGAAGGGTAATCTTACGGACCAAGAGTATGTCGCTGCGAAAGCTGCAACTCTGAACAAACAGGAGGCAACGCCGACTGTGGGCCGTCCATCTGCTTCCTTCCTGACTTGGCGCGTTAAGGCTCTCCTGGTGCTCCTGTTATTGCTTGTTTTTCCCATTTGGTACAGCGTCGGGACCAAAAACACAACAAACATGCTGGCCACTGCCGTTCATGCTCCAATTACGTTGAAGGATGAAGTAGAAAACCTTCCCGCATCGTCAGTGAAAAGTTTAGGTATCAATGTGCCCTATGGCGGTACGGTAGACATAACTCTTAATGTTGTTAGCGGCAATCCGCTAGATGTATTCTTGATCGACGCCGATCAGCTCCAGGCCGTACAGAGGGGGGATTGGAACAATGTCAAGTCTTATAATGATTTCAACGCGCTGAAGACGAAAACTTACCGACGCGGAGCGCGATTGAATGAAGGCGGATACTATGTCGTTATGCGTGACACGTCTCTGGGAATCTTGTCTTCATCTGCGTCTGACGTTTCCGTGAAAGTGCAGTTGAACCCCTGACGCGAACGCATGGTCGAGATTGATGCTGGGTGAGAGCGTCACTGTCACGCAAGTTTTTTCCTCGTTTCAATGTCGAGGCTTGAAAAGCTACGCGTGATTCACTTTGAATAATCCCGGACAATTCGTTCCAGTAAACCTAGCCGGATGCGGCGCACACTTTCGACGGAGCGACCTTCCTTTTCGGCGCGTCGAAGATTCGCATTGAGCATTTTCCGGTATTGTGCCGCAGCGGCATTCATCGCCAGTGCTTGCTCTCTGAAGTTGAGTTCCTCAAAGGTCTTCGTGTCGCTTTTATGCCGTCTCGAATTCATATCGTATCCTTCCCGATTCTTCTCCCGCGTCTTCCTGTAATCCTTTATCTTCTTGCCAACCCAGATTGACATTGCGGTGCCCGCTAAAGTCACCACCGTGCTAGTAACATCCTTCGCGAGATCAACCCAAATGCTGAATTGTGCGTGGTCCGGGTAACAGGGATTCCTATACACGATTTTGATTCGGGTGACCGCCCATTTTTCTTCCAAATAGTCTTTCAGTTTCGGAAGGGCTTTAGCTATCTCTGAAGCTTCATCACGAGTCAGGGTAAAGCTGGCCTTAGCGATGTTGGGTTTGGTTTCATTCGCTAGGCGCACGGTGGGCACAGCGAAATAATAACCGGCGTGCGACGGCGTAGCCAAGCTACGTATTGCTGGGTAGCTATCAATGTGTAAACACATTCATTGATTAGTCTTTCTTACAACGAGCCATGTTGATACGCTGCCCGTTAAATGGAGGCTAAGAATAATGGCTAAATGGGGTTTGCTAGTCCTTGGGGTAGTGCTTGGATTTATGGTCGGTTTTCGTGTTGCGGCTGCAAATTACGAATCACAGAAGAACAATGCTTCGCTAGCACTGAATGGTCGAATTGCTATGTTGCAGGGGCAGATGCAATCGCTGACGCAAGCAAAGGAAACCTGTGAAGCGAAGTTCCAGCGAGCTACTGTTCTGTACGATGGAATTCTTTTTCAAGGTCGGCGGTGGATCATTCCCGCTGACGTGGAACCAATTTATCTTGGTCAAGGTGGTCAGGCCGACTATACCCACATTGACCCGAAAACCCAGACGGAAACCGTGCATATGAAACCAAAACAGCAGTGAGGTACGGAAAACAAGTGAATAGAATCAGTTGCACAGCCGTCAGCAACGTCATCACCGCTGTTCTACTTCTTGCTTGCGCCGCATCATCGAACGCTCAAGGTCAAACCGGCACGATTGTTTTTTATCGAGAGCCGCACGCCTCCACTAATTACTTCAAACCGATGATGTTTTGCGATGGCGTCGAAATTGCCCGCATTGAAAGTGGAACTTATTTCCAACTTACTGCACCCTCAGGTCCGCATACATGCATGGCGGAATCGCTCCAACGTCCAACGCTCGAAATAGACGTGCTTGCAGGACAATCGGTTTACGTGCATGAAGGAATACAACCCGGTTTGAAAAAGCACGCTACACTTGCCAACACCTCGGAAAGTGAGTTCAACAAGCAAAAAGTTAGATTGAAACCTCTCAAGGAATGGAGTCGAGACACATTAAGGCCCGCACGCGCTGCCATTGTTGAGGAAACGCCAGCCGTTGATAATACAGACCCACCCGCAATCTCTGATAGCGATGCTGGAACGCCACCAAAGGCCGCGTTGCGCGTCTTCCTCACTCGCCGAAAAGCTTGGCTGGTATCAGGTGGCTTCACGGCAAATCAGGTGACTGCTGCCACGCAGCCCGCTTATTTTGCTAACGACTTCCACAAACGCTGCCCTAACTTTGTGATTACTGACGTGCAGGACACAGCCGACTATGCTGTGACCATAGATGAGATTGGTTTTGTAGACGCGCTCACCGGGTCGCCGAATGACCCAACATTCCGCGTGGCTGTGTACAGCCGTAGTGCGGGTTTGCTCTATACTGGGGGAACATCACTCCTAAAGAACGCAGTGAAAGATGCGTGTAACGCTATCGGGGTGAAGTGAGTTTGTAGCACTGGCCCTGTCACGAAAGTCAGCCACGGAAAACTGTGACGGGAATTGTGACGGACATCCTGACTTTGGTGCCAAAACTGACTTGATTGACAGTTTCGCGTTGTGTGGAATCAACAACTTACGTGTTATCAATGCTGGGCAAGTGCATCCGGCTTACAGGCTTGCCCGCCATAAGTATTTTATAATGTGGATATTGGAAGGCATGAGGTTGAAAAGTCGGCTTACCTCACACAATTACCTCACACTTTTTGGATTCGGCCCGTCGCCTTGTGTGAGGTGACGGGCTATTTTTTGTGCCGCCATACGTGTTACTCCTAACGCGGAAGGTCCATCAACTTCGTTCCATCGGCAAAAACTGCATTGTCTTTGACCGAAAGAGTTTTAAAAGGCGCAATCTTTGAAGTGGTGTCGGGGACATAAGTAACTTCAAGCGGATACTGCTTCAGGTTTTCAGCAGGGTCTCCCCAACCGAATATCAAAACATTGTTCACAACCGCGTAGGAACTGTGCGGCTGTGAGAAAACCCGCCATTTGACCTCAATCGTTTGATAGATCGGTGCGGACTTGAGCAGCATGAATACAGTCGCGCCCTTCCCAAGTGGTTCTATAATCACGTTGGGCGCACTCGCAGTGGTCGAAAAATATTCTGTCGTTCCTTTTGAGAATAGCGTCTTCACAAGCTCATCTGTGCTCGCAAGTTTCCTTTGCTGTTCTGCCATGTCTTTGATCGCGGCATCAATCTTTTGGTCCAGCTCAGCCACTCGCGCACCAACTCTCTGACTCTGCCCAGAAACTCTTTCCGACAATGCTTTCACGTTCGCTGCTATTTGACCCGCGGCGCCGAGTTGCTTGTTTGCCTCTGCTGAAGCCGCTTCAATGATTTTTTTTGAATCCTCTGCTTCGACCTTTGCTTCCCTAGCAGTCTTCTGAGCCTGCTCCGCGTCTGACTTGGCCTGTTCAATTTTGGGTTTTACTTGCTCTTCAATGCTGGCGACCAGTTTGCTGAAATCCCTATAATTTTGGAATCCGGCAATCGCTAACCAGAGTAAGAAAAGGCCGAAAGGAATGCCGACAAAAAAACCAAACAATTTTGCCCAACGTTGAATGCGCTCGACGACTGCCTCAGTAGTTTCAATGTCAACAAATCTGCGGTCTTTAAATTTTTCATTGGTCGCTTGGTCTACTTGGGATGTGACGAACGATTTTAGGTAGGTGGTTTGTGGGTCTAATGGCGTCCCGCAATCGGCGCAGTACTTCTTCCTTTCCTCACTTGGGCTATTACACAGTGGACAATTCATTTGCACGGTACTTTACAACTTATTGACCAAAGATTCAGCTTTGAATTTTGAGTGCGTTGCAGTTTGGCTTGGGCGGGTAGCCCGGAGCTCGCAAGGGTTTGAATCTCGGGTGTCCCCTCCTTGACGGTTTTCAAGGGCGGGGTTCCTGATCTTGGTCCGCATTGATCCCATCCGTTGATCCCGTCTACGACTATCAAGTCAAAAGCTCCGGCCCTCAAAAACCGAAAACTGGGGCACTCGACAATCCAAAATCATGCAATGCCCGGGCCACCCTTCCGGATAGTAATAGTACTGTCATTATTAGTGATCACAGTCACTTGACCTTGTGCATGGGATCACCGCAATCGGTCAGCAAGCGCATGTAGACTTTTTGTCAGAGAACTCGGAATGCCGGGATACACAGATAGCGGCAGTTAGTTGTGTTAGATGAAAGTGCATGTCACGGTCATCGCGGCGGTCCTAATTGCGGTAGCGCCAGTACGAGCTGGTCCCCACAATCCTTTCAAGATCGTCGCACACGACATTAAAGGAACAGTGCACGATATGTTTCGTGATCCTGCATTCGCCACTGTATCCTGGACCGACGTCGCATCCGCCACTGCTGATCTCGGCTCGACTGCCAATCTATTTGCCCGATGTCCGACCTGCTACGAAGCCGGGTCCTTTGGGCACCGTGGTCGCTCAATGGCAACAATATCGGCAGAAGGAGGTGCATTCACTTTTGCCACGATTGTTATCGCGCATGCTTGGCGAACCCACGTCCACAACACAATTCTCAAGCAGGCATGGCCGGGGGAAATGAGTTTGGACACTGGGGAACATATCCGAGCGGTTTTGCATAACATAAACATACCCCCGCCACCCGAGAACAATTTGACGATCAGCGTTCCAAACCCCAGTGGATCGTACTCGAATAAGAACCATCAGTACTTGCACTAGCAAAGTTCCACAAATCAAATAGGAACAACCTAAATTATGGCGGGTGACCTGGAGGTTGCAAGGCTTTGAAGCTCGGGTGGCCAGTGCTTTGACTGATCTTGCAGCGGTGGGTGCTGCATTCTTGCGGTTTCTGCAAGGGTGGGGCTTTTGATGCGATCCATAGGGGCCAATCAGCCGCAAGAAATGAAAACTCCAAGAACCTCGCCCTTGAAAAACGTCAAGGACAGGGCGCCCGCAAACCCAGAAGCGTAACTCACAGTTGACGTAAGAGAACGGCATTATACGTCCGATGCAGTAGAGTCAAAGCAAGCTTGCGAAATGTGGCCCACCCGCCCACGCCTCTTCCGGCCCCGTGCTATTCTCACTTGGCCCATGCCTCACGAAATGATCGGCAATTCTCTCCGCGTCCACTTGAGGACCGCCTACACGCGCTTCGAGAGGCCTATCTCCTCGGCCTCGCTGCTTGGCGGATTTGCGTTTGACGCCTTGACGCTGAAGCGCGTTGATGCGTTTTGGGAAAATTTCTGGATCGTCGCGCACCTCGCTGTCGTAGCCGTCTGCATCCTCGTCATCAACCGCACGGAGAATCGCGGCGCGGATTCCAAGGATCCGTCCAAGGCTCATTTTTGGTTCATCAACACGCTGCAATTCTTTTTCGGCGGACTGCTCAGCACGCTCCTGGTTTTCTACTTCCGCAGCGGAAGCCTGCGGGTGAGCTGGCCGTTCTTTCTGATCCTCGGCGCGGCCTTTCTGGCCAACGAAAGACTGAAGCAGCATTACACGCGCCTTTACTTCCAGATCAGTCTCTTCTACCTGTGCCTGTATTGCTTCACGATTTTCATTCTGCCGGTCGTGCTGCACGCTATCGGGGCATTTATCTTCCTGCTTAGCGGAGCTGTCAGCCTCGCGCTGTTGTATGTTTTTCTCCACTTCCTGCGGTCAGCCGACGACGAACAGCTCGCTGCCAGCAGAAGACGAACGCTCAACAGCTGCATCGGCGCCATTTTCATCACCATCAATCTGCTTTACTTCCTGAATCTCATTCCCCCTCTCCCGTTATCGCTCCAGGACGCCAGTGTGCATCACGCCATCGCGCGGAATGCCGAAGGCAATTACGCCGTGCAATCCGAAGATCCCGGCCCGCTCCGTTTCTTTCGCCTCAGGGAAACATTTCACGGCAGGCCCGGCGCGCCCGTCTACGCCTACAGCGCGGTTTTCTCGCCCACGGCGCTCAATACGAAAATCGTCCATGAATGGCAGTTCTACGAACCAAAGCGCGGCTGGACCACCATGAGCCGCATTGAGCTTCCCGTGCGCGGCGGGCGCGGCCGCGGTTACCGCACCTACTCGGTAAGTACCGCGATCACCGCGGGCGCCTGGCGAGTGAACGTGGAGACGCCCGGCGGCGCCCTCCTCGGCCGCCTCCGCTTCAACGTAGTCCTGCAGCCCTCCGATCCGCCCCTGATCACCCAAATTAAGAATTAAGCTCTTGGCCATTCTCGAAGCGCGCTTGCTTTACTTCTTACGGAAGATTACAAACAAAGACCTTGGCGTCCCCTGTCTGGAAACCTTGCCTTTCCCGTTATCACATGGTTATATACGGGCAGTTTTTGACAGGAGGAACGCATGGACGCCACCGAACTCCGCCCGCTGTCCCTCGGAGAGTTGCTGGACCGCACGTTCCGCCTGTACCGGCAGCATTTCTGGCTCTTTGTGGGGATCATGGCCATTCCGTCGGCGTTTTCCATACCATTCATGGTCCTATTTTTTTCGTCGTGGAGTTCCATCATGTTCGGTAGAACTCCATCGCCGCAGTTTGCGGCAAGCATGATGCTGTTTGTGCTGGTTTTTATTTGCCTGTTCGGGGCTGTGTACTCGGTGGCGGTCGGCGCCACGACCTATGCAGTTTCGGAATCGTACCTGGGACACAAAATTACGGTGCGTGGCGCCTACGGAAAAGTTCGAGGATTTTTTTGGCGCATTCTCGGAGTCGTCTTCGTTGCAATCGTCCGCGCCTATGGCATGCTCATTCTAATGGGCATTGGCATGGGGATTGTATTTGGAATCTTGGCGGGGATATTGTCCGTGATCGGCCGATCTGGCCAGCCGCGGCCGGTCTTCGCGATAATCATCGGACTGCTCATCGTACTCGCGGAAATTATTTGGATGGGATCGTGGCTGCTGTGGTCGCTCCGGTACGCGGTGTCCATTCCGGCGCTGCTGCTGGAACGCCTGGGAGTTCTCTCCTCCTTACGGCGCAGCGTGCTACTTACACGCGGACGCCGCTGGCAAATGCTGGTGGCCGTTTTTCTTTGCTCGATGATTGCCTACGTGGGAGCAATCGTGTTCGAGGGCCCCTTTCTTATGGCGCTCTTGTTCTCGGCGCGCACCGGACAGGCACCCGAGTGGCTGCCCTATGCGCTGGGGATGAGCGGCGCGATTGGCGGCGCGATTACCGGGCCGGTGCTGCTGATCGCGCTGGTGCTGTGTTATTACGACACGCGCATACGTAAGGAAGCGTTCGATCTGCAATTCATGATGACTTCGCTGGACACACCGGCGCCCGCGCCACCAACGGGTTCTCCGGCCTGAGGCCACTGGTTCGTTGAAATCCATCGCGCATATTCTCCGGCTCGTTTCGCTGCTGCTGATCGCCGGGATATTTCCTTCCGGCCTCTGGAGCCGGCCGGACGATTTGCCGGACAATTCCAAAGAAGTCAGCGTGCGGGAATATATCGCGCAGCTCCGCGCCGCCTCGGCGCTTCTCAACGGTGAAAATCAGCCGGCACTCCCAGCCTTCCGGGCGTCGCTTCCCGGCGAATGGGCGGTGCTCACCGAGGGCCAATCGCTGAGGGTGAAAACCGATTGGCTGGGCATCGCGGTATTGGCACAGGAAAAAGCGCCGCAAGAAAACGCGGACTTGTTGCGCACGGCCCGGCAGCGTCTGGACGCTCTGCGCGAGGCGGCTGAAGCCCTGGCGTCGCCCGCGGCCCGCGCGGACCTGGACCATTCCCGCGCCCAGGTCGACCGCATTTTGCGCGACCGCGAATTTCAAGGCTCGCACGAGCCTTCCTGGTGGGACAAGCAAATGGCCCGAGCGCACGCCTGGATTTCGCGCCAGCTCGACCGCCTGTTCGGCCGCATGGGGATTTCGGCGCCGGTCGGCAACGCCCTCGCCTGGACGCTGGTTACGCTCCTGGGTCTGCTCCTTTCGTTCTGGGCGGTGCGCTCGGTGATCAACGCAGCCAGGCGCGCGGAAGTGGATTTGAGCCGAGCGGTCCCCGCCGGGAAGGACTGGCGCTATTGGGCCAAGCAAGCGCGCGCGGCGGCCGAGCGCGGCGATTATCGCGCGGCCATTCACGCGGCGTATTGGACGGCGGTGGCGCAGCTGGAGGAAAGCCGCCTGCTACCCGAGGATCGCTCGCGCACGCCCCGCGAATCGCTGCGCCTGGTGCAGCGCGGCCACGCCGCTTACGCTCCGCTCGCGCAGTTGACGCGACGGTTCGAACTCATCTGGTACGGTCTTCGATTGGCGACCGCCGAGGATTGGGACGACGCCAGGAAACAATTGGAGGCTCTCGAGTGCCTGCGCTCATCGACGCACGCGATCGCCAACTCGTAATCGGGGCCGTGGCCGTCATGTTCGCGCTGCTCGCGCTGACATATTTCTTGCGCCCCGCGCCCGCGCAGCAGGGCGTCGGAATACCCTCGACCTATTCGGCCGACTGGCTTGGCGCGAAGGCAGCGTATATGCTGCTCGAGCAATCCGGCTACCGCGTGGAACGTTGGGAATCTCCGCCCAACGAACTCCCGGAGGACGCTACAGGCACCACGTTGATTTTCGCCGAGCCCACCGAACGAGGCTCCGCCGCGGAGCGCGTCGCGGTTTCCCGGTTCGTTTCCAATGGAGGGCGCCTGCTGGTGATGGGAGCCGCCGGTGCAAATTTCGCGCCGCTTTCCACTTCCATTCCCATCCCGGACTCCGACCTGACACCCAAACCATTTTCGGCGGTTCTGCCATCTCCGCTGAGTCGCAATGCGCCGGAAGTCACCATGGTCGCCCCGGACGAATGGAAAACGCTGGCGCCAGGGCAACTCGCCATCTACGACCGCCAGGGCAAACCCGGGGTAGTCTGGTACCGGTTCGGCAAGGGGGAAGTAATCTGGTGGGCGATCTCATCGCCCGCTTCCAACGGATCCATTCGCGAAAAGGGAAATCTCGCGCTATTGCTGAACTCGGTCGGGCCTCCCGGTTCGCGCATCCTGTGGGACGAATATTTTCACGGCATGAGGCGATCGCTTGGTTCTTATTTTGCGGCCACGCCGCTGCCGTGGGCCGGCTGGCAACTCGCCATCGTTTTTGCTTTCGTGCTCTTCACGTTTTCCCGCCGCTCGGGGCCTGTGAGATCGGTCGCCGCCGAATCGCGTCTTTCGCCCCTGGAGTTCGTGGATACCTTGGGCAGCCTGTATCAATCCGCGCAAGCCGCTCCCGCGGCGGTGGAGATCGCTTATCAGCGCTTGCGATTGTCGCTCGCTCGCCGCCTCGGCACGCCCGTGAACGCAAAGCTGCCGGCGTTGTGCCAGGCGGCGGAGGAACGCCTGGGCTGGCCCTCCGGCGCTTTATTCCATACACTCTCGGACGCCGAGCGCGCCATGCGGGACATCCATCTGGAAAATGGCGAGGCACTGGACCTGGTGCGCGGACTTCACGGATACTTGCATCGCCTGGAAACTCAGCGGAAACCCGCGGAAGAGGGACCTTCATGGAAATGAGCGTAGCGGATCTGGCATCTCACGTCCGCAGGGAATTCTCGAAGATTATCGTGGGGCAGAACGAAGCGCTCGACCAGTTGCTGCTTGTCGTGCTTGCGCGCGGCCATGCCCTGGTCGAAGGCGTGCCGGGCCTTGCCAAGACGCTGGCCGTCAAATCGCTGGCGCATATTTTCCGCCTGCAGTTTCAGCGCGTGCAGTGCACCCCGGACCTGATCCCCGCGGATATCCTAGGCGGAAATATCTTCGAGCCCGCCGCCGGAACGTTCCGCATTCATCGCGGCCCGATCTTCACCGATCTTCTGCTGGTCGACGAAATCAACCGCATGCCGCCGCGCACGCAATCCGCGCTGCTCGAAGCCATGGAAGAGTTGCAGGTCACGATGGACGGCACGACGCACCCGCTCCCCCGCACGTTCACGGTTTTCGCCACGCAAAATCCCGTGGAATTCGAGGGCACCTATCCGCTGCCGGAAGCGCAACTCGACCGCTTCCTGATGAAGATTCGCGTCGAATATCCCCAGGTCGCGCAGGAAACCGAAATTTTGTCGCGTTACCAGGATGGCTTCGAGGCTCGCTCCTTTGAGCGTGTGCAGATCGAGCCGCTTCCCGACGACGCGCTGCAGTCGGCGCGCGAGGAATGCGCGCGTGTGCGCGTCGAGCCCAAGCTCCTTGACTACATCGTCTCCATCGTCCGCGCTACGCGCAATTCTCCCGCCGTCAGCCTGGGAGCGAGTCCCCGCGCGGCGATTTCCCTGATGCTGGTGGGCAAGGCCATCGCCGCGATCGAAGGCCGCGATTTCCTGATTCCCGACGACGTGAAATCCGCCGCTCCGCCGATCCTTCGTCACCGCATGTTGCTCAAGCCCGAGGCGGACCTCGAGGGCATTACAGCCGATCAGGTCGTCGCCGAAGTTCTCGCCGGCACCGCGGTTCCGCAGTAGTGCCATGGAACGGCTCATCCCACCGAACGTGTCGGCGCCCGCGGAAGACGCCGGAAAAATTCCGTTCGCATTTGGCCGGCGATTTTTTCTCCTCCTGTGCATCGGCCTTGCGTGGATCGCTCCCGCGTGGAAAGAGCCACGCTTTCTGTATGCCATGCTCGTGTGGGATTTGATGGCGCTGGCGTTTTGGGCCTATGACCTCAGCCGCATGCCGCGCCCCCGCCAGCTTACGGTGCGGCGAGTGTGGAAAGAGCCGCTCGGGCTCGCCCAGACGTCGCGCGTGACGATCGAAGTGAGCAACTCCTCGCGGGTGTCCGCCTCGTTTCAAATCACCGATGAAGCTCCCGCCACATTCAGCGCGGAAATTCCCGAAGTCCCGCTCGCCGTCCCCGCGGGAAATTCCGCGGGCGCCGACTACACCATCGAACCCACTGTGCGGGGAGACGCCAGTTTTGGCGATGTGTGGTTGCGCTACTCCAGCCCGCTGTTGTTGGCCCAGCGATGGGCGCGTGCGCGCCTCGGCCAGAACGTGCGCGTCTATCCAAACCTTGGCGAATCGCAGAAAATGCGCATCTACCTGATTCGCAGCCGCCAGATCGAACTTGAAAAACGCCTCAAGCGCCAGCGCGGGCACGGCAGGGAATTCGAGAGCCTGCGCGAGTACCGCGCCGGGGACGAATACCGCGACGTCTCCTGGAGCGCCACGGCCCGCCGCGGAAAGCTGATCACCAAGGTGTATCAAATCGAGCGCAGCCAGGTGGTGTGGCTCGTACTAGACGCCGGCCGCCTGCTGCGTGCCCGCGTCGGCCGCCTCAATAAGCTCGACCACGCTGTGAACGCCGCGCTAAGCCTGGCCCAAGTGGCGCTCTATTCCGGCGATCGCGTGGCGCTGCTGGCCTACGACCGGAAACTGCAGCAGCGTGTGGCCCCCGGACGCGGCGTGCAGCATCTTCGCGCCCTGATCGAAGGCCTCGCCCAAGTCCACGCTGCAACTTCCGAGGCCGATCATCTCCTCGCCACGCGCGCACTGCTTTCTTCGCAAACCCGCCGCAGCCTGGTGGTCTGGCTCACCGATTTCGCCGAGACCGCCGCCACGCCCGAAGTCATCGAATGCACGTCGGCAATCGCGGCCCGTCATCTGGTTTTAATCGGAGTCATGGCGCAGACCGAGTTGCGCAACCTGGTCGCGGCCCGCCCGGAGAATGTGGAAGAAATGTACCGTTACAGCGCCGCCCTGGAAATCGTCCAGCGCCGCGACCTGTTGCTCAGGCAAGTCCGCCAGCAAGGCGCGATGGTCCTCGAAGCCGCCCCCGCAGGCCTCTCCACAGCCCTGGCAAATCAATATCTGGAAATTAAGGAACGAAGCCTGCTGTAGCCCGCCTCTCTTGTCCCGAGTAACAGCGAGGGATCAGAGGCTGGAGTTTAGATTTAAGTGTTAAGACACTGTTATTGAATGCCAGCAGCGTCCACCGGAGAACTAAGCTCCACCGGCGGCGTCTTCCTCATCACAAATAACAGCAGCACCCCAAAAAGCGCCGCGGCCAGCAAATACTTCCACCGCACCGCCAGATCAGAAGGAGAAACAAACCCCTCAATCGTCCCGGCCACGATTAGCAGCGGAATAATCCCCAGCGCGAGCTGCATGGCGCGCCCGCCCTCCCGCACCAGCGAATCCCGCCGCGGCAGCGTCCCGGGAAACAACAAACCCTTGGCGATTAAAAACCCCGCTCCCCCCGCAATAAAAATCGCAGGCAATTCCAGCACCCCATGCGGCGCCACAAAACTGAACAGCTGTCCGGCCATTCCCGCCTGCCAGCACGCGGCACTGACCACGCCGAACAGCAGCCCATTGAACGCCAGCATCCAAAACGTGCCGATGCCCGCCGTGATGCCGAACACGAACGTCGCGAACGACACGCTCAGATTGTTGGTCATGATGGCGCTGGATTCCAGCGGCTTCACAGAAACGATTGAATGCGTCCACATCTGATGCTTGTCGATCGACTCCATCATCGCGGGGCCCAGAAAATAACGGTGGAACCCGGGATCGAGCACGCCCATCACGAATCCCGCCGCGGCCAGCGCAAAAAACACGGCGCAGGCGGCCAGCGTGTAGGCCAGCGTTTCATGAAATACTTGCGGAAAAGTGTACCGATAAAATGTAACAATGCGGCCGCCCTGCGCGCGGCGGCCCATGTAAATGCAATTATGCGCGCGGCCGAGCAATTGATTCAGGGATTGCGCCAAACGCTGGCTGGAAGGGTCTTCGCGAACCGTCGACAAATCCGAAGCGGCCTGGCGATATAATACCGCCAGCTCTCGCAATTCGTGGTGACTCAGGGCGCGGATCCCGTTTTTTTCGGTCCGCGCGACCAGTTCGTCGACACGCGCCCAATAGGGACGGCGCTTCTGAAGCCATCTTGTGGAGAGCACCGATGTCCTCCAACGATAAGCTTATCATCGAAACTCCCGAACAGACCGTTCTGGAGTTTCCTCTCGCCGGAATCGGCAGCCGCGCCCTGGCGCTGGCAATTGATACGCTGCTGCAAATCGGCGTCTTGATCGTGCTCGGTCTTGTCGCCGCATTGATTTCGTATTTGGGCTTTCTGCCGCAGATGGGCAAACAGTACGTTTACGCCATCCTGATTTTTGCCGCCTTCCTGTCCCAGTTCGGATACTTCGCATTCTTCGAGACGATCTGGAACGGGCAGACGCCCGGAAAACGCTGGACCCGGCTGCGCGTCATCACCGATTCCGGCCGCCCGGTCGGTGCGCAGGGAGCGATCCTGCGCAACCTGATGCGTATCGTGGACGCGCTTCCCTCACTGTACGCCATCGGAATTGTAACCAGTCTGATTAGCCGGGAAAGCAAGCGCCTCGGCGACTACGTCGCCGGCACGGTCGTCGTCCATGAAAAGACGCTCCCGGGCGGCGCCTCCGTGTGGGACGCCCCGCCCACGAATCTCTTGGCAACACCCGTGTCCCTCGTCCTCACCACCGGCGAATTGCAACTGGTCGAAACTTTCCTGGAACGCCGCTCCAGCCTGCAGGAGGAAGTCCGGCGTTCCATGGCCCGCCAAATCACGGACCGCCTGGCGCAAGGACGCCCCGATACGCCGGAGCCCATCCAGGACCCGGAAAAATACCTGGAAGCGCTCGCCGAGCAATCCCGCAACCGCGCGCATTTTCGGTGAGGTTTTTAGCGCCGGTGCTACGAAAAACGATATGTTCGTGAAGGATGTTGGACTTTCGGTTTTCCTGATAGGAATAGTTGCGAGAAATTCCGCCTAGGCCGCCTCGACGGGCACCACATCCACCCCGACTTCCAGCCAGTGGCGTTTCCCGCCGATCAGGATGCCCTTGGCCGGCCCCACGTCATTGTAATCGCGTCCCCAGGCCAGCGTGATATGGGACTCGGAAGGCATGATTCCATTGGTCGGATCGAAATCCACCCAGCCGAAGCCCGGCGAAAACACGCTGATCCAGGCGTGCGATGCGTCCGCTCCCTCCAGCCGGTCTTGTCCGGGGGGAGGTGTCGTGGCGATGTACCCGCTGACGTATCTGGCGGAAAATCCGCGGGAACGCAGGCAGCAGATTTGCAAGTGCGCGAAATCCTGGCAGACGCCTTCGCCCGAATGGTACACGTCCATCACCGGCGTATCGATTTTCGTCGCGCCCGCAAGAAACTTGAAGTCGTGATGAATCCGCTGCGTCAGATCGAAGACGCACTTCAGGAACGGCTGGTCGCTTGGAAAAGAGGGACGCGCGAATTCGGCCAGTTCGGGAGACCACGGCACATACGCGGATTCAAACGCGTACTCGCGCGCCCCGAGCGTGTCCCGGTCCATCGAAGAGGCCAGCGTATGCAGAACATTTTCCCAGGAGGGGCCCCGATCGAGGTCCGGCGCCCGCGCCGGCGCTACTTCCACGGTGCTCTCGGCTGCGATTTTCAGTCCCGTATGCGGTTCCTGCAGGCTGAACCACGTGACGTGATTGCCGAAATAATCGAACCCTTCATTTTTAACTGCCGGCGCCGGAAGCAGGATCAGTTCGTGATGCAAGCAAACCTGCGTCTCGTGCTGGCGCGGGCGCAGCCGCACCACGTTGTGCGACAGCGGAATCGCCTCCTCGTATCCGTAGCGCGTGGTATGCGTGACCCGGTATTTCACGATTCGTGCTCCTCATGCGGCCCGGCGATTTCACGGGATACCACCGCGTGAGAAAAATACAATTGGGCGATGTCCTCGGAAAGCTCATCGATCTGAACGAGCAGACCGGAAAGCAGGGTGTGAAATTTTTCGTGGCGCCCGTCGCCCGGCAGCGAGCACAACTCCACAAAATCCGCCAGCTGAATCGACGTCCGCATTTTCAGCAGTACTCGCTGGTCGTAATTGCGGTCCGGATGCGAAATATCGCGGGGGAGCGCGGCCAGGTGCTGGTCGATCAGCGAAAGCTGGAAGGCCACCGAGCGCGGATTGGTCTCGTCGGCCAGCAGCAGGTCGGCGATGGCGTGCGTTTCCAGGTGCGTCAGGTAGCGGCGGCGATAGGTGAGGGAACTGTCCGAGATATCCAGGACCGCTTCGAGCAGCACCGGATCGCCGCCACTTTCCACTAGTGTATCCTGCAGGAACTTCGCGATGAACGCCACGCGCTCGATGCGGCGGCCCATGTCCAGGAATCTCCAGGCCTGCCCCCTGGTCATCGAATCCGACGCGAGGCCGACGAACGCGGCGATCGTGACAATCAGGTTGTCGAGCAGTTCCAGCACTCCCGCCGACGTCAGCGTCAGTCCGATCTTGAATCCGGAAAGCGTGCGGTACAGCTCATGCAGAATGCGCCAGGCGTCGTTCGAGACGGTATCGCGCAACACGCGGGCCAGGCGGTGGACATTAGAGACGGTGCCGCGCAAATCCTCGCCCTTCACCTCGCCCAGCATGCGATCGATGAACTCTCGCTCCAGTTCCACGCCGTGGGAAAGCAGCGGCTTAGGCCGGCAGGCGGACGCCAAAGTTTCGATCGCCTGCGCGCTTTCGATGCCGGATTGGTCAAACATCCGCGAGAGCACGCCGCGGGCCAGCCGCGCCTGCGAATCGGTGCGCTCGGCGTAACGCCCCAGCCAGAACAGATCCTCGGCGAGGCGGCTGGGGAGATCGCTGCCGCCGCGGCTGATGGCGATCGGCTGGCTCGAGGAGGGCAGCAGCGTCACCGGGCTGACCGGCCCGTCCGACAAAATCCACGTATCCTTGCTCCGGCCGCCTTTCTGCAAGGAGACCACCAGCGAATCGTTGGACTGCGTGATGCGCGTCAGCGCGCCGTTCATCACCGTGTAGGAATCGCCGTAAGCGGCCAAATACGAGCGCACCACGAAGCGCCGCGGTTCGGCATGTTCACCGATCAACGCCGGCGTCGTGCAGGACATCACTTGTTTCTGCGCGACGTACTTCGCTGGGCGCGCCCTTATCTTTCGCTCCAGCGCCATCAATTCCTCTTGCGTCAGCGTTTGCCCGAATACGGGGTCCTCTCCCTGCGTGGGGTACGCCGACTTGATCACCATTTCCTGCAAATGCTGCACCACGTATTCCAGGATGTCCCCGTGCCCGCACCACCAGGTTCGCACCGAGGGAAGTTTCAAGTCTTCGCCAAGCAGAAACCGGCAAAGAGCGGGCAAGAACGGAAGAAATCCCGGCGCCTGCAAGACGCCGCAGCCGATCGCGTTGGCCACGCCCACGTTGCCCCGGCGCACCGCCTGCAACAGGCCTGGCACGCCGAGGTAGGAGTCGGGAAACAATTCCAGAGGATCGCAGAAATTGTCATCCACCCTGCGCAAAATGACGTCCACACGCTGCAAACCGCCGAGCGTCTTCATGTACACGATGGTGTCGCGAACGGTCAGATCGTTGCCCTGTACCAGCGCGTAGCCCAAGTAGCGCGCCAGGAACGAGTGCTCGAAATAGGTTTCGTTATACGGGCCCGGCGTGAGCAGAACGATGCGGGGATTTTCGTGGTTAGCCGGCGCTAATTCCGCCAATGTCTCCCGCAGCGAAACGAAGAACGGCGCAAGCCGTTGAACATTACACTGTCGAAACACGGAAGGCAGCGCCCGCGAAAGTACGATGCGATTCTCCAGCGAATAGCCCGCTCCGGAAGGCGCCTGCGTGCGATCGCTCAGCACCTCGTAGCGGCCGTCCTCGGTGCGCGCCAGATCGGCAGCGTACAGATGAATCCAGCGATTCTTCGGCAGCCGGATTCCATGACATGAGCGCAGAAAACCCGGATTAGCCCAAAGCAGTTCCGGAGGAAGAATTCCGCTGTACACGGTTTCGGCGGGGCCGTAGAGATCGGCCAGCAGCCGGTCCAGCAGCACCGCGCGCTGGATCAATCCCTCGCAGACCTCATCCCATTGATTTGCAGGAATCAGCAGAGGAATAAAATCCAGGCTCCAGGGACGGTCGAGCCCCTGCGGGTCGCCGTAAACGTTATGCGTGACGCCATTCTGGTGAATGAGCCTGCGAGCCAGGTCGCGTCTTTGCCGGAACTCTTCGGGCCTCAACGCGTCCAGCATGGAAACAAATTGCTGCCAGTGCGGCCGCAGGACGCGGTCCGGCCCCATCATTTCATCGGGGAAAGGCGAATCGAGCCCATATTTGTCGGCGAAGGCGCGGTGCTGCGTGACGTCCATTTCCGCGCTGCCCGGAGGATTAGGTCCTTGCATATTGGCGGTTGCTAATATTCTATTGGATTCTCAGATCCAATGTGAACGGCAATTCCTTGCTGATTTTCTCTTCGGGCACCGGCATCGGCCCCGGAGTGTGGCCGAACGTGAAAAACCGCGCCACGCGGCGGCTTTCGGCTTCATAGGCATTCACTGGAAAAGTATCGTAGTGACGTCCACCCGGATGCGCGACGTAGTACGTGCACCCGCCGATCGAGCGTCCCGACCATGAATCGACCACGTCGAAGACCAGCGGCGAATGCACGCCGATCGTCGGATGCAGGCAGTTGGGCGGCTGCCAGGCGCGGTAGCGCACACCGGCCACGAACTGGCCGTTGGTGCCCGTGGGGTGCAGTGGCACGCGATGCCCGTTGCAAGTGACCACGTGGCGCGGATCGATCATCCCGTTCACCAGAACTTGCATTCTCTCCAGCGACGAATCCACGTAGCGCGCCGCCCCGCCCGGCGTGGGCTCTTCGCCCAGCACGTGCCAGGGCTCGATCGCCTGGCGGATTTCCATCTCGATGCCGCGCTGCACGATGGTGCCGTAATGTGGAAAGCGGAACTCAAAATGCGACGCGAACCATTCCGGGCGAAGCGGATACCCGGCTGCATTCAAGTCGCGTATGACGTCTTCCAGATCCTCGCGAATGAAATGCGGCAGCATGTACCGGTCGTGAATTTCAGTGCGCCAGCGCACCAGCGGCTCGCGATATGGCCGCTTCCAGAAATGTGCGATCAGCGAACGCAGCAGCAGGTGCTGCGTCAGGCTCATCTGCGAATGCGGCGGCATTTCAAACGCCCGCATCTCCAGCAGGCCCAGGCGGCCCGAGGCGCTTTCCGGGGCGTACAGTTTGTCGATGCTGAATTCGGCGCGGTGCGTGCTGCCGGAGGCGTCAATCAGCAAGTTCCGAAACACGCGGTCCACAATCCACGGTGGGACGCGGCCATTGTCCGGCACCTGTTGGAAAGCGATCTCCAGTTCATAGACCTGGTCGTTTCGCGCTTCATCCATGCGCGGCGCCTGGCTGGTGGGCCCGACAAAAATTCCACTGAAAAGATAAGAAAGCGCCGGATGGTTGTGCCAGTAACCGATCAGGCTGCGCAACAGTCCTGGATTGCGAAGCAGCGGGGAATCGGCGGGAGTCGCGCCCCCGACAAGAATGTGATTTCCTCCACCCGTCCCGGTGTGACGTCCATCGAGCATGAATTTTTCGGTGCCCAGGCGCGACAAACGCGCCTCTTCGTACAGCGCCGTGGTGTTTTTCACCAGTTCGTCCCAATTCGAGGAGGGATGCAGGTTTACTTCAATCACGCCCGGGTCCGGGGTCACCTTCAGTGTGTGCAATCGCGTGTCATGAGGCGGAGCATATCCTTCGACGAGAACGGGAAGCCCCAGATCGGCGGCCGTGTCTTCGACTGCCGCCACCAGCGCGAGATAGTCTTCCAGGTACTGCTGCGGCGGCATGAACACGCGCAAGATGCCGTCGCGAACTTCCGTGCAAATCGCCGTGCGGATCACCCAGGGCGCCGATTGGCCCGGGCCGGGAGGCAGGTCCAGCACCAGGGATCTGCGGCGAGGACGCGTTCGAGCGGGGCTCGAGTCCATGGTTTGCTCGACGAATCCTTGTCCCAGGCGGCCTTCAGCGGCAACGGCCACGCGTTCGCGCATGGCAGACATGGCGTCACGCGGTTGCAGGGCGGCGCACTCCGCCATCGGATCTGGTTCATGAATGCGAGGAATTTCGGATTCCTTCACCCAGGGAATCGATTCCAGCGGCAAGCGGAACCCCATCGGGGAATCGCCCGGCACCAGGTACATCCGCCCGGGGCGGAACGTCCAGGCGCCACTCACCCATTCGCTGGTTCCATCGGTGTAATGATCGCGCCGCAAGGGCAAGGTGTATCCGATGACTTCGTCGAGGCCTTGTTCGAAAACGCGCGCCAGGCGCGCGCGGTCCTCTGCGTTTTCCAATCTGCTTTCGAACGGATCCACGTTGACCGGAAGCCGCCGCTCCTTCCACAGGTAGTACCAGGCGTCTTCATAACCAGGCAAAGCATGCGCCGGATTGACATCCAATCGCTCGGCCAAGTTGAGCATGAAAACGCGCGCGTCGTAGGACGTCAATTTGCCGGGGGCGCTTTCGGCGGCGACCAGGGAGGGGTTCCGCCAGATGGCCTCGCCGTCCTTGCGCCAGTACAGGCCGAGCGCCCAGCGCGGCAAGGATTCGCCGGGATACCATTTGCCCATGCCGTGGTGCAGGAAGCCGCCGTGGGAGAAGCGGTCGCGCAGGCGCCGAATCAGATTGTCGGCCAGCTTGTATTTGGTGGGGCCCACGGCGGCCATGTTCCATTCCGCGCCGTCCATGTCGTCGATGGAAACGAACGTGGGCTCGCCGCCCATGGTCAGGCGGACGTCGTGGGATTTCAAGTCGGCGTCCACCTGATGGCCGAGGGATTCGATCTCGGTCCATTGCTCGACGGAATAGGGCTTGGTCACGCGGGGGTCTTCGTGAATGCGCGTGACGGACATGGAAAATTCAAATTCGTCCTTGGGCTTGCGGCGTGTTTCTTTTTCAGATTCCGCTTCGGACGTGGTGATGGCTTCGTCATCGTACGAAAAACCGCCGCTGATGGCGGCCGCCGTTACTGGCTGCGCCGAGCATGCCAGGGGTATGTGCCCTTCGCCCGCCAGCAGTCCGGAAGTGGGATCGAGGCCGACCCAGCCGCCACCAGGCAGGTACACTTCGGTCCAGGCATGCAGGTCGGTGAAATCCTTGTCCGTGCCGCTGGGGCCGTCGAGCGATTTGACGTCGGCAGTGAGTTGGATCAGGTAGCCAGAAACGAAGCGAGCTGCGAGGCCCAGGTGCCTCAGCAGTTGCACCAGAAGCCAGGCGGAGTCGCGGCAGGAGCCGCTGCCCAACGTGAGCGTTTTCTCGGGCGATTGCACGCCCGGCTCCATGCGGATCAGGTATTTGATCCGTTTCTGGATCCGCTGGTTGACGTCCACCAGGAAATCGTTCGTGCGCATGGCGCCTTTTTTCGATTCCGCGATGAGTTCCCGCAACAAGGGTCCCGCGGCATTTTTTCTGCGGTAGGGGGTGAGCTCCTTTTTCAGAACCTTGTCGTATGCAAAGGGGAATTCTTCCGCATATTTCTCCAGGAAAAAATCGAACGGATTGATGACGGTCATGTCCGCCACCAGGTCGACTTCGACGGAAAACTCCCTGGTTTTCTTGGGGAAGACGAGACGCGCCAGATGGTTGCTGTACGGGTCCTGCTGCCAGTTAAGAAAGTGATCCTTGGGGACGATTTTCAGCGAATAGCTGGAAATCGGGGTGCGGCAATGAGGGGCCGGGCGCAGGCGCACGACATGCGGCGAAAGCCACACCGGTTTGGAATAGCGGTAGAGCGTCTTGTGATTCAGTGCGACTCGGATGCTCATGAGGTCTCATGCCGCTCAATTTTGGCTTTGCCGGGCGCGCTAGTCATCGAATCGTACGGGTCGGGCGCAAGCTCTGCTTTCACGTCGAACGCCCCGGCTGCGCCGGGCTCGCCGGAACGCTGAACCCTGCGAAATTATACAAGATTCATGCGGGGAGCCGGGCGAATGTCGGTTTCAACTTTTTTATGGGCAGGATATGAAAGGGCGGGGCTAGGGGAGCAGCGTGAGAGCCGATCGGCTTTGGCCGCGGGACCGGGGTGCGAACTTTGTGCCGCGCCTGAGGCGCTTGGTTCCTTCCTCATTGGTTACCCCGCGCTTCCGCGCTGGGCTACGTTTTGCCGCGCCTCCGGCGCTCCTGAATGAAATTGTCCGACAATCGGGGTTCACAATGGCACCTGGTGCGCGTACACTCCATTCCGGACTGCTGTTGTGTCACATTACGTGACTTTCGGGATAGGCGCTTATGAGACTAAGAACGCCGGATCGATCCTATCCTCTCGCGATTCTGGCGATTTTACTTGCCGGCGTCAGCGTCGAGGCTCGGCCGATCGTTTGGGTGGTTCCGGCGCTCACCAGGGTCGGGCCCGAAGAGTCTGCGCGCCATGTGCGGCAGATTGATCTGTGGGCCGGACGAGGCGAGTACGAATCCTTTCAGGTGATCGTGCGAGGCCCTGCGGGGGGATTGGCGGGGGCGACGATTTCGGTTTCCGGTCTGACGGGTCCCGAGGGACGTGACATCTCCAGAGAAAACATTCATCTCTACCGCGAGCAATATGTACACATCGTGCGCGGAAGTCCGGATCGCGGCGGGACCAACCGGCCGCTTGGTCCTGGCTGGTACCCGGACGCCTTGATTCCTGCAGGCAATGGGGGCGGCGATTCCTCTGAAACCCACCCGGAGCACGACAAATCAGTGCGGAAATCAATGCCACTTACCGTGGCGGCGGGAAAAAATCAGCCGTTCTGGATCGATGTTTTCGTGCCTCGCAGCGCCGCCCCCGGCGAATATCACGGCACCGTGACGGTCGCCGCCAGCGATGGCGCGGCCTCCATCCAAGTTACGTTGCACGTGTGGAATTTTGAATTGCCGCTGCGCCCCTCTCTTCGCTCCGCATTTTGGATTTTCAATAACTCGAACAGTAATCCGCCAGTTTCATACGCGGACCGGGCGGAGAACCTGCGGTTTCTGCTCGAGCACAAGATCATGCCGCTGGCCGTCGATCCGGCGAAGGAGAGGGAATTCATCGACCGTTACGGACTGAATATTTCGTTGTTGAAATGGCTTGATACCGCAAGTTACGGGCACTGCGACCAGCCCGCGGCTCCTTCCGTGGCCGATTTATCGGCGCTCAAGGCGAAGCATCAAACCGATTTGCCGCTCTACGTTTATCTGGGCGACGAAGTCACGCAATGCAGGGATATTTTCCCCGTGCTCAAACAGTGGGGCAGATACGTGAGGGAGGCGGGGTTGCTTTCCATGCTGACAGCCACGCCGTTACCGGAATTAAGGGGCGAGGATTCCGCTGGAGGAAGTCCCGCGGCCGACATTTGGGTGCTCCTGCCCAAGCAATTTATTTCCAATGCCCAGGACGTTTCCGCCGCGAGAAAACTCGGCGGCCAGTTCTGGGTCTACACCGCGGTCGTCCAGGATTCCTATTCGCCGAAATGGGCCATCGATTTTTCTCCGGCGAATTATCGGATGTTGGGCGGATTTCTCTCCGAGAGCCAGGGCGTCTCAGGCCTGCTGTATTGGGCTGTAAATTCCTGGGGCATTCATTCGGTGCCCGATCCCTGGAACAATTTGATCTACAAGGAAAATGCGCCAGGAATTCCGCCTGGCGAAGGCTGGCTGGTGTATCCAGGCGAAGACGGAGGGTTCGTCCCTTCGATGCGCCTGAAATGGATACGCAAGAGCGTGGAAGATTATGAATATGTCGAGATGTTGAAGAAAGCGAGGCGCGGGGACTGGGCGCTACAGATTGTGACGACGGTCGCCCCCGACTGGGCTCATTGGTCGCAGGATCCAGAAGCGATTGAGAAGGTGCGGCGGCAATTGGGCGAGGAACTGGACCGGATTGGGTCTAGGTGACCGGATGCAAGTTTGGAAGGAATGCCCGGGAAAAATTCAGCGACTCACTTGTTGAATCGAGCTCTGAAAGTCTTAGGGGTTGTAATAAAACTAGGAGATTGTCATTTCGACACCGCTCCTGCGGGTGAGGAATCCCTTCTTGGTATCAATCGAAAAGGAATTCCTCACTTCGTTCGGAATGACGACAAGACTTAAATCATCAGAAACCTGATCCAGCCTCCCGCCGCTGCGGCTGCGCTCAGTCCATCCGCTATTGCGGCGAAAATACCAGCAGGGCATTGCCCGGAGTTCCCGCGCCGAAGACGTAGCCTGAGCCTGCGAAGAGCAATCCGCCGGCCACGGTGGGCCCGGGTTGGCCCATCGATCCGCCCTTCGCCGGAACTCCGTTTACAGTTTGATAGTCGCGGACCATGTTGAAGTCCCACAGGAGGCGTCCGTCGTCGGTGGAAAACGCGCGCAGTATGCCTTCTGAGCTACCGGAAAAAACGACGCCCGGCATCACCGTGACCGCCGAAGTTTCGCCGCGCGGGCCCGGTTTGGACGGTCCGGGGATGGGCGTGAACCATTTCTTTTCTCCAGTATCGATCCGAACCGCCGCCAGGCCACCGGTACTGACTCCGAAATAGGCGTTTTGGTCGTCCGCCGCCCCGCCAAATCGAATGATGCCGAGGGCGAGTTTTGGAACCAGAGGTGTCTTCCACGCAACGGTGCCTTCGCGGTCGGGATCATGGCCCCAGACCATTCCGCTTTTTTGTCCCGCGACCAGCATGCGGTGTCCATCCGGCAGCGACTTCAGGATCGGCGAGGCGCCGAAATCATAGTCAGGGCCCATGTCCTTCGGACAATTCGGCGATCCGGATCCAGGGCAGCCGGAGAGCCAGAAATCGTTTTCCGTGTCCTGGATGGCCCACATGATTTTCCCTGTTTTAAGGTCCAGGGCCATGATGGCGTCAGTGGTTTTTCCTGCAGGGGGACTGTACGCGTCGCCGGTCCCGATGTAGATGGCCTGGTTCTTTGCGTCAATGGTGGGAGTGTTCCACACCGCACCACCGTTGGGGCCCCACTGCTCGATTCCCGTGGAGGTCTTCCCGAGAAGCTTTGGCGCTTCCGGAACCGTGTAGGTCTTCCAGATCTGTTTTCCTGTATTGGCGTCGAGGGCGACGACGCTGCCCCGAAACGTGCAGCAGGGGTAGACTTTGCTGTAACCTGCGGTACGCTCTTCGCCCGAAGAGACCGGGACATACAGGCGACCCTCATACAAGGTAGGCGCTCCAGTGACGCGGGACACCGGATGGTCCTCGACTTTCACTTTCCAGATTTGCTTGCCTGTGGTGGCGTCGAGCATGTAAGCGTACGACCGCACATCGCCGAAATACACGCCAAATTTCGTGGCCCCGTGGCCCTTCACCGGACCGATGCTGATGGCGTTGCGCACTCCCCCGTCCGCCTGGAACGACCAATAAATACATCCCGTATCGGCGTTGAGAGAGTAGACCGAACCGGTATCGGTGGCCACGAAAACGCGACCGGCCGCGACCGTGGGTTGTCCGTACACTTCATCGGCGCTGGGAAAGCCGAATGCCCATTTCAACTTGAGATTCGGTACCTGATCGGGAGTGATGCCTGCAGCTTTCGCGGATTGGAAGCGGGCATTGGATTCGCCGTTGCCCCATCCGTTCCACATCGGCTTCGAGGTGATATCCGTGATGGCGGGATTAGTCGAGCAATGATTCGGCATGGCCTTGGCTTCGGCGATGGCATCGACGCCCACGCGGCGGCCGCCCAGGTATAGGGCTATCACTTTCTTGTTGTCCTCGGTAATGCCGGTCATGGTGGTGTGCGGGGCTTTGGCGAGGCCGGCCATCACTTGTTCGGGATTCAATTTCCAAAGCGACAGCACCGCGGGCGTGGCCGCGCCGCTCTCTGGATTTCCATGGCATTTCTCGCAATGTTCCTCGAATTGGAGAGCCCCTTCCGCGGTCTGCGCCTGCGCGGGCTTGACCGCCGGCCATAGGAAAATTACGAGCGCCAGTAAAATCCAGCCGAATCGCTTCATCGGAAGAATCTCCTCGAAATGAAATGGATCGAAAGGTCCGTATGGAAATATACCCCCATTTCGTGTGCGGGCACAATGCGCAGGCGGATTCCGGGATGTGGGCATTTGTAGGACAGGCGCTCTTGCCTGTCCGGCGGAATCGCGGGAACACGCGCGGGGACAGGCAAGAGTGCCTGTCCTACCAGAACCGCGACCGCCGACGAACTGAATGCTACTCGCTGTTCATATGGGACTGGATTTTCCGCGTTTATGGCGCATAATGCCAAATATACCCAGGCACGAATTCAGCAAGACATGCCCGTTGCAGGATTGAGGAATGGCGTGAAAATCGAAGGTAATCCGAAGGCGGCATGAGCGTTCCAGCGTCCGACTCCAAAGTGCGGTCCGTGATTCGCGTTTCCAGCGGCAACTTCCTGGAAATGTACGACTTCATGGTGTTTGCGTATTACGCGAGCTATATCGCGCGCGAAATTTTTCCCTCCAGCAACCAGTTTGCATCGCTGATGATGACGCTGGGAACCTTTGGCGCCGGGTACCTGATGCGGCCCTTGGGCGCCGTGGTCCTGGGCACGTATGTGGACCGCAAGGGGCGGCGAGAGGGGCTGCTGTTCACGCTGTCGCTGATGGCGGTGGGCACGCTGGTGATTGCGCTGACCCCTTCGTACCACACCATTGGAATTATCGCGCCCATCGTGGTGGTGCTGGGGAGATTGCTGCAGGGATTTTCCGCGGGGGTAGAGCTGGGCGGCGTCTCCGTGTATTTGTCGGAGATTGCCACGCCGGGGCACCGCGGATTTTATTGCGCGTGGCAATCGGGCAGCCAGCAGGTGGCGGTGATGTTCGCGGCGCTGCTCGGAGTGACGCTGAGTTGGTTGATGCCGCCGGAGATGATGAACCAGTGGGGCTGGCGAATCCCGTTCCTGATCGGGTGCCTGATCGTGCCGCTGCTTTTCTGGATGCGCAGTTCGCTGCAGGAAACTGAAGTGTTTCTCAAGCGCAAGCGCCATCCGGGGGTTTCCGAGATTCTGATGTCGCTGGTAAAGAACTGGGAAATCATCGGCGTGGGAATGTTTCTCTCGACGATGACTACGGTCAGCTTCTATCTCATCACAGCGTACACGCCGACGTATGGCCGCGAGGTCTTGCAACTGACCGCGCGCAACAGCCTGATCGTCACCTTGCTTGTGGGCTTTTCTAATTTTCTCTGGGTACCCATCGGCGGTGCCATATCGGACATTGTCGGGCGGCGGCCCGTGCTTATGTTTGCCTCGGCTGCGGCCATATTGACGCCCTATCCTGCGATGCTATGGATGGTGAGCGAACCTTCGTTTGCACGGCTGCTGATCGTGGAGTTATGGCTTTCCGTGCTGTTTGGAAATTTCAGCGGGGCCATGGTGCCGTATCTCACCGAAATCATGCCGTCGGACATCCGGACGTCCGGATTCTCGGTGGCGTTCAGCTTGGCCACCGCGATCTTTGGCGGCTTCACGCCGGCCATCTGCACCTACCTGATTCATGTAACCGGAAATCGCGCCATGCCGGCGCTGTGGCTTTCGTTCGCGGGGATCTGCGGGCTGATAGCGACCGTGATTTCGGGCTGGCAGGGAATTGTGGTTGTGGCGCGGGAAACCAGCGAACCCGCGGATTAGCTGCTTCTCTTAGACGTACGCGATCCAGCGCCCGAATCCCACGATACCGAACCACAGCAGGATCGAAATCAATCCCGCGGCCCGGGCCGACAGCGGCGCCACACGATCGTTCTCCCACTTGCCCACGCTTTGATAGGCGATCAAGTGGAAAACCAGGGCGTTCAATCCCGCCACCACGATCAGCACCATCTTGATCTGAAAACCGAGATTCGTGATCATCTTCGTGGCTTCCGAGGCGAACAGCAGTCCCCCGGTAATCACCTGTATGAGAAACCCAACCCATGCCCAGGGCAGAAAACGCCAGGCCAGCTTCGATACGGGTTGTTCGCGATAGGTAAGGCCCATCAGGCGCAAGTCCAAAATCGACGTGCTGCCTACCAAGACCGCGATCCCGAGAATATGCACCGTCTCGATGATCGGAAACAGCCAGGTCGAATCCCGGACCGTTACGCCCACGCCGGTTTGTTCCAACCACTCGCAGATGGAATATAGAAAATGCATTTCCCTGATCCTCGCAGTCCGTTGAATACAATAATTCTACACCCGCGTGGCCCGCGCGTGGCAGCCATTAGAAGCCACCTTAAGGATGGCTGGCCTCCCAATTAATGGGATGGTCCGTCCGATAGGCCGACACAATTAAGACGCAACGGGCGGCAGCGGCGTTTCCCGTTCACTGTTGCGCCTTGGCGACGCCAAGTCCTGGAATCTCGGAAGCGGGGCATGCCCGCACAATACAATCGTCGCCCAGACTCTATGCCAGGCGCGGCCTTGTTTCCAGAGCCTGTTCGCCTAATCGTCCGGAAAATGGAGGTGCCGCGCATTGGGCGTTGTTACGGCATGCTCTTGGATGTATTGTGCCCTATGCAATGTGATATCCAGCTGTCTTGAAACGAAACGGGATAGCTCAAGTCCTTAATTTCAGGGAGGCGGGATGGGGAAGCGGAGCGTGGTACTGTGCGCGATGCTGGGTCTGGGCCTGATCGGATGCCAGAGCCAGCCGAAGGTGGAAACCAAGATTCCGCAGGAGGAAGTGGATCGAAAGAACCCCGTGGAATCCAATGCCACTTCGATCGCTGAGGGAATGAAGGCGTACGGAGACACCGATTGCGCTCTGTGCCACGGGAAGGATGGCGGCGGCAAGGGCGTCGAGGCTAAGGACATCAGCATGAACCTTCACGACTGGCGAAAGCCCGGTTCCCTGGACAAGTTCACCGATGGCGAACTCAACTACCTGATCGCCAAGGGCAAAGGGCATATGCCGAAATATGAAGGCCGGGAAACGCCCGAGCAGATTTGGCAGATGGTGGTCTATATCCGCTCGCTGCCAGGAAGCGGGGCGCACTAGTAGGACAGGCTTCAGCCTGTCGGTTTTGGCAGTGAAACGGCAGGCTGTAGTTTGCATCGAGGCTCGATTCAATAGCGCACTTCAACACACGGCCGAACACGCATCTAGACCCGACAGGCTGCCCTTAGTTTTACTCAGGATAAAAAGCCTGTCCTACCTCGGGTTTCGCTACGTTGAACGACCATCGCAACGATCCTGTTGACTCCGGCACCCTGCCGTCGTACACCTTGTAGGAAGTCTAGCGCATGCTGAAGGAGGGTATTTTCATGTCACTCCCTATGCAGGAAGCCGGCGGATCCCATTCCGCCACGAAGGCGAAAAATGTATTTCGCGGGCGCCTCGCTGGCGTCGCGCTCATCCTTCTTTTGGGCCTTGCCGCAGCCGGTTTGCTGCGCGCCGGACAGGCCGCGAGCGACGCGAAGACCTCGGACAGCGGCTCGCATGGCGTGGACATGACGATTCTGGACAAGACCTGCAAGCCGTGCGAGGACTTCTACCATTACGCCAGCGGCGAGTGGATCAAGAAGAATCCCACTCCGGACGCTTACCCCTCTTGGGGCCGCTTCAACGAGTTGGCGGAGAGAAATCGCGAACTGCTGCACCAGATTCTGGAAAATGCAGCAGCAAGCACGAAGGCGGCGGGATCGAACGAGCAGAAGATCGGCGATTTCTACGCCAGTTGCATGGACGAAAAGCAGATTGATGCGGATGGCATAAAGCCGCTCGATGCGGAATTTGCTCGCATCGACGCCATCCAGAACACCGGCGAATTGCAGTCGGAAGTGGCGCGGCTGCAGGGCCTGGGCGTCGGCGCGCTGTTTGGCTTCGGTTCGACGCAGGACGCCAAGAACAGCTCGCAGGTGATTGGCGGAGCCGACCAGGGCGGGCTGGGATTGCCGGATCGAGATTACTACACCAAGACGGACGATAAATCGAAACAACTCCGCGAGCAGTATCAGGAGCACGTGGCCAAAATGCTCGAGCTGGCCGGAGACAGCGCCGCCAAGGCCTCCACGGAAGCGCAATCGATCATGACGCTGGAAACCAAACTGGCCGAAGCTTCCCTGACGCGCGTCGAGCAGCGCGATCCGGTGAAAACCTATCACAAGATGGACCGCGCCGAACTGCAGACGCTCACGGCGAACTGGTCCTGGGGCAATTATTTTCAGGACATCGGCTACGCCAACATCAGCTCCGTCGACGTTTCCGCTCCGAAATTTTTCGAGGCCGTGAACCTGCAACTCAAGGAAACCTCGCTGGCGGACTGGAAAGTGTATCTCCGCTGGCACCTGCTGAATACGGCGGCGCCCTGGCTATCGAAGCCGTTCGTCGATGAAAATTTCGATTTCAACGGGCGCAAGCTCCAGGGGACCAAGGAATTGCTGCCGCGCTGGAAGCGGTGCGTTTCGGTCACCGACCGCCAGCTGGGCGAGGCGCTGGGACAGATTTATGTGCAGAAGTATTTTCCTCCTGTGGCCAAGGCCCGCGCTCTGGAAATGGTGAACCAGTTGACCGTAGCCCTGCGGGATGATTTGAATACGCTCTCCTGGATGGGACCGGCCACGCGCAAGCAGGCACTAGACAAGCTTTCCTCGTTCACGCGCAAGATCGGGTACCCGGACAAGTGGCGCGATTACTCGGCGTTCAATGTGGACCGCGGGCCGCTCGTTCTCAACCTCATGCGCGGCTCGCAATTTGAATTCAAGCGCGATCTCAACAAAATCGGCAAGCCGGTCGATCGCAACGAGTGGGGCATGACGCCGCCCACGGTGAACGCGTATTACGATCCGGAAATGAATGAAATCGTGTTTCCCGCCGGCATATTGCAGCCGCCGTTTTTCGATCCCAATGCCGACGACGCTTCCAACTATGGCGCGATGGGCGCGGTCATCGGGCACGAGATGACGCACGGCTTCGACGACGAAGGCCGGCAATTCGACGCCAAGGGAAATTTGCGCGACTGGTGGACTCCGGATGACGAGAAGAATTTCAACATGCGCGCCGATTGCATCGAAAAGCAATTCGACGGCTATAAAGTGCAGGACGATATTCACGAAAACGGCAAGCTGGTGCTTGGCGAAAGCATCGCCGACCTGGGCGGCTTGAACATTGCCTATCGCGCCTTGCATAAGACGCTGGAAGGCAAAAAGTCTCCGCTGATCAACGGCCTTACGCCCGACCAGCGATTTTTCCTGGCCTACTCACAGATCTGGGCGGCCAACGACAGGCCGGAATTCGAGCGCCTGATGGTGAATACCAACCCGCATCCCCTGGGGCATTTCCGGGCCATCGCCGCGCCGTCCAACATGCCTGAATTCGGCCAGGCTTTTGAATGCAAGGAAGGGGACGCCATGGTGCGGCCCGCGGCGATTCGCTGCCAGATTTGGTGAGCGCAATCGGGGAATTAGTATCGTGCAGCTGTAAAACTGCTTTGCGGTCGTAAGTTTTGTTCTTTAACATCTATATTTATTTTGTAGCGGGCCGCAAACTTTTGTGAAATTCGTCTCTTTATTGGACCCACTGGCGAGGAGCAACTGATGAGGGCAACGGGCTTTCTGATTCTTGCAGTCACTTTGCTTGGTAGCGGGATATCGCTCCCCGAACAATTCGCGTTCGCGCAGGCGAAAGCGTCTCCCACGGCGGCGTTGTCCGGGCAGGTGACCTCGATGGAAGAAGGCCCAATGGAGGGCGTTCTGGTCACCGCGAAGAAGGACGACTCTACGATCTCGGTGACCGTATCGAGCAATGCGCATGGGCGTTATTCTTTTCCCGCGTCCAGGCTCGGCGCGGGACGCTATGCCATCCGGATTCGCGCGGCGGGGTATGACCTGGAAGGCCCGTCCACCGTGGATATTCCGGCTACGGGCCACGCGGAAGCCGACCTGAAGCTGATCAAGACCTTGAATCTTGCCGCGCAGCTCACCAACGCGGAATGGCTAAACAGCATGCCGGGAACTCCCGAGCAGAAAGCGCAACTGCGCTACTGCACGGTTTGCCACACGCTGCTTCGCCCGCTCAGCTCCACGCACGATGCCGACGAATTCGTGGCCGTGCAGGAGCGCATGGCGACCTACGTCAACCAGAGCATTCCGCTGATGCCGCAAGTGCGGCTCGCTCCTCGCCTGGCCAATCAGGCCCAGGTGGCGGGCGAAGAATCGCTGAACCGGGAAGCCAACGTCGTGCGCAAACGGGCCGAATTCCTGGCCAGCGTCAATTTGAGCCAGGGCGGTAGTTACAGCTACCCGCTCAAGACATTCCCTCGGCCCAAGGGCGCGGCGACCCGCGCGATCATCACCGAATACGATCTTCCGGCGCGAACCCGGCAGCCGCACGACGTGTATGTCGATTCCGACGGCATGGTCTGGTACATCTGTTTCGGCGAGCAGATTCTAGGGAAGCTCGATGCCAAGACGGGCAAAGTGCAAGAGTTCCCGGTTCCTATTCTGAAGCCGAATTCTCCCAAGGGCGAACTCGCGCTGCGCGAGGACGAGGATGGCAATCCTTGGATCGGGATGATGTATCAGGGAGCCGTCGCCAAATTCGATAAGAAGACTTCAACCTTCCAGACCTTCAGCCTGCCCGGCGATCTCAACACGATTTACACGCAAATCACCGAAGTGAATCCCACGCGGTCGAAAGTGGACGGCAAGGTCTGGCTGGAAGACTCCGGAACGTACACGATTTACCGGCTGGACCCGGCTACCGGAAAATTTGAAACGTTCAAGCCGTTTCCGAATCCCAGCCCGAATATCTACGACATCACGCCCGACGAGCAGAATAATATCTACTTCACGGTGTTCGGCGCGGATCAGGTGGGGCGCGTGGACGCCAAGACGGGCGAAATCACGTTTTACAAAACGCCCACCAAGGATTCCAATCCGCGGCGCGGCTCGATTGACGCGAAGGGACTGTTCTGGTTCGGCGAATTCGGCGGCAACAAGATCGGCGTGTTCAACACCAAGGACTTGTCGATGAAAGAGTGGACGCCGCCGACGCCGTGGACTTTTCCTTACGACGTGGCCGCCGACAAGAATGGCGAAGCGTGGGGCGGAAACACGATGACCGACCGCCTGACCCGGCTCGATCCCAAGACCGGGCGGATGGTGGAATACCTGATGCCCAGAAATACGAATGTGCGGAAAATGTTTGTCGACAATTCGACCACGCCGGTCACCGTGTGGGTCGGCAGCAACCATGGCGCGTCCATTCTCAAGCTGGAATTGTTGGATGAGCAAAAGTAGAAAAGGTCCCGACTGGGCCGGGATCTTCGACTTCGGCTTGTTTGGTTTTGATTTTTTTGTTCCACTTCGCGGAATCAGCCCATTTCCTCGTCATTCCGAGCGAAGCGAGGAATCGCTCCGGGTATTGAACGCAACCGAACGAGGGATTCCTCGGCAGAAGTATGCCTCGGAATGACGGCCACGTGAGTTTTTCCAGAGTTTGTGAAGTGAGTTTTACTTTTTCTTATCCGGAAACGGAATGAATTCATAGCCGAGTCCCCGCACGGTCACCAGGTGGCGCGGCTTTGAAGGCTCTTCCTCGATGTACCGGCGCAGGCGGACGATGAAGTTGTCGATGGCGCGCGTGTCGGTATCTTCATGCAAGCCCCACACATTTTCCAGGATGGCTTTTCGCGAGACGGGATGGCCAGTGTTCTGGATCAGGTAGCGCAGCAGTTCCGATTCCATGAGAGTGAGCTGCAGGACCTGCTTGCCGACGTGCAGGCGCAGATTTTCGAAGTCCACGATTTTTCCAGCGAAATGGAACGCTTCCGGAGACTCCGCGGCGCGCCCAGCGGATTTTGCCGCGGGCTGGGCCGCGCCATGCTGCCAGATTTTGCGGCGCAACAGGCTCTGCACGCGCGCAATGAGAATAGCCAGGTTGAACGGCTTGGGCAAATAATCGTCGGCGCCAGCCGCAAATCCTTCCAGCACATCCTCGGGACGCGAGCGAGCCGTCAGCATCAGGACTGGCACATAATTCTTGGCGGCGCGCAGCGCGCGGGCTACTGAAAATCCGTCCTGTCCGGGAAGCATCACGTCCAGGACCACCGCGTCGAATTCTTCCTTATTGCCCACCAGGCGCTTTAGGGCTTCCTCGCCGGTGGCATTCACCTGAACCGAATGGCCCTCCTGCTCCAGATTGAAGCGTAGGCCTTCGGCCAGATGCGCTTCATCCTCGACCACGAGGATGCGGCTCATACGTGGTAGACCCTGGGAAGGCGCAACGTGAACATGCTGCCGCGGCCCGCGCCTTCACTTTCGGCAAACGCTTCGCCGCCATGGCGGCGCGCAATCGAACGCACAATGAACAGGCCGAGGCCCGTGCCCTTGACCCGGCCTGACGCGGAATTTGCCACGCGGTAAAACCGTTTGAAAATCCGTTTCAATTCGGTCGGCGGAATCCCCACTCCCTGATCCTGCACCTGCAGCAGGATCGTATCCATGTTCGGAGTCTGCAGGTCGACGACAATATCTTTTTTCTCGCCTGAATATTTCACGGCGTTTTCCACCAGGTTGAAGACCGCGGTGCGAAGTTCCTGGGGGTTCCCCTTGACCAGGAGTTTTTCGGCCGGAGCGGCGGTGAGGCGCATGGCCTCGGGCGGCAGGTGGTGGCGCAGCCGCGTGAGCTCCACGGTTTCCGCGACGATGCCGGAGAAATCGACCTCCTCCCAGTTCCGCTTGGCGCCGGCATGGCGCGCTTCGCCCGCCTTCAGAATCTGCTCCACCGTGCCGAACAGCCGGTCGGTATCTTCCAGCATGATGCGGTAAAAATCCTGGCGCTGCGCGTCGCTGATTTGCCGGCTCTGCAGCGTTTCCAGGTACAGGCGAATCGAGGCGATGGGAGTCTTCAGTTCATGTGTCACGGCGTTCAGAAAACTGTCCTGCTGTTCGTTCTTGTGGATTTCGCGGACCAGGAAAACCGTGTATACGACGAGTCCCGCGATGATCAGGGTGAATATTATTATTCCGAAGACCAGCGGAACCATTTCACGCCAGTTGAGCAGGATCCAGGTGACGTTCAGCGCCACTGCAAGGCCCACCAGGCAGGCGCCCAGCGTGACGAAAATGGCTATCTTTCTGGTTCGGTTCGTAATGCGCATCGTGGGCTGAGTAAAACTATACTCGCCCGTACGGATCGGAAACTAGGAAAATCAGGTTTTTGTTTGGGGGCAGTATGACAGGCTTCAGCCTGTCGGGTTTCTGCTCGGAGGCCTGACAGAAAACCGACAGGCTGAAGCCTGTCCTACTGAAAAACAAGAAAACCGCGGAAGACGTTCCGCGGTTTCTTCCTCATTCTGGGAATGTGGAAAGCTCTTAGTCGCCGATTGCCTCTTGAGGGGCAGGGGCGTCCTCGACGGGTTGGAACACAGGGTTGGCATTTTGCGGCTTTGCGGCGCCGAGCTTTGGAAGCGAAATATCCCAGGCCAGGCCAAGCGTGCGCAACGCGCAGATTCCGTACCAGTTCAAATCGATCTCGTACCAGGCCAGGCCATGGCGTGCCGACTGCGGCACGGCGTGGTGATTATTGTGCCAGCCCTCGCCAAAGGTGAGGATGGCCACCCAGAAACTGTTGGTGGACGTGTCGCCGGTCATGTAGCGCTGCGATCCCCACATGTGCGTCGCGGAATTCACCAGCCAAGTGGAGTGAAGACCGAAAACCGTTCTGAGGAAAATCCCCCACATCAGATAGGGCAATCCGCCAAACGCGAGCAACGCAACGCCGAGCACGGTCAGGGGCACCCAATGCCACTCGCTGATCCAGACATGGAATTTATCCTTGCGAAGATCGGGAACGTAGGGCAGCAGGGAATCGAGCTTATTGTGCATGGCCTTGCCGGTGATGATCCATCCCATGTGCGACCAGAAACCGCCGTCGCGCGGAGAATGCGGATCACCTTCCTTATCCGTATTCTGATGATGGACGCGGTGCGTGGCCACCCAGAAGATGGGCCCGCCTTCCAGGGCCATCGTGCCGCAAATGGTGAGGAAATATTCCACCCATTTTGGCGTCTTGTAGCCGCGGTGCGTGAGCAGTCTGTGATACCCCATGCCGATTCCGAGGCTCCCGGTAACCCACCAGAGCACGACGGCCAGCAAGGCCGGTTTCCATCCAAACATGAACAGGGCGGCAATCGCGCCGATATGGAAGGCGACCATGAAGAAGGTCGTGATCTTGTTCACCGGCTGCGTGAATGTTTTATCGCGTCTCAAGGCTGTGGCCATTCTCTTGTCCTTTTGTCCTTCTTGTTCTTTTTTGTTCTTCGGCACTGGGGTTGCGGGGCGTGCTCTCTTGCAAATCAAAGTTAGCATGGGGGAGGGAGTCTCTTTGTAATACTTGTGTAATTGTTGGCAGGAAGACGCGGAAAAGGAAACTGCGGGGCATGAGGCGGCAGCCAACCTCGTCCGAAATCATTCCATAGCTATCTGCCTTCGATTCACGAAGTAGGAGAGAACCGTGCCATGCGATGACCTATCTAATATGTACATAAAGCCTTTGCAAATTATCTTACCTATACGATAATGCGCGGCCATCAGGTCTTCCAGAGGAGTTTGCGAGATGCAAGTAAGGCCCCGGTTGCTGCAAAGACTCGCCTGCCTCCTCCTTTTCTGGATTTTCGTTCCCTCGCAAACCTGGCCGCAATCGGCCTCACCGCAGTCGCGCATTGTGCAAAGCGTCACGGAATCGTCGCTCGTTACTCTGCGCGGAAATACGCACCCCCTGGCGCAGCCGCAATTTGACCGCGGCGCCGCGCCGCCCGATCTTCCCATGCAGCGCATGCAACTGGTCCTGCAACGCAGCGCGGCACAGGAGGCGGCGCTGCAAAAGTTGCTGGACGACCAGCAGGACCGGAACTCGCCGGCCTACCATCAGTGGCTCACCCCGGACGCGTTCGGCCAGCAATTCGGACCCAGCGATCAGGACATCCAGGCGATCACCGCATGGCTTCAGTCGTATGGGTTTCAGGTAACCCAGGTTGGCCGGGGGCGTACGACCATCGAGTTTTCAGGCACGGCCGCACAGGTGCAGCAGGCCTTCCACACGGAGATTCATAAGTACGCTGTCAACGGCGAAGAACACTGGGCCAACGCCAGCGATCCGCAAATTCCCCAGGCGCTGAGCCCGGTCGTCGCCGGAGTGGTTTCGCTACACAATTTTCCGAAGCAGCCCATGCACCGCGTGGCTGGAGCATTTTCCAGGTCGAAGGCCACTGGAGAGGTGCGGGCTCAGAATCCCGATTACACACTGCCGGACCCGAATCATTGTCAGATCACCAACTACTGCTACCTCGTGGGCCCATCCGATTTTGCAAAAATTTACAACGTGCAACCATTATGGAATCAAAGTCCGGCGATCGACGGGACTGGACAATCGATCGCCATCGTCGGCATTAGCAACATCAATATCCAGGATGTGCGCGATTTCCGGAACCTATTTGGACTGCCTGCCAACGATCCACAGGTGATTTTGAACGGGGCGGATCCGGGGTTCGTTTCAGGCGCGGAAACAGAGGCGGACCTGGATGTGGAGTGGTCCGGTGCAGTAGCGCCCGGGGCGACCATCAAGCTGGTGGCTGCGGGATCAACAGCGGCGACCGACGGCGTCGACCTGTCCGCCCTGTATATTGTCGAAAATGATCTTGCCCCGGTGATGAGCGAGAGTTTTGGCGAGTGCGAAATGTTTGTGGGAACTTCCGGCAACGCCTTTGAGAATGCCATTCGCGAGCAGGCTGCGGCGGAAGGCATCACGTTCATTAACTCCTCTGGCGACGAGGGATCGGCGCGGTGCGACACCTATTCCGGCAGCACGCCGGATCCTGCGACGCATGGTCTCGCCGTCAGCGGCCTGGCTTCCTCGCCATACGGTGTTGCCGTGGGCGGCACTGATTTCGCGAATTTCGGCGCAACGTTCAAATTCGGGGTGGTCAGCCCGTACTGGAGTTTAAACAACAATCCGCAGCAAGCTTCTGTCCTCGGCTATGTTCCGGAGACCACCTGGAACGATTCGTGTACAAACGGCGCCTATGTCACGCTGGGAGCGGGGAGCAACGCGGAAGCTGCCTGCAACAATTCTCAATTGGCGGGTCGTGTCGTGTCGGTCGGGGGTGGCGGAGGGAAGAGCAACTGCACCACCTCGAATGGAGCGAATGTTTCCAGTTGCTCGGGCGGCTACAGCAAACCGTCCTGGCAGTCCGCGCCTGGGGTGCCTGCCGATGGCGCAAGAGATATCCCCGACGTCTCCCTTTTTGCGAGCAACGGCTTTATGGACAGCTCTTATATCGTGTGCGAGGCCGATCGGGTTCCGGGCAACCCCTCCTGCAGCCTAAACGGGCTTGAGTCCACTTTTCTGGGCGTGGGAGGCACCTCTGCCTCCGCCCCGGCCTTTGCCGGAATTATGGCGCTGGTGAATCAATCTACAAATTCGGCGGGGCAGGGCAACGCCAACTACGTGCTGTACAAATTGGCCTCCCTGCAATCGCAGAAAGCATTGAATTGCAGTGCCAGCGCCACTCCGGCGTCCGGGTGTATCTTCAACGACGTGACCTCAGGTACGATCGCCATGCCCTGCGCGAAGGGCAGCCCGAATTGCACGGTGAGCAACAGTGCGGATTCCTACGGTGTGCTCTCCGGGTACAACGCCAGTGCGGGATATGACTTGGCGACAGGCCTCGGTTCGGTGAATGCTTTCAACTTGGTACACGGTTGGAGTCAGGCAAATTTCTCCCCGACTACTACGAGTTTATCGCTCAACAATGGGATTCCCGTGAGTATTACGCATGGTCAGAACGTGAACCTCAACATCACTGTTTCGCCCCAGGCTGCCACAGGTGACGTCTCTCTGGTCGGCTCACCCACAGGCAATGGGTCCGTCGAGATGGGAACATTTACTCTGCAAAATGGCGTGGCCAGCGGAAGCACGGCAACGCTCGCCGGAGGGAATTCTTATTCGCTAAGAGCACATTACTCGGGAGATGGGATTTATGCGGCCAGTGATTCCAGCCCGTTGACCGTGACGGTTGCGCCGGAACCCAGCAAAACGCTAATCACAATTCCCGTTTTTGATCCGAACACAAAAAAGGAAACGGGGAATACGCCTTCTTCCGTGGCTTATGGCACGCCCGTTGGCGTGCGCGTGGACGTTGGAAATGCAACCGCGACGACGACTTTTCCTCCGCAGACGGTGTGTTCTCCAATGGTCTGCCCGACCGGAAGTGTCACCGTTACGGAATCTTTGAATGGAGGTGCATCCACCATTCTCGGCCCGACTGGCGGGTTTCCGCTTAACACCGAAGGATTTGTGGAAGACGACTCCGTCGTGCTTTCCGGCGGAACGCACCATCTGTCCGCCAATTACGCAGGGGACAACAGCTACAACCCAAGTTCAGGCAGTTACACTCTAGATGTGGCCCCCGCCGCGACCCAGATGTCCGCGCCTTATGCTTCTTTCTCGCCGCCTACGTTTATTGCAGGGACTCCAGGGCAGATCATTTCATTAGTCGAGACCAGCCTATATACGGGCGCAGAGCCGACAGGAACAATCAGCTTCTACGACGGTGTAACGCAGATTCCGGGAACAGTTTCCTATTTCGGAGGTAGGGGATTCCCAGGCATCAGTGCTGACCTACAGGGAACCATCACCGCTACTTTTGCAACGAGCGGCACGCACCAAATCTCGGCCAAGTACAGCGGAGATGCAAACTATGCTGCGGTGACTTCTCCTCCTGCAAGCATTTCTGTGGTGTATGCGACCACCTCTGCGGAAACGGCAAATTCCACAAACATAAATTTGGGCCAAAGCGTCACCTTCACCGCGACTATGACCGGCGCGAGCAAAAGCCCGCCGATGACAGGCACATTCCAGTTCTTCGGAGGAAGCCTGGCCATCCCAAATCCGGTGACCGTGACTCAAGGGACTGACGCAAACGGTAACCAGACGTTAACGGCAACCGTGACCGCTAACCCTCAGTACACACAAATCGTGGCAGCGAGCTATTCTGGAGACGCAAATTACGCGTCATCAACCGCCAATGTTTTCATTGCCGTGAATATTCCGGATTTCAGCCTGAATGCGCCTGCAGGCCCACTCCTTATAACTGCGGGACAGCCGGCAAGCATCCCGATCTCGGTTGTGCCTGCCAGCAATCTGATCAGCTCCGTGGCCGTTTCCTGTGGAGGAAACCTGCCAGTAGGATACGTCTGCGCAGTTTCGCCAACGATCGTGAACCTCAGCAACGGGGCAAATGGCACGGTCACGCTCTCTCTCACACCGAATTTGATCACGCACTCCTCCGTGTCCGCCCCTTCTGTCGTCGTTAAGCATAGTGGATTTATAAGCATCTCAATCAATGGTTTCAGTTTATTTTGTGGTTTTGTGGCCCTCTTACTCCTCGTCTGGCCAGTGCGATGCCTTGGACGGTCGATAAGAGTAGGCCTTGTCATGATCTGCGTCTTCTGCTTCGCCATAGGGTGCGGCAGCGGATCGTCGGGTGGAGGCGGAAGCGGACTTCCGCCAACTCCTCAGCCAACAACGACAACAGTAACGACGAGTGCGGCGAAAGTTGCCATGCAGACACCTGCGATCTTCACGGCTAGTGTTGCCGGGTCCAACAGCCCAAGGGGCAGCGTTACTTTCTATTTGAATGGCAGCTACTATGGGACAGCAAACCTCGTTGGCAGTTCAGCCACGCTAACAACGCAGATCGCCTCCCCAGGCCTCTACGTTCTAACCGCACAATATGCCGGAGATGCGCTGAACATGCCGTCCACTTCAGCCGGGGTGAACGAGGCCGTAACCGGGAGCACTGTAACAGATGTCCAAGGCCAAACCAGCACACTCACGCGATTTACGAATGTCACAGTCACAATCCAGTAGAACGATCAGGTGATAAGGGAACGTAGTGTTGATTTGCTTGGCCTAAGGCCACAGTTGATTCAACACCATCGCCACCCTTGCCGCTGCTTGCGCCAAGCGCTCGCGGACTACGGGAAGAGCAACGTCTTGATACGGCTGCTCGATGCGCTCGTCGAGGATGAACATCCGCGCGGAGACGTGATCGGCGTCCGCGCAGGATTTCACTGGCTGAGGAGTCTCCGCCAGAATGCTCACGGGCAGTTTGCCGTACGCGACATTCCACGCGAGCTCGAAACTTTCCCAGGACCACGCATCGAAGTCCGCCGGGCCTTTTTGCCAGCCGGGGATTTGCTTTCGGAAGGAGCGATCCAGGTCGGCGGCGACCTGATCCACCGTCATGCCTTTTGTGGCTCTGGTGAGGATTTCGTAATCCCATATGCCGTGCAAGGTGGGCGCGTAGGTTTCCGTCCGTGGGTACGTCACTATGGGCAAGTTGCCAAAGTACGCCACCGGAACGCAATTTCCGCCTTCGTCGTTGTTCGAAGTGTTGTGCAGGGGTTGGTGCAGGTCGCCCACGAAGTGGATCACGAAGCGCAGCGCGTCCGCCCTGGTGCGCGGGTCGGCATCGGCGGAGCGCAGGATTGCGAGATGGTCGGCGGCGGTGCGGGGCAGGCAGCTTTCGCGGGGGTCGCAGAATTTATCGATCGCTTTGCCGATATTCTTCTTGCCGCCGGCAAGCGTTGTGCCGGGGACGATGTCGACGTAATGCCACGGACCGGTTTCCGGATGCACGCTGCGAAAATCGTCGGCCCAGGTGGAGGAGTCCGACATAGGGTCGATGCGGCCATCCTTGCAGAAGCGGCTTAAGGCGGGATCGATCGGATTGTCATTCAGAATCCGGTTGACCGCGGCGAGGGCGCGCGGAGTGAGATGTTTTTCGGCGAGCAACGCGATGACTTCGTGGCCTTCGCAGCCCCAGGCGCGCGCCGGAGCGGGGAAGCTGAGCGCTGCGGCAAGAGCGAAAAAAGCAAGCAGCGAGGTTCCGGCGAAGGTCCGGGGGCGAAAGGACATCATTCGTCCTTATCGACCAATTTCAGCGATGCGGAATTGATGCAGTAGCGCAGGCCGGTGGGTTTGGGGCCGTCAGGAAACACGTGGCCCAGATGCGCGTCGCACTTGCTGCAGAGCACTTCCTCGCGCACCATTCCGTAGCTGACGTCGCGGTCGACTTCGATCTTGGATTCGTCGAACGGCGCGTAGAAACTGGGCCATCCGGAGCCCGAGTGGAATTTGGTTTCGGAATCGAACAGAGGCTGGCCGCAGCACACGCACACGTACGTGCCGGGATCTTCGGTGTCTTCGTATTCGCCCGTGCCGGGCGGCTCGGTCCCTTTTTGGCGGGTCACGTGATACTGCTGTGGCGTCAGGGTCTTGCGCCATTCGGCGTCGGTCTTGCGGATTTTTTCGGTCATGGCTGGCCTCGCGCGTGGCATTTTAGCATTGAGTGTATTCGCGGCGAAATCATCGGCTTAAATTCTACTTGGCGTGCCGTGGATCACGCATCGGGGGCCAAAGAAAAGGCTTGCCAGCGGCTGCGTCCAACAGACAAAATCGCGTACGGGTGAAAAAGAAGGCCGTGAATCAACTGGAAAATGGGAACCTGTCGAGGAAGCGATCGCCGCGGAAGCTTGCGATGGCCATGGCGATTTCGTGCGCCGCAACCGGCGCCCTGCTGGCCGCGCATGTCTTGTCCGCCGGGCAGGCGCAATCGATGGCCAGGAAATCGCCGCTGATGGAGCCGGTTCCCGCCCTCACGCCATTTGCCGATGCGCACGCCCACTTCGACGAAAAGGACGTTGCGGGCGGAATTCGATCGGCGCTCGCGGCACGGGGCCGTGAGAATGCCCCCATGATCTTGCTGCTGATGTCGCCCGACACGTTCGATCATCCGGGCCACTACGAAGCGGAAATTATTCTGCCCGAGGCCAAAAAATATCCGGGCAAGATCGCCGTAGTGGGCGGCGGCGGATCGCTGAACGCCATGATTATCCAATCCGCCGCTACCGGAGAAGCGGGTCCGGCGGTGCAAAAGAAATTCAAGGATCGCGCCGAGCGGCTCTTGCGCGAAGGCGTGGCGGGCTTCGGCGAGATGACGGCCGAACATTTCGACGGCAACACGCCCTACCAGTACGCTCCGCCCGACCATCCGCTATTTTTGCTGCTTGCCGACATTGCCGCCGAGCACGGCGTGCCTATCGATCTGCACATGGAAGCGGTGCCGCAGGATATGCCGCTGCCCGCGGGCCTGAAGTCGCCGCCCAACCCGCCTCGATTGCACGCCAACATCGCCGCGTTCGAGCGCCTGCTGGCGCACAATCCGCGCGCGAAAATTATCTGGGCGCACGCGGGATTCGATAATACCGGCTATCGAACTCCGGAACTCAACCGGCGATTGCTCGCGGCGCATTCCAATTTGTACATGGAGTTAAAGGCCGACCCGCTGGCCAAGGGCCTGAACTACCCGCTCGCGGACGGAAAAATTAAGCCAGACTGGCTGCAGCTCATCAACGATTTTCCGGATCGCTTCGTGATCGGGAGCGACCAGCATTATCCGGAGCCGCATGATGCCGTGCAGCGCTGGCAGGAAGTGGTCCTGCTGCTCAATCAGCTTCCCGCCGATGTGCGAAAAAAGATTGGAACCCAAAATATCGCTCATATTTACGGCAAGCGCGTCGCTACCGCCTTGGATATGGCCAAAAATTAATTATTCCAAATGGGAGAGTGTTTTATGAATCGGCGTGATCTGTTCAAGAGTTCCCTGGCCGTGTCGGCGCTGGCCCTGACCAGCGCACGCGCAGAGGCGGATCCACGGCCCGCCGCCGCGGAGTTTCCGAAAGCTCCGGGGCTGACCAAGTCGGTCGCGGAATTTATTGTCAACTCCAAGTACGAGGATATTCCGGCGGACGTCATCGATTTGGGCAAGAAATCGATTCTGGACGGATTCGGGTTGTCGCTGGCCGGGTCGGCGTCGGTCATGGGCCCCATTGCGCGGAAATACGTGCAGTCATTTGGATTGGGCGAGCAGCACGCCAGCGTCATCGGGACCGGGATGAAGAGCCATTCGCGCTTCGCCGCGTTTGTGAACGGCGTTTCAATCCACGCTGACGATTTCGACGATACGCAGCTGTCCGCGGCCAAGGATCGTATTTACGGGCTGCTGACGCATCCAACTGTCAGCGTGCTTCCGCCGGCGTTCGCGATTTGCGTGCTGACGCGCCGTTCGGGCAAGGACTTCATGCTGGCCTACCACCTGGGCGTGGAAATCGAATGCAAAATTGCGGAGGCCATTTCGCCGCGCCATTACGATGAAGGTTTCCACTCCACCGGAACGTGCGGAAGCTTTGGCAGCACGGTGGCCTGTGCGAAGCTGCGCGGCTTGGACGTTATGCGGACGCAATACGCGCTGGGAATCGGCGCCACCGAAGGCGGCGGCTTCCGGAATAATTTCGGATCGATGACGAAGCCGTTTCAGGCGGGGCACGCCGCGGAAAACGGAACGGTCGCGGCGGATCTCGCCGCGCTCGGCTGGACCGCTTCCGACAACATTTTGGAAGCTCCGCTCGGATTCTTTCAGGCTGCGGGTGGCGGGTTCGATCCGGACGCGATTGTCGGGCGGTTCGGTAAGCCGTGGACGCTGGTGTCTCCCGGCGTTTCGATCATGCCGTATCCCTCCGGGTCGCTGTCGCACCCGGCCATGGGCGAAATGATGCGCCTGATTCACGAGCACGACATCAAGGCCGCGGACGTGGAAAAAGTGGACGTGGGCGCGAACCACGCCATGACCACTTCGCTGCTGCATCACCAGCCGACGACGGGCCTGCAGGGTAAATTCAGCATGGAATTTTGCATGAGCATTCTGCTGCTGGATCGCAAGGCAGGACTGGTGCAATTTCAGGACAAGGTTGTGCAGCGCCCCGACGTGCAGGAAATGGTCAAGCGCATCCATTTCTATATCGATCCAGAAGCCGAAAACGCGGGCCTCGACAAAATGACCAGCATCATGAAAATTACGATGAAGGACGGCAAAGTGTATTCCGGAAGGGCCGAATTCGCGAAGGGCAGCCCCTCCAACCCCATGAGCTACGACGAAGTGGCCGATAAATTCAGAGGGTGCGCGGAATTTGCGAAGTGGCCGACCGCAAAGACCGAGGCCGTTATTGCGACGGTCAAATCGTTCGAGAACGAAGCCGACATGAGCAAGCTTGTGGCAGCGCTGATGGCTTGAGTGTCTCTTATCTCATCAGTTACTTGGAATCAGATCAACCGTAGGAAGGTCGTGGTGGCGCAGGCTTCAGCCTGTGGGGGTTATTGCCAGCAAGATCGACCGTGGTTGCACCAACCCCCACAGGCTGAAGCCTGCCCCACTCGAGCCATCGGACCGCGTTGCAGTCTTCATGAAGGCTCCCAGCAAGAGCCTGATAGAATCACAATTTCGTTTCGGGGCCAGCCTTTCCGAAGCACCCAAATCTAAGGGGGAACATGGGGTCGACTCCAGAGCGCGGCGCGGCACGGCAGGTGGGCCGCGAGGGCATTGGCGCGTTCGCGCGGATCGGCATGCAACTGGCCGACTGGTCTCAGAAGTGGTTCCCGGACGCCTTTGTTTTTGCGCTCGGCGGAACGGTGATCGTATTTGCGGTGGGACTCGTTGCGGGTGTCGGGACACGCAATCTGATTCAGTATTTCGGCGACGGATTCTGGGGTCTGATTCCATTCACCATGCAGATGACGATGATCATCATCGGCGGCTACGTGGTGGCGACGTCGCCGCCGGTGTTCAAGCTGATTCAGGCGCTGGCGAAGGTGCCGCGCACACCCCGCGGGGCCGTCGCGTTCGTCGCTTTTTTTTCGATGGCCACTTCGCTGGTCAGCTGGGGATTCGGCCTGATCTTCGCTGGCGTTCTGGCGCGTGAAGTCGTGCGCAACGTGCGCGGCATCGATTACCGGGCGCTTGGCACGGCGGCGTATGTGGGAGAGGGAAGCGTGTGGGCGCTGGGGCTTTCTTCATCCGCGGCGCTGGTCATGGCCACGCCGGGCTCGATTCCCGCGGCGTTGCTCAAGATCAGCGGAGTGATTCCCCTCAAGCAAACTATTTACACCTGGCAGAGCGCCACGATGGCCGCCATCCTGATGGTTGCGTGCGTCGCGGTGGCCTATTTTTCGACGCCGGTGCATTCCACCAAAGACGCGGAATCGTTCGGAGTCACCGAAAGTCTGGAATTGAAGAAACTCGAGGAGCGAAAAACTCCCGCGGAATGGCTGGAGTATGCTCCCGTGCTGTCGATCGCGGTGGGAGTCCTCGGCCTCGCGTATATGACCCATGTTCTGGCGGTGAAGGGCCCATTCGCGGCGCTGGATCTGAACACGTACAATTTTTCATTTCTGATGATCGGACTATTTCTGCATTGGAGGCCGCGCTCGTTTGTGCGCGCGGTAAACGATGCCATCCCGGCAGTGGCGGGCGTACTGATTCAATTTCCGTTTTACGGCGGGATCTTCGGGATCATTACGTTTTCGGCGCTTTCGGCGAAGCTCGCGCACTTCTTCGTGAGTTATTCGACGACGGGTTCGTACCCGGTGCTGGTGGCCCTTTATTCGGCGTTCCTGGGAATGTTCGTGCCGTCCGGCGGCAGTAAATGGATCATTGAAGCGCCATATATTTTGCAGGCGGCCAAGGATTTGCACGTGAATCTCGGATGGGTCGTGCAGATTTACAACACGGCGGAGGCCTTGCCGAATTTGATTAATCCGTTCTGGATGCTGCCGCTGCTGGGATTATTGAAAGTGAAGGCGCGCGATCTGATCGGTTACGGATTGCTCTATCTGATGGTGAACTCGGCGCTGGCGTTTTTCTTCCTGTGGTTTTTCGCGCGGACGTTTGCGTATATGCCGCCAGTTTTGCCTTGAGGCGAATCCAGTAGGACAGGCTTCAGCCTGTCCTACTAGAGCGACATCGAGCCAGGGAAGAAAAAGTAGAAGAGGATGCTGATCAGGATCAGGTAGCCAAGCAGGATCAGCGTCCAGCCCATGTTGTGGCGGATGACCTGGCCTTCGCTGCGCACCAGTTTGCTGGTGGAAACGCCGACGCTGGCGGTTTGCGGGGCGATGGGTTTGCCGACCTCCGAACCAACGGAGTTGAGAGTCGGGAGCAGCAGGACCGGGAGATGCAACAAGCGGCCGGTCATGGCCTGTACGGGGCCGAACATGGCGTTCGTCGAAGTGTTGCTGCCGGAGAGGGCCACTCCGATCCATCCGAGAATGGGCGCCAGCACCACAAAAAATACACCGATCTTGGATAGTCCGAAGGCCAGCGAGTTGGCCATCCCCGTATAAACAAACGTGTAGGCGATTGCGAAAATAAAAAACGCGACCAGGAGCGCGCCCCACATTTGCTTAAAGGTCCGCGAAAAAACCTCACTCACTTGTTTGCCGCTGGGCTGCAGGATCGCGAGAATTACGAACCACGAAGCCAGCGTCGATGTGCCGCCTCCGAGCGGAGCAAAATTAAATGTCGAAGCGATCGCAGTGTGCGTCACCGAGGACTTCGCGGTCACGATCCACTTGAACAGGCTGATCGAGGGAAGCGGGGACCAAGGATTGGTCCATCCGACCACCACGAGGATCAGGATAATGAACGGCAGCCATGCGAAAAGGGCTTCGCGCATCGCGCCCGTTTTGGCAGAGTCTGAAATACTCGCAACTTGCGAGGCCAGCGGCGCGCCTCCAAATCCCCGAATCGTTTTTGGTTTCCAAAACTTCACGAAAACAAATAAGACCCAGAAAGAAACCAGGGCCCCGCTCAGATCCGGCAGATAGGGCCCCAGATAATGAGCCGTGGGCCATTGTCCGGCGATGTAGGAAAGCGATCCAACGATCGCCAGCGGCCACGCCTCCATCATTCCGTCCCATCCGCTCACCAGATAAATCAGCACCCAGGGAGGGAGCAGCGCGAGGATAGCGACGACGTTTCCGATGGAAGCGGATAACGCGAAAAGCGGCAAGCCGGTCACCAGGGCAAGCCCGAGGATGGGTGCTCCCAGCGCGCCATAAGAGACGGGAGCGTTGTTCGCGAGCGCGGCGACGCGAATTGCGTCCAGGTCCGCGATGCCCAGCCCAACCAAAATCGGCACCACAAAAGCCCAGGGGGTGCCGAACCCCACAAGCCCCTCCAGGAGCGCACCGAAAGCCCATGCCAGCATGATGGTCTGAATGCGAATGTCGCCGGTGGCGTGGTGAAGCATCCAGGTCTTAAACCGCTCGAAATGCCCGGTAATGACCAGGGTGTTGAAAATAATGAGGCCCCAGAACGTGATCCAGTCGATGACCCAGAAACCGGTGAGGCCGCCGTACAAATAGGATTTGATCGTGCCCGCGAGAGGCGCGTGCCACACATAAACTCCGATGGGAATGGTGATGACGCCCACGATGATGGAGGCGAGCCACGCCGTCATGCGCAGGACCGCGAGCATGAAGAGCAAGGCGATGAGCGGCACCAGCGAGATCAAAACGCTGAGCCAGATGTGTCCTGCGGGATCGAGAACCTGCTCAAACATCGGGCGCTTCCTTTCGCAATGGCCGTCTCATTTTCTAGATCTGCATGCGTCGCGCACAAATGGTGGCGCGTGATAATAACCGCGATCCGTTTCCAGCGCACTAGTTTCGCAGGAAATCCGGGCAAAGCAATAGCACAAATAGCCGGGGCGTCAAAAGAAGATTTCAGTCCGTGAACCTGGAGTTTTCCAGCTGGCAATGAAAACAACAGTCGGTCGCTGCGGACGAGCTCGAGATACCGCGGAACAGCTGAAAACGCCGTCATTTCGAGGCGCGATTCTTGCCGAGGAATCCCTCATTCTTTTGAGTTTAAAACCCGGAGAGATTTCTCGGACCACGAACCGGCCCTCGGAATGACACAATAGGCTTTGTTGCGCAGCTTCAGGCTCGTGCCGTATCGAGGAACGCGCGCAGAGGGGGGCGGCCTTGCATGCCGGGCGCCAGGCTCGGCCGGGCGTGATTATAGGCATCCAGAAAATGGTCCAATTCCTGCTGGAGAGATTCGACCGTATGCTGAAATCTGCCGCGCAGCGCCGGGGCCAGAAACTCGTGCTGCAGGATGCCGAAGAATTGCATGCACAGCGGGGAGTGCAATTTCCCGGAGCGCTCGGTCTGCGTGTGGCGAATGTTTGACGCTGCCAGATAGGTTTCAAAGGGGTGAAGCAGCGGTGTGCCGCAATACTCATCGGCGCCGGTGGTTATGACTTGCTCGATGGGAACGCCATGGCGGGCGAAAAACGGCACGACGCGAGTCTCGAAAATGTCGGTCGCGTTCACGCCGCTTTCCGCGGAATAAACTTTTGCAAAGGCAAGGCCGGTACACCCGTCCACGACGGTCTCCACATAAACTTCTTCCAAGCCGGGTGCGTCGCCGACTTTCTTGAACTTGCAGAACAAAAACGAGTCCTGGAACAGCGAGTGGCCGGGATACGGAGCGGTTTCCAAGACCTCGGGCGCCGACTTTGCTCCCCGGCATTCGTGTGGCAGGAAAGAACGGGGTTGCGCGGGGCGAGTTGCAGGCAGATCCCCTTCGGACACCGGGCGGCGGAGAATTCCCTGCGGGTAATACACCCAGACAGAGCGCGAACCTTCGACGAAATTCGATTCCGCCGCCGGCAGATGCGGAATGTTCCGGCATTTCCCGCACTCCTTCAATTTCGCGGGGGACGCATCACAACGCTGCGGTTCCTGGCACCACGAGGGGGCGCCTCCGACGGCCACCCCCCCGCGTTCATCGAGATTTGGCATATGCTTTCTCTTTGACATCGCGCCCAACCATTTCATGGAAGTACGGGCGCGGGCTCTGCTTGGAGCCCGCGGCTGTAGTCTCTCAAGAGGCCCTGGCAAATGAAGTGCCTGAAGTCACTCAGCACTGTGATGGATGTCACATCCATGCGGAATGCTTCGGCGTAACTATAAAGGCGTAGGGGAGGTGAGTTATGAACGCCACAGCGACAAAGACCAGAATTGCTCTTAAGAATATTCTGTTCGCGACGGACTTCTCACCAGCCGCGGAAGCGGCTTTGCCTTATGCGATTGGGTTGGCGCAGCGATACGGCGGGACCGTGCATGCACTGCACGTCCGTTTCCCGGCGACGTATCCCGTGGTCGGCCCCGAGGCCATGCCGCAAGTCATGCAGGCTGCCGAGGAACAAGCCAAGATCGAAGCGCAACAGTTGCACCAGATGCTGACCGGAGTTCCGCACGAAGTTTCCGTGGGTGAAGGCGAGGTTTGGCCGATGCTCAATGAAGTCGCCACCGAGCATAAGGCCGACCTCATCGTCATCGGCACGCACGGGCGCACCGGGGTTACGCGGGTCCTGCTCGGGTCGGTGGCCGAGGAAATTTTCCGCAAGTCTACAGTCCCCGTTCTTACCGTGGGGCCGCATGCCTCCAAGGACACCGAGCGGCGCCTGGAAATGAAGGAAATTCTCTTCGCGACCGATTTTTCACCCGAGTCGCTCGCCGCATTGCCCTTTGCCGTGTCCCTGGCGCAGGAGCATCAAGCGCGCTTGACGCTGCTTCACATCGTCGGCCCGGCGAAAGTCGGAGAACTGGTGCATGCCGAGCAATACGCCGAATCGATCATGCGGCAGCTGCGCAAGCTGGTGCCGGCGGAAGCCGAGCCCTGGTGCGAACCGAATTGCAAGGTGGAGCACGGCCACGAAGCGGAGAAGATCATGGAAGTCGCCAATGCGCTGGGCGCCGACCTGATCGTCCTCGGCGTTCGTGGAGCCGAAGGAGGAATTGGCGCGGCGACGCATTTGCTGCAATCGATCGCGCACAAAGTAGTCACTCAGGCCCGTTGCCCGGTCCTCACGGTCCGCGGCTAAGGCATGGCCGAGGCGGATGTGGCCACTGAGCCAAACGCGGTAGAAGAACCCGGGGTTGCGCGCAATAGTCAGGAAGCGAAAAGCGATCCTCGCGCGAAGCCCCGGGTTTCCATTTTCCGGTCGGCGGATGGCCATTTCCAGAGCGATCAGGTCATCGCCGGTGTCGCCCTGCTCGGCATCGCTGCGTATTTTGTTCTGCGATTTATTTTCCACGCACCCAAATTTCAGCAAAACGCTCCTCTTTTTGTAGTCCTGTTGCTCGGCGGGTTCCCTCTGGTTCTTACCTTGATTCGGAAAAGCCTGGCTCGCGAATTTGGTTCTGATTTGCTGGCTGGCATTTCCATTGTCGCGTCCGCCGTGATGGGGGAATACCTGGTCGGCGCGATTGTGGTTCTCATGCTCTCCGGAGGCACGGCGCTGGAGGAATTTGCGACGCGGCGCGCTTCCTCCGTGCTGGAAGCCTTGGCTAAGCGGATGCCCCGGACGGCGCACCGCAAGGTGGGAACGGAAATCACCGATATCGACGTCGGACAAATCGCTGTCGGAGACTTGCTCGTCGTGTTTCCGCATGAAATTTGCCCGGTGGACGGGATCGTCGAGGAAGGCCAAGGAAAAATGAATGAGGCTTACCTGACCGGCGAACCTTTTGAAACATCGAAAGCCGCCGGAGCCGAAGTGATTTCCGGAGCCATCAATGGGGAAAGTGCGCTTATCGTTCGCGCCACCAGGCTTCCCATCGATTCCCGGTACGCCAAGATCATTCGCGTCATGGAAGAAACGCAGCAGCGCCGGCCGCGTCTGCGCAGGCTGGGAGACATGCTTGGCGCGTGGTATACGCCCGTGGCTGTCACGCTTGCGGTTGTCGCGTGGATCGCCAGCGGGCAGTCCAACCGGTTCCTGGCGGTCCTGGTAATTGCCACGCCTTGTCCCCTTTTGCTGGCCATTCCCGTGGCGATCATCGGCGCCATTTCGCTCTCCGCGCGGCGCAGCATCATCATCAAGAACCAGGCTGTGCTGGAACAGATCGGAAATTGCACCACGCTGATCTTCGACAAGACCGGCACGCTGACTTATGGGCGCCCGGAGCTGACGCAAATTCTGTGCGCGCCCGGATTTTCCGAAAACGAAGTCCTGCGCATGGCCGCGAGCGTGGAGTTGTATTCCAAGCATCCGCTGGCCCGCGCGATTCTCGCGGCCGCCTCGCAAGCAAAACTGGAACTCGGCGCCGCTTCGGAAGTTTCCGAGCGGCAGGGAGAAGGATTGCGGGGAACGATCGGAGCGCGGGAAGTATGGATCACGGGGCGTAAGAAAATTCTGGATCCCGCAGTGCCGCTGCCGGAGATCGTAGCCGGGCTGGAGTGCATCGTTTTTATGGACGGCCGGTACGCGGCCACGCTGCGTTTTCACGATGTTCCGCGAGTGGGAGGGCGTAGCTTTGTGGACCACCTGGGGCCGCGCCACCGCGTCAGCCGCGTCCTGCTGGTTTCCGGCGACCGCGACTCGGAAGTCCGGTATCTCGCGGACCTTTTGGGCATCACGGAAATCCATTCCGCCAAGAGCCCGGAAGAAAAAGTGGCCATCGTCCGGGAAGAGACGCGAACCGCGAAAACGCTGTTTGTCGGCGACGGCATCAACGACGCTCCGGCCATGCAGGCCGCGACCGTGGGCGTCGCGTTCGGCATAAGCAGCGATATTACGGGGGAGGCCGCCGACGCGGTGATTCTGGACGCCTCGCTCGATAAGGTGGACGAGTTGCTTCATATCGGACGCCGCATGCGCTCGATTGCCCTGCTGAGCGCATTGGGAGGGATGGGGTTGAGCGTTCTGGGGATGATCGCAGCCGCGTTCGGGTATCTCCAGCCGATCGAGGGCGCCATTGCCCAGGAAATCATCGATTTGGCCGTGGTGTTGAACGCGGTTCGCGTGTCCCTGCCTTTCAAGGACATGACGGATTTCTGAGCGTGCATCCGTCATGCGCCTTTCGTATGATTCCATCTGTTCCATGAGCATCCTGCCGCGACTTCTGCAAAAGGAGACGGAACCCAATCATGAGCGCAGCGGGAGAAACTCCAGGCGAACGGCGATCCTCGCTGGACAGCATGTTTTCGCCGGGTGCGGTCGCCGTCATTGGCGCAACGGATCGCGAGGGAACCGTTGGCCGCGCTGTACTGGAGAAGTTGCGTGCGGAAACGTTTCGCGGCAAAGTGTACGCCGTAAACCCCAGACACTCTGAAATTCTCGGTCTTCGCGCCTACCCGAAGATTGCGGATGTTCCAGAAAAGATCGATCTTGCCGTCATCGTGACTCCGGCCAGGACCGTGCCGGGCGTCATCGCCGAGTGCATGGACGCGGGAGTGCGCGCGGCGGTGGTGATTTCGGCGGGGTTCAAGGAAAGCGGGGCGGAAGGCGCGGCCCTCGAGCGCGAGATTCAGGATCTTCTGCGCAAGAGCGACATGCGCGTGATTGGCCCCAATTGCCTGGGGGTCATGATTCCTCATACGGGGCTCAACGCCACATTTGCCCGGGAAATGGCGCGCCCCGGCAAGGTCGCGTTTCTCAGCCAGAGCGGCGCGCTGCTCACGGCCATCCTGGACTGGAGTTTTCAGGAGCAGGTCGGCTTCAGCGCGATCGTATCGACAGGCTCGATGCTCGACGTTGGCTGGGGCGACTTAATCGATTATTTCGGAGCAGACCCCGCGACCGAAAGCATCCTGCTGTACATGGAATCGGTGGGCGACGCGCGATCCTTTCTTTCCGCAGCGCGAGAGGTCGCGCTGCGCAAACCGATCATCGTAATCAAGGCCGGGCGCACGGCGGCGGCATCCAAGGCGGCCAGCTCGCACACCGGAGCGTTGACCGGAAGCGATGAAGTATTCGACGCGGCCATGCGCCGCTGCGGCGTGCTGCGCGTATCGAGCATCTCCGACCTGTTTTACATGGCCGAGGTGCTGGGCAAACAGCCGCGGCCGCGCGGCCCGAGATTGACGATCCTAACGAATGCGGGCGGGCCCGGCGTCCTGGCGACCGACGCGCTGCTGGAAACACGCGGAGAACTGACCTCGCTCACGGACGCCTCGATGGAATCGCTCCATCAACTTCTCCCCGCTCATTGGAGCCGCGGAAACCCCATCGACATTCTGGGCGACGCCGATCCGGAGCGCTATTCCAAGGCGCTCGAAATTGCGGCCAAGGACCCGAACAGCGACGGTTTGCTGGCCATACTGGCGCCGCAGGCGATGACCGACCCGGACCAGGTGGCGCAGCGTTTGACCGCTCACGCCAAGATTCACGGCAAGCCAGTGCTGGCTAGCTGGATGGGCGGTGAGGTAGTGGCCAAGGGCATCGCAACATTAAATGCCGCGGGCATTCCCACGTTTTCCTATCCGGACACGGCGGCGCGCGCATTCACCTACATGTGGAGCTACACCTACAACCTGCGCGGCCTGTATGAAACTCCGGTGAGCTTCGGGAATCTGGATTCTTCCCGCGAAACGCAGTCACTGGCAAAAGCGTTCCTGGAAAAAATTCGTGCGGCCGGACGCACGATTCTCACCGAAGCGGAGTCCAAGCGCGTGCTCGCTCTGTACGGAATTCCGGTCGTGGAAACGCGGGTCGCGAAAAACGAATCCGAGGCCGCGGATTTTGCCCAGGCCATCGGCTTTCCCGTCGTGCTGAAACTCAATTCGGAAACGATCACGCACAAATCCGACGTGGGCGGTGTAAAGCTGAATCTGGCAAGCAGGGAAGCGGTGATCCAGGGCTATCGCGAAATCGAATCCGGTGTCCGGGAAAAAGCCGGACCGGAACACTTTCAGGGCGTCACCGTGCAGCCGATGGTTAAGGGCGGCGGATATGAACTCATTCTGGGCAGCAGCGTGGACCCGCAATTCGGGCCGGTAATTCTATTCGGCTCGGGTGGGGAATTAGTCGAGGTTTATCGCGATCGCGCGCTGGGGCTGCCGCCGCTGAATTCCACGCTGGCCACGCGCTTGATGGAACAAACGCATATCTATCGCGCGCTCGGAGGAGTGCGCGGGCGGCTGGCCGTGAACATGACGGCGCTGGAAAATGCCCTGGTGGATTTCAGCAGGCTGGTGATCGAGCAGCCGTGGATCAAGGAAATGGACATCAACCCGCTGCTGGCCTCGCCCGAGCGCGTGATGGCGCTGGACGCACGAATCCTGCTGCAGGACCCGCACACCGCCGAGGAATCACTGCCGCGCCCGGCGATCCGGCCGTACCCGCTGCGCTATGTTTCGCCATGGACCGCCAGAAACGGCATGCAGGTGACGCTGCGGCCGATACGCTCGGAGGACGAGCCGGCCATGGCCAGGTTCCATGAAACCTTGTCCGACCGCAGCGTGTACCTGCGTTTTTTTCACGTGACCAAGCTGAGTTCCCGGGTTGCTCACGAGCGCCTGATGGGCCAGTGTTTCATCGACTACGACCGGGAAATGGCGCTGGTGGCGGACTGGGAAAATCCATCCGGCGGCGAACACGAAATCACGGCCGTGGGGCGCCTCACGCGTATGCCTGGGAGCAGGGAAGGGGAAGTCGCGGTTCTGGTCGCGGACCGCTATCAACACTGCGGTCTAGGATCCGAACTGCTGGGCCGTTTGATTCAAGTGGCTCGCGATGAAAAACTGGCGCGCATTCACGCGATCATCCTGCTCGAAAATATGGGCATGCGCGCGCTCGCCGTGCGATACGGATTCGAGATCGTGAAGGACGCGGATCTCAGTTCCATCCACGCCGTGCTCACTCTTTAATTCCACATAGTCTGCGGAAGCAATGTCTCTTCATGTGCCGGGCTGAAGGCGGGCGCTAAATCGCCGGATCGAGAATTCGCGGGACCTTGCACACAGGCAACCGGGCGGACCACCTCGGTCCACCCGGCGCTTTGTGTTTCGGCGGGCTCTGCATGGGGTAGCTGCCCGCCGGAATTCATGGCGGCGCTCAAGCTGTGTTTGCGATGGTTGCTTGCTCGGGAAGAGGAGGGCCGGCGGCCGCGCTTGTTGTACTGATTGGGTTGGAGGCGGCCGCCGGATGCTGTCCCTGCTTGTCCAAAGAAAATTGCGTGTTCAGGATTCAAGCAGGTGCATTTCGTGTTCCGCTGCCGGGAGCTCCGGCCACAGCAAGCGGATCAAAACTCCTTCTCCTTGCTTGTATTCGAGTGTGAAGATCTGCGAACATTTCTCGCAGAGCCAAAAATGTTCCACGATATGGTTGGTGCCCATGCGCTCCCGCAAGCCATCCGGGGAATGATTCTCTCCGCGCTCCCTGCGGAACCGGAACAGCCTGCCCCCTGCAAGCCAGTCGAACGATGCTGCGCAGCTTGGATTGGAGCATTTCGGGTGCAAATTCTGGAACATGCCGTCCCCCGGAATACCGGCACGAAAAATGGCCGGCAACCCCGCTACGCGGAAAGTCCTTCCGTCGTAGCACTTGGAAAGACTTCCTGACTAATCGGCGCCAGTGGCTCGATTTGCGCAATCGTTCGAGTCAGCCAGCCGGACAGCGCCTCTTCCAGTTCCGGCTGCGTTGCACCGCCTTGGTACAGGTCGAAAACCGTCTGGCCGTCAGTAGTCAGAGCAATATGCCGGCAAGGTACTTTTTCTTTCTGTTTATCGGGCGGCACAAATTGCATGAGCAGGCATTCGGAGCAGGGACTCGGGTGATCCTGCGTATCGTAATTCATGCAGGTGAGCGAATCTTCGAAGATCAACTGCGCCCTGAAAGGATCGCGTGGAGAGCGGCCATATCCGCCCTTCTGTACAAAATTCAATTCTGATTTCAAGACCTCTAAGACGTCCCGGTCATCCTGAGGCATCACGCACCTCCATTTCTTTTATCAGTATCGGGCAGGGGGGCCGGCAATTCCGTGACCCAGGTCACGATTACGTGTGATTTAGATCACGGTGCGCAGGTGAAGGCTTAAGGTAATTGTATACAAGAGGGATGGCCGCGTGGGTACTACCGACACACCTTCAATGGGGCGGTTTCACTTTGTAAGCCGTGGCCGAGGGCGTATACTGGGCGTAGGTAAAGTCATGCGCTCGCCCTACGGACTGCAAATCATTGAAAACTGCGCCACCTGCCCTCACAAGGAAGACAGGCTGTTCTGCAACCTTGCCCCCGCCGCTCTGCAACGGCTAACCGAAATTACCGGATCGGCTACCTACCCGAAAGGCGCCACGCTGTTTGTTGAAGGGCAACCCGCTCGCGGGGTGTTCATTCTTTGTTCCGGGCACGTGAAGCTGTCGACGTCCGCCTCCGACGGCAAGACCCTGATCCTGCGCATTTCCGAACCGGGAGATCTGCTGGGCCTGCCCGCCACGATTTCCGGCAGAGCTTACGAAGTGACTGCGGACGTGATCGAGCCCACGCAGGCCAATTTCATCAGCCGCACGGATTTTCTCAATTTCCTGCGCGACCATGGCGAAGCGGCGGTGCGCGTGGCCCAGGAGTTGAGCGAGACCTACCAGTCAGCGTTTGCCGAAATGCGCACCATAGGGCTCTCGCATTCCGCCGGCGAGAAGCTGGCGCGGTTTATTCTGGATTGGGGCGCTAACCACAAGTCGGAAAACGGATCGGTGAAATTCAAGCTGACTCTCACGCACGAGGAGATCGCGCAGATGATCGGCGCGTCGCGGGAAACCGTCACCCGGGTCTTCGCGGACTTCAAGAAAAAGAATCTCTTGCAGATTAAAGGGTCGAGCGTCACCATCAAGAGCCAGTCGGGGTTGGAGCGGCTGGTGCAAGGGTCTTAGTCCCCCTTCTTGCAGCAAATTTCAAATCAGTTAGATTGGGTACATGGGCGTGGGGAAAATTGTCCGGATTAGAATCTTATTGCTGGCCGGATGCCTTGCCGCCAGTCTGCTTCCTTCTCCCACGTACGCCGCCGACTTGAAGCCCGAAACCGTTCGCGCCTTTGACCACTATGTCCAACTGCTGGAAATGCGCATGGACGGTGATCTCCGCGACGGCAATTTTCTGTACATCGATCGCCTACCGAGTGATACCCGCCAGCAACTCTATTCGCTGATTCGCCATGGAGACCCGTACATCAATCAGCTTGCCGTTCAGGAAGATGGAGCTACGGTTCCTGTTCCATTCGGCCTGATTCATCACTGGATCGGGATTGCGTTCATACCGGGCGCTACCTACTCGCAAACCCTTGCGATTCTGCTGGACTTCGATAAACAGGCGCAGATCTACAAACCGGATGTTCAGAAATCAAAACTGCTGGAAACCAACGGAAATAAGTCGAAGGTCTACCTGCAATATCTCAAGAAGTCGCTGGTAACCGTGGTTCTCAACGCGAACTTCGACTCCGAATACTTGCTGTTGAATCCGGCGAGGGGCGAAATTCGCTCGTATTCCACACGGATCACGGAAGTTCAAGATCCCGGCACCCCGCAAGAAAAGGAACTTCCCGTGGGGCATGACCACGGCTATCTGTGGAGGCTGAACAGCTACTGGAGCCTCGAAGAAAGAGATGGAGGAGTTTACGTTCAGATCGAGTCCATCGCGCTGAGCCGCCGAATCCCTGCCGTGATTTCATGGCTGATCGGCCCCATCGTTCGGAATCTTTCCAAGGCCGTGGTCCGCAATCTTCTATCGTCCACATGCAAGGCTGTGCATGACGAAGTTGGCTCAACACGAGTTTTGGCAGACAGTGGGGCGCAGAGCTGCACGTCGCCGCCCGATTCTCAATAACGGGCTGTAATCATCCTCTCCTTTCATGACCACGTCGACCGGATTTGCACCCGATCCTGTGCACGGAACGTTGCACAGGGACCGAGCCGGGTGTACGTTATCGGTCGGACGGGGCTTTTGAGAATCGAATCTTCTCGATCCGGAATCCCGCCCGTTGTTCCCCCAATTTAAGGAATGAGATGCCCGAGTTTGCGGCGCAAAATCGTGGCCGGAGCATGCGCTCCGTTCGATAGAGACAGGAGAAAACGATGCCAGGCGAAAAGTTTCCAATTTCGGCGAAAAACAACTTGGTCGAGAGGCGGGAATTTTTGAGCGGCGCGGCAACCTTGGCGGGAGCTTCGCTGGTCGGCGGCGCCGGATCGACGTTGCTGGAGAGTTCGGCGAGCGCCGCGCCCGATCCCGAGCCTGCGCCGCCCTCCATGACGGTGGACGTGGAGCGCAAGCTGGCGCGCTGGCAGGACCAGCGATGGCTGCTCGACGCGGTGATTGCCACCATCGGCCCGGAGTGGGATCAGGGGCGCCTCGGGGGGCTCGCCGGAATTCCCAACGGCGCCGCCGACGCCGCCGGATTGCGCGCGCGCATCCACAAGTTCAACGACATGTCGCGCGAATTTGCGCGCGCCGCGGTCCGCCGGGAGAGGGAAGCGCGGCAATACGAGAAGGAAGGGCGCGCGGTTCCCGCGCGCGAAGGCTATTTCCTGGCCGCGCATCTGTACGCCGGCGCGCAATGGCCGATTTTTGAAAACACGCCCGACAACATCGCTCTCAACGAGAAAAAGAACGAGTGCTACGCGAAATACATTCAATTCGCCGACCACGAGATTCGCCGCGTCGAGGTGCCGTTCGGAGGCGGCGGCAAAACTTTGCCCGGATATTTGCATTTGCCGCCGAATGCGTCCGGCCGCGTGCCTTGCGTGTGGTCCATCTCCGGCCTCGACAGCAACAAGGAGGGCGGAGCGGCCATCTACGGCGACGGCCTGCGCGAACGCGGCATCGCCACGCTGGCGCTGGAGGGACCGGGGCAGAACGAGTGCGCCATTCGCGGAATTTATCTGACGCAAACGAATTGGGCCGATGCCGGGCGCGTGGTGCTGGAGTGGCTGCGTTCGCAAAAGGAGATCGATCCGGACAAGATCGCGCTGCGCGGAGCAAGCCTGGGATCGTATCTGGGGACGCAGGTCGCTTCGATTGACGCGCGCCTGAAAGGCGCCGCCCTGCAGGCCATGGCGGTCGAGCCCATGATGCACACGGCGTTTGAAACGGCTTCGCCATCCTTCAAGCTGCGCTTTTTGTATTACACCGGTTTGGGCACCGAAGCGGAACTCGACAAATTTCTGCAAACGTGGACGCTGAAAGGCGTGGCCGAAAAGGTGAAGTGTCCCTACTTGCTCGTCGGCGGCGAAGACGACCAGCTCACTCCGGTCGAGTACGGTTTCCAACTGATGGACCTGATTCCCGCGCCGAAGCAGATGATCCTGTACGAAGGCGCCGTTCACAGCGTCAGCGGATCTCCCGCGACAACCAACGGGCCAAGCACCGGCACATTCGTTGCGGAATGGTTCAAGGACCGTTTCGATGGCAAGCCGATGCCCAGCAAGCTGATGAAGGTGGACGCCGGCGGTAAGGTGCACGATTTCAAGTTTGGGGATTCGCGCAAATCCATTTCGATAGCGCAGTTGTGGCAGGGAGCCGAGCAGCGCAATAATTCTCCGGAGAAACCTGTGCAAGTGCAGGAGCCGTAACGCTGGACCGTCTTGCGGGACGAGTACGCCGGACGAAAGGAAGAAAATCATGGCCGAAATTACGCGGCGCGGATTCGTAAAGGGGGTGGCGCTGGCACCCCTGGCGTTTTCCCCTGTCACGCTGGAAGCGCAGACGACTGCCGCCAGCAATCGCTTCGACATCGTGGTGGCAGGGGCCGGACACAACAGCCTGATCACCACCGCGTACCTGGCCAAGGCGGGATTTCGCTGCCTCGTGCTGGAGGCGCACGGCATCGTCGGCGGGGGAGTGATCACGGAGGAATTGACGTTGCCTGGCTTCAAGCACGATACGTGCTCGACGGCGCACAACGGTATTCAAGGCAATCCGCTCATGCGAAACGATGAATTGAAGCTGCGCGACTATGGCCTCGAATACATTTCGCCCGATCCCATTATGCACATGCCGTTTGCCGACGGCAGCTACATCACGCAATGGGCCGATCTGGACCGCTCCGCCGCGGAATTCGCGAAATATTCCAAGAAGGATGGGGAAGCCTACCGGCGCATGTATCACGAAAGCGAGGCGGCTCGGGATCTTCTGGGGGCCGATACGTTCGAGGTGCCGGGTTTCGGAAAGCCGCTCAGCGAGCGGCTCGCCGCCCATCCCATGGGAAAAATCTGGCAGCGGCGCATGGCCATGTCCGCCTGGGACGTGATTCGCGAAAATTTCGAGGACGACCACTGCCGGGCGTTCTTGCTGGCAACGCCATGGAGCATGCAGCCGCCCCAATATCCGATGACCGGGCGTTCGGCTTACTCTTCGATTCGGACAGCGCCTCGCAAGATTGCCAAAGGCGGATCGGGGATGCTGACGCAGGCGATCGCTCGATTCATCGCGGCGCACAATGGCGTGATCCTCACGAACAAATCGGTCGCGCGGCTCATCGTTGAGTCGGGGAAATGTGTGGGCGTGGAATGTGCCGATGGCAGTTCGTATCGAGCGGATAAGGCCGTGCTTTCCACCATGCACATCAAGCATCTGGTGGAGATGGCGCCCCGCGAATTGTGGCCGCAGGATTTTCTCTACGGAGTTGATACGTGGGAGGGAGAAGTTTCCGAAGTCGTGACGCACTATGCCGTCAAGGAGCCGCCGAAATATCCCATTCAGGGCGGCACCATTTCTCCGGCGGAATCGGCGGTTCTGGCGAGTTCGGAGCGGTTGCTGCGTTTTGCTTACGACGACACCTGCGACGTATCCAATATCGATGAACCTCCAATCTCCGTTTTCTGCAGCACTGTCGCCGACCCCACGCGCGCGCCCGCAGGCATGCACACGTTAAAGGTGCTCGGCTTTCATCCCTACAATTTGAAAGAAGGACCGAAGCATTGGGATGCCATTAAGGATCAAGTGTCCGACGCGCAACTGAATTATCTGCGCAAGTTCGCGCCCAATCTCACCGACGACAAGATCTTGGGCCGATATGTGGTGAGCCCACTGGACCTCGAGCGCAAGAATCCAAGCATGTGGCGCGGCAGCATCCATGGCGGCTCATCGGATCCGTCGCAATCGGGCGCGATGCGTCCGGTGGCGGGATGGGCGCAATACCGCATGCCGATCCCGGGTCTGTATCAGACCGGCGATTGCACATATCCCGGCGGTTCGGTGACGGGCGCGCCCGGGCGCAACGCAGCCGTCGTGATGCTCAAGGATCTCGGCACCAGCATCGAAGGAGTTGTAGGCAACTCGCCGGGCAAGAAATCGTGAATGCGAGCGTTCTTCCTTAAGCTGGAATAATCGGCAGCAGCAAGTAGGGCTGACGGTCGCCTTCCGCGTGCAATGTGGTCTTGCCGCCGAAAAGTTTTTCCGGACGGTCGGCTGGATCATTGTGAAGGAATGGTCCGCAGCCTCGCAGTTCATTCTTGAAATTGGAAAGTTTTCCGCCGCTGCATGCGTGTTCGTAGTCCTTGCCGCGGATGGTGACCGCGATGCGGTAGCCGACAGGGACGGCAATGCTGGTGGGCCAGATTTCGACGTCCAATTCCACGGGCACTCCCGGTTGCAACGGTTGCCGCTGGTCGTGCATATGATACGGGCGCCACGGTTTTGACAACGCAGCATCCAGCTTGCGGTGAGAAGCGCGCAGCCAGCCCTGGCCGATCGGCGTGTGTGGATCGATCGCTCCCTGGAAGACGACTTCCTGCATGTCCGGCGAGAAAACGCGAAGCACGGCAAAAATATCCGCGTCTTCGGTGGTGGAAGAGAGAAAGAGTTTCAGGGCCGAGGGGCCGGTGATTTCCGTTTCCGTTGCAACGGGCGACGTCATGAACGTGAGCCCCGCGCCCAGCGCGTCAAATGTGCGGGCCGCCTTCTGCGTTGTGGTTTGAGAGGTCAGCTCTCCATTCGCAAAATCGAAATAGAACTTGGTCCACTGCGTGCGCGCCAGTGGCCACTCCTGTTCGGCGCGTTCCACGAAGCGATCGATGTGGCGAACCTGTAATAACGCGCGAGGCTGGCGGTCCCATCCATTCTTCTCGCCCTTCAAGAAATAATCGAAGAACCGTTTCTGTATTTCACGGCCGTAGTCAGTATAAAAATGTGTCCAGTGTTCTCCGCCGTGCGCTTCAAGATATTTTTGCGGTGCCGCGGCGCGGAAGAAAGCCTCGAAATTGCCACGCGGGTGAAGCCCTTGCCCGCCCCAATTCGCGGCGGTGAGAAACGGCACGGTAATCTTGGACCAATCGGGGGAGCGACAAATGCTGTACTCGTCGTCGAGAGCGTGCGCGCGCAGATCGGCGCCGAAGTCCACGCGATTCGCGGCCAGTTGCGCTTCCGTCAGCGTCTCCGGCCCGCAGACCAGATCGCCCGTGGCGCGGCTGCGAGGCCCGCGCTCTCCCAGGCCATGCTGCACACTCTTGACTTGCACGTCGTACCAATTCTCCCAAAACGTGCAGAGAATTCCGCCGTGATGCGAAGTGTCACGGTACCACTCCGCCGCGCCTTCCCAGATGCACATGGCCGTTAGATACTTCGGCTGCTGCGAGGCCACCTGCCATTGGTTGGTTCCGTAGTAGGAAATCCCATTCAGGCCCACCTTGCCGCTGCTCCACGGTTGTTCCCCAGCCCAGGCGATGCATTGCACGTAATCGCGCGTCTCGCGCGGTGAAAACGGGTTCACAACGCCTGGCGAGCGCCCGCAGCCGCGGCTATCCACGCGCACGCACGCGTACCCGTGCGGCACCCATTTTTCCGGGTCCACCACTTCCCAATTTTGATACAGGTTGGTCGAGTCCGCCGCCACTTCCGGATATTCCTGCACCATGATTCGCCAGGCATCGGGATAGCCGTCCTGAAAGGCAAGGCCCTTCGCGTACGGCCCGTAAGTGAGCAACACTGGATAGCGCCCGTCGTTAACGGGGCGGAAAACATCCGCGCGCAAGACGAGGCCGTCGTCCACGGGGATGGGCACATCCCACTCGACTCTCATGCCGTCGCGGATTTCACTTTTGGTTTGCGCGTCGTGTCCTGGATTCATTTCCGTTCCTCGCAATTAAATTCAGGAGGGCAAAGGTTTCCCTCGTGTTTCCACTCCGAATGGCAACAGCATAAGTCCGATGACGAACGCGAGGGCGGTGAGCGCCACGGGATACCCGAGCGTCTGAAAGTGGCGCACGCCCGCGCCGACCAGAAAAGTGGCTCCGGCGCCGGCAAACCGGCCCACGTTTTGCGCGAAGGCCAGCGCGCTGGCGCGGCATTCGGTTTCGTATTGTTCCGGCAGCCAGAATGAATACGCTGTGTAGTTCGCTCCGCCGATGCCGAGAAAAAACAGGCAGACGAAAAACCATTTCAGCGCGTCCGTCTGCAGATAAAAAACATACCCGAACGTGACGCCGATGACCACCATCATCAGCGAATAGAAAATCGCCTGGTTGACGCGGCGCCCCAGCCGGTCGGCGATCAACGGAACGCTGAGCGCCCCCAGGATCGTGCCGACCGAAAGGATGGCCGTGCCGTCGGAGGCGAGCCGCGCGGTTTCAAACGTCGAATGCCCGGCTTTGGCAGCGAGATAAGAAATCGCGGCCGGCACGTACACCGTGGCCGCCCACAAGCCGATGGTGGAGACAAGCTGGTACATGAGGTTGAGAAACGTGCGCAGCCGGTAACGCGGCGAGAAAATTTCCAGAAATGCGCCGGCCAGCGTCTTCTTCTTGCTGGACACATTCTGCTTGGCCTTCCACCGCTCGGGTTCGTGCATGCCTTTGCGGATCAAAATCACGAGCAATGCCGGCACGCCGCCCACCACGAACATCCACCTCCAGCCGTACCGGCTGCCCACAAAATAATTGGCCAGAGCGGCCAGAAAAAATCCGAAGTAGTACCCAGTGTGCATCATGCCCGCGCCCATCGTGCGGCGCGTTTCCGGCCACTCCTCGGAAATCAGCGTCGCGCCCATCGACCACTCCCCGCCGATTCCGATTCCTGCGCAAAGCCGCAGAGCAGCCAGCATCCAGATATTGGTGGAAAATGCGCTGAGGAAAGTGAAAACGGAAAAGCAAATGATCGTGAACATCAGGGTTCGCACGCGCCCGAACCTGTCGGCGACCGGCCCCCAAAGCAAAGCCAATCCCCAGCCAACGAGGAACAGGGCAAAGAGCAGTCCGCCGTAGTATCCGATATTTGCGGTCGTGGCGGGAATTCCGGACTTGGGCAGCAGCTCCCGCATCGCCGGAACCAGCACCAGTGCGTAGATGAACGAGTCCATCCCGTCCAGCGCCCAGCCGCCCCAGGCCGCCCAGAAACTTCGGACCTGGTTCGCGGTCAGTGGAATGCGATTTGCGGCCAAAGGAATTACTTTGCGGGATGCGGAATCAATTCCTGCACCCGCCCGTTGGCGTTGTCAGAGGCATATTGGGAAGGTATAGCGGAATTGCTTGCTGAATCCAAACGCAAAAAACATTTTCAAGAAAATGGCGGGGCCGACGAGACTCGAACTCGCGACCTCCTGCGTGACAGGCAGGCGTTCTAACCGACTGAACTACGGCCCCGCTGTGATGATTCTGGATTGGTGGGATGTGTCCGCGTTGCGACGGACGCGATTTCAACTGAAAACCTTTCCCGATTCACCGTAACGCAGTCTAACAGAGTCGATTGCCGAATATCAAATGCGCGGATTCCGATCAGAGCGTAAACGTCGGGAACTCCTCGCGGTTTTGCGGCTTTGTCGTATCGCGCCTGCCGGAATTCGCAGTCCGAATTTCCTCTTGGAGCGCCGTCAAGGGATGTGTGATGATAGAGCGATAGATTTTATATTTCAGGAGCCTTTTATGAAGCTGAACGGAATCATCGCGGCGCTGACGACGCCTTTTGACCAGAGCGGCGAACTGGCGGTCGACCGCCTGAAGGAAAATATCGCCCGTTACAACCGCGAACCTCTGACCGGGTATCTTGCGGTTGGATCCACGGGGGAATCGGTCTTCTTGAGCCGCAAGGAGGTCGAGCAGACCTTTGTCGCGGTGCGCGAGGCTGCTGCGCCCGGGCGCACATTGCTCGCCGGAACCGGAGCGGAGTCCACGCGTGAAACGATTTCGCGGACCGCGGTTGCCGCCGACCTGGGCTACGACTTTGCGCTGGTCAAGAACCCGTTCTACTTCAAGGGCGGGATGACTCCGGACGCGCTGGTGGCGCATTACCGGCGCGTGGCGGACGCCTCCAAGGTGCCGGTGCTGCTGTATTCGATCCCGCAACTGACGGGCATCGCGCTGGAAGCCGATCTGGTCGCGCGCCTTGCCGAGCATCCGAACATCGTGGGGCTCAAGGAAAGCTCCGGCAACGTGCAGCGCGTGAATGAAATCCTGGCTGCGGTTCCCGCGAAATTCCAGGTGATGATCGGATCGGCCGACACGCTCTATCCTTCGCTGACCCTGGGAGCGACGGGAGGAATTTTGGCGATCGCCGATGTGATTCCGGAGTTGTGCATGGACCTGTACCGCGCGGCGGTCGAGGGCCCGTCCACAAAGGCGCGCGAGCTGCACCGCCGCCTGGCGCCCGCGGCGAAGAAAATTGTTTCCGGCCTCGGAATTGCCGGTGTGAAGCACGCGATGGATCACCGGGGATACTACGGCGGGCCGGTACGCTCGCCGCTCATGCCCCTAAACGACGCCCAGAAGCGAACCGCCGAAACCATGATCGATTCGCTGGTCGGCACTGCAGCCGCGGACTAGCTCCACCCGCAACCGAACCATCCGTTGTCCCGGCGCATGGGTGTGCGCCCGGGCAACCTTAGAGGGAAACCGATCGTGACTCAAGCCCCGCGCGAGGATCTGTCCGCATTAGCTTCCCTGGAAAAAAAGACCATGCGGCAGGTGACCTGGCGCATCGTTCCGTTCCTGATGGTCTGTTACTTCGTCTCCTTCCTGGATCGCGTCAACGTGGGCTTTGCCGCGCTGCAAATGGTCAAGGCGCTGCACATGTCCGCCAAGGTATTTGGACTTGGCAGCGGGCTTTTCTTCGTCTCTTACTTCCTGTTTGAAGTTCCCAGCAATCTGCTACTGGAAAAAATGGGAGCGCGCATTTGGATTGCGCGCATCATGATCACGTGGGGATTTCTTGCGGCAGGCACGGCCGTGATCACCGGGCCATATTCGTTTTACGCCCTGCGATTGTTGCTGGGCGTGGCGGAGGCGGGATTTTTTCCGGGTGTGATTCTGTATCTCACCTACTGGTTTCCCCGCGAATACCGCGCGCGCATCGTGGGAATTTTCACCGTGGCGATCCCGGTTTCGAGTTTTCTGGGGTCGCCGATTTCCGCGGCGCTGCTGGGAATTGACGGCTGGCTCGGCCTCGCCGGCTGGCAGTGGATGTTCATTCTGGAAGGCGCGCCCGCCGTCCTGCTGGGGCTGTTCTGCCTGTTCGTGTTGAGTGACAAGCCCTCGGGCGCGCGCTGGCTCACTGCAGAACAGAAAGATTGGCTCAACAGCCGGCTCGATAAGGAATCGCTGCGCGCCAAGCGCGTCGGACAAATCTCGCTGTGGCGCGTGCTCTGCAATAAATATGTGCTGGTCTTGAGCGTGGTTCTGGCCGGAAGCACGGCCGTCAGCAGCGGCCTGCAAATCTGGCAGCCGCAGATCATCAAGTCCTACGGCCTTACCAATATGCAGACGGGCCTGCTCAATTCCATTCCCTTTGCCCTGGCATCCATTCTGATGGTGCTGTGGGGCAGGCGTTCGGATCAAACGGGCGAGCGCGTCTGGCACACCGCTTTGCCGCTTCTGGTGACGGCGGTCAGCCTCGGATCGGCCACGCTGTTCCACTCGCTATTCGCGATCATCGTGATCTTGTGCCTGGCCGTGATCGGAATCTATGCGGGGAAGGGCCCCGTGTGGGCGCTCTCCACCGATTGGCTCTCGGCCGGAACGGCCGCCGCGGGCCTTGCGCAGATGAACGCCATCAGCAACCTGGCGGGATTTGGCACAACGTACGTCGTGGGATACCTCAAGCAGGCTACCGGCAGCTACTCGATCGCCATGCTCCCTCTTGCAGCACTATCGGGAGTCGCGGCGCTGTCCGTTTTGCTTCTGTCGCGGGACCGGCCCGTCAAGCCTCTCCCGGAAATGACTCCAGCGGCAGCCGTGCGGAAATAAGCAAGAGGTTGGTGGGCAGTGCAGGATTTGAACCTGCGGCCTCCCGGGTGTAAGCCGGACGCTCTAACCGCTGAGCTAACCGCCCTTCCAAAACGTACCCTGAAAGACTTGCAACTACTTTATCTTAGCAGACTTAGCAGTTTTTTCCCTTGTGTACAATCACAAGTCTTGTGTACTGAAACCGCTTAGCTTCTCCACAGTGTCACGGAAAAACGCTTCCGTGAAGTGCGTGTAGCCGCTGGTCGTCCGCAAACTTGAGTGACCTACTTGATTTTTCGTAAAGTCACCCGGCACATTGTTCGCTTGCAGATGACTGACCCGGCCATGACGCCATGCGTGCATACCGCCCGGTGCTATGCCAAGCCGTTTGCAAATCGGCTTCAACACCTGCCGGACGATATTGTGATTTTCTAGTGGTGTCCCGGACTTGGTCTGGAATACCCGGCCCGTTGTGCGTCCACCAAGATGTTCTTTGAGCATCTGCATCGTGCTTGAGTCAACAAACACGTCACGATAGCCCTTCTTCGTCTTGGTGCTCACTTCTTGGCCGCGCCATACTGAACGCCGAACGCGAACCACTCCACGCACGAAGTCGATGTCCTCAACATGAAGACCTGACAGCTCACCGGAACGAAGGCCACTGAACCCTGCAAGGTGAAACAGAACCTTGTATTGTCCTTTGGCCGCGGCAATGATTCGCCGCATTTCGTCTTGCGTGAACCATCTCTGCTCTTGTTCGGGAATAATGGGCAGGGAAGGATACCACGCACGTTTCGGTTCATCGTTCTGTTGAGCGTGCCAGTTCATAATCGCCCGGAACTGCTTCCAGAGATTATGAACAGTCTTGGGATGCCTGCCTTGCTTGTTCAGGTCTGTAATCCAATCATTGATGACGCCAGTTTTGACGCTCTCTAGCGTCATGTTCCCAAAGAAAGGCCGCAGATGCTTTTTGTTGAGAAGCGGGGCAGCGTGCTGAGTGCTTTCCTTCAACTGCGGAAGGCGTTTCAGTTCCCAAGCATCGGCCACATCGTTGAAAGTCAAAGCTGGAACTATGGGCATCTCCAAACGCTCAAGAAAGTCCGTGTTATTTAGACCTTCCTTTTCGATGATGTCCAACAGTTTCCTTTTTGCTTCGGCTTTGGTCATTTCTGATTTGCTGCCGAGCACCACCAACGGGTGTTCCCGCTTATCTTTGCCGGGAACGTCACGCCAGTAGCGGCCATGCCACATCTTGCCTACGAGTCTGACTGAACCTGTCTGAAACCGCTTCGACATATGGGGCTTCCGTTTCTGTCGAATCGGCGTTGCGGCAGTTACCTTAGCATCTGCGCTGGGACTTGTCACGGACACGGGCAGACGGGCGCTTATGCTGGCACACTTTAATAGCGTAGATAACTTCAAGGCACACCCCTCACAGGTAGAAAAATGCCGGATTCCTGTAAGGGATTAATGTCCGGTAGTATTACGAAGGCCCAATGATTCTACTTGCCGTGTTGCTTAGTTATGCCGCTTTCTGCTGCTTGCGTTCACGAGCAATGGCAAGGTTGGAAATAAGCTGCGCCTTGCGCTCTGGTGTTAAGACGCGACGTGTCGGCCCCTGCATGGTTATTAATTTTTGTCCAGTGTCCGCTGTAACGGGCTGATCGCCAGCTTGCGCTGTGGCGTAGGTACAGCGTCGCCCACATTCGGGGCAGGGATCGCAGAGGATGCCGTTGACGTAAGTCCGGTCACCAGACCAACTGCATCTCTGACATTTGACGCGACGAAAGGGTATTGAATGACTCATTTCACCTTCTCCTTGGTTTGTGTGCCTCAAAGCTCATAAATATTGCCGGGAATGGCTAATCTAGGACCATTCCCAGCCCCATCCCGCGCTCTTTGGTCGCGGACGGTGAGTGCGGATATTGAATGCAGTCGATTTGCCGGGATGTGATTTGCCATTCCCGGTTATGCTGCTGTGGCTTCCGCTTTACGTCGTCTAGCCTCGACGCCTAACTTTGATGCTGCCTCTTGTTGCTCATGCAGTGCGTTCTTTTCTGCCCACTGTTTCTGTATGGCGCGATGAATGAGGATTGGACGGCCATCTGCGTCCGTGGCCGCATCGAACATCCCCAAAACGTCACCGCTGTTTTGCTCAAAGACTTCCTTGCTATCAGCGTGGGCAATTCTCCAAAGCTTGTCCGGGTTACCGTCAATCACACCCTGACAATCCCAAGCCTCAACGCATAGGCTGATATGCCAGCCGAGGTCTCGATCTGACAGGGCAAAGGTTTCAGCCCGATACTTGGACGTGTTCAGCATCCAGTACCACAGCGGATTCTCTTCCTTGCGCTGGGCATGTGAGCGTGGTTTCGCGGTCCCCGCCTTATACTGGTGACAGATACTTTCCGCCAAAACGTGAACTTTCTCCGCTGGCAGTGGCGGGTCACAGTAGCGCCCGTTGAGTTCGATTAGCGCATCTTCGATCTCGGGCTGTTGCTGTCCCTGTCCCCGGAGACTGCATCCCCGCTTGAATAACCAATCGTTGCGTTGGCCCTTGTGAAGGATCAGATCGTCTGTTGAGGCTGTCTTTGCTGCCGGAAGTTTGGTCTTGGCTGCGGTTTTGGCCTTCGGTGCGTTCGCTAACTGGATGATCCATTGCGGAGCGGCTGCAAGCTTCACGGTCTCGTCAACCCATCGGTACTGAGCGCCGCTGCGGTGCATACTGGGCGGGGCAACTACAAATGATCCGTCTGCGCGAATGTCTATACCGGGAGCAATTCCCCTGGTACTCGCAACATTCTCGCCGGGATGCCGGAAATATATATGCCTTCCCCCACCTTCACGGCCAGTGGTCGCAACCAGAGTAAGGGGAAGAGGACCGTACTGCTCTATAAGTTTCCTGAGACTTTCTTCTCCATCCGCGCCGTCAATGTCCACAACCACCAGACCGCTATACTTTCCGGTAACGATTCCAACTCCTGAATCGGGTCTATCGGTGAACCACTTCTTTATCGTGTCTGGTTTTATGCGAGTGAGTTTGGTAAAGCCATTTATCAGGGGATGCTTTCCATGCAAATTTTCACTACACTTGGGAGAGCAACCATTCTTCGGACAAACAGGAACAACTGTCCAACCCCTCGCTGTGTATTTGAGCGCTGCTTCCAAAACAGAGCTACTGCTACTATTCATAAAATCACCTTTCAATGATCTGACATCTGAAACTGACATCTTGAATCATCAACCTTGAAACGTACTGCTACCTTGAACCTTGAAACAAAGAGATACCTCAGACCTTGAAACTTCCCATACCTTGAAGGTCAGGGAACAAGGGGGAAATATGAATGATGCAGTAACCTTGTTATGACTATGTTATGGGTCACCATCCGGTTGACCGCCCGGTTAAGGTCCAAGGCAAGGACAAGTCGCACAGTGTGCACCGGTCATTCAGGCCAGCCGTCATCTTCCCGATGTTCCCGGGCCGCGTCCCATATATGGTTGACGATCTGCCCTTCCAGAGTCGCCGCGCCCAGACAGTGCTCAAACTTTTCTTCGGATGTTTCCGCTACGTATGCAAGGTCAATGAGCCTCGCTTGCTCCAATGCCAATGCTCGCAGTACAGGATCGTCGCAGCGACTAACAAATCCATTGGGCCGATTTAATAAGTCGACGCAGGTGGTAGGGCCATCATCGGAATCCTCATCGAGAACCTTTCGGTTCTTGCTGCCGTCGTGAATAGCCGTGGCTGGATTTCTACCGGCAATCAAGCGACGAATGTGACTCTCGCTATAGTGAAGGACGGTCTGGCAATACTGGGTAAATGTGGAGCAGCCCATAATCGTTTCGGTTGCGGGTTTGGCGAGAAAGTCTTCCCGCACTTGAACGAGCAGGTCCACGTTATCGCTTATAAATTTGACGAATAGCTTTACGAGTTTTTCGGCCCGTGCTTCACGTTCAGCGTGGGAACCGCGCAAAATGAGCGGTTGCACTTGGTTTGTTGCAGGCATAAGTTGATCCTGCGCCTCTGCTTGATTTGTCATCACCCTCCCTTTAGTTGACTCCGTTGCGCTCCATCCAGTTCGCAGCGCTCGCACAGTTTACCATACAGGTAGATACCTGTCAAGGTACTATATTGATTTTTCTAGAGTTTCTAGAAGTGTTCTTGAATTGCTTCAATCGAAAAGACTTAGTCGTGCAAGATTTTCTAGGAGGCTTACAGTTGCAGGGCTGTCTTGACGCCAAATTTGGTCGCCTAGTCTAGAAACGCTAGAAATGCTGCTAGGAGTCAGGGTGGGTGTCTTAATGGGTGAGCTACACGGCACGGGGCAGAGAAGGAGTACGACAGCCTAGAACGGCGGCTGGTTCTAGGAACGTGCGCTAGAGCATCGTCTGCACATTTTGAATGTCTTCCAGGTTAGTGGGCCGGGAGATTGCACACTGTGCGCTGCTAGATATGGCCGATATGATCCGCTACTCCACCAACAACGCAAGATTTTCAATCTGACGTGGCACAACGAAGCGCGGGTACGCGTTCATTTCGACAAAGATTGTCGGTCTCCAAGTGACAACCTCCTTACCAGGGTAGGTGGGTAAGTATATGTCTATTAATCATAGAGTGGGCCAAACTGGAACAGTCCGGCAATGCTCTGAAGGCCCATGTGTATCGAATCGGTACAATCCGGCTAGTTTTTCTTTGACGCAGTACTCTCCATGACATAATTGAGGGAAGTATGAGAAAGAAAAAGCTCGGAGAAATCCTTCGCGAACGTGGGCTGATTTCTGCGGACGACCTTGCCAAGGCGCTCGAAGAACAGCAGAGGAAAGTTATACTCCTGGGCGAAGTACTGCTTGAGCGCAATTTGGTGAGCCGGGAGGACCTTGTCGCTTCGATTGAGGAAGTGACTAAAGTCGCATTTATAGATTGCCGTTCAGCGAAGGTCGATCCCCATGCCTTGAAGCTTGTTCCGCATGATCTTGCTGCCCGTTATGGCGTCCTACCGATTGCGCTTGACGGCAAAAAGATCGTAGTTGCGATGGCCGAACCCCAGAACCTGCAGGCCATCGATGAACTTCGATTTCGTACCGGAAAAGTAGTTTCTCCCCGGCTGGGCTTCAGAATGGAGATCGTCGCGTCGATCGAAAGGCACTACCACGGTGCCGTGGAACCCGGTAAAGGTTCGCCAGAACAAGAAAGCTCCCCGCTCGAAAATGTTGATATTAGCCATGTGCAGTTCATCAGCGGCAGCGCCCGTCAGAGCAGTCAGGAAGCATTGCTGGAGATCCAGGCCGAGCTAAAGAGCAAGCCGACGCCTGCAGTGCGCTTAGTATCGGCGGCGATTGCCGCTGCCGTTGAGAAGGATGCCAGCGATATCCACATCGAGCCCCAAACAACGGGCATGGCGATACGCATGCGAGTGGATGGGATCCTCCGCGAGTTGGCGCAAGTCCCCGCGGAGCACCAATCCACGGTGATCTCGCGTCTGAAAATATTAGCCGACATGGACATTGCGGAGAGACGTAAACCCCAAGACGGCCGAATCGTCGTACGCGTCGGCAGTAAGAATATTGATTTGCGTATCTCCACTCTGCCAACCCACCACGGCGAGAAAATGGTGATCCGCCTGCTGGATCCCAGCGCGCCCCGTTTGCGTTTTCACGATCTCGGCATGACCGCAAGCAAGTGCGAAACTCTCAACCGGCTAATAGGTCGCCCGCAGGGAATGCTTCTGGTAACCGGGCCGACTGGCTCGGGGAAAACGACCACCTTATACGCCGCGCTGAATCAACTCCGTTCGCCCTCGGTGAACATCGTCACCGTTGAAGATCCGGTGGAATACATGCTGGAGGGCATCAATCAGGTCCAGGTACACACCAAGGCCGGATTGACATTTGCCCAATGCCTCCGCTCGATTCTGCGTCAGGATCCCAACATTATCATGGTGGGCGAAATCCGGGACGCTGAGACAGCCGAGATTGCCATGAAGGCTTCGCAGACCGGGCATCTCGTTTTAACCACGGTTCATACCAACGACGCCATTGCAGCCATCGCGCGGCTCGTCGATCTGAAGATCCCCTCTTCTTTGATCGCATCTTCCGTGACAGCCGTTATGTCCCAGCGGCTAGTCCGGAAACTTTGCAGCTGCCGGCAGAAGGTCGCCGCAACGCCTGAGTACGTTGCTCATTTGGTTGCGGCCGGCATGGATGACTCGGAAAAGATAATGTATGTCCCGGGGAGTTGTCCGGCCTGCGACCATTCCGGGTACAGAGGCCGCGTAATTGTCTCTGAGATACTCGTCTTCGACGAGGAAATGCGACACATGATTCGGACTGATACCCGCCCGGATCAAATTCGTGTCATCGCCCGTGGCAAAGGCATGCGGACAATGCAGGAGGACGCCCTCGATAGAGTGAAAGACGGTCTCACCTCACTCGACGAGATCCTGCGTGTCATCACCTTCGAGGAATTCAGTGGTGCGCGCTGCTCAAAGTGCTCGCGAGAACTGGCCGAAATGTTTCTTTTTTGTCCGTATTGCGGCACCAAGAGATCCTCGAATGTCGTTTCCGATCCAGTCCCGGTACACGCCGGCCCAGGAGGCGATTTCTCATGAGTAGTCAGTTAACGAAGGCCAGCATTGTAGAACGGCAGGCGAAGCGCCACGCCTCGCACTATCGAGAATTGTTCATCACCTACGAAGGTCATAGCGAAGAGATTCCTCTCCGTCCTCCGGATCTCAGCGTGAAGGGAATGTTTATTCAAACTGCGCGCCGTTTCCCCGAGGGAGCGGTACTAAAAGTCCGGTTCCGCCTTGTGCGTTCCTTCTACGAAGTCCTTGCCCGCGCCGAAGTGCGCTATTGCCTGCCGGGGGTTGGCATTGGAATCGAGTTCGTGGAGATCTCCTCCGAAGCGCGTAACGCGATCCGAGAAGAACTTCGAGATGGCGGTATTCCTGTCGACGACTCCATTTGAGTCACAAGTTTGCAATTTGTGAACACAAATGTGGCAAATCCTGCGCTGCTTATTCCGTCCCCAAGAACGCGTAGCGTAGCAGAAAGAGAACCGAGAGGACCCAGATCAGCGGGCTGATTTCGCGGATTCTTCCCGTGCCAATTTTAATGAAAGTGAAGGAGAGCAGTCCGAGACTCAGTCCAGTGGCAATGCTGAAGGTGAGCGGGGTGGCGACCAGCGTGATGAATGCGGGGAAGGCGTCGCTCCAATCGTCCCAGCGAACCTTGGCTACCGAGTCGCTTACGCCACGCGAAAGCGAGGTGCTGCAAATACTCGCGAGCGGACTGGCGAATAAGGAAATCGCCGCGCGGCTGGCCATCTCCGAGCACACCGCCAAATTCCACGTCGCGTCGATTCTCGGAAAAGTCGGCGCGGGAAGCCGCACCGAAGCCGTCTCCATAGGCATTCGCTGCGGTCTCGTTCTTCTTTGAAGTTTTTTGTGCGCCCGGAAAGACTTGGAAGCAACGGAACACCTCAGGCAGGCTTTTCCGAAGCTCCTTTGCCATCGTATCGATCCATGGCGGAAAGTTCCGGCGACGCCTTGAACAGGGAAGGGCAATTCAATTCGGCGAGGAGTTCTCTGACTCGATCGGCCGCAACTGGCAGGGCATTGCGGACGGACTCGGAGAGACCGTAGCCGGTCGCGGTGCTCTGCGGTTCGACGCCTACGACAAACACGAGATCCGGTAGTTCATCCAGAAATTTGGCGACGGTGAGAAGTTCGCCGGCATTGCCCTCGTGCGACGTAGCCGCGCGGCGTGCTCCCATCTGAAAAACTTCGGACAAATTCAAAATTCTAGTGGTTCCCGGAGGTGCGCCCATCGCAAGGGCATCCAGGATGATAATGCCTTCGCGGCCGCTGAGGTGGCCGAGCAGCGCCAGACCCTGCGTTCCGCCATCGAGAAACTCGATCGAATTTTTCCAGCGCTGGTCTTCGTGTAACAATTGATCGATCAAGGCGGGACCGATGCCGTCGTCACTCAGCAGAGTATTCCCCAAGCCCAGAACAAGAAAAGGCGCCCGATCCTCAAAAGAATTGCCGCGGCTACTTGTCATCTTGCACGTCTTCCCGCTGGTAAAATTTGTGGCCGGAGATCATGGAGCCGACCAGGCCGTTGCCGAGTGTGACGGCGTCGTAGAGCACGACGTACACGTGCATTAACACGAAAACGGGAAACGCCCACGCCACCAGATGGTGATACATGTGCGTCTTGTAAGATCCCCCGATCAACGGAATCACCCAGCCGAACAATCGATCCAGCGGTCCACCGGGATTAACCTCTGAATACAGCGCGAGGCCCGTGAAGATCTCAAACCATCCCAGCAGTACGATGAAAAATGTGTAGGAGGCGCCCCCGAGCGCGTTGTGGCCCAGGTAGGCGCGTCCCCGCCTGAGTTTCAGGTATTCAATCACTTCCCCGACGACTTCGCGCCACCAGGCGGCGCGCCAAATATAAGGAAAGCCCGACCGGGCATAATTGTTTCCGACCCAGAACCAATAAATGCGAAACAGGAAGCTGACGATGAAAATGAGCGCGGCCGCGAAATGCACTTCGCGAACGCGTCCCATGACAAAGTGATTCGCGGGCTCGCCTGCAGGTGCAAGGATCGGATGGCCGATGTAAAGACCCGTGAGGAAGAGCACGATGATCGAAATGCCAGTGACCCAGTGCGTAAGGCGCACAGGAAGTTCCCAGATATATGCCTGGCGGAAGAATTTTTCCGGGTGACCTTCGAGCTGCTTCGGATCGAATAATCGAACGACGTTCGCCACGGCTGCCTCCTAGGGAACGATGACGACTTCGGACAACGTGCGGCCGTCCGGACTCAAGACGTGCGAGGCGCACGCCAGACACGGGTCAAAAGAGTGAATGGTGCGCAGAATTTCCAGCGGCCGCTGCGGATCCGCCATGGGTGTCCCGATCAGCGCGGATTCATAAGCCCCGCGCTGTCCCTTGCCATCCTTGGGAGAAGCGTTCCACGTGGAGGGAACCACGATCTGGTAGTTGGCAATCTTCGCGTCCTTGATGTGAATCCAGTGGCACAGCGCGCCCCGAGGAGCTTCCGTGAATCCGTACCCTTTGGTCTCCGCGGGCCAGGAAGACGGATCCCACTTCGATGTGTCCGCGGTGGCCGAGTCGCCCGCCTTGAGATTGGCAACGAGCTGGTTGTATTCATCCAAAAGCCAACGCACCGCGAGGCGCGTTTCCAGTCCGCGCGCTGCGGTCCTGCCAAGCGTGGAGAACAGCGCCGATGCGGGAACTTTCAACGCCCCGATGGCCTCGGTGACAACGTCCTTGAACTCCGTATTGCCGCTCGCATAGCCGACCAGCACACGGGCCAGCGGCCCGACTTCCATGGCATTGCCCTTCCAGCGCGGCGACTTGAGCCAGGAGTACTTCGCGTTTTCATCGAGCTGCTTGTAGGGCGGCTTGGGCCCGGTGTACTTGGGCGATGTTTCTCCGTCCCAGGGATGGAGGGAAGTCTTGCCATCGGAATACTCGTACCAGGAATGCGCGATCTCCTCTTGCACCTGGCTGGCATCGGTCGGATCAACCGATAGCACCTCGTTCAAATTCTTGTTGAGAATGGCCCCGCGCGGGAACCGGAACTTGGAAACATCGCTGATTCCATTTTGCGGAATGTCGCCGTACACAAGGTAATTCCCCAAACCCGCGCCGATTTGCGTCCATTCCGGGTAGAAGGAAGCGATCGCGAGCAGATCCGGAATGTACATTTGCTCGACGATTTGCGTGGCGCCGTCGATCAAATCCTTGATGAAGTTCAGGCGTTCCATGTTGATGGCGTTGTCGCTTTGCATGGAGACGGCTGCGGCAATCCCGCCGACCAGATAATTCGGGTGCGGATTCTTGCCGCCGAAAATAGTGTGGATCTTGATGATCTCTTTCTGCCACTTGAGCGCTTCCAGGTAATGCGCCACGGCCATGAGGTTGGCCTCGGGCGGGAGCTTGTAGGCCGGGTGCCCCCAATAGGCGTTCTGGAAGATGCCCAACTGGCCGGAGTCGACATATTTTTTCAGCGTGGCGGCGATGTCCCGGAAATAGCCGGGGCTGGAAAGAGGGAACGATGGAGAAACTTTCTGCGCCAGCGCGGCCGTTTTGTCGGGATCGGCTTTGAGCGCGGAGACGATGTCGACCCAGTCGAGCGCATGCAGATGATAAAAATGAATCACGTGATCCTGCACCATCTGGGTGAGAAACATGATGTTGCGAATGATCTCGGCGTTTTTCGGCACGCGAATGCCGAGAGCGTTTTCGACGCAGCGCACTGAAGCCAGTGCGTGAACGGTAGTGCAAACGCCGCAGATGCGTTCGCAAAACGCCCAGGCATCGCGAGGATCGCGGTCGCGCAGGATCACCTCGATCCCGCGCCACATGGTCCCGGTGGAGATCGCGTCTCCCACGTGGTTGCTGTCGTTCAAGATGGCTTCGATGCGGAGATGTCCCTCAATGCGGGTCACGGGATCGACAACGACTCGAGTGCTCATATTTCACTCCTGCTCGGTTTTATCGGCTGTCGGCTGATCTTTGTCCGTTATCGGCTTGCGCGACAACCGGTGAGCAACCGTGGCCGTGAGATGCGCCCCGACGCCTATGGCCGTGGCCACTCCCAGCACTGCGCCAATCTTGTCCGGCGTCGCTTCGATGCCCGGCACCACGACGCTCGAAAGCCTCTGATAAAAAGGTCCGTTATCCCAGAAATTGGCCTCGCTGCAGCCGATGCATCCATGGCCGGAACCGATGGGGAAGGAAACGCCGCCGTTCCATTTCATGTTGGAGCAAGAGTTGTAGGTCGTTGGGCCGCGGCACCCCATCTTGTACAGGCACCAGCCCTTGCGTGCGCCCTCGTCGTCCCAGGCCTCGACGAACTGGCCCGCGTCGAAGAACGCGCGCCGGTAGCACTTGTCGTGAATGCGCTGGCCGTAAAACATTTTGGGCCGGCCGATGCGATCGAGCTCCGGCAATTCGTCGAATGTAAGGATGTAGGTCAGGACGCCCGTCATGACTTCGGCGATGGGCGGGCAGCCGGGAACATTGATGATCGGCTTGCCGGAAATCAGCTCGTGAATGGGCTTGGCGCCTGTGGGATTCGGGCGCGCCGCTTGCACGCAGCCGTTCGATGCGCACGATCCCCACGCGATGATCGCCTTGGCATGCTCCGCTGTTTCCATCAGGACGTTCAGAAACGTATTGCCGCCCACGGTGCAATACACGCCGCCGTCCGCGGTGGGAGCGTTGCCCTCAACCGCCAGCAGGTACCCGCCGGGATGTTCCTTGATCAGCTTCTGGCGAATCTCCTCCACCTGAAAGCCTGCGGCGGCCTGCAGCGTATCGTCGTAGTCCAGGGAGATCATGTTGAGGACGATGTCCTGCGCGATGGGATGAGACGACCGGATAAAGGACTCGCTGCAACAGGTGCATTCCAGGCCGTGGAGCCAGATGACCGGGATGCGGGGCTTGGTCTCCATCGCGGAGACCACTTGCGGCACCATGGCGGCATCGAGCCCCATGGCCGCGGCAGTCGTAATGCAAAACTGCAGGAAATCTCGGCGATCGATGCCATGCTGACGGAGAACATCGTAGGTTGAAGCAGGAGAGAATGGTTTGTTCACGTCATCCCCCTGAACGCAATATTTCTGGCCGGGGCCAAATTGCGAGTGGAGTATCTACACAAAAGTTTCTTCTCAGGGAGGTGCTGCGTCTGTGATAAACCTCACGCTTTCGTGTGACCGTTGAACATTTCGAACTGAAACAGGTCCTGGAGATGGGGCAAGCTAGCATGCTTCGGCAGGGGATTAATTTTGCAGTAGGGAGGATGCGACCAGGGCCTGACCCAGGCTCAGACCGCCGTCTCCGGCTGGAACTTGAGTATGAGTGAATACCTCAAAACCATCTGCCTCAAGCTTCTGCACCAAGGAAGTCAGCAGAAAGCCATTTTGAAACGTGCCGCCGCTCAGGCAGATTCGCCGCAGGGAGAATTCATCCCGGAGACATCCGGCCAGCCTGGAAAGGATGTCGGCCAGGCCGTTGTGGAATCGCAGGGAGATCGTTTCCACGGGCGTGTGTTTTCTCAGGTCATCGACAATGGCCTCGAACAGTGGGCGGACGCCGATCTGCCAGGTGTTGCCCTCGCGGAACAATGAGAATGGATAGGCGCTTGCGTCCTTCGGCGCAGCCAGCCCGGCGGACTCCAATTCCATGGCAGCCTGCGCTTCGTAATCGACTACCTCACGTAACCCGATCACAGCTGCAACGCCATCGAACAGCCTTCCGCAACTCGATGTCAGAGGGGAATTCACTCGACGTTCCATCATGCGGAGCATCGTCTCTGATTTCTTTCGCTCAATTTTGTGCGTAAAAGGAATTCCTAAGCCAAGAAAATCTTTCCCGAACGTATGCGCCAAATAGCTGACGCCCATCCGCCAGGGCTCGCGAATCGCCGCGGCGCTTCCGGGAAGAGATACATATTCAAAATGACCGGCGCGCTCGAAGCTTGCATAACTGGCGACCAGCGCTTCGCCACCCCACACCGCGCCATCGGAGCCATAGCCGGTACCGTCGAGCGCGAAGCCGATCACTTTGCCTTCAATGCCGTTTTCGGCCATGCAACTTGCGATGTGTGCGTGGTGGTGCTGCACACCGGCCAGCCGTGCGCCGGTCTGCGCCAGCGCCCATTTGGTCGAAAAATAGCCGGGATGCAAATCGTACGCGATGGTTTCTGGATGGATTTCGAGAATTCTCTGAAAATGTTCCACCGCTTCGTGAAAGAATTTGAAGCTCTCCGCGTTTTCCAGATCGCCGATATGCTGGCTGAGGAATGCCTCGCGGCCGCGCGTCAGGCAGATCGTATTTTTCAGTTCGCCGCCAACCGCGAGAATCGAAGGAAGATCGTTGTGCAACTCCAGCGGCGCGGGGACGTAGCCGCGCGCGCGGCGAAACTGGCGGACACGTCCAGCGATGGGCTTGATCACCGAATCATCGCACCGCAACAGAATCTCGCGGTTGTGCGGGAGATAAGCGTCCGCGATTCCAGACAGGCGCGCCGCTGCCTCGCGATTGTCAATGGCAATCGGTTCCTCGCTCAGGTTTCCGCTGGTCATGACCAGGGCGGGGAATTGTCCAGCCGCGAAGAGCAAATGATGTACCGGCGTGTAGGGAAGAAAAATTCCGAGATCGTTTTGGCCGGGGGCAACAGCGTCCGCGATGGCGATCCCCCGTTTCTTGGGAAGCAAGACAATCGGACGCTGGTGCGAAGTGAGCGCGGCCCGCGCCTGTTGCTCGATTTCGCAAAAGGCTTCCGCCATCTTTAGATCCTGCACCATTACGGCTAAAGGTTTCCCGAAGCGATGTTTGCGCCGGCGAAGCGAATCCACAGCCGCGGAATTTGTGGCGTCCACGGCGAGGTGAAACCCGCCCAGACCTTTTATGGCAACGATCTCTCCGCTGCGCAGGCGCGCGACTGCTTCCGCTACGGGATCGGAGCATTCCACATTCTGGCCCTGCGAATCCCATAGCTCCAGTTGTGGACCGCATTTCCAGCAGGCGTTCGGCTGCGCATGGAAACGCCGGTCGCGGGGATTTTCATATTCCGCGCGGCATTCCTCGCACATGGGAAACACGGCCATGGACGTGCGCGGGCGGTCGTAGGGAATGTTCCGGACAATCGTGAAGCGCGGGCCGCAGTTCGTGCAGTTAATGAAAGGGTAGAGGTGCCTGCGGTCGGCCGGATCAAGCAGTTCCGCAAGGCACTCGTCGCAGATGGCGACATCGGGCGAAATCAGCGCGCGAACCGCTTCGCCCGTATGGCTGCCGGCGATCCGGAATTCCGCGTCTCCATTGCAGGGAAGATCTTGAATCGCAAGGCCCATGATGCGCGCGAGAGGAGGCGCATCGATGGATAACTGCGCGGAAAATTCTTCGACTAACGCAGCCGGCCCCTGAATTTCGATGGTGACGCCCGCGGGGGTATTGCTGATGTTGCCGGTCAGGCCGCGTTCCGTGGCCAGGCGGAAGACATAGGGCCGGAAACCGACGCCCTGCACGATTCCCGTAACCCGGATCTCTCTGCGAATCTGCATGTCACGTTTGAATTGCCGCCGAAGTCGCTGCCGCCCGTGCTGCCGCGCGTTTCCGGCTCAACCAATCGAGCCATTCGTTCAAGCCGTCTTTGTTGAGGCAACTGACCCGGACAATGTCGATTCCGGCATGAATCCGTCGCGCATTCTCTTCCGCGAGTGCAATCTGAAAAGGCACGTACGGGAGCAAATCAATTTTGTTCAGGATCATCAATTCGGATTTAAAAAAAATAGAAGGGTATTTCAGCGGTTTTTCCTCGCCTTCGGTGACGCTCAGGACCACGATTTTCGCGGCTTCCCCCAGGTCATAGCTGGACGGGCAAACCAGATTCCCCACATTCTCGATGAACAACAGGTCGATGTCCTCCAGCCGCCAGTCGGCGAGCGCCTTCTCGATCATGCGCGCGTCGAGATGGCACGTTCCTCCCGTGGTGATCTGCTTGACGGGAAAGCCGAAACGCGCCAGCCGTTGCGCGTCGTTGTCGGTTTGAATGTCGCCGGTCAGGACGGCGACACGTTCGCCGGGAGCAAAGCTTTCGAGCGTGCGCTCAAGTAGCGTGGTTTTGCCCGAACCCGGCGAACTGATCAGATTCAAGCAGAGGACGCCATGTTCCGCGAAGCGCGCCCGCAGCTCTTCCGCAATGCGCCCATTTTCGTTCAGGACTTTACGTTCCAGAGGTACTCGTTCCATCTTCGACCTCCAAATAGGAAAGTTCCAATTCATCGCCCGCAACGAACACGGAGTCCATCCCGCCGCAGGCAGGGCATTGCGCCCCTTCCATCGGCGCTGGAAAAATGGTCTGGCACGCCCGGCACTGATGGCGCCGCGAGCAATATTCGATGTCAATCGCCAGAGGCTCGAGGTCCGTCTCGCGCACCAGGGCCTCGAAACAAAAACTCATCGAGTCGGGGTCAACGCCGGCGAGCTCTCCAATGCGCACGCCCACTTTACAAATGTGGCCGTCCGGAAATCGCCGGGCTTCGGTGCGGACCGCTTCCAAGATCGAATTGGCAATTCCCATTTCGTGCATCGAAAGTCCTAGCAGATTCGAGGCAGTTGATCTCCGGTCAATAAGTCCACGATTCGCGAAGTGCCCAGCCGTGTGCGCATGGTTACCATCCCGGGATGCGCGGCAGTAACTGTGCCGACGATCTGCGCGTCGCGGCCCAGCGGGTTCCGGCGCATCGTTTCGACCAAAGGCTCAGCGGAGGCAAGGCTAACGATGGCGACCAATTTCCCTTCATTGGCCACATACATCGGATCGAGCCCCAGCATCTCGCACGCGCCTTGCACTTCCTCGCGGATCGGAATCGCGCTCTCCCGCAATTCGATTCCCACGCCAGAACACGCGGCAATTTCGTTCAATGAACTCGACAGGCCGCCGCGCGTCGGATCGCGCAGGCAGCGAATTTCGCTCGTCGCGCGCAGCATCTCGGCCACCAGAGTGTGCAGCGCCGCGGTGTCGCTCTCAATCGGGCTTTCAAACGCCAATCCCTCGCGCTGGGAAAGAATTGTGATTCCGTGATCCCCGACCGAGCCGCTGAGAATCACGCAATCTCCGGGCTGCGCTTGGTTGGCGGAAAGCCGCACTCCGTCGGGGACGAGGCCAATTCCGGACGTGTTCACAAACAATCCGTCGCCGCTGCCTTTTTCCACCACTTTCGTGTCGCCAGTGACGACCTGGACCCCCGCGCGAGCCGCTGCGATGCTGACCGACTCAATGACTTTGCGCAGCACATCCATCGGAAGGCCTTCTTCCAGAATGAATGCCAGGCTGAGGAAAAGAGGCGTCGCGCCACCCATGGCGAGATCGTTGACCGTCCCGTTCACGGCCAGAGATCCGATGTCGCCCCCCGGAAAGAACAAGGGCTTCACCACGAAAGAATCCGTCGTAAATGCCAGGCGCAGGCCGTTAATGTCCACGATTGCCTGATCGTCTTGACGCGCGAGAAACGGATTTTGGAAAGCGGGAAGGAGAAGGTCGCGTAGCAGGTCGGCGCTCATCTTGCCGCCGCTGCCGTGGCCGAGCAGCACAGCGTCGCGCGCCGCGATGGGCACGGGGCACATGAATCCGGCTTCGAGTTTTATTTCTTCCGCCATCACCGGCCCCCGGGTTCCGCCACCGCGTGACGCCGGTAGCGATAATAGGCGGCGCACGCTCCTTCGGACGAAACCATCGGCGCGCCCAGAGGATTTTCCGGCGTGCAGCGCACGCCAAAAGCAGCGCAGTCCACCGGCTTCTTCAATCCTTGCAGCACCTCGGCGCTTATGCAATCCGGCGATTCGTCAGCCGTCAGTGTTTCCGTCTGGAAAATCTTGTCGGCGTCAAAATCCGCGTACGCCGCGCGAATATTTAGCCCGCTCTCCGGGATTCCGCCGATACCGCGCCATTTCCGGTCGCAGACTTCAAATACTTCGGAAAGGATCTTCTGTGCGGGCAGATTTCCTTCGTAGGAAACGGAGCGGACATATTGGTTTTCCACTTCCGCGCGGCCCTGCTCGAGTTGCGTCACCAGCATCAGAATGGCTTCCAGCAGATCCACCGGCTCGAATCCGCCAACGACGATGGGCACGCGGAATTCCCGGATAAGCTCCTCGTATTCGTGATAGCCCATGACGGTGCAAACGTGGCCCGGTCCAATGAATCCCTGCACGCGATTGCGCGGCGAGCTTAACAGGGCGCGCATGGCAGGCGGCACAAGCACATGCGACGCCAGCATCGAGAAATTGTGGAGCCCTTCGCGTTTCGCCAGCCACACGGCCATGGCATTGGCGGGAGCCGTGGTCTCGAATCCGACGGCGAAAAACACGACGTTTCGATCCGGGTTGGCGCGCGCGATTTTCAGGGCCTCGGTGGGAGAGTAGACGATCCGCACGTCGCCTCCATTCGCGCGCACGTGGAACAGATCCGTGCGCGATCCCGGCACGCGCAGCATGTCGCCGTAGGAGACGAGCGTGACGTTCGGGCGCGACGCGATCTCGATCGCCTTGTCGATCGTTTCCAGCGAGGTCACGCAGACCGGGCATCCGGGGCCGTGAACCATCTCGATGCCCGCGGGCAGCATTTCGTCGATACCGAAACGCATCAGCGTGTGCGTTTGCCCGCCGCAGATTTCCATCAGGACCCAGGGGCGCGTTGCGCGGCGCGCAATTTCCGCCGCCAGCCCGCGAGCGATGGCTCCGTTGCGATATTCGTCAATGTACTTCACTGCCGCCCCATCATGAGTTTTCCGTCTCGGGTCCCAATTCTTCTTGAAGCAAACCCATGGATTCAAGCAATTCGTAACTTTTTTCGGCCTCTTCGGCGTCGACCCGGCTTATCGCGAAGCCCACGTGGACAATCACGTAGTCGCCCACCTCCGCTTCCGGAACAAAATCCAGGCAGGTATCGCGCGTAATGCCGCCGAATTGAACGCGCCCGACGCGAACACCGTTGCGGTTTTCAGCCGTTAAAATCTTGCCCGGAATAGCGAGGCACATGGAAGTTCTCCTGAACTCAGGCCGAGATCCCTGCGAGTTTGCCTTGAGGGTGAGTGTCCGGCCAGGGTGGCATCGCGTCTGTGACGCATGTCACTCAAAATTGTGACGGCGCAAACCGCGCTTCTGCCGGCGACTAAGCCCCACAGGCTGAAGTGGATGAGCCCGGACTTCCCGGGACCTGTGGCGCCAAAAGTCTGCGCGCCTCTTCAACCACACATTCAACCACATGCGGAACGGCTTTCTTCACCTCGGCCGAAAGTTTGCTTCCCACATCGAATCGCCTTCCCTCGATCCCGAAAACAATCAGGCGCTGCGGAAGCTGGTTCAGGGCGCGCGCCATTTCCACCGCCTCGCCAAGGCCAAAGGCGTGCGTCGAACTGTTGCTAAATCGAACCGGCAAGGCTCGTTGGCTCGCCTCAAATCGGTGAACCATCCCCGTTTTGCCGCCTGATTCGACCGCATCCACAACGATGACGGCGCCCGAGTCCGCCCACAACTCCAGCAGGTCCGCGCCTTCGCCGGAACTTTCCGCCACTCGAAGGTGTGGACGATTTCTGCGTCTTACGCGAGCCGCGACAATTCTCCCGACCGAGTCGTCTCCACGGAACGGATTGCCCAGACCGATGACGAGCACCGCGGAATGGGCTGCCGGCTTCGGCGAGCCGTCTGAACTCTGCGTACCTTTTCCAGCTCGCGCCGAATTCTTTGGCATCGCATCCATAATCTACACGTGTTCCACATGCAGCTTGAGGAAATGAGTCGAACAGGATATGCACGGGTCATAATTGCGGACCACCTGCTCGCACCTTCGCCGGAGCTCTTCTTCAGGAAGGGAAATATTCCTGGGAACGAATTGCAGCAGATCGCTTTCGATGGCTTTCTGGTTTTGCGAAGTGGGCGGAACGATTTTTGCGTCCAGAATGGCGCCATGATCGTCGAAGCGGAAGCGATGATACAAAATTCCGCGCGGCGCTTCCGTACATGAGGTTCCCGTGCCTGCTTTCATGACAAAATCCACGGCCGGCTTCTCCGGCATCTCGTACTCCTCGATGATCCGCAGGGCTTCGTCGCACGCATACAAGATTTCCACGCTTCGGACCACGATGCTTTGGAATGGATTCCTACAAACGGCGCGCAATCCGGCAGCCAGCGCCGCTTCCCGGGCCATCGGGGACAGCCGGTCAAAGTTCAGGTTGTAGCGAGCCAGCGGGCCCACAAAGTAGGAGTCATGGTCCTTGAGCGAAGAATGCAGCGCGGTGGAATGCTCCACATGCTCTTCCGAAAAAAGCTGCTCATAGTCGCGTACGGGGATGTCCAGCCCCCGGTTGGAAACGATGCGGCCTTCATTGAACGGATATTCCGTTTCATGGCGCAGGGCGACAAACAGGAAATCCTGCTCGAATTCCGGGAAGGGCAAACCCGCAGTCCAGCGGACCGTTTCCAGGGCCGCCTCGCGGGCCCACTTCAATTGCTCCTCGAGTGCCAACAGAGATTTCCTCGACGGCGCTTTATAAAATCCGCCGACACGGATGTTGATCGGATGAATCTCGCGTCCGCCGAGAAAGCGGATGATTTCGTTTCCCGCTTTTTTCAGTTTCAAGCCGCGCTGCAGGAGTTCTGGGTGTTCTTGCGCCATCTGAATGGCGTCGTCATAGTCCAGGAAATCGGGAGCATGCAGCAGGTATACGTGCAAGGCGTGGCTTTCGATCCACTCGCCGCAATAGATGAGCCGCCGGAGGGCGCGCAACTGCCCATCCACCCTCACGCCGAGCGCGTCCTCGACCGCATGGACCGTGCTCATCTGGTATGCGATCGGGCAGATGCCGCAGATGCGCGAGGTGATCCCCGCCGCTTCCTCGCAGTTGCGGCCGCGCAACAGGGCCTCAAAAAAACGGGGCGGCTCGAAAATCTTGAGTTTCACGTCGATTACCTTGCCGTCCCGGATCTTCACGTGGAGCCCGCCTTCGCCCTCCACGCGGGTCAGGGCGTCAACGCGAATTGTCCTTGTTTTTGCGGACTTTTTTTTCATGGGCCTCGCTTTCCCGGCGGAATGGTTCTGCCCAGGCGTTGAAATTCCGGAGAACCTGCACGATGTCCTGATTGGTCGCGCCCAACTCGCTGAACCGCGCGGCCAGCGAATCCGTGTTGGGCGTTTCCTTGGGGCCGAAGCATCCGTAGCAGCCCCGGTTGTAGGACGGGCAAATCGCGCCGCACCCGTCATGGGTGATGGGCCCAAGGCACGGCGTGCCGTGTGCGACCATCACGCAAACCGTCCCGCACCGTTTGCACTCCATGCACACGCTATAAGCGGGAGTATTGGGCTTGCTGCCGTGCAAATACGCGCGGATCACTTCGAGGAGTTGGTCCTTATTGATAGGGCACCCGCGCAGCTCGAAATCCACCTTCACGTGGTCGGCAATTGGCGTCGATTTGTTGAGCGTGGAGATGTATTCCGGATGAGCGTAGACGATGGAAATAAATTCCTTCACGTCCTTGAAATTCCGCAGGGCCTGAATCCCCCCGGCCGTGGCGCACGCGCCTATGGTGACCAGAAATTTCGAAGCGCGTCTTACCTCGTGAATGCGAATTTCATCGTGGGGCGTGGTAATCGAACCCTCGACCAGCGACAAATCGTACGGGCCCTTCACGATTTTGCTCGACGCTTCAGGAAAATTCGCAATTTCAATTTTGCCGGCCACGGCCAACAGCTCGTCCTCGCAATCGAGCAGGCTGAGCTGGCAGCCGTCGCAGGAGGCGAATTTCCAGACGGCGAGTTTTGGCTTCCTGATTCGCTTCATTTTACAGCTCGCGTATCCCCAGCAGCGGCCTGATCCGGTCGTACCGGAATACCGCGCCGTCCTTGCAGATAAATTGCGGGCCCAACTGGCAGTGGCCGCAAAAGCCGACCGCGCACTTCATGTTTCTCTCCATGGAGATGTAAATCCGGTTTTTCTCCACCCCGCGAGCTTCCAGTTCGCGCGCCACAAACCGCATCATCACCTCGGGCCCGCAGACCATGGCGACGGTTCGTTGGGGATCAAAGGAAACTTTGGGAATCAGCGTAGTGACAACGCCCACGGAGCCTCGCCATGCGGCCGGAGCGCGATCGACAGTGACCGCGACACGGAAATCCAGGCGCGATCGCCACTTCGCGAGCTCTTTTTGATAGAGAATATCGGCCGGAGTGCGCGTGCCGTAAATCAAGACCACCTTGCCGAATTTCGCCCGATCCGCAAGCAGTTGGTAGACGACTGGCCGCAGCGGCGCCAGTCCAATGCCGCCCGCGACAACGACCACGTCTTTTCCAGCGGCTTCTTCCACCGGCCAGGGAGTGCCGAAGGGGCCACGAAGGCCAACCATGTCCCCGCTTTTAAGCTTGCAGATGGCTTGCGAAACCATGCCGACGCTTCGTGTGGTGTGGATGATCGTGTCTTGATCGGCGGGGTCGCCCGTGATGGACATGGGAACTTCTCCCGCGCCGAACACATACACCATGTTGAATTGTCCGGCGAGAAAGGAAGGGCGGCCGGCGCCGTTTGCGGACTGAAGCTCCAGCGTGAATGTATCGCGTGTCTCGCGGCGCACCCGTTGCACGCGGAAGGGCAGTGGCGCCATGGGGTGAGGAGCGGCGGGCATCACTTCGTTCTCAGGCATGAGATTCATAGACATTCAGCAACTGCAGCCGCGTGGCATCCAGCCTCTGCTCCACCATCAAGGCGAAGCGTTTCAAAAGTTCGTAACCCAGATCGTGGTCCGCCTCGCACTTGGCTCTTAAACATTTTCCATCCAGCGCGATCGCCCGCGTCAGTTCCACGGCGCGGGCATCGAATTTCCAACGGTATGGCGGGAACAGCCAGGACCACCCCAGTACTTCGCCTTCGCCCATGGTGGTAATGGTCGTTTGCCCGGAGGGACCGGCAAAAATTTCGACCGATACGATGCCTTGCCGGATCAGATAGAACTGGTTGGCTTCATCGCCTTCACGGAAGAGAAATTCGCCGGCTTCAAACCGCACATTGGCGGCGCATCCCACCAGAAGTTCGGCGTACGGTTTCTGCAGGTCGCGCGAAAACGGATGTTCAGCGAGGATTCGTTCCAGTGTTTCCATCGTCGGTCTCCTTCGCCATGGATTTTGTCCGAATGTCGGTAGCGCGAATCACGCGGACTTCTTCCGTAAGATCGATGGCCACGGGGCACCAGGTGATGCAACGCCCGCACCCCACGCATCCGGAGCTTCCGAACTGGTCGATCCAGCTGGCCAGCTTGTGCGTCATCCACTGGCGATAACGGCTTTTTGTCGAACTCCTTACGCTGCCGCCATGAATGTACGAAAAATCCGCTGTGAAACACGAGTCCCACTTTTGCCAGCGCTCGGCGTGGTCGCCTTTCAGGTCGGTGACGTCCTCGACGGTGGTGCAAAAACAGGTGGGGCAGACCATCGTGCAATTGCTGCAGGCCAGGCACCGCGACGCCACATCGTCCCAGCGCGGGTGTTCCATGTTTGCGTACAGGAGATCCTTGATGCCGGTGGTGTCCACGGTCCGGCCCATCTGCTGCGCCGTTTTCTCGTGAATGCTGCCGGCCTTCTCTACCTCGATATTTTCCGCGGGCCGGTGTTCCAGTTCCTGAAGGATTTCCTCGCCGAGCGGCGTTCCTGCCTCGGCCAGAAAGTAATGCTCCGAGCCTTCGATGATCTCGGTGAGAGCCAGGTCAAATCCGAAATCGGCCTTCGGTCCTGCATTCATCGACGCGCAGAAACATGTGTTTCCGGCCTGCCCGCAATTCACAGCCACCAGGAATGCGCCTTCGCGCCGCGCTTTGTAAAGCGGATCGACAAAGGATCCGCCGAGGAAAACTTTGTCCTGAATCGATATGGCGTGCAGTTCGCACGCGCGCACTCCGAGGAAGGCCATCTTGGGTGCCGCGTGTTTTTCTTCTTCGATCTGGATGTTTTTGCCAGTCCGGTTCGCCTGCCACAAGCGTACGGCCGGGGGATGCAGAAATCGTTTCCAGGAATGCGGGCCGACCACGTAACCGAACAGCGCCGCATCGCCCCGCCTTTTTAGCCGGTACGTGCCGCCTTCCTGTTCGTCGGTCCATCCCACGGGCAGATCGTCGGTCGAATTCAGATCGTCATAGACGATGGCGCCGTCGCGGACGGTTGGGCCGATGACCCGGTAGCCTCGTGTTTTCAGCGCGCCGAGTAATTGCTCAAAATGCGCGCGCTGCAGTATGGAGTGTTCCGGCATCTTGGTCCGCCACTTCCTGATTCAACCTTATAAAGCACTTTTTGATTGGATCGATGCGGTGAGATCGTTTTCATGCCTGGATTTTCCAAAAATCAAGGATGCAGCTGTCTTCCCCGGGCGAAACTCACCGGTCCGGCCAGTTTCGATCGGTCCCCGAGTCAACCGATGCTTCCGATTGTACCGAAACCCTGCCGAGAAGATAGCTAGTTCTGGGTTCGCCGCCGGCGAAAGAAGCCGATTGTTCCAATTCGAGACACCGCTCCGGCTGTTATCTTGGAGGAATGCCACGCCAACATGGATTGCCGGGAACGGGAATGAGAGGAAATTGCCGCTGCGAAGGAGGCCTGCTCAACGCCCGGAACCGACGGCCCGTGGACAAGCTTAGCTACGGAACCGGGGCGACGACGGTCACTTGATCCGAATACAGGCTTTCGACGCCGGTGGCATCGACCGAGGTGACCACATAGTAGTAGGTTCCGTCGGCCATCGCTGTCGGATCGGTGTACGTCGTGCTGGTGTCCACCGCAAAATTCAGTTTTGTGAACGGCCCGCCGAATAGCGGGCTCCGGTACACGTAATAACCCGCCACGGAAGGCGCCGCATCCCAGGTCAAGGTTACCGCATGCGGGACAGGCTGCAGCCCCGCGCCCGAAAGATTGATCGTGATCGGGGTAATCGACGCGTCGCTGGAAATCACCAGAGTCCCCGCCACATTTCCGGCGCTGGACGGAGCAAATCCTACATTCAGCAGCAGGGAACCTCCCGGCGGCACAATATAACCGGTTGGAAGATCGCTGGCGTCGAAGCCCGGCCCCGAAAGAACAACGCTCAAGATGGTGACGTAAGAAACAGTCGGGTTCGTGAGCGTGACACCCATCGTGCTGCCGTTTCCGATGCTCACGATTCCGAAGTTCAAGTTGGATGTGCTGGCTACAAGCTGGCCCTTTGTGGCGTCGACCGAGAGCGTCGCGGCGCTGCTGGTTACGCTGCCCAGCGCGCTGCTGACCACAGCGGCAAACTGCGCCGCATTGTCCGTGGCGGCCGCTACCGGCGTGGTATACGCGGAAGACGCGGCGCCCGCAATCACAATCCCGTTCTTGTACCACGCGTAGCTGAGTGGACCCGTGCCAGTGGCGACCACGCTGAACGTTGCCGCCTGCCCCACGGCCACCGCCACGTTCATCGGCTGGGCCGTGATCGCGGGCGGCAGGCTCACGGGCACGGACTGGAACAGGTAGGCGCCCGCATCCCACGGCGTCGAGCCGGCAGGGCGCGGCACTCCGAGGCGGTCGCTACACAATGCAGCGCCTATCGATCCGCATAGGGCACTTAGATTTAAGCCCGCGCCGACTGTATCTTTATTACCAGCGGACGGCTGGAAACTATTGGAGGACGTATACCCTCCAGATGTGGCCGTCGAGGTGGTCATTAAGACATTGTTTCCGAAGGTAAGGTTCATGACGGGCCCGCAACCGTTGTTTGCGCCGGCAACGAACCAGCACCACGCCTGGCTCGCGGCCAAGTCGGAAATGCAGTGGTTATTCTCGACCGTCAGACTCGTCGGCGAGAAGTTTCGCGGCGTGACGCTCACGCACGCTGCACTGCCCGCGGAAAGCGTGTTGTTGTAAATCAGCTGATTCGATCGTAGTTCAAATGCCAATGCGTCCGGATCGACCGTGACATCGGAATTATCGCCCGGATTCCAGACCAGGTTGTTGTAAACGGATTGTGTGTTGCCGGCGCCGGACCAGGCGGACTCGAGATACACGGCGAAGGCGCCGGGCACCACGTCATGCACGATGTTGTTGTAAACGTTCCCGCCGCCCTGCACGAGAATTCCATTCTGTTGCTTTCCGGGGTCGGCGGAATACGTCACGTTAAAAATCTGGTTGCCACTCACATCGATTCCCGGATCCACCACCTGGATTCCGTTGGGCATATTCTTGATGATGTTTCCCTGAATCACGGCCCCGCCGTAAATTCCGATTCCCGAGTCGGCCTCCGGACTTCCATCCAGCACGCAATTGCGGACGACCCCGCCCGTGGATCCGTTGTAGAACGCGATTCCGCCGATGGGATCGGAATCGCTATCCAGGACGGGATTTTGGATGCTCCACCCGTGGATGGAACAATTCTGAATGGTTACGTTCGACCCGCCGTTGACCGAAAGGGCGCTTCTCGGGGGCCAGGTGTACTTTTGGTCGACCTGCTCGTTCGCGATTTCGAGATTGTCAAAGACGACGTAGTTGACGGAATTGGCCAGCACTGGGGCAACATTCCACACACCATTGGTCAGATCAAATACCGGCCGAGCCCACGCCGCGCCTTTGAACCAGGTTGGGTCCACCCCAAATGTGATCGGATTTCCCGGCGTTCCGGACCAATGGACGACCATGGGGAAGTTTGCGCCGTTCCACGCAGCTCCGCCTTTAAGAACGATATGGTCGCCGCCGGCGAGAGCAATCAGACTGCAGTTGGAGGAACAGGTCGCCATTCCAGGCGCGTGCTGCCACGGCGCGTTCTTGGTGAGGCCGCTATTGGAATCGAGGCCCGAATCGGCGTCCACGTAATAGGTTTCCGGCGAAGGATGCGGCACCACGGTCAGCGTGGCACTAGAGCTCAATTGCGATCCCAGGGCGTTTGTCGCGCGAACCGTGAATTGCTCTCCGTTGTCCGCAAGAGTCGTAACCGGCGTTGTGTACGTGGACCCCGTGGCTCCGGGAATATCCACGCCGTTCATCTGCCATTGATAGGTTGGCGCCGGTGTTGCGGTGGCAGTCGCCGAGAATGTCGCTGTCTCGCCTGCCAGCACGGTCAGATTCGCCGGCGGCGTGGCGATCGAGGGGGGCGAATTTACCTTGAGGGTTGCCGCGGTGCTCGTGGTGCTTCCAGCGGTGTTGCTGACCACCACGGTAAACCGCGTTCCGCCATCCAGCGCAGTCGTGGCCGGCGTGGTGTAGGAAGAAGAAGTCGCGCCGGCGATATTGGATCCATTGCTCTGCCACTGATAGCTCAAAGGAGCAGACCCTGTCGCTGCCACGGAGAACGTCGCGGTCTGACCCTCGTTCACCGTTTGACTGGCGGGCTGTGTCGTGATCGAGGGCAGCGTCAAAGTGGATGTGTAACTTGGCAGCAGGCCGAATACCGCGACGCTGTTTGGCGTGCCTACGTAGACATTGCCGTTCGCAATCGTGGGCGTGATGAATTTGTTGCCCGGACCGAATTGATCGCGGCCCCCGCTGGCCTGGTTCGAGTTGTAGAGTTCGTTCGCGAGGTTCGTCGCATCGTAAGCGTGCAGCACCGCCGCCGTGCCGTTGTTTTCGACGGCCCACAGGATTCCATTCGCCGTGCCCTTTGCGGAAATGCCGGGCGTCGCTCCGGGATACGCAAAGGAAGTGTTGGTCTGGCTGGTTGGCGTGCTTGAGAGCACCGCGGCCGAAACGCCGAAAGCCATGATCGGGTTGCCGATCGATCCGAAGTAAATCGTATTGTTGAAATAGGCGGGCGAGGAATAAATTCCCGCGGGGGCGCCGCCCGGGAAGATTCCGGTAATTTGCTGATAGACATTGTTGGCTCCGGAATTGAATTTCCCCATGCCGTTCCGGCTCACCACATAAATGTTCTGGTCCTTGCCCGCCCCGACGGCTAGTTGTTGCGTGTTTCCATGACTATCGACCAAATTCGGCAACAGCAACACTCCGCCGGAGCCCAGGTCCACGTCGCCCGCGTTTTCCGAGCTTTGATTGGACATTTCAAAATAATCGGCCACCTGGAGCCCGCCCGAAGTCGAAAGCTTCAGGAAGGCGTTGCCATAGTCGCCTTGGCCGGGGAACCCATTGGCGTTGAGCGTCGCATCGAAGGTGCCGTTGCCGGCCAGCAAATAGATATTTCCCGACTCATCCGCGGCCAAGCCCGCGCCGCTCATCCAGATCGCGCCCTCGTTGCCGTTTGGCGTGATGTTGAGCACGCTGGTTTGCGTCAGCGTTGACGCGTCATAGCCCATCACCCAGCCGGTGTAGGGCCGGATGTCGCAGTGTGACGCCCATGCCGTGTAGACCACGCCGTTCAGCAGCAGCAGCGCGGCGCGCTCCTTATATTGCGCTGGGTCGAACACTACGTTTGGTCCGCTGCTGTTGTCGCCGGTTCCGGGATACGTCGCCTGAATCGTTCTTGGGCCGCTGAACAACTCGTTCCCGGTGGTGATGTCCAGGGCATGCAGCCGCTGGAAATAATTTCCGGATGCATTCTTGGACATGGCGATGACATAAATCGCGCCGCGCCCGCGGTCGATCACCGGCGTGGAAGTGATGCCGATTTCCGGCGTGACTTGACCGCAACCACGCGGATCGCTGGGAGTTTCACCGGATCCCAGCAAGGACTTGTTCCAGAGCCGGAATCCCGACGTGGCGTCAAAGGCGTACACGGTGTCGTGCTCGGTCGCCACGTACAGAACATTGTGAGTGCCTCTATTCGGGATGGCGACATTCGAGAGATAGAGGGGCTGCGCATCCACTCGTCCGTCGACAGGGAATTGATTGACCTTTCCGAATGTCGCGGAGGTCACGTTGCCGGGCATCAGCAGCGCTTCCGCAAGATTTTGTCCGGTGCGCGCGATGTCATTGTGGTAGGTGACCACGTCGGCGGCCTGGCCGGGATTGACCGTGAGCTGAGACGCGGGGCTGGTGGCATTTCCAAAAGCGTTGCCGACCGTCACGATGAATTGAGCGCCATCGTCGGCAATCGTTGTCTGCGGGATGGTATAGCTGGATTGCGTTGCGTTCGCAATGGCTACGTTGTTCTTGTACCACACGAATATCATCGGTGTTGAGCCGGTCGCCGAAACCATGAAGGTTGCCGGCTGCCCCGCGCTGACAGCCTGGCTCTGCGTAAAGCCGGTGATCACCGGCGGCGTGTTCACGGTCAGGGTTGCCGGATTGCTCGTTGCGCTCCCCACCGCGTTGGCCACCACCACATCAAATGACGCGCCGTTGTCCGCAGTCGTTGTGGCCGGCGTCGTGTACGTGGAGGACGTGGCGTTCGCGATCGTCGCTCCGTTCTTTCTCCACTGAAAGGTCAGCGGGGTTGTGCCGGTCGCCGCCACCTGGAATGTTGCCGCTTGCCCCAGGGTCACGGATTGGTTTGCCGGCTGTATCGTGATCGCGGGGGTAAGGTCCACATTCAAAACAAAACTTTGCGTGGCGTCGGCGCCAATCCCGTTATGCGCCGAGAATGTGAGCGGGTAGCTGCCGGCGGTGCCCGAGTTGGGCGACCCGCTCAATGTTCCGTTCGCGGCGTTGAAGGTAACGCCCGCGGGCAGCGCGCCGGATTCCGATATCGTCGGCTTCGGAGTTCCTGTTGCCGCCACCGCGAACACACCTGGTGTTCCCTCCGCGAATGCGACGCTTGCCGCGCTGGTAATCGCGGCGGCCTGGTTCACGACGAGGGTAAGAGCCTGGATGGCGTCCGCGCCAACGCCGTTATGCGCGGTGATCGTAATCTGGTAGCTTCCGCCGGTGGCCGCCGCTGGCGTGCCTGCCAGCGCGGCAGTCCCGTTGCCGTTGACGGTGAAAGTTACGCCCGAGGGCAGGACTCCGCTGCTGGCCAGCGACGGCACGGGAAAGCCTGAAGCCGTAATCGTGAACGAGCCAAGTGCGCCCACCGCGAAGGCGGCGCTATTAGCGCTGGTGATCGCGGCGGCTTGCACCACCGTAATTGTTACGGTGGCGGTGCCCGTGGTGTAGTCGGCTGTATCGGCCGGTGTAAAGGTGACCGAGAGACTCTGGGCGCCTACAGGAAGAATCGTGCCGGATGGCGGCGCGTAGACGAATGTTCCTGGCACGCTGGCGGTGGCGTTGAGTTGCGTGCCGCTGAGCGCGGTGCCGGCCGTGATGGACGCGGGCGTTGCCCAAGTGACCGAGGGCGTGGCCTTGTTCACCGTGAGCGTGGCGGAGTTCGTGCCGGAATAGTTGGCATCGTTGATGGTTGCCGTAACCGAATATGAACCGGCGCCAGCGGGAGCCGTGGCTGAAAGCCCATACGTGGTGCCGCTAATTCCCAAGTAAGAGAACGTGAGGCCCAGACTCGGCGGAACCGTTGTGGCCGACGCCGCTTTCGGCGAGCCGTCGTAGGTCTGGCTAAGATTTCCCAGCGAGACGGTGGTAGCCGCTTTGTTCACGGTGACGTTCACGCCCGCCGTGGCCGTCGTGTAGTCGGCGGCATCGGTGGGCGTGAACGTCACCGAGAGATTTTGGCTGCCGGCGTTGAGCACGGTGCCCGCGACCGGATTGTAAGCAAAACTTCCGGGGACGTTCGCAGTGGCATTGAGCTGAGCCGCGCTGAGCGCCGCGCCGAACGTAATGGCTGCGGGAGTCACCCAGGTGATAACGGGCGTGGCTTTGTTCACTGTCAGGGTGACGTTCGCAGTGGCTGCCGTGTAATCGGCGGTATCGGTCGGCGTGAATGTCACGGAGAGATTCTGATTGCCCCCGCCAGGAACGGTTCCCGCTGCCGGATTGTAAACAAAGTTTCCAGGGACATTCGCAGTGGCGTTGAGCTGCGCGGAACCCAGAGCCGCGCCGAACGAGATGGCCGCGGGAGTTGCCCAGGTGATCGATGGCGTGGCCTTGTTCACAGTGAGCGTGCCGGAGGCGTTGCCGGCATAGTTGGTGTCGTTGATCGTCGCAGAAACGGAGTATGTTCCGGCGCCGGTGGGAGCCGTTGCCGAGGGGCCGTACACGGTGCCGCCAATGCCGGAGTAAGAGAATGTGAAGGCCAGGCCGGAAGGAGTAGTAGCAGCAGAAACTGCCTTAGGCGTGCTGTCGTACGTTTGTGCAAGATTGCCGAGCGTCACTGAAGCTGCCGCTTTGTTGACCGTGAGCGTGACGTTCGCCGAGGAAGTGTTGTAGTCGGCTGTATCAGCCGGTGTAAAGGCTGCGGAAAGATTCTGACTGCCGGCGCCGAGGACAGTTCCTGCGACCGGATTGTAAACGAAATTCCCGGGGACACTCGCGGTGGCATTGAGTTGCGCGGCACCCAGCGCCGTGCCGTACGTGACGGCTGCAGGAGTCACCCAAGTGATGGCGGGAGTGGCTTTGTTCACCGTGAGCGTGCCGGAAACGCCGCCGGAATAATTGGGATCATTAACCGCTGCAGTTACTGAGTACATCCCGGCTCCGGTGGGAGCCGTGGCCGAAGGGCCGTAGATGGTGCCGCTAATCCCCGAGTAAGAAAACGTGACGCCCAAGCCGGAAGGAGTCGTAGTGGCTGACGCAGCCTTGGGAGCGCCGTCATAGGTTTGGTTCAGATTCCCGAGCGCCACCGTCGCAGCAGTTTGATTGACGATCAGCGGGACGCTTGCTGTGGCCGTCGTGTAGTCGGCGTTGTCAGCCGGCGTAAACGTCGCCGAGAGATTTTGACTGCCTGCATTGAGCACGGCTCCGCCACTCGGATTGTAAGCGAAACTTCCGGGGACATTCGCCGTGGCATTGAGCTGCGTGGCGCTAAGCGCAGTGCCGTAAGTAATGGCTGCGGGAGCAGCCCAGGCGATCGAGGGCGCGGCCTTATTCACGATGAGGGTGACATTCGCCGTGACCGTCGTATAGTCGGTGGCATCGGTCGGCGTGAACGTCACCGAGAGACTTTGACTGCCGGCGCCGAGTACAGTTCCTCCGCCGGGGTTGTAGACGAAACTCCCGGGTACATTTGCGCTGGCATTGAGCTGCGCCGCGCTGAGCGCGGTGCCGTAGGTGATCGCTGCGGGGGCGATCCAGGTGACCGAGGGCGCGGCCTTATTCACCGTCAGCGCTACGCTCGCTGTGGCCGTCGCATAGTTCGTTGTATCGGTTGGCGTAAACGTGACGGAAAGATTTTGGCTGCCGGCGCTGGGTACGGTCCCGGCGCTCGGATTGTAGGCCAAGGTTCCCGGAACATTTGCCGTCGCATTCAGCTGTGAAATGCCGAGCGCGGCCCCGAAGGTGACGGGCGCCGGAGTTGCCCAGTTGATCGAGGGTGTGGCCTTGTTCACCGTAAGTGTTCCGGAGCCGCTTCCGGAATAATTGGGATCATTAACCGATACAGTTACTGAGTATGTCCCGGCACTGGTAGGAGCAGTGGCCGAAGGGCCGTAAGTGGTGCCGCTGATACCCGAGTAAAAGAACGTGACAGCCAACCCGGAGGGAGTCGTCGTGGCTGTGACCGCCTTCGCGCTGCCGTCGTAGTTTTGTGAGAGATTACCCAGCGCCACCGATGCAGCCGCCTGGTTGACGCTGAGCGGGACATTCACCGTGGCCGTTGTGTAGTCGGCTGCATCGGTGGGCGTAAATACCACGGAAAGATTCTGACTCCCCGCGCTTAGCACCGTTCCCAACGGCGGCGCGTAGACGAAACTCCCGGGAACATTTGCCGTGGCGTTCAGCTGCGCGGCACTGAGCGCGGTGCCGAAGATGATGGCTGTAGGATTGCTCCAGGTGACGATGGGCGCGGCTTTGTTTACCTGCAATGTTCCCGACCCGCTGCCGGAATAGTTGGGATCATTGGTGGTCGCGGCAACGGAATACGACCCGGCGCTCGTGGGCGCAGTCGCGGAAGGGCCGTAAGTCATGCCGTTAATTCCGGAATAAGACAACGTGACGGATACGCCAGACGGAGCAGTTGCAACCGACGCCGGTTTCGGAGTGCCGTCGTAAGTCTGCGTCAGATTGCCGAAGGACACCGTGGCAGTCGCCTTATTGATCGTAAGGGTGACATTCGCTGACGCCGTATTGTAGTCGGCCGTATCGTTGGGCGTGAACGTCACCGAAACGTTTTGATTGCCGGCGTTGAGCACCGTTCCCGCAGCCGGGCTGTAGACAAAACTTCCAGGGACGCTGGCCGTGGCATCAAGCTGCGTGGCGCTGAGCGCGGTTCCGTAACTGATGGCCGAGGGAGCAGCCCAGGTGATAATGGGTGCGGCCTTGTTGATCTGAAGCGTGATGGTCTGCGTAGCGTCGGCGCCCACGCCGTTCTGCGCGGTAATGGTCACCGTGTAGGAGCCCACGGTACCGGCGGCGGGCGTGCCGCCCAGCGTGCCGGTTCCGTCGCCGTGGTCGGTCAACGTGACTCCCGAAGGCAATGGGCTGCAGATCAGTTTTGGAGTGGGCACGCCTGTTGATGTCACCGCGAGCGTTCCTGCGCTGCCCACGACAAAGGATTCCGCTGTCGAGCCGATAGGGCTGGTAATGGCCGCTGCCTGTTTCACGCTCAGAGTGAAACTTTGAGTTACGTCCACCCCGACGCCATTGTGCGCGGTAATCGAAAAATTGTAGCCGCCGCCGCCCGCCCCGGGCGTGCCGGAGAGAGTCGCGGTGCCGTTGCCGTTATCGGTGAAAGAAACGCCGCTGGGCAGCGCGCCGTTCCTGGATAATGTTGGGATCGGGAAGCCTGTTGCAATTACCGTGAAGGAGCCGGATGAACCGGCGGTGAACGCGGCATTATTTGCGGTCGTGATCGCCGCCGCCTGATTCACCGTAAGCGTGAACGATTGCGTGGCGTCCGAGCCTACGCCGTTATGCGCGGTAACCGTGATGTGGTAGACGCCCGGCGCATTGACTGCATTTGTCCAAGTGATCGTCGCCGTCCCATTTCCGTTGTCCGTGAATGTGACGCCGCTGGGCAGCGCGCCCGACTCAATGAGTGAAGGCGCCGGATTCCCTGAAGCCACAACGACAAAGGAACTCCCCGTGCCTAAAGTAAAGCTGGTGCCGCTCGGACTGGCAATGCTGGGAGAGGAAGTAGGAGGCGGACTCGTACTGGATTGACTTCCTCCGCTGGCACACCCGATGAGCCCAACCACAAGCATAATAGCCACAGCGAAGAGAGCCATGTGCCGAGCAGACGCACCCGGACGGCGGGTCCGGCTTTTTTGCGCTCTTCGAGGGCATGAAGAATAAGGTTGAGCGGTCGAATGCAATTGGAAAACCCTGAAAACACTTCGTTTGAACAGACGATGGTCCACAGCCAACTGAAAGGAGGGCACTTGGTGGGCCAACTGGGCTTTTTACGTCCTGCTGGGATTGAAATAAAGCCTTTAGATGATATGAGATAAAGGGAATTTATGCGCGACGTCACCCGCCTGGCTAGAGAATTACAATGTGACAGAATTATTTTGTCCAATTGTTCCAAAATAATGCCGTAAGGGAAAAGATTTTCCACTATCCATAGCCAATTCCACTTCGGTCGCTATGCCCCGTGGAATGTTGAAATCGAGAGACGGCTTATTATCAATCAGTAAATTATGGGAAGTCCGGCGCTTAGCTCGGAATCCGATCGGGAGCTGGAATGGGGGCCTCCCGACGATTGGAGTGCGAGCGGGAAGATCAGAAAAGGCGGCGCTTGGGCCTCGTCATGTCTAATTCCATGCAAAAATTCAAACCTCGCCCAAGTCGTTGGCGCGGATCGACTCGCCATGCGCTTTGCGCATGGCCGCATCTTGATTGCGGCATCCAACAAACAAGCATATACTCCCGGCAATTTTTCACCTTGGGAGGTTTGCATGATGAAACGGCTTCGGATTTTGCCGATTGTGTTCGCTCTCGTTGTTCAATTTGTAAGTGTCAAGTTCGCCTTCGGGCAGGAAGCCGGAAATATGCAAGGCGCGGCGGCGCCGCAGCTTCCGTTGCATCTGGTCAGCAATTTTTTTAAGTACCCTGCGACCTACGTCCTTGGCGAAGTGATCGGCGTCGCCGTCAACGCCAAGGGCCATATCTTCCTTCTCAATCGAGGCTATCACCCGTTGCTGGAGTTCAATCCGGACGGCAGCTTCGTGCGGTCGATGGGTGAGGGATCGGGGGAGTTTGAAGGCGCACACAGCATCCGCTTCGATCCCCAGGACAACATGTGGTACATCGACGCGGCGTCCAACATGGTCATCAAGTTCGATACGCAGGGACGCACGGAAGAAGTTCTCGGCATGCGCCCCGAACCCTGGACGTGGGCAACGCACGTGATCGAGCATGCCGTTCCCAGCAAAGTCGCGTTTTATCAGCCCACGGACGTCACCTGGGGCGCGGATGGCAGCGTCTTCATCTCCGACGGCTATGGCAATTCGCGCATCGTCAAATTCGACAAAGAAGGCAACTACGTGAAACAGTGGGGCGAGCGCGGCACGGGGAAGGGCGATTTCAACACGCCGCACAGCATCGTCATCGATAAAAACCAGACCCTCTACGTGGCCGACCGCGCCAACAACCGCATTCAGACGTTCGATACCGACGGCAACTTAAAGCAGGTCTGGACCGGCCTGCCCGGCCCTCCGTGGTCGTTCTGCATTACGCCCGGGCCAAACCAAGTGATCTACGTCGGCAGCGTGGGGAAGATTTATAAACTGGATTTGACGGGAAAAGTTCTTGGCGTGCTCGGACACTATGGGCGCACGCCGGGAACCATGGACTGGGTTCATGCGGTTGCTTGCCCGGATGAGAAAACTGTCTACGTGAGCGAGGAACAAGCTTGGCGGCTGGATAAGTACGTCGAGCAGTAACAACGGCATTCCGAGTGGCCCAGGGTCGGATGTAGGGGCACGTCATGTCGTGCCCCTCCTAACCTGCATCCGCAAACCTACAATACGGGGTGGTTGACCGCGGATTTCTGCACAGTCCGGGCTATTTCTTCGGGTGCAAAATCAGCTTCTGCACGCGCCAGTTCAGAAGTTCCGCGACGTAGATTACATTTTCCGATGGGCACGCGATTTCATGAATCCAGCCAAACTGCTTGAGCTCCTTGCCGGATGAGCCGAGCCAGCCAAGGACTTTTCCATCCAGGCTGAGCTTGTAAACGCGGCCGGGAAATGCGTCGGAAGCGTAGAGCACCTGGTTGGGTCCAGGAGTGATACACACTGACCACGGGGAGCCGGGTCCCAGTTGCCTTGCGTACATATCCGTCCCGCCAAGAGTGGGTTTGGGGCCGATCGCAGCGACCTCTTTGTCATAATCAAATGGCACATCGATCTTAATTTCGCGCAGATATTTTCCTTCGCCGTCGTACACCTCGATGCGCGAATCGCCGCGATTGGCCACGTACACGTTTCCTTGCGCGTCCGCGGCAATGCCGTGCGGCGTGTTCAGTTGTCCAGGCCCGTCGCCGGGTTCGCCGAATGATTTCAGCCACCGCCCGTGCTTATCCACTTTGGCTACGCGGGAGTTGATGTAGCCGTCGCTGATGAATGTGTCGCCCGCGCCATTCCAGGTCATGTCCGTGACCTGGCGGAACATTCCGTCAACCGGCGGCAGCGGGGGGCGCGGATGCTTCAACGGCTCGGTTCCTTCATCGGAAGCTTCCTGCTTGCGGCCGAACACCATGGTCACCTGGCCCTCGGGATTGAATTTGATCACCATGTCCGAGCCCTTGTCCGCGGCCCAAATGTTGTCTCCTTTATCGACTCTCACGGTGTGCGCGAACGACCACGCGTACAGATTGTGGCCGATCTCGCGGATAAACGTCCCATCGGGGCCGAATTCCAGAAGTTGCGCCGCCGAGGCGGCATAGGCGGGACCGGTCGAATTTCCGCGCGAGAAGACAAAGATATGCCCTTTGGAATTGACCGCCACCCCGGAGGCTTCGCCCAGATACAAGTCCTTCGGAAGCTTCAATAAATTGGGTACGGAATCAAATGGAATTTCCGGAGCGGACTGCTGGGCCCACATCGTTACAGGAGCTATCACGAACAATGCCAGAACAAGTGCCAAGCGCTTCATGCCGGCCTCCTTGGATGGTTTTTGTTGGCCAAGAATTCCATTTCAGATTTCTGGCCATCGGATTGAAAAACTGCGCACTCTTACTGCAACACAACTTTGTCAAAGCGGTAGCTGAATTCGTTGGCCAGATACAACGTTTTCTCGTCCGGGCACGCCAGTGCGTGAATGGAATCGAACCAGCCGGGCAGGCGGCCGAGTTTCCCGAATTTTCCGAGGACGTGTCCTTCCAGATCCAGCTTGTAAACGTGCCCGACGCTTCCGACGAACAGGACCTGCCGCGGCCCTGGGGTAATGCACAGCGACCAAGCGGGGCCATCCAGATTCCATACCGTCTTCAAATTCCCGTCGGTGTCGAAGACCTGGATGCGGTCGTTCTGACGGTCGGCCACGTAGAGTGTGGAATTCGCGTCCATGACAATGCTATGCGGTGTATTAAATTGGCCTGGTTTTGTCCCGCGGTCGCCCCAATATTTTATCAGCGTGCCTTCGTGGGCGAATTTCACGACGCGCGAGTTGCCATAGCCGTCGGTGACGTAGGTGCTCCCGTCTGGCCCGACGACGGTGTCCGTCGGCTGATAAAAACTCGCCGGGGGCGGAATGGCGCGCTCGATCCCGTGCGTCAAATACACCCAGGGCTCTTCGCGGCGACCCAGGGCCTGTTCGACTCTCCGTTTCGGATCAAACTTCACCACCAGATTGGCCGCGGAGTTTACGTACCAGAGATTGTCCTGCGAATCAAAGCGGATACTGTGCGGCGTGGTAAAAAGGGGAGAGCCCTCGCCAAACGTGGTGATGAACGAGCCGTCCGCGTTGAATTCCAGCACCGGATGGTTGCCGCGGTTGAGAATGAAAATGTGCCCCTTGGAGTCCAGGGCCACTCCCACGGCCTCGGCCATGAACATGTCGCTGGGAATCTGGAAGAAATCCTTGACCACGCGGAAGGAGATTTCCGGGGCCTTGGAGCCCTCCTGCGCGAAAACCGAAGTGGCCGTCAAGAGCAGCAACAGCAGTGCGACTGGTTTCATGAAGACCTCGCAAAATTGATGTCGAACCGTGATGGCCGGGTTTCGCCGAGCAAACTCTCTTCTTTGTCAGGGTGGGTAAACATCGGTGAGAGTATCAAGACGCGCCTCTCACCAGTCGAATGTGACGTGGGATTTATCACAGTATTCTCCGGTTATGCAAATTAAATCGGAGTAACTGGAAGTTTTTACAATTTTTTACAATTAAAGATTGACATGGCCAATCGCGTGTGCTAAACCGCACTCAACAGTCAGGGTTTAGCTCGAGTGAGTCTCGGTTAACCACTGGGAAAACTGCAGTAATCGTTGGAGTATGGGATGCGTAATATTGACATGCTGAAAACAGCGTGAGCGCCAGGGGTGTCGTTACGTTCAGCTGGGCGAGAAAGTTCTGAAAATAGTAATCAGGAGGATTGGTTTATGGACCCGAAAGCGTCGAGGTTCCTGCCTTTCGTAGTGGTTCTCTGCCTTTGCTTTGTTTTATCGCTTCCTACCTATGCACAAGTCGCCGGTGCCTCGTTGTCCGGCACAATTACGGACGCACAGGGTGCGGCTGTAGTCGGCGCGAAAGTCTCCGCCAAGAACGGCGCAACGGGAGTAATAACGGATACAACCACGAACAGCTCGGGCGCCTACAACATGGTCAACATCCTCCCTGCGGATTACGACGTGTCCGTGAGCGCAACGGGCTTCCGCACCACTGTGAGCAAAGTGACCCTCACCGTTGGTTCCCACCAAACGATGAACTTCTCACTGACAGTGGGTGAGATTGCGCAGACCGTTGAGGTAACCGGTGCGGCCCCTGTAATTGAGATGACTAACGCCACCATCAGCGGCAACGTGCAAAGCCAACAGATCGTGGAGTTGCCCTTGAACGGTCGCGATTGGGCTTCCCTGGCTACGCTGCAGCCTGGGGTGGTTTCCGTGCGCGTTCATGAGGCGGTCACGCAGCCCGGTGGCAATTTGCGCGGGTTGGGAAACCAGATGACCATTGACGGGAATCGGCCCACTCAAAATGTTTACAGGCTCAACGGTATTATCGTCAACGACTATTCGAACGCGGGTCCGGGGAACGTACTCGGCGCAAGCGTAGGTGTGGACGCGATTCAGGAATTCTCGGTCTTGACGGCCAACTACTCGGCCGAATACGGCTTCACTTCCGGCGGAGTGATCAATGCCATAACCAAATCGGGCACGAACCAGTTCCACGGAAGCCTGTATGAGTTCATTCGCAACAAAGCGTTTGACTCCTCGGATTTCCTTTCCGGCGCAAATAAGCCGCCTTTCGTGCGCAATCAGTTCGGAGGGTCGGGCGGATGGAAAATCTGGAAAGACAGGGCATTTATCTTTGGCGATTACGAAGGCCTCCGTCAGAGGAAAGGAATCCCCGGAAGTGCCAAGGTTCTCGCACCCAGCGCGAGGCTAGGGATCATCAACGACCCAACAGGGCTGGCTCCTGGTGCCCCGGGAAGTACAACCTCCGTATGGACGGGACCGTGCCCATTCCCCAACATGACGAATTTGGCCCCCGGCAAGGCGTCCGTATGCGTTGATAACTTCGTAAAATCCTTCATTGACGCGCTCGACCCGCTCCCTACTAACGGCCTTGTTGGACCTTCCAATAATGTTGGTCGCTTCAATTTCGCGGGTGCGCAAGCGGTGTCCGACAATTACTTCACGCTTCGAGGTGACGTTAAGTTTTCAAACAACGACAGCGTAAATTCCAGTTGGTATCGGGATCACTCCTCATGGACCAAGCCGAGTCCATTGAATAATTCAACGAGTGGTTACTTACTCCCCAACCAAGCCATTTCTATCGAGGAGACCCATATCTTTAGCGCGTCCATGGTCAATTCTTTCCGTTTGGGATATTCCGAATCTATCGCAACCAATCCAGGGATTGCAGCGCTTAATCCGGCGCTATTGGACACCCAGTTTGGGATGACTTCGTTGCTATCGGCGCCTGGTATCAGCCCGCAAGGCGGGGGCCCGGGACTCGCCGGCCTGACCAGCTTCGGAGGTTTTAACAAGTCCGGGGGATTCAGCGATTGGGTTCATAACTTTCAAGTCTTCGACGATGTCTCCCGAACATTCGGAAACCACACTGTGAAGTTCGGCTTCATGTACCTGAGAAATCACACCGATCTGTTGAACGGAAACGGAAACGGTAGCGCATCCTTTTTTGATCTGGCGAGTTTTCTCCAAAATATCACCGGTACGGTCAGGATGCCCACTAGCCCACCATTCACTGCTGGAAACACGAAGCACTACAACCGCAACTCCGTTTTCGGCGGATATATCCAGGACGATTGGAAGATGCGTTCCAACCTGACGGTAAACGTGGGGTTGCGATACGAAATGTCGACGATTCCCTTCGAATTGAAGAAAAAGTTTCGGCTCCTGCCAAATCTCTGGTCCGATCCGGGCAATTGTGCGGCCGATATCAATGGTATCCCCATAGAGTCCACATGTTCCGGTCTTAACACAGCGGTTTTCCAGAAGAACCCGACACTCAGGAATTTCGAGCCGAGGGTCGGTTTTGCCTGGGACCCATTTAAGAGCGGCAAGACCTCCATACGAGGGGGGTTCGGATTGTTTGATGTCCTGCCCATGCCGTACATGTTCGGGCTGAATGCTTTGCAAGGCTCCCCAGCCGGCGCAGAGGTCGATCTCGGGCCCACCAACTTCACTAAATTTGGCACAAATCAAGGTTTGTTTGCCAAGGGGTATGCCGCCGTAGCAGCTGGCGCGTCGCTGAAGTCAACGGGGAGGTATCAGTATGTCGAACCCTCACCCCACCGCAATTACGTCATGCAGTGGAACGCGAACGTCCAGCGCCAGATCACAACGAACACATCGGTTACGCTTGCCTATGCAGGATCGAGAGGAATCCACAATCCTTTCCAGACCGATACGCTCAATACGGTGTTTCCGACGAAGACTTCGGCTGGATGGCTGTTCCCAACCGTCCCGAGCAACGTGGCGGATCCTTCAGTTCCCCTCGGCACGCCCGTGGCTTGTTCATCGCCATTCCTGGCTGCTGGGGCTTGTGGATCAGACCCGACCACGCGGCCTACCCCCACTGGCATCGTACCTGGGCAATTGATCAACCCGTTTGTTCCCAACCTGATTTTGTCGACCATTTTTGAGAGCCAGTCCTGGTACAACTCCTTCCAGGTGAATTTTGAGAAGAAAATGAGTCATGGCCTTCAGGTGCAGGGTTCCTTTACCTGGCAAAAGTCCATGGATACCTCATCCGGCAGCTTTGCAGGGGACAACTACTCGTCCAACCCAACCGCAGCTACTCCATGGTGGGACTTGAGCATCATCAAAGGGCTGTCGGACTTCAATGTCAGCCGTAACTTGACAGTTAACTGGCTGTATGAGGTTCCGACACCGGCGTCTTTCTCCGGACCCGCTGGGTGGGTAGCAAGAGGGTGGGGAGTGGGCGGCGTAATCTCGCTGAGCGACGGCGTTCCTATTTGGCCATTGAGTGGTCTGAACTCAGACCCGGTGGGACAAATCAACCAAGAGCCAATGTCCATTCCAAGCTTGGCTGCCGGCTGTACTCCCCAAAACGCCGTTCAGCCAGGGAATATTCAATATCTTAAGCCGCAATGCTTTATCAATCCCGTTGCCCCCGCGGGCTTTGATCCATCGCACACCAAATGCGACCAGAGTTTCATCCTAACGAATCCCGGCGTTGATCCCAATACGTGCGTCAACCTTTTCGGCAATTTGGCGCGCAACTCGATCATCGGGCCGGGATTGTTTAATGTGGATATGTCTCTTATCAAGGACAACCACATTAGGAAGATCTCGGAGAATTTCAATGTCCAGTTCCGTGCGGAGTTCTTCAACCTTCTAAATCGCACGAACTTCGCACCTCCAATCAACAATCTCCTCGTCCTTGACCCAGGTCCGGCGACGGTCGATGGTTTCGGCCAGATCGATACCGCACCGCAGGTACCGATGAGGGAGATCCAGTTTGCGTTGAAAGTGGTTTGGTAGCCGTCAGGGACTAGCTTCTCCGAAATAGGAGATGGCTATGTTCCTCTGAGAGTAACGCAAGGACTGCAAATCAGCGGCGCACGGCGGTTGTTTTTCTTCCGCCGTGCGCCGCTATTTTTTTGCAATTGCATCGGCCTTCCTCACTCCCTGCAATCGACAGGCTTCATCTTCGTTGCGTCCCGGCGGCGCGCTTGGCTTTCATCCTCCCGGGCTGCCGGCGATCCCCCCAAATTTCTATTCTACAAAACCTTGAAAATTTCAATATTCACCTTAATAAGACACTAAATCATTGACACGAATAGAGGTGTGTGCTAAACAGCACCCAACAATCACGTTTTCTCCCGAGCTGGTCTGGGATAATCAAATCAGAAATGCGGTGAAGTGTCTCGTGAGCGCATCAGAAACGTGGTGGCCGTAGGTCGGGCGGTCGTTTTCGCACAAGCCAGATGTATCCCTAAAAGGGAATCGGAGGATCGGGCTATGAACCAAAAAGCGTTCAGGTGCCTGCTTTTTGTATTGGTATTTGGAATTTGTGTGGGTATTTCTCTTCCTGCGCGCGCGCAAGTCGCTGGCGCGACCTTGTCCGGCCTCATCACCGACGCTCAGGGCGGCGTGGTGGCCGGCGCAAAAGTGGCCATTAAAAATCTCGGAACAAACAATACCGTGGAAACGGTAACCAACTCTTCTGGCTTGTACACCGCGCCCAACCTCAACCCCGCCGATTACGAAGTGAGTGTGGGCGCCGCCGGATTCAAGACGGCCGTGTCCAAGGTCACGCTCACCGTCGGAGCAAAACAGGAATTGAATGTCGAACTGACGGTTGGAGACGTATCGCAAACCGTCGAGATCTCCACGGTCGCTCCGCAGATCGAGCTGACATCGTCCACCATCAGCGACCAGGTCACCTCCACGACCATGCGCGAGTTGCCCTTGAACGGGCGCGACTGGGCGTCGCTGGCCACCCTGCAGCCGAGCGTCGTCGAATCCCGCACGCACCTCGATGTCACGCACGTCGGCGGCGGCGGCGGTCGCGGCTTTGGTGACCAATTGAGCATCGGCGGAGGCCGGCCCACGCAAAACAGCTACCGTCTCGATGGCGCCATTATGAACGACTACTCAAACGCGGGTCCCGGAAGCGTGCTCGGCAAGAACCTGGGCGTGGACGCGATTCAGGAATTCACGGTCCTGACCAGCAACTATTCGGCCGAGTACGGCTTCACGTCGGGCGGCGTGATCAACGCGATCACAAAATCCGGCACCAACTCCTTTCACGGAACCGCCTTTGATTTCCTGCGAAACGATAAACTGGACGCTACCGATTTCTTTGCCAATGCCGGCGGACTGGGCAAGAACCCCTTGAAGCAAAATCAGTTTGGGGCGGCGGCGGGATGGAAAGTCCTCAGAGATAAGGCGTTCTTGTTTGGAGATTACGAGGGAGTGCGCTTGGCCTCTGGGATCCCAATTAGTACCAACGTGACGATTTCCGATGCCGTTCGCAACGGGACGGTTGCCAACCTCTCCTGTCCGACAGGCACTCCGGGATGCACATCCACGGTGACCGTGGCTTCAATCGACCCAACGATTCAAAAATATTTGGCGTTGTATCCCCACCCCTCCGGCGCAGCCATAAACGCGAATACGGCCCACGCCCCGTTTTTGGGGCACCGCGGCGCGGGTGAAAACTTCGTCACCTTCCGCGGAGACTACAGGTTTTCCGATAGCGACAGCATTTTCGCGACGTACTTGCGGGACACTTCGGATTTCAATAGCCCCCTGACGTTCAACGATGTGCAGCAGGGTTTCACTTCCTACCGGCAAGGCATAATTGTCGAAGAAACCCACGTATTCAGTACTTCCTTCACGAATACGGTGCGTGGGGGGCTGGACCGGACGAGCAACAATGGCGGCAACAGTCCCATCGCCAATAACCCGGCGGCGGCGGACCCATCACTCGCCCAGCTTCCAGGTTTCTTTTCTTCCCAAATCGCTTTGACAAGCACGGGGGTAACAACCTTGCCGGGAGGAAAGAATTACGCCGCCTCGATTCAGGACTTCTGGGGCCAGATCCGGCAGTTGTATGACGATGCGTTTTACAGCCACGGAAACCATGGGTTCAAGTTCGGTTTTTCCGTCCTGGCGCAACAAGTGGACGGGTACACCCCATTGGCAGGTGGGAACGGCAGCGCAACCTACTCGGCCAGGGGAATCTATAGTGCAGCGACAGGTCTCCAGAGACCGACAACAGCTGAAGCGGGTTGCCTAAAACCAGGTTTCTCAGCAGGAGACACGAACGGGCAGCATTATGATGCATCCTGTGGGGCGCTTGTGAATCTTCTGACCAACCAGCCGCTTAGTGCAACCCGAACGGTAGACCTTTCGTTCGTCAAGAAGCATTACCTCCGCGACAAAATCTTCGGTGTTTATTTCCAAGATGACTGGCGGATCCGTCCAAGCCTCACGCTGAACTTGGGGCTACGCTATGAAATGTCTACTATTCCGTGGGAGAAATACGGAAAAGTTGCAAACATGCCTACACCCACGACGCCTCTTCCGTGCGGGGGGGGGCCCCCGGCCTGCGCTACCGCCGATCCGACATCTGTCCTAAGCCATGTGTTTTTCACACACAATCCCACACTGAAGAACTTCGAGCCGCGGCTTGGTTTTGCCTGGGATCCATTCCACAACGGAAAAACATCCGTACGAGGTGGCTTTGGGATATTTGACGCCCTGCCGCTTCCCTACGAACTGATCCTGAATAACAATTCATCGGCCCCATGGCGCCAGACTTACGCCCCGCTGGGTCCAACCGCCGGTGGTTTCCAGTCATCCCCGCCCTCAATTGCTGCGGGTACTGCGTCGAGTACGGCGGGCGAATGGCCATTCGTGATCCCATCTCTCACCTCGGTTCAAAACCTCAGTCCGCTATCGAGGAGTTGGATGTACGTCGAACCAACTCCGAAGCGCAATTACGTGTACCAATACAATTTGAACATTCAGAGGCAACTAACTCCGAGCCTTTCGGTATTGGTAGGCTATTCCGGTTCGCACGCACTCCATAACCCGTTTCAAGCGGATACGATCAACACTGTTGTTCCACAACTCGTGTCTGGTGTTGGTTATGTGTGGCCGGGATGCCCGGGTGGGCAGGGATCGTCACCTGCACAGTTGACAACAGCCTACAACGCTTGCGTTGCGGCGGCGGCAAGTTCACCGACGGGTGGGAACCTATATACCTTGGACTCCCATTTGACCTCTAGTCAGCAGAACAATCGCCTCTTGAACCCAACGACTGCGAATGGGATGTTCCTCACTGCTTGGCAATCTAGGTCGTGGTACAACGCCATGCAGATAAAAGTGGATAAGCGCTTGAGTCATGGGTTCCAAATTGCTGCGGCATTCACTTGGAGCAAGAGCATCGATGATTCGTCCGGCAGCACGGCTGGAGATACATTCCAACTGGACATCGTTAGCGAGCCTTGGTACGACATGGGGCTAAACAAGGGCCTTTCGGATTTCGATGTTCGCCGAAACTTCGTGATCAATGGCCTTTGGAACGTGCCGACACCCAAAACACTCGGTGCATTTGGGGAGCGGGCGCTGGGCGGATGGCAGTTGGGCGCCATCGTTACAGTGGCTGACGGCGTTCCCGAATCCGCCTCTCTCACCGCCTTCAATAACGCAGTGGACTTGGGTGGTGAGATTCAACTTACCAACCAGCCACCGAATCTCAATTCGGGTTGCTCGCCGCAAGGTCTTGTTGCTCCCAATTACCGCAACACGCTTATCTACATCAAGGGCAGTTGCTTGGGGCTCGTGCCAATCACGACTACGAACGCGTCTGTCTGCGACAACACGCGCGCGGGGTTCGCCTCAAACGTTTGCCCCAATATTCGCGGCAATCTGGGGCGCGACACGATCGTCGGACCGGGATTGGTCGATGTGAATTTCTCCGTGTTCAAGAACAATTATGTTCGCAAGATTTCGGAGACATTCAACGTGCAATTCCGCGCTGAGATGTTCAACGCGTTCAACCATGCGAACTTCTCGCCTTCGAGTAACCTCAACCCGTTCCTTGATCAGTTTGGAACGCCAGATCCCACGTTCGGCCAACTGACTTCTGTGCAGGTTCCCAATCGCCAGATTCAGCTGGCATTGAAAATGATCTGGTAGTGGTGTGAGAAGCAAAAACGCAGGCGAGAAGCGATCTCTAAAATCGCCTGAAGCAGTAACGCTAAAGACGGCCGCGGCAGCGCGCAACGGGTTCGGTAGTCAAAACACCGAACTCCGAGCGCGTTGCGCCTCCGCAGTTCAATATCGCGAACGCTCCGAACTTTGCCGCATCTCTCGGTTTCGCGGCGCATCCATCGGCAGCCATGCCGCCCTCCGATGGCGCGGAAAGAGAGATTAAAGGCGGGAATCAACCCAGCCGTAACGCCGGCGATGTGATTCGGCTATCCGGGACCCTGCAATTCCAATTTTCCTTGGAGGTTTCCATGCGACGTGGAATAGAACTTTTCCTGGTTCTGGCGCTCTCCTTGTTTGCCTCCCCCGCATTCGCCCAGAGCCTGCCCGAAATTTCCTTTGACTCCGCGCCCAACTTCCTGAAGCTTCCGGCCGACGTGTATCTGGGCGAAGCGGCCGGCGTGGCGCAGAATTCCAAGGGGCACATTTTTGTGTTCACGCGCAGCGGCGAGACGCAGTTGTTTGAATTCGACGCCGAGGGAAATTTCCTGCGCGAGATCAGCCCGCGCAATTATGCCTTCGCCTTTGCCCACACCGTGCGCGTCGATCCGCAGGACAACCTGTGGGCCGTGGACGAGGGTTCCAACATGATTGTGAAATTCAGCCCGGCCGGAAAAGTGATCATGACCATGGGCCGCAGGCCGGAATCCGCCGAAGGCGACGTTCCCGGCGGCTTCAACTACCACCCGCTGCTCCCCGGTGAAACACCGCGCCCGGCGCAGCCCTACGCCTTCAGCCGCGAAACCGACGTCGCCTGGGATCCCGCCGGAAACATTTTCGTCTCCGACGGGTACGGAAACGCCCGCGTTGTGAAATACGACAAGGACGGCCGGTTCGTCAAGGCCGTCGGCAGCAGCGTGAAGGGCAAGGAGCCTGGCCAGTTCAGCACGCCGCACACGATCGCGACCGACCGGCAGGGAAATGTGTACGTGGGCGATCGCGGGAACAGCCGCATCCAGGTGTTTGACAGCAACCTGGTGCTGCGCGCCGTGTGGACCGGCGTCGGCGCTCCCTGGGCCATCTGCATCACGCCCGGGCCGAAACAATATCTGTACAGCTCGGATGCCGCGGGCCCCATCTACAAGCTCGATCTGGACGGCCACATCCTGGGCAAATTCGGCACCGCCGGCAAGCAGCTGAAACAATTCGGCTGGATCCATGAAATGAATTGCACGAGCGAGAACGAACTCCTGGTCGGCGAGCTTCTGAATTGGCGCGTGCAGAAACTCACGGTGAAGTGACGCCCGCAGGCATCCTGGGGTGAAGGGAAGCGCCCTGCTCGACAAATGGCGCGGCGCCCTTTGCGAGACGAGTCAAAATTATTTGTGGAGGCTCTGATGCGACGCTCTTCGGAATTGTTCCTGGCAGCACTGCTTGTGTTCCTGGCGAGCCCGCTGTTCGCCCAGATTTCCATTCCGGAAATCCCGTTTGACTCCGTGCCCAATTTCCTGAAGTTGCCGGACAACGTGGTCATGGGCGAGGCCGTCGGCGTGGCCACCAACTCCAAGGGGCACGTCTTCGTCTATACCCGCGACGGCATCCTCTCCTATTCGGTCGGGACCTCGCGCCAGTTCGGGCGCGGCGCCGCGGCGCGGCTCTACGAGTTCGATCAAAACGGAAATTTCCTTCGTGAGATCGGCAAAGGCACCTACGCGCTGGCCTTCGCGCACACCGTGCGCGTCGATCCCGAGGACAATATCTGGATGGTGGACGAAGGCTCGAACATGATCGTCAAGTACAGCCCCGAGGGCAAAGTCCTGATGACTCTCGGCCGCAAGCCAGAAGATTTTGCCGGAATTCCCGGCCCTGTTGCAGAGGGACAATCGGCCGGTGGAAGGACCGGCGGAGCGATTGAACAGGAAATGCTCCTGCAGTTGAAAACGGGAGAGCACGTACCTCCGCCCGCTCCCGGCGGTGGCGGCGAGGGACTCAATACCGGCCCGTTCGTCATGTTCAACCGAGAAACCGACGTGGCCTGGGACAAGGACGGAAACATTTTCGTCTCCGACGGGTACAACAACAAGCGCGTGGTGAAGCTGGACAAGAACGGCAACTTCCTGAAGGCCTTCGGATCCAGAGGCCACGGCCCGGGGCAATTCGAGGACGTGCATTCGATCCAGGTCGATCATGAAGGCAACGTGTATGTCGGCGACCGAGCCAACAAGCGGCTCAGCGTTTTCGATAACGATGGAAATTACAAAACCGGATACATCAACGTCGGCTCGCCCTGGGCGATCTGCATCACGCCCGGCCAGCATCAATACCTGTACAGCTCCAATTCGACCGGCACGACCGACATGAACGACGGCGGCGAAATCTACAAGATGGAGCTGGACGGCCACATCCTCGGGAAATTCGGTACGGGTGGCAAACAGCTTAAGGAATTCATGGCGGTGCACGAACTCGATTGCCGCAACGACAATCAAGTTCTGGCAGGCGAGATTTCCAATTGGCGCGTGCAGAAGCTCATGCTTCATCCGACAGGGAAGTGAGCTGCGTTCGGTTCTATGGTTTGCTGAAATGGCCCCCACACGGCGCCAGGGTGCGGTTAGGGGCACGTGGCGCGAGAATGATTCGCGGTCGTGCTCTTCAAACATGCCTGGTCAAAATAAACTTGCTCGCCTGACTGCTGGTACATCAGGATGGTTGTCTTGCCGTTGCCCGATTTGGCGGAAATCTTTGTTTGGTGTTTAAACAAAACCGGTGACGGCCCTCCCGCAAGAGCCTCCCGCAACACTCTCCCCAGTAATTTGCCGTTGCCGGGAAATTCCAATCCCAGAATGTGCGCGAGCGTCGGTGCCACGTCCGCGTTGCTGATGGGCGCCGGGTCCACGAACTGCTTCTTAAAGTCCGGGCCGATGGCGGCCATGAAATTGAATGTATTGGCGCGCCCGAAGCTTCCGTGCATCCCCTGGCCTTGCTGCAAATTATAGTCGGAGATTTGCACTCCGGTCATGACAGGGTTCCTGGGATCCGTCGAAAAAGTTTTGAACGTCACCACAATCGTGGGTGACGGCAGCGAAGACGAGCCCACCAGCCGAATGGCGCTGGTCGGCAAAGCCCCCCGCACGTTTCCATATTCGTCGTTGACGAAGATCCCATCCACATAATCCTGCTCGCTCAGGACTTTCACAATCTGGCGGGCCAGGTCCGGGTCGCGTGAGGGGAGATAAACCAAATCGGATCCGCCGTTCGCGGCGACCACAACTTTGGCGTCGGTTTTCTCCGCGATTCGGCCCGTACCGCCTATCAGGCCGTTGCCCGCGGCGGGGTACTGGCGGACGGAAGGCAGTTGCTGCGCAACGGTCGGGTCCACCGGCTCAAATACTTTCTTGCCATCGGGGCCTGGGATCTGGCTGCTCGGATCAAATAGCGGAAGGCCCAACGCGTGGGCGAGATCGATGGCCAGAAACCCCTGCGGCAGGAAGCCGGTATTGACCTCCTGACGGCCGTGGCTATCCTTATATATACATTTGGCTGCGTAGCTGGCGGTGACGTGGCCTGCCGCGTCGATATCGTGCTTGCTGATGGTGGCGAAGCCGTGATCGGCCGTCAAAAAAATGTCCGTGTTCGCCGCTAGCTGCGGATCAGCGTGAATGTAGTCCAGGATTTGCTTCAGATTGTTGTCGGCGTTCTTGAGTCCGGCCTTGGAAGTGGGACCGTTGATGCCGGGGACGAGGGTATTCAAGCTGTCGCCCTGGAAGTGCTGCGTGCCGTCCGGATCGCGCGACCAGTAAAGCAGCACGAACGGCTTCCCGCTCTTCTTGAACATTGGCAGCACCGCTCGCGTGGCCGCGTCCGCAAAAAATGACTGCTGCTTGTAGTTTGAATCTTTCGTGCCGGGGGTGACGTTGTTCCCCGTTGGCTGATCGCGTACAGGTGTTGTCGTGGGAAGCCCTGCGCCGACCAGCGCGGCGGCAACTTCCGGTGTAAGAGGCGCCCCGTCTGCGGTGCCAGTGCCATCGTCGATAATCACGGTTTGGGGCATCGTGAACCGGCCGGCGGTTTCACTTAATTGACTGACGTCCTGAATCGCCGCTGGCCCCATTTTGCCGATCGCGGCTGTATTAAATCCATGCGTGCGGGCCGCGCCGAGCAGCGTCACTTCATTCAAGTAATTTCCGTGAAACTGAGAGTTCAGATCGGCCAACGCGGCGTCATTTTCCAGGTAAGGAGTAAACGTCCCCGGCGGCTTACCGAACGCGCCACGCCAGAATTGAGGTTGCCCCGTATAAATGGTATTGCTGAAGTCCCCGGTATCTCCCAGGTAGTGTCCCGTGGCAATCGCCGACGCGTTGGCCGTCGTAAACGTCGGAAACAGAGAATGGCTGTTGGCGAAGTAGACTCCGTGCGTGCGAACCCAGTAATAGGTCGGCGCTTCTTCGGCATTGACCGAGCCGCTTCGCAGACCGTCGGAAACGAAGATCACGATGTTCCGAGGTTGGAGAGGTACCGGGTTCTCCCGTCCCGAAACAACAGCCAGCCACATGAACCCGGCTACAAGGGCCGCGAAAAACAATGCCAATTTCGCTTTCATTCCAGATCCCTTCAGCCTAAGGCCACATGTGACAGGTCGCGCACACCGTGGGTGCGTTGTGCAGCGTATGGCAATGCAGGCAAACGCCCATCGTCGTCACGCTGGTCGCTTCGGACATTGCATGCATTTCGGACACCTGTCCGTGGCATGTCTCACACTTGATTCCAGCGTCGAGATGCTTGCGGTGCGTCCAGTTCACTCCGGGAAGCACTTGGTACACTCGCACCCAGGGGACAGGCTGGCCAGAGGTTGCATTGGAGGCGAGTTTCTTGATCGCAGGTTTCCCCTTGGCAATCACATGATGGCAGGACATGCATGTCGCCGTCGCCGGATACGTCATGAGTTTCCCCGGTGCGGGGTTTGTGTGGCAGCCCGCGCACGTAAGACCCAGCGCCAGATGCGTCTTGTGGCTGTACGGGATCGGCTGCTCCGGTCCCGGATGCGGGGCCGGATTTGCGGGGACATCCAGTTGTGCGGCTGGCGGCATAGCGGATTGCCCGGCGTTCGCAGTCCACAACGGAAACACCACGGCCAGAAGAAAACCAGCGGCCCATGCTGCGATCGGAACTCTCGCGCTCGTCAACAAGAATATGCCTCCTCGACAGGTGGATGCGCGCAGCACAATTCGATCTAAGATTTCTTGGCTTCTTTCTTGCTGACCACTTCTTCAATGCTGGTGCCCAGATCCTTGAGCATGACCGCAGCGGCGTTGCGTCCCGGCATACCTGTCACCGAGCCTCCAGGAGCCGTCGTCCCGCCAGTCTGGTAAAGGCCGGGAATTGGCATGCGGTAATTGGCCCAGCCGGGCATCGGGCGCATGGCGCCCAATTGCGACGGGCCGGATCCGCCGGCGTGACAACTGCCGTGCCAGTTATGCGGGTTCATGCGCTCCAGATCGAGCGGACTCATGACCTCGCGTTCCAGAATCTTGTCGTTCGTCAGATTCGGCGAGTAGCGCTGGATGTATTTCAGCGTAGCGTCGGCAACTTCTTCTTTGATGTTGTCCCAATGCTTCGGTCCTTCCTTCAAATCATAGGGGTGATATCCGACGACCTTGATGGTGTGCATCCCCTCGGGCGCCCGAGTCGGATCGGCCACGGTAGTTTGGATGATATGGACCGGCGGCTCGTCTAGATTGACGGCGCCGATGGCGTAGTCGTACGCGAAGAGCAGCGCGCGCTCAGGGCTGCCGAGCAATTCCGAGTGCACCGGCGAAAGCGGGCCGTCCGCGGTGGGATACTTGATGGGTTCGGTCGTGGCGTAATTGGTGCTCATCATCTGGAATTCCGCCTGCCACGTGTTCACTCCGTCGATGAAATCCGCGCCCCATAAATCGTGCGGAGCCATATCCACCAGATGCTTGATGTGGATGGTGGAGAGGACGGCCTTCTCGGCGCGATACGTGCTTCCGTCCGCGCACTCGACCCCCACGCACTTGCCGTTTTCAACTATCAATCGCGCCACAGGCTTTCCCGTATGGATCACGCCGTCATGCGCCTCGATGTATCGCGCCAGCGCCTCGCTAAGTTTCCCTGATCCTCCCTTGGGCAGCGGCCGGCTGTGGCGCTGCTGGTTGAAAGGGGAGTAGGCGATCCGCCCGGTCATCGGGAACTGCGCCGGTTGTTGCGACCATGGGCACGCCAGCATGAAGGCGCGGCAATGATTGTCCTCAAAACTGTCGCGGATGATTTCCCAGTGGGACATGGCCAAGCGCCGCTGCCAGTATTTTTCCGTGGGTTTGATATTTTCCGATTCCTTCCACATGCGCCAGTAGGTGTCGCCGTCTTTTTTGGAAATCTTGGCGAATTCGGCGCGCGTGCGCTCCGGGTCGCGCCACTGGGTAATGTACGCGCCGTCGAGAAACGGCATGTGGAACACCGGATCGGGGAAAATATATTCGAGGCCGTAATCTTCGAGATTGATTTCCTTATCCTTAATTAACGGATTCTCCTGCATGCCGTTGTGCGCGGACGAGCAGGTGTCGTGGATGAATCCGCGCAAGGTAAATTGCGCCGACTTGACGCCGCCGCCCACGGTCGGGCGCCCCTCCAGGATCACGCAGCGGAACCCGGCTTTCGCCAGATACGCCGCGGAGACCAGGCTATTGTGCCCGGCGCCGGCGACGACAATATCGAATCGGTCCGAGGGGGAAGGATTTTGCGCGGCAGCCTTCAACGAACTTAGCGCAAGGGGGGCAAGCGCCGCGCCTTTGACAAACCCGCGCCTCGTGATTCCGCTCATGTCATCCTCCTGCCGCGTTCTTTCGGGGGTGGATCGCCACAACCTGCCCCAGAGCTTATTCCGCGCGGTCATTTTGTCAATCGGATTTACGCGGCAATGCCCCGGCCGCTCCATGCGCGAACGGGCTGCCCGAACATTCCTCTCAGGTTGGAAATGTAATAAGATTACGCCGCAACTAAGGGCTCGCCATTTTTCGCATCCTCGCGCCAGGGAGTTCACAATGCGTTTGCTTCGCATATTCGCGGCCATGGCCATGGCTCTCGGACTGTTTCCTTCGCTTTCTGCATTCCCGGCTCAGAACTCGCCCATGGGCGCCGAAGCGGATACGGCGGCGATCAAGCAGGTCTTCACCGACTTCTACGAGAGTTTCACGCGACATGACGCGCATGCCACGGCCATGACCTTTGCCGCGGACGGCGATTTCACCAACATGCGCGGCGTGCACCGCCGCGGCCGGAAGGACATCGAGGCATGGTTCGCTTCGCTCTTCGCGGGCAATCTTAAGGATTCCCATCGCACCGACATCGTCAGAAGCATCCGCTTTTTCACCCCGGACGTCGCCACCGTCGATGCCGACACCACCATCACCGGGACGAAAGCGGCGGACGGCACGGAGGTACCGCCGCGCAAGGGGCTCATGATCGCCACCCTCACCAGGCAGGACGGCCGCTGGGTGATCAGCACGTTCCACGAGGCCGAGTTTCCCGAGTCGCGCCCCGCCTCACCGGACCGGCCCTTGCGTACTCCCACTAATCCGTAAACTCCAGCCAAACAATCCCTGAGACCGGGCGGATCCCGCGATGGGTCCCTAGCCACCGGGTCCGAGGATCGGCCTGAAATTTCGGAAGGCTTCTGACGGGTATACGGACCGGCCATTATTTGAAAGTTCACAATAGTCTTGACAATAATCGCCACGCAGTGATAAACGCATGGGCCATAGCAACGGGGCCAGGTCCTTGCCAACTTTTAATCCGGGTCGTATTGGCCTTTGGCGGGCCCATTCCAGTCCCGGGCAAAAAATGGGTTGGAATTTATTTCTTGGGGGGGCGATGATTTCAAGAAAGTCTCTGTCAATTGTGTCGTCGTGTGCACAAATGTTGCGTGTCGTTCGCGCAATATGCCTTGTGATGGCTGTGTTTCTAGTTTGCATTCCCGTCTTCTCTCAAGGAAATGAAGGGCGCATCACGGGAACGATCATGGATCAATCCGGCGGCGCCATCTCCGGCGCAACCGTCACAGTCATCGATACCCAACGCAACCTCACTCGAACCCTTACTGCGGACGATGCCGGCATTTATAACGCGCCGAACCTGCTTCCCGGCACCTATACCATTCGCGCCGAGGCCAAGGGCTTCAAGAAGGTTGAACAGCAGAACGTCCTGCTGCAGGTGGGAAAAGAAATTCGCGTGGACTTGTCCTTGCAGCCCGGCGAGGTGAGCCAGACGATCACCATCACCGAGGCTCCTCCGCTGGTGGAAACCACCAACGCGACCCTGGGCGGCACGCTCAGCAACCAGACCATCAATGACCTGCCCTTGAATGGCCGCAACTACATCAACCTCCTCACCCTGCGCCCCGGCATGACGGTTTACCCGGGCGGCGGCAGCGCCGCGCGCTCCGCCAACGGCACGCGCCCGGAAGATATCGGCTACTTGCTCGACGGCGTCCGCGAAGACGATCCTTATACTGGATCCAGCGTTTTGAACGCGGTCATCCCCGCGGGCGATGCGTCCACTTCCTTGCCCATCGATGCGATTCAGGAATTCAATACCGAGCAGAATCCCAAGGCGGAATTCGGCTGGAAGCCCGGCGCCATCGTTAACGCCGGCATCAAGTCCGGCACCAACACGATCCACGGCACCGCATTCGCTTTCGGCCGCGATACCGTTTTGGACGCGCGCAACTTTTTCAACTCGGCAAGTCAAACCGCATGCGTCGCCACTCCGTCGATCTGCAACAAGGCGCCGGTGGGCCTGGAGCAATACGGCGCCAGCCTTGGCGGCGCGATTAAGAAGGATAAGCTGTTCTACTTCATCAATTACGAAGGCCAGGACTACAATGTGGGAAGCACACTTTTGTTGACGCCTCCTCTGACGGTCACGACTCCGGGGGGGGCTGACCCATCTAAAAGCCTCGTGGATGCCTGCAATGCCGTAGGGTACGCGAATGTTACCGCGCTTAGCCGTCAGCTTGCCGGACTCAATCCGGATTGTTCCGTGAAGCCCACCAATTTCACTCCCGGATCGAGCGAATCGCTGTTTCCAACGAACACGACTACCGCTCCCCTTCCTCTCGGCCTTGTGAGCACCAATTCACAAAAGAACGGCGTGGCAAAGGTCGACTACCACATCAACGACAAGCATTCGCTTTCCGGCATGTATTTCAACGGCCGGGGCGGCGGCATCTGGAATGACGGCGCCTACCAGGTCGGGCTTCCCGGGTCGAGCAACTCTCCCTGGATGTCAAATCTCTATGGACGCGTGCAAGTGGGATCGGGTGCGTGGACCTGGACCCCGAATTCGACCGTCGTCAACGAAGCTCGAGCCGGTTACTCTTACTTCCACCAGACCTATGATTCGGTCGACGCCAATGTGAATCCGCTTTCCTACGGCATCAATACCGGCGTAACCGATCCTCGGTTTTTCGGTTTCCCCTTCATCCGTATCAATCCGTTTTCGGCGACGAATTTCCGTCTCGGCGGTAACTGGCCCAAGCATCCGGGACCAACCGGCGCGCTGGACATCATCGATCACGTCTCGGTCTTGCGCGGCAAACACGCCTTCAAGTTCGGTGGGGAAATCATCAGCAATACCGCCGACGTGTTCGTCACCGCCAACGGCAAGGGCAGCATCCGGTTCAAGACCTTGCAGCAATTTCTTACCGGCACCGTTCGTAACAGTGGAACTCTGTCCGCCATTCTCGTTGGCAACCCGGAGCGCCACCTGAGCAATCAGGGCTACGCCGGTTTCATGCAGGACGACTGGCATATTGCGCCGCGGCTCACCGTGAACCTTGGAGTTCGCTACGAACTCCAGACCGTTTTGAAGGATCGCGACAACCAACTCGGCAACTTCGATCCCAATTCGCCGACCGGGCTGGTGCAGGTCGGCTTCGGAGAGACTTCCGCCTTTCACGGCAACCACAAGAATTTTTCGCCGCGCGTGGGCTTCGCCTGGGACGTCCAGGGCAACGGAAAAACCGTTGTTCGCGGGGGCGGCAGCATCATGTACGAGCAGTTGCCCTATAGCGTGTTTATCGCCGTGGGCAACCAGCTTGGCCTGAACCAGGTGCCAACTGGCGCCACCGAGTATTTCTGCTCAACGAACCCTTGCGTAAATGGTACCAGCACTCAGACGATCAGGAACGGCCCGGGAAACATGGGAGTCATCACGGAAAGTGTTTCCGGCACCGCGCTCTCAGCGGGCTGGCAAGCGCAAACCCCGGCCTGCGTGAGCGGCGGAACCACAGCCTGCGGCACAATTTTCCCGGCCAGCGTTTTCGCATTGCAGTGCGGCGATGGTCTGACCTTCACTCCCGCTGGTTCTGCCACTTCAGTTACGGATCCAGCCCCCTGCAACACGGAAGCGCTAGATCCCAACATGCGAACGCCTTATGTGGGCACCTGGTCCTTAGGCATTCAACGCGCCATTACCAATGATATGTCCCTGGAGATTACCTATGTCGGTAACCACGGCACTGGTTTCCTCGGATTCGCGAACATCAATCAACCAGCCTTGGGTGCCGGGTTCACAGCGGGCCAGATTGCGGCTGGCGACCCGTCGGCTGCTTCGTCGGCGGCGGAGCAAAAGGCCCGCCCGTATTACAGTAAGTTCCCATACCTGGCCCAGATCGACCGCTTGTCCAACATCGACAAGTCCAACTACAACGGCTTGCACGTGACCCTCACCCAGCGTCCGGCGCATGGCTTGTCGTTCCTGGTCGGTTACACCTACGCTCACGCACTCGACAACGCTTCCGCCAATTTCGGCTCCAACTTCCTGCCCGTGGATAGCGCGCACCCGGCCAGCATGTACGGGAACAGCGATTTCGACATCCGCCATCGCGTGACCATCTCAACCACCTATGCCATCCCCGGAATGAAATCTCCGGGACAACTGCTGCAAGGCTGGCAGCTGAATTCCGTGCTGACCTTGCAGGGTGGTTCTCCGTGGACCGCGCAAGACCTGACCAACGACTTCAGCGGGACAGGTCAAGTGACGGAACTCGACTCCTACGGACAGTTCTGGAACATCTCCGGTCCGCCTAGTGGCTTCAAATCCGGCCCCCAGGCACTCCCGTGTTTCGGAGACACGCTGTGCGGAAATAAAACGGCCATTCCAGCAGCATGCACGGCTGCCGCCGCGACCTTTGGACCGAATGCGTCCGCCGCACTGACTACCGTCGGCGGGTGCTATATGCAGGGCAGCACAATCTTGACTCCTCCGGCGTTGGGCACTCTTGGCAACGCCGGCCGTGGCATCTTCCGCGGCGCTGGATTCAAGAACTGGGACGTCTCGATCGTCAAGGACGAGAAATTCAAGGAACGCCTCACCGCGCAATTTCGCGCGGAGTTCTTTAACGTCCTCAACCATCCAAATCTCTACAACCCCACGGGGCCCGCAGGCGCCGGCTTCAACGATCCTTCGGCGCCCGCGACCTTTGGCTGCGGCTGCAATACTCCCGACCAGGCATCTCCCAACCCCGTCCTCGGCACGGGCTCGAACCGTTCGATCCAGCTGGGTTTGAAACTTATCTGGTAGCCGCTGCGGTCTAACAACACAAGGGCCGGTCTTCTGAGACCGGCCCTTTTTTTTCATCGGCTGAACCCGGGCGGAAGCGTGGTATCTTGCGTTACCGGGTGGCTGGAAATCGTATCGTGGTTCACCAAGATTCAAGGAGGGGCCCCATGAATCGATTCGATCGCTCGTTCGCTTTGCGCCGAATCGCGACGCTGCTCGTATTCGCCCTCGCCGGCGCGGTCGCCGCCGCCGCGCAAATGGCTCCCACGCGCACATGGGAAGAGCTCAAGCAGGAAACCCAGCGCCGCGTGGACAAAAATCTGGGCCCGGTGGGCGGCCTGAAGTCCGATGACGCCCGCGAAGCCCTCGCCAACATCCAGAGCTTGGACCGTGACGAATGGGCCGCTGCCTGGAGCGCCATCGCCGAGCGCTACGACAAACGCGCCAAGTCCGAAGAGGCCGACAAAAACACACCCGCGGCGCGCGACGATTACTTCTGGGCCTTCCGCTATTACACCGCCGCCCGCTGGCCCGTCCCGAATTCGCCGGGCAAGCAAAAGGCCTATCAGAATGCCTTGGCCGCATTTCGCAATTACGGACGGTTCCTCGATCCTCCGATCGAAATTGTGCGCATTCCCTTTGAAGGCAAGGAAATTGCCGGATATATTCGTCTCCCGAAAGATGTGCGCCCCGCGCCCATGGTCCTGATGATCAACGGAACCGATTCGCGCAAGGAAGATGAAATTCAAGGGCGCGATTCGCTATTCCGCGCCGGCATCGGCGTGGTGGCCGTGGATATGCCCGGCACCGGAGAGTCGCCGGTGAAGGCGGACGTTGGCTCGGAGCGCATCTTCTCGCGCGTGCTTGATTATCTGGCCACTCGGCCCGAGGTGGACAGCAAGCGCATTGTCGCCTGGGGCGTAAGTTATGGCGGCCACTGGGCGGCGAACATCGCTTACACGGAGAAGGATCGCCTGCGCGGCGCGGTCGTGCAGGGCGGACCGGTGCATGACTACTACACGGCGGAATGGCAGAAGGAATCGCTCGGCACGCCCGAATACCTGTTCGATCTTTTCGCGGCGCGCGCCGCGATCTACGGCGTCAAGTCGCTGGACGAGTTTTACGCTTACGGCCCGCGGCTGTCGCTGAAGACGCAGGGATTTCTTGGCTGGCCCTCCGCTCCGATGCTTGTGCTGAATGGCGAGAAAGACAGCCAGGTGCCCATCTCCGATCTCTACTTGCTAATGCAATCGGGCGGCGCGGTAAAATGGTCCTGGGTGAATCCCGACGGAGGACACACGGGGCGCTCGCAGGAGTGGCCGAATTCCAGAATCGGCGAGGAAATTGTCATGCCCTGGATCCAGGCGCGGCTCGAACCGGCATCCGAAGGCAAACACCTTCACAGTGGCCAGTAGATTTCCGAAATTGGCGGATTCAGGCCAAGTACCAGAGTGGAGATTAAATCCATGACCAAATCCAAAAAACCGGCGGTAGGCCGCCGGAATTTCCTGAAGAGCGTGGCCGCCGGAGCCGCCACGTTGGCGGCCCCGGCCGAAGCCCTGCACGCAACGCCAGGCAAGCCCGCCGCGCCGGAGCCGACCGCCGCGATGCCTCTCCTGCCCCCATTGATCGAAACCGATCCGGCCCCGGAATCCGAAGTCCTGACCGTGGACCGCTCCGGCTCGGACTTCATGGTCGACATTTTGAAGAATCTCGGCTTTGACTACGTGTGCTGCGTTGCGGGCTCCAGTTTTCGCGCCCTTCATGAATCCGTGATCAATTACGGAGGCAACAAAAATCCCGAATTAATCTCTTGCTGCCACGAAGAGTCCTCGGTAGCCATGGGCCACGGCTATGCGAAAGTGGAAGGCAAGCCGCTGTGCATCTTCGCCCATGGCACCGTAGGATTGCAGCACGCCTCCATGGCCATCTATAACGCGTACTGCGACCGCGTCCCGATTTATATGATTGTCGCCAACGTCATCGACGCCACCAAGCGCGACTCCGCCTACGGCGAATGGCCCCACAGCGTGCAGGACGCCGCAGCCATGGTCCGCGACTACACCAAGTGGGACGACCTGCCGATTTCGCTGCCGCACTTTGCCGAGTCCGCCGTGCGCGCCTACAAAATCGCCATGACGCCGCCGATGGGCCCGGTGTTGCTGGTCGCTGATAGCGAACTCCAGGAAAATCCTATCCAGGAGGGAACCAGCCAGAGCATACCGAAACTCGCGCTGTCGACTCCTCCGGCAGGCGATTCTGCCGCCGTAGCCGAAGCCGCGCGCATGCTGCTGCAGGCCGAAAATCCAGTGTTCGTCGCCGACCGCGCCGCGCGCACGCAGGCCGGAATCGACCACCTTGTCGAGCTTGCCGAATTGCTGCAGGCGCCGGTCATCGACCAGGCCGGCCGGATGAATTTCCCGACGCGGCATCCTCTCAATCAATCTTCCCGCCGCGCCGCCGTGATCTCGAACGCCGACTTAGTCGTGGGCCTGGAGGCACCCGATCTTTGGAGCGCTGTGAACTCCTACCACGATCAGGTGCACCGCACTTCGCGTCCGATTACCAGGAGCGGCGCGAAAATTATCAGCATCAGCACCGGCGATCTTAATATCAAGGCGAATTACCAGGATTTTTACCGCTACACCGGCGTCGATCTTTCGATGGCCGCCGATGCGGAAGCGACTTTGCCGTACCTGATTGAAGAAGTTAAACGTCAGCTCACCGCTGATCGCAAGCGCGCCTTCCAGGATCGCGGAACAAAACTGGCGGCGGCGCACCAGAAAGCGCTGGACGAAGCGCGCAATGATGCGTTGTACGCCTGGGACGCGAGCCCTATCAGCACGGCCCGCGTGTGCGCCGAGTTGTGGGCGCAGATCAAGGACGAGGACTGGTCGCTGGTCTCCGTCCTCCGCCACTTCAGCTGGTGGCCGCTGCGGCTGTGGCCCTTTGACAAGCACTATCAATATATCGGCACCCAGGGCGGCGGAGGGATTGGATACAACGCCCCCGCCTCGGTGGGCGCCGCGCTCGCCAACCGCAAGTACGGGCGGTTTTCTGTCAGCATTCAGGACGATGGCGACCTGCTGTTTGCTCCGGCCGTTCTGTGGACGGCGGCGCACCACCGCATCCCGATCCTGAGCGTCATGCACAACAACCGCGCCTACCACGAAGAACTCATGCACGTGCAGCGCATGGCCAACCGGCACAATCGCGGCATCGATCGCGCCGGAATCGGCACCACGTTCGAGGACCCCACACTGGATTTCTCGAAACTCGCGCAGAGCATGGGCGTCTACGCCGAAGGCCCGATCACCGATCCCAAGGATCTCGCCCCCGCGCTAAAGCGCGCGATCGCCGTGGTCAAACGTGGCGAGCCGGCTCTGCTTGACGTCGTAACTCAACCGCGCTAAGGAGTGCGCATGAAATCAATTCGTGTTTGCGGTTCCACGGGGCTCATTGCGCTGGCAGTGGCGCTGATTTTCAATCCCACCGGCGCGCATTCCCAGAATTCCGCGCAGTCTTCCAAGTCAGACGCTGCGCCGGCAGGGAACGTCGAGGCAGGAAAGAAGATTTTCAATAAATACGGTTGCTACGAATGCCACGGCCGCGAAGGCCAGGGCACGACGATGGCTGGCCCCCGCATCGGCCCGAATCCTGTCCCGTTCGACTATTTCATTTCCTACGTACGCAAGCCCACGCGCGAGATGCCGCCGTACACCGCCAAGGTTGTGACGGACCAGGAATTGGCCGACATCTACGCGTTCCTGCAAGCGCGGGCGCATCCCCCGGCAACGATGCCCTCGATTTTGAGATAGGAAATATCTCAATTCGATCCGCTGGCCGCCGGTGTGGCGAGAGCCGCCAGTTTCCAAATCTTCCGAAGATCAGACGAGGGCTGAATCTCGCCCACCATATTGGTTATTTGCTCACAGCGGTCTCGAGGGAGAACACGCAGAGCGAGGGATTCGAATTTGGCTGACAATTCCTCCCAGGTCAGCGGGTTCTCCGGATCGCCTTTCGGAAAACGGACATACTTTTCAAACTGCTTGCCATTTGTCAGGTGGACTTGAACATTGGAAGCCCACTCCGCCGGAAAATTCTTTTCGATGCGGATATCTCTCGTCATAACCACTCTGCCCATCAGGCTTTGAATTCCTGGTGAATTGAAGTTGGCTTCGGTGAATTGATCGAGGCCCGCGGCCCGGAAGGTCAGAGCGATCGCGGCGCCAAAGGGCATGGAAAATTGCGCGTCCACGGTGTTGGACGGCGAATACTTCCGCTCTCGAGGCTCGCAGATCAGCGGCCAGCCGGCTTCCAGGACGGCGACTTCGACGCGTGCGATCTGCTCGGGACGAATGTCCTGCGTTCTGGCCAGCTCAATCAACCCATCGATGGGAGCCTGCATATACCGGCAGCACGCGTGTGGCTTGATCGCGGTCTTCAATATCTCAAACGTTTTTCCCAAATCCTGAGTCACAATTTCCGGTCTTGACTTCCGCGAGTACGCGGATAGAAATCCGTCACGGCCTTCCAGAATCGTCGCAGGCCCGCGAAATCCAGCGGCGGCAAGCTTCGCCGCCAGGATTCCGTTTTGCGCGGCAAGTCCCGGATGAAGTCTTTTTGTCCACGCGCCATCCGCCAGAAACTCCAGCGACCCGGCAGCCATACTGCCGGCAATTCCCATGGCGGAGAGCATCTGCTCTTCGTCCAATTGCATAAGCTTCGCCGCGGTGACGGCAGCACCGAATACGCCGCACGTAGCGGTAGGATGAAACCCCAGTTCATAATGATATTTCGGCTGCAGCGCGGTTCCCAGTCGCGCGGCGATTTCATATCCCGCAACCACTGCGGCGACAAATCGATTGCTGTCGATATCCGGCTGCAATTCGCTCAATGCGATCGCCGTCGAAAACATCACCACGCCCAGATGGATGGAACCCGCTTGATGGGTATCGTCCAGTTCCACGCTGTGCGCCGAAGTTCCGTTCGCCAGCGCCGCATATTCCGCCGATGTCTGCAACGCTGTGCCAAGAACGGAACAAAGGCCCGGCGACGGCGTGCGCGCCAGCATCCGGTAAACCGCGCGTGAGGAATCGGTTTGCGAACCGCTAATCGCGACTCCCAGATAATCCAGAAGCAAGCGCTTGCTTTGCTCCATGACTTCGCTGCTGAGGTCCCTTTGGCTGAGCTCGTGTGAAAACTTGACCACCGTTCGAGTTATGGGCTCCAATGAATTCTCCATCCCGCTAAGAGACGATTTTGGTTAAGATACTTTGCATTCGCGCATCTGGATTCTTGCATTCTTGATTTCGTGCCTGCAGGCGATTGCGCATTTTATAAGCCAAAGTTTACGCTACTGCCCGGCACAGGGCGAGGTCTTCCGTTGAATATGGCGAACAGTTCACAGGATGAAACGCACCAGGACCTGAAATCTTCCATCCGCGAATTGTGCCGGGATTTTCCGGACACGTACTGGCGGGAACTTGACGAAAAGCGCGCTTACCCCGAAGCCTTTGTTCAGGCCCTCACGCAGGCCGGATATATGGCCACCTTGATTCCCGAGGAATACGGCGGCGCGGGACTCGGCGTCACCGAGGCCTCCATCATCCTGGAAGAAATTCATCATTGCGGAGGAAACGCCGCCGCATGCCACGCCCAGATGTACATCATGGGCACGCTCCTGCGGCATGGTTCGGAAGAGCAGAAGCGGAAATACTTACCCAAGGTCGCCGATGGATCTGTGCGCCTGCAGGCATTCGGCGTCACCGAACCCAATACGGGCACCGATACCACGCAGCTAAAAACCATGGCCGTCCGAAAGGGAGACCGCTATGTGATCAATGGCCAAAAAATTTGGATCTCGCGGGCCGAACATTCCGATCTGATGCTCCTGATCGCCCGCACCACGCCCGTCGACCAGGTGAAGAAGCGAACCGAAGGACTCTCCACCATCCTGGTCGATCTTCGCCAGGCCGTGGGTCATGGACTCAAGATTCGGCCCATCCGCACGATGATGAATCACGCAACCACCGAACTGTTTTTCGATAACCTGGAAGTTCCCGTGGACAATCTGGTGGGCGAAGAAGGCCAGGGATTCCGCTACCTGCTGGACAGCTTGAATGCCGAGCGAATCCTGATAGCTTCGGAATGTTTGGGCGACGCGCACTGGTTCCTGGAACGCACCTGCCGTTACGCCAATGAGCGAGTGGTTTTCGCCCGGCCAATCGGCAAAAATCAGGGGATTCAATTTCCAATCGCCCGCGCCTACGCCAATCTGGAGGCGGCGCGGCTGATGGTCAGGCGCGCGGCCAGCCTGTTCGACAATGGCAAACCGTGCGGCACGGAAGCGAATATTTCCAAGCTTCTCTCGGCCGACGTTTCCTGGGAACTGGCCAATGTCGCGGTGCAAACGCACGGCGGATTCGGCTTTGCCGAGGAGTACGATATCGAACGAAAATTCCGCGAAACCCGCCTATATCAAGTGGCGCCCATTTCGACCAACCTTATTCTGAGCTATCTGGCCGAGCATGTTCTGGGCCTGCCCAGGTCCTACTGATGTTGCCGCTCGAGGGAATCACGGTGGTGTCCTTGGAGCAGGCCGTTGCCGCGCCGTTTGCGACGCGGCAATTGGCGGACTTGGGTGCGCGTGTCATCAAAGTTGAGCGACCCGAGGTTGGAGATTTTGCGCGCGGCTATGACGCCACCGTCCGCGGAATGTCTAGCCACTTTGTATGGCTCAATCGTTCCAAGGAATCTCTCACGCTGGATCTCAAGCGGGACGAGGCCAAGCTGGTTCTGGATCGCTTGCTTGCCAAGGCGGATGTATTTATCCAGAATTTGGCGCCCGGAGCAACCGAGCGCCTCGGATTCGCCACCGCGGAACTCCGCAAGAAATATCCGCGCCTCATCGTCTGCGATCTTTCCGGATACGGATCTTCCGGCCCGTACCGCGACAAAAAAGCGTACGACTTGCTGATCCAGGCAGAGGTAGGATTGATTTCCATCACCGGCACAGAACAATCGCCCTCGAAAGTCGGCATCTCCATCGCCGATATTTCCTGCGGGATGTATGCCTATTCCGGAATTCTCACGGCTTTGCTGGTCCGCGCGCGAACCGGCGAGGGCGTCGCTCTGGAGACTTCTCTTTTCGATTCGCTCGCCGAATGGATGAGTTACGCCGCGTACTACACCTCAGGAGGATCGGCTCCCCCGAGGTCCGGAGCAAGCCACGCCACTATCGCTCCCTACGGCCCGGTGCAAAGCGGAGACCATAAAGCGGTGTACCTCGGCTTGCAAAACGAGCGCGAATGGAAAAGATTTTGTGAAGTGGTATTGCAGCTCCCCCAACTTTCCTCGGATCCTCGCTTTGACTCCAACGCCAAGAGGGTCCAGAATCGTCCGCAGCTCGATCAAGTAATGCATGAAGTGTTTGGGAAACTGACCACGGCCGAAATCATCGCGCGGTTGGAAACGGCGCAAATCGCGAACGCGCGGATGAACACCATGCAGGAATTCGTGGTTCATCCGCAACTCGAGGCCAGAAAACGATGGAGCGAGGTGGATTCACCCGTGGGCCGTCTTCCGGCCCTTCTTCCGCCGGTCACTATGGAAAATGTGGACGTCGCCATGAACGAAATTCCCGCGCTGGGACAGCACACCGGCGCGATCCTCGGCGAGTTGGGTTTTAATGCGGAAACGATTGCAAGTTGGCGCCGTGATGGCGTGATTTGATTTCGAGAAATAAATCTCTGGAAGGTGACCATGGCGATTATAGATGGCCGGGCAGGCCGGGTCTTTGAGGATTTCGTGGTCGGGGATATCTACCGTCATTCTCTGGGCCGCACGGTCCTGGCCACGGACAATATCTGGTTCACTCTGCTCACGATGAACACCAATCCCATCCACTTTGACAGTGCCTACGCGGCGAAAACGGAATTCGGCAAGCCCCTGGTCGATTCCACATTCACTCTTGCCGTGGTCACAGGCCAGTCCGTCGCCGACATCTCGCAGAACGCGATGGCCAATCTGGGCTGGGACGAGGTGCGCCTCCCCAATCCGCTTTTCGAGGGCGACACCCTCTATTCGCAAAGCGAAGTCCTCGAAAAGCGAGAATCGAAATCCAGACCGAACGTGGGCATCGTGCGTTTCAAGACCACTGGATTTAAGCAAGACGGCACCGTGGTCATCGAATTCAAGCGAACCGTGATGATCTACCGGCGCGGGCACGTCCCCGAAACCGTGAAAGGTCCGAAAATCGAACCGCGGAAATCCTGACCACATGAGAGCCCATGACGGCCACTATCCCGCATAGCGACGCCTTGCCGCGATCCAACGCTCCGTCTGCTGTCGCAGGCGGGGAGCGGGCGGAAATCAGCCGCTGGTGGCGGTTGATCGGCGGGCTTCTGATGACCCTCGCCCTGGGCACACTGTACGCTTGGAGTGTATTCGTCGCTCCGTTGGAAAGAGAATTTGGCTGGAAGCGCGCGCAGACCTCCACGGTTTTTACCTTCGCCGTGGTCATGTTTGCCGCATCGTTGCTTCTCGCCGGAAAATTGCAAGACCGTTTCGGCCCCTTCTGGATTTCCTTGACCGGAAGCATTTTGATTACCCTGAGCTTCCTGCTCTTTGCCTACACGTCCAGCCTGTACTATCTGTATTTTTTCTACGGCGTGCTCGGGGGTATTGGCAACGGTTTCGGCTACGGGACTGTTGTTCCGGTCATGGCTAAATGGTTTCCCGACAAAACCGGCTTGGCCATCGGCCTTGCGCTTGCCGGATATGGCGGCGGATCGGCAATTTTCGGAACGTTCGCCAATCTGGTTTTGTTTCCTCATTTCGGATGGCGCCCTTCCTGCATGATTCTCAGCGCCATGTTTCTGGTCATGACCATGACCGGGGCGTTCCTGATGAAAAATCCGCCGGCGAACCGGCCGCCAGAAGATAGGACCGCCGCGTTCCGTGTTCCCGTGATCCGCCATCAGTTCATGCCCAACGAAGTTTTGCGCACCCCTGCGTTTTACCTGTTGTGGCTCGGCTTTGGCCTGGGCTCCACGGCGGGTCTGATGGTCATCAGCCAGCTCATCCCCTTCGCCAACAACCAGGGAATTTCCAGCGCCACGATCGCCACCATGGGACTGGTCGTGGGAGCTTCCGGCAATGTCTCGGGCCGGATTTTTGCCGGCTGGATTTCCGATCTCCTGGGCAGGCTCAACACGCTGCGAGTGGTACTGCTTATCTCAACTTTTGCGATGCCCGCTTTGTACTGGGTTGGCGCGCACATTGCCGGACTCTACGCCCTGATTTTCATCGTGTACTTCTGCTACGGCACGCAAGCCTCCGTGAATCCCGCGACCATCGCCGATTTTTACGGTACCCGGCATGCTGGCACCAACTACGGCATGGTTTTTACCGCCTGGGGATTTGCTGGAATTCTTGGACCGACCATCGGAGGCGTGCTGTTTGATAGGTATAGAAACTACGGAGCCGCTTTTTATACCGCAGCGGTTTTGGCGCTCATTGCTTTCATCTGTGTGATGGTGGCCAGGCGGCCAAGCTCTCCTGCGATTGCGAGTTCGTGAAGTGTGGTGTCACAGGTGGCAGCCCGTGTCGCTACCTCTTCTCAGCCAGAAACAGGTACCGGTTGAGATTGAAGAAATAGGCCCCCGCACCAGCAAGCTCGCGCAATTCATCGGCCCAGGCGTCCGCTTCCTGTCTGGTGATCCCTTGGCGGTCGCGAACAAATCCTCGGATCGTTTTCGTCATGTTATAGCTGTAACCCTCGGGCTTGAATTCTGTGTCCAGATACGAAATCGCTTTGCACTCACGCACGGAAAAACCGGCATTGCGCAGGAGAGTGCCCAGCGTCCGAGGAAGATCGGCGTGCGCCAGATGTTCGTCCCAGGCCTTCAACACGCGAGCCATTCGGGCGGGATTGCCGGAATGCCATAAAATTGTATGCCAATCGGTATCGATAATCGCCGCTCGGCCTCCCGGGCTCAGTACCCGGTGCAACTCGGACAATGCGGTCTGGATGTCCAGAACGAATTCGTATACCTGGGTCGAGACCGCAAGGTCGAAATAATTGTCGGGGTAGGGAAGCTTCGTCACTTCCGCCACCTGGACTTGCACGTTCCCCAATTCGGCGCAGCGCTGCCGGGTCATCTCGACCGAACTCTCGCTATTGTCCATCGCGTGGACCTCGCCGCTCGGCCCGACGGCGTGTGCCAACTCCTCTGTCACAAACCCCGGCCCGCAGCCGATATCGAGCGCACGCTCCCCGGCTCGCCCCGCAATGGTTTCCAGCAAAATCCGCCGCTGCGCCGCGACTTCCGGCGCACGATAGGTCACTTCCAGATGGCGCAGCGCTTTTTCGTCAAATTGCACAAAGGCATCCTTCTCGGGAAGCGGAACGCCTCATCGGAACCGAACCAATTCGCTCCGCAAATTCTGTTCTGATTTCTTGAGCACTTAAAAGTTACATCTCGCCGCCCCAGATTGCAACGCGCCCGCACTCAACGCCACGGCAGTGTCGAATTCGTTGTATCAAGATCAGGAGAGGAGTACCATGCGCGAGACACATACCCAGGTAAATGCAAAAGTCAGAAGGAGCATGTCCATGAGGATGCGCCGAATTGTCGCTGTCACTGCGCTGGCCCTGTTGTCGGGTGCGCTGACGCCAGCGCAACAGCAGCAAACCGCCCCGGCCCCGATCACCAGCCAGGACCTTCTCGATGGCTTGAAGAACCCCTCACGCTGGCTGACGTTTTCGGGCGATTACACGGGGCAGCGCCACAGTCCCTTGAAACAGCTGACTCCGCAAAATGTCGCGGGCCTTGTCCCGCAGTGGATTTTCCAAACCGATATCCCCGGCTTGGCTGGACGCGGAATTGAAAATACTCCGCTGGTCGTTGACGGAATTCTCTACGTGACCGGAAACAACGATACAGCGTGGGCGCTGGACGGCCGCACGGGCCGCCCGATCTGGAGCTATCGCCGCAGGCTTCCTCCCAACTTCTCCGCGTCGGTGTGTTGCGGCCCGGTTAATCGCGGTTTTGGAATCCTTGGCGATCGCCTGTACATGGGCACGCTGGATGCGCACCTGGTGGCGCTGAACCGGATGACGGGCGAAGTCATCTGGGACGTAGCGGTCGGCGATCTCAAGAGGGCGAACGCCATCACAGCCGCGCCTCTGGTCATAAAAAATAAAGTCATCATCGGCGTGGCCGGCGGAGATTTTTCCAGTCGCGGCTACATCAACGCCTACGACGCGCAAACCGGGGAACCCGTCTGGCACTTCGACACGATTCCCATGCCTGGCCAACCGGGCAGCGAGAGCTGGCCGAATGTCGAAGTGGCTGCCCGCGGCGGAGGCGCCGTCTGGAACACGGGTAGTTACGACCCGGCGCTCAACCTCGTCTATTACGGCACGGGCAATCCCAATCCCGATTACTACGGCGATGATCGCGAAGGCGACAATCTCTATACCTGCTCTCTCGTGGCCCTCGACGTCGATACCGGAAAACTGAAATGGCATTTCCAGTTTACGCCGCATGACGTGCATGACTGGGACTCGGCGCATGTCCCTGTACAAGCCGACCTCAAAATCGCCGGCCAGCCTCACAAAGTGATCATGGTCGCCAACCGCAACGGCTTCTTCTACACGCTCGACCGCGAATCAGGGAAACTCCTGGTCGGCAAGACATTCATAGACGGATCGAACTGGGCCAAGGAACTCGGCCCGGACGGCCGCCCGATCGTTCTTGACAATAAAGGCACGCCCGACAAATGCTTGCCTGACAATCACGGCGGCACGAATTTCCAGCCGCCCACATACGATCCGGGCAGCGGATTGTTTTTTGTCACCGCTCACGAAACCTGCGCCACCTGGGAAGGCGTTAAGCCCACCGAGCCGATCGACATGGGCGTGCGCGTCCCAAGCGGTGGCCGAGTCCTGGTCGAAGGTCATGATCAATTTTCCGTGCTGCGCGCGATCGATCCGACCACCGGCCAGCGCCGCTGGGAACACAAGTATCGCGCGTACCCCTCCACCGTTTCCCTTGATTTAACGGGAGGTGTGATGTCCACTGCCTCCGGCCTGGTTTTCACCGGCGACAACGAAGGCTATTTTCACGCCTTCGAGGCCGAGAGCGGAAAAGAGCTGTGGAAATTTGAGACCGGCGCTCCGATCTGGGGTTCAGCCGCCGTTACGTACATGCTCGACGGCCGCCAATGGGTCGTCACCACGTCGGGGCTATCGTTCACGGCGTTCGCGCTGCCGGCGGCGCCGCGTTGAGCTTTTTCGTTGGCAGCCTGATACGATCAATCGTCTGATTTATCCGGGGTTGGCATCGTTATTCGGAAAGAATCTGGAAATTCCTACGCAACATCAAACGTCGTGGCCCCCGGTGGCCAGAGCACATAATATTTTTCCGCATCGATCAAGCGGTAGGCGATTCGAGCTTTCGCCCATATTTTGTGTTTCGAGAGGATGCCCCGCATCTCTTCAAAAGCTCGACGCGGATCGTTCGTGAGGATGAATATGTTTGCCTCGCTTGCCCCAAAATCGTGACCGTCTACCTTGCTTCGTCTGGTCCAATTTCCAATCAGCAGATCTTCGACAGCAATCATGTCGTCGTAATCATCCATCGACAACGCAGGCCACTGCAATACGACCTGGTATTTCATAGGCAAAGAGCCTACCGGAATCCTCCCGAGATTGCCAACGACGGGCCATGTCCCGGCAATCCGCATGATCGAAATCTGAGAATCGGCCCCACGGGCCGACCGTCGCCGCCACATAAAGCAATGCATGAGACGGCGTGACGCCGCTAGCCCCGCTGTGGCAATATCCCAAGGCAATCACCCCAGGGGAGGGAATGAAGATGAACCTGAAAAACGCAGTGGCATTGATCACCGGCGGCAGCAGCGGTATCGGCCGCGCCATCGCGCAATCGCTGGCCGCCAGCGGCGCGCGCGTCGCCATTACGGGACGCGACCAAAGGCGGCTGACGGAGACGGCGAGAGAATTGGGAGTGCATCCGATTCATGCCGACGTGGCCGTGGAGGCCGACGTCGAGCGGACGTATCGCGAAGTGTTGGCGAATTTCGGCGATCTGGACATCCTGGTGAACAATGCCGGCAGCGGCGTGTTCAAGAACCTCGTCGATTTCGAGCGAAAAGATTTTGAGGCCACGTTTGCCACGAACGTGACCGGAGCGATGCTGATGGCCCGCGAAGCCGCGCGGCATTTTGTAAAGCGCCAGCGCGGAAACATCGTAAACATCGCCTCGACGGCCGCTTTGCGCGGGGCTCCGAAAGGCACGGCCTACTATGGAAGCAAGTTCGCCCTGCGCGGCATGACGGAATGCTGGCGCGCGGAACTGCGGCAACACAACGTCCGCGTGTTTCTGGTCAACCCCAGCGAAGTGCTGACAAATTTCTATCCCACCGCCGGATTACCCCAAAAAGAGAATGCGACCAAACTCCGCGCGGAAGACATCGCCTACGTGGTGAAATCCATGCTGGAGATGGACGACCGCGGCTTTGCGCCCGAAGTCTCCATTTTTGCCACGAACCCGAAGGATTGACGCTTCGTTATTATTGCAAAGTCTGAGAAGCCGCGAATATCGTTCGGCGACTGAAGGGGCGCAGGCTTCAGCGTGTGGGGGGTTGGTTTGAGCACAATCGATCGTGGTTACGAATAACCTCGCAGGCTAAAGCCCGCGCCGTCAATCCACCACTCGCGGCCCACTAAAGCCGCAGCAGCCGCGCCGGATTTTCACAAAGAATCAATTCCCGCTCCTGTTGCGTAATATTCGGTATCGCCTCGACATACTCCACGGGCGTCCGGATGGACATGCCCTGCGGAAAATCCGTGCCGCACACGACCCGGTCGGCACCCACGATGTCGATCAGCGTCCGCGTAAGCTTCGGATCGTGCATGGCGAGGTCGTAATGAAACCGGCGCAGGTAATCGCTGGCCCGGGGCAGTTTCAGGTTTTTGTAAGTGTTCGTGCGCCCTCGCGGTGAATACGTTGCGGTGCCCATCGCCCAATCGATTCGCGGCGTGGCAAACGCAATGAACCCTCCCCCGTGGGGGAAAAATACATCGAGCTTCGGAAATTCGTCCATGACTCCGCCCAGAATCAGCGAGGTGGCCGCAATCGTGGCCTCGAACGGATTTCCAAGGATGTTGATCATCGTGTAGTTCTTTTCCACGAGCCGCTCGGAAATCGGGTCCAGATTGTGCAAAAAAATAGGGAGGTTCAACGCTTCGGCGCGTTCATAGACCGGCCAGAAAGATTTGTCGTCGATATTCTTTCCCAGGACGTTTTCCGGAAAATTCACGGCCTTCATTCCGGGCAGCTTCCGGGCGCGCTCCAGCTCTTCGAGCGAGGCATTAACGTACTGCACCGGCAAGGTGATCGCGGCGGTGAATCGCTTGGGGTATTTCACGCACAGTGCGGAACTTGCGTCGTTGATGGCCCGCGCCAGTTTCGCGCCAAAGGCAGGCGGCGCCCACAAAATATGCGGATTCGTCTGCGTAAGCGTGCACATATCCACATGGCGGTCATCCATGGCTTTCAGCATCAGGTTGACATCGGTCATGTCGCTGCGGAACAACGCGCGCGGGGCGTATGGATGATTGCCGGGGACGACGCACTCGAGTTCACCCTTCTCGTTGCGCTTGATATCCGTCACGCCGTTCGCCGCTCCCTCCCGTTCGATCAGGGCGGCAAACTCCGGCGGGTACCAATGAAAATGCGCGTCAATCACCGGCTTGTCGTAATGGTATTTCGGTTGCAAAGCTATTTCTTGCGCGCTTTCGGAATTCGAGGGGAGCAGGGAAGATGCGCCGGCAGAGGCAATTCCCGAGAGGAAATCGCGTCTTCTCATGGTTATGTTTCCTCCGAGCGGAGTGCGCCACCTCATCCGCCAATCAAAGAAGATCGAGCAGTTGCGCCGCGAATCGCTGGCGGGGCGTTGCGCGCTAGTGTATACCATCTCGCGGCTGCCGCGGACTCAGTAGACCGAGTCCGACGCTTGGCGAACGAGGCTCCATGCAGCCACTGGAAAAGAAATTAGGGGCCCCCAATGATTTCGGAATACAATGGGTCCAAAGCGGAGGGCAGGCAACGCGTCGGGGACGTCCATTATGCAACTTCATTTGAAGCGATAGACGTCGAGCACCCTGCCAATCTCGCCGCCATTGGCAATAGTTCCAGGCCCCGGCAACGAAACGCAAATATCGGAGGAACCTATGCGGAAATACTTTGCAGTCCTGGCAATTTGCACGGTCTTTTCGGGAATCAGTTCCGCCCAAGAAACAAAGAATGAGCAAGGAAAACCCGCGGCGGATCAAAAGGTTTCGCCAGAGGTCGTAAATCGCAAGAATCCGGTGGTGCCCAGCGCAAGTTCCCTCGCGGAAGCCAAGAAGATCTTCACCGTGGACTGCGTCATGTGCCACGGGCAAGAGGGCGATGGCAAAGGGGAACTGGCGGTGAGCATGAAGTTGACCCCGCCCGATTATCGGAACGAGGCCGCGATGAACAAATTCACTGATGGAGAACTGTTCGACATCATCACAAACGGGAAAGGTGGAATGCCGCCCGAAGGCAAGCGGGCGACGCCCGAACAAATTTGGGACCTGGTGAACTATGTCCGCTCCTTCGCCCAGAAGAAGTCCTCTCCGCCCGCAAAATAGAGTTCGCCATCTTCCACTCATCCGTGGGGGCGGATCACTCTTGTCCTTATTACCCTCGGCGCGGCGTAACTGGTCCCTCTAGCCTTGTCCGGGGAAAACGATATTCCTCGTTGACATGAAAGTAGCGTAGGAGAGGTTAATATTGCGCATTGGTTGGACAAAAAAATCCAATGCCACCCTTGTGCGGTTATAAACTGTAGAACCTACATGAATACGAGAATGTCCATAACGGTTCTTGCGATTGCGCAATCGCTGTTGTTCGCGCCGGCGCCTGCTTCGGTTCTGGCCGCGCCTGCAGACCCGGCCGTGCCGCAAGCTTCGGCTTCAGCCCCGCAGTGCTCGACGATGGGCACGAGCGAACTCACTATCACCTGCTCCTACATGGCCGCCTCGCCGGCCGACAGCAGAAGCGCGCAGCGCATCATCCTGAATCGCGCTGTCCTTTCCTTCAACACTTCGGATGAAAGCCAGATGCGCGTGGAATTGACATTCTCAAAAGATAGCGGAAGCAAGATCGCGGACCGCCGCACCGTCTATCTGGCGATTGACGACGCGAAAGGCCAAAATCACGTTCGCAGGCCCTTGCCCCACGTGGATTTCACGAAACTCGAACCCGGCAAGCCGGTGACATTCCAAGATACGCTGTTGGCCCCGGCATTTTCATCCGGCACATACTTCGTCTCCCTCTGGATTCCCGCGACGGATCCGGCATCGAAGTTCGATCCGGCACATAATTTTATTCTCAGCTCGATTGGAGTTCCCGACCCTGCTACGGGCCTGAACCAGATCGCGAAATTTACGGCCAAGGCGCCAAAGAGGCGGGGTTCTGCGCCCAAGCAAGATCCATAAGAACGATGCTGTTCGCCTCGCAATGCCAAGTGAAAGAAATATCTAGCCTCCCTGCAACCGGTCGGAAATCCTCACAGGGCTGGCTCGCGCCGGATCTGGCCCAATCGGAGGCCGGCAATCATGCCTCCCGAACTCGTGCCGCCAGGCGAAACATTGACATTTTCTGTGGTTACACTCGACGACCCGCGTGATCTGCCGGAATATTCCGGCGAGGCGAAACACCTCAGAATGTAAGCGCCATTTCTTGATCCGTCCATAAGTAAGCAAGCAAAAAGCCAACGAGGCTCCCGACATTTGCAGCCCCTAAACCGGCCGCATCTGTCTGGAGCCTCGTTGTCTAACCCCAGGCTGTGAACGCCTGGTCTAGATGTTAATTCCCGGTACCCGACAGTGGAACGATCAGCGGGCTTGCGGGATCGTTGGTCGTAATGACCATCGAACCTGTCCTCGTCCCGGTGGCAGTCGGCGTGAACGTCACATTCAACGTGCAGCTGGTTGATGGTGCCATGGGCAGGGCAGTGCAAGTGCTGGAGACAAAGGCGAAGTCGCCGCCCACCAGAATGTCAGAGATGGTGAGAGGTGTGGCCCCAACGCTCGAGAGAGTCAAGACCAAGGGGCTGCTGGTTGTATTGACGGTCTGGCTCGCGAACGTCGGCGAGACAGGCGTAACAAGCGCAGCGGCAGTGGTAACGCCCGTTCCGGTCATCGGAATGATGAGCGGGCTGCCCGGATCGTTGGAACTGACAACAATCGCACCTCCCGTCGCTCCTGCCGCGGATGGTGTGAAGGTTGCGGTTATCGTGCACGTGGCTGACGGCGCCATGGGTGCACTGGTGCAGGTATTGGTGAGGATGGCGAAGTCGCCGCCCACGATGGTATTGGAGATTACCAGCGGGGTTGCGCCGACGCTGGATACGGTCACCGTCACGGGGCTGCTGGTTATGCCCACGCCCTGTCTCCCGAAGACTGGGAATGCAGGCGTAGCCGAGGCAGCGGCCGTGGTTACACCCGTGCCTGTCAACGAAACGATCAGCGGGCTGCTCGGATCGTTGGTGGTAATGGTCAGTGAACCAGTCCTGTTGCCAGCCGCGGTTGGCGTGAAGGTCACGTTCAACGTGCATGTGGCTCCTGCGGACATCGGATTCCCGGTGCAGGTGCTGGAGGGGAACCCGAAGTCGCCGGACGTGGTGATATTAGAGATCAGCAGGGGATTGGCTCCGACGCTGGTTAGGGTCACGGACATGATGCTGCTGGTTGTGCCCACGCCCTGTTTCCCGAAAGCCAGTGATGTAGGTGTAACCGAAGCAGCCGCTGTGGTCACTCCGGTTCCGGACAACGCAACTACCAGAGGGCTGCTCGGATCGTCGCTGCTAATGATCAGAGTACCCGTCCTCGGTCCCGATGCGGTTGGAGTGAACGTTACGCTCATCGTGCAGCCAACCGAGTTAGTCATCGGCTCAGCCGTGCAGGTGCTGGATGGGAAGGCGAAGTCCCCGGTTGTCTGGATGTCCGTAAGGGTGAGAGCGCTCGACCCGACGCTGGATAGAGTCACCGTTACGGGCACGCTGGTTGTGCCCACGCCCTGGTTCCCGAAGGCGAGTGACGTTGCCGAAATCGCAGCGGCCTGAGTCGTCACGCCCGAGCCGGATAGCGTAATGATCGCGGGGCTCGATGGATCATCCGAGGAAATGATCAGCGAACCAGTCCTGGTTCCCGCTGCTGTCGGCGTGAAGGTCACGTTCATCGTGCAGCCGACCCCTGTCGTCATTGGTTCTGCGGTGCAGGTGCTGGATGGGAAATTGAAGTCGCCGGTCACCTGGATATCGGAGAGGTTGAGAGGATTCACTCCGACGCTTGTCAGGTTTACCGGAAGCGTGGCACTGGTTGTAGTCATGCCCTGCTTTCCGAAGTTGAGCGAAGTGGGCGAAACCGAAGCAGCTGACGACACCACTCCAGTGCCGCTCAACGGTACGATTAATGGGCTGTTCGGATCGTTGCTGGTAATTGTGAGCGATCCGGACCTGGCTCCCGCAACGGTCGGCGTGAAGGTCACGTTCATCGTGCAGGTGGCCGCCGTCGGCATGGGCAAAGCGGTGCATGTGCTGGAGGCCAAGGCGAAGTCGCCAGACGTGGTGATGTTAGAGATCGTGAGTGCGTTCGCCCCGATGCTCGTCAGAATCACGCTCTTGGGGGCGCTGGTTACATTCACGCTCTGGTTCCCGAAGGCCAGTGAGGTGGGCGAAACCGAAGCGCCAACCGGAATTGTCAACCGTTCGTTGTAGAGCTCCTGGACCTCGGTCGATGAAAGTGCCCGGCTGTACAACTGGAGTTCATCCATCTCGCCGCCGGAGAACGACCCAGTGCCGCCTCGGGAGAAGAGATAGAGCGGGAAGTTGCCAAATGCAGCTGTATTGGCACTGCTGTGCGACTGGCTGAGCGCAGTTTGCAGCACTCCGTCGATGTACAGGCTCACTTCATTGGCTGCCGTTTGGGTCACGTCGTATACAACCGCCAAATGGTGCCATGCGCCTGATGAGGGCTGGGCAAAGCACTTGATATTGACTCCTGCGTCGCCATGCATGCCGATTTCCATCGCCGGGGTACCGCAATCGGGTGCCTCGTCTGGATAGAACCCGAAACTGCCGATGTTGCTGTTGAGGTTGCTGCTGAATTCAAACAGCGTTGTTCCAGTGGTTCCACCACTGGTATACGTCCGGTTCACCCACAGCGAAACCGTCACGGCGTGTGTGCCGGTCAGGTCAATCGAGGGGGTGCTCGCATACTGGTTTACGTTGTTGGCGGATATCGCTCCGTTAAATAATCCGGAGATCCAACTTACGCCATTGAACAGCGTGGCGTTATATCCGTTTCCGGAGGAGTCCGCAGCGGTCGTGCCGGTCCCATCGTCGAAGCCCCAGTGCCCGGTCGTACCGGATAGGGCCGTCGAGATGGTCAAATTGCTCGATCCGACAACGGCCCCGGAAGTCGCCTGAATAGTCGTGCTTCCGAGGGCGACACCGGTCGCTACGCCGCCGCTGCTAATCGTTGCTGTGGCCGGCTTCGTGGAACTCCAGACAACGGAACCGGTGAGATTCTGGGTGCTGGAGTCGCTGTAATTCCCCGTTGCAGTGAACGCCTGTGTGGCGCCCACGGGCAATGAGGGGCTCGCGGGCGTCACTGAGATAGTCAGCAGTGTGGGACCCGAAGGATTGAGAATCACAAGAGTTGTAGTCGTGCTATGCGTTAGAGCTCCGCTGGTTCCGGTGATTGTCAGCGTAAATGACCCGGTCGGAGTCGTGGGCGTTGTAGTGATCGTCAACGTTGAGGGTCCTGATCCGACAACCAGCGAGGGATTGAATGTGCCAGTCGCCCCTGCGGGTAGCCCGCTAACAGACAGGTTGACTGATCCGCTGAACGCGTTCATCCCGGTGACCGTCGCCGAGTAAGTGGTTCCGGCACCTTGCAGGATCGATCGTGAAGCAGGCGTGGCGGAAATGGTGAAGTCCGGGTTTTGCGCCGGGGTGACCGTCAGAACGGTGGAGCCAGTGACCAAGCCATAGGTCGCCTGGATCGTGGAAGTGCCCGCGGCTACACCGGTTGCCAAGCCGCCGCTGGCGATTGTCGCCACACCGGTGGTAACGGAGGTCCATGTCGCCACGCTGGTAAGGTCCTGCGTGCTGTTATCGGAATTGATTCCGGTCGCTGTGAATTGCTGCGTCCCGCCAGCCACAACAGACGGAGTGGCCGGCGTCACGGCTATGGAAGATAGCGTGGGAGTGACTCCCACACCAGTCGTCTTCAATCCGAAGATCAAACCAATCCAATTGTTTACGCCGACGCCGTTTGTTCCCGTCGCGGTTTGCACTCCGGTTTGGGTGACGTTTTTAAACTCAAGCAGGGAAACAGCTTCCTGCCCCGAGATACTTGTGTATCCGGAGCCGGCAGTGTAGGGCGTTGAATAATTGTCTTCCTCGAAGACGCCCCAGATCATTTCGTTTGCCGTGGCGCTGGCCACACCGGAAGTGCCAGTGGTCATGCTGGTGCCAGTTCCGGCAGTGAAATGGGTGACGTTTGCGTCGACCGGAGACACGGTCGCGATACCTTGCAGAGGTATCACCCAAAGTTGCACTTCAGTGACGGAAGAAGGGGCGCTGAGCGTGATCGTCGCCTGCGTAACGCCGCCTGGGTTGTTGGTCGCGAGCCACACTTGCGTGCGATTAGGTCCTACGGCGGCATTCAATGGTCCGGCGACAGTGGTATATGTGTTGACCCCATCGTTAATGGTTGCGGTAGTGGTAGCTCCGCCCCAGGAACCAATGATCATGATGGCTTCGCCCGCGGGAATGGTCCCATGGATGAAACCGGTGCAACTTTGCGCCGGTGCATTGCATGCAGAGACCGTACCATTTTGAATGTCCACGGCGCCGAGGGGAGCTGGTGGATTCACCACAAATGTCGTGGTTGCGGTATGGACCAAGGCTCCGCTGGTACCCGTGACCGTCAGCGTATAGGTGCCGGCCGGTGTCGTCGCTGCCGTGGTGATTGTAAGCGTCGACGACCCCGAACCTGTGACCGAAGTTGGAACAAACGTTCCGTTCGCGCCGGTAGGCAGCCCGCTCACGGCAAGTGCCACCGATCCGGTGAATCCTCCCAACGCTGTAACGGTTGACGTGTACGTTGTTCCGCTACCCTGAATCACGGTTCTTAAAGCCGGGGACAAGGACAACGTAAAGTTGGGCAACGAACTGACGACGAGATTCACCGTCGCCGAGTGGACCAGGTTTCCGCTGATTCCCGTGATCGTCACCGGGTAAGTGCCTGTCGGAGTTGTTGGTGAGGTCGTTACAGTAAGCGTCGAGGATCCCGTTCCCGTGACCGACGTGGGGTTGAACGTCCCCGTGACTCCCGCCGGCAATCCGCCCACGTCAAAGATAACCGATCCACTGAATCCGCCCGTGCCCGTTACGGTTGGTGTAAAGGTCGTGCTGTTTCCTTGTACCACTGTTTGCGTGGTCGGCGTGGACCCTACGACGAAGTCTGGCGGGATGCTGTTGTGAATCGCCTGGATTTCCGATGCTGAAAGCGCGCGGCTGTACAATTGCAAATCATCCATCTCACCGCCGGCGAATGACGATGTCCCGGCTCGCGAGAATAGATAGAGAGGGAAGTTGCCGAACGCCGCTGTGTTGTTGCTGTTGTAGGACTGACTGAGAGCAGTTTGCAGGACGCCATCGACGTACAGGTTCACTTCGTTGGCCCCCGTCTGGGTTACGTCAAGGACGGTTGCCAAGTGGTGCCACACTCCGGACGTGGGCTGCGGAAAGCACTTGACGTTATATCCGGCGTCGCCGTGAATGCCAATTTCCATGGCCGAGGTGCCGCAATCGGCTGCCTCGTCGGGAAAGAATCCGAAAGTGCCCGTACCATTGTTGTAGTTATTGCTGAATTCAAAAAGCACCGATCCATTCGCTCCACCGGCGGTATACGTTCGGTTCACCCACATCGAAACCGTCACGGCATGTGTGCCCGTCAGGTTGATTGAGGGGGTGCTGGCAAACTGGTTCGTATTGTTGGCGGATATGGCGCCCGAGATCACTCCGGTCACCCATGTGATCCCATTGGGCATGGTTGCGTTATATCCGTTTCCAGAAATGTCCACTGCGGTGGTGCCGGAACTGGCATCAAAGGGCCAATGGCCCACCACGCCCGACACAGCGCCGCTGTCGGTTAAGGTCGTCGAACCAACGATAGAGGACAAAGTCGCTTGAATCGTTGCGCTGCCGGGGCCCACGCCTGATGCCAAGCCTGCGCTGTTGATGGTGGCTACGGTGTTGTTGTTCGAGGTCCAGGTGACCGAACTCGTCAGGTTCTGAGTGCTGTTGTCACTGTAGGTGCCGGTCGCGGTGAATTGCTGCGTTCCCCCCGTCAAGATCGAGGGATTCGCCGGGGTCACCGCAATTGACACCAAGGACGGCGGGTTGACCGTCAAGACGGTCGATCCAGTGATGGAATTGTAAGTGGCCTGAATCGTCGTGTTGCCCGCGGCGACACCCGTGGCCAAGCCGCCATCAACGATGGTAGCTGCGGCAGTATTGGTGGAATTCCAGGTCGCGAATCCGGTCAGGACCTGCGTGCTCGAATCACTGTATGTACCCGTCGCAATGAATTGTTGCGTGGCGCCCTTTGCAATGGATGGGTTCGCAGGTGTAACCGCAATCGAGACTAAGGCCGGCGGATTCAGAAGCCCATATACGCTCAACTGAGTTTGCGAGCCGACAAAAACCTTGCCGTTGGCAACAGTGGGCACCGTGAATTTCACCGCAAAGCCGGGGTTGTCGCGGGCCGGATTCACCGAGGTGTTGTAAAGCTCGGTGGCAAGATTCGTCGCGTCAAAAGCATGCAGCACGGCCTGGCCTGGATTATTGAATTGATCGGTTTGTATCGCCCAGACGATCCCGTTCATGGTGCCATTCGAGGAGACGGCCGGCGTCGGGCCCGGATACTGGAAGTTCGTGGAGGATTCCGTGGCAGGAGGAGAAATGAGGATTCCGCTCACGGGATCAAAATGGAATGCTTTCAGAAAGTCGCCGGGTTGACCGAATGCTCCACTGCCCCCGAAATACGCTGTGTTGTTCCACCAGGCCGGCGCGCCAAAAAGTGCAGGCAGCGCTGCTGGGATGCTCTGAACAACCTGGTTGTTATTGCTGGCATTGAAGTGACCCATGTTGTCGCGGTCGAGAAGATAGATCGTTCCCGCTTTGCTCGCCGTCAAAAGCAGGTGCTGGTGCGGGGAGCCGGTAGGCTGGTCGGGAAGTAGCACCACTCCGCCGGAACCAAGATCAAGATCGTTCGCATTCAGATTGCTCTGATCGAAGGGCGTAAACCAGTCCACGATGGGAAATGAACCGCTGGCCGGCTGGCCAAGCTTCATCGAGCTGTCGCCAAAATCGGTGGTGCCGTCGTACGTTCCGTTCCCCGTTGAAAAGTAGAGGTAGTTGGAATCGGCCGCGAGCCCTGAGCCGCTCATCCAGATCCCGCCAAGGCCTCCATTCGGAGTCGTGTTGTATACGGCTTCCTGCGCAAGCGTCGTAGGGTTGTAGGACATGACCCAACCGTGAAATGGCGATACGTCTTCGTGCGATGCCCAGGCGATCACCAGATGCCCATTCTCCAACAGCAGACCGGGACGACTATGTTCTCGCAAGGGATCGAAGGCGATTGTGCCGCTCACGCTGCCGTCACCCGTTCCTGATACCGAGGCGGTAATGACCACGGGGCTGCCGGATTTTTCCGCCCCAGTCGCTACATTCAATGCATGCAAGCGCTGCACGAACACGCCACTTTCTTTGGTCTTCGCAATCACATAGAGGGTTCCGGCCGTCGGATCAATCACGGGTGTACTGGTGATCCCGATTTCCGGGACCAGGTCGTAGGGGGCGCCCGCGTCGGCAGGACTCACGGTGGTAACTGTCGGCGGATTAATGAAGCTCACATGCCAGAGTTGGCTGCCGGTGTCAGCATCGAAGGCATAGACGCTGTCATGTTCAGTGGCAACATACACCACATTGTGGAACACACCGCTGATACTGACGTGGTACAGATAGAGCGGCTGTGCGTATATGAAGCCGTCCACGACCGCGGAATACAGCTTGCCGAATTGCGTGGGATTCACGTTGCCGGTGGTCAGGACGGTTTCCTGGGTGTTCGCGCCAGTCCGGCTATTGTCGTTGTGCTCCGTCGTCACTCTGACTTGAGCCTGCGCGGGCCCAGTCCAGGACAACAGTCCCGCCAGGACGGCCAGCATCAGGGCGCAGCGATAAAGAGCGGCCTTCGCGCGCGCGGTCCCAGTCGAGTGTCTTCGACTTCCACATTCTTGGCGGTCTTTGCCAGCGCCCGCGCTCCACTTCGCGCGATCCATCATTCCGGCGGCAATCGGATACAGCGGATTGCGCTTCGAGGCAAATTCAGAACTCGTCAGTTGGTGTGACATTTTTTTCCCTTCAACGACAAAATGAGTCGAAATGGCAAATGCCAATTCATTCCCGGCATCCGAGAAAGCAATTCTTGTACCAATGTGGAAAATTTGTAGAGCAGGGGGGAATTCGTGACTCACTGATTACAAGGGGGTTATGGAAACCCGGGGTACTGCTAGTCCCATTTGGGAAATCACGAAAGTCCAGTGAACTTCTCTTTATTGGAAGCAGGTGGGTTACAAATCTTCCATCAGGCTGAACAGTAGCCCGATTGTGGTCAATTCGCCTCGGTTCGGGCTTCTCGTCACCCAGCCCGGAAATGGACCGATTTTCAAGCTATTGCGGGTCGCGAATACTCCGCCGCATCTGCCCGTCAAGGAAGGCTCGGGTTGGGGACAGGCACCAGAGCCGCCGCCGGGCCATGGTTTTTCACGATGTTCATTCCGTCATCGCGGGCGATCGGGTGACGGCGGTTTCTTGCCGGGATTTTCGGGGAACTTGTCTGGGGATGAGGCGCGCCAGCTCACGAATTCAGGCACGGACCCGCGCGCCGCATGGCCGAGTCGTCGACTCAAGGATCCGTCTTTCATGCAGGAATCGGGTATGATGCACGCGCCCGATCAATCCTCGCCGGGAACGCGGATTCTTACTCACTGCCTCCGTAATCCGGCGGGAAGTGCTCGTCCACGGGTTCGACCACGGTCGATTCGGTTTCGTCGATGGAATCTTCACCGATTCCCGAAATCACATCGATCTCCGCGAATTCAACCGTGACCCCTCCGCCCATTCGTCCCTGTTTCTTTACCGGCTTCTTCTTCCGGGCCGGGGCCTTGCTGCGCATTTTTTTGGCCGGGCGCGCTACCTTCTTCACGGCCTTGCGGGTGGGCTTCTTTTTCTTTTTGGGCATCTTGCCTCCAATCGCGAACGTCGATAGAGAGCTTACGGTACCAGCAGGGGAGAGGGGGCGAAAGGGCAGCCTGCAATTCCTATATGCCTCATTCCGGTGCGTTTTGCAAGAATGACTGTCCTACGCGCCCCTCTCCCCAGTGTCCTTATGAATCCGGCGTTCGAAGCCGGGTCAGCCGCATCCGGCCGACATTATCGGGTGCGCTTTCCAGCCGCCTGCGCCTTCCTCGTAGTTTGCACCCCTGCGATCGCCCAGTGATAGCTCCGGTCTTCGCAATGATAGTTCTCGGCCAGGTTGGCGTCTCCGGAGCCGTTGAAAATCGGCGCCTGAGGATACGGGCACAGAGCCAGCGTGCGGTCCACTGCTCCATTGGTCAAGTGAGAGGCGATGATCTTTTCGGGCGCGACGCCGTCTTCCACCCAATGGTCCAGGGCCATTACCACGTCATGCTGCCCGTCGAGTTGCGGCGCAAGGCCCTGGTTTGCTCCGCCGAAGACGTTCGGTCCCGGCCCATTGGCGCAATGATGCATGCCCGGCACCATGAACAAGCGCGCGAAATCCATCACCGCATAGGCGTTTGGTTCGCCCTGCTCCTCCGCGTGCTCTTTTCCCATCGTTTCGATCACATCCTCGTAATATTCGATGGTCCGGAGTGGCGTAATCGAATGGTCCGCCCAGCCGTGGTACAGGATCAATTTTCCGCCATGCGCCTTGAACTCGGAAAGATCCGGGTTGGCATTGTCTTGCGCCGCAGCCAGAGGCACCAGTGCCGCCAGCGAAGCGTCGAAATGGAAATCCTTCACCAGATCGAATCCCAGCCCGAAAACGAACTGCCTCATGAATATGTCCGACAGATTCCAGGTGGACGCCGGCTTGGCGGCATCGGTCCCGTCCCCGGTCAGGAAGGCCCGATAGTCGTCTTCATGCCCGGGAACAAATCCGGGATGAAGTTCCGCCCCGGAGGCGCTCACCGGCCCGTTCAGTATTTTTTGCAGCGCCTGTGCCTGGCCCGCCGTCAGACAATTGGGACCGTCGCCGGACGCACAGACAATCGTTTTCGGATCGAACTTGCAGCGCGCGGGAGTCATCAGCAGCCCGTTGATTGCGCCGCCACTCTCGCGGCACGCATTCATCGTGGCCTTTTCGATCACCGGAATCTTGGCCGGCGGAATCGGAGCGGGCGCCAGGGCCTGCGCGTTCCAGGCATATTGCATCATCAGCCTGGTCCGGTCGATCACCGGATCGCCTGAGATTGCCGCATCGAAATCGTCAGGGTAGCGTTGAATTTCCGCCAGCGCCATCTTGCCACCGTTCGAGCAGCCCACGAAATAGGAGCGCCGCTCGTGTTGAGCGTAGAATGCGCGCAGGATCTGTTTCCCGATCAGGGTGACTACGTGCGTGGCTAGGTAGGCGTAGTTATTTTGAGCGTCCAGATTGTTGAATGCCCAGTTCGCGTCCTTGGCGTCGTGTCCGGTGTCCGAACCGGCCGCGGCGTACCCTTCGGTGAGCGCCTGCGTAAGCCGGGGGATCACGCCGTTGTATCCGCCCCCGCCCGCAACAAAATATTTTCCGTTCCATTTCGTGGTCGGCAGCGAAACTTCAAATTGAATCGTGGACTGCGGAAGATTGTGGATCTTCCCCAGCACCTTGCAGTATTCCGGGACCGCGCCCGCAGCGGGAACCACGGTGGCCGACGTGATCGTGGTGTCCTTCAGAGCCAGACTGGCAAGGCCGGCGCAGTCGGCGCCAGCGGCCTGGGCGGCGCAAATCGCAAATACCGCGATCGCTGCCAGTATGTGCAACGCCATTCTGATGCCCTCTTTGGAGCGCCCCTCCGGTAAGCTGGAGCCGAAACAAATCGCGAGCGGGCGTGATTCATTCGTGTGCATGATTTTCCTCCCGCGCGCTTCACGCGGTCATCTGTAAGGTACCGTTCCAGCCAGCCGCCGCTCCCATGGAACACGAAGCTGATTCGCTGGTGCGGTGCGTCCACTTGGATGCGGTCCAGGCCCTTCCGCCCGGCAGGCACATGCAGGTTGTATCACAACCAGCAGTTAATCATTGCACGTTGATGGCAACAGTAGTGGTCTTGGAAATCCCGCCTGATGTAGCCGTTACCGTCACGCTCGATGCTCCCTTTTGCGTGGACATCAGAGCGGTGGAGCAGCCCACCAGCCCAGCCGAAGTGATCAGCAGCAATCCCAGAGCGAGATATACGGGACGTCCTCGCAGGGGCGCGCCACGGTGTTGTTTTGTTAGCCATAAAATTGCCATTCCGGCAAGAGCCGTCACCGGAATCAACGGCATGAATGGCATCCAGGGATCCCGCCGGCGCGAAGAGGGAGGCAGATTTGCTGTGGTCGTGATCGTCAGCACGGTCGAAGAGCCGTTCGGGCTGCCTTTCGCAATGGTCGTGGGGTTCAACGAACAACCCGCCCCGGAAAGTCCCGCAGGTAAGGCGCAAGTAAAGGTTACATCCGCGGGCAAAGCGATGGCCGGAGTGGTCGTCACATTCAGGGTCACAGTAGTCGGCGTGCCTGCCGTTACCGAAACGGTCCCGGAAGTGGCTTGGGTCACACTAAAATCCGTGACATTGAACGCTGCATTCCCTGAGGCGCCGCCCCCAGGGGCAGGGTTCGTCACTGCCACGTTGAACGTACCCGTGGCCGCGATATCCGCCGCCGTGATGGCGGCCGTGACCTGCGTCGCACTCACGAAGGTGGTTGTCCTTGCCGCCCCGTTGAAATTCACCACCGAGGAGGAATTGAAATTCGTCCCGTTCACCGTAAGCGTGAAGGCCGCTCCTCCCTTTATGGCGCCTGTTGGTGAAAGCGTTGTCACCGTCGGAACAGGGTTATTCACGGTAAACGGCGAATTTCCCGAAGTTCCGCCACCCGGCGCCGGGTTGGTCACCGTCACGTTAAATGTTCCGGCCGTGGCGATATCCGTCGCCGTAATGGCGGCCGTCACCTGCGTCGCGCTCACAAACGCGGTGGTCTTGGCGGCTCCGTTGAAATTCACCACCGACGATGAATTGAAATTCGTTCCGTTGACCGTCAGCGTGAACGCCGCGCCGCCTGCCGTCGCAGCCGTGGGCGAAAGCGTCGTGATTGTTGGGACCGGATTGTTTACGGTGAACGGCGAACTCCCGGACGCGCCGCCCCCGGGGGTCGGATTGGTCACGATTACGTTGAACGTTCCGGCTGCGGAGATGTCGCCCGCCGTTATGGGCGCCGTCACCTGAGTCGCGTTCACAAACGTGGTTGTCTTGGCCGCGCCGTTGAAGCCAACCACCGCGCCGGAAACAAAATTCGTCCCGTTCACGGTCAGCGTAAAGGCCGCTCCCCCCGCGGTCACGCTCGATGGCGAGAGCGTGGTGATGGCCGGGACCGGATTATTCACGGCAAATGGAGAATTTCCCGATGTGCCGCCGCCCGGAGCCGTGTTGGTCACCGTCACATTGAAGGTTCCCGCCGTCGCGATGTCTCCCGCCGTAATCGACGCCGTCAGCTGCGTCGCGCTCACAAACGTCGTCGTCCTGGCCGATCCGTTGAAGTTCACCACGGAGGTGGAAACGAAATTCGTGCCGTTCACAGTCAAGGTGAAGGCCGCTCCGCCCTTAATTGCGCTCGTGGGTGAAAGCGTGGTGATCGTTGGAACCGGGTTGTTCACGGTGAACGGAGAATTCCCCGAGGTCCCGCCTCCCGGAGTGGGGTTGGTCACGGTCACGTTGAAGGTTCCTGCATTGAGGATGTCCGCTGCGGCA
>JAIQFB010000007.1 GCA_020073485.1 Terriglobia bacterium | reverse complement strand
CCCCCACAGGCTGAAGCCTGCGCCACGAAGACCGTCAGCGGCTAGTCATCCTATTTTCACAAGCTTTATAGGAATCCCCAGAGAAGCTTGAGAGGAGTGCTGGCTACGTCTTCGGAATATCACGCCTTCGCACTTCCGCGCCGAGGCGGCCGCGCGCGAGTTGCACGTTGACCTCGGCGCCGATCGCCACCTGTTCGGCGGCGCTCACCACATTGCCGTTTGCGTCCGTGCAGATGGCGTAGCCGCGCTGCAGCACGCGTAAAGGGCTGCGCTCCTCGAGTTGCAGCTGCAGACGTTCGAGCTGCTGAATTTTCCCGACAAAAAACCGCTCCATGCGCACGCCGAGTTCGGTCGAGCGCTGCGCCAGCCGCAAACCAAGCGTGCGCAGCCGCATGCGAAGATCGAACGACGCGATGCGCGTGCCCGCAATCGTGTAGCGGTGCCGCAGCCGCTCGAGCCTCCCCTGCAGTGCGACGCCCAGCCGCGAAGTCAACTCGTCGGTCTGCTGCCGGTGGCGCCGCAGCAAATCTTCCAGCCGACGGAAACCGATGTGCGTCGCGAGTTCTTTCAGATGATGCCGGTATTCGAGCAGGAGGTACCGCGTGCGCTGGGAGATCTTGTGTTCCAGTTCCAGCAAGTGCCGCTGAAACTCCTGCCGCGATTTCACGACGATTTCGGCCGCCGCGGAAGGCGTCGAAGCGCGCACGTCGGCCACAAAATCCGCAATCGTGAAATCGGTTTCGTGCCCCACGCCGCTGACCACCGGGATCGCGCTCGCGGCAATGGCGCGCGCCACGATTTCCTCATTAAAAGCCCACAAATCCTCGATCGATCCGCCTCCGCGCCCGACCAGAAGCACGTCCACCAGTTTCTTGCGATTGAAATACTCGAGCGCCCCGGCAATTTCCTCCGCCGCGCCGTCGCCCTGCACGCGCACGGGATACAAGATGAGGTGCAATCCCGGAAATCTCCGGCGCAGGATGCGTACAATGTCCCGCACGGCCGCGCCCGTCGGCGAAGTGACCACGCCGATGCGACGCGGCAGCATCGGCAGCGGCTTCTTGCGCGCTTCGTCGAAAAGCCCTTCGACTTCCAGGCGCTTCTTGAGTTGCTCAAACGCAAGTTGCAGCGCGCCCAGCCCCGCCGGCTCGATGTGCTCGACGTAAATCTGATATTCGCCGCGCGGCTCATACACGCTGATCGATCCGCGCACAATCAACTTCAACCCGTCCTCGGGCCGGAATTTCAGCCGCATGGCCTGCGACCGGAAGCAGACGCACTTCACCGCCGCCTTGGCATCCTTGAGGGTGAAATATAAGTGGCCGGATTGCGCCGGGCGAAAGTTGGAAACTTCCCCCTCGACCCACAGATTCGTAAATTGCGTGGACAGAACCGTACTGATCCGCGACGTCAGTTCCGCGACGCTCCAGATTTTCCGCTCCGGCGCGAGATTCAATTGGAATTGTTTTATTTTCTCAGCCATTGCACCAGCCACATGACCAGTGTCAGCACGACGCTCAACAGAATACACGTCACCACGGGAAAATAGAACGATCCATGCTTGCCCTGCACCGCGATGTCGCCCGGCAGTCGTCCCAAGCGCAGAGGAAGGCCTCCGGGCCGTGCGGCGAGCCACACAAGTACGCCGACCGCAGCCAGTGCCGCGCCGGCGTAAATCATTATGCGGCCGAGTTCGCGCATCGGTTCCATGGGCTTTGATTCTACCGAATTTGCAGAGGACTTACCTGGGGAGGCAAAGCATGATGCTCGAACAACGGTCGGAACAAGGAACTCCTGTTGCACACTTAGAGGCAATGCGCTGCGCGGCGTCGGCCCTCGCGAGGAAGCTGTGCTATTCTCCGAATCAGGCCCGAGATTCTGACGAAGGAGAGCCCAGCATGAAAACGTTAGCAACCATCGGCGCGCTGCTGTTTGTGGCCGCTGCCGCCAACGCGCAAGGGATCAAGCCCTGTGAAGAACTGAAGACGGAAATCGCCGCGAAGCTGGATGCAAAAGGCGTGAAGCCCTACACGCTGGAAATCGTGGCAAAGGACAAGGACTCCGACGGCAAGGTCGTGGGAACCTGCGAGGGCGGATCGAAGAAGATCGTGTACAGCAAGACGGCAACCGCGGCGCCCGAAACGGAAAAACCCAAGTCTTAGTTGGGATTCCCGCACGACCCATCGGCAAATCTGACGCACGGCGCGAGCGGAACAGATCCGCGCCGAACGCGCCTGTCTTTACACGCCAAAGCCCAGTCGCCCAAAGTCCACAAAAATGCAGGTTCGGCGCGGGTTTCAGTAGCACAGGCACCCCTGCCTGTGCGGGTTTTGCCGCCGTAGGCAGGTCTGGATCGTAATTAGGACCACCAGAACCGCACAATCAAGAGTGGCTGTGCTACTCAACTTGCCAAGAAATTTTCCGCCAATTCCAAAATCTCAGCTAAGTTCGTACCCGGCGAAAAAATATCCCAACTCAAACGCGGCCGTCTCCGGAGCGTCCGACCCGTGCGTGCAATTGTTTCCGATGCTCGTGCCGAGGTCGCGGCGGATGGTCCCCGGCGCGGCTTTGGCTGGATCGGTAGCGCCCATCGTCTCGCGCCACTTCAGAATCGCGCCTTCGGCCTGCAGCGCCAGCACCACGACCTTGCCGGAACTCATGAACTCGGTCAGCTCGCCAAAGAAGCCGCGTTCGCGATGCACGGCGTAAAAACCTTCGGCTTCCTTGCGCGTGAGGTGCATGGACTTGATCGCAACAATCTGAAACCCAGCTTTGTTAATCCGGGAAATGATTTCCCCGGCCAAGCCCCGCCCGAAGGCGTCCGGCTTGATGATTGCGAGTGTGCGTTCGATTGCCATTCGGAATTTCTCCCTGATCGTAAGTCTCGGGCAGGAGCACGTGGCTCCGTCTCCTGCTGCCTGCTCCCTACCGCCTATTCCCTATTACTTAATCACCGAGGCCAGCGTCACACCAATATCCGCCGGACTCTGGATCGTATGAATCCCCGCCGCGGCCATGGCTTTGTATTTCTCGACGGCCGTACCCGCTCCGCCGCTGATAATCGCGCCGGCGTGGCCCATGCGGCGTCCCGGAGGCGCGGTTTGCCCGGCGATCAAGCCCACGACGGGCTTTTTCACATTTTTCTTGATGTATTCGGCGGCCAACTCTTCCGCGTTGCCGCCGATTTCGCCGATCATCACGATGGCTTGCGTTTCGGGATCCTCGTTGAAAAGCTTGATCGCATCGGTGTGCGTGGTGCCGATGATCGGATCGCCGCCGATCCCGATGCACGTGGACTGGCCGATCCCGAGCAGCGTCAATTGATGCACGGCCTCATAGGTGAGCGTTCCGCTGCGGCTTACGACGCCGATGTTTCCCTGCTTGTGAATTCGCCCGGGCATGATTCCCATTTTGCATTTCCCGGGCGAAATAATTCCGGGACAGTTCGGCCCGATCAGCCGCGTCTTGGAATCCTTCAGCACGGCCGCGACGCGGACCATGTCCAGCGTGGGAATGCCTTCGGTGATGCAGACGACCAGTGGCACGCCGGCGTCGATCGCCTCGAGAACGGCGTCCGCGGCGTACGGCGGCGGCACAAAAATGATGGAGGCATCCGCGCCCGTTTCGCGCACCGCGTCCGAGACGGTGTTGAATACGGGCACGCCCTCGTGCTTGGTGCCGCCCTTGCCGGGCGTCACGCCCGCCACCACCTTGCTGCCGTACTCGATCATCTGCTGCGAGTGAAACGTGCCTTCGCGCCCGGTGAAGCCCTGCACGACGACGCGCGTTTTTTCGTTGATCAGAACGCTCATCGCGCACCCCCTGCAAGCGCCACGACCTTATCGGCTCCGTCTTTCATGTCTTTCGCGATCGTGAAATTGCAGCCTGATGTACGCAAGATTTCCTGCCCCTTTTCCACGTTGGTTCCTTCCATGCGGATGACCACCGGCAACTTGAGGTTCAATTCCTTCGCCGCGGCGACAACGCCGTTGGCGAGCACGTCGCAGCGCAAAATGCCGCCGAAAATGTTGATGAACACGCCCTTCACACTCTTGTCGCTGATCAGAATCTTGAACGCGTTTTTCACCTGCTCGGCCGAAGCGCCTCCGCCCACGTCCAGGAAATTCGCCGGCGAGCCGCCCGAGAGCTTGATGATGTCCATTGTGCTCATCGCCAGGCCCGCGCCGTTCACCATGCAGCCGACGTTGCCGTCGAGCTTGATGTAATTCAGTTTGTAATTGGACGCTTCCACTTCGAGCGGATCTTCCTCGTTCAGGTCGCGCAGCTCGGCCAGGTCCTTGTGCCGGAAGAGCGCGTTGTCGTCGAACGTCATCTTCGCGTCGAGCGCCACCAGCTTGCCGTCGCCGGTCACGATCAGCGGATTGATTTCCGCCAGCGAAGCGTCGGTTTCCAGAAACGTGCGGTAGAGCCCCTGCAGGAACGGTCCCATGGCGCTGGCCGCGTCGCCGGAAAGCCCCAGTCCGAAGGCCAGCTTGCGCGCGTGGTAGGGCTGCAATCCGGTGGCGGGAGAAATTGTCTCGCGCAGAATCAATTCCGGATTCGTGTGCGCCACTTCCTCGATTTCCATGCCGCCCGCGGTGCTCGCCATGATCACGGGCGCGGCCACGGCGCGGTCCACCAGAATGCTCAGGTAAAGTTCGCGCTTGATGTCGAGTCCTTCCTCGATCAAGAGGCGCTTCACGACGCGCCCGCCCGGCCCCGTCTGCGGCGTCACCAGCGTCATGCCCATGATGGACTTCGCGAGTTCAGCTGCTTCCGCCGGCGATTTCGCCAGCTTCACGCCGCCGGCTTTCCCGCGGCCTCCGGCATGGATTTGCGCTTTCACGACGACGATCTTCGTTCCCAACCGCTCGGCGACCGCGCGCGCCTGATCCGGCGTGGTCACCATCTCTCCGCGGGGAGTCGGCACGCCGAAGCGCCGGAAGATTTCCTTTGCCTGATATTCGTGTATCTTCATCGTCCGTCCAGTGAGGAGGCGGGCTGCAAGTACAGCCCGCACCCATCAGTGCTAGAATTTACGTGCAATCGAAACTACAGAGTTTAGCGGGAACGCGCGACTCCGGCAAGTGAAAGGAAACGTATGAATTTGGTACCGATGCCAATTAGGAGCAGCGCGGCGGGGCGCTTTCAGCTGTTAGCGGAAGAACGTGATTGCGCGAGGACCCTGTGCCCTTAATGCAATCCTTCATCAAGAAAGTGGAAGCGGGCAGCGATCTTTCGCGCCAGGAATCGGAAGCGGCGATGGAGGAAATCCTTTCCGGCCGCGCCACGGAGGATTCCATCGTTGCGCTGCTAGCGGCCTTGCGCGCCAAGGGCGAAACGGTGGGTGAACTGGTCGGCTTCGCGCGCGCCATGCGCAGCCACGCCACGCCGATTTTTGACGATGCGTCGCGCCCGGACGAGTTGCTGGTGGATACCTGCGGGACCGGCGGCGACGCGTCGGGCACGTTCAACATCTCCACGGCGGCGGCGTTTGTCGCGGCGGGCGCGGGCGTGCACGTGGCCAAGCACGGCAACCGCTCGATCTCATCCAAGTGCGGCTCCGCCGACGTGCTGGAAGCGTTGGGAGTTTCGATCGACGTTCCCCCGGACCGGATCGGCGCCGCGATTCGCGAGATTGGCATCGGATTTCTTTTTGCCCCGGCCATGCACACGGCCATGCGCCACGCCATGCCCGCGCGGCATCGACTGGGGCGCACCGCGTTCAATCTTCTCGGCCCGCTCACCAATCCAGCGGGGGCGCGCGCGCAGGTCGTGGGCGTTTTTTCGGACAAAGTGGTGGAAAAAGTAGCGCTCGTGCTCAGCGAACTCGGCGTCGAGCATGCCTTTGTCGTGCACGGCGCCGGAGGCTTGGATGAAATTTCCCTCGCTGGAGAGACGTCCATCGGAGAAGTGCGCCTGGATACGGTCCGGCTCTACCAAGTGACGCCGGAAGATTTCGGCCTGGAGCGCGCCCCCGTTGAGGCAATCTCCGGCGGCGATGCGGCGCAAAATGCGGAAATCATTCGCGCGGTGCTGGCGGGCGAGAAAGGTCCGTGCCGCGATATCGTTGTCGCCAACGCCGCCGCCGCGATTGTGGCCGCCGGGCGAGCCAGCGATTTCCTGGAAGGCACGCAAGTCGCCGCCGCGTCGATCGATTCCGGCGATGCTCGGAAGAAACTTGAGGCGTTGATTGCCTTTACGCCGAAATCGTAAAGCAATCACAACCTTGCTGGCTGTGACTGCAAGATTGGCAGCGCATTATAAGGAATCGATAGTGTCCATTCATCTCGAGGGCGGCAAGGGTTGCGCAGTAGTATTGTTGTTCTTATTCGCCCCCGCAATCGTGAGTGCTTTTTTCCTACATTCCCCAATCTGGCTATTTGTGGTCCCGGCCGGAATCGTTGTCCTGGCGCTGATTATCGCCGCATTGCCACTCAATCGAAAGGTTACGCCCGAGCAATTTGCAGACGAGCTTGAGGGACATTTGCTTGGAACAGCGGGAGGGTGGGACTGGGATGACACAACGTCAATTGCCGTTGCAGATGAACAGTTGGAACAACTACGCCGCGCCCTTCCTAGGTTCGATTCCCTCAAACTGCAAGAGGACAAGGATGAATTGAAAGCCATAATCACGGCTCTTCGACGCGGTGAAGTACCCGAAGTTAGCCCATGGGTCCGTCCGCCAAGGAAGAAGGACCCTGGTGACCGCGAATTATTTGTCTCTTTACCAACGCTTGTTTGGCGTACTTTCTCGGGTTTGCGCGTCTGGAAGAAGACAAAAGATGATCGAGGCTAATTAAAAAGTTGCGGCCACCACGATTGCTTGACCCGGCATGCAATCCAGCGAATAATTGCGGCCTCTTACGAAACGAAAAAACCGTGCCCAGCTATTCCCACAGCAAACTCACCAGCTACCAGCAGTGCCCGCAGAAATACAAATTCCGCTACATCGACGAAATTCCGCCTCCGATCCGCAGCATCGAGCTGCATCTGGGAACCACCGTGCACTTCGCTCTGGAAAAATTGTATGCCGAGGCCAGGCAGGGACAAGTCACGTCACTCGATGATCTGCTGGTTTTCTTCCGGGACAAATGGGACGAAAGCTACTCGCCGGAACTGCGGATTGTGCGAGCGAAAACGACTGCGCGCACCTACTTCGATCTGGGCCGGCAAATGTTGAAGGATTATCACTGGACCTTTCATCCATTCACGCAATCCGCGACGCTCGAATTGGAAGAAAAATTCGTATTCCCGCTCGGCGAAGGCCAGGAGATGCGCGGAATCATCGATCGGCTGGCAAAAAGCACGGATGGAACGCTGGAAATTCATGACTACAAAACGTCCCGCCGCCTGCCGAACGCCGAACAAGTGGCTAATGACGCGCAGCTCGCCTTGTACGAAATCGCCATCCGGCACCGCTGGCCCGAGACCGGCGGCATTTCCCTGATCTGGCATTACCTGGCTTTCGACAAGGAAATCAAGATCACCAAAACATCCGAGCAACTGGAAACTGTCAAACAAAATACGCTGGGGCAGATCCGGCGGATCGAGGCGGCGACGTCTTTCCCCGTTCAAGTGACGGCGCTGTGCAATTGGTGCGAGTACAAGGAAATTTGCCCGGCGATGAAAAGGTAGCAATCGCTACCCACCCCAAACCCGTCATTCCGAGCGAAGCAAGGAATCCCTCTTTCTTTCTCCATTGAGCGAGAAATCTGAGGAGGGATTCCTCGCTTCGCTCGGGATGACGACGCTAATTGTTTTTTCTTTAGAAGAGTTACAGCGTCAGGAAATTCTTCAGCAGCTGCATCCCTACCTCGGTGAGCACCGATTCCGGGTGAAACTGCACGCCTTCGACTTGCAGCTTGCGGTGGCGCAGGCCCATGATGATGTCGCCGGTCCGGGCGGAAATTTCGAGGTCGGCGGGAAACGATTTTTCCTCGACGATCAGCGAGTGGTAGCGCGTGGCCACGAAATCCTGCGGCAAATCCTTGAAAATCGTCTTATTGTCATGATGGATGCGGCTGGTCTTGCCGTGCATGATTTCCGGCGCGCGGATCACCTTGCCCCCGAAGGCCTGTCCGATCGCCTGATGGCCGAGGCACACGCCCAGTATCGGAATTTTTCCCGCAAACTCGCGGATCACGTCCAGGCAAATGCCGGAATCGTCCGGCGTGCCGGGGCCCGGTGAAATCACGATGCGCTCGGGGTCTTTCTGGGCGATCTGCGCGAGTGTAATCTTGTCGTTGCGGTGCACCTCAAGCTTCTCGCCCAGTTGCCCGAGAAACTGGGCAAGGTTGTAGGTAAACGAATCGTAGTTGTCGAGAAGCAGAATCATCGAATGGAGTTCCAGACCGGAGGCGGAGCAAGCCGCGCGTGCAATGTGTCGGGGTCCTGATCGTCGTCCTCGTGCGCGCATTTTCTGCGGGTTTCCCCGATGTAGTCGTCGAGCTTGTTTTGCTCGCGCATCTGGACAATCTTGTCCAAGTAGGGCCAGCGCGCGGAGGAGTCCTGCTTGAGAATCGCTTCATACGCCTTGAGCGAACCCAGCAGGCCGGCGGTTGCGATGGATTGTTCGTCCTTCACTTTGTCGGGATGCTCGACCATGAACGCGGCGCTGGAAATGATCATCTGCATGACAATTTCCCTGGAGTGGCCGCGCGGCGGGTCCGGCACCTTGCCGAAGAAATCGAAGCACACGTTCACGGCAATATCCGGAATCTTTTCGATCCAGTCGAGCACCCAGGTGCGCTGGTCCTTGGCATCCTTGGCCAGGGGATCGGATTCGAGATTATGCGAAACCTTCACCGCGCGCGCGCGCTCCTCCGGCGTCGACGGCCCGCGCTCCTGCGCGCGCCCCGCCTGGGCGAAAAACAACCCAAGCAATAACGCTGTACCGGCAATGGCTCGAATGGAATGCGCCTTCATGTTCTGCTCCCGCGAACGGCAATCCTACGATTCCCCAAGTTTCCCCTACAAATATTATAGTACACGAAATCCCCTGTGCGGCGGGCCCACTAGCGTTGGCTTCATTCTGCGCGGTCATGATTTTCAAGTATTGCGCGGGCGCCATGGGCGCAGCCAAAGGGCCATGCGCTATCATTTTCCGGCCATGTCTCGCACTTTCCCCGCCTGGCCGGCAGCTCCCGCAGTGGAGTCTTGAGATGCCCTGATCAGGATCGGGAATCAGCGGACTTTGACCTCAACGACGGCCGACTTCGTGTGGCCCGCGCCATCCTCGATGGTAAGCGTGTACTTCGTTGTCTTGCGCGGCGAAGCGTTGACGCAACGGCTGAACGCCGGCCAGACCGGTTCGGCTTCCGGTTCCAGCTTCACGGATTTGGCGTTCGAGACGCTGTAGCATAGCGATACCCTGTCTCCCGCGGCGATCGTGCCGGGATTCGCATAGAAGCCGAGAATGTCGAAACGGTTTCCGCCCATCATCTCGAATGTTTGCTGGTCCTGAACCCGCTGCTTCTCGGCGGCTCGATTTTCGATGGCTTGATTCGCCTCGCGGCGTGAATAAAAAACCCATCCCAGATACGCCGCGACAAATGCGAACGCCAAAATAGACACGATGAGGTAAATCTGGATTCCTTTGCCGGGTTCGGGAGTCTGATCGGCGAGCATAGCCACCCACAATGCTGATTATTAACAGCGTTCCACTCGTGGTGTGCGGAGTCTACATCGCAACGGACCCCGCGGGCCAGTCCGGTCTCGATTGACACATGCGCGATGCCAGCGTAGTCTCGCGGCACACGCATGAACAAATTAGATGCTCAAATCCACCGGGAGATTTCCATGAAAAATTGCCTGCTCCTCTTTGTTTTGGTGCTGATTGCTTCGCCCCTGTTTGCGCAGCAAAGCGCGCCCGAACTTGCCTTCGATTCGGTTCCCAACTTCCTTAAGCTTCCGCCCGGAATGAATTTCGGCGAAGTTCCCGGCGTGGCCGTGAACTCCAAGGGCCATGTGTTCGTGTTCACCAGGTCCAACAGCGCCGGAGGCCCGGCTTACGCCCCCGCCGCCGCGCAATTGCTGGAGTTCGACGCGAATGGCGTGTTCGTTCGCGAAATCGGCAAGGGGCTCTACGCCTGGTCCGAAGCCCACACCGTGCGCATCGATAAGGATGACAACATCTGGGCCATCGACAAAGGCTCCGACATGGTGATCAAGTTCAACCAAGCGGGCCACGTGACCATGGTCTTCGGACGGCGCAAGGAAAGCGCTGATGAAGATACCAAACCCTGGGAGCATCCCAATCCTCCCCTGCCTCCGGTCGACGGACTTTTCCGCCAGCCCACCGACGTGGCCTGGGACTCGGACGGTAACATCTACATTACCGACGGATACGTCAATTCGCGTGTGGCGAAGTACGACAAGAACGGGGACTGGGTGAAATCCTGGGGCGAAAAAGGCACCGGGCCGGGCCAATTCCGCCTGCCGCATGCCATCGTGATCGACCGCAACAACAACGTCTACGTCGCGGACCGGTCCAACCGGCGCATTCAGGTGTTCGACACCGATGGAAAATATCTGCGCCAGTTCACGATTGACGTGCCGCCGGCCCCCGGAACGCACGCCGTCTACGGCCCAACGCCCACCGGCGCGGCGCTCGCGGCGCTGATCGGTTCTCCCAATTCCCTGTGCATCACGCCCGGCCCCAACCAGGTGCTGTTCGTCGGAGAACTCACCTTCCCCGGCCGCCTGTTCAAAGTTTCGCTCGACGGAAAAGTGCTCGGAGTGATCGGCAAGTCGGGACGACAGCTCAAGCAGTTCTCCGGCATTCATCAGCTCGCGTGCCCTTCGGAGACCGAGGTGTATGGCGCGGAAACGGCAAATTGGCGCGTGCAGAAGCTGATTATTCACTAGCAATCGAAGGACAGAAAATGCAGCGCCCGTCTGCCGCGGCGGATGGGCGCTACGACGAGCGTGAAAATGTTTGGTGAGTGGATCGGTGCGCTAGAAATCCGCACCTACTTCCCTTTCCGCCGTTTCGCCTTGGTGAATCCGCCGGGCGCAGGGTCGAGTCCGCGGTGCGCGATTTCGAGAGCCGCAAGCAGCGCGCGCGCCTTGTTCACGGTCTCGGTGTATTCCGTTTCCGGCACGGAATCCGCAACCAGGCCGGCGCCGGCCTGCACGTAGGCCACGCCCTTCTTCACGACCATGGTGCGGATGGCAATGCAGGAATCGAGATTCCCCGAAAAATCGAGATACAGAATTGCCCCCGCGTAGATGCCGCGGCGCGTGGGTTCGAGTTCGTCGATGATTTCCATGGCGCGGACTTTCGGCGCGCCCGAAAGCGTGCCGCCGGGAAAGCACGCCGCGAGCGCGTCAAAGCAATCCACATCCTCGCGCAGGCGCCCGCGCAGGCTCGACACCAGATGCATGACGTGCGAGTAGCGCTCGACGAACATCAATTTTTCCACGGTCACCGAACCGTATTCGGAAACGCGGCCCAAATCATTGCGGCCCAGGTCCACCAGCATGATGTGCTCGGCGCGTTCCTTGGGATCGGCTGCGAGTTCGGTCTCGAGTGCCACGTCTTCTTTTTCATCGTCCCCGCGCCGGCGCGTTCCGGCGATGGGCCGGTACGTCGCTTCGCGGCCCTGGACTTTCACCAGCATTTCCGGAGAACTGCCCACCACGGCAAGGTCGTTGATCTTCAGGAAATACATGTAGGGCGAGGGATTCACCACGCGCAACGCTCGATAAATCTCAAACGGATCGGCGTCGGTTTTGGCCGCGAAGCGCTGGCTGATGGCCACCTGAAAAATGTCGCCGGCGCGAATGTATTCCTTGGACTTGCGCACGGCATCGAGAAATTTCGCGCGCGTGAAATTGGACGTCACCTTCAGCGGGCGGTCCTTGCGCGGCTTGGGATGCTCGGCGGCGACGGGAACGTCCAGACGGCGCCGCGTGGCGCGAATTTCGCGCACCGCGCGATTGTATTTGGCGCGCAGGCTTCCCGGTTCGTCGGTGAAAACATTGCGCACAATCCACACGCAGTGCCGGACGTGGTCAAACACCACCAGGCCCAGAAAAAACATCATCACGGCGTCGTCCATGCCCACGTCGTCGCGCCCGGTATCGGGAATTTTCTCGACCAGCCGCACCATGTCGTACGCGAAATAGCCGATGGCGCCCGCCACCAGCGGCGGCAGGCCCGGCACGCGCACCGGGCGATAGCGCTCCACGCGGTTGCGCAAATAATCGAGAGGGCTCGCCTGCGTCCAAGACGTGCGGCTATCGCTTTCCAGCACGCACGCGCCGTTCACATAGCGAAAAACTTCGCTGGGGTTCGCGCCCAAGAACGTGTAGCGGGCAATCTTTTCGCCGCCCTCGACGCTTTCGAGCAGACAAGCGTAGCGCGCGTCATGCGCGAGGCGCTGGTAAGCGGAAACCGGCGTGAGCGTGTCCGCGGTGAACGTGTCGTAGACGGGTACCAGGTTGCCCTGCCGCGCCAGCTTGCAAAACGTTTTGAAGTCCGGTTGGATCATTATGAGTAAGGCCGCTTAGCGCGGCCTCTTCCTGTCTTAGCGGGGCCCGTTGCTGTGGCCCTTCCCTTGAGATTTTTCCTCGCGCTCCAGCACGCCCTCAATCGCGCGGCGCATGGCCGCTTCCGGCGCACGCTCGCCCATCCAGATTTCATGCTGCGCGTACCCTTGCGCGAGAAACATTTCCACACCGGAGATCGTCGCGATGCCTTTCTTCCGCGCGTTGCGCAACAATTCGGTTTCGCGCGGACGGTACACCATATCCATGACGATTCGGCAGTTGAGCTCCGCATTCGCCAGTGGCGTGCCGCCCCGCGGGTGCATGCCCACGGGCGTGCAGTTTACGATGGCATCGAAATATTCCCGCCGCAAATCCGCGCGCTCCACAACTTGAGCGCCTGCGGCCCGCGCCAGGCTGCGCACGCGTTCCGGACGTCGCGAACAGAGACACACAATCGACCCGGCTTGTGCCAGCGCAAAAGCGGCTGCTCGCGCCGCGCCTCCGGCTCCAATCAGCAGGACGCGGCTGCCCGCAAGCTGCATGCGGCTCTCGAGACTCCGCAGCACGCCCACGTAATCCGTATTGTACCCGTACAAGCGCCCCTGGCCGCGAATCACGACGGTATTGACCGCTCCGATGCGCGCCGCCAGCGGATCGCATTCGTCCAGATGCCGCAGGATTTCTTCCTTATGCGGAATCGTAACCGCGAATCCGGCGACGCCAAACGGTTCGAGGCAGCGCAGAAAATCCCGCAGATCGCGAACCAGGAACGGCACAAACACGGCATCGATTTTTCGCGCTGCATACGCGGTGTTGTGCAGCAACGGAGAGAGCGAATGGCCGATCGGGTCGCCGATCACCGCGTACACGCGCGTGCGTCGCGTAATCTTCCCCGCGCCATAGAGATCCAGCATCGCCTCAAGCGAAAGCTGGCCGGGCGCGGTGGCCTGCTCGATGGCGGCGTAGGCAAGGGCGCTTCCCGCCCGCAACGACAAGATGCGTGCCGCCAATCCGATTTCGCCCATGGGAATGGCCACGACGTTCCGGCGGCCGCGAGCCAGCCGGCAAATTCTCGCGCTGTCCGAAATCGAATGGCACTGCGCCGCGATCTTGACCGCATGTCCCCCGGCCCGGGAAAGTTCACGAACGATGCTCGCTGGATTTCGGGGAGTCTTGCGAAAATCGTGATGGGAAATCATGACGCGCGCCGGCGAAAGCGCCCGCCGCAGTTCGCCCGCCGCAATATTGTTTGCCGTTTCGATTTCGACGTCGCACCAGCCGCAGCCCGCGCGCACCGCGTGTTGCAGGATTTCGATTTGCTCCTTGACGCCGCCCCGGAACAGCCCTCCTCCCCGGCGGCTTCGGCAAGTCGCGATCAGCACGGCGCGGGGACGTTCCCGTCCCAGCCACGACAGAAACGCAGCCCGCTGCCCGTCATCGCGCAAATAATCGAGGCGCAACTCCAGCGTTCGGGTTTTTCGCAGCCCGAGCCGTACCTGAGACTTCATTTTGACCGCGGTCTCGGCGGCAATTACACCGCAAACGCGATCTTTACCGAATGGCCCTTCCAAGGCGTCCCTCCACCCCAAAACCCGAACCTAAGGCTTCTACCATAGTTCATCGCGGGCTCCAAGTAGAGCCCGCACCCGAGTTCATCGCGAGCTTCAAGTCGCCGACGCGCCAAAGCCTACCTGCCGAGGCGGGACGGCGCGTAAAGCCCGCACTCGGTGGGTAACGAGTGTGTAAAGTCTGCCCTGACGATTTCTTGACCGGTCCGGGACCCGGTGCTAGTTTGAACAGGAACGCTATGCCAGCACAGGGACGTGTTTCGCATCGAGAATTGAGGAGCAGTCTCCATGCCTGAAAAAATGAGCTATCGTATTCTATCTTTGGGACTTAAAGTCGGACTAAGCCTGGCCATGTGCGCTGGAGTGGCCGCCGCGCAGACTTCGCACTCCACCCCCACGGAAGCGGACCTGTATTGCTCGGGTGCCGCAACCGACCAGGGCATCCCGAACGACACCTATATCATCTCCGGTGAGAACTCACGATACAAGAACACATTCCACCCCGGGGACTTTGTCTACCTGAATCACGGGGAAGCTCAGGGGATCAAGATCGGGGATGAGTTCGAAGTGGTCCGCCCGATACACGACTTGATGCCTAACAGATGGTTCAAATGGCAGGAGCAGTTGAGCAAAGCCATGGGCACGATGTATGAGGACGTCGGCATTCTCCGCGTGGTGCACGTTCAGCCGAAAACGGCCACTGCGGAACTAAAACTCGCTTGCGACATGATGCAGCGCGGCGACATCGTCCGTCCATTCGTGGCCCGCCCTGTGCCTCAATTCCACAGCGTCAAACTCGATATGTTCGCGCCTCCTTCGGGAAAAAAGACGGCCATGATTGTGTATGGCAAGGGCTATACGATGGCAACCGGCGCCAGCAAAATCGTGTATGTGAATCTCGGCAGCTCGCAAGGCGTCCAGGTGGGAAGTTATTTTCGCGTGTTCCGGTATCAGGGAGCGCACAGCGAAACACTCTACCAGATCACGGATACGGCCTATAAAGTTTACGGCTTCGGGAGCACACCAGTGAAGTACCAATGGGATGACCTGCCGCGGCAAGTCCTGGGAGAAGGAATTGTGCTGCGCACCAGCGCCAATTCCTCCACCGTGCTGCTGACCACCGCGCGCGAAGAAATTTTTGCCGGCGATTACGTCGAACTGGAATAGCAACCAAACGAGCTTCTTCACGCAATCCGCAGACGAAGACAAAAGGCCCTGTTCCGTTTTCCGGAACGGGGCCTTTTTGTTTTTCCGCGTAAACATCGGGCTACCCTGGCGGAAACTTCAGCCGCGGCGTTGTGCTCTTAAGAATCGGCAATCGCTCGAAATCCGGTTTCCCGATACAGTTCCACGGTGAATCCGAAGATTCGCGTTGCGGGATGGCGCCAGGCGTCCGTGGCCAGACCGGCTTTCTCGCAGGTTTCCTCAAGCAATCTCTGGCCCGACCATCCCCTTTCGGTGGCTACCTGCGGAAGCAGAACTCCCCTGCGCCGTTCACGCATTACCATCAAACCGTGCTGCCCCGCCACAATCGATTCTGGAGCGATGGGTGCAAGCGGAGACAACACGGAGAGCTCGATATCCAATGTAGCGATTTCTTCGGAAGCGACAGGCGGAAACCGCGGATCATGCAAGGCCGCGCTGATGGCGGCGCGCGCGACTACTTCGGCCAAGGGCCCCAAATCCTCGACTTGCCCCACACACCCGCGCAGCTTGCCCGCACGGTACAGGGTCACAAACGCGCCTCGGGAAATATTCAGAGCAGTCGAGTAAGGAGGAAGATCGGGGATGCACCTTTCGAGGACGGCGCTGGAAATCGCGCGCCGGGCAATCTCCATTAAAGCCAGCCAATCGTCACTGGATAGTGGGAACATCCTGAGCGTTCTTGCGGCGTTCCAGAATTCTCAGATGGCGGCGCTGCTTCACGCTTCCATCCACGCGCCCCCAGAACTTCTGAAAATATTGAAACGCGGAAACCACAGCGCTGCCCACCACCAGCCACAGCAGCACCACGCCCAGCGGGCGGATGATGGCGTGCTTGTCCGCCAGGATCACCGCGCACACCGCGATCACCTGCAACACCATTTTTGTTTTTCCCAGCGCCGAGGCCGGAATCGTGAAACCTTCCGCCGACGCGATGTTGCGCAATCCCAGGACCACGATTTCGCGGCCAATGATAATCACGGCCATCCAGCCTTGCACCAGATGCATTTCCACCAGCGAAATAAACGCCGCCGTCATCAGCAGCTTATCCGCGATCGGATCCAGCAAAATCCCGAGCGTGGTGACTTCGCTGCGCCGCCGCGCGTAATATCCGTCCGCCCAGTCCGTGGCCGCCGCCGCCAGAAGGATGAGCACACCCCACTCCGCGAAATTTGTGGGCACTCCAAAAAACACAACATTGGGTTCGCGGGTCAACAGGACAACGACCAGCACCGGAATAAAGAAGATTCGTAATATCGTCAGGCTATTCGGCAGGTTCATGACGCACCCGGGGGGGCTCCCTGGATCCCTTTGCAAGTACCCGCCCAGTCGCGAGGCGTTCCCCACTATAGACGCACACTTGCGGGCAGTCAACGATTCCTAAGAATGAGTTGCCGGAGGGGCCGGATGGCCACTTTCCCATTTTGGTGCTCGAATTTGCAGTGGTTACTCATTGTCAACGCCGATCTGCAAACCTGTGCAAAAAGAGAGTTTACAGTCTTGAGCATCAGACTACCGCAAAATGCCGCACAATTCAGCAATTCTACCTACAACTAATTGAATTTGCTGTACTTGCGCGTTTTCGAGGCGCGGGCAAAGCTCCAACGGCCCAGGATTTGTCCTAACTGCTAATTCTGCTATCTTCAATTTCCACAATGTTTTCCACAGCGTGCGCCATTCCTAACACCGGACCGTGCATCCGAAAATGGGACATTGTTGCAGGAGTTCCGAGAGGACAATGCTTGTCTGATTTGCCGGGAACGTCAAGATCGGAGGGGACGCCACCGCCCAATCGGAAAAAATCAGCCCAGCGCAGGGACAGGATAAATTTTCAGCCGGCGGGCCACTGATTCGGGCAATTCCGCTTCCATGGCCATGGTCGAATCCCGCACTTCCGAATGCAGCACGCGGCCCAGGGCGTGCACCAGGGCGATGGCACGGCCGTCCTCGAGCGGAAGCGTGAAGTGCAGATGCAAAATAGGATCAACAGGCATGGCGGCGTCGATCCGGATCAAAAGCTCGTCCAGTCCCGCGCCGGTGATGGCCGAAACGCGCACCGAAGAATGATTTCCATTTCGCGCGGCGGCTTCCTCGGGAGTGAGCCGGTCGATCTTGTTGAACACGTGGAGGCGCGGCCGGTCGCCGACGCCGAGTTCCTTCAGAATTTTTCCGACTTCCTCGTCCTGTTCGGTGTGGTGCGGATTGGAAATGTCCGTGACCAGCAGAATCAGCGCCGACTCCTGCACTTCCTCGAGTGTGGCGCGAAACGCGGCGATTAGCCCCGGCGGCAGATCGCGAATAAACCCGACAGTATCGGAAAGTAGCACGCGGCGGTTTGAGGGGAGCCGCACAGCGCGAACGGTGGGATCGAGCGTGGCAAACATTTTCGAGGAGACCAACACGCCCGCCTTACTCAGAGCGTTGAATAGCGTCGACTTTCCCGCGTTCGTGTAGCCCACCAGGGCCACTGTGCCGAGCGGCACGGATTGCCGCGTCTGCCGCCGCAGCGAACGCTGCTTGCGGATCGCTTCGATGGCCTTGGTGATTTTGCTGAGCCGTTCGCGGATGCGCCGCCGGTCGGTCTCGAGTTTCTGTTCGCCAGGGCCGCGCGTGCCAATGCCGCCGGCCTGCCGCGAGAGTTCCTTCGCGCTGCCGGCCAGGCGCGGCAGCATGTAATTGAGCTGCGCGAGCTCCACCTGCAGCTGCCCTTCGCGGCTGCGCGCGTGTCGCGCAAAAATATCGAGAATCAACTGCGTGCGGTCGATCACGCGGCATTCGGTGCCGCGCTCGAGATTGCGCAGCTGCGTCGGCGAAAGATTGCGGTCGAAAACAATCAGCGGAGCCTTGTGAAGATGCGCCTCGATCTTCAATTCCTCGATCTTGCCTCGCCCGATCATGGTCGCGGGATCGATTTTGTCGCGCATCTGGAAAATGCTGCCAGCGACCTGCGCGCCCGCGCTGCGCGCCAGCTCCGCAAGTTCCAGCAGCGAGGCGCGCTCGGCTTCCCCCGCATCGATCCCCGGCACATGCGAGGCCCGCTTCAGGCCAACGCCTACCAGGAAAACGCGCTCGTGGCTTTCTGTCGGTCGTGTGGTCTTCATTCGGCGGTAACGCAAGAAAAGGTGCGTAGGCGGGGGATATGCGGTGCTCGGTGCAATTTCACAAGCGCATTATACACCTATCGGAGAAAGTACGATCGGCGCATTCTTCCAGGTTGTGGCAAACCAAAAAGCACCGTCATTCAGAGGCAAGTTTTTCGCCGAGGAATCCCTCTTTCTTTTCGGGTGGCAATCAAAGAGGGAATCCTCACTTCGTTCGGAATGACGTCAGAAGGGAGGGTGCCGAAGACCGTCAATTCGCCGCGCCGGCTTGCATCTGCCCCGCCACCAAATGCTCGGCTGCGGCAGCCACGGCAGGATCATCTCCAAATCCAGGCAGCCAGTGCACCAAGGGCTCCTTGCGGAACCAGGTCATCTGGCGCTTGGCGTAGCGGCGCGTGGCCTGGGAAATCGCTTTCGTGGCGGCCGCGAGGGTGACCGTGCCCTCGAGATGCGCGTGCAACTCGCTATAGCCGATGAAGTCGAACGGCTTGGTATTTTCCGCGACGCCGCCGCGGACCAGGCGCGAGACTTCGTCGAGCCAGCCGCGATCGAGCATTTCGTGGACGCGGCGCTCGATGCGCTCGTAGAGCGCGGCGCGCGGGGGATGCAGGCCGATCTTGATGGGGTGGTAGCCTTCGAGGGGAGTGCGGCCGGCCTGATGAATTTCGCTGAGCGGACGTCCAGTCAGCAGGCAAACCTCGATGGCGCGAATCATCTTGGGACGGTCGCGCGAGCCGATGCGCACCGCGGCCTCGGGATCGAGTCGGCGCAGGACGCGGTGCAGATATTGCAGGCTGTGCGCGTCGGCGCGAGATTCCAGGCGGGCGCGCAACTCCTCGGAGCGCGCCGGGGCGTCGGCAAGGCCTTCGAGCAGCGCCCGCAGATAGAGGCCGGTTCCTACCGTAAGAACCGGAAGCCGCACGCGCTGGCGTAAATCCTCAAGCACGCCAACCGCCCGCGAGCGGTATTCCCCAGCGGTGAACGGAAAATCGGGGTCCACAAGATCGAGCAAGTGATGCGGGACGCCGGCGCGCTCGACTACCGTGGGCTTGGCCGTGCCGATATCGAACCCGCGATAGACTTGCGTGGAATCGCACGCCAGCACCTCCCCGCCAAATCTCCGCGCAAGCTGCACTCCCAGCGAGGATTTTCCGGAGGCCGTGGGTCCCACGATGGCCACCAATGGAAGAGGGCCGGGGCCGGGGCGCGCCGAACCATTGCTTGGGTCCTGGCTGAGTTTTGGGGCGGTGCTCATTTTAGGAATTTCCAGTACCGGATCACGAGATAGACCAGGCACAACAAAGCCAGCAAGAGGAAGCCCGAGACTTGTGTACGCGCCGGCTTCACTGGAGGTTCTGCGGAACATTATACAGGAAAATGAAGCGAAGCTCGATATAGGGGCCACTGAAGGCGGGCGGCAGCGGCTCGAACGGGGTCGATGCGCGGATCGAGGACACGGCGGCGCGGTCCAGGGGATCTTTTCCGGAACCGCCAACCATGACGGGCTCGGCATCGGGCACCACGCCATTGCGCATGATGCGGAATTGCAGGGCCACTTTGCCGCGATCACCCAGGCGCGCCGATTCCGGCATCACGGCGTACCAGTTCCGCTTCACGCTGGCCAACACGCGGGCCAGATAATTGGTGAAATCCACTCCCTCGGTGGGAGTGAGCATGGTCAAACCGCCGCCCAGATACCCTTGCCCTCCTCCACCACCACCTCCCCCGATGCCTCCTCCGCCCCCTGGCACTGGCCCTCCGAATTCGGCGCTCGACGTGCCGCCATCCTTCAGCGCCTCGTGCAGGGAATCTTGCAGGGCTTTTCCGGGAGAAAATCGGGGCAGCGCGAGGCTCGGCGTCGGGTTATCGGGAAGCGGCTGCGGCGCGCGTATGGGGCTGTCCTGCGGGTGCGGCATGGGCGCTGTGAGGTCGGATTTCGGCACGGGGTTATCGTGGGTGGCGCGCTCCGGCTCGGGAGGCGCGGGCGTAGGCGTGGGCGGCGCTTCGCGAGGCGGAGCAAGCCTCCGCAACAGGCGCGGATCGATGCGCATCACCGGGCTTTTGGGCTGCGGTGGCGAAGGAACTTTCGGGATGTTCTTGATATCGTTGGGCAAATACAGGTCGGTAACGTTGTCCCGGGCGATCTCCGCCGTGGTCGATTGCCGCTCGGGGAAAACTTTCGGTCCCAACAGGATCAGCAGGATCACCGCAAAGTGAACCGCAATCGAGGCAAACCGCGCGACGGTGTTCCAGGCTGACGTGCGCTCCTCGACCGGCTGGGCCATCAGATTCACTTCGCCCGTGGTGAGGACGTCCGGATCGAGGACGTCGGGCAAATCCTGAATGGCGACGAGCTGCTTGGGCTCGATCTTCGTGACGTGCGCGTCCTTGGGCACTGCCACGCGCGAGTCGAGAATGGTCAGCGGCACATAGGCGGGCATCTTGCTGACCGCATCGAGCGGAGTGTTCGGCATGTTGTCCCGCGGGACGACCGTGGCCGCGCCGAGCACTTCCAGCTTGAAATAAGACGGAATCGAAGACCGCGGATCGAGTTCGAAATGCGGCATGTCCGAAGGGACGAGCGTGCGCGCGTCGAGTTCGGAACTCACACGGCGCGGCGGCGCGTCCGAGGCGGACGCGACCGGCCGGGCATTTTTCGGGACCAGTATCCGCGGAATCATTTATTTGCCTGTGGGGACACAAAAGCACCCAATTGGACGCGCCGCCCGTGCTCGAGGATGCCTGCCATCACCTGGTCTGCCAATTCCAGCGCGCGGCGGCCCGCCGGGCCGTCAACCAGCGGCGCGCGGCGCGTGCGCACGCTTTCCAAAAACGCGCGCAGCTCGGCGCGCAGCGGCTCTTCCTTCTCGGCCGGCAGCGTCGTGAAATCGAATTTGGGTTGCGGGCCGGGCTCGACGACGCGCACGCGCAGCGCGTCCTGGCGGGTGAAATCCACGGAAATATATTCGTGCTGCTGGAAAAAACGCATTTTGCGCACACGCTCGGTGGAGACGCGGCTGGCCGTGACGTTCGCGACCGCCCCCGAAGCGAAATCGAGGCGCGCGTGGGCGATATCCACTTTTTCGGTGAGAACTGGGACGCCGATCGCTTTGACGTCCACCACGGGCGCGTTGACGATCGCCAGCAGGATGTCCAGGTCGTGGATCATGACGTCATACACGACGTCAATATCGAGGCTGCGCGGCGTAAAAACGCCGAGGCGATGAACTTCAAAATACAAGGGGTGGTTTACCACGGGCATCACCGCGACGGTCCCGGGATTGAACCGCTCCAGGTGCCCCACTTGCAGGATGCGCCCGCCTCGTGCGGCCGTGGAAATCAGTTCGTCGGCTTCGGCCTGAGAGGCGGCCATCGGTTTTTCGACAATGACGTCAATTCCGAGCTGCATGAGGCGGCAACCGACGCGCGAATGCACGACCGTTGGGACCACCACGCTTGCGGCGTCCACGCGTCCGGCCAGCAATTCCAAGTCGGGGATCACATCCGTGGAAAATTCCTGCGCGATTTTCGCCGCACGCTCGGCGTTCGCGTCCACGATGCCGACCAGTTCGGCGCCGGGGAGTTCGCGGTACACGCGGGCGTGGTTGCGCCCAAAATCCCCCGCGCCGACAACGGCCACGCGAACTTTATCCACGGCGGGCTCCAAGTAGAACCTGCTTATTCGTCTGAATTTCGGAACTCAACGCTTCCCCTGTGTCGCCGGTAGCTGGGCCACCCCGATGGCGTCCAGCGGAAATGCCTCAATGGCAACGCCCGCGGCGTCGGCTGCGCCGATCACACGCTCACGATCAAACAGAAGTGTGCGCCCCGCGTCCATCCCCAGCGCGGAAACATGGCACCGGCGCATTATTTCGACGGTTTTGAGGCCCACGACGGGTACATCGAATCGCATATCCTGCTTGGGCTTGCTGACCTTCACCAGAACGAGCGAGGCGCCGCCGGCGATGCGCGCGGCGCGCTCCATGGTTTCGTCCGTGCCTTCCATGGCTTCGACGGCCACGCAGGCCAGGTCCCGGATCACGACGGTCTGGCCAAGATCGAGTCCGGCAATCTGCCGGGCAATCTCGCGGCCGTAGGCGATGTCCGCCGCCTCGCGCGCATCGGGCGCGCGCTTGGTGAGCACTCCCGGAGCGGGGATCAGCGGCTTCAGAAACGTGGTCGAGTCCACCAGTTGGATGCCTTCGGATTCCAGCACGCGCGCGACCGCGCCGATCAGCGAATCGGTATTTTTCATCGGCAGCGAGAGCAAAAGTTTCGCTAGTTTCCAGTCCGGGCGAATCGAGCTGAAAATTTTATTGTGCTTCACCTGTCCGGCCATCACCGCGCGGGTCACGCCCTCCTGATGCAGCAATTCGAGCGTGCGTGATAACTCGCCGAGGCTGACCCAATGCAGCCGTGTCGCGATTTTTTCCAGATCCGGGGAGGCTTCTTCGCGAATGGCGATGACGGCAAGATCGATACCCTGGCTGCGCGCCGCCTCCAGCACCAGGAACGGAAACTGGCCGTTCCCGGCGATGAGGCCCCATCGGACGGAAGGGTCCGCTGCGGTTGTAGCAGGCGTGGGCATGGAGGAATTCACTTGTGCAGGCCGCGCTGGGCCGATTCGATAAATTCCACGAGCTCGCGGATATCCGGCGAGCCGTTGAGTTGCGCGCGCATTTGTTCCACCGCCTGCGACGTATTGAGCTTGGAGCGCAGCAGCAGGCGGAAGGCGCGCTCGATCGTTTCCAGACGCTGGCGGTCGAAGCCGCGGCGTTCGAGGCCGACGGTGTTCACGCCGTAGCAATGAGTTTCGCGCTCGGTGACTACGCGTGAAAACGGCGGCACGTCCTGGGTGATGACCGTGCAGGCACCGATGTAGGCAAATCGGCCGACGCGGCAGAACTGGTGCACCGGACTGAACGCGCCGACGCTGGCGTGGTCGCCCACGGCAACATGGCCCGCGAGCGTCGCGCCGTTGGCGAACACGGTGTGGCTGCCGACGATGCAATCGTGGGCCACGTGGGAATAGGCCATGAAAAGATTGCCGTCGCCGATGCGCGTGACGCCGCCGCCTTGCGTGGTGCCGCGGCTCACAGTGCAGAATTCGCGAAAATGGTTTCCCTCGCCGACGACCAGTTCGGTCCGCTCCCCGTGGAATTTCAAGTCCTGGGGATCGCCGCCCACCGAGCAGAATGAATCGAACAGATTCTTGGGGCCGATCCGCGCCGGGCCCCTGACCACGGCGTGCGGCGCCAGCACACACTCGTCGCCCAATTCCACTTCATCGCCGACCACGGCGAAGGCTGCGATTCGGACTCCGCTGCCCAGGCGCGCACTCGGAGAAATAATCGCACGGGAATCGACTTCACTCATCGCGAGTACCTACGGCGGCGTCCGCGGTGGCTTCGCTGGGCTCGCTCACCGCATCGCGGTCCACCAGCATGCATTTCAGGGTCGCTTCGGCGGCCACTTCCCCGTTCACCGTGGCCACGGCGTGCAGCTTGCAATACGCAGGCCGGTATTTCAACACGGTCACTTCCATGCGTAACTGATCGCCGGGCACGACCGGGCGCCGGAAGCGCGCCTCGTCCACCGCGGCGAAATACAAAAGTTTTTTCTCCCGGTCGGGGATTTCCAGCAGCAGCAAAAGGCCGCCGGTCTGCGCCATGCCCTCGATAATCAGCACGCCCGGCATCACCGGCTTTCCGGGAAAATGTCCCTGGAAATAGCTTTCGTTGATGGAAACGCTTTTCAGGCCGACAATGCGCTTCAACCGGTCGATTTCGAGAATGGCGTCCACCATCAGGAACGGATAGCGGTGCGGCAGAATTTTCTGGATGCCCACACTGTCAAGAATCATTTCATCGCCTCAATTTTCCCGGCGGGCTATGAGCTTGCCGCTCATCCCCGGCGGGGTAAAGCATTCGCCGAAAGCGCATGGCCCGCGCCCGGCTCGTCCGGGGACGCACGAGGGAGCCAGGCGGAACAAGTTTAGATTTCGATTATATGCGAAACGCTGCGCGCAGCAAACGCGGTTCGCTTCCGGAGCCATTTCCCGAATGATATGCCGGGAGATTCGTAGGGAAAGAAGGATTACCGGGAAAGGTCTTTTAGCAGCGCTTTGCCTTCGGCGATGCTCAGCAGATTCTTGCGCATTAGCACCTGGATCAGTTCGTTCAAGACGTCATGAAGTTCCCGTCCAGAAGCGGTTGCGGTCCCGACGGGGTCTTCTTGTTCCGGCGCGGCTGGTTGCATCGTGGCCTTCCCGCTCAGGTCCAGGATCCATTGCTGAAACAGTCGGACATCCCCACGCGTCGCGGAAGTAAACGCGATCCCCATGCCCATTCCATGCTGGGAGAAGATGATCTTTCCTTCGGCCGCGAAAGACTTGGCATCTCTTTCGATGACCAGCTTCACCGAGGCGCCGACGGGAAAAGGGCTTAGGGTATCCACATAGCAGCCCCCTAAACCCAGGTCGTTGGTGCGGCCCAAGATCTTCGCCTGGGACTTAATTTCGATGACTTCCACCATGGCAATGACGGGAAAGCGGAGATTGCGACGGCGTTCATTCTTAGCATTTGCCGATTGCGTCAAATCCTGATCGCCATGCTTTGTCATGAGTCGAGGCTCCTTAAGCGCGCCGCATCCTCAGATATATTTCAACATCTTCCCGGAGGATGCGCCAGCGGGACGATGTCGAACTCCTAACCCACATTTATTCAGGTAGATGTCGTTATGGGAAGGAGAGGCTAATGTCGTGACAGGCGTCACAGTTTACGGTGATGGCGCTCACATCCGCCCACCGGGTTTCCCGGTTAAATTAACTATCGGTGTGCAATGGCAAAGGAACCCTCAGCATCGGTTGGCCGCTTTCGTCTGGTACCGCTCAGCAAGGAGCGCGTGCAGGGAGTAAGTTCGGTACGCGCGCCCTATGGCATCGAAATCATTGAAAGCTGCCTGACCTGCCCGCACCGGGAGGAAAGGCTATTCTGCAATCTCCCGCCGGCGGCGGTGCAGCGGCTGTCCACAATCACGTCCCCATCCTCTTATCCCAAGGGCGCGACGCTCTTCGTGGAAGGGCAGGCAGCGCGAGGCGTTTACATCGTGTGCACGGGGCGAGTCAAACTTTCGACTTCCTCGATCGACGGAAAAACACTCATCGTCCGGCTCTCCGAGCCCGGAGAAGTCCTGGGCCTGCCCGCCACGGTTACCGGCACGTCCTATGAGCTCATGGCCGAAGTGGTCGAGCCCGCCCAGGTGAATTTTATTTCCACCGCGGATTTCCTGAGCTTCCTCCGCGAATTCGGGGAAGTCGCTGTGCGCGTGGCCGAGCAACTCGGCAAGACCTACCACTCGGCGATCTCTGAAATCCGCGCCATCGGGCTATCGCATTCCGCGGAGGAAAAACTTGCCGGGTTCCTGCTGGACCTGATCGCGGACCACAAATCGGAAAAGAGCCCCATCAAAGTTACTCTTAATTTCACGCACGAAGAGATCGCGCAGAATATCGGCACAACCAGGGAGACGGTGACGCGCGCCTTTGCGGACCTGAAGAAGAAGAATTTGCTGACTGTGAAGGGATCCACGCTCACCATAAACGACCGGACGGCCCTGGAACGGATCGCGCAGGATTAACAAACCCACGGCGTTGCCCCTATCCTCGTTTTAAATCAAAGTCTGGCGAAGGCAGGTTCCTGCAAAATTCAATCCACGGGCCGCGTCTCTAAAAGTGTGGCGAAACGAAGGGAATTCCATTCCAGCGAGGGATCAGGGCAGAGGCTGTGTGAGAGCTGTGGCGCTCTGGGATTCAAACAGAATGCGCAAAGCAGACTCGCGAAGGGCTTTGGCACGCGCGCTGGCCGGTCCGTCGGGAGCGATCTGGAGATATTCGTCAAGGTCGTTTATCAGCGCGCGGTAATCCTTTTCGCGGCTATGGATGTCCGCAAGCAGTAGCCTAGCTTCGGGGAAATCCGTCTTCTGGCGCAGCGCTTCGCGAATATTTTTCTCCGCTTCCTGCAAGCGGTCCAAGCCGGAAAGCGCCAAACCCAGGTAATACTGGCCTCTCCAGGAATCCGGGTTCAGATCCAGACCTTTGCGGGTAACGCTTTCGGCCTCGGCGAATTGTTTGCAGTCGTCGAGAATCGCGCCCAGCGCGATTAGCGGGTGCGCATACCGGCCCCCGCTCAGTTCAATGGATTTCCGAAACGCCTGCTCGGCTTCGGGGATGCGCCATAATTTCAGGTAGGCGGTGCCGATGGCGTCATAGGCCTCGTAATAGCCCGCAAATTCCGCGGCCGCGCGTTGGAAGTGCGCCAAGCTAGCTTCCGCGTCTTTCCTTGCCAGGCACTCGACCCCCTGCTGATAGGCGTGCATGGCCTTGGCTGGAATAATCAGTTCCCTGACGGAAACGGAATACGTGGACGGTTGCGACTGAGCGGCCAAAGCAAACGGCAAGCACATGCATGCGAAGAGGAACCAAGTTGTCGGGACCCAGGTTCTCATAGTATCGAGACCAGCGGCAGAATGATTCGCCCGAAACTTCCCTGATTTTGCAGAATTTTAATCTGCCTGTAACAGAATTGTAATCCTCGGGTGCTTGTTTCGATAGCAGATAAATTTGTTTTGTGAATTCTTCCCGCCTGGACCTGCACCGGGTTGCTCGCCGGATAACACGTTGTTAGCATAGCGGCGCGATGAAAAAGAAATCCTATTCCGTGGAGCGGAGTCTTGCCTGGCTAAAACCTCGCGAGGACGCGATGGCACGCCTGCTGGGCCGGTTCGTGCGCGCCGAATCGCCCAGCTTTGATAAGGCCGCTGTGGACCGGTTTGGCCGGATGGTCGCGGCGGAGTGGAAACGCCGCGGGGCCAGAGTCAGCATGCTGCGCCAACGTGAACGCGGGGATCATGTCCGGGCGGAGTGGCCTGCGCGAGGGGGACTCTCCAGCAGCCAGATCCTTGTTCTGGGCCATCTGGACACAGTGTACGAAACGGGAACGATTGAGCGGATGCCGTTCCGGGTGTCGCGAGGGCGCGCGTGGGGCCCGGGAACGTTTGACATGAAGGGCGGGCTAGTGATTGCCCTGTATGCGTTGGACGCGCTGGCTGCCGCGGGCTGCTGGCCGGAACAACGCGTCGTGTTCCTGTGGACCAGCGACGAAGAAATCGGCAGCGGAACTTCGCGGCGCATCATCGAGCGCGAAGCGCGGCGCAGCGACACCGTGCTGGTCCTGGAACCTGCGCTGGGGCCGGAAGGCCGCGTGAAAACGGGGCGCAAGGGGGTTGGGGAATTCGAGATCGTCGTCACCGGGCGCGCCGCGCATGCGGGGCTCAATCCCGAGGATGGCGTCAACGCCATCGAAGAGATTGCGCGGCAGATTGCGCGCATGGCCCATTGGAACCAGCCGCGCCGGGGGATTACGGTGAATGCCGGAGTGATCGAGGGCGGCACGCGCACCAACGTGATTCCCGACCACGCGCGAGTGGTGATTGATGTCCGCGCATCGCGAGCGGAGGATATGCGCGCGCTCGAGCGGAAGTTTCTCGCGATGCGACCGATCTTGGCAGGCGCGAAATTGCAAGTTCGCGGCGGGTTCAACCGCCCGCCCATGGAGCGGGGAACCGGCCGCGCGCTTTACGGCCAGGCGCGGGCCCTGGCAAAGGAAATGGGCGTCACGCTCGGGGACGCTTTCGTGGGCGGCGGATCGGATGGGAATTTTACGGCGGCGCTGGGCGTGCCGACGCTCGATGGCCTGGGCGCGGTGGGCGAGGGCGCGCACAGTCCCGGGGAAAACCTGGTGATCGGCAAAATGCCGGAGCGAGCCGCGCTCCTTGCCGGCCTGCTGGCGACGATTTAAGTGCCCATTTGCGGCTGGAATCCGCCGGGGCAAATGCACTCTTGGTAAGTTAACACGCGGACAGACTTTTCTCGCGGGCCGCGCCCGGTTTCGGTTAAGATAGTGGCTCCAGTCCGCGTGGGATCGTGATTTGGCGTCCGGCATCAGGGGAAGAACAGAATGCCCGAAGTAATGAAAACATTGTTTTTGAATCCGCCGAGCTATGAAGGCTTTGACGGCGGGGCCGGCGCGCGCTACCAGGCGCGGCGCGAGATTAAATCGTTCTGGTATCCCACCTGGCTGGCGCAGCCGGCCGCCATGGTTCCCGGCAGCCGCCTGATCGACGCGCCGCCGGACGGGCTGACCGTGGACCAGGTCGCTCCGCTGGCGAAGGATTACGAATTGGCTGTGCTGCACACCAGCACGCCGTCGTTTGCCAATGACGCGAAATTCGCCGCGCACCTGAAGGAAGTGAATCCCAAGATCATGATCGGCATGGTGGGGGCGCACGTGGGCGTGCTGCCGCTGCAGTCGATGAACGGCGCGCCGGCCGTGGATTGGGTGGCCGTCGGTGAATTCGATTACATTTGCGCGGACATTGCCGCGCGGAAGCCGCTGAAGGACGTTGGCGGGATCGCTTACCGCGACAACGGGCGCGTGTCGTTCACGCCGCCGCGGCCCACGATTGAGAACATGGACGAGCTCCCGTACGTGGTGGACGTCTATAAGCGCGACCTGACTATCGAAAATTATTTCATCGGATATTTGCAGCATCCCTACGTGTCGCTGTACACGGGCCGGGGATGCCGCTCCAAGTGCACGTTCTGTTTGTGGCCGCAGACGCTGGGCGGGCACCGCTATCGCGTGCGCAGCGCGGACAATGTGGCAGCGGAGATGGCCCTGGCGAAGAAATACTTCCCGCAGGTGCGTGAATTTTTCTTCGATGACGATACGTTCACCGACGATTTGCCGCGCGCGGAAGAAATCGCGCGGAAACTCGGAAAGCTCGGGCTGAACTGGTCTTGCAATGCGAAAGCCAACGTGCCCAGAAAAACGCTTGAAATCCTGAAAGACAACGGGCTGCGCCTGCTGCTGGTGGGGTACGAATCGGGCGACGATCAGATCCTGATCAATATCAAAAAGGGCGTGCGCCTGGATATTGCGCGGGAATTTTCGCGCAATTGCCGCGACCTGGGCATCAAGATTCACGGCACGTTCATTCTGGGCCTGCCGGGCGAAACCCCGCAAACGATTCAGAAGACCATCCAGTTTGCGTGCGATACCGATCCGGAAACGATTCAGGTTTCGCTGGCCGCGCCGTATCCGGGCACGGAACTTTACCGCCAGGCGCAGGAGCAGGGCTGGCTGCAGATTCAGACCGGCGATCTGGTGGATACGCACGGCATTCAGACCGCCGCGATGAATTATCCGGGGCTGAGTTCGCCGGTAATTTTCAATTCGGTCGAGGAGTTTTACCGCAAATTCTATTTCCGCCCGCGAAAAATGTTTTCGCTGTTCGGCGGAATGCTGCGCGATCCTGAAGTGATGAAGCGGCGGCTGCGGGAGGGCGTCGAGTTTTTCAAGTTCCTGCACGAACGCAAGGCCACGGCGCGCGAGATGGCGCAGGCGGCGGCCGCGGCGCCTCCCGCGACAAGCGCCGGCGATTAATGAGCGCAGTGGAAATTCTAAATATTGCGCAACGAATTTCGATCTCTCCCTGCTCGAATTGCACCTGAAATGACCGCCCGCAAAACTCGCGAGACGAAAACGTATGTCCTGTTGTTCCTGCTGGTCCTGCTGGGATCGGTGGGAAACACCCTTCTGAGCAAAGGGATGAAGGATGCCGGGGATCTGGATATTTCACGGCTGTCCACGATCGAAGCGGGCGCGGTGCACGTGCTGACCAGCGGCACGATCTGGCTGGGAATCGCGCTGATGCTAATGTTCATGGTGTGTCACATGCTGGTGCTTTCGCGGGTCGACTTTAGTTTCGTGATGCCGTTTTCCGCGATTGCTTACGCTCTGGTGCCGCTGCTGGGATATTTATTCCTTGGCGAGCAGGTTTCCGCGGCGCGCTGGACGGGCATCGTCCTGATTTTTCTCGGCGTGCTGCTGGTGAATTCCACGCCGCCCCGCACGACGCCCAGCACAACGCAGGCTCCGGCCCGGCCGGGCGCGGCCTCCTGACATGCGCACCGCGGTAATTCTTACGATCGTCGTCGTTACCGGCACCGGCGGAGAACTCTGCCTGGCCCATGCCATGAAACTACTGGGCGAGGTGCACGATATGCGCCCGCGCGCGATTTTGTCTTTTGTGTGTCGCGCGATGCGCGTGAGCTGGCTGTGGATCGCCGTGCTGCTGATGGCGGCTTCGTTCTTTTCGTTCTTGGCAATGCTGTCCTGGTTCCCCGTAAGCTTTGTGATTCCGGCGACATCGCTTGCGTACGTGACCGGGGCGTTCGGCGCGAAACTTTTTCTCGGCGAGCGGCTCAACGCCACGCGCTGGGCTGGCATCCTACTGATTTGCTTCGGCGTGAGCATGGCGTGGGTGGATGACCTGCCCGCGGGACTGCACACTCCATCGGTATTAACGGTGTTCCGCTGGGCGATTCTGGCGCTGGCGCTGGGCCCGCTGTTTTATTATTTGCTGGGAATGTATTCCGCGTGGCGTTTTTTCCGCATGGCGCACCGTTACCCGGGGAATGCTGTTGTTGATGGTGCAGGCCCTGTCGCTCCAATCAGCGTATTAAAACCCTTGCGCGGCCTTGATCCCAACGCCTACGAGAATTTCGCCAGCTTTTGCCGCCAAGATTATCCCGATTTTGAAATTCTGTTCGGCGTCTCGGATCCCACGGATCCGTGCGTGCCGGTCGTTCAAAAACTGATCGCCGATCTTCCCGAGCGGTCCATCCGCTTGGTTGTTGTGTCCGAGCAGCTGGGGGCCAACGGAAAAGTTTCCAATCTGTGTCGCATGGCGCGCGAGGCGCGGCACGATTTGCTGGTGATCACCGACAGCGATGTGCGCGTCGAGCCGGGATACCTGCGCAGCGTGGCAGAGATGTTTCGCGATCCCCAGGTCGGCGGCGTGACCGCGCTGTATCGCGGGCACGACAATCTCGAATTCGTGGCGGCGATGGATTGTGTGGGCTCTTCGGCGGCATTTTGCGGCGCGGCGCTGGTGGCGCGCGAACTGGAAGGCGTGAAATTCATGATGGGCTCGACCATGGCCACCACCAAGCAGCGCCTGGCCGAAATCGGCGGCTTCGAGGCCATGGTCGATCTACATTCGGACGATTACGAACTGGGCCGCCGCATCGCCGATAGCGGCTACCGCGTCGAGCTGCTGCCCGAGCCGGTGTGGATGGCGTTTCCGTCGCAAACGCTGGGACAATATCTGCGGCATGAGCTGCGCTGGGCCATCGGCATCCGCAACATCCGCCCCGGCGGCCATTTCGGCATGCTGTTCACGCACGGTCTTCCCTGGGCGATCGCGGCGGCGTGCGTTGCGCCGTCTGCGTCAATTGCCGCGGCGTATCTCGCCGCATGTTTCGTTTTGCGATTCGCGATGGCGTGGGTCGTTGGGGTGTGGGGATTGCGCGACCCGATTCTGCGCCGCCGGTTCTGGCTGCTGCCGGTGCGCGATCTGCTTTCGTTCTTCGTGTGGCTCGCCAGTTTCGGGATGAACAGGATCGAGTGGCGGGGAATGGCGTTTACGCTGGACAAAGGCCGGATGGTTCCCGTGGCACCGCGTTCAGGGCGCGGCTGATTTAATCGTTGCCGTCTCTCCCAACGCGCGTTACAAACACTAAGCCGCCGTTTTCGAAATAACAATAATTGTGAATTTCCGTTCTCGTGAATTGGAGGAATCGTTACACTCAATTCACACTAATTTACCAACCCAAAACCACTCCGTAATACGGGCGGCGCATATTCCGCTCGCCGGAAACGTATCCCAAACTCCCACCGGCAGACGGAGACGCGATTTCCATGAAACGAATTCTTGCAAAATCGTTGCGTTGCCTGCGCATCAGCCTGGCTTCGATCGTGGCGTTACAGCTCAGCATTGGCGCGCTGTTCGCCGTTCCCGCCCTGGCAGGAGAGGAACACCGCTCGACCCGGACGCCCATCAAGCACGTGATTATTATCGTCGGCGAAAATCGCACGTTCGACCACCTCTTCGCCACATACAAACCGAAAGACGGCGAGCACATCCACAATCTTCTTTCGGAGAAAATTATCAACGCGGACGGCACCCCTGGTCCGAATTATTCGCGGGCTTACCAGTATTCGGCGGACGTGACCGGCAGCTCCAGATACAAGTTGAGCCCAAGGCATAAGACGCTCTACTCCGCGCTCCCGGCGCCCCTGAACGGCGGCCCCACGAACGTCTGCACGAATAACGGCATCTGCACACTCGCCGACGCCATGTCGTCGGAGGACGGGCTTTCCGAAAGTCCTGTTGACTACTACAACTTCCTAACAACGGGCGGAACTGGACTGACGGGCAAGGTTCCGGACACGCGCATTACCGGCGTCCACGGCTCAGCGCCCTATTCGACGCTCCCCCCGGGCCCTTTCCAGATCACCAACTCCACCACGAATTCGTATGACGATTACGCTGCCAGCCCAGTGCACCGCTTCTACGAGATGTGGCAGCAGGAAGATTGCAACGTCTCTCACGCCACCGAACGCAATCCTAGCGGCTGCAAGGCGGATTTGTTCACCTGGACGGAAGTGACCGTGGGCTCGAACGTCAATGGCGTGGCGCAGCCGTCGAACTTCAGCACGGATTACGCGCCCGGTAAGGTGACCACGGGCGAAGGCGCGACGACCATGGGCTTTTACAATGTGCAGGCGGGCGATATGCCGTACTTCAAGGAACTCGCCGACACCTACTCCATGAGCGATAACTATCACCAGCCGGTGATGGGGGGCACGGGCGCCAACAGCATCATGCTGGGCTTTGGCGACGCGATCTGGTTCAGCGACGCCGAGGGCAATCCGGCCAGGCCGCCGCACAAAGAACTGGTCTGGGCCGACCAGCCGGCCGATTCCGGAATCGTGGACGAAATCGAAAATCCCGACCCGCAGCCCGGTACCAACAACTGGTGGATCGAGGATGGGTACGGAGGCGGAGGCTTCGGCTCACACGTGTATGGCGGCGGAAGTTACAGCGAATGCGCCGATCCGAATCAGCCCGGCGTGGACCAGATTCGCGATTACCTCGCGTCGCTGAAACCACCCATAAAGCCCAACTGCGAGGAAGGCCACTACTACCTGCTGAACAACTACAACCCCGGGTATTTCGGCGACGGCTCCAACGCCTATACCGATCACTTCATCTACAATACTCCGTTCACGATTCCTCCGACCAACCAGCGGAGCATCGCCGACGTTTTGATGGACGCGGGCGTCTCCTGGAAGTCGTACAACGATCAGTGGACGCCGTACCTCACCGACAAATACCAGCTCAACTACGGAACGGTCGGCCCGAACAGCGACCAGTACTGCAACATCTGCAACCCGTTCCAGTACGAGACTTCGATCATGACCAACCCTGCCGCCCGGGCGAATATCGTGGACACCACCGAACTGTACACGGACATCCAGAACGGCACGCTGCCGGCGGTTTCCTACGTCAAGCCGAGCGGATGGGTGGACGGGCATCCGGCATCGTCCAAGTTCGATTTGTTCGAGGGATTCACGAAGAAAATCGTCGACGCGGTGAAGGCGAACCCGGAATTGTGGGAGAGCACGGCCATCTTCGTTACGGTGGATGAAGGCGGCGGCTACTACGATTCAGGCTACGTCCAGCCGCTCGATTTCTTCGGAGACGGCACGCGCATCCCGATGATCGTGGTTTCACCCTACAGCGTTGGCGGCAGAATCTCGCACGACTACTCCGACCACGTGTCCATCCTGAAGTTCATCGAGAAAAACTGGGACCTGAAACCCATCTCTCACCGGAGCCGGGACAATTATCCGAATCCGAAAGTGGACGACGACAACCCATACGTGCCGAAGAACAGTCCGGCGATCGGCGACCTGATGGATCTGTTCAACTTCGGCCACCATGACGGTGACCACGACGGCGGACACTAACGGGCGGTGGATGAGCAAAACCACCGCTTGCTGGTGCGAACGTTCGTTGTCGAGTAGGTAAGGGCTGATAAGCAGGGCGATGGCGCCGGGTGGAAATAGATTCCAGCCGGCGCCATTTCCCGTTTCCGGCTTCATCCATGTGAGTCCGTGAAGGGTAATCAGGGCCTGTAGACGAATTTTGCGGCAATGGCGCCAACGAGCACGAGCGCGGAAAGAATCAGCCAGTTGTAATCCGCGCCGTAGGTGGCCGTGGGAAAATGATTGCTGATCATCAGGAAGATCAGCGGAATCGTCATGTACGTGTTGTGGATGGTGCGGCCTTTTGCGCGTTCGGCCAGCACCGAGTCGTGCGGCCTTCCCTCGCGGATGGCGTTCAGCATTTTGCGTGTGGCGGGCAGGATGCGCATCCACACGTTCGCGGCCATGATCGTGCCGAACAATGCGCCGACGTGGATGTAGGCGGCGCGGCCGCTGATGACGTGCGTCAGGCCGTAGGCCAGCGCGACCACGAGGAGATAGCAAATCGTAGCAGCCAGGCGCGGCGAGCGGCCTAGCGGCGACATCCAAATCCCTTCGTACACGGAAAATCCGACCAGCAGCGTGCCCAGGCCGATGGCCACGCCAGTGCCCAGGCCGATGCTCGAGACGCTGTCGTCCAGCAGCAGGCCGCCGGAGTAATACAGCAGCCCGAGCAGCAGAAAACCAGAAATCCAGGTGGTCAGCGCTTCCCAGCGAAACCAGTAGAATTTTTCCGGCACCGAGCTTGGCGATGTGTGCTTGTCGACAACGGAGAAGCTTCCACTGTGCACCATCCACACCTGAGGGGCGCGCCCGGCCGCGCGCGCCGCGTCTTCGTCCACCGCCATGCGCGCGTCGAGCTTGGTGAAATAGTAGGTCTGTCCGATCCAGTAAATGCCGGCGAGGACGTGAATCCAGCGAAGAATAAGGTTTGACCATTCACTGACTGCAGGCGGCATAGGGATGTCTTCTCCTGAACTGGGCTCAGCCGCAAATGACATCGCGACTGGGATCGGGTGTGGGCGCTACATGGGCCAAACCGAAGAAAGATGGTACTGGCCGGACCCTGCTATCTCAAGGGCAAAAGTCCGCGTCGGGAATCCTGCATCCGACGCCAAATCCTTCGCCCTCTTCGGTCGCATGTGCGGCAACTCCATTTCGGGTATAGGATGACTCCTTCCAAAGCCGAAACCGGAGAACACCGCGGCAAAGCGGTATGGGAAATAAAATCTAAATTATTTTCGCAATTTTTATCGGGCCCGGGCGTAGGAACCTGTATGCCGACACGCGAAATTTCGACAGGAGAAATTCGGTGACCACACTATCCGTTGCATGCATTGGCCTGGGCCACATGGGCTCCGGCATTGCCGGCAATATCCAGAAGAGGGGATTCCCGCTGGCCGTTTACAACCGGACATCGGAGAAAACCGCCCCGTTTGTTTCGGCCGGGGCCGTGGCTGCGCGCACGGCCCGCGAAGCGGCTGCAGCGGCCGATATTGTCGTCACCAATCTGATGGACGACGATTCCGTTCTCGACACGGTGACCGGAGAAAACGGCCTCCTGGCAGGGATGCGCCCGGACGCGATTCACATCGGCACCACCACGATTTCGCCAAGCCTCAGCACGCGCCTCGCCGCGCTGCACGCCGCGCACGGCAGCCATTACATCGCAGGCCCCGTCGCCGGGCGCCCCGAAGCGGCGGCGGCGGGAAAACTTTTTTCGTTCGTGGCGGGAAAGGCCGAAGCGATCGAGCGCAGCCGCCCGGTGATCAGCGCCTACGCCGACCGGATCATTCCCATGGGAGAAGATCACGCGGTCGCGAGCAGCATGAAACTGGTCGGGAATTTCATGGTCGCCAGCCTGATCGAACTGATCGGCCAGGTGATCGTGTTCGCGGAACAGCGCGGGGTCGACCCCGCGATTATCACCGGCATGATCAAGCAATTCATGCCCGCGGCGTCGGAATATGCCGACCGAATCAGCACGCGCAATTTCGGAAACGCGGGTTTCACACTCGACGGCGGACTGAAGGACGTCACACTGATTCTCGCGGCCGCGGCCGAAGTGCACACGCCGCTGCCGTACGCGAGCTTGCTGCGCGACAAGTGCCTGGCCGCGCAGGCGCGAGGCTTGAGCCAGCTTGATTGGTCCGTTCTCACCGAAATTTCACGGTTTGACGCGGGACAGAAATAAGTTTCGCGGGCCCGCGCAACGCAGGTTGCATGGCTTCGCTTACATTACTGTCAACGTGAGCGTCGTGGTATGCACGTCGGTTCCGGAAGTTGCCGTCACGACCACCGGATACATTCCGGCGGGAGTTCCTCCCGCTGATCCACCTTGCTGCCCCGAGCCGGTCCCGCAAGCAACCAGGCTCGCCGTCATCACCAGCAACATGCCGAGTAAGAATTGCGAAGCAAACCTTCGCACGCGTGTGGTCGACGCGCCCAGTTTTATTCCCCAATAGGTCAAACCAGAACCATCAGCTGCATGCCGCGCATGGGCCATTGCGGAATGCGACCGGGCGGCACGAAGAACCGCGCCGTGGTGGAAATTGAAATCTGTTTCGACTCAAGAACGAGGCGTGCCTACCCGACAGAAAGCATAGCTTTGAGTAGGGCATGTAATAATCAGGTTGCATTCGCACCATACGGTCAGCAAACAGAAAACAGAACCAGGGTCAAAGTCCAAACAGGCTCCTGGTCCGAGGCGCACAAGAAATAAGCAGGCTTGCGCCCTCCCACAATTCACCAGCCATTGTCGCGGCGGGGCAGCAGTGCTAGAATCACGGCGAAATACGCGGTCCCAGGCAGCAATACCTTCGTCCCCGGCTGGCGCGTCGAAGGTGGTTGTGTACCCAGTCGGTTCCTCTCAGATTGCCTCGCGTCCGGATGAGCGCCGCAGCTATGCGCGGCACCGGACGATCTCCCTGATGTATGTCCAACTCGGCCCGGAAAACGGCGGAATTGTCGTCAACCTCGGAAGGAATGGCGTTGCATTTCAGGCCGCGAGAGAACTCAACGTCGAAAAGAACTCATTCCTCGGCCTGCGGCTTCGCGGCTCCGGATTGAACGCGGAACTCGCCGGGGAAATTGTCTGGCTGAGCGCGACGGGGAAGGAAGCCGGAATTTGTTTCCAGAATGTCTCCGCAGGCGTGCAGCAGGAAATTGCGGATTGGATTGAGCGTGAGGTGCGCGTTTGCCAGACTTCGGCACCCGGGGACGGGCTGCGGACGAAGGCGATGTCCGCAATGCCGGGGATCACCGCGACACGAGAAAAACCTGCCGCCCATTCGCTTTCTGGTGCGATGGCAATGTCGCGAGCGATGTCCGCGGACCCTGTGGCGAGGGCGGGTCTGGATGCAGGCAGTTCGTCTTTTCCCGCAGCTTTGGATTTCGGGGCCGTACAGCCCGGCCCCGCGCCGCTGCCTGAGATCGTTCCCCCCAATGAGAGTGGCGATACTTTTTCGGTCGGCTTGGGCGGCAGCCCTCAGCATCGCGACGCCGAAACCGTCATGCCGCCGGAGCAAAACCAGGTGGGGCAGGCTTTGCATGACCAGCCGCTTCAAGAAAAATCACCCATCGAGCTACCGCAACAATTTCCGGTGGAAGCTTCGTGCCGAATGGATGTTTCCGAAGCTGCCGCTTCGGCGATGCCCCAGAAACTGCCGCGGGAATCGGCGGAATCTCCGGTTCAAAGCGGAATTCTAAAACCGGAAGAAGTTTCGTCAGCCGAAGTTGCGCCAAAATCCGGGGGCCACGTCTCCGGGTCGCCGGGTGATGTGCTCGGGGCCACGGCGGCGGAGAGATGGATTCCGCCAGCGCTGCTCGCTGCCTGGCGGCTCGGAAACCGCCGGCGGAAGATGTTGCTTGCGGGTGCGGCGGGAGTTTGTATTGTGATTTTCGTCCTGATCCTGGGGCTGGCCGTGGCTGGCGTCGATGGCCGCGTGGGACGTCCCGCGCGGAACGCATCGTTGAAACAGCCTGCGGCGCCCGCGGTATCCATTCCACAATCCAAGGCGCCTGTGGCGGCCTCTGGCGGCAGCGTTGACCCTCCTCAAATTGCAATGGCCCAGACTGGTGCCGCAGCGCCCGCGACTCCCCGGCCAAAGTCTCCTCAACCGCCGACTTCTCTGCTGGCAAGCCTTAAGGAGTACATTATGGGAAGCGATCCGGACGCAAAGAACGAGATCGATGACGATCAAATCGGCGTGCAGGTGTGGGCCTCCAAGAGAAGCGGATATTATTACTGCGCCGACAGCCCGTTTTATAAGAGGCTGCAGCCCGGAAGCTTCATGACCCAGGGTGACGCGCTGCAGAGCGGGTACCAACCGAGACGCGACCATTTCTGCGATTGATCGCCTCCAAAGAGCGTGTGGAAGAACTACAATTGATGGGCGCCAGCGGATAAAGCCGCATTGATTTGCCCGCGTCTATGCCGTGGCTAAAGCCACGACCCACAAAGAGTCCGATGTTCTCACGCACACTCCAAGCCCTGCCCTCAAACGGAAGATGGAAACGCGGAAATGGAATTGAGACTGGACGGCAAAAATTCCGCGAGGGCGATGCGCCTCCTACCAGAGCTTTGCGAAGCTCACGACTCCGGCGGCAACCAGCGCTATCCCGGCAATTTGACCGAGAATTTCTCCTTTGGGCAGAGTCTTTTCGGCCATCACGAGGAGCGCAATCACCGCCACCCAGAACAAATTCATAACCCCTGCAACGAACAGCAGCGCCATCAGAATCCAGCAGCATCCCATGCAGTATGCGCCATGCCGGAATCCCATAACGAAAGCTCCCGCCTCACCGTCGCACCATTGGCTCATGAGGAAGGAGAGGGGTGACCGGCAACTCTTCAGACATGCCCGCTTGAGAGGCGTCAATTGAAACAATCCTGCCGCGATGAGCAGGCCGCCATTCAGCGCCGGGCTGGTCGCCGCCATCGTCGTGGATAAGAGCGTGGCCTGATGCAATCCCCACTCGGCCAGCGTGGCCGCGGCCGAGTACGCGATCCAGACCGCGAGGTATCCCAGGAGAAAAATTCCCACCGGCACCAGCGGCCGGTTGGAGGCGCTGCGGTTCTGGTTCACGGTGAGAAAAGCGAGGACCATGGGCGCCGCAGACGGCACCATCATGGCGACCATCATCACGGCCCACATCACGAAAAGAAGCAGTACAGTGACCGCTCCCCATGGCTGAGTATCCAGCATGACCATGCCGGGCATGTTCATGCCGGACATATCCATGGCCGTATTCAAATGGATCAGATATAACCAGGAAAGGACCACCATGGCGGCAAGACAGCCACAGACGATCAGCCGTTCGCGGCGAAGAATCGATTCCAACGGATTCTATCCGTTCGCCCAGTTGAAGTTGTACAAAATCCAGTTGGACGTCTCCGCCCCGATCTCCAAACCGGCAGCCTTCGCATGGAACGTTCCCTGACCGCATTCCCCTTTCTTCCAGATAAATCCATCAGGAAGATCGACATTGGCCAGGTGGTCTTCGCCGGTGACGGGATTCTTGAACGTGTCGCCGCGCCCCTCTCCCACGCCCTCGGCCCGGAACACGCTCTTGGGCCCATGCCCCTCGATCGTGATCTTGGCCTTCACCAGGCCTTTAATTTCGAAGGTCGGGCCCAACAGTTCCCAAGGCATGCCGCCGAGCTTGCCGGCGAAGATTTGGCCGAGCGCGTCGATCTGCTTGTCGGTCGTGGTTGGCTCCACGATAAAAACGCATTGCCCGTGGCCCTCGTGAATGGCCTTCGGCCAGTCGAGAATCGCCGCGCACTTCAATCCAGAGAGGTTGAGACCACCGCACGAGCCGCTCGCAATTTCCATGCCCACGAATGCCCGGCAGCTTCCATCTTTCGAGTTCGGAAAGCCGCCGAAATTGCAGCCGCAACCGAAGTCACAGTTGCAGAACTCATATCCACGCCCCTGGAGCGCCCACCGTGTTGCCGTCTCAGTCGTTGCCATGTGCCCTCCTCATTTAATCTATGCCGTATTTCCACTCGCTTCCGATTTTCGGATTGCGGGAAATGTGCAGCCGCAAAGCCACGCTCTGAAAACCGCATTCAGCGCGAGGTCAGCAGTCGTGGCAAGTTCAACCTATTTCGTGGCGATATTGGGCGCAAAGATCGCATGTGCCGATTCAAATTGAACTTTAGGTTGACCTTGAATGCCCAGGCGCATGACCGCTGGCATCAGCCGGTCTTTAACGAACCCCTCGAAATCGGCTTGTGACTCCCATATATCCATAACATGGAGCCCATCGCCGGCGAACCACGCCACATGAAACTTTGCGCCCTTGGGAACGTCGGTCTCCCACGCAACCTGGCGGCGTGTCTCCTCATACTGCTTCATGCTTACCTCAGGCCAATGCATATTCATTACGGTTGCCATGAATTCCTCCTGCATTGATAGTTTCAACGGGATCCGCGTCATGGCTTTCTATCATCAATTCAAGCGCCACGCAACGTTGGAGCCTGATAACCCCGGATAAGCCCAAATCCCGGAAACTGGCTTCCTGCTTCGTTGTGATAGAGGCCACCTTCGAGCAATTCCGTTCATCGGGATTTTATCCGGCTGGCCGGTGAGAGTGCCTTTCGCGTCATCCGGCGCTACAAACTCATGGTTCCGCCTCTATCTTGTCCGGAAAATGGGAGCGGAGGCTGTATTGATCCTGCGCCGCTCCATTTTTCTTTGCGTGCTGCCGGGAGTGTTAATTCTCGCCGGATGCAAGTTGCCGGGCCAATCTTCGTTCAGGCAAGCTGAGGAAACGGCCAAGCCGATCATCGTGAAGCAGCCGGTCAATTTCTCGACCCGCACGTTCGATCCGGCCAGCCCGCCAGCCGACATGCCGCCGCTGCCTTCCGGAGAAACCGCGGAGTGCGATACCGATTTCCAATCCAACGCCAGCGTCAGCGGGCAGTCTGTCCAAACCGATGCCACGCACGCGACCCTCACCATCACGCAGGTTAAAGTCACACTGGATCTGATCGTCACCGTTTGGGTGCCCATGGACGCAAGCCAGCATGTGATCGAACACGAAGACGGCCATCGCCAGATTTCGGAATACTATTACCAGACCGCCGGCAAAACCGCCGAACGAATTGCCGCGTCCTACATCGGAAAACAAGTGATCATCAGCGGCGCCGATCTGCACGCCGAATCCAGCAAAGCGCTGCAGCAAATGGGCGCCGAGATCACCGACGAGTACATCAAGGAATTGAACCCGGAACCGGCGCAACTGCTGTACGACTCCATCACCGACCATAGCCGAAATGAGGTTGTCGCCAAGGAAGCGGTCGATCACGCTATTAAGAATGTGGCGATCGAGGCAAATTAGCGGCACCCGACTTTCATGCTATTTCCGTATGTAGCGGCAACGCCGCAGGGACAGCCCAGAGTGCGGTATCATATGACGGCCGAACAAATGTTCTCCTCCGAAGCCACAACCCGAGACATCCGAGTGCATGTCGAATCGCAATACGACCCCAGCCGGTCCAGCCCGCAGAACAGCCAGTGGTTTTTTCTCTACACTGTTCGCATTGCCAACGAAGGCCGGGAAACCGTGCAGCTCATGACTCGCCACTGGATCATCACCGACGGGATGGGAAAAGTGGAAGAGGTCGAGGGCCCGGGCGTCGTCGGCAAACAACCGGTGCTGGCGCCGGGCCAGAGCTTTGAATACACCTCAGGGTGTCCCCTCACCACTCCATTCGGATCCATGCATGGCACCTACCAGATGGTCAATCAAGCTGCCGAGAAATTTGATATCGAGATCGCGCCCTTTACGCTGTCGGAACCTTACACCACCGTGAATTAAGGGGGAGCCACTTGTTGGACATCCTCTTACTTGCGCGAAGTGGCATGGTGCTGGTCCTTGTGATTTGAGAAATCGAGTGAAAGCCTGGCGGGATCGGTTGGATCGGGACGGAAGCGCAGGCCGCAAATCGAGCAGGCATACTCACCGGACCAGGCGCGTCTGCCTTCCCTGTTCGTCATGACGGCCCTGAGGCAGATTTTTTCGTCCGGCATGCGGAAAGCCTACATCGATTCCGGCGGCTCCACGAGGGAAAGTGTGGCGTGGTGCGGAAGCTGCCTGCCGGACATTTCGTTTCCCGACACCTGCAGGTCGAGCAGCGTGCCCGGGCGCATCAAGAAGCCGAAGGCGAGTATCGGGCATCGACGTACACCCACGCGCGCTTTCCCGATTGCAGGATCGCCATCACTCGCTTGACCGCCGGCACTTCGTACTTGTCGGCGTTCTGAATTTCCTCCGGCGTTACGGCAAACACCTTTCCGGGTATGACGTCGGAAGCGCGTCCGGTGAATTTGGCCATGGTGTGGACCGGCTTTCCGCTGAGGGCCACGACCGCCGGGTCTTCGATTCTTAGCGAGACCAGCTCGAACCCTTCCAGGGCATCGCTGGTTCCGGCCAATCGCCGGCCAAACGTCGCCATTTGCACGGCCTCGAGCTGCAACGTGCCGTAAGAGAAGAGAAACTCAGTGTACGATTGGCTCACCGCCGCGCCATCTCCGTGTTATTAAGCCGAATGAGTAACTGACCGGTTTGGCCAACCGAGACCATAATGCGCCGATGATCCAACCTACGCCAGTATCAATTCCCTTTCCGGCCACTTTCTAGAGGTTATCTCACAAATCGTTTAGCGGTTGTTTCCTTCAACTAAAGAAAACTTGCTATCGCGCCATCGGCGCGAAGGTGACCAGCCCGGGGGAGCGCCCCAGGTTTCCAAACCCATTGTTTGTGGTGCGCCCTCAAAGGGCGCAGGTATCCTCCGCCCATTCAGGGCGAACGATGAAATTTGGCACGATTCCCGGGGCGTTGCCCCGGGCTGGTCACCGCCAGCGCCTTCAGCGCCAGAAGATATTGACGTGGATAAGCTTTGAGAGAATCATTCTTTGGGTAGTTCGGATTCCAAACCTAAAGGGCATTTATGAAAAGGCTTTTTAGAAATACGCCTTCCGCAAATAATTGACGGTAAATTGAGACAAGTCCGCATAGGAATCGTGCAGCGTGGCGTGAATCGCGTCTTCGGCCGTGGATCCGGCGGCCAGGCGGTCCAGGATCTGGCTCATGTCGTCCATCGTGCCTGCGGTCAGCATCGCTTCGACCGTGGCGAGCGACCAGGAGTAGGCGTTGCCCGCGACATCCCTCGGCAGGTTCAGCCACGAGGTTTCATACGACGCGAGAGAAAAATCCATGTGGTGATCGTAGGCCGAGACCAGAGCCCCGGCATTTGTGCGGCTGCGCTTGCCTTCCATGTATTGCGCCAAGCCCTCCTGCAACCACACGGGACAATGTCCGTCCGTCTTCTGTGTCACGAAACTGTGCGTCAGCTCGTGTTTCAGCACGCGCGCCAGCTCGTCCGTCATCGAAGTCAGGCCCTCAACCGGCACGCGGATCCGGCCGTCATTGAGCGCTCCGGACCAGCTAGGGGCCCGGGTAATGTCGGTGAACGTCTGGTTGGTGTAGAGGACCACGCCGATGGGCTCGGGAGGAATGTAGTTCAAGGTCGAAGAGATCTGCTCGAATTGGGTTTCGAGGGTTTGCAGAACTTCGCGCGCGAGGTCCGGAGCGGCATCGCCGTTATAGCGCAGGCGGAAATGCGTGGTTTCCCCCTCGCGGTAACCGGCTTCCTCCTCCGCGTCGCGCTCGGCTTTTTCCAAGGCGTGCTGTACTTCCGCGTCGGGCTTCAGCGACAGGGCGCGCTTCCACTCGGTGACGGCATCGGCGACGCGGTTCAATCCGTAATACGCCCAGCCGGAAAGTTTCGCGGCATCGGGAGAATCCGGTTCGATGCGGCGGGCGCGGTCGAGCAGGTTGAGCGCCGCGGAATATTCGCTGCGGCGCAGGTGCAGGTACGCGGTTTCCATGAGCAGGGGAAGATTGTCGGGATCGAAGCGAAGGCCGACGTCGTAATGCGCGGCGGCCTGCTGGAAATCGCCGACGCTGATCTCAAATTGCGCCGCGGCGCTCTCGGCCGCGATCACTCGCTGCACGGCTGCGGGAGTCGGGTTCGCGTTGGCCTCGGATTCGAGTTTGGCGAGCAGGTTCAGGTCGATCGAGCCGTCGCGCACGGCGGAGCTTGCGGCTGGGTCCGCAGCCGGCGCCAGGGCCGAGCTGGGAGGCGCGATGGGCAGGTTCGCGGCTCGGTCGGCGGCGGTTCCGGCGGTCGAATCCAGCGGCGCGGCCTCGCGCACCACGTGATCCACGATGGAAACGGGCAAGCTGAGGAATCCTGCCTGGGTCTCGTACGTGACCTGGCCGTTTTCCTGCGTCACGTGCGTGGCCGTGATTTTCCGGCCGTTTTTCAGGTAAATGGTATCGGCGGACGCACTTACGGCTAGCGCGCCGGTAAGGCATAGAATTACAAACCACCGAAGGGAATGCGCCGCGGAAGGCTGCATCACTGTATTTTACCAAGGGGACGCCGCGCCTCCCGCCGCACCTTGCTGGTTGATGCCCAATCTTGCTACAGTCGGCCCATCATGGAAATCGGGTCCCGGACGTTTCTCGCGGCGCTATTGAGTGTTGCGGCGAACCTTGCCGCCTACGCTGGGCCGCGCCCGGAGGACCAGGCGCCCGCCGGGAGCCCGCATGAAATCTACCAGGCGCTGAACGCCCTGCGCGTGGACACCACGCAAATCTATCCCGTCGACGATATCCGCCTGCGCCGCGATGCGGTCAGCCTCACGTTTTCGGAAGGCACCATCGCCTTTCTGCAAGCCTACGACGGGCGAGTGACTGGCGCGGTGTTCTCCGGGCGCGGGCACGTCAGCGCAAATCTGCGCGATCCCGCGGAAAAAAAATCCCTGGCGCATTTTCTGGGTGTCCCGCTGCTGGAGCACGAATTTTCCGGCGCCTATTTGCGCTTCGACGACGGAGCGGCGGAGGATCTCCTTGATCAATTGCGGCGCAAAAATGCGGCGCCCAAAGCCGACGCCGTTTTTACCGGCAACTGGAACAAGCCGCTGGCCAACCTGAATCCCGAGCAGTCCTCGAGGCTCTTGATGGACTGGGTCGCCCAAACTGCGGCGCCCTATTTCTATGCGGAACTGATCGACGAGCAATGGGGCGCGTTCGATATTCTGGTCGACGCCCGCAGGTCCGACAACGTCATGCTCGGACAGGAACGATGGGCCCAGGGAAATCGCTATTATGACGTGTGGGCTTCCTATCAAGGAGGCGACGCCCCCGCGCCTCCGGCATTCGCCCCGGATTCCTACGCCATCAGCACGACAATTGCGGCGGACCGCACCGTGGACGGCGCGGCGTCGATCGAATTGCGGGCCCAGCGCGGAGGAGAACGCGGGATCATGCTGGAACTCTCGCGCTACCTGACTGTGCAATCGGTGGAGGATGCCGACGGCCATGCGCTCGAATTTTTCCAGAACGAGGCGATCCAGAGAAGCGATCTGGCCGAACGCGGCAACGACCTGGTGCTCGTGTTCCTGCCCGAGCAGTCGCGCGCGGGGGAAACCTACCACCTGCGCATCGCCTATCGCGGCAACGTGATCAGCGATGCGGGAAACGGCATTTACTTCGTGGGCGATCGCGGCAGCTGGTATCCCCACTTCGGCGGCATGGGGCAATTCGCCACCTATGACACCACGTTCCGCTGGCCGCGAAAACTCCAGCTGGTGGCTACTGGGGAAAAAATCGAGGAGCACGACGAAGGCGAAGTGCGCGTAGGCCGCTGGCGCACGCAGCAACGGACCGCGATCGCCGGATTCAACCTGGGCCAGTACAAATTCGAGAATATGCAGACAGCGGACGGGATCAAGATCGAAGTGGCCGCCGGCGCGGCGCTGGAAGACGCCATCCTGGGCCGCCTGCACTCGCAGTCGATTGCCGGGCCGGACATCGCCAATGTGATCCGGCCGGGACGGCACATGCGCGTTCCTGTGATTTTCACGGAGGCGTCGCCCACTCCGATCGCCGCGGCTCTCAAGGAGGTTGGCCAGGAAATCGCCGATGCCATCGGCTTCGAAGAACAGTGGATGGGACCTCTTCCCTATCGCCAACTAGAAGTCTCTCAGGTGCCGGGAGAAGTAGGGCAAGGGTTTCCCGGCCTTCTCTACCTGCCTTCTCTTTCCTTCCTGCCGGCCGTCGACCAGCAGCGCGCCGGGATGACCGACACTTCGCAGGAAAGCTTGAATGCGGTTGTCCCGTACCATGAAGTCGCGCATCAGTGGTGGGGCAACGTGGTCGGCTGGGACAATTATCGCGACCAGTGGCTGACCGAAGGCCTTGCGAATTACATCGCGCTGCTGGGCGCGGACGCGGACAAGCCGGGCTCGCACCTGCTGGAGCACTGGCTCGACTCTTACCGCAAGACGCTGACCGTCCCCCCTCCGAATCAGAATTCGACGCCGGACGACGCGGGCCCGCTGGTGCACGGCTACCGGTTGAATTCCTCGCGCGATCCCGACGCCTACCGGAAGGTCGTGTACGGCAAGGGAACCTGGGTGTTTCACATGCTGCGAATGATGCTGCAGGACTCGGCGTCAAAAAATCCGGATGAACGTTTCATAGGCCTGCTGCATGCGCTGCTTGAATCCAACCGCTACCGCGCGCTGACCACGGAGGAATTGCAGAAAGCGGTGGAACGTGTGATGACACCGGCCATGGCCGTCGAGGGCGGGCACTCGATGGATTGGTTTTTCGATCAGTACGTGAGATCGACCGGAGTGCCCGAGTACGAGGTGGAGTATTCGGTGAAGCCGGGGCCCAAGGGTTTCCGTGTGCGCGGAAAATTGATCCAGAACAACGTGCCAGACGACTTCGTGCTGCGAGTCCCGATTTACAGCCAGGGGCAAACCGGAAAACCGGTCCTGCTGGGAAGCGTAGTCACGTCCGGCGCGGAAACTTCCTTTCAGTTCGCGTCCGCCGTCGCACCGAAGAAACTGCTGATCGATCCGCAGATGACGCTGCTGTGCGTGCCGCCGGCTTCTTCGACTGCCTCGTCCGCGCTTCCCGGCGAATAATGGAAGCGCCAATCACGATTTCGTCGCTCGGGTGTGAGTAGCACAGCCACTCTTGGCTGTGCGCTTCTGTAGACTTCCCGCACGCCGCCCATTCGACAACGCTGGTGAAAACCGCACAGCCAACAGTGGCTGTGTTGCTGGACCCTGCGCCACTGGCGCCGTCAGTCATCAAACGAGATTTCACCGCAGAAGATAGACTCTCCCCCAAAAAGAAAAGGGCGGCCGTTGCGGGCCGCCCTTGGATTCGAAACTTTGTTCGAAACGGATTAAGGAGCGCTGGGGCTGACCAAAGCGCGCCAAACGCCGACGCCGGCAGCGGCGGAGACGCCGATGATGGCGATCCAGATGAAGTGATTGCGCGCCGTGTGATACGGTCCATTGCCTTGCGGGCCGGGATCGGAAGATGCGTCAGGAGCGATTTCCATGCGGTAAGAGGATCCCGCTTCCACGGTCTTGACTTCATCGCCCATGGTGACTTCCAATGCTCCGCGATTGCTGGAAAGTTGCAGGACGCTGGCGCTGATCCGCGTGACCTGGGCAACGACAGGCTGCGTGCCCACCGGGCGAATCGTCGCGCCGTCGGCAAGCAACTGGAAGGTCTGTCCCTGGGTCGAAGAAATGACGACCGTTCCTTCGGTCAAATCCGCTGAAAAACCATTGGGGAGGCCGTGCACTTGGGTGGAGGTGCCGCTGCGCAAGTACAATTGGGGTCCGCCCAACGTCGCGCGCATTGTTCCTCCGCCCTGGGTCTGGAGGCGATCGCCGTCATAAATGGTCGCTCCGCCGGAAGTAGCGTCAGCGCCCACTTTCGCGCCGTCTGCCTGCAGCACGACTCCCAAGGGAGCCGAAGCGGGGTTCGCCGGAGCAGCCATGAGAGGCGCTCCCGCCAGCGCAGCGCTAAGGAATATAATGAGACCGGCGTTACGTAATGTGTGCACGAAAGCCTCCAAATAAATTACGTTCTAAGATTATGAAGATGCGGCCTTTCTGTCAACACTGAATTGACGATGTATACAAAAATGCACTACTCCGGGGCACTAGAAAACATTAGGACTTAGGTACCAATTTTCGCTGATACAGGGCTGGATTTCGGCCCGAATTGCCTCAGGGGGCCATCCCGGCGGCCCGCAGGGAGGCATCCCGGGCGGCCTTGAACTCCGCCCCCGGCTTCCATTCGGGCCCGTGGGGGGTGTTGGCAATCCGGTAGCCAACCATGAAGAAAAGCTGGCAGTCCTGGACGGCCCCGCTCATATCCCAGTCCGGCTGGATCTTGTCGGCGGGTTTGTGGTACCGCTCGGCGGTATAGATCCGCCGCTGTTCGAGCCCCCACCCGTTGGGCTTGCCGATAAAATCCACTCCTTCGTCGGGATCGAATGCAGGGACTCCGTCTTTGGCGAATTCAAAGTGATCGGATCGATAGTAGAAACCCTTCTCGGGTTCCGGGTCCGTCTTCACCACGCGGCCCTGCGCCTGGGCGGCGGCGTCGATCACGTCATCGAGATTGGAAGCGCCGCGGCCGATCTGGACGATGTCGCGCGTAAGGCCGTGGACGTTCATTCCGTCCATGTTGATATCCACAGCGGTGCGCGCCAGGGGATAGAGCGGATGCTCCGCATAATATTCCGAGCCGAGCAGGCCCTGCTCTTCTCCGGTCACGGAGAGAAACAAAATGCTGCGGCGTGGCGGCGTGGCCAGGGCTTTGTAAGCGCGCGCCATTTCCAGAAGCGCGGCGCTGCCGGACGCGTTGTCCACCGCGCCGTGATAAATTTTGTCGCCGTTGACCTCAGGTCCGATTCCAAAGTGATCCCAGTGCGCCGTGTAAATGACATAGGAATTTTTCAGGTCGGGATCGCTTCCGGTCAGCTTGGCGATCACGTTGTGGGAATCGAGGGTCCGCAAGTCATTATGAATAATCAGCTTGGCGCGGATGCCGAGCGGGACGGGCTTGAATTCGCGCGTGGCGGCCGCGGCGATTAGTTTGTCCAAATCCTGTCCTGCAGCGTGAAATAATTTCGTCGCGAAATCCGAAGTGATCCAGCTTTCCACCGCGAGGCGGCCCATATTTTTGTCGGGCGTCGCCAGATCAAACTGCGTCCCACTCCAGCTATTGCGCACCACCTCCCAGAGATACCCGGCGCGGTCGGTCTGGTGAATGATGACCGCCCCGACAGCGCCCATCTGCGCCGCTTTCTCAAATTTGTACGTCCAGCGGCCGTAGTAGGTCATGGCCGTGCCGCCGAATGTTCTAGGATCGAGCTTGGTGGAGTCATTGGGATCGGGCACGGGCGGATCGTTGATCAGGACGACGAGATATTTGCCCTTGACGTCCACACCCTTGAAATCGTCCCACTGAAATTCCGGCGCTTGCACGGCGTAGCCCACGAAGATCATGTCCGCATCGATCGAGGAAGTTTCGGTGACGCGTTTGGACCAGGCGACAAAATCGGTCTCAAATTTCGGCACCAGCGTTTGGCCGTGGCCCGCGAGCGTGAGCTTCATGTTTTTCTCTGGAGTGATCCCCACCATGGGCACGCTTTGCAGATACGTCCCGTCGGGATTGCCGGGCTCCAGGCCCGCCGAACTGTACTGGTCTTGCAAATACTTGATGGTGAGCTGCTCGCCTTTCGATCCCGGCCCGCGCCCCTCGAATTCATCGGAGGAAAGCGTGCGGATGTGGCTGAGGATGCGGTCGCCGGTGAACGAGGCGAGTGCGGCGGTGGGGGCGCTCGGACCGCGCGAACAACTGGCGAAGCCGGCTAGGACCGCAGTAACCGCGATAAATCGCAACGAACGAGAGATCCACCTGGATTGCATAGCCGCCTCCATCCGAACGATGCGAAAGCGATGCGCCGTGCCGCTGCATATTAGCTTGCTGCGGTCGTCGTGACAACTCGCTCCGCATTCTGGTAGCGGCCAGTTACCGATACGATTGTTTCTCAGGAGTTGGGTGGGGCTAAGCCACTCTCACAATTCTTACTGACAACACAAAAGGTGCTTGCCAAGTGAGTTAGCGAATGCTAACCTAAGTTGTATTATGGCTTCTTCACTCGCTTTCTACATTCGCGCGGATGACCCTCCCGCTAAACGCGAGATCCTCCGCTCGGCGATGAAGCTGTTCAGCCAGGGAGGCTTGGCCGCCACCAGCATCCGCGACATCGCGAAAGAGAGCGGGTATACCAATCCCGCGCTCTACAAGCATTTCGCAAGTAAGGAAGAGCTGGCGCTACATCTGTTCGAAACGTGCCATCGACGCCTGTGGACAAGGTGCTCGGCTGCCATGGGCTCCGCGAAGAACTTCGAAGCGAAAGTGGATGCATACGTCAGCCAATGGCTTGAGCTCGCGGATGCATATCCGGAGGTTCTCGCGTTTCTGTCCGACAGTGCCCGCGTGCTCTGGCCGAAGGCGAGCCCCAAGGTGCGACAGCAGACCATGATTGGCTTGGCCTACACCCTGGTTGCAGCCGCGCCTCACAAATGGCGTCACGCGGTAGCGGTGAATCCCCATCTGGCGGCTGCCAGCCTGCAGGGAACTCTAGCCGAGTTGATTCGCATGATGCAGGTTGGAGTGGTCAAAGGCCCGGCCACGCGTTGGAAGGCTGACGTTGCCGCGCTGTTCAGGAAGATGATTATGTGATTTTTTTGGCCTAGTTAGTTAGCGACCGCTAACTACATCAAAAAACTAGACTCAAAGGAGGTCCTCTATGTTTGCTATCGACCACGCTGCAACCGCTCTGCTAATCAAGCGCCGCTACCACGCGGTCCCCATGGCGCCAATCCTTATTTCTGTCCAGGCGATGGAGCTAGCCTGGGTTGCGCTCAACTACCTCGGTGTCGAACGAACGACTACCAACTCCATCGTCCGCAGTGTCGCGGATATTCACCTCGCGTACATGCCATACTCGCATTCGGTCGGCTCCGCCATTGTCGCCGCTCTGGCCGTCTGGCTCATCATCGAGAAAGGTTTCCGCCGCCCCGTACTCGGCCGGGCCATCGGGCTCGGAATCTTGTCGCATTTGATCCTCGATCTGTTGACTCACGGCCATGACATCGTGCTGTGGCCTGGGCTGGCATCACCGAGGTTGGGCTTGGGTCTGTATGAGGCCGCTCCGTTCGCCGCTTTCATCGTCGAGTTCGTTTACGGGGTGCTCTGCTGGGGCATCTATCGGGGCAGCCGAGGTTTGCTCGCGCTCATCGTCATCTGCAATTTGGCGAACCTATCTTTCTTTTCAGCGGCCATTCCAGGCCCTGAGTCTTACCTCGCCGGCCGTCCCTTGCTTCTTGTGACGGTCATACTCGTGCAGATTGTCGTCACTTTGGTGTTCGTTGGAACTCTCGCGCGCCGGGCAACCTTCAGGCCGTCCGCAAACAGTGCACTGCAACTCGGCCGACAAATCTCAACAGGGAGTGCGTCATGAAGCCTGAGTCTAGCCATAGGTGGTAGGAAATGAGACGGGGCACTGTATACTCACCGGGTAAGTGCCCCTGCTCTATGTCCCACTAGGTCGGCTCTGGCAACTCCTGATAAGTTGGCTTCTCGGAATGTGGCCTGCCAAGAATTGCTCCGACTTCGATTCCATTCGTGCCCGCCTGAGTTAGAATATCGTACGCACCGCGGCCAGGCCGCGCACGAGGTTCATTTGATTCATAGAAATATTTTTCACAACGACCGGATTGTTCCCATCGGCGAGGCGCGTCTATCTCCCGGGCAGGCAGGACTGCTGAACGGCTGGGGACTGTTCACGACGATGCGCATTTTTCAGGGCGAGCCGTTCGCGTACGAGCGGCACTGGCGGCGTCTGGAAAAGGACGCGGCGAAGATCCGGCTTCCCTTCCCGTTCGATCCCGCGAAGGTGCGGCGGCAATTGGGCGAATTGCTGTCCGCCAATCAAGTGGTGGAAGGCACGGCGCGGATTTACATGATCCATAACCACACTGGATTCTGGCAGAGTGACGAATCCACGCCGCAAGTCGATTTGATTTTGTTTACGGCAGGATTGCCGGCGCATGCGGGCGAGGCGCGGCTGGGCGTGGCCGAACACGGACGCCATGCGGCATCGCCGCTCGCGGGCGTGAAAACAACGGCGTGGCTGAACAACGTCTGGCATCTGGCTGAGGCGCAAAAGGCTGGCTGGACAGAGGTAATTCTACTGAACGAGCGCGGCGAAGTGGCCGAGTGCACCAGCGCCAATATTTTTTGCGTGAGAGGCGGCAAGGTGCTCACGCCGCCGCTGTCGTCGGGGTGCCTCGAAGGTGTGACACGCAGCGTGCTGCTGGAAATCGCTCCGCGCGCGGGCGTGGCCATCGTTGAGCAGACTCTTTTCCCCGATGATCTTTATTCCGCCGAGGAAGTTTTTATTACTTCGACCAACCGCACGCTGCTGGGCGTGAGCGAAATCGCGGGGCGCAAATTTTCCGTGGTGATGGGACCGCTGGCGCAGACGCTAGAGCGCGCGTTCGATGCCGCGATGCGCGAATATGTAGCGGCGCGAGCGGCAGGAGTGCGCTGATACTTTTTTTGCGCCGGCAAACAAGACAGGGTGAATAGGCTCCGGAAAAAGCCAAAGAACGGTCATTCCGAGGCGCGCTTTTCGCCGAGGAATCCCTCTCTTGCTGGGTTTCAATCGAAGAGCGATTCCTCGCGGAGTTTATCCTGGTCTCTTCCGGGACTCGGAATGACGGGAAAAGAGAGGTTTTCCGCAGCTGTGAAGCCTGCGCCACCCTACTTGTTTCACCTTGGCTCCATGCCCTTGGCTTTCAGAACCGGGGGCGCGGCGGGGCCCGCGAGGAACCGGATCAGCGCTTTGGCTCCCTCCGCGTCACGCGCATTCGTGGCTACGCCGGCGGCAAAATTGACGTAACTTTGCAATTCCGCTGGCACCGGGCCGACCAATTCCACGCCGGGGAAAAATTTAATTTCGGGAATTAGCGTGACGACGAGGTCCGCTTTGCCCTCGGCCACATTTTGCTGCGGGCGTCCCGCTTCCGTATCCAGAATTAGTTTAGGTTTCATGGTGTCGGTGATCCCCATGCGCGCAAACATGTCATAGATATGCACCGCGCTTGCGCCGGAAGGGTTGAAGCTGATGGATTTGGCGTTCAACAAAGTCCGCTTGAAGGCTTCGACAGTGCCAATGTCGGGCTTCGCGGCTCCGGCGCGAACGCCGACGCCGATCCCGGTGCGGGAAATTTCGCGGCGCGAGGGGGCGCTGATTTTGCCCTGCTGGATCAAGCTGTCCAGGACGTCGGAGGTGATGATGGCGGCGTCGAACGGTTCACCCGCCTGGATTTTGTCCCGTAAATTTTTCGAGGAATCAAATTGCGCCACGAGCTTGCGTCCGGTGGCGTGCTCGATCTGAGGTGTCATTTCTTCAACCGACGGCTTCATGCCGTCAGAGGTCATGACGCGAAGTTCGGCGGTTTGCGCCGGGGTCCGGCGCGCGGCCGGGATCAGGAATCCGGCGGCGAGTGCGAGGACGGCTGAGGCGATCGAGAGTGTGCTCTTGATATTCCGATTCACTATTTCCTCCAAGTTTTACTAAAAGTTCCGCCTTACGTGGCGCCGGCATCTTGCCGGGGTTTGCTGAGTTCCAGGATCATAAAATCGCCGGCGAGACGCCGGCACCACGGGCCGCTATTTTTTGACGTATTTTTTCAAATCCTTCTGGCCCACTTCGGCGCCGTAAATCACGCCATGCGAGTCTACCGCAACACCTTCCGCGCTGCTTGTGCCGGCGGAGACTTCGACGGGGTCTGGAATGAACGCGAACACCGAACCGTCCTTCACGTTTCCGACGCGGATACCGCGTTTCCATCCGTAATGATTTTTGGAGACCGACTCCGATTCGGAATCGGCGACGTAAATGATGCCGCGCTTATCGATGAATATTCCGCTGGGGCGGCTGAACTGCTTCCACTCGTCGAGGAAGTTCCCATCCTGGTCGAAGATCTGGATGCGGTTGTTGTTGCGGTCGCAGACGAACAGGCGGCCTTTGGAATCGAACACCAGGCAATGAGGCACGTCGAATTCGCCGGGCGCGGTGCCTCCCTTTCCCCAGGTCTTGATGAATTTTCCGTTCTTGTCGAATTTCACGATGCGCGCGTTGGAGCCGACGCCGTGGCCGTCGGCGACAAAAATGTCGCCGTTGGGGGCGATGTTCACGGCGGAGGGCTTGTTGAACGTGTCCGGCCCGTCTCCGGCGACCCCGGCCTTGCCGAGCGTCATTAAAACTTTTCCTTCGGGGCTGAATTTAAAAACCTGCTGGCCTTTTCCGTCCATTCCCTGTCCGTCGGTCACCCAAATATTTTCGTCGCGGTCGATATGGATGCCGTGAGGAAAAACAAACATGCCTGCGCCAAAGCTTTTCAGCAGTCTTCCCGAGGAATCAAATTCGAGGATGGGCGCGAGATTGGACCCCGCGCAAGTGTTCGCGCCGCACCGCTCGGCGACCCAGATATTGCCGTGGCGATCGACGTCGACGCCGGCTGCGGCGCCCCAGCTCCGGCCTTCCGGGAGCTTGGCCCAATTCTCGATGGTGCGATAGGGATTGGGGTAGGAGTTGCGCGCGGAATCGTCCGGGGCCTGCGCGTGCAATGCTGTCACGCCTGCAAGACAAAGGACGATTGTCGCCGCAAGCGCGGCGCGGGATCTTGGCGGCGTGGTGCTCGCTCGGATCAGCAATGAAAACATCGGCTGCCCTCCTTCCTGCGCGCTGAATGCGAAGATCGAATGCGTCGCTCTATCACTGTGGCAAAAAGTTCTTTCGTGCCATTCAGAACCTGGTATTCCTGGTGAGGAATCCCTCTTCGGTTTAGATACAAAGCAAGAGGGATTCCTCGGCGAAAGGCATGCCTCGGAATGACAACTTTTTAATTCTTTCGCGCCAGCGTCACGCCAAATCCTCCGGCTGGATCGGCAGGCGCCGGACGCGCTTGCCGGTGGCCGCGAAAATCGCGTTGCACAGCGCGGGAGCGACCGGCGGTACCACAAATTCTCCGGCGCCGGTGGGCGTCTCTTCGTTTTGAATGAGGTGCACTTCCATTTCCGGCATTTCCGGCAGGCGCAGCATCTGGTAGTCGTTGAAGCTGTTTTGCTGCACGCGCCCGCGATCGATGGTGATCGCGCCATGCAGCGCGGCCGTCAAGCCGTAGACGATGGAGCCGCGCGCCTGCGCGTCGATGCTGGAGGGGTTGATGATGCGCCCGCAATCCAATGCGCAGACCACGCGGTGAACCTTCAGCGTGCGCTCGCTGCGATTGACGGAAATTTCGATCACGTGGGCCACGTAGCCTTCGTAGGAAGTCACGATGGCAATGCCACGAGACCGGCCCGCCGGTAGTGGCTTGCCCCAGCCAGCATTTTGCGCGGCCATCTCCAGGACGGCGAGGTGCCGAGGCGATTTCGCAAGGAGACGGCGGCGCAATTCGTACGGGTCTTTCTTCCCTGCCGTCGCGATTTCATCGATGAAACTTTCCAGGAAGAAACCGTTTTGCGAAGCCCCCACCGAGCGCCAGAATCCGATCGGGACGCCTGTGTTCACCAGCTGAAAATCGACAAGGATATTCGGAATGTCGTAGGGAACGTTGTCCAGGCTTTCGACACTGCGGTGATCGAAATTGTCCTGGAGCGGCCCGAAGCGGGCCAGCAGCGACGGCGAGGAGACGCGGGCCGACCAGACGACGGGCCATCCATCCGCGGCCAGCCCAGCCTCGCACCGCGCATGGGAAACCATGCGGTAATAATCGTGCTGCATATCGTCTTCGCGCGACCAGGTCACTTGCACCGGGGCATTCATGGCCTTGGAAACTTCCACGGCTTCGCCGATGAAATCGGTCTCGAACCGGCGTCCAAAACCGCCGCCAAGAAACGTGGTGTGAATGAAAACGGATTTCGGATCCAGGCCCGTAATCTTTGCCGCCGTGGCTTGCGAATTGGTCTGCGCCTGCGTCGGCGCCCACACGTCGCAGCGGTCCGCGCGCACACTGGCCGTGCAATTTTGAGGTTCCATCGTGGCATGCGCCAGGAACGGGACCTCGTAATCCACTACAAATTTCGTGGCTGCGGCGGTGAGTCCGGCGTCGACGTCGCCCACTTTCCGCGCGACCGCCCCCGGTTTGGTGGAAGCGTCCGCAAGGGCCTTGCTGATGGCGGCGCTCGTGAGGCTTGCGTTCGGTCCTTCGTCCCAGCGCACATCGAGCGCGCGGCGGCCCTGCATTGCCGTCCACGTGTTGTCGGCGACCACAGCAATGCCGGTGGAAATCTGGATCACATCCTTGATGCCGGGAATCGCTTTGGCTTTCGCGGCATCAAAGCCGGCGACTTTCCCGCCGAACACCGGGCAGCGTGCGACCACCGCGTGGAGCATGCCCGGCTGGCGCACGTCAATCCCATACTGCGCGCTGCCGTTCACCTTCAGCAAAGTGTCGAGCCGCTTGGTGGGCTTTCCGATCAGGCGGTACTGGCCGGGCTGCTTGGGAGGCACGTCCTGAGGTGCCGGGAGTTTTGCCGCGGCTTCCACAAGGCTTCCGTAGCTGAGGCGGCGCTTGGAGGAAGTGTGCACGACGGCGCCATTTTCCGCGCTGCACTCCGACGAAGGGATGCCCCACTTCTGCGCCGCTGCCGTGATCAGCAACGCGCGGGCGGTTGCGCTCGCAGTGCGAAGCGGCGTCCAGGAGGTTGGCGTCCCGGAACTGCCTCCGGTGGCCTGCACGCCGAATCGCGGATTGATGTAGACCTTGTCAGCGGGCGCGAATTCAGTGCGCACTTTCTTCCAATCGCAATCGAGTTCGTCGGCGGCGATCATCGCAAGCCCGGTGAGGATGCTTTGGCCCATCTCGGATTTGTCGATGTAGATCGTTACGAGGTCGTCAGTGCCGATGTGGATCCAGGCATTGAGCGCAACGGGCGACGTTGGAGCAGCGGCAAATGTTTCCGCGCCGCCAGGAAAATAATATCCGATCACCAGCCCCGTAGTTCCGGCGGCGCCCAACTTCAGAAAATTGCGGCGATTGACCAAATTTGTGTTGAGACTCATGTTCCCCCTCCGGCCCCCAAAATCTAATGGACGGCCGCGAATCCAGGCCGCCGCCGGCCAAACAGTTTTTTCCGTGATTGCGTGGAATCGTATGGCCACCAGTGATCCGTGTCAATGCCGGGTTCACCCAGTGACGTATTCCCACGTAGGACAAACTCTACAGGCTCCGAAAACTCGAACCATTGTCATTCCGAGCGAAGCGAGGAATCTCTCCTGGGTCGCAATCAAAGAGGGATTCCTCGCTTCGCTCGGCATGACGGAAAAGAGAGAGAGTATTTCGGCAGCCTTTCCAGCATGCTGGGTTTGTCATTGCGGATTCTTCCGGATGTTGAGCGGGCTTAAACGTACCCATCTGGGGCGGTAACTTCTCCGCTACAATCGAATCACGCCGCATCGAGCTTCCGTCGCATTTTCACGTATGATTTTGTTCCAAGCCCCTGGGAGGATTTCTGTGTCGTCGTACCAAACCGCATATTTGCATAAACGCCGCAGCACACGAATCGATCGTGCCTTGCCGCTCGCAGTGCAGGGAGTAGGCGCTCTACGCGAGCCGTATCAGGAGCAAGTCTCGACGCTGACCATCAGCTGCCACGGCTGCACCTACCAGACCAAGCATGAGGTACTGCAAGGCGAGATCGTGTTCCTGGAGGTGAAGCCCTCCAAGGACGGCACCACCGGCAGCTCCAGCCGCGCACGCGTGAAGTGGGTGCACAGGCTGCCGGCTCCGGACCGGGGCTACCAGGTCGCCGTGGAGCTGGAGAACGCCGGCAACATCTGGGAGATCCCTTCGCCGCCGGAGGATTGGTTTCCGGTTCAGATGGCCAATGGGAATGAGTTGCCTGCGGCCACGCGTGAACTGCGCGTGGTATCCCGCACGGAACAAAAAATCGCTCCGGCGCAGGATGCGGGGTTGGTCAAGTCTTCGGGCGTCGAAAAGCAGAACACGGTCGCGCCGCAGCTTGCCTCTCTGGCTCAACTCATGGCCGGATTCGGGGAACAGATTCAAATCATGTCAGCGGAAGCGGCGCGCAATGCCCTGGTGAATGAAAAAAGCCGGCAGATGGAAGAGTTTCGCGCGCAACTGCGGGACGAAGCCGCAAAAACGGTGCAGTCGGTGATCGCCGCGTCCAAAGAGGACATTTCCCGACAGGCGCTGAAATCGCTGCTGGACGCGCATGAGGCCGGTGCGCGGATCAATCACGCCCGCTGGATCAAGAAAATAGAACAGGATCTGGAGACCGCGCGGCAGCACATGTTGCGGCAGATAAAGGAAGTGACGCAGCGCATCGACACCCTGGCCGCCGCGGCCACTGAACGCGTGCAAAAAAACATGGAGACCACGCGGGATGAAGCCATGACGCGGTTTGTGTCGCGGTTCAGGGAGCAGGTCGCCCCTCTGCTGGCCGAAGCCAACGACGCCCTGCAAACGCTGGCGGCTTCCGAGGCCGCATTCAAGAATGAGACGCGGTCCTTCAGCGCGGGAATTGAAAAACAGATCGCCACCAGCGCCGACACTAGCATGGCCAAAGTGCAGCAGGAACTGGCTCAAACCGCGAATTCCGTTGCCGAGAAAACCACCGAAACCTTGCAGCAGCTTTCGCAAAACATTGAAAAAGCTGCGCAGGACAATTTGAATTCCCTGCTGGCCTCGCTGGGAGGTAACGTCACCAAGCTCCTGGAAGAACGGACGGCGGAAATTTCCCGCGAGTTCTCGAGTGGAATCGAAACTTACACGCGTAACTATTTTGAGCAGATCGGCAGATCGATCGCGGAAATTCCGCGGAATACAACAGCCCAATCCAGCCATCAGTAAGTCGGAAGCCGCGCTGCAGGAGCCCATTCCGGGAATGGGCCTTCCCGCAACGGATCAAAGATTAGGCCGCCTTAATTTTCCACTCCATTGAGCCCCAGTGAAACAGGCCAAGCGCGGCATTGCGTTTTCCGCTTGTCTCCCTGCCAGGACTGGCCTACATTTGCATCGTAATTCGATTCGTCGTGGAGCGCAGGTCCAGGCGATTTCGCGAACATTCTCCAGCCCTGAGGGTGTTTCAAAAATCCCGCGCAAATAAGCCATGTCGCAGAACGAACGTCGGCTCAGCATTCGGAAACCATTGGAACGGCTCGCGTACATCAGCCTGCCGTTTAATAACGGCGGAATTGTGCTCGACGTCTCCGAGGGAGGATTGGCTTTTCACGCCATCGCTCCCGTGGAAGTCGATGGGCCGATCCATTTCCGGTTTGCGGTGGATTCCTCCAGAAGAATAAAAGCCGTGGGCGAACTGGCCTGGAAAGACGAAACGGGAAAAACCGGCGGCTTGCGTTTCACGGAATTGCCGGACGAGATGCGGGAATACATTCGCGAATGGTCGGGTCAGGCGAAAGCGAATGTGCTCGACGTTCCGGTGGCGGAACCGGCGATCGATGCTGAGGTGGCGCCGAGCAGCGAAGCCGCCCTGGCGCCGATCGTGGATCTTCCGATGCCGGACCCTGCGGTGGACGCGGAAACCGCGCTTGGCGATGGAATCGACCTGGCGCCTATTGCGGATCTTCCGGATGCCGAACCAGCGGCCGCTGAGGAAGCAGCCGATGCGGAAGCTGCGCCCATGGACAATATCGGATGGACTCCCAGCTGGGAAATCCCGGAGGCTGACCCGGAGGCCGAAACCGAAGGCGCGTCCGCCGAGGCGAGCAGCCAGCCGCTTCTATACAATTTGAGACCTCCGGTGTACAGCGCGCCCTCCTACGATCTCTCGATGTTTTCGCCCGAGGCTGCAACCAAAGTGCGGGGAGCGCTGGCCGCGCCGCGCGAGCCCTTCGCGTCCAGGCATCCCATCGCCGCTCTGGTGTTGACCATCTTCCTGGCCTCGGTCATTGGCAGCGGAATTTTTGCTTACGTCTCCACAAGCCAGGCCGGAGATGTGCTCTATTATTTGGGAGAAAAAGCTTGGGAAGGATTCCACCCGCAACCGGCGCCAAAATCCCCCGCAACGCGGGCAAATTCCACGCCTGACGCTTCCAAAACAACTCAGCGCTAACCAGCGAACCCGGCGACCAAGCCTGCAAGCGCGCATTCGCTGCGCTCGAACATTCCTACTTATTCTTGACGTACTTCCTCAACCTGTGCGGGCCGACGTCGGCGGCATAAATGGTGCCTTGCGCGTCCGCCACGATTCCCGACGCACCGGAAATTCGGTTGACGTCCGCCTGAGCCAGGTCCGGGTCCGGTATAAACGCGGTGAGCGAACCGTCTTTCGCGCTGCCTATCGTGATGCCGCGCAGGTAGCCGGGATTGACCGTTGAATTCGATTGTGAGTCGCTCACGTACAGAATGTCGCTACTGGAAACGTATAACGCGCTGGGGCGGCCAAACTGCTTCCACGCGGCGATGAAGTTTCCGTCCTGGTCGAAGATCTGGACGCGGCTGTTGCTGCGATCGGCGACGTACACGCGGCCCTGCGATCCGCCGATGGAAATGTCATGCGGCTGATCGAATTCGCCGGGGCCGGATCCATGGCGGCCCCAGGTTTTGATGAACTTGCCATCCTTGGAAAATTTCACCACGCGGTCGTTCTTTCCGTGGCCGTCGGTCACGAAAATATCTCCATTCGGAGCGATGGCGACGCCGGAAGGCTGATCGAACGTGTCCGGACCGTCTCCCGCCACGCCTTCCTTGCCCATCGTCATCAAGACTTTCCCGGTGGAACTCAGCTTGAAGACCTGGTGGCCGCGGACCACGCCGTAGGCGTCCTTTGCGGATTTGCCAAGAACGGTCTCGTCCTTATTCGCGTCGCTGGCCCAGATGTTTCCCTGCCGGTCCACCGTGAACCCATGTGGAAACGCAAACATGCCCGAACCGAAGCTGGCCAGGAGTTTGCCAGACGGATCAAACTCCAGAATCGGCGGGTCGGTGCGGCCGACGCAGGTGGCGTATCCGGCGGGCTCGGTGTTGAAGCAGCGGTGAAAGACCCAGATGTTTCCTTTGGGATCGATATCGGCTCGGATTAATTCTCCCCAGTGGCCTCCGTTCATGCTCGCGGGAAGCGTCGGCCAGTTCTCGACCAGCCGGTACGGATTGGGAAGGTCGGATTGTTTGGGATAGTCAGCTTGCTGGGCGCGCCCGGCTGTTTGGAACGCCGCAATGACGATGAGCGCCGCCAACAAGGTGATTCTTGGTGGAACTATACGCATGATGCTCATCCTCTCGCAACGAACTCGTGTGGTGCTTCGGCCGAAAATGACTTTATTTGTCCAAGATGCAAATTTCTCCGCGGAAAGTATGCAGCACTTTTATTTTGCGACCACCATTTCAGGAGACCAGGCTGCATGACAGGTGACGCACGTGGTTTTGGCATTGTGCAATTTATGGCAGTCCAGGCACCCAACCATGGAGGTCACGCTTTTCACATTGGTCATGACTTGCATCTGGCTGACGTCCCCGTGGCACATCTCGCATTTCATGCCGGCGTCCAAATGCCTGCGATGGCTCCATTTGACTCCCGGGAGGACGGTGTAGACCCTCACCCAGGGCACGGGCGTTTTTGAACTGTCGAAGGCCGCGAGCTTCTGAATGCTCGGCTTATTCTTCGCCAGGGAACTGTGGCAATTCATGCAGGTGGCGGTAACCGGGAAAGTCATCATCCTTCCGGCATCGGGGTTGGTGTGGCACATCTGGCACTCCAGGCCCAGCGCCAGATGAGTCTTGTGGCTGTACGGAATCGGCTGCTCGGGCGCGGGAAGAGGCACGGGAGTGTCATGCACGTCTTGGGCGGAACCTTGCAAATTTGCGGATTGTGCCGCGAGGGCCGCGGGCGCGCCTCCGAAATGGAATATCGCCAAGCCTAGAGCGATTAAGACCGGCGACACAAACTTTCGGTCAATTCGTTTCACGCGCTCGCCTCCGTAAGAATTCCCCAAGAACTGCATTTTCCCGATTCTCATATACCAACGAGAAAACCCCGCGGCCGCTATCCCTTCTTGGCAAGCGTTTCTTCCATGCTCGTTCCAAAATCCTTGAGCATGACCACCGCCGCATTTCGACCGGGCCCTCCAGATACGCCGCCTCCCGGATGAGTCGTTCCGCCGGTTTGATACAAACCGGGGATTGGCATGCGGTGTTGCGCCCAGCCGGGCACCGGACGCATGGCGCCTGCCTGTGCTGGTCCATCGGTGCCGCTGTGGCAGGAGCCGTGCCACATCGCCGCGTTCATCTGCTCGATATCGACGGGAGAAGTGGAAAACCGTGCGAGGATCTTGTCGTCGGTCAGATTGGGAGCAATTTTCTGCAAGGCCCTGAGGTGCGCCAGGGCGACATCCGCCTTGATTTCCTCCCAGCGCCCCGGGCCTCCGTCCGGCAAATTGTAGACGGCTTGCTCGCAGAGAACCCGGATGGTGTGCATGCCCGCGGGAGCGCGCGTGGGATCGGCCACGCTGGTCTGTACGATATGCAGCACCGGCTCCTCCACGTGGAACTCGCCCGCGGTCAACTCGGATTCATAACGCAGCGCGCGCTTGCAGCTCTGGATATTCGAGATGTGGACGGGCACGAGCGTGCCGCTCTTGACCGGGAATTTCAAAGGCTCCGTGGTGGCGAAATGAGAGTTGAACGAAGCATTTCCGGTATTGAACGTCTTCACGCCTTCGAGAAAATCTCCGGGCCACAGGTCGCGCGGCGCCATTTTAACTAGCTGTTTGATATGAACCGTGGAAAGCACGGCCTTCTGCGCGCGATAAGAGGTTCCGTCCGCGCATTCCACGCCCACGCATCTGCCGTTTTCCACGATAAAGCGTTCCGCGGGCTTGTTCACCAGGATCTCTCCGCCATGCGCTTCGAGGAAACGCTGAAGCGCCAGCGCGATCATTCCCGATCCTCCCTTGGGTTGCGGAACTTCCTCTTTCTTGCTGGGATACGCGGCAAATCCGGAATACGGACCGGTCAACTCTTTCGGAAACGGTGGCATCATCGCCACCATGGTGCGCTCATCCTCGAAATTCTGGTGCAGCACGTCCCACTTCGACATGGCCATGCGGCGCTGCCACAGTTTGCCCTGCGGATGCTCGGCCAGGCGCTCGTTAAGCGATTTCCCGAACCCGATGGGCGTATATTCCACTTCATTGATGATCGGCCGAATTGCATCTGCCTCGGTGGCCATGCGGCGCCAGGTCTCCGCGTCCTTCTTGGAATATTTAGCGATCTCCTCGCAGGTGCGGTCGAAGTCTCTCCACTTGGTGATGTAGCTCCCATCGGGAAAGGCGATATGGTAGATGGGATCGGGATAGATATATTCCAGTCCGTATTCCCCCAAATTCAATTCGTTGTTTTTCATGAGGGGATTGGCCTGGATGCGCGCGTGAATCGATGAGCAGACATCATGGTGAAAGCCGCTCAGCGTCAGTTCCGCGGTCTTTGTGCCGCCGCCTATGATCGGGCGTCCTTCGAGCACGAGGCACTTGAAACCGGCCTTCGCCAGATAGCAGGCAGTGATCAGACTGTTGTGCCCGGCCCCGACCACGACCACGTCATAGCGAGAAGCGGAAGTAGTTTGCGCCACGGAGAACGGCGTAAAGGCGAGGGGCGCCACCAGCGCCGCCCCTTTCACAAATCCTCGTCGAGTGATTTCGGTCATCTGAATTCCTCATTCCGTATGGATTGCAACCCTTCTCACGCGCAGCGAGGAACGCGATTTGTTGCTTCGGGAAATCGCGCCCCGGAGTCAAATTCTATCCGCCGACAATGCCCAGCCTGACTCCATGCAGCTTTTTCACGTCAAACCAGGAAACATCTAAATTGAACCACTTCTTCCCTTCCGGAAGAGAGAAATGCTTCGATGCCGCCTTGAAATCGCCGGAGTGAAGCAAAAATGCAATCGGGCACTGGCCCAGCCGGGCAATCCGTTCCGCTACCCAGGAGCCCGGCGCGTCGGGAGTTGCCAGCATTACCGGCGTCCCGGCGAAATAGGCAAGCTTCGCGCCAAATTCGGGATGAGCCTCCACTTTGGGGGCCGGCCAGCCGTACACCTTTCGGAAGAGATTTATATTTTCATCCAGATTTTGAACCCCAAGAACGACAATCCCGACACCCGTGAGGGTTGTCCCTTCGATGCTTGCCGAGGAGTGCGGCGCGCGGTTGCTTCGCGGCGTTTTGTCTTCCATCAAGAAGGGCAGATTTGATCCCGGAGCCCCAGGCCCCAACGATGCACTTTGCCATTCGGCGAAAGTCCCGTCGGGCCGGGTCCTGCTGCGCGGCTCGGGCGCCCCGACAGCAACGCCCAGACGGGAGATGCGTTCCAAATCGCCTTTGAGATCAAACGAAGTTACCGACCAACCGCACGGACCTGCATTCGCTTTCATCAGGCTGGATTGCGGGGTTCCGGTTTCCACCGATGCGTCCACCGGCGCTTCCACGCCGATATTAGGTGCCATCCGGAAAGCCCAGTTGAGCCATCTGGGTGGTCGCATGGCCATGATGGCCTCCGTAGTCTGGCTCGAGGCCAACGTCTGCAAGCCCTTGCTGCATGGGAGCCAGATCGGAAACGCAGATCAATGCATGATCGAATTTGATTGCCGATGGAGTGGACTGCGGCAAGGGCCTCGCGTTGGAACTGAAACTGAGGGCGACCAGCAAACTGGCGGCAAACATCCCGACACCCAACACCTGCCCTGTTTTCACGAAAAACCTCTGCATGTCTTGAACGCTTGCGGAAATGCGCCGCTTTTGCAGAGGCTATCGCCCAGCGAACCCAATTACAATCGAAATTTCCTTTCCTGCAGGGTGAGAAGGAAATCAGATTTCCCGCGTGAGTCGGATCGCCCGCAATGGGCGCGAATTCACATTCATCAATGTTTGCCTGGCTCTGATAGAATGCCCGCCATGCTCCCGCGCAAAGCCCGCGCCTGTTTGCATCTGCCGAATCGCGTGCGCAAGTATTCGGCGGCGTGCGCCGGCCTGCTGGCGCTGTTTATTTTTTCACCGAAAGTATTCCTGGTCCGGGCGCAATCGTCCGGCAAGTCCGGAGCAAAGCCCGCTGCCAAAATCGACACTTCAAAGCTGGTGATCGCGCCGGACCTTGCGGCGCAAGTCGCTAAGTTCAAGCCTGTGAAAATGGCTTACGATTCCGCGCACCTTACGGACCGCGAGCGGCAACTGGTGCAAAAACTTGTGGAAGCCTGCCAAGCGCTGGAATCGATTTACTGGCGGCAAAGCGATCCGGAAGGCTTGAAACTTTACAACGAACTGGCCGGGAGCACCGCGCCGCGCGATCAGGAGTTGCGCCGGTTTCTCAGAATTAACGGCAGCCGCTTCAACCTGATCGAGAACAATGCGCCGTTTGTCGGGACTGCGCCGTGGCCGCTGGGCCGCGCGCTCTTCCCTTCCGACCTCACCCACGAAGAATTTGACCGCTACATCGCAGCGCATCCGGAACAGAAGGCGGCGATGTACGATCCATGGGCCGTGGTTCGCCGCAAGGGCAATGCTCTCGAAGCGATTCCCTATCACGTGGCGTATCGCGCGTGGCTCGATCCCGCCGTCAAGGCGCTGCGGGACGCTGCGGCGCTATCGGACGATCCGGCGTTCGCGAAATTTCTGCGCCTGCGCGCGGATTCGCTGCTCACCGACAATTATTTCGAAAGCGACCTTGCCTGGGTGAGCCTGGAGAATCCGAAATTCGACATCATCTTCGCGCCCTACGAAACGTACCTCGACGATTTTCTGGGAGTGAAAACTTCCTATGGCGCCGCGATCCTGATCCGCAACGAAGCCGAAAGCCGTAAACTCGACGTCTTCCAGAAATACGTTCCCGACATCCAGGACAGCTTGCCGCTCGCGCCGGAAGACCGCCCGTCCAAGCACGGCTTCCTGTCGCCCATGGAAGTGATGGACACGCCGTACCGCGCGGGCGATTTGCGGCACGGCTACCAGGCCGTGGCCGATAATTTGCCCAACGATCCCCGCATCCACGAACAAAAAGGATCGAAGAAGATTTTCTTCAAGAATTACATGGATGCGCGCGTTAACTACGTGATTCTTCCCGTCGCCCAGCGGCTGCTGCGCCCCGACCAAGCCGCGCTGGCATCCGCCGAGGGCTATCTTGCGACCACGATGATGCATGAAATTTCGCACGGCTTGGGCCCCGCGTTTGCGCGCACTCCCGCGGGTCGCGTCGACGTTCGCGCCGCGATCGGGCCGACCTACGCGGGCCTGGAAGAAGCGAAGGCGGACATCGTCGGCCTCTACGGACTGAAATGGCTGGTGGACCACGGCGACCTGCCCAAGGAAAAACTGAACGGATACTATGCGTCGGAAGTCGCGGGAATTTTCCGCACGGTCCGCTTCGGAGTGGCCGAAGCGCATGGCCGCGCGGAAATCATGGAATTTAACTTTTTCTCCGAACGCGGAGTCGTCACGCGCGACACCGCTTCAGGCCGTTACGTGATCGATCTGAACGGCATGCCCGCGGCCGTCGCGGCCCTGGGCAAGGAACTGCTCGAGCAGGAAGCCACGGGAGACCGCGCGCGCGTGGAGGCGTGGTTTGCCAAGTACGGCACGGTGCCTCCGGAACTGGCCAAGGCGCTCGGCGCCGCCTCCGACGTGCCCGTGGATATCGACCCGATTTCGTCCATTCCCGAACCCATGCGCTAGATTTTCATTCGATCGCGAGAGGAAGGTAGGTCAACATGGCCCAGAAACCGCAGAGCTTTGAAAGCCACACCCGTCAGGTGCCCATTTTTGTAGCCGGAATGCTGGTGCTGTTCGTAAATCTGGGAGGCAGGCTGTATGTCCTGCGCTATGGAATCACGTACGCTTCCATCATGGGCGTGCTGGTGGCCCTGGTGCTGGTTCCTCTTTTTGTGACAGCACGCCAATCCACCGTGATGGTGCAGGACCGAGTAATCCGCCTGGAAATGAGGCTGCGCCTGGCGGGCTTGCTGCCCGCGGATTTGCAGTCGCGCATATCGGAATTCACCGTGGATCAGTTGGTTTCATTGCGATTCGCGAGCGACGCGGAATTGCCAGGCCTGGCGCGGAAAGTCCTCGACGACAAGATCACCGACCGCAAAGCGATCAAAAAAATGGTCAAGGACTGGCAGGCGGACTGGATGAGGGCGTAGTAAGACAGGCTTCAGCCTGTCTCTTCTACGGTTCAGAGTAAATTGAATATCCTACCGCAGCCGCGGTGTTGAGAGAATCAAAAAGCAGACAGGCTGCCCTTCGCCCGCTCAGGGTGAAAAGCCTGTCCTAACTTGTACTACTTCACCTGCGTGTTCTCGGCGAAGCACCAGTGCACGAACTCCTTGCCGTAGCGGGATGTCACCGACGCTGGCGTGTCGGACTCGGCCAGCTGTTCAAATTCAAAATTAATTTCGCCGCCTGGATGCACGGTGGCCAGCAGCGATCCGTAGACGTTGACCAGCGCTCCGTGCGCGTCGGAAGCTCCCGGCGGCAGCGCGTAGCGCACCGCGCCCGCGGTGCCCACGATCCAGCCGGGCAGCACGCCGCCGTTTTTGCGCCAGTAGTCCGTATTGAAAATTCCATCCATGAAGTAATGCGAATGGCTAGCAAGAACGTAGACGTATTTGTGCTTGTCATTCTGCGCGCGCAGCAGATCCGCATACACTTGCCGCCCGCTGCTAATGCCCGTCGGGGATTCGTTCATGCTGTGCCCCGCGGAAATGCTTTCGGGAAGCGCCTTGTGCATGCCCACGACGATCGTGGTGATAGCGGGACTCGACAGGTCTTGTTCCAGCACTTTTTCAAACCAAGCCAGTTGATTGCCGTCAAATTGCTCGCCGCTGGCGCTATCCAGAAAATAAAACGCCACGCCGCGATCGATCCAATGATAGTAGGTCCTGAGCATGTGATCGTCCGGAGCGTCCTTCAATCGCTGGGCGCGAAGCACGGGCGAACCGAGCCAGTCGGCAAACTGCAGAAGAAAACCCTCGCGTGATTTTGCGGGAGCAATGACTTCATGGTTTCCGATGCCGACGAAATACGGAATGTCGCCGAACGGTTTGATCTGGTTTTCAATGTAGTCCTGCCAGGAGGTGCTCTCGTACTCCTCCATGGTCAACGGGCGGGCCAGGTGCTCGGGCTGGTGCAGAATGTCCTCATCGATTTTGGAAGTCGCGCGGACATCGCCCAGATGCCAGAAGAAGGCCACGTGATTCTTCTTCGCGGTTTCCGCGATGCCCGGCATTACGACGTCGCCGCAATTTCGCGAATCGCCCGACACCGAAAAATTCCAGGTCCCGCCCGCGGATTGCTGAGCATTCGCCCGCTTCGCCGCGAGCCCGAATAGCAATACCACGGCCAGTGCCAACGCCGATCTGCGAACCATGACCCCTCCTGCGTGCAGCTAAAATGCTACCAGAACCCTTCCGGGCGGAACATGAATGTTTGTTAAATAGGAAAGGGGCGCCTAGTGTGGCCCTTGCGGTGATTTCCGCAGGTGGTACACCTCGAGCGGCCCGAAGGAGTAGATTTTCTCGCCAATGTCCGCAAGCGGGGCGGAAAATCTGGGGACGCCGTAGGCCCAGACGTAATCGTAATCGCCTTGCACCAGTTTCCAGTCGGGAGGTTCGTCGTACACATGATCCCAGAATCCGTCCGGCGTGTAGGAGTCATGGACAATGCGCATCGGCGTGTCGCCGGCCACGTCCATCAGGTATGGCGAGAACCAGCCCCGGCGGATCACGCCATAACCCCAGAAATGCGTGAAGGGGCGCTCGATCGGGTCCTGATCGCCTTCGACGATCGGTAGCACCAGGGCGCCGCGCGGCACAGCGTCAAACGATTGCGCCAGGCCGACGAGTTCGGGCTGCGCGGCGGCAAAGTGCCGTGTCGTGTCCACGGTGCGCGCCACGAACAGCAAGAGCGGAATCGCCACGAGCCACTTCGCGCGCTTTCCCACGCGGGCCGATGCCAGAATGGCGACGAACAAAAACGGAAACACGCGAATATCGAGGTCCGATCCTTCCGCCCACATCCACGGAATTACCCAGAACAATGCAAAAAAAAAGGCAGCGATCAGGAGCCAGCGCCCATTCCAGCGAAACTCCGGATTGCTCCACCAGGCCGCCAGGAACCACGCGGCCAGCGCCGCCAGCGAAATCCAATCGAGCGCGGGCGAGTATCCGTGCAGGAACATTTGCAGGGAATCGAGTTTGTCGTCGAGACCGTGAAAAATAATTTTATTTGCGGACATTCCCGTGCGCGAAGAGTGCAGGTAAAACGCGAAACCCGGAAGCGCCAGGGCGCCGCTCCACACCCAGTCCCGCAGAGGCCGCCGGGAAAGCGCCAGATACGCGATGACGATCAGTCCGGAGAGGCCGAATCCAATCAGGTGTGTGAAATACAGAGCAGTGAACGCAAGGAGCACGATCGCCCATCTCCCGATTCCCGGTTTCTCCAGCCATCGAAGCCATAGACCCAGCGCAAAAAATCCGACGGCAAGACTTAAATCGAAATTCAGGAAGCCTTCGAGAAAAAATACGTTAAATGCAATCAGCAGCGCCCAGGCGGCGGCCGCATCGTCTCCCGGGTTCACCCGGCGGAGAAAAAACCAGGCCGCCGCGGGCAGCGCGAGCGCGCACAGACTGAGAAACACGCGTCCCGCGGTCTCGATCGGGAACACGCGCCCCAGGACTGCTAGCGACGCGTCCATTCCGAGATACGGGTACGCGCCCCAATCGGCGCGAAAGAAATTGCCGAAGGTGAACGCGAGATCGTGCAAATGCGCGAGGATAAACGAGCGGGCCAGATGATTGGGATAATCGAGCAGCGGAGGAAACCGGACGCTCCAGATGGGTGCGACGAGGATCACGGCCAAAATCAATCCGCCGGCCGCGCACAAACGAATATTCGCTGAGGACGATCGCGCCTGCGAGATTACCGGTGTGTCCATCACGCCCACCTACCGCGCGATCCACAGCAGAGGCAGTAAGCCCAATGCCGTCAGAGCGAGCAGCAGAAGGAAACTTTGCTGCCCTGTTTTTCGATCGGCAAGCGTAACCGCGATAAAGGCCTTCGCAAAATTGTTGCTGGCCGCGGCGACAACGACGCCGCCCGCGGCAAGCGCCAGCGGCGTCATCTTCCCTGCCGTCTGCGTCAGTCCCAGGATGAAAGGGTCCACTGGGGCGAGGCCCGTGATCGCCGCAAGGCCGTAAATTCCCTGCCGGCCAAGGTGCATCACTGCGTAGTTTGTTGCAACGATCATGAATGCGAAAACAACCGCCAGGGAAAATGCCGAGGCAAGTTCGAGCGGATTTTTTGTCAGATACGTTGCCGGCGATCCTTCCACAGCCGCATCCGGCAATTCCGACCAGGCCCAACCGCCCGCGATTCCGATCGCTCCCAGAACGAGAAAGGGAATCAAAATCTGTTGGAATAGCGCCAGGTCGAAGAGCCCCACCAACACCAGAAAACGAAAATACATGACTCCCGACGCCATCAGGATTCCGCCGGAGTATCCGTGCGGCGCCTTGAGCGTACGGGCGCGCTTGGCCATCACAACGGTCGTAAACGTGGACGAGTACGCTCCTCCAAGCACCGCCGCGAGCCTTACCCCGCCCTTGCCTTTCGATACTTTCTCGAGCAGGTAGCTGCCGTAAGACACGCCGCTGATGGCCACGACAATCAGCCAGGTCTTGAACGGATTCAGGTCGAAGGAGGTGTAACCCTGGTTGGGCACGATGGGCAGAATCACGCAGGTCAGCAGAAGAAATTTCGTGAATGTGAAAATCTCTTCGCCGGGAATTTTGGTGGCCAGATTTTCCAGAAAATCCTTCAGCTCGAGCAGCAGCATGGAGAGAATGGCGAGCGTTGTGGCGATCCAGAATTGATCGCGCGAAACCAGCGCGCCGACGACATACGTGGCCAGGCCAGATAATTCCGTCGTCACGCCTGGATCCTTTGACGTCACCAGCTTGTGCTGGTACGACAGCCACAGGAACGCGCCAATTACTCCGAATCCGACCGTCAACGGCAGCAGTTGTGAGCCGGAAATCAGCGCCATGGCGTAACCGATCAGGCCGATGAGGGGAAACGCGCGGACGCCGCCGAAGCTGTATCTTCGATCGTCCTGAAAGGACGCGCGGTGCTCCTCGCGCTCGAGGCCGATTAGAAAACACAGGAAGAGCGTGGTGACAATCTTCACGCCCTCGGGGGGAAAAATTTGGAGCAGTTTGTCGGTCACGGATTCTTTTCAGGCGGCTGCTCGATGGCAACGACCCGCCAGACGGATCGCCCAGTCACACAGTTTGCGCCGCCACCCGGAGACTATCGGGAATTGGCGCCAAACTCAATCCCCGGTTGGCCCTTAAGTTGGGGAGCCATCATAGACTACGAGAGAAACCCATTTGCACCGTCATTCCGAGCGAAGCGAGGAATCCCTCTTGGATCGATGGGAAAGAGGGATTCCTCGCTTCGCTCGGAATGACGGTAGTTTTTTGATGTTGGGCGGGGGTTTTCGCGAAATTACGCAAAAGTCCCTACGCGGGAGTTCCGCCAAGCGGCAGCCACACCTGGAAACGCGTGTCTCCGGGCTTTGAGGTGACTTGAATCGAGCCGGAATGTTTTTTCACTAGGCGCTGCACGGTGTCGAGGCCCAGTCCGGTTCCCTCGCCAACGCCCTTGGTGGTAAAAAAAGGCTCGAAGATGTGCGGCTTGATCTCGGGCGGGATTCCCGGGCCGTTATCGCCGATTTCCACCACGGCACAAGTGTCCTCGCAGTGCGCGCGAACGCGAATCTCGCCTTTTCCGTGCATGGCATCGATGGCGTTGTCGATGAGGTTGGTCCAGATCTGGTTGAGTTCGCTGCCAAAGGAATTCACCAGAAGCGGCACGCTGGGATAATCGCGCACCACGGCCACTCCGTGCTTCAGCTTGTGGTTCAGGATCGTCAGCGTAGATTCCAGTCCCTTCACGATGTCCACGTTTTGTACCGGCGACTGGTCCATGGACGTATATTCCTTGATGGCACGGACCAGGTCGGAAATGCGCGAAGTGCTGCTCTCGATCTCGTTCAGCAGGCTGGCCACTTCCACCGAAGCGGCGATGCGAACCAGCGCCGCGCGCGCCGTATCCGCATCGAGATTCGAGAACAGCGTTTCCAAGACTTCCGGCTGGACGTTCCTGCGCGCCAGGCCCGCCGCGAGTTGCCACAAATCGTTTTGCCCGTGGCTGCGCAGCAAGGAATCGAGTTGATCTTCCAGGGCGCTCCTGGCGAGCGGGTCGGGCGGAGGGTCGTTCAGATTCGTGAGCGAAGTTTCCAGCTTTTCGATTTCGAGTTTTTGCGCGGTGCTAAGGTCACGTCTTCCCAGATCGTGGCTGGCGTCGCGGATGCGTTTCAGGATGTCGCGCAACTGGCTGGTGGCGCGCGTGGCGGCCGACGCGGGATTGTTGAGTTCGTGCGCCAGGCCCGCGGAAAGTTTTCCGAGCGCGGCCAGCCGGTCGCGCTGCTGTTCGAGGCGCGTGAACTCGCGGACGCGGTCGGTCATCAACGCCACCAGGCGAGTGGTCAGTTCGGGCATGGTTTGCACAAGTTGCTGAAACTTCGAGGAAGGAAATCTCAAAATGTGACTGTCGGAGATCGCGCGCATTCCGACGGCAATCTGCTTCATCCTGGAAAAGGGCAGCCGACCGGAGACCTGGCCTGCCGGCAACGAAATGACGATCGTTTCTCCGCCCAATTCGCCTCGGCCCTGAAGCTCGCCTTCGAGAATCACCAGCATCCACTCCGCCGGATCGCCCTGGTGGGTCAAAATATCGCCGGCTTTCAGATGCGATTCTTCAGACTGGCCGATGAACCAGGCGATCTGGTCCTTGGGCAGATCGGCGAAGACCGGGACGCCAAGCAGTTCGGAAGGTTCCACCATTCAATTAAACCTTGCTCAGATATTGATGAATGAATTGCACGGCCACCGATCCTTCGCCCACGCTGGAAGCCACGCGTTTCACCGAGCCGTGCCGCACATCGCCCACGGCAAACAGGCCGGGAACGTTGGTTTCGAGCAGGAACGGATCGCGTTCGAGAGTCCAACCCTTGGGGCGGTTGCCGTCCCGGATCAGGTCCGGTCCGGTCAAGACGAAGCCGCGCCCATCCCGCTCGACAACATCGCCTAGCCAATCGGTGCGAGGCAGCGCGCCGATGAAAATAAACATGGCGCTCGCCGGGACACGTTCGATTTTGTTTGTGTCCGAGCAGAGCACGGAAATTTCCTCAAGGTGCGTATCACCATGCACTTCGGAAACGCTGGCGTGCGCCCATAGAGAAATGTTAGGCATCTCCTTGATCTGGTCGATCAGGTATTGGGACATGGTGCTGGACAAAGATGTCCCGCGCACAAGAATGACCACGCGATCCGCGTATTTCGCGAAATTCATGGCCGCCTGCCCCGCCGAATTCGCTCCGCCAATCACGTAGATCGTTTCGCCCTTGCAAGCGATCGCTTCGGTCGCCCCGCCGCCGTAATAAACGCCGGCGCCCTGCAGGCGGTCGATTCCCGGAGCTTCCAGGCGCCGCCATTGCACGCCTGTGGCGATCATCAGGGCGTGGCAGGAAATCTCATTGCCATCCGCCATCTTGACGATGCGGTAGGACCCCTCGGTGCGAATCCCCACGGCTTCCTGGGGCGCCAGAATTTCCACGCCGAAGCGCTGCGCCTGCACCACCGCTCGCCGCGCCAGGTCGCCGCCGCTGAGCCCGGTTGGAAATCCCAAATAATTTTCGATGCGCGAACTCATGCCCGCCTGGCCGCCGGGCGCTTCGCGCTCGATCATCACGGTGTGCAAGCCTTCCGAGGCGCCGTACACTGCTGCGGCCAGCCCCGCAGGCCCGCCGCCCACGATGGCCAGATCGTAAAAACTGGTTTGCGCCACGGTCCGGAGTCCCACTTTTTTCGCGACTTCCGTTGGCGCGCCCTCCAGCAGTTTGGCCCCGTCCGGAAACAGCACGACCGGAAGCTTGGACGCCTCCGGCCCGAGCGCATCGAGCAGCCGCTTGGTTTCCGGATCGCCGGCCGAAAGCTCCACGTCAATCCACTGGTAAGGGACGTGGCTGCGCGCCAGAAAATCGCGCAGCTCGTACGAGCGCGGCGACCAGCGCGTTCCGAGCACGCGGATTCCTTGAAACGCGGGATGGTAGGAAGCCTGCCAATCGTCGAGCAAATCGTCCAGCTGAGGATAGAGGTGATCGGCGGGCGGATCCCACGGCTTCATGAAAAAATAATTAATGTTGGCGTGATTGATGGCGCTGATTGCGGCGTTAGTGTCGGCGTAGGCGGTTAGCAACGCGCGCTTGGCGTCGGGATAAATTTCTTTCGCTTCCTGCAGGAATTTTACGCCGTCCATGCGGGGCATGCGCTGGTCGGCCAGGAGCAAGGCCACCGTGTCGCTGCGGACCTTGAGCTGCTTGAGCAGGTCGAGGGCGCCCTCGGGAGAGTCGCTGCCGATGACGCGGTATTCCGCGCCGTAATGCGAACGCAGATCGCGCTCGATGGCGCGCAGGACGTCCGCGTCGTCGTCCACACTCAGCAATATCGGCTTAGCCATAGGTCGCCCTGGTCGGGGAAAAAGCATACCCCAGGCGTGCTCGCGCCTGAATAGCTTAATTGGATGCGAACGCGCCCGTTTTGGTCGCAGGGCCGGGGCACGAACCTCTTGCGCGCCTTCCCGGTTACGCAGTTGCTGATCGCTGCCCTTGCAGGAACTCGAGCAGGATGAGGTTAAGTTGATCTTTCAGGGTCGAGAGCATGCCGTGCGGCGCTCCCGGAATGACTTTCAGAATGGCGCCTTTGATCATCTTGGACGAAAGCATGGCGGCAGCGCCAATGGGCACGATCTGGTCGTCGTCGCCATGAAGAACGAGGGTCGGAACGTCAAACTTCTTCAGGTCTTCGGTAAAATCGGTCTCGGAAAATGCTTTGATGCAGTCGTACACAGCCTTGTGTCCGGCCATCATCCCCTGGAGCCAGAACGAATCCCGCAATCCTTGCGACACGGCGGCGCCGGGCCGGTTCGCCCCATAAAACGGCGCGCTGAGATCCTTCCAGAATTGGGAGCGGTCTGCCAGGACGGCGGCGCGGATCTGGTCAAACGCCTCCATGGGCAAGCCGCCGGGATTGGCGGGTGTCTTCAGCATCAAGGGGGGCACGGCGCTGACGAGGACGGCCTTGGACACGCGCCTGGTGCCGTGTCGGCCGATGTAGCGGGCAACTTCGCCGCCGCCGGTGGAATGGCCAACGTGGATCGCATCCTTGAGATCGAGCGCTTCGGTGAGCGCCGCAAGATCGTCCGCGTAGGTGTTCATTTCGTTGCCGTCCCAGGGTTGGCTGGAGCGGCCATGGCCGCGGCGGTCATGGGCAATGCACCGGAATCCGCGGTCGGCCAGGTAGATCATCTGGTCCTCCCAGGCGTCCGCGCTCAGGGGCCAGCCGTGGCTGAAAACCACGGGCTGCCCTTTTCCCCAGTCCTTGAAGTAAATCTGCGTTCCGTCCCTTACTGTGAGTGTGCTCATGGATTGCCCTCCTTCGTCCTGTCTTCGATTAGGTAGTCCTCCGTAGTTTCGATGGCAATTTCCTGGTTTCCGTCACTCCGTTGGATGTTGGTTGACTCACGATAAGGTATATTTTTATTTTGCGTCAGCTAATTATTTCGCGGGCAGAAGGCTCTCCGGGAAGCGCGGATCGCGGCGGCTCCACGGCCGCGCTGGCAGGCGCAGGCCGTGCCGTCCGGAACTGCCGGGAAGAGCTTTCGATTACATTTGCGTGAAAATGTGACAATCGGCACATGCAATTGTAATCTTGCCGTGTTATAAAGGGATTTCCGCGGGGCAAAGGTGAACGCCAAGCGGCCCGCGCGGAACCGAGGTTTCCCTTACGAAAAAACCCAAGACAATCGAAAGGAGCCGTCCCATGGTGGAGAAATCCGCAGCCGCAGCGCAATCCGCCCCCTCCCGCCCGCCCGTGAAAACAGGAAAAATGGAAAGCGTTACCGAACGAATCCACCGCATCTACGACGCCATCGCGCGCCGCGCCTATGAATTATTTGAACAAGAAGGCCGCGCCGACGGAAACGACGTGCGCCATTGGCTACAGGCCGAGAAGGAATTCCTGCAACCCCTGTCCTTCAACCTGGAAGAAACTGCCGGCGAACTGGTGGTGCGCGCCGAAGTCCCCGGTTTCAACGCCAACGAACTCGAAGTGAACGTCGAGCCGCGCCGCGTGATCATCACCGGCAAGCGGGAATCCAAGAAGGAAACCAAGGAAGGCGAATCGCAGTCGACCGAAGAGCATTCCGAGGAAATCATGCGGACCCTCGATCTGCCCTGCGAAGTCGATGCTGGAAAAGTCTCCGCGACGCTCAAGGAAGGCGTGCTGAGCATCATGTTGCCGAAAGCCGAAGCCAAGGCCCCCGCGATTTCGGAGACCAAGGCCGCGTAAAAGTTGCGATACGTCCCGGTACAGCCGGAAAGGCAGGCCGTTTGTGCGGCAACTTTCGATGCCGCGCGGCCTGCTTTTCTTTCGAGTTGGCGCCGCGCCCCATTCCTCCAGCCCCCGGATCGAAAACCACACCTCTCGCCTTTGCTGCCGATCAAATGTAGAGTTCAGTGGCCAGGTGTTCCGGGAGGAATCGAGATGAAGCCGCTAATTCCAAAGGCGTGCGCGCTTGCATTGCTGATCTTGTTCCAGGCTGGCGGCGGGCCCATGGGCGCGGACGCCAATCGCGACCAGGCTTGGGAAATACTTCGAGTCAATCTGAACGAAAAAAGCGCCGAAAAGAGGGTGCAAGCAGTCCACGCCCTCAGTTTGTTGCCGGGCAACACTCGAGCCCTGCAGCTTGCGGAAAAAGCGGCCGCGGACGAAAAGCCGGAGGTCCGCGCGGCTGCCGCGACGGCCCTGGCCAGTTGCACGGAAAGGCATCGACCGAAATGCTGCACAAAATGCTCTCCGACACCGAGCCCTCAGTCGTGCTGGCGGCCGCCGGCGCGTTGATTGCCTCGAAGGACCCCGATGCCTATGAGGCGTACTACCAATTCCTCACCGGCGAGCGAAAGACCGGCCGGGGCATGATCGCCGACCAAATGAAGAACTTGAAGGATCCGAAAAAGATGGCGGAAATGGGCTTCACGCAAGGAATCGGACTGATTCCCTACGCCGGAATTGGATACTCGGTCTTCGAGATGATGCGCGCGGACGACGTTTCGCCCATCCGCGCCGCGGCGGCGAGAATGCTGGCCAACGATCCGGACCCGGAAAGCGGGCAAGCGCTGGTCAAAGCGGTTTCCGACAAGAACTGGTTGGTAAGAACCGCGGCGCTAGAGGCGATTGCTCGGCGCGGCGACCCGGAGCTGCGCGACGCCATCGTGCCCGCCACGATGGACGACAACACCTCGGTGCGCTGCACGGCCGCCGCAGCGGTAATCCGACTATCCACAAGCAGCGCGGCGCCTCAGAAGAAGCCATGATACCGGTCCGGTGGGAATCTCCCGCCGAACTCGGATAACAATGCCCACAACCAAAGGAAAAGATATTGTAGAGTGAACGAGCGCGCAATTTTGGAAATTCTGCAACCATGATCGGAAAAACCATCTCGCACTATCGCATCGTCTCGCAACTGGGCGGCGGCAGGATGGGTGTGGTGTACGAAGCCGAAGACCTCAAGCTGCGGCGACACGTCGCGCTGAAATTCCTGCCTCCGGAACTGGAGGACGATTCTTCCGCGCGCGAGCGGTTCCAACGCGAAGCCTTTGCTGCATCGGCCCTCAATCATCCGAACATCTGCACGATTTATGAAATCGATGAAGCCGGAGGCCAGCACTTCATCGCCATGGAGTTGCTCGAAGGGCAGACGCTCAAGCACCGCATCAACGGAAGACCTGTCGCGATCGATCAAGTGCTGGAGCTGGGAGCGGAAATTGTGGATGCACTCGATGCCGCGCATGCCAAAGGCATCGTGCACCGGGACATCAAGCCGGCGAACATTTTCGTAACCGATCGCGGCCACGCCAAAGTTCTGGATTTTGGTCTGGCCAAACTCACAGGGAAGGAATCGGATGCCGCCGGGATCGGGGCGTCGGAACTGCCGACTATATCCCAACTTGAACTGACCAGCCCGGGTACGACGCTGGGCACGGTGGCCTATATGTCCCCGGAGCAGGCACGCGGCGAGGAACTCGACGCGCGAACCGATCTGTTCTCTTTCGGCGTGGTGCTCTACGAAATGGCCACCGGGAGGCTGCCGTTTGAGGGCGGCACGTCGGCAACGATTTTTCACGCGATTCTCGGCCAGGCTCCGATTCCGCCGACCAAACTGAACCCCGGATTGCCGCCAAAGATCGAGGAGATCATCCAAAAGGCGCTGGAGAAGGATCGCAGGCTGCGGTATCAGACCGCCGCGGATTTGCGATCCGACCTGGCGCGGCTGAAACGCGACTCGGATTCGGGGCGGTCCGTAACCGCCGCGGCGGAAGCTGGAGTTGCTGCTCAAAATTGGTGGCGAGGCAAAGCGGCATTGGGCGCCGGCGCAGCCATTCTGGTGGTTTTGCTTGCGGCTGCGGGATGGTTCTACAGGTCGCGCGCGACCGGCCGCGAGGCGATCGATTCCATAGCGGTCCTGCCCTTCGCGAACGCCAGCGGCAATCCCGACTCGGAATATTTGAGCGACGGAATCACCGAGAGCCTCATCAACAGCTTGTCACAGCTGCCGCACCTGAAAGTGATGTCGCGCGACTCTGCATTCATGTACAAGGGCAAGGATGAGGATGCGCGAACGGTGGGCAAGGCGCTCAAAGTTCGAGCCGTGCTCAAGGGCCGGGTGATGCAGCGCGGCGATGACCTGGAGATCAGCGCCGAATTGGTGGATGCGCGCGACGACAGCCACATCTGGGGCCAGCAGTACAGCCGCAAGGCATCCGATATTTTTGGCTTGCAGGGCGACCTGGCGAAGGAAATGACCTCCATGCTGCAAATGCGCTTGACGGGCGACGAAGAGAAGCGCATGGAGAAAAGCTACACCGCGAATGCCGACGCCTATCAGGACTACATGAAGGGCCGCTACTGGTGGAGCAAGGCCAGTGAGGATGGAGTAAGGAAGGGGATTGATTACTTTCAACAGGCGATCGCGAAAGACCCCAATTATGCTCTAGCGTACTCGGGCCTTTCCGACAGCTATGCACTGCTTGCCGGACTGGCAGTTGTTCCCCCGAAGGAGATGTTCCCAAAAGCGAAAGAGGCGGCGCTTAAGGCATTGGAATTGGATGACACGCTGGCGGAAGCCCATGCCTCGCTGGCCATCGTGGATTTCATGTACGATTGGGATCGTGCTGGGGCGGATCGGGAATACCAGCGGGCAATTGAGCTCAACCCGAACAACGCAAGTATCCATATGTGGTACGGGCTCAGTTTGGTGCATGCGGGGCGGCTAAGCGAAGCAATCAGTGAACAAAAACGAGCCACGGAACTGGAACCCATCGTCCCGCATATTACCCGGGGGCTGGGGGCCACTTTGTACTACGCGAGACAGTACGACCAGTCGATCGAACAATTGAAGAAGACACTGGAGTTGGATTCCAACTTCTACCTGGCTCATAACGACCTCGGTTATGACTACCTCGAAAAATCCATGTACCCGGAAGCGATGGCGGAATTTGAAAAGGCGGTGACGGCTTCCGGCCGCGGGACACCAGCGCTTGCGTCCCTTGCGTATGCCTACGCAGTGCAAGGTAAGAAGGCAGAAGCGCAGAAGGTGCTCGATCAGTTGACCGAACTCTCAAAGAAAAAGTACATTCAACCCCGGTTGCTGGCCAGGATTTATGTGGGGCTCGGAGACAAGGACAAAGCCTTCGAGTACCTGGAAAAAAGTTACGAGGATCGTTCGATCGAAACCGGATTTGGAACCATTAACGTCGACCCGAACTTCGACTCGCTGCGCTCGGACCCGCGCTACACCGATCTTCTTCGCCGCATGAATCTGCTCCCGTAGCCCTCCGATACCAGACCGAATTTCGTCTAAATGGGTGCAATCCCCTATAATTGCTCGAATGATCTACCGACCAGCGGCGCGCAGGGTGTCCCGGTGAAGATGGCGATCGCTCCGCGCGGGAACCGCGGCCATCAGGTCATTGCGAGTCTGCCGTCGCCGGCCGGGGCGAGGGCTCGATGAGCGACGCCGCCATCACGGCTCCCGGCATACAGGCTTACAGCCGCCCCGCCGTCAATCCATGGGTCATCGCGCTCGTGGTGACCATGGCGACGTTCATGGAGGTGCTCGACACCAGCATCGCCAACGTCTCCCTGCCGCACATTGCCGGCGGACTTTCCGCCGGAGTCGACGAGAGCACCTGGGTCCTGACGTCTTATCTGGTCTCGAACGCCATCATCCTGCCGATGAGCGGATGGTTCTCCAACCTGCTGGGGCGAAAGCGCTTTTACATGATGTGCGTGGCGATGTTCACGATCAGCTCGTTTCTGTGCGGGCTGGCGCCGAATCTGGGTTCGCTGATTTTCTTTCGCGTGCTGCAGGGATTGGGAGGAGGCGGCCTGCAGCCCAGCGAGCAGGCCATTCTCGCGGATACTTTCACCCCGGCCAAGCGCGGCATGGCCTTCGCCATTTACGGCATGGCCGTGGTGGTAGCGCCGGCCGTGGGGCCGACGCTGGGCGGATTCATCACCGACAATTACAGCTGGCGCTGGATTTTTTATATCAACGTGCCCATCGGGATTATCTCCCTGCTGCTGACTTCGCGCCTGATCAGCGACCCGCCGTACTTGAACCAGGAGCGAAAACGAAGCTTCAGCATCGATTACATCGGTCTCGGTTTGCTCGCCCTCGGGCTTGGCGCGCTGCAGGTGGTTTTGGACAAGGGGCAGAGGGAAGACTGGTTCGATTCGCATTTCATCGTGATTCTGACGGCGATCTCGGCCGCGGCGCTGGTGACCGTCCTGTTCTGGGAGTGGCGCCACGACCATCCCATCATCGACCTGAGGCTGTTCCGCGACCGCTCGTTTGCCACGGCCAACGCGCTGATGTTCGCGCTGGGCTTCGTACTGTGGGGCACGACGCTGCTGATTCCGCTGTTCGTGCAGACGCTGATGGGCTATCCCGCCGAGCAGGCTGGCCTGGTGCTGATGCCGGGCGGGCTGCTGATCATTGCGCTGCTGCCGCTGGTGGGCCGGATGCTGGCAAAATTTGACCCGCGGCCGATGATGGTGTGCGGCTTATGCATCTTGTCCACGTCGATGTTTTACATGTCGCGCTTCGATCTGCAACTCGCTTTCGGCAACGTTGTGCTTGCCCGGCTGATCCAGGGTGGCGGCATGGCGTTCCTGTGGGTACCGATCAACACCGTGGCGTATTCCTATCTGCCGCGCGAGAAGAACAATGCCGCGTCCGGGCTGATCAACCTGGCGCGGAACGTGGGCGCGAGCATGGGGATTTCCTATGTCACCACGATGCTCGACCGCAGGGCGCAGTTCCACCAGTCCCGGCTGGCATCGCACCTGGATCCCGCGGATCCGCTGGTGCAACGGATGCTGCAGGGCGCCACTTCCGCGTTGAAGTCGCAGAGCGGTTCCCAGGCGCTGCCGCAAGCCTACGCCCTGCTGCAGTCCAACGTGCAGCGCCAGGCATCGATGCTTTCCTACATCGACAATTTTCATATTCTCGCGATTATCGCCTTGTGCCTGATCCCTATGGTCTTCCTGATCAAGAAGCCGCGCAGAGGTGGAGGAATCTCGGTCCACTGAAGTCCTCGTCGGACATTCGCAAAGCGGATCACTCCATGGAATTCGCTTCGCCAGCGAGTGGATTCAGATCGATCCTGCAGAATGCTTTTCGATGCTCTCCTGCCCTAGCTCCCGCCTTCGGCCCCGGGCAGAAAATTCACCGCTGCCCCGACTGCGGTGGGATACATCTCGATGACTCGATCCACTTTGGTTAACCTGATGACGGTCGCGATCATTCCCTGAGCCCCGGCGAGGCGCAAGGATCCGCCCGATTTCTTTGCCTTGGAGAAGCACCGCACAATTTCCCCCAGGCCGCCGCTATCGAGGAACGTTGCTTTAGTGAGGTCGAAGATGAGCCGATTTTCGCTGCGACCCAGTAGTTGTTCCACCTCTTGCGTAATTTGGTGGCAGGCTGGACCCATGTGAATCGGGCCCGCTATTTCCAGAACCACAATGCCGGGCTGGATCTCCTTCGTCGTAATCTGCAACGGGAGGCTGATCACCATTGCTGGAACTCCAGGGGCGTGGCCGAAACTGCACGTAGGAAACCAACTCGCGTTGCGCCGGGAGTCAACCGGATGTATCTCCTGGTCAGCACTGTTCCTCTCCTTCGTAGGGGAATTGACGGATCATCTTCATGCACTCGGAAAGGGCTCCACGCAGGGATTCGCCGAAACCAAAGGGAACCACCGGAGCAATTTTCTGATTGACCGGCTTGTCGGCTTCGGCAAAGAAGCGTGCAGACATGCCCGGGGGAGGCGCTGCAAACTCCTTGATTGTTATCCGAAAATAGACCCCGCCGCCCGGCTGCGACTTCTTCATCGAGAAGAAATACAGCTGCGCCAGCTCCTCTTCTTTATTGATTTGGGCATATTGCCAGTCGCTCACGATGTCCTCCCCAAATTGCTTCCCCATCCCGAGGGTTAAATAAAAAGGGCAGGGGCATGGTAGGTTGTGCCCCGGGACAAGTCAACGGCGCCGCATGGCTCAACCCGCGCCCGCTAAGGCTGCCCGGGCGGAAATCTCTTGGGGGACGCGCGCACTGCAATTTCGCGAACGTGAACTTCTTGCGCTCCGGCACGTCTTGGTTCATCTTAGGGGGAAGCCGAATCGTGCTGGACCGGCAGGGCCGTTGATATCCGTCCCCATTTTCAGGAGGAAACTTTTAATGAAGCCATTTCGGAAATACGCGCCTCGACGCGCCAGCCGATTGGGAATTCTCGCGGTGCTCGGAGGTTGCCTCGTTGCTCCTGCCATGGCGCAGCAGCCGGAAACAAAGACCACGCCGCCGCCCCCCACCGTGGCCGGCGCGGTTCGCAACTTCTACAACGGCATCAAGAACAACATCACCCGTTCGGGAGAGAAAATGCCCGAGGAGTTCTTCGGCTTGCGTCCCGGACCGCAGGAGGAAGTGCGCACCTTCGGGCAGCAGCTCGCGCACGTCGCTAAATTCAATTATCTGTGGTGCGCCGAGGCCAAGGGTGAAAAAAATCCCAACGACGGCGGCGACCTGGAGAAAACCCTGACCACCAAGGAGCAGATCCAGAAGGCTCTGCGCGCTTCCTATGACTACTGCGATGCAGCCTATAACACTTTGACCGATGCCAACGGCGGCGACATCATCACCATCACGCAGGAAAACGGCCGGCAGGTGCAGCAGACGCGCATGGGCCTGCTGATGCTGAATATCGTTCACAACGAGGAAGTCTACGGAAGCCTGGTGACGACCCTGCGGATGAAGAGCATCGTGCCGCCGTCCTCCGAACGCCGTCCGCAGCCGGCCGGGCAGGAGCCGCGGCTGCAGTAGCGGATAGGATCGGCAAGCGTGGCAGCGCGCATGAGGCGCATTCGCGGACCTGTTGCGTTGCCTTAATTTTCAGCTTTTGCGGACTTTAGAAGGATTGTTTTTGTTCGTCATTCCGAACGAAGTGAGGAATCCCTCCTCGGTTTAAAGTCTACAGAAGGAGGGATTCCTCACTTCGTTCGGAATGACGTTAGTTTGGGTTGATCCGCGGCATTTCAACTTCGGAAATGCTACGACCAGAGACTTACGCCAGGCTGGAACTTCCCATCAGGTACTTATCGATCGCGATCGCGGCCTTGCGGCCCTCCGAAATGGCCCACACCACCAGCGACTGTCCGCGGCGCATGTCTCCGGCAGCAAACACTCCTGGAACCGAGCTCATGTAATCCGCTCCGGTGGCCACGTTGCCGCGCGGGTCGAGACTCACGCCAAGCTGCTCGATCATTCCGTTCTTCACAGGGCCGGTAAAACCCAGAGCGAGCAGGACCAGATCGACATCCATTACAAATTCCGTCCCCGGCTGCGCCTCAAATTTCGGCGGCGGGCCGACGCGAATCGCGTGCAGTTGTTTTACGTTCCCGTCTTTGTCGCCCGTGAATTTCACGGTATTGAGCGCCCAGTCGCGCTTGCCGCCTTCTTCATGCGCGCTCTCGGTGCGCAATTGCAACGGCCACAACGGCCACGGCGTGCTCGGGTGGCGCTCTCCCGGCGGCATGGGCATGATCTCAAACTGGTGCACGGACTTCGCCTGCTGGCGGTGCGAAGTGCCCAGGCAATCGGCACCGGTGTCGCCGCCGCCGATGATCACCACGCGTTTGCCGGTGGCCAGAATTTGCCCCTCGACGGTGTCTCCTGCGACGACTTTATTCTGCTGCGGCAGAAACTGCATGGCGAAGTAAATGCCCTTGAGTTCGCGCCCGGGCACGTTGAGGTCGCGTGGATTTTCCGCGCCGCCCGACAGCAACACGGCGTCAAATTCCTTGCGCAGGTCCTGCGCGGGAATGTTCCCTCCCACATGCGCGCCGGTCTTGAAAATCACTCCCTCCTCAATCATCTGATCGAGGCGCCGGTTAAGCACGCGCTTTTCCAGCTTGAAGTCCGGAATGCCGTAGCGCAGCAGGCCGCCAACGCGGTCCGCCTTTTCAAACACGGTGACCACATGCCCGGCGCGATTCAATTGCTGCGCGGCGGCCAGGCCGGACGGCCCCGAGCCAACCACGGCGATGCGCTTATCCGTGCGCGTTTCCGGGAGCTCGGGCTTGATCCAGCCCTCTTCCCAGGCCCGATCCACGATGGTTTTTTCGATCAGCTTGATGGTGACCGGCGGCTCGTTGATGCCAAGCACGCAGGCCGCTTCGCACGGAGCCGGGCAGATTCGTCCGGTAAACTCCGGAAAATTGTTGGTGGAATGCAGCACGCGAATCGCTTCCTTCCAGCGATCGCGGTAGACCAGATCGTTCCAGTCCGGAATGATATTGGTGACCGGGCAGCCGGTGTGGCAAAACGGAATGCCGCAATCCATGCAGCGCGCCGCCTGCGTGCGCACTTTTTCTTCCGGAAACGGCTGGTAGACCTCGAAGTAGTCGTGAACGCGCTCCGCGACCGGCCGCCGGACCGGCATTTCGCGTTTAAATTCCTTGAAGCCGGTGACCTTACCCACGAATCACCTGCCCCTGCGCCTGAGACTTGCCGGCCTGCGCGGCCAGCACGCCCGCGGGGATTCGCGGAACGCCCAGCACGCGTTTGTACTCGTGCGGGAAGACCTTGACGAATTTCTGCACCACGGTGTCCCAGTGCTTCAAAATCCATTTCGCCTGCGGGCTGTCGGTGAATTCGGCATGGCGCGTGACCAGGCGATGCACGATCTCGATGTCCTTCGCATCGCTCGCGGGCTCCAGATCCACATCGGTGCGGTTGCAGCACACCGAAGCGAACTCGCCCGTCTGATCGAGGACGTAGGCGATGCCGCCGGTCATGCCCGCCGCGAAGTTGCGCCCCGTCTTGCCAAGCACCACGACCAGTCCGCGCGTCATGTACTCGCAGCCATGGTCGCCGACGCCTTCCACGACGGCCGTGGCGCCGGAATTGCGCACCGCGAACCTCTCTCCGGCCATGCCATTCAGGAAAACCTCGCCGCTGGTCGCGCCGTACAGGCACACGTTGCCCACCAGAATATTTTCTTCCGGCACGAACGTCGAATTGCGCGGCGGATAAATGATTACCCGCCCTCCGGAAAGCCCCTTGCCCACGTAGTCGTTAGCTTCGCCTTCCAGAGTCAACGTGACGCCGTTCGCAAGGAACGCACCGAAACTTTGCCCCGCGCAGCCGTGGAACTGCACGCGGATGGTATCGTCCGGCAGACCCTCGGAGCCGCGCCGGCGCGCGATTCGCCCGCTGAGCATCGCGCCGACGGTGCGGTGCACGTTGCGAATCGGCAGGCTGAGCGAAACCGGAGTGAGATGCTCGATCGCCTCGCCGGCCTGCTCGATCAGCTTGATGTCCAGCGCGTCGTAGAGTCCGTGATCCTGCGCCTGCGTGCAGCGCCGGCCCACGTGGCTGGGCATCGGCGGATTGTAAAGCACCGACGACAGATCGATACTTTTCGCTTTCCAGTGGTCCACGTCCTTGCGCTGCACCAGGCAATCGACGCGGCCGATCATTTCGTCCATTTTCCGGAAGCCGAGTTCGGCCATGATCAGGCGCAGGTCCTCGGCCACATAGAACAGGAAATTGATTACGTTCTCGGGCGTGCCCCGGAATTTCTTCCGAAGTTCCGGGTCTTGCGTCGCGACGCCGACCGGGCAGGTATTCAAATGGCATTTGCGCATCATGATGCAGCCCATGGCGATGAGCGGCGTGGTGGCAAAGCCGAACTCCTCGGCGCCTAGCAGTGCTCCAACCGCAACGTCGCGTCCGGTCTGCAACTTGCCGTCCACCTGCAAGCGCACGCGGCTGCGCAGATCGTTCATCACCAGGACCTGCTGCGTTTCGGCCAGTCCAAGTTCCCAGGGAATGCCCGCATGGCGGATCGAGCTGATGGGCGACGCGCCGGTTCCGCCGTCATAGCCACTGATGAGGATGACGTCCGCGTGAGCCTTGGCCACGCCGGCCGCCACCGTGCCCACGCCCACCTCGGCGACGAGTTTCACGGAAATGCGCGCCTGCGGATTGACGTTTTTCAAATCGAAAATCAGCTGCGCCAGGTCCTCGATCGAATAAATATCGTGATGCGGCGGGGGAGAAATCAGTCCCACGCCCGCGATTGAGTGGCGCACGCGGGCGATCACGTCGTCGACCTTATGGCCGGGCAACTGGCCGCCTTCGCCGGGCTTTGCGCCTTGCGCGATCTTGATCTGCAAGTCGTCGGCGTTGATCAGATAATTGGTCGTCACGCCGAAACGCGCCGAGGCCACCTGCTTGATGGCGCTGCGGCGCAGGTCGCCGTTGGCGTCGGGCGTGAACCGCGCCTCGTCCTCGCCGCCCTCGCCGGTGTTCGATTTTCCGCCGATGCGGTTCATGGCGATAGCCAGCGTTTCGTGCGCTTCCTTGCTGATCGAGCCGAAGGACATCGCTCCGGTCGCGAAGCGCTTCACGATTTCGGCGGCGGGCTCGACTTCCTCGAGCGGCACGGCGGGGCCGGCGGGCTTGAAGTCGAACATGCCGCGCAGCATCTGCAAGTCGCGGTTCTGCTGGTTCACGATGTCCGCGAACTCGCGGAACGTTTCGAACTTTGAGTTGCGCACGGCGTGCTGCAGCTTGCTGACCGTTGACGGATTCAGCAGGTGCCGCTCGCCGCGCACTCGGAATTGGTATTCACCGCCAACACGCAGTTCGGTATCGGACTCGTGCGGCGGCTGCATCGCGAATTCGTGCTTCATCAGCGCTTCGCGGGCCAGCACTTCGATGCCCACGCCTTCGATGCGCGAGGACGTGCCGGTGAAATATTTCTCGACGAGCGCCTGATTCAACCCAACGGTCTCGAAAATCTGGGCGCCCTGGTAACTCTGCAGCGTGGAAATTCCCATCTTCGAGAAAGTCTTGAGAAGCCCCTTGTCGATGGCCTTCATGTAGCTCTTGAAAACCTTGTCCCAGGTATATTCCGGAGGGAACGCTCCGGCCCTGTGGCGGTCTTCGAGAGTTTCAATCGCGAGATACGGGTTCACGGCGCTTGCGCCGTAGCCCAACAGCAAGGCAAAGTGCATCACTTCGCGCGGCTCGCCCGATTCCACGATCAAGGCCACCTGGTTGCGCGTTTTTTCGCGGATCAGATGGTTGTGCACCGCGGAAAGCGCTAGCAGGCTCGGAATCGGCGCATATTCGTTGTCCACTCCGCGGTCGGACAAGATCAGCAGCGTGTAACCCGATTTGATCGCCAGCGAAGCGCGCCGGCACAGCGTTTCGATCGCCAGGTCCAGCTGCTCTTCGCCGCCCTTCACGCGAAACAACATGGGCAGGCTGGCCGCCAGGAAACTTCCCCAGCTCACGCGGCGCAATTTTTCAAGACGCCAGTTGGAGATGACGGGATGCCGCAATTTCAGCGTGTGGCAGTTCTTCGGCGTCTCGTCGAGGATGTTGCCTTCGCTTCCGATATAGGAATTCAGCGACATCACCAGGCCTTCGCGGATCGAGTCGATGGCCGGATTGGTGACCTGCGCAAACGTCTGCTTGAAATAATTGAACAGGAGCTGCGGCTTGTCGGACAGGCACGCCAGCGGCGTGTCGATGCCCATCGAGCCGACAGGTTCCTCTCCGGCGAGCGCCGACGGGGAAAGAATTGTCTTCAAATCCTCATCCGTGTAGCCGAACGCGCGCTGCCGCATCAGGATCGTGTCGTGGTTGGTCGGCAGCACATGCGTCGGGCTCGGCAGATGGTCGAGCGTAATCTGATTTTCCTTGAGCCACTGCGCGTACGGCTGGCGCGCCGCCAGTTGTTTCTTGGCTTCCTCGTCGGTGATCAGCCTCTTCTGTTCGGTATCGACCAGGAAAATGCGGCCGGGCGCAAGCCTGCCCTTCATGCGCACATCCTCGGGCTTGATGGGCAGCACGCCCGCTTCCGACGCCAGCACCACCAGGCCGTCGTTGGTGACCAGGAAGCGTCCGGGGCGCAGACCGTTGCGGTCCAACTTGGCGCCGATAATTCTTCCGTCGGTGAACGCGACCGCTGCCGGGCCGTCCCACGGCTCCATCAATGACGCGTGGTATTCGTAAAACGCTTTGATGTCCTCGGGCATGGTGGCGTCATGGTCCCAGGCTTCCGGGATCAGCATGGACATCACGTGCGGAAGCGATCGGCCGGAAAGCGTCAGCAGCTCCACGGCGTTATCGAGCATGGCGGAATCGCTGCCGCCTGCGGTGATGATCGGCAGGAGTTTCTTGATGTCGTCGCCGAACAAGGGCGAGGCCAGCACGGACTGGCGCGCGTGCATCCAGTTCACATTTCCGCGCAGCGTGTTGATTTCGCCATTGTGGCAGATGTAGCGGTACGGGTGCGCCAGCTTCCAGCTCGGAAACGTGTTGGTCGAAAAGCGCTGGTGAACCAGGCAAAGCCCGCTGGTCAATTCAGGATCGAGGAGTTCTTTGTAAAAATCGGTGATTTGGGGCGCGAGCAGCAGCCCCTTGTACACGATGGTGCGCGAGGAAAGAGAGGGAACATAAAAAAATTCCTTCTCTTTCAAGTCGGTGGCGAGCACCTCGGCTTCGGCGCGCTTGCGTACCACGTACAGCTTGCGCTCGAGCGCGTCCTGATCCATGCCCGCAGCCCTGCGGATGAACACTTGCTCGATGTACGGCTGCGAGGCGCGCGCCACGCGGCCGATCATGTTGCCGTTGATCGGCGTATCGCGCCAGCCCAAAACGCTTAACCCTTCTTCGCGTGCGATTTTCTCGATGATCCCTTCGCACAGCAACCGGTCATGCGGGTCCACGGGAAGAAATACCATGCCCACGCCGTACTCGCCCGGCGCGGGCAGGGAAAAGCCCAAGCTCGCTGTTTCCTTCGCTAAGAAAGCGTGGGGAATCTGAATCAATATGCCGGCGCCGTCACCGGTTTGGGGATCGCATCCGCAGGCGCCGCGATGCGCCAGGTTGATCAGAATCTGCACACCCTTAAGCACGATATCGTGCGATTTGCGGCCCTCGATGCTGGCCACGAAGCCGATGCCGCAAGCGTCGTGCTCGTGCTCGGGCCGGTACAGTCCCTGAGCCTTCGGCAAGCCCCGAAATGGATAAATTTCCGTCATGATATTGGCCTTGTCTTAATCCCTGGTCAGGCGCGCGAAAGTAAGCCCTACCCGCGAAACCGGTCGCACAGACACGTCGACCCCGGTTCCTGACCGATTTCCGGAAAGCGTTCATCTTACCATTGCCGCGGGCCGATTGTCCCACGGACAATGACCCCTGGATTTGCTATCGGTAGGATCAAAATTTTGAATTGGTGGCCTGAATCGGCCGCCCTTCTGTTATACTTCCACGACGAAATTATGGATTTCGACCAGCTCACTACTTTCATTGAAATCGCGAAGCTCGGCAGTTTCTCGCGCGCCGGGCAAAAATTATTCCGCTCGCAGCCTGCTGTCAGCGCCCAAGTACGTCAACTCGAACAGGAATACGGCGAAAAGCTGTTCGATCGCGGCCGCAAATCCGTGCGGCTGACCTCCGCCGGGGAAACCCTGTTTGAATACGCGGTGCGGATGGTCAACTTGCGCGGCGAATCCTTGCGCGCCGTGGCCGATAAGGCCACCACGCCCCGCGGCGTGCTCGCCCTCGGGGCGAACGAAGCGACCTGCCTGTACGTGCTGCCCGAAATTTTTGCGGAATATCACAAACTTTACCCGTCGGTGCAGATCAGCATCTATCGCAACTTCAGCCACAAGGTGCTGCAAAAGGTAGAGGACGGCTCGGTCGACGTCGGCATCGTGACGCTGCCCGCCAAGTCGCCCAGCCTCAAGATCCATTCGATCTTCCGGGATCGCGTGATGCTGATGGTGAGCCCGCGCAATCCCCTGGCCAAGCTCAAGAGCGTCCGCATGAAGGATATCGCCGAGCAGCCCTTGATTTTCCCCCGCACCGGCTACACGCGCCAGTTGCTGGACAAGCATTTCCGGCCCTACCGCTCGCAACTGCAAATCACCATGGAATTGACCAGCGTGGGCATGATCAAGTGTTTCGTGGCCGCGGGCTTGGGCGTTTCGCTGATCAGCCAGAGTTTCGCGCGCAACGAAGTCCGCGCCGGCGAAGTGAAACTGATTCCCATCGCCGATCTGGAACTGTGGCGCGAACTGGGCCTGGTCTACCGCCGCGACCGCACATTGCCCCGCTCCTCGACCGCCTTCATCACGCTGGTGCGGCAACGCGCGGCGGAAAATCCGGAACTCGAGATCCCGAACATCAAGTAGGGGTCACCTACCGCTGCGGGTTTACGTTTGCCGGTGCAATTTTTCCACATCTGAGGCTTTTTAGGTTTTCTCTGCGACCTCTGTGTCCTCTTCGTTAATTCTTTGCTTTTTCCGCGCACATCTTCCCAACCTGCACACCTCTCTCCCCTCAACGAACCGCGATGGGTGCAATCGTCGATCCTGTCCCTCCTTCCATTTTCAACGGTTCCATGATGTAGGCCGTCTCATAGGCACTCGCGGCCGCGAGCGGTTCCAGCCTCAAGTTCTCGACCAAATAGACTCCATTGACAATTAAAAACATCGCGTGAATCGGCAGATTTACCTTCTGCCCCGGGTATGGCCGGACCTCGACGCAGCAAGTATCGGTTCCCACCAGCATCGGATTCTGCCGGATCAGCCATTCCCCCGCCTCGATGCCGATGCCGGGCGAGGAAGCCAGGTAGCGGTCCTTGTCCTTCACCGTGTACAGCTTTCCCCATCCGGTATGGATCATGACGGCGTCGCCGGGCTCAAGCTTCACATTCTCCTTCGCCAGCGCCTGCTGCAGATCTTCCGCCGTGATGATGGTGCCGGCTGGCAGCATGTCCACATTCTTCAGCGCCGCCACGTCGATCAGTACGCCGCGCGTCATGATGTCCGGAATTTTGTCGACACTAAGATGCGGAAATCCCTGTCGCCCGCCGCCCGCCAGATCCCCGCCCGACGAGAAGCTCATGTCGTGGTCCGTGAAACAGTTGTAATATTTTCCGCCATAAATTTGGTGCGCGAAGGCGTCGAGTTGCGTACCCACTTGTCCCAGTTCCGTGATGACGATCTCCTCGTTTTCGCCGCGCGTCCCGGGATCGGTGGCCGTGCTGCGCTTCATGTGCAGATCGAAGCGCCGCCCGGAGATCAGCGGCAGTTCGCTCGAAAGAGGGAATCCGAGCGAAAACACCTCGCCGGTGTGAATCAGTTTCGCCGCCTTCAGCGCCATCTCCGGCTTCATCAGGTTGCCGGAGCCGATCTCATCCTTCGCGCCCCACTTCGAGGGGCACCGCTGCGCCTCGCTCGGCATTTCCCACGATTGCGCGGAAGCGGCGCTGTAGGCGAATCCAATGAGCAACACGGCGCAAATCGTCCGGCTAAACACACAAGTTCGCATCTTATTTCCCTCCCGGAATATCGTTCTGCATTTCGTTCAGGTTTATAGATGGAATCGGAGGGCGCGGCAACTAAATACCGCTTACGCGGGAGGATTGCGGATCAGGCGCAGCACATCGGGATCGGCGGAGTTGCGCACGGACTCGGAATCGGCTTCGGAAGGGTCTGGCAAGTCGCCTTCGCCCGTGGCCAAAAACAGATTGGCCTCAAGGCCGTGCTGCTTGTCGTAGAGTTCGCGGTAGCGCCCGTTCGCGGCATAAAGGAAAGCATGGGTTCCGCGCTCGACGATTTTTCCCGCTTCGACCACAAGAATCTGGTCGGCGCGCCGAATGGTCGAGAGGCGGTGGGCGATGACAAACGTGGTGCGCCCGCGCATCAGTTGCGCCAGACCCTCCTGGATCAGCATCTCGGATTCGGAATCGAGGCTGGACGTCGCTTCGTCAAGAATCAGGATGCGCGGGTCGGCCAGAATCGCGCGGGCAATCGAGACGCGCTGGCGCTGGCCGCCACTTAGCTTTACGCCGCGCTCGCCGATAATCGTGTCGTATTGTTCCGGAAAGCGCTCGGCGAATTCATCGACGCGCGCGATGCGGCACGCGGCCAGAATTTCTTCCTCGGTCGCAAAAGGCCGCGAAAACGCCACGTTTTCGCGGATCGACCCGTCAAACAGAAACGACTCCTGCAACACCACGCCCAGGCGCGTGCGGTAGGAATCGAGGCGCACCTTGGCCAGGTCTACGCCATCGACCAGCACGCGTCCCTCGACCGGAACATGAAACGCGGCGATCAGCCCGATCATCGTGGATTTTCCCGACCCGGACGACCCCACCAGCGCCGTCACCGTGCCGGGTTTCGCGAGAAAACTCACGTCCTGAAGCACCGGTTTTCCCGGCTCGTACGAAAAGCTGACGTGATCGAACGCCAGTTCGCCGGCAATATCGGGCAGCGTGACCGTGCGGCGCGGGTCTTCATCCTCGGGCCGCTCGTCCAGGACTTCGCGGGTGCGCTCCAGGCCCGCGATCGCCTCGGTGAGCTGCGTGCCGATGCCCACGACCTGAAATACGGGCGCCACCAGAAACGCAAGAAACGCCATGTAGCTGACGTAGCCGCCGACGGTAAGCGTGCCGGCCTGAATTTCGTGCGCGCCGATCAGCATCACCAGCGCGCCGGACACGCCGAGCAGCGCCGTGGTCGAAAAACTCATCATGGACATCGTGGTCAGCGAGCGCAGTACGTTATCGAGCAGCCGGTTCACGCCCGTCGTGAACACATCGTGTTCGCGAGCCTCCGCGTGGTAGCCCTTTACCACGCGCACGCCTGAAAGCGATTCGGTGAGCCGTCCGCTCACTTCGGCGTTGATCTTCGACCTCTCGCGGAAAATCGGCCGGATGGTGCCGAATGCCTTGCGCAACGACAACATGGCGACCAGCAGCAGCGTGAACGCAACGCCCGTCATCAGCGGACTGATTCGCAGCAGCAGCACCAGCGCAATCGTGGCCGTGAGCAGTCCACCTAGAAATTCGACCAGGCCGGTGCCGATCAGATTCCGCACGCCCTCGACGTCGCTCATGATGCGCGAGACCAACGCGCCGGTCTTGTTCGCGTCGTAGTACGCCACAGGCAGCCGCCCCACATGCTCCTGCACCTTACGCCGCAGCTCGGTGATCATGCGTTGCGCGGCCTTCGAGAGCAGTTGCGTCAGCGCGTAGGACGTCACGCCCTGAATCAGCGTGGCAAGCAATACGGCCGCCACCAGCGGCATCAGGAGTTTCGTTTGGTGCTTGGAGAACACATTATCGAATAAATATTTTTGTGACGCGGGAAGGATCAAACCGGAAACACGGTTGACGGCCATGAGCACAAGCCCAAGGGCCAGCAACCCTCGCCGCGGCTTCAGCAGCGCCCAGATTTGAGGCAGTTGGTCCCACGCCCGGCTGAGCTTGGCCTTGCCGTCTTTCGGGGGAGATACTTCGCGGCCTTCGCGCGAACGCGGACTTCTCTCCGCGTGCCCACCCATGCCGCGCTGCGTTCCGATTCCGCCGAATCCACCGGCCATTCTCATGAGATGTCCATCTTAGGGTATTTGATACATTGGCCGCCACTCTGGAACGGTCCTTGGCGCTTGACAAAAGGAATCGGCGTTTGCTCTTATCGCTACCGCGCGGACGCAAGATCGGGCGCCGAAAACACTACACCATGTCCAAACTTCGATTGTCGTTGGCTTGCTGGAATTACGACCGCACGCGCGCGCTCCTGGAAGACCGCATCCCCGTCGACGGAATCGACCTGACGTACATCAACATCCCGGTCGAGGAAACTTTTTTCCGCATGATCCGCCACCGCGAATTCGACGTGGCCGAAATGTCGCTCTCCTCCTACACGCTGTCGATGTTCCGCGAGCCCCGGCCGTTCGTGGCCATTCCCGTTTTTCCTTCGCGCTCCTTCCGCCACTCCTGCATCTACGTGAACCGCAACAGCGGCATCCGCGAGCCCAGGGACCTGATCGGCAAGCGAGTGGGCAATCCGGAATACCAGCTCACCGCAGGCGTGTGGATTCGCGGCATTTTGAGCGACGACTACCAAGTTCCGGTTTCCAGCGTCGCCTATTTTCGCGGCGGCGAAGAGCAGCCCGGCCGCACCGAAAAGCAGACGGTCTCCCTGCCACCCGAAATCAGCCTCGAAAACATCGCTGAAAATAAAACCCTCAACCAGATGCTTGTGGACGGAGAAATAGACGCCATCTATTCCCCGCGCGCGCCGTCCGCCTTCATGAAGGGAAACCCCGCCGTCCGCCGCCTGTTCGAGGACTACGAAACCGTGGAGCGCGAGCACTTCCAGCGCACCCGCATTTTCCCCATCATGCACACCATCGTGATTCGCCGCGAACTCTACGAACAGCATCGGTGGATCGCGCAATCGCTCTACAAAGCGTTCGTCCAGGCGCAGCGCGAAGTGTACGAAGACCTATTCGAGCCGGCCGCGCTCAAGACCATGCTCCCTTGGCAGATCCGCCATGCCGAGCAGACGCGCGACCTGATGGGCAAGGATTTCTGGCCCTACGGATTCGAGCCGAACGCAAATGGCCTGAGCACGTTCCTGCGTTATTCCTTCGAGCAGGGCCTTTCCAAGCGATTGCTGTCGCCGCAGGAACTTTTTGTCCCTGAAGCCCTGGAGTCGTTCAAGATTTGAGATTTGAGATTTGAGATTTGAGATTTGAGATATCAGATTCAAGATTTAGGGATTTCGATTTGAATTGTCAAATTTGCGAAAGCAATCATCCGAAGCGTGCGGCTTTTTATTTCAAATTTCAAATCTGAAATTTCAAATTTATTTTTAGATGTCGCACCAACCTCCCCTGGGAAAAAGAAAGTGAGCCTGAATGGCCGAAAGCGGACCGCAAAATTTGCCGCGCTGGTGGGCTCTGACCCGGGGAGACATTGACGCCACGGTCGCGCAGGTCGGCTTCAACGTGGCGCAGACAATCATCCCCGCCATTCTTCTGATTCCGGTAGGCATTTCCATGGGGTTCAGCGTGGGACATTTGCTCCCGGGCTACGCCCTGGGATTCGTGGCCGGCTCGCTCGCGTTAACGGTCCTCGGTGTTGGGCTTGCCAGGCGCGAAGGCCGCGCCGACGTCACCGCTCACGTTTACATCAACAATGTCCCGGGGATGATCGCGTACACGCTGGCGATCATGCTGCCCGTGTATCTGCAGACGCGCGATCAGGAACTGGCCTGGAGGATCGGAGCAGCCGCGGTCGTTTGGACGGGAGTGATCAAGCTCGCGGCCGCGCCGTTCGCCGGCGCCATCCGCAAATTCATTCCCAAACCTGCGACGATGACCGTGTTCGGCGCGGCCATGTACACGTATCTGGCGATGGTGCTGCTGCAGCGCATCTTCGATCAGCCGCTGGTGGGAATTGTCGCCCTGGCGATTATCGCGGTGGCCGGACTTGCCAACGTGCCGGTCACAAAATGGAGAATTCCTCCGTTCCTGCTCGCCTGGATTGTGCCTCTCGCCATCGGATTATTCATCGGCTACGTTCACCCGGCCTGGCAGGGAATTTCCCTGCAGCTTCCCTTTGTCCGCACGCCGGGCCTGCTCCAGGCCATGGCGCTCGCGATTCCTTATCTGTCGGTGATTGCGCCCATGTCGATTTACCAGGTATTGCAGGACATCGCGTCGGTGGAGGGGGCGAACGCCGCCGGGGATAATTACGATGTCCGGCTGATCGTGGCCGCCGACGGAGTGGGAACGTTCGTGTGCGGCGCCGCGGGAAGCATCATCACTCCGGTGATCGCTGCCCTCCATCCGCCGTACAAGGCGATGGGCGCGCGCATCGGTTTTTGTTTCTGGACCGCAATTATCTACCTGGCGGCGGTGATGAGCGGGCTGACGCTGTTCATCGCGCAACTTTTCCCCTGGGCCATTCTCGCGGCGATGATCGGCTACGTGGCGGTCGGCGTGGGCCGCGCCACGCTGCATCGCGTGGACCAAAAATATTGGAACGCCATGCTGCTGGGATTGGTTCTGCCGACTGGAGCCGTGGTGGCGTCGGCCGTGAGTTCCGCCCTGCCCGCGCTAAAACTTTCCGTCCAGAATCCCGAAGTGGCGGCCGCGCTGAATCGCTCGATCTACTGGTCCTCGCTGCAGGGACTCGGCAATGGATTTCTTTTCCTGGTCCTCGTGGTCACGGCCATGATCACGGAATTGATCGACCGGAATTTTGGGCGCGCCGCCCTATGGTGCCTGATCGCCGCATTCTTTTCCTGGTTCGGACTGATGCATTCCCCGGTGATGCGCTGGGGCGCGCAGCCGATGTATGCGGCGGGATGGCTGGCTGCCGCCTTTGTCGTATTTTCCGCGCGCTGGTGGCGCGGCGATCTCGCGAATGTCCGTTAGTTACGCCTGTCAGAAATATATCGAGTCTGGTGTTTTCATTATCGGGCTGCGGAATAAAAAGGAAACACCGTCGTTCCGAGCGAAGCGAGGAATCCCTCTTCGATCGAAGCCCAAGAGAAATTCCTCGCTGCGCTCGGAATGGCGGTCTTCTAAATTTTCTTTAAGACCTCTGAAGGACGCTCGAAGAATTCCTGCATCTGCCGGTCGCGCACAGTGCTGCTCCAGCAAGATATGAGTAGCCTGCCTTGCGTTGTTCGCCCCCGCCCCTAGTCCAGCAGAATCGGCATGCACAGCACCGGCTCCACGTGAAAATCCAGCCGGTTGATCTCTTGCAACGCGCAGCCCAGTTGCGCGCTGCGGCAAGTCTCCAGCGTGATGATGAACGGAAGGGCGGAATGAGGATACCCCGGCCGCTGCAGGACCGCGTCGATGCCAATGCCGTACCGGGAAAGCACGGTGGCCACGGCGGCGATGATCCCGGGCCGGTCCTTCACCACAAATCGCAAGTAGTAGGGCGCGGTGAATTCGCCGCTCACGTCCTTGGGCGTTTCCACCTCCGGCACGTTGCTCGGCGGCGCGCTGCCGTTTCGAGCGATCGAATATAAATCGGAAATCACGGCCACGGCCGTGGGATCTCCTCCCGCTCCGAATCCCGAAAACACCATTTGACCGGCGTATTGTCCGGTGGCCATCACCAGATTCTTGCTGCCCTCCACGTGCGCCACCAGCGAAGATGCCGGAACCAGCGCGGGACGCACGAAGGCGCGCACGCTCAATCCGTCGTCGGTTTCCTTCCGCGCCAGGGAGATCTGCCGGATGGCGCAGCCCAATTCGCGCGCGTAGGCAAAGTCCACAGCCTCGACGGCGGAGATCGGCCAGCACGGAATCTGCTCGCTTTTCACCCGGACGCGCAATCCGGCTTGCGTCAGGATAACGAGCTTGGCGCGCGCGTCGTATCCTTCCACGTCCGCCGTGGGATCGGCCTCGGCGAAACCCAGGTCCTGCGCTTCTTTCAGCGCCGATTCAAAGCTCGCTCCGGTCGACTCCATTTTTGTGAGGATGTAGTTGCACGTGCCGTTGAGCACGCCCGCAATTTTGTACAGCCGGTCTCCGGCCAGGCCTTCCTGAATGCCGATAATCGCGGGAATTCCCCCCGCGACCGACGCGCCGTATTCCAGGCGCCTGCCCGATTCGCGCGCCAGGTCCACCAGCTCGGGCCCGCTCTCGGCGATCAGCTGCTTGTTCGCCGTGACCACCGATTTCCCCGCGCAGAGCGCCTTGCGAATCCAGTCCCCCGCGGGCTTCACTCCCCCGGCCAGCTCCACAAACACATCGATATCGGAGGAGATTACTTCGTTGACGCTATCGGTCCAGCGCACGCTCGAAGGCACCCAATCGACTTTTTTCCGGGCCACGCCGCGATTAAAAATGTGCGTGAGCTCGAAGCAGTCGTTCGCCTCCTGCAGCAGAAGCTTGACGACCGAGCGGCCGACCGTGCCGAAGCCGGCAATCGCGATCTTCAATTTCTTCTTGCGGGCCGGCGCCTTTATTGACGGCGCGGATTTAACGCGGGACTTCGATTTCACGGATTTCGCTTTGGCCGCCAATTCTTCACCTCAGTGTAGGTTGGGAACATATATCGCCTTCCCTTCGACCGGCAAGGATTATAAGGTATTTTGGTTTCCGAGCATCCAGCACGGATGAAACGGTCTTGCCGTGCCACTTCCCGCGAGAAACGGGAATCTAAGAATTATGGCCCAAATCAGCCAGCGGCTCGCCGAAAACGTCGAAGGCGACTTTTTCGTCGACTCCACGTGTATCGATTGCGACGCCTGCCGGCAGATCGCGCCGGCCAGTTTCAGGGATCACGGCGGCCAATCCAGCGTCTACCGGCAGCCTAGGAATCCGGGCGAGCAGCATCGCGCATTCATGGCGCTGGTCGCGTGTCCGACGGCGTCGATCGGCACAGTGTCGCAGCGCAGCGCCCGCACCGGAGTCGAAGCCTTCCCCGTGCATGTGGTGGACGACGTCTATTATTGCGGATTCAATTCAGAAGCGAGCTTCGGCGCCTGGGCTTACCTGATCGTGCGGCCTCCGGAACGAGGCGGAAATGTGCTGGTCGATTCCCCGCGCTTCAACGCGCCGCTGGCCAAACGCATCGAGCGGATGGGCGGCGTGAATCTGATGTTCCTCTCCCACCGCGACGATATCGCGGACCATGCCAAATTTGCCGCACACTTTCATTGCCCGCGCATCATGCACGAAGGCGACTCTGCCGCGTCCCGGGGCATCGAGCGCGTCATTACCGGGACCGACCCGCTGCGCATCGACGACGAGCTCTTGCTGATCCCCACTCCCGGCCACACGCGCGGACATCAGGTCCTGCTCTACCGGGGAAAAGTGCTATTCACCGGTGATCACCTGGCATGGTCACCCGAGCGCGAAACGCTCACGGCTTTTCGCGATGTGTGCTGGTATTCCTGGAAGGAACAAACGCATTCGATGGAAAAATTGCTGGCCTATCGTTTCGCATCGGTGCTCCCCGGGCACGGCCGCATCCATCTCGGCACGCCCGAGGAAATGCACGAACACCTGGAGCGCTGCGTTGCCCGCATGAAGCAGCTCCAGTAGGACAGGCTTCAGCCTGTCTGGTTTAAATTTTCATTGGCGCTCACCAACCTCGACAAGCTAGAGCCTATCCTAACTCAGTCACCGTCCTGACGCACTTCACCGGACGAACGTGAAACCGTCTTGAATTGTCTGGAAGAAACCACCCTACACACGCTCAAGAAGGATCGCGATTCCCTGCCCCACTCCTATGCACATTGACGCCAGCGCGTAGCGCCCCTTCATCCGCTGAATCTGCCGCGACGCCGTCAGCACCAGCCGCGCGCCGCTCATGCCCAGCGGATGCCCCAGGGCGATGGCTCCACCGTTGGGATTCACTTTCTCGCTGTCGTCGGGCAAACCCAATTCGCGTGTGACCGCCAGCGCCTGCGCCGCGAACGCTTCGTTCAATTCAAAGACGTCCACGTCCGCCATCGTGATCTTCAACCGCGACAGCAGCTTTTGTACCGCGTAAATCGGCCCGATGCCCATGTAGTCGGGCTCCACCCCGGCGGTCGCCGAGCCGAGCACACGCGCGATCGGCTGCAAACCGAACCGCGCCGCCGCTCCCTCGGAAGCCACGAACATGGCGCACGCGCCGTCGTTAATTCCGGATGCGTTTCCAGCCGTCACCGTGCCGCCCTCGCGGAACGGCGCCGGCAATTTGGCCAGGGCTTCGAGCGTCGTATCCGGACGAAGATGTTCATCCTCGGAGACGGTTTTCACGGTTCCCTTCGGCCCGGAAATCGCGACGGGCGTGATTTCCTCCGCGAGGATTCCCGATTTCTGCGCCCGTGCGGCCTTGTGCTGCGAGCGCAGCGCAAAACAATCCTGCGAGGCGCGGTCGACTTTGTATCTTTCCGCGACGCTTTCCGCCGTCTCCGGCATGGACGACGTCCCGTACAGTTTCTCCATCAGGGGATTGGGAAAGCGCCAGCCGATGGTGGTGTCGTATATTTCCGCTGCACGGGAAAAAGGGGTCGCTGCCTTGGGCATCACGAACGGTGCGCGGCTCATGCTCTCGACGCCGCCCGCGATGGCCAGCGAAATTTCGCCGGCGGCGATGGCCCTCGCGGTCACGGCCACCGCTTCCATGCCGGACCCGCACAGCCGGTTGACGGTCATCGCCGGAACACTCGAGGGCATCCCGGCAAGCAAGAGCGCCATCCGCGCCACATTACGATTGTCTTCCCCCGCCTGGTTGGCGCAGCCGAAAATCACTTCGTCCACCGTCGACCAATCGCCCTTCCCGAACTTGTTCCGCAGCGCCCGCAGCGGCGCCGCCGCCAGATCGTCCGCGCGCACCTGCGCCAGCGCGCCCCCATAGCGCCCGATCGCCGTGCGTGTTCCTTCGCAGATAAAGGCGGAAGACATTTTTCCTGAATGGTTCCTTAGTCAGAATGTACAGAGAAAACTCGGTGCAATTTTCGCGTGGCCGTCTTGGCCGCAGCCAGCCCGGTGGCACAGGCTTCAGCCCGTGCGGTTTAGATTCCCTTTGGGCTCAAAAAAACGTACAGGCTGAAGCCTGTGCTACAAGGAAAACTATTTCGCTCCGGCGGGAGCGGCCGCGTCCTGAATCGACACCAACTCCACTTCAAAAATAAGCGTCGCGTTCGGCCCGATGACATTGCCCGCTCCGCGTTCGCCATACGCCAGGCTCGCGGGAACCACAATCTGCCACTTGGACCCGACCGGCATGAGTTGCAGGGCTTCCTTAAACCCGGGAATCACGGTCTTGATATCGAACGGCACGGGCTTTCCGGCCTCGGCGGAACTATCGAACTCGGTACCGTCAAGGAACGTGCCCTTGTAATTGCACAGCACCGTGTCGGTCTCCACCGGCTTCTTGCCTGTTCCGGCGGTGATAATTTTATATTGCAACCCGCTCGCCGTGGTCACTACGCCGGTTTTCTTCCCATTTTCCGCCAAGAACGCTTCTCCCTGCTTCCTGTTTTCCTCCGCCGCCGCTTCCTCGGCCTGCATCTGCTTCTGTTTCATTTCCTCGCGTAGGGCGCCAATCACCGTTTGCAGCTCGTCGTCGCCCATCAGCGGCTTTCCGCCCGAAAGGGCGTCCTTTAATCCACGCGAAATCAACTCGGGATCGACGTCGAGTTCCTGGGCCTTCACGCCCTTGCCCATTTCCATTCCAATGGCGTAGCTCAACTTTTCCTTCTGCGTCTTCAGAGCCGCCGGGGCATCCTGCGCGCTCGCACCGCAGGCCCACACTCCAAACCCCAATACCACGATCGCTATCCGCTTCATCCGTCCTCCTAAAAGGGAACGACGAGCGTTGCCTTGGCGCTCATGTTCCTCGTAAACGGTACCCGATTGCGCGCGCACTTGGAAAGAGAATTAGCGGGGTTGTGCGAGAGGGATAAGGAGTGACAGGAGACCGCGGCAACGACTGCAATCCAGGTCAGATCGAGAGCAATATTGAGGGCCGTGTGAAGTTCGGCCAGCTTCCCGGCCGAGAGCGAACCTACGTAGTCCGTGAGATCAGCTTTACGTATGCTGGCCAGATTGTCGCACATGATCCAGCTCGGATGCTTGAGTCCTTCGCTGGGGCCAACTGCGACCTGAGTCGATAGCCCTTCGCCACTGCCGAAAACTGTAGCGCAGGCCAGGCTGGAAAAGCGTGAATCAATCAACGTCTGGCGGCTCACGATGACAAAAATCCGGTACCGCTTTGGATCCCCTCCGGATTTGAAGACGCGATACAACTCTCCGCGCCCCACCAGCCCGTACCGTGCAAACGCCTACTCATCCAACCACTGGTACCCGAGGACATCTTCGGCCTCCGCATTGAGCCGGTCGGCAGCGGCATTAATGCGCTCCAGGTCGCGCGCATGGATCCGCTTGCGGGTTCGCTCCCGGAGGTAGATACGGAGCACTCGTTCAATGAAAGCGGAGCGGGAGACTTTTGAGCCGGCCAACCGATCGACCTGGGCGAGAAGATCGGACGATAGTGTGATAGATATCTTCTCTTTCCCATTACCATTCTCCTACAAAAGTGAGAGGAGCAACTGGAGTGGGCGTAATCCTCTTACCGCCCCGGCTGCATCCCCTCGGCCTGGTAAACGGCGGCCGCATCGGGCGAAGACAGAAATTCCAGCAGCGCCTTCGCTGCGGCCGGATCCTTCGCATGGGACGAAACATACCCCACCAGACCGGTGGGCGTCGAAATGGCGCGCGGCAGCGGCCCTACGATGTCGATTCCGTCATCGCGCATTTCGCTGACGAACGTCAAGCCGATTTCGACTTCGCCCTTGGCAACCATGGCCATGGCCGCGGCTCCGCCCTGGGCCAGCTTGATCTTCGGCTGCAGCTGCTCGGCAAGTCCCATTTTCTTGAGTGTCTCATTAAAGCTGACCCCGGCCGCCGCGCCGCCCGCCGCATCCGGATACGAGATCGACTTCGCCGCGAGCAGCATTTTCTTGACGGCATCGGGAGTCGAGATATCCGGCTTGGGCGCTCCCTTGCGCACGGCAACGCCCACGGCCACCGTCGCCAGTGGCGTCTCGCTGCTGGCAACGACGTTGCCCGAGGCCACGACTTCCGCCAGCGGTGGCTGCACGATGGGCACATCGAAGGCTTCGCCCTGCATGACCTGCTTCTTGGTTCCCAGGCCCGAACCGAGCGTCGCCTTCACTTTAAATCCCGTCTTCTTCTCAAACGCCGGGATGAGTTTATCCAGCGGCGCTCTGGCTCCGCCGGGGGCAATCAGTGTGATCTCGGTCTGCGCCTGGGCGCCACCGGATTGGCTCAGCAACAAGGCTGTGGCAACAGCGAGTGACTGCAGAAATCTTTTCATGGCTTCTCCTCCGGGGCGGCCAAACGATGAGAAGACCGCCCCGACGCGTTGACCCGGGATGGTCTTCCCTGTGCCGTTTCTCCCGCAATCTGATTCTTCGTCTGCACGGAAAATCTACTTTCCAAACACAAGCACGCGGAAATTTCCGGGCTTGGCTGTGGCCAGCGGATGGGGCTGTTTCTCGGTGGGAGCGGCCGGTGGATTAAAATCCGACGTGCTCAGAAAAACGTTGTGCGTCTTGGGATCCACCTGAAGGGTCTTGGCCCCGTATTCGGTCTTTACCGTTTCGACTTCGCTCAGCTTGTCGGGGGAATCCTCGTGATAAATGTGCATCATCCCCACGCGCGTCGCGACAAACAGCATACCCGTGGAAGGATCAAACGCGTTCGCGTCCACGCCTTCGGAAATGGGATACGACTGGATCACTTTTCCCGTGTTCGCATCCATCATGATCACGAACTGCGGGCCGCGTCCGGCCGAAAACAGCCGCCGGTTCTTCACATCCATGGCCATGGAAGTGGGCGCTCCGGCTGGCGCGGTGGGCCAGCGCGATTTGATCGTGTTCGTGCGCGTGTCGATGGCCACGATGTCGTTCTTCTCGGGATTGTTGTCATAGAGCATCCCTTTGCCGTCCACGGCCGGGAACTCCACCTTCCCGATCAGATCGATATTCGTAATCACGGACTGTTTTACGGGATCGATGACTGTGCTGTTGTGGCTGTCGCCGTTAAACGTGAACACGTGCCCGCTCGCCGGATCGTAGATGATGGCATCAGTGTCCACCTGGCCGGTGCTCACGCGACCCGTCACCTTCAAACTCTTCAAATCAAAGATCACCACCTCCTGGACCGTGGCCCCTTCCCGCGAGTCGCCGTCGGTGATGAACCCCTTGCCCAGTTTGGGAGCGAGGGCAACGCCATGGCAGCGACTCAACCCTCCGATTTTTCCCACCACCGAATAATCGTCGGCGTTCAGGACCACGACTTCCGCCCCATGCGACACATAAACGCGCCGTGCCGAGGCGTCCACCGTAATGTAATCGTAATACTCTGCGCCACCCGGTGCGGGCGGCAACGAAATCGTCTTGAGGAGGTGGTACCCTCCCGCGGGCGGATTCGCGGGTGCGTCCGCGCCCCGGGCCATACCCGCGCTTAACAATACAACCGACAAACCAAACGCAAGCCGACAAAGTGCGGAAACCTTCATAGGTACTCTCCTTTTACCAAGTTTGCTGCCGAGATTGCGGGCGCGATTGAAATGCCGCTGTAGGAGTCGCCGCTTGGCGGGCTCCCCCGTTCCTCAACCCCCTAGCATCGCGTCCTCGGAGGAAAATAAGATGAGGTGCAAGAGATGGAGCCATTTTCAGTGTGGGATTTTATCACGGCGCGGTCACCCACTCCCACATTCGTTCCCAAATAGTTTAATTTTCCCCGACCCGTTGTTTATCCCGCGAATGAACCGATTTCACTCGATGAAAATGAAGATTCCCCGGCTGATCTGTATCAATCCGGGCAGGCGTCGGGATCGAGCCTCGCAAAGGCGCGTGCTTCGGCGGCGCTCGTCGAAATCGATAATTTATGGCACAGTATAATGCGATGGATGACTCCGGGAACTCCTCACGCGCCGGGCGCGTGGCATTTACCTATCCTGATTTTATTTTCTACCAGCTGGCGCGCTTTTTCATCATCGCCGGACTCGAAATGCAATCGGTCGCGGTCGGCTGGCAAATTTATGAGATCACAAAGCGTCCTCTGGATTTAGGGCTTGTGGGACTGGCGCAATTTTCCCCTGGTATCTTGTTGTTTCTGGTTTCGGGGCATGCGGCGGACCGGTTCCCCCGGAACAAGCTCCTGGTCGTTTGCTACGTCGGGTTTGGCGTATGCTCCGGCTTGCTGCTGTTCACGGCGCTGCGTCAATCGCGAGCAGTTCTTCCCATTTATGTGGTGGTCGTCCTGCTCGGTGTGGTCCGCGCATTTAACAACCCTGTAAGCAGGGCTATGGTCCCGCAAATCGTCCCGGAAGAGCATTTGCAGAATGCCATCGCCTGGAATAGTTCGGTGAATCAGGGAGCAACCATTCTGGGGCCATCGGTGGGCGGCTTGATCTACGCAGTGGCCAAGGGCCCTGCCGCGGTCTATGCGACCGCGATTCTGGCCGCGGCAGGGGCCGTGTTCCTGATGACGCAGGTCAAGCTGCGGTCCAAACCCCGGCCCCGGGAACCGCTCACCCTGAAGTCCGTGCTGGCGGGGCTCCACTACATCGTGGAAAAGAAGATCATCCTGGGTTCGATATCGCTGGACCTTTTCGCGGTACTGCTCGGAGGCGCGGTGGCGCTGCTGCCCGTGTTCGCCAGCGAAGTTCTGCGCACCGGCCCCTGGGGACTCGGCCTGCTACGCGCCTCTCCCGCAATCGGCGCGGGCAGCATGGCTCTGCTGCTGGCCCACCGCCCCTTCCGCCGCCGCGCCGGCGTAACCATGCTCTGGTGCGTCGCAGGCTTCGGGGCCTTCACGATTCTGTTCGGCATTTCGCGCAGCCTGGTCCTCTCCATGGTGGCGCTCACGCTGGTCGGGTCCATGGACATGGTCAGCGTTGTGGTCCGCTCCACTCTGGTCCAGTTGGCAACGCCCGATGAGATGCGCGGGCGCGTCAGCGCCGTGGAAATGATGTTCATCGGCGCATCCAACGAAATTGGACAATTTGAGTCTGGGCTGACCGCGCAGTGGTTCGGTGCAGTCCCGGCCGTGATCCTGGGTGGAATCGGCACGCTGCTTGTGACCGGGTTGTGGGCCTGGAATTTTCCGGAGTTGCGCCGCGTCGAGAAGTTTTCCTCGATCAAGAATTAATTTGACCGGGCATTGCAAAAAGTTTATTGGGAGCAGGTTTTAACCGCACAGCCGCTCTTGGCTGTGCGGTTTCGTACGCCGCCGCTGCGTTCCCTGCACATTTGCGATTGCAAAGCCCGCACAGCCAGCAGTGGCTGTCCTACTTGGACGGCGTACCCGCCACCGCAGCCATTTTCCGGATCATTCCGTCGGGCTTGCTCAACACGTAGAGTTCCCCGTCGCTGCTCACGGCCAGGCGTACATCCGCGCGGCCGCCTCCGTAGGCAATGCCTTCCGGATCCGTTTTGGGCTGCTTGTGCTCGGGATCTTTCCAGCCAGTGGTTGCGGCGGACCCGCCGGGCAGCACGTGATCGGCCGCCGGGGTTCCTCCCTTGTGCGCGTAGCCCTCCGCTACGATGTCGTACATCCGGCTCTTCTTGGCAACCTGAGCGGAAGTGTCAAAGGGGCTTTTGAACACCATCTGCAATTCGTGAATCTGCGCCTGATGGTTGCGCTGTCCGCGTGTGGCGATCATCTCCGCCAAATCGACGTAAAAGATTCGCCCCGTGGTCATGTCGTTAAAAATATATTTTCCGTTGAGTTGCGGCATCAGTTTGCCGCGGTACACGTATCCGCTGCCGATCGAATCGCCCTCCTGATGGCTGTAGACGGCGGCGGGGTAAACCGGAGCAACCGGCTCATCGATGCCGTCCACCTTCAGCAAGTCCCGGTCGGGAAAATCCACCGGCGGGGTCATCAGGCTGCCCGTCTTGCCGGCGCTGTCCACGAACAGCTGTTCGTTGCCTTCCCGCTCCGGATAGCCGTAATTGGCGCCCTTGGTGACGATATTCACTTCTTCCCAGTAGTGCAGCCCGATGTCGTTCACCAAAAAGGTTTTTGTCGGAATGTCCCACGTCATGCGCGCCGGATTGCGCAGTCCATACGCAAAAATTTCGCCGCGCGCGCCGCTCACCTTCACAAACGGATTCGGATCGGTGCCGGTGGAAGGAATGCGGTAACGACCGTTGGCGCTGAGCGCGTCATTCGGGTGCAAATTGATGTCCGGAGTGATCCGCAATATTTTGCCCAGCAACGTATTGAGCTGCTGCGGCAGCGTGTGGCTGGGGCCCGGGGTTTCACCCTGCGCGCCGTCGCCCACCGAAATGTAGAGGTTGCCGTAGTCGTCGCGCCCGGGCCGCGCCAGGGGATTGAAGGTCAGATCGGCCATGGGATGATTGCGGTCAAATCCCACCCGCAGAAGTTCCCGCGCGGTTCCCTCGAACGTGTCGTTCTTGATATTCGTGTCGGTCCATTCCACCAGCACCGATTCCAGGTGCAGAGGCCCGGCGGGCGGAACCACCGTGGGCGTCGTTTCGTATCCCTTCAAGTCCAATGCCGACAGGTGCGCATTTGTCGGCGTCGCCGATCCCTCCATGTCCGGCTTTTCCACGTGCACGGTATAAAATTTCCCGTTTTTCGCGTAGCCCGGGTCGAAGGCGATGGAAACGATGCCGGCCGTATTGCCCGTGTCGGACTCGAACTTCGGAAACACTTCGGCAAAATTGATGTACGGAGTGAATTTTTTTGTGAACTTATCCATGATGTAAAGCGTGCCGCTTTGATCGTTCACGAAGAATCGCGCATTTGCCAGGGGAGCGTCCCCGGGCTCGATGCGCATCGAAGTCACGCGGCCCAGTTCCGCCTTGAAATCGATCTCATTCGAGGCTTTTCCCGCATGCGTCGGATTCGAGAGCGGCGCACTCGCGTAATTTTCCAACAGGACGGACATGCCGTCCTTGCTGACCTGGGATTTCGTGGGGTATTGCGCGAAGGCAACCGGTACGCTCGTTAGGCAACCGATCAGAACAACTCCAAAACGAAGCCTTCCGCGCCATGCGGCGGTCAAATGCGTCCAAGTCATTTTCCGTCCCTCCGATTTTTAGTCCAAATCTGCGGGAAGCTATTTCTTTTCCAGTTCCTCAATCAGCGCGGGAACTATCTCGAACAAATCCCCAACAATGCCGTAATCGGCGACTTCAAAAATCGGCGCGTTCTGATCCTTGTTGATGGCCGCGATCGTGCGCGAGCCCTTCATGCCCACGACGTGCTGGATCGCGCCGCTGATCCCCAGCGCAAGATATAGTTTCGGCGCAACCGTTTGCCCGGAGCTCCCGATCTGACGGTCCATGGGCAGCCAGCCTTCGTCGCAAATCGGGCGCGATGCCGAGACTTCCCCTCCCAGCAGGCGCGCCAATTTCTCCGCCAGCGGAATATTTTCCGGCGCCTTGATTCCCCTGCCCACCGAAACCAGGATGGGCGCCTGCGTGAGATCGACGGCCTGTTTCGCCTCGCGAAAAATCTCCAGCGGCTTGGTGCGAATCTGTTCCGGCTTGAGTGCGACCGCCACGGGCGTGACGGTGGCCTTTGCTGCGCCTTGCACGGCCAAGTCCGCGCGAAACGCGCCGGCCTGAAACGTCGCGAACCACGGCGCGGCGCCGTCGAACACCACGTCCGCGACGGTTTTGCCCTGAAACATCTGGCGCACGAAAATCAGCTTCCCATTTTCGTTGCGATAGCCGATGCAGTCGCCGATCATGCCCTTGCCGAGCGAAGCGGCTAGCTGGGGCGCAAAGTCGCGCACCTGGTAGGTATGCGGCAACAGAATCAGCTCCGGCTTCGCCTGCGCGATGGCCTGCTGCAATGCGATGGTGTAGCCATCCGGCGTATACGCGGCGAGCAGATCGTGCTCGACCAGAAAAACGTCATCGAGCTTAAAGGCGGCAAGTTCGCCGGCCAGCGCCGCGACGCCCTTGCCGATGACCGCGGCCGCGAGGCGGCCCTTGGTTTGTTCGGCAATCTGCTGCGCCGCAACCAGAGTCTCGAAACCGGTTTTGTTCCACTGCCCTTCGCGCTGCTCGGTGATCAGGAGAATGTTCATGGTTGTTGTGAAACTCCAGTCACAGGACTCGCGCTTCATGCCGCAATTTTTCGAGCAGCTTCGCGGCGGCTTCTTTCGGCGTCCCCGTCAGAAACTCGGTCTTCTTGGTTTTTACCGGCACGTAGACGCGCTCGATGTGCTGCGTCGCTTCGTGCACAACGCCCAGCGATTCGCGCGCGACGCTCGCGATTTCTTTTTTCTTTGCCGCCATGATGCCCTTCAGCGTAGCGTAGCGAACCTTGTTGATGCCGGACTGAATCGTCAGCACGGCCGGAAGCGGAAGCTCGACCCACTGGAACCATCCGGCTTCGAGCTCGCGCTTCACGCGCAAGCCCTGGCCCTGCACTTCAATTTGCATGATCAGCGTGGCATGCGGCAGGCGAAGCAATTCGGACACCAGCACGCCGGTCTGCCCGAATCCCTGATCATCGCTCTGCAATCCGGTCAGTACCAGGTCCGGTTTTTCGCGCTCGATGGCCGCCGCCAGCGATTTCGCCGCTCCCAGGGGATCGAGCAAGTGCGCTTTGTCGTCCACGATATGAATCCCGCGATCGGCGCCCTTGGCCAGCGCTTCCTTGATGGTCTGCTTCACGCGCTCCGGCCCCATGGAGACGGCGATGACTTCTCCGGTGTGTTTTTCCTTCAGCCGCAGGGCTTCCTCGAGCGCGTAGCTGTCCGGCTCGTTCATCTCGAATCCAATATCGGTTTCGCGGATCCAGGCGGCGTCGGTAATCGAAAGGGGAGCGTCTTTGGCGGGCACTTGCTTAATGCAAACGACAATCTTCATCGGTGCCTCACATGCGTAGCGAGCGAATTACCGCGGCACCCAGCGTTTGAAGAGCAGCGCGGCATTGGTGCCGCCGAATCCAAACGAATTCGAGAGGGCGTATTCGACCGCCGCAGGCCGCGCGCGGTTGGGCACGTAGTCGAGATCGCACTCCGGGTCCGGCGTTTCCTGATTGATCGTGGGCGGCAGCACCTGATCGCGCAGCGCCAGCACGCTGATGCCGGCTTCCAGGCCGCCCGCGCCGCCCAATAAATGCCCGGTCATGGATTTGGTGGAGCTAACGGCAACCTTGCCGGCATTGTCGCCAAACACGCGTTTCATGGCTTTGGTTTCGATCGCGTCGCCCAGCGGCGTTGAAGTGCCGTGCGCGTTGACATAACCGATCTGGTGCGGCTCGATTTTCGCATCGCGGATCGCCGCGCGCATCACGCGGTAGGCCCCGTCGCCGTTCGCTTCCGGCGCCGTAATGTGGTGCGCGTCTCCCGACATCCCGTAGCCGGCCACTTCGGCCAGAATCGGCGCACCGCGCCGCTCGGCATATTCCAGTGATTCGAGCACCAGGATGCCGGCGCCTTCGCCCATCACGAATCCGTCGCGGTCGGCGTCAAACGGGCGGCTGGCGCGTTCGGGTTCGTTGTTGCGCGTCGATAGCGCCTTCATCGCCGCGAATCCGCCCACGCCCATCGGCGTGATGGCAGCTTCCGATCCCCCGCAGATCATCACTTCCGCGTCCCCGTGCTGGATCAGGCGGAAGGAATCGCCCACCGCGTGCGCCGACGCCGAACAAGCCGTGGCCGTCGCCGAATTCGGTCCCTTCGCGCCGTAGCGGATGGAAATGTGCCCGGAGGCCAGATTGATGATCGCCGCGGGAATGAAAAACGGGGAGATGCGTCCGGGGCCGCCCTGGATCAGCTTCGAGTGTTCGCGTTCGATGACGTCGAATCCGCCGATTCCGCTGGCCACGTACACGCCGGTCGATTCGGCTATCTCCGGCGTGACTGTCAGGTCCGCCATGCGCACGGCGAAATCGGTGGCCGCCAGGGCCAGCTGGATGAAGCGCGCGATTTTCTTGAGTTCTTTTTTTTCGGCCCAGTGGAGAGGATCGAAATCGCGGACCTCGCCCGCAATCGTGCAGTCAAACGCGGTCGTGTCGAAATGCGTGATCGTGCGGATGCCGCTCTTGCCGGCCTGGATGCCTTTCCATACCTCATCCGTGCCGATTCCCAATCCGCAGACCAGCCCGACACCCGTTACGACAACCCGGCGGCTCACGTTTTCGACTCTCTCCCGTTGAACTTGCGGCGGCTCGCGAACTACTTCTTGGCCGAGGCGTGCTTTTGGATGTATTCGACGGCGTCCTTCACCGTGGCGATCTTTTCGGCGTCCTCGTCGGGGATTTCGATCCCGAAGGCTTCTTCGAAGGCCATCACCAGCTCTACCGTATCCAGGGAGTCCGCACCCAGATCGTCCACGAACGAAGCCGTGGACGTCACTTCGCCTTCATCCACGCCGAGTTGCTCAACAATAATCTGCTTTACGCGTTCTTCGACACTGGCCATCTTGTTATGCCTCCGCTAGGCGCTGTGCGCCGCTTCCCTTTATTTTTTCTCGGACTCAATCGCGTCCTGTATTTAAGCCCCGGATATTCTATGTACGGGCTTGCCTCAGGTCAACTTAACTCTGAATCTGGTCTCGGATCAGTCTGCGGCAAAACCCGCGCCTTGAGTGATACGCATGTCCCGGACCGGGACAACCACTCGCGTTCGCCGCTACCCCATCCGCAATCCGCCGTTCACGTCCAGCACCGCGCCGGTAATGTACGCGGCCTCATCGCTGGCCAGAAAAACGATGGCCGCCGCGATTTCCGCGTCGGTGCCCATGCGCCCGAGAGGAACCCGCGCGAGCAGTGCATCCTTCACGCTCTGCGGCAACGGATCCGTCATCGGCGAAACGACGAAACCCGGCGCCACCGCATTCACCGTAATGTTGCGCGACGCCACTTCCACGGCCAGCGCGCGCGTCAGTCCGATCAACCCCGCCTTCGCTGCCACATAATTCGCCTGCCCCGCGTTTCCCGTCTCCGCGACCACCGATGTCACGTTGATGATCCGGCCGTACCGCGCGCGCATCATCACCGAAAGCGCCTGCTGCGCGCACAAATGCGCGCCCGTCAAATTCGTGCGCAGCACGCTTTCCCAATCTTCCGGTTTCATGCGTACGGCCAGGCCGTCGCGCGCGATCGCCGCGTTGTTCACCAGAATGTCGAGCTTCCCGAATTTGTCGATGCTCTGCCGGAACCCGGACTTGACCTGCTCGCCGTCGGCCACATCCATCGGCACCGCCAGCGCTTCGCCTCCGGCGGCGGCAATTTCCGCCACAACGCCCGCCAACTTGTCCGTATTTCGCGCGGCAATCGTTACGCGCGCTCCGGCCTGCGCTAGGGCCAGCGCCGTGGCGCGCCCGATTCCCTGCGATGCGCCGGTAACCAGCGCTACTTTGTCTTTCAAGCTGAACATGGATTTGTGTAGGACAGGCTTCAGCCTGTCGCTTTTGAATTCGATGTGACCTTAGAAAAGTTCAACCCCAGACAGGCTGAAGTCGAAGATCCCGGCCCTGTCGGGACCTGTCCTACCGCTACGCTTCCGCGGACTCCGACTGCGCCTGAGCCAGCTTTTCCAGCGTCGAATGCAGCGATTTCTCATCCTCGACGTTGAACACGTGCACGGACCGGTCAATCTGCCGCAGTAGTCCGGTGAGCACGCGGCCGGGCCCGACTTCCACAAACGTATTGACCCCTTCATCGACGAGCACGCGCACAGACTCTTCCCAGCGCACCGGCAAAGTCACCTGGCGAATCAGAGATTCCCGCGCCTCGTCGCCGTTGGAAATGATCTCGGCGTCCGCATTGGTCACCAGTGGCACGCGCAGCGCATGAAATGCCACGGCTCGCAAATCTCCCTGCAGCCGCTCGGCCGCCGGAGCCATCAGCGCGCTATGAAACGGAGCGGAAACCGCCAGCATCACGGCGCGCTTGGCGCCTCCGGCCGAAGCCATTTCCACGGCTCGCTTCACGGCCTCGGCGTTTCCGGAAATCACGGTCTGCTCGGGAGAATTCAGATTCGCGGGCGACACCACTTGCCCGTTCGCCGCTTTGCGGCAGATTTCGGTGACCTGCGCGGGGGCCAATCCCAGGATGGCCGCCATCGCACCCACGCCTTCGGGGACCGCCGTCTGCATGTATTCGCCGCGGCGGCGCACCAGGCGCACCGCGTCCGCGAATTCCAGCGCACCCGCCGCCACCAGTGCGGAATATTCGCCCAGGCTGTGCCCGGCGACAAAATCCGGCTTTACGCCCTTTTCCGCAAGCACGCGGTAGGCGGCAACAGACACCGTCAAAATCGCCGGCTGCGTGTTCGCCGTCAGCTTCAGCGCTTCTTCACTGCCGGTGAAGCACAACTCGGAGAGCGAAAAACCAAGGACCTTATCGGCCTCGTTAAATACACTTCTCGCTGCCGGATACGTTTCGGCCAGTTCCTTGCCCATGCCCGGGTACTGGGAAGCCTGTCCCGGAAACAAAAACGCTAATTTTCCCATTGAATGTGCCGCCGTTTCGCCGTTCAGGCTTCCACTGGGACTGGAAGCGCGGAAATCTCTTGCTCGATCTTTTCGTTGACCCCGCCCCGGACCAGTTCGGTGGCCACGCGCACCGCGTTCCGGATCGCAAGAGCGTTGGAACTTCCATGCCCGATGATGGCCACGCCTTTTACGCCCAGCAGCGGCGCGCCGCCATATTCCGAGTAGTCGATCTTCTTGCGAAAACTCTTAAAGGCCTTGCGCGAAAGCACGTATCCAACCTGGGAGCTCAGCGTGCTCTGCAAGGCTTCCTTCAACATTCCTGCGATATGCGCCGCGACGCCCTCGCTGATCTTCAGGGCGATATTACCGATGAAGCCGTCGCAAACGATGACGTCCACCGATCCATTGAAAATGTCGCGCCCTTCGACGTTGCCGGTGAAATTGAGCGGAGATAATTTCAGCCGGGCAAACGCCTCGCGCGTCAATTCATTGCCCTTGGATTCTTCTTCCCCGATCGACAGCAGCGCCACTTTCGGGCGCCGCGTGCCGAAGATCGCGCGGTAATAAATTTCCCCCATCACCGCAAACTGCACCAGATGCGCGGGCTTGGAATCCACGTTTGCGCCGACATCCAGCAGGACCGCCGTCCCGCCAGTCGAAGTCGGAAAAGGCGCCGCCAGCGCCGGACGCTCCACCGAAGGCAGCAGGCCCAGCCCAAATCGCGCCACGGCCATCACCGCGCCCGTATTGCCCGCGCTGATGAAAGCGTCGGCCTGTCCGATGCGCACCAGTTTCGCGGCCACATGCGCCGAGCTGTCCTTCTTCTTACGGAAGGCCTGCGACGGCGAATCGTCCATGGTGATGACTTCGCTCGCCGGCACGATCTCGATGGGCAATCCGCGGTGGGTATGCTTGGCCAGCTCTTTTTTCAATTCCGGCGCAAGTCCAACCAGCAGGATGCGCACGCCCAGTTCGCGTGCAGCCGCGATTGCGCCCTCGACCTCAGGACGCGGCGCGTTGTCTCCCCCCATTGCATCCACTGCTATGGTGATCATTTAGATTCCAGCGGGCTGTCCGCCGAGGCGGACCCGCACCCGAAAATCCCAGCGGAATTTCGCGGCTACCCGGGCTCTAAGCCCCTGTGTCCACTACTTCCCGGCCCTTATAGTAACCACATTGCGGGCAAGCCTGGTGCGGCTGTTTCATTTCGTGGCAGTTGGGGCACTTGGCAAGCGCCGGCGGAACCAAAAAGTCGTGCGCCCGCCGCTTATTCTTCCGGGCATGTGAATGTCGTCGTTTCGGATTAGGCATACAAACTCCTTCTATCTGCCCCGTAGGGAAAGGGCATTCTATGGCGTTTCCGCTGTGAATTCTATTGCTTTTTGAACCAGTCCTGCTTCAGGCGAGCCAGGGGTGCCATTCGTGAATCACCGATATGGCTTTCGCAGCGGCATTCCTCGTTGTTCAAATTCACTCCACATTGCGGGCAAAGTCCCCGGCAATCGCTCCGGCAGATCGCCTTCATCGGCAGCGCCAGCAGGACCTGCTCGGCCAGGATGTCGGCCAGAAACATGCCTTCGCCTTCGAAAAACGCGATTTCCGTGTCGTCGAGCTTCAGGCGTTCCTCTTCTTCCTTGGTCATGGAAGCCAGAGGCCGGTAAAACAGGTCGAATTCGCGGGATACGTCTTCGTGCACAGGCTCCAGGCACCGGGCGCACACCATCTCCAGGCGCGTATGCAGCTCCCCAGTGACGCGGATCTGCCCTTCGATCAGCTCGGAGGTCGCCCGCACCTCGAGAGGCTCCACCTGCCGGAAATCGCCGGTATGGTAGTCGACCGTCCCCGGGGCATAGCTCTTCCGGATACGGATCTTGCGGACTGCCAGCTCTTTGACGTCTAGAAACATCGGTTTAGGCCGTTCACGCGAAAGACCCTGAACCTTTCGCTGGCTTCCATTATTAGGGGTTGTATTAGGGTTGTCAAGGAAGCTACGGACGGGTTCCTTTGGGGCTGCAGCGAATCAGGCACGTCCGGAATCCTGGTCCTGGTCATGGTAGGACAGGGTGAAGCCTGTCCTAACTGGTGCAACCCCCGCCGCCCTGATATTCATTATGTGGCAAGAAATGCTACTCAATCCGCCGATCGCGCCGAACCTGCCCCCAATAACTCCGCATGTTGCCGGAGCAGGAAGTGATCGGTCATCCCCGCGATGTAGTCGCAGACGATGCGGTAGGGGGGATTGCGTTGCGCGAACTCGGTGTAGGACTTCGGCATCGCTTCGGGGTGGTCGAGGTAGTAAGCGAATAACTGCGTCAGAGCGTCCACCGACCGCTCGCGGTCGATCACAATGGAGGGATGATTGTAGAGGCGCGTGTGAAGGAATCTTTTCAGCGCCGCATTTTCCGCCGCGACCTTCGGGCTGAATCCCGCAAGACGCCTGGGCGCGCGCCGGATATCCTCCAACGTGTGCGCGCCTGCAGCGGCAACCTGCGCCCGCGTGTTCTCGATCAGGTCGGTCGCCACGCGGTCCAGCATGCGCTTGACGGTCTCGTTGAATTTCAATTTGTCGCGCGCCCCAAGGTGCGTCCGCTCCACGTCCTCGTAGAATTCGGCGAACAGCGGCACGCTCGCGCAAATCATTTCAATATCGAGGAGCTTCGACTCAAAGCCGTCGTCCAGATCGGCGCTGTTATAGGCAATTTCATCCACGAAATCGATCAGCTGCGACTCCAGCGGCGGGCGCTCGTCGAGCAGATACTCGGCCAGCTCTGGAAATTGCGCCGTGTCATAGTCGCGCGAATGCTTGACGATTCCTTCGCGCACTTCAAAAGTCAGATTGAGTCCCGGGAAATCCAGATAGCGCTGCTCGAACTCCTCGACAATGCGCAGCGCCTGCAGATTGTGATTGAACCGTTCGCCATACGGCCGCAGCAACTCGTCCAGTTTCCGCTCGCCCGCGTGTCCAAACGGAGGATGCCCGATGTCATGCGCCAGAGAAAGCGCTTCGGCCAGGTCGGTGTTGAGCTCCAGCGCTCCGGCCGCCGTCCGCGCGATCTGCGCGACTTCCAAAGTATGTGTGAGCCGGTTGCGGAAATGATCCGAGTACCGCGTGGTGAAAACTTGCGTCTTCGCTTCCAGACGCCGGAACGCCCGCGAATGAATCACGCGGTCGCGGTCGCGCGCATACGCGTTGCGGTACGGATGCGACGGCTCAGGGAAACGCCGGCCGCGCGAATTGGCCACATCCATCGCATAGGTAGCGGGGGCCATGGTGCGATTCTATGCTATGGCAGCGACGATGCCAAATAATCGCAGGGGCAGGAAGCGAGCCCACAATCATCCGAACAACCTTGAAATCAGTTGGCTCCGTTCGCCGGCACGGTCACCGGAAAAAGTCCCTTAAACACAAATTTTTGCACGCGCCGGCCATCCTCGACTTCCGAGGTATAGAGATTGCCCTTGCCATCGGTCGTCATGTGATGGAGCACGTCAAATTCGCCGGGGGCGATGCCCGGCCGGCCGAACGAATCCAGAGCCCGCAGCGTCTTGCGGTCCAGCACCCAGATGCGGGCGGGGCTGCGGCTGGCGACGTACAAAAATCGCTGCGCCAGGTCGGCCGAAAAGGCGACGCTCGCGGCCGTGTTGCCGTTGTTGCACCCTCCGCCCTCCACCAGGCACCAGCGATCGATCCATACCTGAGTAATATATTTGCCCTCGGTGGTGAACACTTGCACGCGCTTGCCGCCGCGATCGGCGACATACACGAGCCCGTCATTCGAGACCTTGACGCCGTGCACGGGCGGCACAAATTGCGAAGGGCCCGGATCTTTCGGATCAAACCCGGTGGACAGCGTCCGGTTCGCCTCTTCCTCGGCCGCGGCAGCCTTGGCAGCTTCCCCCGTTAGAGCCGGAGGTCGCGGCGGATCGTCCATCGGAACGTTTCCGAACGCGCCCCACATGCGCTTGTACGCGCCCGTATCCGCATCAAACACGATGACGCGCTTGTTTCCGTACCCGTCGGCAACAAAAAGTTCGTTGGTCTTGGGATACACGTACACGTCCGCGGGCTTCCAAAGACTGGTCGTATCCGCGTTGGTTTTATTTTTAGCGGCATGGCCGATCTGCATCAAAAATTTTCCGTCTTTTGTGAACTTCAGGGTCTGGTCGTCGTTCCCGTTGCCGCTGATCCACACGTACCCTTTGTAATCCACGGTAATTCCGTGCTCGCTCGTGGGCCAGGTGTAGCCGTCCCCCTGTTGCCCGCCCCAGCCTTGAATGTAGTTGCCCGCCGGATCAAATTCCATTACCGGTGGCCCCGTTTTCACGCCGTGCTTCACGGTGCGATAGCGATGAATGATCCAGATGTTGCCGTCAGCGTCGCTCGCCGCGCTGGAGACCTGCCCCAGCGTCCAACCGTTCGGAATGTGCGGCCAGGATGGGTCCACAACGAACTTCGGCGCTTCCATTTTGGCGGGCGGAAGCGGCTGAGCCGCCGAGGCGCCACGCGACCCGGCCGGCACGAACGACATGACCCCGGCCAGCGCTAGCGCCGCACCAAGAGGGATCCAGTAATGGCGGGTTCTCCTTCCGTCGTCAGAACCGGCAAGACGTGCCCCCGCACGATTCCGCTCCATGTCCATCACGATCCTCCTCCCCGGCTCTTCCCGGAACCTCACTAATCCGAGCGTGACCTCACCCTTTACTGGCATTTTCGATTGCGCCGCACGGCTCGGCATCGTACGACGGTCCAGGCTGGCGCACAACGAAATTGCCGCCGTGAGCCGCGAATTTTGATCTCCCGGTGGTGTATATTATCGGGCAAGCGGAAGATTTTGGCGGAGGAACTCCGGTCGCTGATTTACGGGGTGTCGACATGAAACGCGGACTCGTTGTGGTGTTCACATTTTTGCTATGCGGGTTCTGGCTTTCACGCCCGATCCTCGCCCACCATTCCAGCGCATCGTACGATCTCGAACACCAGATCACGCTAAAGGGCACCGTCACAAGCTTTGAATGGACCAATCCCCACGTCTTCATTTATCTCGACGTGAAGAACGACGACGGCAGCGTCGAGCCCTGGCGCATCGAGGGCAATAGTCCTAACATGCTTTCCCGGTCGGGCTGGAAGAAAGAAATGCTCAACGCCGGCGACCAGGTCACGGTGAGCGGCTCCCCTGCCAAAAACAAAACGAAGGTCATGCGCCTGGTGAGTATCACCATGGCCAACGGCCAAAAGTTCGACGGCCAGGGATTTAAATAATCAAAATCTGAATGGGAAGCGGGACGGGAGAGGTCCACGGTGCGAAATCTTTCCATCGGTTTGGTTCTTGCTTTGGCGGCGCTTGCTTTGCCCGTCGATATTTTCGCCCGGACAGCGACGCACCCGGTAGACACCAAATCCAAAGCTGCCCCCGCCGTTCCCGATTTCTCCGGCGTCTGGTTCATCCGCGAATATTCCAGAACCATCCTTCCGAAGGAAGATCCCCCGTTGCAACCCGCGGCCGAAAAATTTTTCCAGCAGCGGGTTTATGACAATTCGCACCACGATCCGGACCAGAGCGTGGACCCCACCGAGAAATGTATTCCCCCCGGCGTCCCGCGGACCATGCTGCAGCCATTTCCCTGGGAGATCGTGCAGGCGCCCGGCCGCGTCGTTATCATTTATGAATATCAGGCCATCCCCCGCCAGATTTTCATGGATGGCCGCGGACACCCGAGCGATCTCGATCCAACCTACATGGGCCATTCCATCGGCAAGTACGAGGGCGACACGCTGGTCATTGACACGGTCGGCTTCAACGATAAAACCTGGCTCGACCCGATGGGACTTCCGCATTCCGACGCGATGCACGTCATCGAGCGCCTGCGTCGCACGGACCACGACACGCTGGTGGACGAAGTCACCATCGACGACCCAAAAACGTACACGAAGCCGTGGACCGCGCAGGTGACCTTCAAGCTCCACCCGGACTGGCAAATTCAGGAATACGTCTGCGCGGAAAACAACCGGAGCAAGTAACATTCCGCGGCGGGTGCTCTGACCCCCTTCTGCATCGTTCTATTTCCAGACACATGAGATTGCAGCCTGATAATCGTTTGGCATAGGATTGGAAGCGGCATGATGCCAAAGCGCATGTTCGCGGGCTCGGTCGTGCTTCTGCTGCTTTCCGTCTCCTCGTTGGCCGCGGCATGCGATATCTCATGCACTTTTGCCTGGATGAATTCGGACTGCCATTCGCGGCAAACTCCCCTCCAGGATCCTTCTTCCAGCGCAATGAATATGAATGGCATGGACATGGCCGGAATGAATATGGCCGGGATGGCCATGCCGGAATCGGCCGATGGCGAAGACACGCAATCGGTTTCGGCGAGAACGGAAAAAACAAGCGGTCACCCGTCGATTGGCGAAATGGGCCCGTGCGAGCGGCAGGCATGCGATAACAGTTCTGCCGTTTCGACCAGGACCTACCGCTCCTTGGCCACCTATTCTCATTGCGCTCCGGCATTCCTGGGGAATCTCCGCGCCACGGCCGCTCCCCCGCATTTTCACGATGCGCGCGACGATGTTGCTTCCTTTCCTCTCATTGACGCGAGCCCTCTCAATCAAAGTCTGCGCATTTAGAACCCCTCCGATTTTCTTTCCCGAGCATTTCTCTGAGCTCTCTGTGTCCTCCGTGTCCTCTGTGTTGAAAGCCTTGGCGTAACCAAGGGAAAAATTGAACACTGCGAACACCGAGGTCACCAAAAGAGTTCGGAAACCAATCGCATTCCCACAGGGGCATATATCCTCAGGAGAAATTGCTATGCGGCACTGGATCATGCTGTTTGCGGCGATTCTGGTTCTTCCGTCGTGGGCCGAAGCGCAACAAGACAAAAAGACGGACGACATGCAAGGAATGCCCGGCATGCAGGACATGCAGATGCCGGGGATGGAAATGAGCGGAAATCCGCTGATCACCATGCATCCGGAAAATTTCTTGCAGGAAATCGTCCGCCACGATACCTCGGGCACCGGGGCCGAGCCGGACTCGACTCCCGCTCCCATGCTCATGGTGCAGAAAGGCGGGTGGGCATTGATGTTTCACGCCAATGCGTTCCTGGTCGCCCAGCAGCAGTCGACCCCGCGCGGCGGAGACAAATTATTTTCGCCCAACTGGTTCATGGGCATGGCGCAGCGGCCTCTGGGCTTGGGGGTGTTCACGGCCCGCGCCATGTTCAGTCTCGAGCCTGCAACCATAACCGGCCGCCAATACCCGTTATTGTTTCAGCAAGGCGAGACCGCGTTCGGAAATGCGATTGCCGACGGACAGCATCCGCACAATTCTTTCATGGAGGTTGCCGCGCTCTACGATCTGAAGCTGGGAAAGAACGGCCTGCTCTCGTTCTACGCCGCGCCCATCGGCGACCCGTCGCTCGGGCCAGTGGCATTCCCGCACCGCGCGTCGGCCGCGGAAGATCCTCTGGCCACGCTGGGCCATCACCAGCAAGACTCGACGCACATCGCGGAAGACGTGGTCACGGCCGGCCTGACCTATCGCATCGCGCGGATCGAAGCCTCCGGTTTTCACGGCCGCGAACCCGGCGAAAACCGCTGGAACATCAGCCAGGGGAAAATCGATTCGTGGTCGGCTCGCCTCACTCTGCAACCCGGAAAGAATTGGAGCGGCCAGTTCTCTTACGCGCGCATCACCAGTCCCGAAGCGCTGTTTCCGGCGGAAGATCAGGATCGCATGACCGCATCCATCATGTACAACCGGCCCCTCCGCAACGGGAATTGGGCCAGCACAGCGATTTGGGGACGCACGCGCTCGGTCCAGGACCATTCCATTTTCAACAGCTACACGCTGGAATCGACGGTGCGCTTTCGGGCGCGAAACGATGCCTGGACGCGGATCGAAAACGTGGACCGTTCCAACGAGCTACTACTGGGCGAAACTCCTCTCCCTCCCATTTTCCAGGAACAGCCCATCGGACGCGTCCAGGCCTACACGTTCGGCTACGACCACTATTTCGACCTGGTCCCGCATGTGGCCACCGCCCTGGGCGCGCAAGTCACAGTCTATGGCGTGGGAGATAACCTGAAGCCCATCTACAGCTCGCACCCGGCAGGCGTGGCTATATTCCTGCGTTTCCGGCCATTTTCAGGGAGTGAAAGATAGGACATCGATCGAAGAACAACCAATGAGGGATCAAAAACCTGAACTACTCTCGTTGAGTAGCGATCTTCTCTGTGCCCTCTGTGTTCTCCGTGTTAAAGCTTTGAATTAACCAAGGAAAACCCTTCAACACAGAGGGCGCAGAGGACACAGAGAAATTCTACATACAGAATATGCGGTGATTGCCTAGCCGGCCCGCAATTCAGCTCTTCGCGTTCAGCAGTTCGAGCCCCTGGTCGGCTTCTGCGGCGGCATCCGGAAATTCGATCTTGACCTGATTGTAAAGTTTCGCGGCCTGCGCGGGATCAGTCTTGCGGTACTGGTCGGCGAGAGCCAGCAGCGCCATCGGCTTGGGCACGAACTCGGTGGGCTTGTCGGCCAGTTGCTTGTAGATCTCCACCGCCTGCGCTGCTTTATTTTCCTGCAGGTATACGCCGGCGAGTTGAAAACGCGCCAGCCCCGCCAGGCTTTCATCGGCGCCGGTAAGCTGATTGAGATTACCTTCCGCCGAAGCGTACTGCTTCAACTGGATCTCCGATAGCGCCGCATAATAACGCGCGATCTGCCCCGGCTTGGTCCGCCCATATTGACCGGCGGCATCCAGAAATTTCTTTTCCGCATCGCTGTACTTATTCTTCTCGTCGACGTACGTGATCTCGCCTGGCTCGGCCGATTCCCCGGGAGCGCGCACGCGCGCCTGAAAGACCTTCATGGCATCGTCCAATGCCGCCGCGGCCTTCGCCGTCTGCCGCTTGGTGTAACTGCTCCAGCCGAATACCCCCAGCGCCACCACCAGCGCCGCCGTAACCACGACATACAACAACTGTTGATGCGAAGCGACCGACTCGACTCCGTGAACCAGCGACTCACGGATTTCGTCCTTCTTCAGGTCCTTGCGCAAGATATGCTGCGCCACAGAGTCATCCCTCCAAATGTTCTTGAATTTCCAATCCTACCACATCTTCCCGCACCGTACAGGAAGCCGCTCCCGAAATCCATTTGTGGACGAGGCGATAGAAACCCATTCCCACAAAAAGCGAAAGGGCCCTGTCCGCTGGCGCGGACAAGGCCCCCAGAACATGTGGACCCCCGATTATGCGGCGGTGACGCTTTCAGCCTGATAGCCTTTCGGGCCTTGTTTGACCTCGAATTCGACCGTCTGGCCCTCGTTCAACGTCTTGTATCCGTCCATCTGAATGGCGGAGAAGTGAACGAACACGTCTTCGCCCGACTGGCGCTGGATGAACCCATAGCCTTTCGATGCATTAAACCACTTCACTGTTCCTTGTTCTCTGCTCAACTTCGTGACTCCTCTATCATGAGCGGTCGCTATTTGCCGGGCGTAACGCCAGTCGGTGGTAGAAAAATGCCTGCCCTTCGCGGTCACCATTTCGGGTGGTTCGTTTCGGGCCGCCGTACCCCTACGGTATTACTGGGCCAACAAAAGCGGGCCATGAATACAACAAAATGGGACGCGTGTCTAGAGATTTTCCCGATTTGGGAGGGGGCCAAAAAAGGCGTGCGGGAGACTCCGTAGGGGATAACGGCCGTCCCGGAAGCCAGGGGCCGGTTAAGAGCGGAAGCTGGCCACGGCCTGCGCTTCATCACTGTGGATATCGAAGACAGCGTACAGCTTTGTGATTTGCAAAAGGTCGCTGACTTTCTTGTTCAGGTTCAGGAGCTTTAATTCCCCGCCCTGGTTTTTCATTTGGCGGTAAACGGATACTAGTTCTCCCAGGCCCGTGCTGTCGATGTAGTTGATTCCGGCCAAATTCATGATTATTTTTTTCCGGCCGGAACGAAGCTTCTCCTCAATCAGTTCGCGCAGCAAGTCGCTGCCCTCTCCCAGAGTGATGCGCCCGTCCATGTCGATCACCGTCACGCCGCCGACCTCGCGGCTCACCGCTTTGAAACTCATGGCAAACCTTTCCTGCTCATGGTCGGGAATTTGGGCGGACGGAAATTACTCCGGGCTCCCTAGCTAGCCTGTGAAATCTGCTTGCTGCAATGCTTGGCCATCACAACTTCGGCACCCCCGGCGGCGCTCACCTGCACATCAAATTCGTCCATGAACGCCTTCATCAGCAGGACTCCGCGGCCGGAATGGCCCAACACATTATCATCATGGCGGGGATCGGGAACGTCGGCGAGATGAAATCCCGTGCCCTGGTCGGTCACGTGGATTACCAATTTTTCGGGGAATAATTCAAACAGGATGTGAATCTTCTTCTCGCGTTGCTGTTCGTTGCCGTATTGGAAGGCGTTCATCACGGCCTCGTGCACGGCCAGGCCGATTTTGTACTGCCCGTCCTCATCGAAGCCGGCCGCAACGGCCACGCGCACACCGATCTCTTCGGCGAGAGTGATGCTCTCGATGAGCGTTTCCAGGACAACTTCGATCCGCTGAGGTTTTGAGGGCATTCCGCCGTTGGAACCTAGTCTTGGGACCTGTATGGGTAGCACAGCGCCGCGGGATAAGTCAATGCTGATGCGTGCCGGGAACGGCTTTCTGGGCAATTTTTCCGGCGAAATGGCCGCCGAATATTGCAAGCCTCCCGTTTTTCGCCATGGTCAAAGACCATAAAGGTTGATATCTACGGGGTACATTTTATTCATCCAGCTGTTACCGGAGTCGATGATAGAATCCGCGGACAAGCAGCGGCTTTGCCGGGGCGATGCCGCCCCGGAGCATGCCCAACCGCATGCACCGAACTGCGGAGGGAGTAAGCACCATGGAAAGCACCACTTCGTTCCTCGTCCTCGGATTGGTTCTCTTTATCGTGTTCATTTGCCTGGGCGCGCTGCTGGGCTCATTCTTCACCATCAATACGGCCGAGCGCGGCGTGGTCGAGCGCTTCAATAAATTCTCCCGCGTGGCCGGGCCCGGGCTTTCGCTCAAGATCCCGTTCGTCGAGACCGTCAACAAAGTCGACATGCGCGTGCAGGAACTCCCCTTCAAGATCGAGACCAAGACCAAGGACAACGTCTTTGTGGTGATCCCCGTTTCGGTCCAGTATCAGGTGCTCGCCGACAAAGTCAGCGACGCCTATTACAAGCTCACCGATCCCCAGAAGCAGATTGAATCCTACGTCTACAACGTGATCCTCGGTCACGTCCCGAAGCTGGCCCTGGACGAGGCGTATCTCGAAAAAGACCAGATCGCCAAAGCCGTGAAGGACGAGCTCGACGCCACCATGGAGAATTTCGGTTTCGCCATTGTGCGCGCCCTGGTCACCGACATCGTGCCCGACGCCCGCGTGAAGACGGCCATGAACGAGATCAACGCAGCGCGGCGCGAGCAGGAAGCGGCCCTGGCCAAGGGTGAGGCCGACAAAACCATCGCCGTGAAAAAGGCCGAAGCCGAAGCCGAAAGCAAGCGCCTGCAGGGCGAAGGCATCGCCGCGCAGCGCAAAGCCATCATTGCCGGCCTGAAGGAATCGGTCGAAGATTTTCAGAAGGTCGTCGAAGGCGCCACCGCAAAAGACGTGATGACCCTGGTCCTGCTCACGCAATATCTCGACACGCTGAAAGAAATCGGCGCGTCGGCCAACACCAACACCTTAATGCTCTCCCACGCCCCCGGCGCCATCCAGGACCTGCGCGATCAGATCACCCACGCCATCTCCGTCGGCGAATTGGTCGGCGACAACGTCGGCAAAAAGGCCAGCTGAGATTTCGAGCAGTCCCTCAAAATTAAAACCGACCACCTCACTTTCTAGCGGACTCCGTGTCCGAAGAATGTTAATTTCAAAGACTCGATTCGCACATGGCTTCCTACATACTGCTCATCGTCGCCGCTCTGGCTGCCGGACTGATTAATTCGGTCGCGGGCGGAGGCATGTTCATCGCTTTCCCCGCCCTGGTCTTCACCGGAGTCCCCTCGATCATCGCCAACGCTTCGAGCACGGTGGCCGTTTTCCCCGGAGTCCTGACCAGCGCCTGGGCCTACCGCGAGGATTTCCGCAAATCGAAGGATTTTCCTTTTTTGGCGTTGCTGATCACCAGCCTGCTGGGCGGCATGGCTGGTGCGTTGCTCCTGCTGTTCACGCCGCAACACACGTTTGACTCGGTCATGCCCTGGCTGATGCTCGGCGCCACGCTCTTGTTCGCCTTCGGTCCGCGCCTCGCCCCCATGCTGAAGCGCTGGTTTCACATCGGCCCGGTCACCGTGGTCGTCATTCAAATTCCCATCGCCATCTACGGCGGCTATTTCGGCGGCGCCATCGGCATTCTGATGCTCGCGACATGGGCCATGTACGGCCTCAACGACATCCACGTGATGAATGCGAACCGTACCGTAATGGGCGCGGCGGCAAACATCCTGGCCATCGCACTGTTCGTCTTCGCGCACAAAATCTATTGGCCGCAGACCATCGTGATGCTCCTGGGCACCAGCATCGGCGGCTACTACGGTGCAAGAATGGTCAAAAAAGTGAATCCGGTTTACGTCCGCGCCCTAGTGACCGTCGTCAGCACTGCAATCACCATCGCGTTTTTCCTGCGAAAGCATTAGCGGTTGGTGGCACAGGCCTCAGCCTGTGCGCTCTTTGGAGGCAAGAAAACATAAACCGCACAGGCTGAAGCCTGTGCCACCTGATTCACAACTATGAATCGTCGCGGGATGAAATGCGGACTACGAAGCTTTCTCTTTCGCGTAAACCAGAAAATCCTCGTACGGCCCCTTGAAATCCTCTACGTGCCCGCCCTTGCAGTGCCAGATGCGCGTCGCCACTTCGTCGATCACATCGTGGTCGTGCGTCACGAAGAGAACCGTGCCGGGATATTTCTGCAGCGCGATATTCAGCGCGTTGATCGACTCTAGGTCCAGGTGGTTGGTGGGTTCGTCGAACACCAAGACGTTCGGCTTCTGCAGCATCAGCTTGCAGAAGATCAGGCGCGCGCGTTCGCCTCCCGATAGCGCGTCCGTCCTCTTGGTGGCATCATCGCCGCTGAACAGCATCTGCCCCAGCACGGCGCGCAACTCCTGCTGGGACGCCTTCGGATCAAACTCGTGCAGCCACTCGATGAGCGTTGTGCCCTTCCGGATCGTGTCGGTTGTATCCTGGGCAAAATAGCCGACGGCTACTTCGTGGCCCCATTTGACGTTGCCGGCATCGGCGAGAAAAACCCGGTCGGCGTCATCAATGTAGCCGGGCGCGCTGCGAACGAGCGACTTCAGCAGAGTGGTCTTTCCCGCCCCGTTGCGCCCGATCAGCGCGATCTTTTCGCCGCGTTCGATGGCGGCGGAGAATTTCTCGATCACTTTATGGCCGTCGTAGGCTTTCGTCACGCTCCGGAACTCGAGCGGGTGGCGGCCCGACGGGGTTTTCATGTCAAAACGGATGTACGGCCGGGCGATGTTGGACCGCGCCAGCTCGGACGTCTGGATGCGTTCGACTTCCTTCTTGCGCGACATCACCTGCGAGGAACGCGTTCCGGCCGAGAAGCGCGCGATGAACTCGTTCAGTTGCGCGATTTTCTTTTCGCGCACCGCGTTTTCCGATTCGATGCGCGACCGGATCGCCGTCTTCGCAAGCACCATGTCGTCGTATCCGCCGTTGTACATGATCACGGTCTGGTAGTCGATGTCCGCGGTGTGCGTGCACACGCTGTTCAGGAAATGGCGGTCGTGCGAGATCACGATCAGCACGCCCTGGTATTCGTTCAGGTAGGCCTGCAGCCAGTGCACGGAATCGAGGTCCAGGTGGTTGGTGGGCTCGTCGAGCAGCAGCGCCGCGGGATTGCCGAACAGCGCCTGCGCCAGCAGCACGCGGACCTTCTGGCCGCCTTGCAACTCGCCCATCTTGCGCTCGTGCAGCGAAGCCTCGATGTCGAGACCATCGAGCAGAATGGCCGCGTCGGCTTCGGCTGTATAGCCGCCTTCGTCACCTACGGTCCCCTCAAGCTCGCCCAGCCGCATGCCGTCCTTATCTGTCAGTTGGTCGTGAGGCTTCTCGTACAGCGCGTCGCGCTCCTGCAGGGCCTTCCACAGCGGCCCGTTGCCCATGATCACCGTATCGATCACGCGGAATTGGTCGAAAGCGAACTGGTCCTGGCGCAGGATGCCCATTTTCTTGGGGCGCGATACCGAACCCTTCGTGGGTTCGATCTCCCCTTCCAGGATCTTCATTAACGTGGTTTTACCGGCACCGTTCGGGCCGGTGATGGCATAGCGGCGGCCTTCCATAAACGAGCAGGTGACGTCCTCGAACAGGATCCTGCCGCCAAAACGCATGGTGATGTCGTTGACCGAAAGCATAGCCCTTAATTATATCGTGAAATTGATCCTCTTGCTTGCCCACTCGCGCGAACCGCGCGTATGCTTGTGCCACGAACAAATTCGCGCTATGGACTCCATGCGTCGCGCACTGTGTATCGCAAAGAGGATTCGATGATGAGCAGGTACCCTCTGATTGGCGCCATTGCCTTGGCGCTTGTCGCAACCTTCGCCCACGCCGGCCAAGGCAGCGCGGCGAAAGCAGAATCTTGGTCCGGCGTCATCGTCAATGCCGCCTGCACCGCCGATGAAGCCTTCGCCGAAGCGCCGAAATGCACCGCGGCCGCGCCCGGCGAATTGTTGGCGCTCTACGACGACACCATCCGCCAGGTGTATGCACTCGACCCGCAGGACCAGGCCAAGGGACGCCTGGGCGACAGCGTCACGGTCAGCGGAACGCTCGATAACAACACCATACACGTCACATCGATCCAGCCATTCGCACAAGTCGGATTAAATGTCGGCCAGAAAGCCCCGGCCTTCTCCGCCCGCGATCAATTTGGCGCCGAACAATCTCTCGATTCCTTGAAAGGCGCCAAGGGCACGGTCCTGCTCTTCTACCGCTCCGCCGATTGGTGCCCCTACTGCAAGGGACAGCTCATCCAGTTGCAGGCGGCGAAGGCGCGATTTGAGAAGCAAGGAATCAAACTGGCCGGAATCAGCTACGACAGCGTGGAAATTCTGAAATTTTTCGCCGGCCGCCGCAAAATCGAATTCCCTCTCCTGTCCGATCCCGATTCCAAAATCATCCGCATGTACCAGGTGTTGAACTCCGAGGCGATCGGCCCCAATCAGGGCATGGCGCGCCCCGGATATTTTTTTATCGACCCAGAAGGCGTGATCCGGGAAAAGTTTTTTGAAGCGAAATACCGCGAGCGCCTGACCGGCAACGGCGTCCTTGCCAAATTATTTCCTGAGCTGGGAGAAGAGGTCAGCGACACGGTCGAGGCTCCTCACCTGCAGCTTGCCGTCGGGCAATCCGACCGCATCGGCGTGCCCGGCAATCTCGTCACGCTCTCTGCCAAAATAAAACTTCCCGCCGACGTGCACGTGTACGCGCCCGGAACAAAAGGCTATAAGCCCATCCGCCTGGTGATCGACCCGCTCCCCGATTTCGAGCTCCGCCAAGCGGATTACCCCCGCGCAAAAATTCTCTACTTGCCCGCGATCAAGGAGCGTGTGCCCGTCTTTGAGGGCACGTTCCGCATCCGCCAGGAGCTAAAAGTGAATTCAATGACGGCGTTCAGCGGCGCGATTGCCACCGATGGAAAGCCGGTCACGATCAACGGAACGCTCGAATACCAGGCCTGCGACTCCAAAATCTGTTATCTGCCGGCATCGGTTCCGGTCACCTGGAATCTGCAGATCGTGCCGCTCGACCGCCAGCGCGCGCCCGACGATATTCGCCACAAATAATTCCATCCGCGCAGCCGGGATTCCCACGCACATTATCCGGCTCGGCCCGATTCAATAAGTACCAATCGCAGCGGACCAACGTACCATTGGCCATTCCGCATCCTACTGCTGGAATGGTGGGGGACAATCTTCTCTCGAAATATCCCTGGTGATGAGCGCCATTTCCCCATTTCGGCACCCGAAGCTGCCCGTGCTCTTGCGCGGTGCGGCTCTTCTTATTTTGGCCGCGTTTGCGCTCAGTGGCTGCGGGAGCGTGCCCAGCCAGAGTCCCACCGTGCAGGTAACCAGTCATTCAGTCACCTTGAGTTGGGCCGCCAGCGCGTCAAACGTAAGTGGGTACGCGGTGTACCGTTCCTCCGGAGATCCTGCAGGCCCCTTCTACCCTTTGGCGATCACGCTGCCCGGGGTCAGCCAGTACGCCGACACGACTGTCGTGGCTGGGCAGACCTACTACTACACGGTCACGTCTTTCGATTCCGCCAATCTGCAGAGCCTCCCAACGCTTGCGGTCACCGCCACGATCCCAGCCAATTAGCTGGCATTTGCGTTCTCGTTCGTCAATCTATGCGTGCATGAAAGCCGTAAGTAGAACGAAGCGCGCCGCATGACGCTGCGGAAAGGCTAAGAAAAAAGCGCCGTCATTCCGAACGAAGTGAGGAATCCCTCTTTCTTTCGGCCTGTCACTGCCAGAGGGACTTCTCACTTCGTTCGGAATGACGGCGAAAACCGATTGACCTTCAGACCATTACTCCCGAATCATCGCATCACCGCCAAAACCCAGTTGAACTTGCAATTTGCGCGTGGTATCCCTTGGTGCACGTAATTTTGACAGACGATCTGCTCCAATTGGGGTGTCATGAAACATTTAATCTCGGTTCTTGCAATGCTTTTCCTCATGGTTCCCGCGGCCGGCGCAGCGTCTCCGCAAAACGAAAAAGCCGCCTCAGCACCACCGTCCTGGGCCTATCCGGTAAGTCCTCCCAATGACGTCCCGCTGAAAAATGACGGCGCGGCGCACCAGGTTCCCGGCAGCCCCAAATCGCTGACCGTTCCGCAGATCCTGGATTCGTTCAACATTCCGGACTGGCACCCCGAAGGCCATCCCGCGCTGCCGCAAGTCGTCGAACACGGACGCAAGCCCGGAGTCCGCGGCTGCGGATATTGTCATTTGCCCAATGGACAGGGCCGCCCGGAAAACGCCAGCCTGGCCGGCCTCCCCGCGCTCTACATCGAGCAGCAGGTGCGCGACATCAGAAGCGGGGCGCGGAGAAGTTCGGAGCCGAAAATGGGCCCTCCGAATAATATGATCATGGTGGCGGAAGAGGCTTCGGATGACGAAGTAAAATCCGCCGCGGCATATTTCTCCTCCCTGAATTTGAAGCCGTGGATTAAGGTCGTCGAAACCGACACCGTGCCCAAAACTAAAGTGAGCGGCAGCATGCTGGTCCTCGCCGATGGCGGAGGCACCGAACCCATCGGCAACCGCATCATTGAGACCCCAGTGAATCGCGAGCAAACCGAATTGCGCGACGACGCTTCCGGTTTCATCGCCTACGTCCCGCCCGGCAGCATCAAAAAGGGCGAAGCCCTGGTCACCACAGGCGGTGGAAAAACCACCCAGTGCGCCATTTGCCATGGCCCGGAGTTGCGGGGCCTCGGCCCGGTCCCCCGCCTCGCCGGCCGCTCTCCCAGCTACCTTTTCCGCCAGTTGTACGACTTACAGCACGGCACCCGCAAAGGCCCGTGGAGCGATCTAATGAAGGCGCCCGTCGCGCACTTCAGCGAAGACGATCTGGTGTCGATTGCGGCGTACCTGGCGTCGAGAGAGCCGTAAATTCAAGAGCGAAGAATTCAACACAGAGGGCACATAGAATATAAAGGCGGCATATTGGTTCCGGGCCAGTTTCCCAGAACCCCGTTTATCAAGACTAATCCATACAAACACCTCATGGGATCGCTATCAATAGGCCGCCGCTTATTCCAAGCGATTGTTCATGCCCCCGCCCAAAGTTGTACTCGTAGCCCGGTTCGAGGTACCAACCAAATCTGTGCTTTTTGGAGGGCCAGAACATGAAATCCAGCACGGCTTCGCCACTGACGGAGTTTGTTGTTATGCCGGATTTCGTCGCATGAACCCACTGCGGACCAAGGCCCACCATGAACTCCGCCTTCTTCGAGAGCGTCCAAGGTTTCTTGAACAGTAGGTCGGTGTCCCATTCTGTAGAGTGACGGGTGAAAATCGGTGTAACCCCCGCCTCAAGTTCCAGCCAATTCTCTATCGGCGTGATTTCGACCGCGACGGTGGGGCCGAAAGTCCATCTTCCATCTATAATACTCCAATTAGTAGCTCCCCCAAGCTCCACGATTGCGACAGGCTCCTTTTCGGCTGACTGCGCGAAGGCATTTCCAACACACAGAAACAAAAGTGCCAGCAAGATAGGTTTCGTCGTTTTCACTGGAGGTTCCCCTAAGTCGCAAAAAGCTAGGCCATTAAGCGGAAAATAGCACTATGTGAGGTTCCAAGCGATTCTGTCAAGATATTCGCCTTGGTAAATTAACCCGCTACTTAAATCCTTGAGCCAGCCACCGGGAAATTGGCTTATTAGAATGTGGCCCGGTGGAAAAGCCAGTTGCCGAGAATCCCGTTGATCACGACTTGGGCGCCAGAGCCTCTGCGTTTGGGCCTGCTCTGGTAGCATATTCGTTGTGTCTATGGCAGGAGTAGCGTACGATGCGCGAGTCAGAGGTCCAAATCGGAAATTCCGGACAAAAGATTTTTTTAAAAGAGCTCAGAGAACGTAGGGTCCGGGAGGGAAGAATGCGCATCATTCAAATCTTCGCATTCGTAGCGGCACTTTGTGTTTCCACCCTCGTTCGGGCGCAGGACGAGAGTCAAGCTGTCAACCGCAGCCAATACGCCTCGCGAGAAATCGCTCCGGACCCCAGCGTCAACAATTGTACGAACCAGCCGCACTCTCTGGCTCAGATGAAGGGCAATCTTTACCGCTGGGTTGGCGGCCCCGGTGGAGGGTATACAGGTTTCGTCCTCACCAGCCCCGAGGGTGCTCTGGTCGTCGATGCAGGCGGGACCTGCAACGCCCGCTGGCTTCTCGATGAAATCAAGACTCAGCTCAAAGTGCCCGTCAAATACGTCATCCTCAGCCACGCTCATTTTGATCACATCGGTGGCGCCCAGGTATTTCAACAGGCCGGTGCGACAGTGATTTCGCAGAAAAATGCCTTAGAGCCGATCATCGGAGACAAACTTCCCACAGCCGTTCCGGATCGGGTCTTCGAAAATCAAATGAAACTGACATTCGGCGGGGAGAACGCGATTCTCTATTACGTTGGTCCCAGTCACTCCAACAGCATGACCCTCGTTTATTTCCCCACGTACAAGGCTCTCCAATGCGTCGACGTCTGCGAAGCCGGACGGGCGCTTCCGTTCAACGACTTTCCTGATTTCTACTATGAAGGTTTCATCGCAACCCTGGACTGGGTTATCAAACAGGATGTAGATACCATCAATACGGGACACGGAATGGGAACGAAGGAGGACCAGCAGGTTGCGCGGGACTACATGATCAATCTGCACGACCAAGTGCTCGCACTCGTTCGAAAAGGTGAAGAGTGGGACCATCTCTATCGGGATGTCAAATTCACCGACGAGCAAAAGAAATACCCCAACTACGACGCGAACCACATTTTGAATATCCTCGGTATGTACCGCTACGTATCGGAGCACCACCGCGGCGTTTGGTAATGCAGAACGGCGTGACGACGGCGGGCTAATTGGATGAGAAAGCATTGAGCAGGAATCACAGTGTGCCCACCTATATCCGCAAATCCGTATATTCTGTTTTCTGCCATTGGTACAAGTCCTTCCGGAAACTCAGAGCTTTCCGCCGTTAGTGGGAATAGCAATGTCCCCTCTATATCGATGAACCAGATATTGTCTCTATTCTTGCCAAAGTGAACTGGCGCGCGGCCATCTGAGAAGTGCATAACCTCGCTTTGTGGTAGTTATCACCGGTAACATGATGCTCATGCCCAGGCTTCCCAAGGTATCTCGCGCCGCATCCACTGACGTGGACGATTCGGGACGCATTCTCAATGTGTAGCAGAATGTTGAAAAAGTTCAACGGACTTGCCAAGCCTTCCACCCTCACGCGGGGATCGCATCCATGAAGCAGGCCGGCGTCCGGTTTTATGCGGCATTGAATGACTTTCTGCCGCCTGAAAAAAGGGTGCGAACCATCACATGCGGATTTGACGGGAGTTTTCGCAATCTCTTATAGCGCTAGAGGGTCACCTGCAGCACCGAGGCTTCGGAACAGATGCTGATAAGTTCTCATCTGGGAAACGGGCTTTTTGGCCTCAAGTAGATTAGGCCGCATTCCGATAGTCCTGTTTCTCAGGCCCCATCCTGGGGTTCGCAAGATATCCGCTAACTTGCTTTGCGCGCTGCACGGGTTGCACCAGCCCACGCCCCCTCGACGAAAACGCCTCGACCGCTCCTCAGTGCGAAAGCCAGGTCCCGCTGGGAGCCTGTTGCTCGACGCCGGGCTTGCTGTAATCGCAGACGCCGTTTGGGAAGATGGCCGCCAGACGCGCTTTTTCGGAGTCGGAAAATGCCACTTTGTAATCGCTGAACGCGATCGCCCTGAGCTGGCATTTGAGAACGTTGTTGCTCGCCGGCCCGCCGGCCACGGCCCGTGGGCCCGCGAAGGTCGGATAGATCTCGTTGCACCTTCCGCCACTGAAGGTTTGCGCTTCGACGATCCGTTCCCCGTCTGGGGTCCAGCACGAGTCCACCAGATCCGCGGGCTTGGCGCGCAAAATCCTGGTCAGAACGGGATCGCTCGACGAGTCCTTTTGCAGATTCGTCAGCCACTCGTCCATTTTCGCCAGGGCGTAATCGTCCACCGGAGTATTAATGTCTGTCCCGCCATGCAGCAGCATTACATCGTTGGCAAATGTGCCATTCGCCTTTTGCAGGCGTGCCCGCAGCGAAAACGAATGATACTTGAGATGGTTGTCGCCGTTTGGCAGTTTGTCGCGATAGGGGCGGACATCAATGATCGGCAACTTCCCCAAACCGCCGCCGGCATTGGTAATCAGGCCGTTCTGGTAGGCCCCGCGCAGGGCCAGCGGATCGGCAACGGAACGCGTGCTCACCATATTTCCGTCGTGATCGTATCCGCCGATCTCCTCATTCAAATCGAGAAATTGCGCTGCCGTAATCGCGCCGTCATTGAGCGCCGCCAGCCCGTACTGCACCCCGGTATTGTCAATCGGCTGGCGCGCAAAGCCGGTCTCCGGGTCGCGGCCATACATGTTGATGTTGTGGTCGTAGATGTCGCAGCGCGCCCCGGACCGATTCGCCATTGCATCGTAGCGAAGTGATTTCGCCAGATCCGGCGGGCAAGACTCCGTGGGATTGATCCGTCCGGCGAGGGGAGCCGATGCGGTCACGTTCTGCAGTTCGGCGACGCCGGCGATGGCCCGCTCCTGTTCCGGCGTGAGCGCCTCTCCCACCTGCTTGTAGTAGCGTTCCAGCAGCCGCGCGTCCGTGATCATCTGCGTCAATTCCTGCACGTCGGGAAAAGTCATGCTGGGGATGATGCCGTCCAGTAGCCCCGGATAATTGTCCGTGATCTGGTTCTGCTGGTAAGAGCCGCCGGAGGGACCCCGTCCAAACGTAAACGCCGGTCTGCCGTAAGCCTTGATGAATCGCTCCTTCACCATCATCATGGTCTCGGCCGCGATCACGTCGTTGCAACTGTTGCCGGCGACGTTGAGCGTCGAGCCCGCTTCGGCGTAGCCCTTGCCCACGGCCGCGTCGCTGATCAACCCGCCCCCCAAACCGAGGGTTTTCCCTTGCTTGAACCAGCCGCCCAGGCAGCCGCCCCCGAACGAATACAGCAAGCGCCCGTTCCAGCTCTTCGGTGGCGCCATCGGGCCGGTCTCTCCAGTCCTCGGGTCATGCAGCACCGCAAACTGATAGATCGCGCGATTGATCGTGCCGGTCTCAACCCTTACGACAAAGGGGACCTTCTCGCCCGTCGTCGTGGTCGTCCAGGCCACGTCCGGCGGCAGCGCCGTAAGACTCGGCAGCGGCTTCAAGTTAATTCCGCCACCGCGCCCGCCTCGGCCAGTTGAGGGCGCGGGAGCCGTGGACTTATACACGTAAGTGACGACCGTCTTCACCGAACAGTCCGCAGCCAGCGACGGGCCCAGCGAACTCCCATCCGGCAGTTTGAAATCCTGCGTCTCGCAAATAAACGGTTGCTCCTGCGGCCCCGAAAAGATCGGCCCGGTAATGAAATAGTTCTTCATCCGCAACTGCTCCGCCGCGTGCCCACGCCCTTTCTTGTCGGGAAACACTTCCAGGGTGTTCTCGCCCACATTCAGCCCCGTCACCAACCCCGTCAATGTATGAGCGGCGGCGGAATGAAACAGCGCGCTCACGTCTTGGCCATTCAGCCGAATCATGGCTTGATCCAAGGCCGCGTCCGGCGGCACGATAACCTGCACCAGCGCATCGCCCCCGCTTACCATCTCCGGCCGGCTGGAAAGCACCGTGATGTGATATTTCTGATCGGCTGCCCTGCCGCTGGTATGGAATATCGCTACAATCAGCGCGCAACCGCACAGCAGTTTGATCGTTTTCCTCATGATTCCATCCCTGTTGTAGCGCGAATCAACGGCGCACGTTCGGAAGCAGCTCAGCGTGAATTTGCAATTTATGCCGCTTTTTCGCGGATCGTACGCTTCTTCCACGCTCGACACAACGAATTTGTCGCCAGAGTATCCCCCGGGAAGATCGTATTGGGTTGATCGCTTGTTGTTGCAGCTTGACGCTCGCCCGTTTTCCAGGCAAAGTTCCGCAAGGTCCTTACCGGAAACTAGCTCAATGCCGAACCGCTTGCTGGAAACGCTTTCCATCAGGCCAATTATGAGAATAGAAACCCGATTCTCTTCCCTGTGCCCTCTGCGTCCTTTGTGTCCTCTGTGTTATGTATTTTTCAATCCTAATCCATCCAATCCAGCCTGCGCCAGCGACTGCGCCCGATCCTTCGCTTGCGCCGGAGGTCAACGCCGCGATCGCCGCGTTCAACCAGAAGGATTACAACACCGCGTGGCGCAATTTCATGGCAGCGGCGCAGAAGGGCGATTCCGAGGGCGAAGCCGGAATGGGAGCGATGCTGTTCAATAATATCAATCCCCCCGGCACCGGCTACTACGCGCAATGCGAAAAATGGCCCCTGGCGTCCGCCAATCAGGACAACACAAAAGGCATGGGTTTCCTCGGCCTCATGTATGAACATGTCCGCGGCGTGAATCAGGACATTCCAAAAGCGATGGATCTGTTCGACCGGGCCGCCGAGAAGGGCCAGCGCTACGCCCAGATGGAAGCCAAGGGCATGCGCATGCAGGGAGAGGCAAATGCGCAGGCCGCAAGGATGCACCACGGCGTAGAAGACAGCGCGTGCGAAACCGCTGGCGGCATTCCCTCACCCGGCGAGTGCCTGAAGGGCGGAGGATCCATCGATCCCTTCAATGCGGAGCAGGCTGCCAGCCCCAACGGAAACAACGGCGAATAGCCGCGTTCCAGCAGTCGATTTCCGGCAGGTCACACGCGCGGTGAAACCGTAGCCCGCGCCCGCCCCCATTACGAACAACGATCTCTAGTGACATAGGTCCTCAAGCCCAATACGTCCGATCCAGCGTCCGGTACTGGATCGCCTCCCCGATATGCCGCGTCTCCAGATTTTCCGACGCGTCCAGGTCGGCGATTGTGCGCGCCACTTTCAGGATGCGGTCGTGCGCGCGTGCGGAAAGGCCCATGCGGGAAATCGCGTTCTCCAGCATTTTTTCGCCGTCGTCGCCGATGGCGCAGTGTTTCCGGATCAGCTTCGGCGGCATCTGCGAATTCGAGAACACTTTCTTTTCCCCGGCAAAGCGCTCGGTCTGGATGGCGCGCGCCCGCAGCGCGCGTTCGCGCACCGCGGCCGAATCCTCGGTCACGCCCGTGCCGCGCAGCTCCTTGTATTTCACGGCGGGCACTTCGATATGAATGTCGATGCGGTCGATCAAGGGCCCGGAAATTTTCGAGACGTACCGCTGGATTTGCGGCGGCGAGCAGTGGCACTGGCGCGTGGAATCGCCGAAAAATCCGCACGGGCAGGGATTCATCGCCGCGGCCAGCATGAACCGCGCGGGAAACGTGATGGACGTTGCCGCGCGTGAGATGGTCACCGAGCCGTCCTCGAGTGGCTGGCGCATCACTTCCAGGACGTTGCGCTCGAATTCCGGAAGTTCGTCGAGAAACAGCACGCCGTGATGCGCCAGCGAAACTTCTCCCGGCCGCGGTATCGCACCGCCGCCGATCAGCCCTGCATCGCTGATGGTGTGATGCGGCGAGCGGAACGGTCGCGTGCCCACCAGGCCCCGCGCATCGTCCAACAGGCCAGCGACGCTGTGAATGCGCGTGGTTTCAATAGCTTCCTCGAGCGACATCGGCGGCAGGATCGTCGGGATACGCTTGGCCAGCATGGTCTTGCCCGCGCCCGGAGGCCCGATGAAGATAATATTGTGCCCCCCGGCGCAGGCCACTTCCAGCGCGCGCTTGGCCGCCTGCTGCCCGCGCACGTCGCGCATGTCAACGGCATATTGCGCCGCGTCCGCCAGCATCGAGGCCGCATCCACGCGCACCGGAGTGAACGATTCCGGCGCATTGATCAGATCCACGGCCTGCGGCAGCGTGCGCACCGCGAAGACGTCGATGCCTTCGACCACGGCCGCTTCGCGCGCGTTGGCCTCCGGCACCACCACTGCCCTGATCTTGTGCTCGCGCGCGGCCAGCGCCGCCGAAAGCGCTCCGCGCACCGAGCGAACCTGCCCGTCGAGCGCGAGTTCGCCCAGAAAAATAAATTGGTCGAGCCGCTTCCCGAAAAACGCGCCCTCGCAGCCCAGAATCGAGAGCGCCATCGGCAGATCGAGCGCCGAACCCTCCTTGCGGATATCCGCAGGCGCAAGATTCACCGTCACGCTCTGAAACGGAAATTCGTGCCCGCAATTCTTCAGCGCCGCCTTGATGCGCTCGCGGCTCTCTTTCACCGCCACGTCCGGCAGCCCGACGATATTAAAATCGCCCGGCTTCCCCGAGCCCACATCGACCTCCACCTCCATCAGGTAGGCGTCAATGCCAAACACCGCGGCGCTGTAGTTCTTGTAGTGCATGTGTCATCGGAAGTGACACCTTCCGGCACGCGCAAGAGTAACGCAAATGGTATGTGCATACCAGTAGAATGGAGAGTTTATCGCCAGTGGATGGCCTGCGCATCGGCGGGCCATGCCCGCGGAGCTCGCGTGACAAACTCCCCCCGGCGCCTGAGGCGCGAAATAGCCCGCTCCGCCTGGCGATCTTGCGTCAACAATTTCGGCACACCGGAAACGCGCAACACTTTACACCGCTCCACAGCCGCCCTATAGTCAAAGCAGTCGCCCAGTGGGGCCATTTCCTCGGATTACGAAAGGGTCCTCCATGCTGATAGCCTTAGTGGCCATAGTCGTGGGTGTGGTTCTGTATCTCATGTTCGCCTACAACGGCCTCGTGAGACTCAAGGTGCAGTGCGACAACGCCTGGTCGGACATCGACGTACAACTCAAGCGCCGCTACGACTTGATCCCCAACATCGTCGAGACCGTGAAAGGTTACGCGGCGCACGAAAAAGACACGCTCGAAGCCGTGGTGGCCGCGCGCAATTCGGCCATGACCGCGCAGGGCCCCGCGGCCAAAGGCGAAGCCGAAGGCATGCTCACCGGCGCGCTGCGCCAGGTGTTTGCCCTCGCCGAAGCCTATCCCCAGCTGCGCGCCGTCGAAAGCTTCACGCAATTACAGCAGACGCTCAACCAGATCGAAGACACCCTGCAAAACGCGCGCCGCTACTACAACGCCGTGGTCCGCGATTTCAATACCATGATCGAGCAGTTCCCTTCCAACATCGTCGCCGGCATGGGCAACTTCAAGGAACGCGAATTTTTCCAGATCAGCGCGCCGGCCGAGCGCGAAGTGCCGAAAGTCAGCTTCGGCACCACCGGCGCCTAGCCGCCATGTCGCGGACAGGTGGAGGCAAGCGCATTCAGGTGCAGCTTCAGCGGCTAAAGCCGCTCTTCGGGCGCACCGTTTCGGCCGGGCTGAAGCCCGGCCCTCCAAGGCTGGTTCCAAATTTCGGGCGGTTCGCCCTCCTGTTCGCGCTCGTGTTCGCGTTCACCGCCTCCGCGTCCGCCAGAGAACTCAAGATCCAGAAATTCGCCTCGGAAGTTTTCGTACAGCCCGATGCCTCGCTGGACGTCACCGAAACCATTGAAGCCAACTTCATCGGCGTCTGGCACGGACTGTACCGCTCGATCCCCATTGAATACGTGACCCCCCAGGGATTCAATTACACGCTGTTCGTGAAACTGATCAGCGCCGAGGCCGGCGGGCAGAAGCTGAAAGTCGAATCCTCGCACGAGCGGCACTACTTGAAATGGAAAATCTATATCGATGACGCCACCGACGCCGTGCGGACCATCACCCTTCATTACCGCGTCAGCAACGGCCTGAAATTTTTCGAGGATCACGACGAATTGTACTGGAACGTTACTGGGGACGAGTGGGACGTCCCCCTGGAAGACGTCAGCGCGGAGATTTTTCTGCCCACCGGAGCGACCGGGATACGGACGAATGAATTCACCGGCTCCTACGGCTCCCGCGCGCAAAACGCCGAGGCCATTACCGACGGCAACCACGTGGAATTCACCGTGTTGCGGCCCCTCGCTTTTCACGAGGGCCTCACCATCGTTGTGGGCTGGGACAAGGGCTTTGTCACCGAGCCGAGCACGGGCGAACTGATCGGTCAGTTCCTCGCCAGCAACTGGCCCGTCTTTATCCCCATCCCCGTTTTCCTGTTCATGTTCTGGCTGTGGTACACGCGCGGTCGCGATCCGCGAACCGGCCCGGTGGCCGTGCAATACGACCCGCCCGACGGATTGACTCCGGGCGAGGCCGGAACGCTGGTGGATGACAACGTGGCCATGCGCGACATCACCGCCACTATCGTGGACCTGGCCGTGCGCGGCTACCTGGTGATCGAGGAAAAGGAAAAATCCCAGATGATGGGGCTGATCTCGAGCAAGGACTACGTCTTCCACATGAAGAAAAGTCCGGCGGAATGGGCCGGATTGAAACCGCACGAATTGATGCTGCTCGCGGGGATCTTCTCGAACGGCGTGCTGGCCGATGTGGAACTCTCCAGCATGCAGAATCAGTTCTACACAAAAATTCCGGGCATCTCCAACGGCATTTTCGACGCCCTGATGCAGCGCGGCTATTTCCTGCACCGCCCCGATTATGTGCGCAGCGGATATGTGACCGGAGCAATCGCCGCGGCCATTGTGTTGATCGCGTTGGGAGGTTCGATCGCCCAGAGGACGGGAATTGCGGCCGCGCCCTTTTTCGTCGCAGGCATACTTTCCGGCCTGATCATCGCCGGATTCGGCTGGTTCATGCCGGCGCGCACCGCGGCCGGCGCCAAAGCCCTGGCCGGAGTCCTGGGCTTTGAGGATTTTCTGACCCATGTGGAATCCGATCGCATGACCCGCCTGGAAAAGACGCCCGAAACCTTCGAGAAATTTCTACCATTCGCCATGGCCCTGGGCGTGGAAAAGAAATGGGTCGGCGCGTTCCAGAATATCTACTCGCAGCCGCCGACCTGGTATCAGGGCGGCTACCACGGCGGAGTGTTTTATCCCATCCTGTTCGTCAACAGCCTGGACAACATGACCGCCCGCGCAGGTTCGGTGATGTCCTCGGCTCCGCGCAGCAGCGGCGGCTCGGGGTTCGGCGGTGGAGGCTCCTCCGGCGGAGGATTCGGGGGAGGCGGTGGCGGCGGGTTTTAGGTAGGCTCGACGGCGCCTACTGCCGGTGGGAAAGCTCCGCGACACGCAGGGCAATTTTGTGGCCCTGCTCGGAGCGGTATTCGATTTGGACTTCGTCACCTGGAGTCACGCCTCGCACGGGAGCAAGCAGCACGAATGATTCGCTGCTCCCGCCGGTTCCCGGTTCTGTCTTGCTTTGCGAATCCGCAATGATCCTGATTTCCTCCTGCGAAATGGCCAAAACCCTGCCGGTCACCACGCCGCCTGCATCCCCAAAATTGCCGGACGCTGCCAGGTTTCTGAACCAGCCGTCTTCACGCACGAGTTCCTCGTGCAAATGTCCGCGCCAGGAACCCATTACGTTCGCCCGATTGATGTAGCCCACCAACTTCTGTGGATCGGCGCGATCGACCACGGGAAGGCGCCCGATATTATTCTCCAGCATTCTTGTCACGGCGTCGAACACGCGCTCGTCAGGGAACGCAACCACAGGCGAACTCGTGCCGGCGTCCAGAACCGTCATCTCGCCCGAGGGATCGGCCTGCAGCGCGCGCAGCAAATCGCCCTGCGTCACAATCCCCTGCAAGCGCCCGCCGGAATCCACGATGGGCAACGCGTGGTGCCGCGAGAATTTAAGATCCCCATTGGCGAATCGCTCCGCAGCCGCGTGGATCGTTTCCCGGGGGTCCACCGTGGCGACGTCGCGAACCATCACATCCTCCACCCTGAGCTGCTTCAGCGCGTTAGACTCGAATTCCTGGCGCGGGGCGCGCCCCATCCGCGCGAATTTCTCCGTCATGATCGAGTGCGGCATATAACGCACCGCGATCGCATCGGCCACCACGCAAACCAGGATGATGGGAGCCACGGCATGAAAATCATGAGTGGTTTCCATGGCGCAAACCATGAATGTGAAAGTCGCACGCGCGCTGGCGCAGAGCAACGCTCCCATCGCCGCCACCGCGTACGCGCCCACGGAAAGATGCGCGCCGGGCAGGAAATAATTCACGGCCATGGCAAAGGCGCTGCCGATCGCCGCGCTGATCATGAACATGGGCGCGAGCGTCCCTCCCGACGTCCCCGACCCCAGGGAAATCAGCACCACGGCGGCCTTGCACACCAGCAGCAGCACCACCGCCGCCAGCGCAAAGCGCGTGTTCAGCACGTCCACAATCGTTCCGTACCCCGGCCCGAATACACGGGGAAGAAAATATCCGGTAATCCCCAAGCCCAGCGCTCCGATGGCCGGGTGCAACAGAACGGGCACTTTGCGCATGTGGTCGAAGAATTCTTCAAGCCATTTCAGAGTGGCGCCAAATCCCACCGCCGCAAACCCGCAGACCACGCCGAGCAGAAGATAGAAAGGAATGCCGTGAATGAAGTTGTATTCAAAGGCGCCGACGGGAAACATGGTCTCGTCGCCGAACAATTGCAGCCGCACGGCCACGGCCACCGTGCTGGCGAGCATCAGCGGAATAAACGATCGCGCCTGAAACTCGAATAAGAGGAGCTCGATGGCCAGCAGCGCGCCCGTCAGAGGAGCGTTGAACATGGCCGCCAGCCCCGCGCCGGCGCCGCAAGCCAGCAGCACTTTGCGCTCCGACGCCGTCGTGGAAACCACCTGGCCGACCAGGGAACCGAATGCGCCTCCCGTCTGGATGATCGGCCCTTCGGCGCCGAACGGCCCGCCGGTGCCGATGGCGATGGCCGCCGAAATCGGCTTCAGTAAGGCCACCTTGGCTTCGATGCGGCTCTTCGATGTCAGCACCGCTTCCATGGCTTCGGGAATACCGTGGCCTTTGATTTTCGGCGATCCGTATTTCGCCATCAGGCCGACAAGAAGGCCTCCGATGACTGGCACAAGGATGACCCACGGACCCAGATGATTATCGACCGGGCTGCGAAATGCGAAGGACACGACGTGGTAGAACGCAAGATTGGTGAAAAATCCGATGAAGTGATACAGAAGAAATGCAACCACTCCGGCGATGACGCCCACCAGGACGGCAAGCAGCGAAATAGTTCCGAGGCGAAACCCGTCGGGAACCTCGTGGCGACTCGCCTCCTTGCCCCATTCAAGAGTAGCGTTCAATTTGTGGTTTCCTTGATTTGCACGGCTGTCCCGGATGAAACGGCGCAATCATAACCGCAAGCGGGTGGATCGCCGGCAGCACGCGTTACGATGGCTGTCCACGCCGCGCCTTGGTCTCACGCATCGGCCGAATCACGGCCGTTAGCGATCGGACCAGCGCGGGCGCTGTCGTGCGAAGCTCGGCGATGCGCTGCTTGGCAAGCCTCGTGAGGATTCGTTCGCCGCGCGGCGTCAGGTGCAGGATCACTTGCCGGCGGTCGTCCCGGGAGCGCTCCCGGCGCACCAGCCCCCTTCGTTCCAGCCGGTCGGCCAGTTCCACAACGCTGTGATGGCGAAGCTGCATGCGCTCGGCCAGGTCCCGTATGCTGCCCGTGCGCCCCAGCGGCAATCCGCGCAGCGCCAGCAGAAATAGGTACTGTTGCGGCTCAAGGCCCGCCTTGCGCGCGGCTTCCTCGCTGCCATTCAGGAAGATACGGATCCGGTACCGGAATTCCGAGAGGGCGCGGAATTCCGCGGAAGTCATCGTTTGCTTTGACACCAGGAAATTATATCGTTTCCCGACATACTTTTCACGGGAAACTGAAATGTTTCCATGCCCGGATGAGCCCATGACTGATCGTGCCGCAGCGCTGACGTGGAAGGACCGCCACGCGCGTTCAAATTATTTTTTCCGAATCCAGCAGAATCGTGACTGGCCCGTCGTTGGTCAATTCAACTTCCATATGCGCCTGAAACACCCCGGTCTCGACGGGCACGCCCAGCGCGCGCAGCGACCCGACGAATTCCTCGTACAACGCGTTCGCCTGTTCGGGCGCGGCCGCCTGAATATACGACGGCCTGCGCCCGCCGCGCGTATCTCCATATAGCGTGAACTGCGAGACCACCAGCGCCGCGCCCTTCACTTCCAGCAGCGAGAGGTTCATCTTTCCCGCCGCGTCCGGAAAAATGCGCAGGTTCGCGATTTTTTCCGCCAGATAAGAGCCGGATTCCATATTGTCGGTCTTGGCGACCCCTAGCAGTATCAGCACTCCCGAACGGATTTCTCCGCGGATGCGAGCGTCAACCGTGACGCGGGCGCGAATCACACGCTGTACGACCGCACGCAAAAGGAAACTCCTTATCTGGCCAATCCCGCGCCCCAAAATTACTTTTTCCGCGCGCGCGGCGCCGGCTGGCAGCGCGGACAAAAATAACTGCTGCGCCCCGCCACTATCACGCGCCGTATTTTCCCCCGGCAGCGAAAACACGCCTTCCCTTTGCGTTGGTACACGCGATGCTGCTGCTGAAATTTCCCGCGCATTCCCTTGGCGTCCACATAGTCCGAAATCGAGGAGCCGCGAAAATGAATCGCGGCCTCCAAAATTTCGCGGACGGCGCGGTGTAGCGCCAGCATTTGTTTCTTCGTAAGGCTCGCCGCGATTCGCGCCGGATGCAGCCGCGCGCGGAACAAGCTTTCGTCCGCGTAGATGTTTCCAACGCCGCGAAGCACGCGCTGATCGAGCAGCAGCGCCTTCACCCGCGCCCGCCGCGAGGAAAACTCCTTGCAGAATTCTTCCGCCCCGATCTCCAGCGGTTCCCGCCCCAAATGTCCCAGGAACTCGCGCATCCCGGATTCCGGAACCACGAGCATGCGCCCAAACCGCCGGATATCCCTGTAACGAATCTCCTGCCCATCGTCCAGCCCAAAAAAGCAGTGCGTATGCGATTTGACCGGGTCGCCGGCGCTCTTTACAGTCAGTTGCCCGGTCATCCCAAGATGAACAATGAAATTCAGCCGGGATTCGGAGACGCCTGCGGCGCCGGAAAGATCCTTACCGGGCTCCAGCGCGACACAAATGAATTTCCCAAGGCGCGCCACGTCCACGATTCGCTTCCCCGGCAAGGACTCCGCCAGCGAGGCCGGATCATCGACGAAATCCACCTTGCCCAATCGCACGTCCAAAATCGTTCGTCCAGGCAGCAACAAGCGCAGCCCGCGCACGACGGTTTCAACTTCAGGAAGTTCCGGCATGGAATGAGACCACCAAAATACCACGTCCAAAGGCCTGACGATGGTTGTCGGAATTATTTCTTAACGTAGGATGAAGCAGATCGGGCTCTGAAGAAGGAAAAACAGATGGGAATCTGCAACCGGTCTTCACCAGTCAGCGGTCAGTAATCACCAGTCACCACTTCACGGCAGCGGCAGCCCCGGCGTGGCGACAATCCCGGCCATGCGCAGGATCTCCTGGTATTCCTCGTCGCTCACCTGGGAAATAATCAGCCGGACGTTCTTCAGGAACTTCAATTTCTTCACGGCGTTGTTTTCCCGGAGTTCATCCAGGGTCACTTGCCGCGGCAGGCGTTCCATGGCTCGCAGGTCGGCCACCATCATCTTCGATTCGCGGTCGTGCGGATCCGGGTAGGGATCCCGCGTGACCTCGGCTATGGCGTAAAGGGCGCGTTCCGGCGCGGCGTGGTAACACAACACACGGTCACCCTTCCGGACCTGCTTCAGGCCGCGAATGGCGTCCGGGCGCGTCCCTGCCCCCCGCCACATCTCCTTGCCCTTCACGAACAGCGTATCCCAATGATAATGGTGCGGATTCACGGAAAAAATCCAGTGATTCCGCTTGGCCGGTGGGCGAATCGTCGACAAACCGGGCAGCCTCCGAATAAAATGTGCGTTACTTACGCTCAGTCGGTCGGACATAATACACGGGACCTCGCCCGAAGTGTAGGAATTCCTTCGCCTGGAAGGCGGGGCCGTCCAGGCTACGGATAACTCTCCGTCTTTCAACCCTTTAGACTTAGATGCGGGGAAATGGTTATCGGCTTCACGAAAAATTTCTGCAGAGAAAGGCAGGGGAACCGTATAAGTCTATGTATTTAAACGAATTAGTATGGAGGGTTACGGACTCCGCGGGGCTTTGCTAGGCCGCTTCGACCCAGAGATCGTCTCCCCGGGCCTCAATCGTGAATGTCTTGACCCCGATGGCAGGGTTCATCACCAGCTTGCCCGTCGTGACGTCATACTGCCATCCGTGCCATGGGCAGGTAACCGCCACCCCCTGAAGCACCCCCTGGCCAAGGGGCCCGCCGCGGTGCAGGCAGGTATTATGAATCGCATAAAACTTGTCGCCCACATTCGCGATCGCGATGGTCAGGCCCTCGACTTGAAATTCGCGGATGGTCCCTGCCGGAATTTCGTCTTTTCGCGCCACTCGCATCAATGCCATTCGGGTGCTCCTCCTGAACCTCGAGCACAACTTGAAGTTGCTGCCATGCCTCGTCCGGCATGGCGGACGGGGCTTTCGATCCCGCCGTCCAAAATCTCCGTTTACCGCGGAGACGGCGTCTGCGCCACCATCACATTGCGCTTGAAGTCTTCTGCCATCCCGGGGTGCAGGCGGATCTCGGTGGGCCTCTTGGCCAGGGACATTTGGTCGATTTTGTCCTGCAGCTTCAACAGCGCGTAGATCAAACCCTCAGGACGCGGCGGGCACCCCACCACGTAAACATCCACGGGCACGATGCGATCCACGCCCTGGAGCACGGAATAGGCGTTAAACGGCCCTCCCACGCTTGAGCAGGCTCCCATTGAAATGCACCACTTGGGATCCGGCATCTGGTCCCACACGCGCTTGAGCACCGGCGCCATCTTCAACGTCACCGTGCCGGCCACGATCATCAGGTCGGATTGCCGGGGAGAGGGGCGAAACACTTCGGCGCCAAACCGCGCCAGGTCAAAGCGCGACGTGGTCGACGCAATCATCTCAATCGCGCAGCACGCCAGGCCGAACGTCAGCGGCCAGATGGCCGACTTGCGCGCCCAGTTGAACACGTAGTCCACAGACGAAATCATGAAATTTTTTTCAAACCGCTGGTCGAGAACGCCCATGTGTCTCCTTGAGTCCCGTAAGTGTGGGGAGTATATCCATCCCCGGTTGGGCGAGTCAAACGGGGAAAATGCGAAATGTCCCGGCGAAGGAAGGCCTTCGCCCCCGGTTTCACCGAGGGGCGAGCGACCCCGCATACGCGGCGATCGCAATCATTTCGTCAAGGGTTGCCTTTTTAACGAACACGATCATCGGCTTGATCATGTTGCCGGCCCGCGCTCCGGATTGAATGTCGACGATCTGCCGGACCATGTAGAGGGGAGGCATTCCGGCGAGCGACGGCGCCTGGCCCATGCCTTCCAGCGACTCTCCATGGCAACTCGTACAACCTATCCCCATGCCTCCGATTCCATTCTCTGCCAACTCCTTGCCCCGGGCGATACTGCCCTTCGGAACGTAGGCGACAAAGCCGGAGTTCGGATCGCGGCTCAGCGCCCGCGCAGTATCTTCCGGCAATACGATGATGCGATTGCCGATCGGCTCCGTACCGCCTCCGGGCAGCGGAACCCGCATGAATTCGGCATCGACGTACGATTTCGGCACGGTATCGGTTTCAACCACTCTGGTCCAGGTCTTTGGTTTGAGCGACGCAAACCACTCCGCGGCTTTTTTCGTATCCTCATCGCTGAGGGCGGCCGCAATTCCCGGCATGGCAGCGGTTTTCCTTGCGCCGCTCTTGAAATCGGCCATTTGCTCCACGAAATACGCAACCGTAAGCCCCGTAAGATTCGCGGATTGGGGATGACCAAGCCCCGACATCAGATGGCAGGAGCCACATGCAATCACGGCCCCGCTTCCATGAAGGATCACGGCCGGCGCCGGCCCGTGCGCGTCGGGAAACCAGTCGGGCGGATTCATCACATCGTTGATCTGCGCCCGGGTGTACGCCTTGGTGCTGCCCGGGACGTGCATGGGACCTTCCTCTTCGCGGGCCGGCTGCGTTTTATCAGGTACCGGATACGCCCACGGCAAGTCGGGGCCGGCCTGTTGTGGCCGGGGTTTAGCCGCCATCGGCGCGGCGATCAGCAAAGCGAGTGCAAACATCCGGGCAAAATTTCTCATTAGGACCCCTTGAATATTTATAACGATGAAAAAAAGTGCGATTCTGAAAACCGTCGCGTGCGAATCATGGAAAGGCGCCTCTTCTCCTGATTCAAGGCTGCAAAGGCTATTTCACGCCGTGGACGAGCAGCGCACCAGCCTCGCGAAACGCGCGCAACTGCGCCGCATCGCGAAACCACCGGCCTGTATAGGTTTCCGGCGCGGGCGTGGGGTCGGGAATCTGGCGGTGTGCGATATCGGAAAACCCCGCATCGCGAAACAGCGCCTCCCATTCCCCGGCGCCCAGTAAATGCGCGGGCGTGGCAAACTGCTCCGCCCACTGGTGGCAGTGCGGATTGTCGCGATAGTAGTTGATCAGAATCCATGCCGATCCGCCCTCGCGCAATACGCGAAAAATCTCGCGCATGCCTTTCGCCGGGTCCGGCCAGTAATACCCCGATTCCACCGAGATCGCGTGCGAGAAAAAATTGGCGTCCCAGGGAATTTCATCCACGCCGCCGATCACGAACATTGCATTCTCGATAGAGACGTAGTTGCGCCGCGCCCGCCGCACCATTTCATCGGAAATATCCATCCCGATGACGCGCCCTTCGGGCAGCCGTTCGGCCAGCAGCCGCGCCATCCACCCCGCGCCGCAGCCCACGTCCAGCACGTTGTCGTACGGCGCCAGTCCCAGCGCATCGAGCACAGGGAGCACGATCGGAAGATGCGATTCCTCCATGCCCTCGCCGCGCCCGGCCTCGGCCCAGCGGTTGAATTCCTCGCGCAGCGCTTCGTTCCGCTCAGTTCCCGGAGTCATGAGTTTTTGGTGAAAATTTTGTACAAATGAAAATAGGGGTTCCAGTAGGACAGACTTCAGCCTGTCGGGTTTGGTTACGGCGAGATCCCGGTCGATTGTTTCAATTGAAAAGCAGACAGGCTAAAGCCTGTCCTATTGTATCTTCGCCAGCAACTCGACGAATTTCTGCTGCCGCTCGGACTGGTCTTTGCCGTCGAGCGCCTCGGCGTTCTGCGTCATGTTCATCGAGCAGAACTTCGGCCCGCACATGGAGCAGAACTTCGCGTCCTTGTAGAAATCGTCGGGCAGGGTTTCGTCGTGCATGGCGCGCGCGGTAGCGGGATCGAGTGAAAGATCGAATTGCTTGTTCCAATCGAACAGGAAGCGCGCGTAGGAAAGAGCGTCGTCGCGGTCGCGCGCGCCGGGACGGTGCCGCGCCACGTCGGCTGCGTGCGCCGCAATCTTGTAGGCGATCACGCCCTGCTTCACGTCTTCCGCGTTCGGCAATCCCAGGTGTTCCTTCGGCGTGACGTAGCACAGCATTGACGCGCCGTGCCAGCCGATCATCGCCGCGCCGATCGCGCTGGTGATGTGGTCGTAGCCGGGAGCGATGTCGATCACCAGCGGCCCCAGCGTGTAGAACGGCGCCTCGTGGCACAGCTCCATTTCCTTCTCCACCTGCAGCTTGATCTGGTCCATGGGCACGTGCCCGGGGCCTTCGATCATCACCTGGACGTCATGTTCCCACGCTTTCTTCGTCAATTCGCCCAGCACTTTCAGTTCGGCAAACTGCGCGGCGTCGCTCGCGTCGGCTAGGCAGCCAGGACGAAGACCGTCGCCCAGTGAAAAACTCACGTCGTGCTTCTTGAAAATTTTGCAGATGGCCTCAAAATTTTCGTACAGGAAATTTTCCTGTTTGTGCGAATTCATCCAGTGCGCCAGCAGCGCGCCGCCACGGCTGACGATTCCCGTGATGCGGTTGCGCACCAGCGGAATGAACTCGCGAAGCACTCCGGCGTGAATGGTCATGTAGTCCACGCCCTGCTCGGCTTGTTCCTCGATCACTTCGAGCATCAGGCCGATGGACAAATCCTCGCTGCGTTTCACGCGCGACAATGCCTCGTAGATGGGCACGGTGCCGATGGGTACGGGCGAGGCCTGAATGATGGCCTTGCGGATCTCGGGGATGTCGCCGCCGGTCGAAAGGTCCATCACCGTATCCGCGCCGTAATGCACGGAGTGGTGCAGTTTCTTCAGCTCTTCGGCGATGTCCGACGTGGTCGCCGAATTCCCGATGTTCGAGTTGATCTTGCACTTGAAGGCGATGCCGATGCCCATGGGCTCCAGGGATTTGTGATTGATGTTGGCGGGGATGATCGCCCGGCCGCGCGCGATTTCGCTGCGCACCAGTTCCGGATCGATTTTTTCGCGCCCGGCCACGAAAGCCATTTCCTCGGTAATCAGGCCCTTGCGCGCGTAGTGCATCTGCGAAACGTTGCGCGAGCCATTGGCCGCGGCTGCTTCGGTCAAACGCTTTTCAATCCAACCATCTCGAACTCCCATAATTCCCCCTGAAGAGACTCCGCCTCCGGAATGTCCCTCTTACGCAGCCAAATTATCGCACCGCAGCGCGCTTACGGCAACCCGGAGGCGTGTGGATTCGCAGGACTTACTTTTCGTCAGGAGCAGCGCAACGTGATCTTCGTTATTTCAGGAGGAACGCCCAACCGGACCGGCGCGCCGATCGTGCCGAGGCCGCGATTCACGTAGATAGTGCTGGTGGCTACCTGCTGAATTCCCGGCGGAGAGAAAACCTCCTCGTCCGAGAGTTGCGAGGAAGAATACAGAGGACGGTGATATGCCCCGGCAACGTACGGAGTCAGAAACATCGCGGGATTCCAGCGGTGATCCAGGATTTCGACGCGCACCTGGCCGCCATGCGTGTGTCCCGCCAGGGACAGCTCAATGCCCAATTCGGCCGCGCGCGGAAACGAATTGGGATTGTGCGAAAGCAGGATATTCGGCATGCCGTGGCGGACCAGCGATTCAGCGCCCACCAGCATGGGCGCGCGATTCTGATCGGCGTCGCGCTGGCGCTGGTAATCCACGCCAATCAGGTTGAACGGTGTTCCCTGCCAGCGCACTTCGGCATTTTCCTGGCGTAGCAGCTTCATTCCATGCTGCTGGAATAACTCCGCGGATTTTGCTTGGGCGTTCGCATAGATCTCATGATTGCCGTTGCATCCCCACACGCCCAGCGGAGCTCGCAGCCGCGAGAGTTCCGCTATGCAATCTTCCAGAGGATCCCCCCGCGTGGTCAAAAAATCCCCGGTGACGACGATCAAGTCGCTGCCCAGTTCGTTGGCCATGCCCACGGCGCGGCGCACCTGCGAGACGGGCATGTACGATCCAATGTGGATATCGCTTAACTGCGTGATGCGCAGGCCGTCGAGCGCTCGCGGAAAGTTCGCCAGGGGAATTTCAATTTCGCGGATCTGGTACCGGAAACGCTCCTCGGCAAACCCGTACGCGGCGCTGACAAACGGGATCGCGCCGGCGACGAACCCCGCCGCATGAAAAAAACGGCGCCGGGAATGATCGATGGCTTCGCCGCGCGAAGAGTCCCCCGTCCCGGCTACACCATGCGGGGCATCCGGAACCGGCGCGCGAGAAAAAATTGCCGACCGTAAGCGCCGCCAGACCCAATCCGCCCCGGCCACAATTTTGATGAACAGATACGAAACGACAGAACTCGACAGCCAAAACCCCAGAAACGCCGTCCACCAGGACCCGCGCGATACCGTCCCGCGCACGTTGCGCGTAACGCCCGCAAACGCGGCGTACAGCACGGCGAACACAAGCAATAACAGCGCCCCGCGCATCGCTTTGCGCGCCGGCGCCCCCTGGATCAGCCCCGCAAATCTCCACGCCCGCGCAAACCAGTACCGCTGCGATAGGCACGCCAGCGCCAGCACTCCCAGCGCCACAAGAGTCCCGATCGCGAGCAGGCTGTCGTGAAACATCGGCTACGAGTCCTCAGTAATTAGAGTACCGTCAGGCGGCGCGGTTGCACAGATCCACGGATCTTAAGAGTTAGCAGAATCCGGGCGGGGCGATGGAAAAGATTCGACTCCGAAGGCGCGGGCGGCAGCATTGAATCAGTGAAATTGCAACATCTGCTGCGGAAGGTTGCTGTAGTCCTCCGCGGCGGACGGGATTTTCACGCTTGGAGGAATTCTCGATGCTAACTCTTTTTCGGTTCCTGGGACGAGGGGCCCAATTCGGAAAGATGTATCCGCAGTCGCCTTTTCGATTCGCGGGACATGTCCGTGAATTGAATGACCATCCCCTGCCCGGCCGCCGAGCGCGAGACAATTCCTTCGATTGGGATATCAAAGGTTCCCAGGCGAAGCGCAAATTTGATTTTCGTTCCGTCAGAAAGAGGTTCAGGATCCTGAACAAACATGCCATTTTCGCTCAGGTCCCGGATGGCCGCGGATCCTTCGATGTAAACGATGTGCGTTCCGGCCTTGGGTTTAAACCGGGGAGAGGCGCGTTTGTCTTTTTCATTCATCGATTCAGTCACCCTTCGCATGAAGCATGGGAGGAGTCTGCGTCAGCAGCGCCACCAGTGCGGCGGAATCGCTGACCGGCGGGCGGCACGTGGTGCCCACGCACACCAGGGCCTGCGCCACATCCGCGCGCAAATACGGCAGCGTCTCGGCCAGCGCCGGAGCCAGCGACCCCGCCGCCGTCATGCGCTCGGGCGTGACGCGCAGCACGGCCTTGCCAAAGCGGTAGACGGAATGCGCGGCGCGCTCCAGCGCGTCCGCTTGCGGATCGCCGCTCTTACCGGTGATGATTACTTCAAACGGCTGGCGCGCGTGCAGCAGCGCGGCCAAGCCGTAGCTCGACGCGTGAATTCCGAACCGCGGAGCGATGCCGGCGAAGGCTTCGAGCGTCGCCGTCGCCGCGTCGCGGTGGCGCGCGTCTCCCGTGTACCCGTACAACCGGTCGAGCAGAATTGCCGCCGAGGAATTCGCGCCCGGCGTGGGCGAATCCTGCAGCGGCTTGCGGCGCACTTCGAGCCCTCCCATGGGCGCCGCGCCCGAGGCGCGATCGAAAAATCCGCCACCCTCCGCGTCAAAATATTCGGCGATGGCAAAATCCACGGCGCGCCGCGCGGCATCGAAATATTTTTGATCGAGCGTCGCCTCGTAAGCGTCCAGCAGCGCCAGCCCCGCAAAAACCTGATCGTCGAGCGACCCATCGAGGCGCGCGCCACCGATGCGGTGCGCGAATCCGCGCTCGTCGCTCCAGGCTTCGGCCAGCATGCGATCCAGCGTCTTCAGCGCGAATGCGCGGCAGGCGGCGCCGCGTTCCCCGCCCAGCACGGCCGCCGCCTCGAGATATGCGGAAACAAACATCGCGTTCCAGGCCACGTACAGCGTCGTATCCACAAACGGCGCGGGCCGCGCCCCGCGCGCCGCCAGAAGTTTTTCCTTCGCGCCCTCCAGCGTCTTGCGAATCGAAGCCATTTCCACGCCGCCAATGGTCTGGGCGATTTCGGCGATGGACCGCGCGATCCACAGAACATTTTTCGACGGATTATGGTGCATCTCGCCGCGAGGCTCCACGTCATAGCGCAGCTCGACCACACGCGACTCTTCCGGCGTCAATACCGCGCGCACTTCCTCCTGCGTCCACGTGAAATAATCGCCGTCGTCGTCCAGCGTCTGGTCGGCGTCCTGGCTGGCGTAAAATCCGCCGAGTGATTGATCCGACAGCACGGCGTTGGTCCAGTCGATAATCCCTTCGGCCACTTCCCGCATAAAGGCATCGCGCGCGACCAGATGGCCGTGTAGAAAATTTTTCAGCAGCTCGGAATTGTCGTACGACATTTTCTCAAAATGCGGCACGCACCAGCGTTCGTCCACTGAATAGCGATGAAAACCGCCACCGACCTGGTCGTACACTCCGCCTGAGCCCATTTTTTCCAGCGTAAACGCGGCGGCCACCAGCAACCGGTCGCTGCCGCCCGCCTGGCGGAGTTCGAGGAGCAAATCGATCGCCGAGGGATGCGGAAATTTCGGCGAACGGCCGAAGCCGCCGTTGCGCGAGTCAAACATATTCAGGATGGATTCGGCCTGATCGTCGGCCACGCGCGCATCGAATTCCGCGCGCGCACCCGCGAACGTCTCCGATTGCGCCACCGCTTCGGCCAGCCGCGAGGCCGCCTCTTCGACCTCTGGGCGGCGCGTGCGATAGCTTGCCGCCACGGCTTCCAGAATGCGGCGAAATCCCGGCCGCCCCATGGCGTCGTCCGGCGGAAAATACGTGCCACCGTAAAACGGGCGCCCATCGGGCAGCAGAAATCCCGTAAGCGGCCAGCCTCCCTGCCCGGAAATGGTGCTGATCGCGGCCTGGTAACGCGCATCCACATCGGGCCGTTCGTCGCGGTCCACTTTCACCGGGATGTAGAGCTGATTGATGACGGCGGCCAGCCTCGGATCTTCATAGCTTTCGCGGTCGATCACGTGGCACCAATGGCACCACACCGCGCCAATATCGAGCAGGATGGGCTTGTCCTCGGCGGCGGCGCGCGCAAACGCTTCCGCGCCCCATTCGTACCACTCCACCGGCTGGTGCACTGCCGAACGCAGGTAGGGACTCGCCGAATTCGCCAGGCGCCCTTGGGGTTTTTCGGTCACGACATTCCTTTCCGGATTCGCGCATTCCGGCTGATTGAAATTCGGCTTATTGGATGGGGTGTTCCGGGCCGGTGTCGTCCGGATTGATCGGTTTGCGTCCGGAGAATCCTTCGTCTTGCCGGTGATAAAACCGGATGCGGTCTTCCCCCAGCCGCCAGCACAAATACACTTCTTCGTTTTCCAGGACTGCGGGGAAATCCACCAGGCCGGATTCGAGGTCCTTCACCACGCACCCGATGGCGTGAATCCGGTCGAGGGCGTCGCGGACCTTCGCAACCGACTGATTATGCGCGGAACGCACGCGGGCGGCCACTTCGTAGTCGATGGTGATCCCGCCCATGATCAGGATGCGGTTCGAGATGGCGCTCAATTTCTCGTCCAGCTCTTCCATCTCGCGATTGCCTTCCATGGCTTCGATCAGCAGCGGCTCGACGTGGCGCCGGGCGGTTTCGGCCTCGGAAAGGCTGAAGAGTTTCGGTTCGTGATCTTCGTGGCTCATTGATTTTTGCTCGCCGATCAGCACGGGGACGCCCCAAGCGTCGCCCCGGAATGCCCCGCCATGGCGCCTCTATTCTCGTTCATTGCTGTGCAGTTTACCAGAGGGACGGCGCGGCACTTGCGGAACGAATATGTTAAAGTTTTCCCCCAATGCGCATCTTCATCCTCGGGACCGGAGCGACCGGATCGTATCTCGCACACCTGCTCGCGCGACAGGGACATCAGGTCACCTGCGGCGACCGAGACCCCGACCGCGCCCGCCGCTTTCTGGGCAAGAAGAGCAAAATCCCCGTGGTCCAGGTGAATGCCCGCAACCTTTGGGGCATTGTGCGTGTCGCGCGAGGCTCGCAGCTTCTGGTGAACGCCAGCGCAGCCGTTTTCAACGAAATCGTTCTGCGCGCCGCCTTGCGGATCCGCTCTCATTACATCGACCTCAGCGCGCACCTCACGCGCAACCCGTTCAAGGCCGAGCAGCTCCGCTACGGCAAACGATTCCAGGACAAGAATCGCGCCGCCGTCATTACCAGCGGCGCCGCTCCGGGACTCACCAACCTGCTGGTGGCCCGCGCCGCAGCGCAAATGGACTCGGTGGACGCCGTCTACATTCGCCTGTTTGAGAGCACCGAAAGCGAAGATCCGGTCTCGCAGTGGTCCGCGGAAGTTTCCTTTGACGAGGCCGTTTCTCTTCCCCGCATTTTGCGCAACGGAAAATTCCGGTTCGGGAAACGCTTTGGCGAACGCGAAAAATTCCGTTTCCCGCCGCCGATCGGCGAAACCAGCGTCGTCCTCGCCGCGCAGGATGAGGTCGGCACGGTTCCTTATTTTCTGAAGCTGAAGGAAATGGACGTCAAGATCGGTGGCAACGAAATCGACCGCCTGCGGCGCTGGTATAAACAGGGAAAATTATCGAAGTCCCGCGGGCTGATCGCGTCGCGTTTTCCCACTACGCTGACGCCGCGCCAGACGGCGCGCCTGATCCGCCGCGGCCGCCTGCAGAACGCGAGGTTCGCCGCCGCCGTCGTCGTGCATGGAGTGAAGAAGGACCGCCCGATCGAGATCCGCTACGACGCCATCTTCCCCTCGCTGTTTCAGATCCGCCAGCGAGGCCTGGCCCTTTCGCCCATCTCCTACGCCACCGCGCATATGGCCGCTTTGTTCGTCAAGCATTTCCCGCGCGACTCCGCCGGCGTTTATCCTCCCGGCGCGATCCCCTTGGAAAATCGCCAGGCGATTCTCAAGGACATCAAATCGCGTGGAATTCAGGTGTCGATGAAGATCACCCGGAAGAAAGTTTCAGAAGAGGAGGAAGAATTCGGGTAGCACAGGCACTCCTGCTTGCGCGGTTTTTGCAATCGCGAATGTATCGGTGGCGTACGTTTATTCTGCAAAATCACACAGGCAAGAGTGCCTGTGCTACTAAAATCCAACCCTAATCGATTACCTCTCCTGCATCGAGCGGACTGTTTGCAGCCGCACTCTTCGCAGTCGCATGGCTTCGCGGCGGATGAACGAGAATCGGCAGCAAGAGTGCAACGGTCATCAATCCCCCCAGGAAACTCAAGGCCTGATTGTAGTTTCCGTTGATCTGCCGGAGATAGGCGAACAGGGACGGCCCGAAAGCGGCGGCGAACGCCCAGGGCAGCATCATCAATCCGAAAATCGAGCCGACATCCCGCGGCCCGAAATAATCCGCCGCGAAGGCGGGCGTGATGCCGTAGGCCCCGCCGTAGCACATCACCAGGATGAAGGTCGCGACGATCAACAGAGGGAGCGCGTGAATCGTGTGATAACTCCAGAAAAGAATTGCTTCGACCAGGTACATCATGAAGAACGCCTTCCTTCTAGTCGTTAAATCCGAGACCCAGGACCAAAAAATCCGCCCGGCGCCGTTGCCGACAGCGATCGCGCCAACCCAGAACGCCGCCTCGGCCGCGGTCGCTTTACCCAGTTCCTGAAAAATGGGCGACGCCTGCGTCACAATCGACAAGCCCGCCATGGTGTTGATCGACATCAGGGCGCTAAGAGCCCACCACTGCCAGGTACCCAGCGCCTGGCCCAGGGTATAGTCGCGGTTGGAGCGTTGCGAGATTTGCGTGGCGCTCGGTGTCCATCCCGCCGGCGTCCAGCCCTCCGGGGGATTTTTCATGAACGCGGCCCCGGCGATCGCGATGATCCCGTAGGCCACGCCGAGGTAGGCAAATGTCGGCATCAATCCCACGTGCTGGATCAACCATCCGGCGGCCGGCGCGGAGAACAAGGCGCCCGCGCCGAATCCGGCCACGGCAATTCCGGTGATCAGTCCGCGGCGGTCGGGGAACCATTTCACCAGCACCGTAATCGGCACGATGTACCCCATGCCCAAGCCGGTCCCGCCGATCACCCCGTACGTCAGATACATCCACCACAGCCGGTGCGCGGAAAAACTGGCCAGAAATACGCCGCCGCCCCAAAACAGGCCCGCCGTCATGGCCACGAACTTCGGGCCAACGCGCTTCATCCACATGCCGCCGACCGTGGCGGTGCATCCCAGAAAAAACCAGCTGATCAGGAATACCCAGGTGATTTCGGTGATGCTCCAGCCGAATTCCTTGGAGAGCGGAATGCGAAAAACACTCCAGGCGTAGGCCGCGCCGAGCGCCATCTGCAGGCACACTCCCGCCACGACCATCCACCAACGATTTGACACTGGCATGTTCCCTCCATCGGCGTCCGCACACTCAACAGGCTACAATAAATCCAGGCGTCACTTCGTGTCCATGCAGGCAACTCCCGCCTGCGAGCACCATTCTTCCCACGCGCGCCCTCGCGAAAACGGCTGGCTGTGAACTTCGCCCGAGCGCTCGGTTTCCCCGGGCGACAAATACGTGATCTCGCCGCCCATGGACATGGCCTTAATGAGCACTTCCGCGTTCAGCTGCAAATAAAATGTCGTAAACACTACATCCTGCACCGACTTCGCCGCAATCACGCTGCCGTGGCCGCGCATCAGCGCCGCCTTGCCCGCGCCCACCGCCCTGGCCAGCGAATTTCCCATTTCGCTCGAGGTCACCAGCATGTTCGTGTCGCCAAACTGGTCGCGAATATCCCACACCGGAACCTGCTGGCCGATCACGGCCGCGCTGTGAATCGCCGGGCGCATCGCCGTCTTGGTCACGGCCATGGGCAGCAGTCCGTGCGCATGATTGTGGCACACGGCCATCACATCAGGACGCGCGCAATACAGGCAGCCATGGATAAACCGTTCGGCATACGGCCGCAGCCCGCGCGCATCGATCGGATTGCTGTCCAGGTCGAATTCCAGAATGTCGTCCTTGGTCACCAGGCTCGGCGCCCTTGAACGCGACATAAAATATCGCTGCGGATTTTCCGGATTGCGCACGCTGACGTGGCCAAAGGAGTCCACCAGTTTCAGGTGAGCCACCACGCGGTTGGCGATCACCAATTCGGAAATTGCCGCGGCGGCATCCATTCAGGAATTCCCCTCAAATCATCATTTCCAGGTTTGAATAATGCAGGAAGTGTGCACGCAACGCCAAAATATCGCAAGGTCTTAAGTAGGACAGGCTTCAGCCTGTCTGCTTTTTCGGCGGGGAATATTCCAAACCCGACAGGCTAAAGTCTGCCTACCAAAACCCACGCCCCGTGATGCGGATTCAGGCTTCTCGCAAGATAAAGGACGAACTAATGGCACCCGCAGGAATGCGGCGTGCACCCGCAACCCCCGCCGGAGGCCGACGGCCCGCTCGCCGGGGAAGAACCGTTCGAGGATTTCCCCGCGCTAAACACGGAAAGCTGCAACGTCCGCCGCTCGCTCGCGCAATGAGGACACGAAACTTTCTGCTTCACCGACATCACGATGGATTCATAGCGCGCCTTGCAGGCGTCGCAAACGTATTCGTAAATGGGCATTTTTCTTTTCCCTTTCAGGTCTTAACCGTTGGATGCGATCACCAAAAAGCAACTGCCTCCGGCGAGCCGGAGGCAGCTGGAAAAATAGACGATTGGAAGGCAACCTAGTCGCCTGCAACCGGCTCGGCGACCTGGGGCTTCGACGCGCCATTGCCGTTTCCGGTGGCGTTGCTGATGGTCACCGGAGCGACCGACGGAGTGGCCTTCTTGATGTCGCTGACCGAACCGATCTGCACCACTTCCTGCGGCGCCTTCTTCAGCACGAGTTCCTCGTAAATCTTGCGGACCCGCGCTTCTTCCTTGAGGAATTCGGCGCGGCGTCGTGCCCGGTTCTCTTCGGCGGCGGTGTTCGGCACTTCGTGGTCGACCGCGCGGACGCGCGCGGCATCCTCGGCGTCGATCACCAGCGAGTGATTGTAGGTGTCCAGGTTCACGGCCTTGCCCTTGGCGTAAATCTCGTGCTTGCCGTGTTCCTTGTACCACTGGGCGACCGTCGCGTTCTTGTACATGTTCTCGATAATCTTGCGCCAGCCGATGCCCGTATTGTAAGCGCAGAAGGAAATTTCGCCCTGCTGCGTCGCGTACGGGATGATGCACATTTCGGTGCGGCGGAAGTCATAGTTGAACAGGTCCTGGAACCACATTCCGGCGATCATCAGGAAGTTCCACGGATCGGTATTGCGGCGCTTCATGGCGTCTTCGTAGGTGCGCTCCGGACCTGCGGTACCGTATTTCTCGCGCTGGTTCTTCGTCAGCCCCCAGGACTTGTCCATTTTCTTCCACAAGTCGAGCAGGCGGAACGTTCCGGGTGCGCCATACGGGTTGTAATTCTTGAGCATGGCGAGCCCGAACGTGAGGTTGGAAAAAGTCTTGCCGCGGGCGGCGTCCGTGACCTTCTTGATGTCCTCAACCAACTGAGGAACATTCAGGAACGCCGGGACGGGAGCCCATTCCTTCGTTTCTTTATTGATCAGTACGCCGGTGCCCACACCGCAGTTCGGGTGGCAGCCGCAGCTCACGGAGCCCCACGGCGCGTCCGGCCCGTGAGAGAGATCGGCGAATGCGGAAAACGTGCTGATCAGCGAAATCGGGAACCAGTCGCGCGTCGGTTCGATTTTGCCCACCTGCGCGCTGACGTCCTTGGCGAGGTGCGAAAGCGTATAGCGCTGTTTCATGCGGCGCTCGGGAGTGATCTCCTCGTCCCTCCCAGTGAATGATACGGGCTGGAATGCGACGAAGGAGATCTTCTTGGGGTTGTCCATCGCGAATTTCACGATGGCGCCCACCTGGTCGTTGTTCAAATTGTTGACGATGGTCGTGACCAGAATGATTTCGATGCCCGCCGCGTGGATGTTTTCGATGGCGCGCAGTTTCACGTCGAACAGGTTGCCCACCTGGCGGTGGCTGTTCGCGTCGTTGCCGATGCCGTCGAATTGCAGGTACACGTAACGCAGCCCGGCCTCGAATGCCTGCTTGCAATATTCCTTGCTCTTGGCGAACTCGATGCCGTTGGTCGCGGCCTGCACGCTGTTGTAGCCGATCTTGCGCGCGTGGCGGATGGCGTCGAAGAATCGCGGGTGCATGGTCGGCTCGCCGCCCGAGAACTGCACGGACATCTGCCGGCGCGGCTTGATCTTCAGCGCGTTGTCCAGAATTTCCTGAATCTCTTCCCAGGAAAGTTCATGCACGTAACCGACCTGGTTGGCGTCCATGAAGCACGGATCGCACATCATGTTGCAGCGGTTGGTGAGGTCCACGGTGAGCACGGAGCCGCGGCCATAGCGGACGGTGCTGGAGCCGTGCTTGTGCAAGTCTTCGTCGTTATGCGCGGGAATGTCGCGGCCCGGAAAATTCTGCTCGATCCAATTCAGGAATTTGGCGTCGATGGCCATCATGTCTTCGTAGTGGCCGTGAATCGGGCATTCCTTGACCATCCAGATCTGGCCGTCGCGCTCGATGATCTGCGCCTTGATCTCCCCGACCTTTTCGTGCATCAGGTCGCGCCAGTCTTTCTTCCCTTCAAAGATGGCGTCGCGCGCTTCTTTTACGCAGCCCGGGCACAGCGAGTCGGTTTGCCGCGGCCAGCCGAGCGTGGGCTTGGATTTTTCCCACGACTTCAGCAGCGGCTTATCGGACCACTTGGGCGTGAAATTCGGATTGGGATTGTGCTTGTTAAAAAAATGGATCGTGTCAAAGGCCACGCCTGCGGTCTTGCACACGACATAATCCAGCGCTTTCCATGCACGTGTCCCCAAAGTTTGAGGCATGTCTCAAAAACCTCCAGAATACGATTCAAATAAATTCAAACCACAAAACTAAGTGGGAGCCCCCGAAGATGAATACGGCCCCTGATCCTAAAAAACCTGAATCCTGCATAGCCTAACTAAAATGGCCCCTTGCGGTCCAGCTAAAGCTTTCCACCTGTGTAGTTTGCCCGTTACCTCCCGCCAGCGTCTACTGAGTTGCGCCCAAAGGGCCGAATCAAGGGCTAAACGGCGATTTGCCGCACCCAATGGGGCGGCACCCGGCAGTTGCCCGTATTCGGTTCTCTTAGAGAGGCTTGGCGATCACTGTGCTCCGGCGGCCGGCGAATTTTTTCTGCAAAATTTTGCGCATATGAGGGCCATTTTCGGCCATATTTCCGCAAGCCGGAACGTTCCCTATGAGAATCTCTTCCACTCCTGTTAGAATTAGGGTCCGGCGGATAGGAATGAAAAAGCTACCGTCAACCCTCGCGCTCGCTACTCTTATCCTCAACTGTGCCCTTTCGACACTGGCGCTGACTTCTTTCAAATCTGCCGAAGTTACATCTGCAGGCGACGTCCAATTTCCTGCCGGCAGCATTGCAAGTGGGATCGTCGTCGTAGACGTCCAGCTGAACTCCAAAGGGGACGTCACCGGAACCGAGGTGCAGCGAGACATCGCTTCCCTGACGTCCGTAGCAACGTCATCCGTCAAGTCCTGGAAATACCTCCCCGCATCGATGGATGGGTCCCCTCAGAATTCTCTGCTTCGGGTAGCCTTCGCGTTCAGGCCCCGCGTAATTATGGCGGCACCCCCAATCTTTGACCCCTTACATCAGCCGGATGACGAAACGCCAGACGTGCATGCTGGGTATGCCCCAGCCGGGATTATTGGGGTCGCCTACCCTGCCTATCCCATAGATGCGGCAACCGTTGGAGCAGTTGTCGTCCAGGTTGGAGTGGACGCCGATGGGAAGGTCGGGAAGGTCAAACTTGTTCGGTCCTATAACCCCTTTGATCAGTTCTCCTTGGAGGCCACCAAGAAGTGGCAATTCAGTGCGGCTACCTTCCACGGCGAGCCAGTCGCGTCGAGCATGGTCATTGCCTTCGTCTACTCCTCTCCGACCATTGCCAATTGACCGGCCGCCCCCTCATTCATATGAGCATGGCCGTCACTTCTAGTCCTCGGCAAGCTCTAATGATTCGATTACGAGACCCCTAGAATCGTCTAAATGGTTACAAATGTGTCTATTACGGAAAATGCGCCGACAAGATTTCGCGTGCAGCGCATTTGATCTTGCCCGCGGAATGGATAGAAACTGCCCCAGTACTCTTGTACCCCAAAAATTGGCGCTAACTGCCTATCGCCTTCACCGGGCCTTCCGGTCAGAATGCATTCATACACTAAATTTAGTAGGGAGGCACGAAATCATGAATCGTTGGTTTTGTATGGATTGCCGAAATAAGGTGCAGATCGACCGGCACGGCCGGTGCGGGACCTGCGACTCCGAAGCGGTGATCCTGGCGGAACATCAAAACGATGTAAATGGTTCAGTTTCAGAGGTTAGGATGGATGCTCCGACCCCTCAGGCTTGCGCCTGAGAAGGATGAAGAAAATTCAAGAGCCAAGGAAAAGGGCGTAAATCTAAACGCAGAAGTCACTGAAAAGAAAGGAGGTACCAAGGGAAAAAACAAGAGCCGGGGGGGCAACTACTCGGACCGACGAAAAGGAGAGAAACTCATGCAGACTAAACTACGAATCTTTGGTATCGCTGTCGTAGCGAGCCTGCTCTGGACTTCCCCAACGTCAGCTGCAACCCAAGGGGCGAAGATGCAAAACAGGGCTAATGGTAGCAAGATTGATTATGTAGGCACGGCATCGTGGTATGGCGCACAACATCAGGGCCGTAAGATGGCCAATGGCAAACCATTCGACCGGCGCAAATTGACGGCCGCCAGCTGGTACTTCCCGCTGGGCACGACTTTGCGAGTCGTGAACGTGAATAACGACCGATCGGTCATCGTGACCATTACAGATCGCGGCCCGAATCACCGCCTCAACCGGCTCATCGATCTCTCCGAAGCTGCCGCAGAGCGACTGGACTATGTGGGGCAAGGATTGACGAAGGTATTTCTATATCCTGTCTCCGCCTTTGAAACGCAATCGGCGGCATTCGATTCCAAACTAATCGATACGCCGGGCACCGCCCCTCAGGGAGAGCTGCAAGCAGCGGCAATGACCACGCCAATGTGATCGAGCGAGGCCGCCCAGCCAAGAAGACATTTCTACCGCGGCGGCCGCTCCTGTTCCAGACAATTTGCGGGATTTACTTGGCTCACGGGTGTCTGCAGTCGAAATTCCTGACTGCGGACACAGGCGTATGGAGATGTGCTTGATGTGTACCACAAAACCTGGGGTCTGATCCTTTGCACGCTGCGACTGGCTCAGGAAAAGAGGTCCGGGCCACAGGACCGGCACGACCGGGGGGATAGAAGGATCGTGAGTTCGGCGTATACTGGGAAAATCATTTTTTCAATTGGGGGAACGCATCATGATCCGTCATCTGAAATCCGGCCAGTCCGCCGAGGCGAAGGCCGAAAACAGCGCGCAGGTGCGCAGCACCGTGGAAGCAATCCTTGCGGACATATCGGCGCGCGGAGAAAAAGCCGTGCGCGAGTATTCGGAAAAGTTCGACAAGTGGTCGCCGGCGTCGTTTCGCCTGTCGGAGAGCGATATTGCCGAATGCGTGCGCTCGCTGTCGCCTTCGACGATCGAAGACATCAAATTCGCGCAAACGCAGATCCGGAATTTCGCGCTGGCGCAGCGCGGCGCGCTGCGCGACGTGGAGGTGGAAACGATTCCTGGGGTCGTGCTGGGCCACAAGAATATTCCCGTGAACAGCGTCGGTTGCTACGTGCCGGGAGGGCGGTATCCGATGGTGGCCTCCGCGCACATGAGCGTGGTGACGGCCAAGGCCGCGGGCGTGAAGCGCATCGTGACCAGCGCGCCGCCGTTTGGCGGCAAGCCGCATCCCGCCATCGTTGCAGCCATGTATTTTGGCGGCGCCGACGAAATCTATGCGTTCGGCGGCGTGCAGGCGATCGCGGCCATGGCTCTGGGCACGGAAAATATCGCGCCGGTGGACATGCTGGTGGGGCCGGGCAACGCGTTTGTGGCCGAAGCCAAGCGGCAACTGTTCGGGCGTGTGGGCATCGACCTGCTCGCCGGGCCGACGGAAACGCTGATTATTGCTGACGATTCGTGCGACGCCGAGATGGCCGCAGTCGACTTGATCGGCCAGGCGGAGCATGGGCCGGGCAGCCCTGCCGTGCTGCTCACGAATTCCGCGAAGCTCGCGGCCGATGTGCCGGCGGCGATCGAAAAACTTTTTTCGTGGCTGCCGACTGCGGAAATCGCTCGGCAAGCCTGGAAGAATTGCGGCGAGATCATTTTGTGCGACACGCTGGACGAAATGGTCAGCGAGGCCGACCGCATCGCGTCCGAGCACGTGCAGGTGCTGACTCGGGATCCCGATTATTTCCTGCAGCGCATGACCAATTTCGGCGCGCTGTTTCTGGGGCATCGCACCAACGTAGCCTACGGCGACAAAGTCATCGGCACCAATCACACGTTGCCGACAATGAAGGCGGCGCGCTATACCGGCGGGTTGTGGGTCGGCAAATTCCTGAAAACCTGTACGTACCAGCGCGTGCTGACCGATGAAGCCGCCGCGCTGGTGGGCGCATATTGTTCGCGGCTTTGCGCGCTGGAAGGTTTTGCGGCGCACAAGGAGCAGGCCGACCTGCGCGTGCGGCGTTACGGGAAGAAGGTGGCCTAGTCCATGGGAGCATCGCGCAAGAAGAAGGACTCGAAAAACGTTTCGGGGGAACGCCCCGTGGCCGTGGTCACAGGCGGCGCGGGAAGCATGGGCACGATCATCTGCGGAGCGCTGGCGCGCGAGGGCATGCGCGTGGTGGTGGGCTACAACCGTTCCGCGGAGAAGGCGAAGGCGCTGGCGGCGAGTCTGCCGGGGGAGGGACATGCCGCAATTGCTGCACCGGTGACGGACAGCGCGGCGCTCGCGGCGATGGCCGCGGAAATCGCCAAGCGCTACGGCGTGTGCGACGTGCTGGTGAATTGCGCGGGGGTCACGCGATTCGTGCCGCACGGCGATCTGGACTCGCTCGATGACGAACTGATCGAAAATATTCTTTCGACGAACGTGCGCGGGCCGTTCGCGACCGTGCGCGCGCTGCGGCCGCTGCTCGATAAGAGCAAGCAGCCCGGCGGCGCCGTGATCATCAATATTTCGTCCATCGCCGCGGTGACCGCCATGGGCAGCAACGTGATTTATTGCGCGTCGAAAGCGGCGGTCGACAACATGACCAAATCGCTCGCGCGCGCCCTCGCGCCGCGCATTCGCGTGATTTCGATTTCGCCAGGCGTAGTCGATAACGATTTCATCCGGTCGATGGACAAGAAATGGCTGGAGGAACAGGTGGCGCGCACGCCGCTGAAGAGGCTTGCCGCGCCGGATGAGGTGGCTGCTTCGATAATTGCGGCGGTCAAGCACCTCACTTTTACTACTGGCGGAATTATTCCCGTGGATGGCGGGCGGCCGCTGAGTTGATGCACGTAGGACAGGCTTCAGCCTGTCGGGTTTTGCGAGCGGCTAGGGGATGTGGGAGTAACGAATACAACTGCTCTAATATCAAAAGGAACAGGCTGAAGCCTTTCCTACTTAATCCCACGGCAAGCCTACATAATTTTCGGCCAGCGACGTCATGGCGGCGCGCGAGCCTATCAGGTAATCGAGGTCGGCGAGTTGGCGGCGGCGATCGAATGGCGAGTGGGTGTCGAAGCGGTGGAGCGTGGTGGTCATCCACCAGGAGAAGCGCTGGGCCTTCCAGACGCGGCTCAGGCAGGTTGCGGAATATTGTTCCAAGAGGCGCGTTTTTCCCGTGGCATAGAATTCCGCAAGACCCTGCGACAGTACGCGGACGTCCGCTACGGCGAGGTTGAGGCCTTTGGCGCCGGTCGCGGGGACGATGTGCGCGGCGTCTCCGGCCAGAAACAGTTTTCCGAATTGCATGGGTTCGCAGACATAGCTTCTCAATCCCGCAATGTTCTTCTGAAATATCGGGCCTTCGGCGAGTTTCCAATCTCCATCGACTGCGGCTCGCGCGTGGAGTTCGCTCCAGATGCGGTCGTCGGGCCAGTCGTTGATGTCCGCCTCGTTGGGGACCTGGATGTACAGGCGGCTGATCTCGGGAGTGCGCATGCTGAACAGGGCGAAGCCGCATTCGCTGTGGCAATAAATCAATTCCTTCGAGGATGGAGGCGCGTGGGCGAGGATGCCCAGCCAGCCGAAGGGATATTCGTGGTCGAATTCGGTAAGCACGCCCGCGGGGATGCTGGGACGGCAGACGCCGTGAAAACCGTCGCAGCCGGCGATGTAGTCGCAGTGAAGTTCCTCGTCCCGGCCTGCCGCGCGGAAACGGATCGAAGGATTGCCGCCATCGAACCCATTCACGGTGACGTCACTCGCATCGAAAATAATCCGGCCGCCGGCCGCGAGGCGCGCGGCGACCAGATCCTTGATGACTTCATGCTGGGCATAGACCTTGATGGCTTTGCCGCCGGTGAGTTCGTGCAAGTCGATGCGGTGGCCGCGCCGGTTGAAGCGAATTTCAATGCCGTGATGGATCAGCGCTTCGCGCTGCAGGCGCGCGCCAAGGCCCGAGGCGATGAGCAAATCGACCGTTCCCTGTTCGAGCACGCCGGCGCGGACGCGCTCCTCGATGTATTTACGGCTGCGGCGCTCGACAACCACGGATTCGATGCCCTGCAGGTGGAGAAGATGGGAGAGCAGAAGTCCCGCCGGGCCCGCTCCCACGATTCCGATTTGCGTGCGCAAAGTTCGTCTCCGGAGGTTTCTGCCGTGCTCAAGCTAGGCGCAGTTTAGACACCCTAGATGGCAATTGTCCATGAGGGTGGGGCAAACGATTTGCAATGTACGTGGATTCCCTGCGCTGCGTCAGGAGGGGCGAACTATGGCAAATCGGCCGAGGCTTCGCCCGGCGTTATTCGTTGGCGATGGGGCGAAGGACAGCGACGGAAAAATGTGCAAGCAGCGGAGCGCCTTCGTCGAGTTGCAGCCAGCGGACCACGCAGTGATCCTTCAGATATTTTCCCACGCGCGCTTCGTTGATGCCCAGATGGTCGGCGAGCTTGCCTTTCAGGTCGGCGCCTTCGCGGCTGCCGCGCCCGCTGCGCAGCAAGTTGCCGATCCCGACGCGCAGCGTCTGGCAGGCCTCGACATAGTAATAGGTGGTCTGGTCGGTATCGGTGATCAGGAAAACGCCGGGGCCCGCGGGGGCCTCGTCGGCCAGATCGACCGAATGCACGGCGCACGCGAGCATGCGGCGCAATTGCGATTCCAGCTGGACCATGCGCGAAGAGAGCGCCGGGTCGCCGGAACGCGCGCGCACTTGAAACGCGGAAGCCGGCACGGCGGGCTCGGCGGCGCGAAGCGATTCGGTTTCCTGCGCGCGCGGCCGGGAAAATTCCTCGGGCGCATGGACGCGCGCGGCCGGGAACGAGCGGGGTTCGGCGGCGCGGTCAAACGCGGAGGGTGGAACGGGTTGAGGGAGCGGAGCTGGCGTTGCGGCGTTTGCGCCGCCCGCGCGCGCGCCTTTGTTGCGGCCACGGCCGCCACGGCGGCCGCGGCGCTTGCGGCGGCGTCCGGGTTCGCCCGGTGCGACTTGTGGCGATGCGGCAGCGGCTGCCGCGGGCTGTTCGAAAACGGATTCCTGCTGGCCTCCGTCGATTTCGTCACCTTCTTCGGTCACTTGGTCTCCAGAAAATTCCGCGATGATGGGCTCCGTATGAGCCGCGGAGTCAGCCGGCGTTTCACTTTCGGAAATCGCGGCTGTTGTAGCGGGAAGAGCGGCCGGGATGGGCGCACCCAAACGGGTGAGGGCTTCCTCGGCCTTTTGCTTCCATTGAGCGCGGCGGAAGCGTTCGGCGGCGGCCGTGTACCATCGCACGGCGTCGGAAATCACGCCGGCCTTTTCATGAATTTGCGCCAGTTCAAACGCGACCATGGCGTCGCGCGTGCGTTCGTATAACGCAGCAAGTTGACCTGGAGGATCCGCGCTGGTTCGAGCTTTGCGGATGCGGGCCTGAATTTGTCGCCAATCGCTCACTGGCCGGGTATTGTATCAGCGGAACGCGAATGGAACCAGCATTACGCGGCGAAAGGGCAAAGTGGGGTTCCAGCGAAGTGTCACACCGCTAGGGAAAAAGGCGGACGCTTCACAAAGCTCTCCGAGTTCGCAAACGATGGGTGCGTGCGGGAGAATGAAACTATGAGCGGCGCGAAAAGCACTGCACGAACCATGGAAATGGCGCGCGCCGCAGGATTCGATCTCTGCGGCGTTGCGCGGGCCGAGGAATTCCCGGAACTGGCGCATCTGGAGGAGTGGCTGGGGCGCGGGTATGCGGGCGAGATGCGCTATTTGCGGGATCCGCGGCGGCGATCGCCGTCGCTGACGATGCGGGGCGCGCGCAGCGTGATTGTCTGCGCGCTCAATTACAATACGGCGCTTCCGAAATCCACCGAACTATCCGATCCACGAAGCGATGCATCCGGTCCGCGGGGATGGATTTCCCGGTACGGCTGGGGCGACGATTACCACGACGTGCTGGGCGAAAAACTCGAGGAGTTGATCCTGCATTTGCGCGGGGAATTTCCCGAGCCGTTTGAAGCACGCGCGTATGTGGACACCGGGCCGATCGTTGAGCGCGTTGCGGCGAAATACGCGGGTCTCGGCTGGCTCGCGAAGAATACATGCCTGATCCATGAAGAGTTGGGCTCGTGGCTGTTTCTGGGCGTCATCGTGACCACACTCGATTTGGCGGCTTCTCTTGGGCCCGCAGAATCTCCCGCGCCGGACATGTGCGGAAACTGCAGCCTGTGCATTGACGCGTGCCCGACAGGCGCGATCGTCGAACCGTACGTGCTGGACGCGCGGCGGTGCATTTCCTACCTGACGATTGAATTGCGCGGCGCGATTCCGGCCGAATTGCGCGAGCCGATGGGGCGGCATGTGTTCGGGTGCGATATCTGCCAGGACGTTTGCCCATGGAACCGGCGCGCGCCGGAGACTCCGCTGCCGGATTTTCAGCCCCGCCAATTTCGGGAAAAATCGCTTTTCTCGCCCGAGCTGGAATGGCTGGTTTCGCTGGGCGAAGAAGAATTTCGCGAATTGTTTCGCGGGAGCCCCGTCAAGCGCACGAAGTGGCGCGGGCTGATGCGCAACGCGTGCGTCGCGATCGGGAATTCGGGGATTCGGCCGGGCGGGCCGCGCTTCGCGGAGATCCGTGAGAGGCTTTCCTACTTAGCCAGCTTGGGGGATGATATTCTCGCCGAGCACGCACGATGGGCGCTCGAACGCCTGGGATTCTCCGCGAGTCTTCCACAAGCGCCGCCGGGGCGAGTTGTGCCACCGGGCGGTCGGAGATAAAATGCATGCGCCCAGTGACACTGAGCTATTATCCATGTCTATTGTAGGGAGGTAACCATGTCACAGCAGGCTGCAACATCACAAAAGGAGGGTCCCTTGGCCCACGTTCTTCCACCGCTCCCGTACGCATTCGATGCGCTCGAGCCCTATATCGACAAGATGACCATGGAAATCCATCACGGCAAACACCACAACGCCTATGTCACCAACCTGAATAAGGCGCTCGAAGGACAAGCCGAGCTTCAGGCGCTTTCGATCGATCAATTGCTCAAGAGCCTGGATCGCGTGCCGGAATCGATTCGCACGGCCGTGCGGAACAACGGCGGCGGCCACTGGAATCACTCGATGTTCTGGAAACTGATGAAGAAGGGCGGAGGCGGCGAGCCCACGGGCGCGCTGGCCGATGCGATTAAATCCGCATTCGGCTCCTTTGCCGACTTCAAAACCAAATTCGCGGCTGCCGGCGTGGGCCGGTTCGGATCGGGCTGGGCCTGGCTGGTGGTCAAGGATGGCAAACTGGCCATCGAATCCACGCCCAATCAGGATAATCCGCTGATGGCCGGCGGAAAGGCCGTGATGGGACTGGACGTCTGGGAACATGCCTACTACCTGAAATATCAGAACCGGCGCCCGGACTACATCGAAGCGTGGTGGAACGTGGTCAACTGGAACGAAGTCGCCGGCAATTACGCCGCGGCAAAGTAAATCGCGCCTAGAAGAATAAAAAAGAACGGCCCGTCCGGACAAAGTCCGGACGGGCCGTTCTTTTTACGAAGACGCTCCACTCAAGTGGCGAAGCGCTCGCTTCGAAACATCGGGAGCACGCGGGTGCGTTCCTTGGGAGCCGGCTTGGGACTCTCGGCCGGTGCGGGGTCCTTTGAGCTCAGCGCATCGACGGCCGCCGGTGGAACGGGATACCCGAAGAGAGTTTGCGTTACAGGATTCGCGGATTGGTAATTGGATGGCGTGCGGCCCAGTTGGACTTCGCGGGTCAGCGCCATGCGGTCGTTTACGCCGAACTTTGCCAGCAAGGACGAGACGTGAAATTTCACGGTGCGTTCGGACACGTTCAGGCGTTTTGCGATTTCCTTGTTGGTGTGGTGCTGGAGAATGCCGTCGAGCACTTCCTGCTCGCGGCGGCTGACTTTCACTCCCGCTCCCAGGGCGCGCCCTGCTTCCAGAAGTTGCTTGGCGCGATCGGCGACCTGAAGGAGCAGGGATTGCCGCGTTACCACCATCAGTTCGTAGTCCTCGGGGGACTGGCCGCGCACCAGACAATGCATGGCAAGCATGCCAGCGACTTTTTCGACCGGGAGGCTGCCGTCGGATTCCGCGTCCACTCGAAATCGCACGGCGCCGGAACAACGTTCGCAAAAGACAAAGCTTTGAGGTTGCATGGAAGAGGTGGAATGGGTCATAGCCACGGATGATTTCTTTCTTCGTATCAGGATAGACCTCACAGTTTTCAGTCCGTGCCGGGGTGCAGACTAATTTTTCACCGAACGGCGATTCATCCTACATGTTGCCAATGAGTCCAAGTTAGTTTGAACATCCGAGAGATGCCGGCCGGCGAGCAGGGAGAGGGTACCAGCGTGAGAGGGCCGTTGTGCGTGGCGTCGTCCAGGACGCAGACAAACTTCGGTATTCGACCCGATGAATCCTCCGGTATTAGTTTCAAAGTGACATTTGAGCCATGCAAGCTGATAACCATCTGCATGCAAATCTTCCTGCACACAATCGGAAGGAGTTGACGCCGTCCGAGGTGGATCCCGGTTAGCAAATTTGGTAATGATTTCCATGCCCTCGCAAAATTTTCACGGCTGCGACCCGTGAGTTTTCGAAATTCGGCCGGGGATGACATAGAATGCAGCGGCGGGAAGGCGGCTACAGGGGGAAAAATTATGCTTACAACGGCTGGGGCCACACATTGGGCGGTTTGGGCGACCCTGTGGAAATTGGATGTGATGTTTTCCGGGGGACCCGCGGGATTCGAGCAGATCAGCCTGCGTTGGATTCATATCGTCTCGGCGATTATTTGGGTCGGGTTCCTGTTTTTCTTTTTGCTGGTGGTGGCGCCGACGCTGAAATCGCTGGATCCGGCGACGCGCGCCAAGGTTTTCCCGAAGCTGGCGGGGCGGGGTTTGTGGTGGCTGCGGTGGAGTTCGGTGGCGGCGTGGCTCGCCGGATTCCGCTACTTCATGATCCTGGCCCAGACCGATGCGGTGAACGCCGGGAAGCCTCATGCCTGGGCCGGGTGGATCGGGATCTGGCTAGTCTGCTGGCTGGCGGCGTTTGCCGTGGAGATGGCCCTGATCCGGGCCGGGGGCGCGTTGGGAAATAAATTCGTGACCGGGGCGCTGGTGGCGTTCGTGATGACGGCGACTTCGTGGCTGGTGGTATCGCTGCTGGCGCAGCCGGGGGCGAGCAACCGCACGCTGTGCATCGCCATCGGCGGAGGGCTGGGCACCATTTTATTTTTTAACGTCTGGGGAATTGCCTGGCGATGCCAGAAGCGGCTGATTGCGTGGACTCGCGCGGCGGCCGAAAACGGGACACCCATGCCGCCCGAAGCGGAAAATCTAACGCGCATGGCCACGCTGACCATGCACATTAATTTCTGGCTGACCTTTCCGCTGATCTTCTTCATGGCCGCCTCGGCTCATTTTCCGTTTTTGTCGGGCGGGTAAGATGAATGCCGAGACTTCCATTCTCGCGCCAGCTACTTTTTGATTGTGGACTGCCTGCGGAAGAGCGGAGGGATCGGGTAGTTGATTTAATCAACTTTAAAACAACAGTAGACAAACTGCTGGACTGTCCCAAACGGGGTCCGGTGCAATTCGATCGAACTGCTCAACAACCGGAACTTTACGCCAAATTCCCGCTGCAGAGACTCGGCGTCATAGCGGACAACTTCCAGACCACTGCATTTTGCGGGGCCTTCGGGTCCAAAGGCGGCAATGATCACATGGCCTCCCTGCTTCACGGCGCGGGCGGCCTGGCGGACGTAAGTGGCACGGTCACCTGGGGCAGTGAGAAAATGAAAGACGGCGCGGTCATGCCACACATCGTAAGCAGAGGGTTCCAGCGCGATCTGCGTAATGTCCCCAACGAGCCAACGGACGCTCTCAGAGGCTCTACCCAATCGTTTCCTGTTCGCGTCGATGGCAGTTTGCGAAATATCCAGAACCGTGATGTCCTCGTATCCGTGAGCGAGAAGATCGTCGACCAGAGTGGATTCTCCCCCGCCGACATCGATAATGGATGAGGAGCGTGCAGAGGCGCATTGTTCGATAAGCGCGAGCGAGGTCTCAAGATGCGGACGGTACCAGCTGACTTGATTCGGAGCTTTCTCCGAGTAGATCCTCTCCCAGTGAGCCTGCGCATCCACGCCAATCACCGATCCTCATTGAAAAACCTTTCCTCATTATGGACCAGGAAAGATCCGACGTCGCAAAAATAACCGTGATCGGTCCCCGGGGCGAAAACCGCAAGTCCGATAAGAAAGTTACTGGGGCATTCCTCAGCGCGGGAGGATTTTGGTTTGTCCCGGGGAGAGAAGTTCGTAGCGCATGCCGCGCCAGCGAATTTGCCTGGTGAACAACGCAACGATCGTGTTCCACAAAGCCAGAAACGGCACGACCGCCGCCAGGAACGTCCAGATCCAGCCATCGGCCAGCAGCTTCGATTTCCACTCCGGCAGAAGTTCCATCACGGCCGCCAGGCGCAGCACGCCGCGCGCCATCGATAGCACGGGCGGCACCGCCGCGAGCAGCAGCAATTGAACCGCAGGGGCGCCGGTGATCAAATTGCCGAAATACAATCCGATGCCAAGCAGCACGGAGCCGCAGTACAGAGCGTGCCCGAGGCCGCCCATGGACCACAACCTCGATTCGTACACGCGCGTGATGACGATCTGGCGATTGGTGAACTCGAGCAACCCGGCGGCGTCGCAATCGAACGGCGCGGGCACCAGGCACTCGGGCGCAAACTGAATGGGCAGCCCGGCCTGGCGCAGCGCGTGCGTCATGGAGAGGTCGTCGCTGACCGATCCGTTCCAGAATTCAATCACATTGGCTTGCTCGAAGCGCTCCCGGCGAATCGCCGTGCCGCCGCCCCAGCAAAAATTGTGCTGATGCTCGCCGAGAAAGGTGGCGGCCGGGGCGTTCCAGGCCGAGGCCAGCGCGCTCCAGAGGCCGCCGGTCTGCGGGAAGAGCCAGCGAAACGTGGTGACCGCGCCGAGGTTGGCGTCGGCGAGCGGGGCGACGATTTTGGCCAGCCAGCTGCGGCTGGGGCGTCCATCGGAATCGGCGAACACGAAAACATCAAATCCCTCGGCGGCCTGGTGCACTGCCGCACGAAGATTATTCACTTTTTCGCCGCAGCCGTCGGGCCGTCCGGCAATCACCGTGTGAATTTTGCGTTTGGTGCCGCTGGCGATGCGCTCGACGATCTTGCGCGCCGGGTCTTCGACGCTGGCCATGGTGAAGAATACTTCGTAGTTGGAATAATCAAAGCCCGCGAGGGCCGCCAGATTGAGTTCCAGCCCGGGCTCGGCGCCCTTGAGCGGGCAAAACAAGGCCACGCGCGGCGCGTAAAACCCGGAGTGGCTTCCGGCGCGGCGCTGCGCCAGGTGCAGCCAGCGTAGTCCGTCCCACAAATTGTAAAGGCTCTGCAGAATCTGCTCGACGATCAGAAAATAGAAAATGTAGAGCAGCGTCATGATGAAAGGGCACGCAGCATTGTTCGCGAATGATTCCCCGCGCGCATGGGGCGTGCAGCCGGAGCATATCAGATAAATTTCGCCGCATGGCGAACCGATGGAGCCGTTAGAATCGGGATGGAACCAAATCGTAAACAGGGAGAATCCGCCATGCCCGTACGTGTCGAACCCATGATGGTGACCACTTCGATGGAACTTCCCGGATACCGCATCGTGCGCAATCTCGGCATCGTCCGCGGCATCATTGTCCGCTCGCGCAGCCTGCTCGGCTCGATTGGCGCGGGGCTTCAGACGATCGTCGGAGGAAACATCACTTTACTCACGGAATTGTGCGAGAAGACACGCGAGGAATCCTTCGAGTTAATGCTGCAACATGCCGCCGAGCACGGTGCCAACGCCGTGATTAACATGCGCTATGACGCGACGGAAGTTATGCAGGGCGTCACCGAAGTGCTGGCGTATGGGACGGCCGTGCAGGTGGAGCGCATCTCGTAGCGGGCTCCTGGTAAGGCAGGCTTTGCCTGCGCGGTTTAGTTTGTGTGCGTAGGAAATTTAGACCGCGCAGGCTGAAGCCCATGCTACCAAAACCTGGCTCTCTCTCGATTTACCTGCCGGGTCGCAGCGTCTCTCTCAGGAGGCTCTGTGCCAGGCGTTCAACTTCGCCGTAAAATTTGCGCGTGGCGCGTCGCGCCTGGTCCAGCATGGAGGGGTCCAGCAACAGCGCGACGCGCCCTATGAAGGGCGGCTCCTCGATCGGCGCCTTTTCCCGCTTGGGTGCGTTCTCCTGCGCGGTCTGGCGCGCTCCGAATTCCGAGTAAAGAGTGAAGTCCTGGTGAAACCGGCGGCGGTCCTCCGGTTTCCAATTCCAGGCGCGGCCGAGCGCGGCAATGCATTCCTGGAAAAAAGCGTCCATGGCCTGCTTTTCGCTATCCGTGAATTTGCCTCGCTGCGTTTTGCCGAAAAATCGCGGCAGGCCCTTGGGCACTTCCAGAAGCATGGCCAAGACGACCTCGCGGCCGATGGTTTCGGCCAGTTCGCGGTCGCGCGCGGGGCCGCCCAGGATCCCGTGGCGGTCGTATTCGTCAATGTAGCGCGCGACAAAGTTGGCGACGACGCGCTCGCGTTCCACGGCCTTGAGCATGTTGTTCGCCAGCGCGCTGCCGTAGATGGGGAAGAGTTTGCGTGCGCGGGCCATGCGCGGAATCTTAACAGGGGGTGCGGCGGGCTCCAAGCTGCCTGCGCATTTCGGAGGCTGTTGAGAGCAACGCAGGCTGTGGGCAGTGGCGAGGTTGGCTTCACAGGCTTGCGAGAAAAATCAAAACGCCGCCATTCCGTGTGAAACAAGGAATCCCTCTTCGTTTTAAGTCAATAAAAGAGGGATTCCTCGCTTCGCTCGGAATGACGTGGGAAGTTAATTTTTCCTCGGCCAGAGGCGCCTTCGCATCAGCAATTGTGCTCGTGCGAAATCTAGATCTCACAGGCGGAAGCTTGTGCTGCTGGCAAGACCGTTGTTTCGAGCGCAGCAGAGGTGTAGGATTCGCGGGAAAGCGAGCCAATTCTGAAATTTGGGGTTGGCTTCGGCTCGCCAGTAACAGGGAGTGATTCCAGCGCACTACCCGAGAGTGGAGGCTTCTGACATGCGATCGAAAATCAGCCTTGCCGTAAGCATCTTCGCAATCTTCCTGATTTGCGCCGGCGCAGCGCTCCCGGCGAACGCCGCTCCGGCGGAAGACGCCTGCGCGCTGCTCACCCAGGCCCAGGTGAGCGCGGCGCTTGGAATCCCGGTTGGCGCGGGTACATACGTGACTCCAACCTATGTGAAAACCTGCACGTTCAGTGTTTCCGGCGATTCCGCGAAGAGCGTCAGTGCCGTCACGATCAGCTACCAGTCGGCGGATGGGTACGCGGCCGCGAAAGGCTTTATGGAGCAGGCGAAAGCCAGGACGACCGTGGAAAACAACAAAGACGCCGGGAAATTTCAAAACGACACGGCCAGTGGGATCGGGGATGACGCGTTTTACACCAGCATGGGCACCGGCTACACCGGCCTGCTGTTGAAGAAGGGGAATGTCTCGCTCAAGATCGCCATTTACGGCAACCTGCCCGCGGAAAAGAAGAAGGACGTGGAGAAAACGCTCGCTTTGCAAGCGCTGGCCAAGATTTGAAATTCTTGACTAGGAATTATCCGGCTCGGTTCACATCCTCACGCATCGGTCGTGATTTCTGTAGCCCGCCTCTGAAGAGGCGGGCTACAGCAGACGATGGCAGCGCTTAAGGATGTCAAAGATTTCCTGGCAATAAAAAAAGCCCGGCCGCAATTTCAGGGCCGGGCTTTTTTGTTTTTTCGGTTGCCGGTTAAGTTAGTGGATCGGCGGCACACCTGCCGGGGCAGGCGTTACCGGTGGCAACGGTTCCGTCTTCAAACCCGCCGCGGCTGCTGCGGGTTTGGAGAGCGCGAACTCGAGCGCCTGATCCACGGTGCTGACGTAGTGGATCTGAACGCCGTCGAGCATGTGCGGTTGCAGGTCTTCAGTGACGTTCGGCTCGTTCTCCGCGGGCAAAATCACCTCGCGGATTCCGGCGCGTTTCGCACCGAGGACTTTTTCCTTGATTCCTCCCACGGGCAGCACGACGCCGGTAAGAGAAAGCTCGCCGGTCATGGCCACGCGCGGGCGAACCGGGCGTCCCGAAAGCAGGCTTACCAGAGCGGTGACCATCGCGACACCGGCCGATGGGCCATCCTTGGGCACCGCACCCGATGGAACGTGGATGTGGATGTCCTGCTTGCGGAAGAAGTCCGGGTCGATGTCATAGCGTTCGGCATTGGCCCGCACCCAGGTGAGCGCCGCGGTCATCGATTCCTGCATCACTTCGCCCAGATGTCCGGTCATGGTGAACTGCTTGCCACCGCGCATGCGGCTCGCCTCGATGAAGACGATGTCGCCGCCCACGGGCGTCCAGACCAGCCCCACGGAAACTCCGGGCTTTTTGACGCGCTCCTCGACTTCCCTTTCGGCGCGGTATTTCGGAACGCCGAGCGCCTCGTGCACCATCTCTGGCGTGACCACCAGCTTGGCCATCTGACCTTCGGCGATGCGACGCGCCTGCTTGCGGATCAAGGTGGCAATTTCCCGCTCGAGGTTCCGGACGCCCGCTTCGCGCGTGTAGCTATGAATGATCTCGCGCAAACCGTCGTCGGTGAACTCGACCTGTTCGTCCAACTTGAGTCCGTGTTCCTTGACCTGTTTCGGCACCAGGTACTTGTTGGCGATGTGGATCTTTTCGATCTCCGTGTAACCCGCGAGTTCGATGATTTCCATACGATCGCGCAGGGGTTCCGGAACCGGATCGATCACGTTTGCCGTGGCGATGAACAATACCTTCGACAAATCGAACGGCACGTCGAGATAGTGATCGCGGAACGACGTGTTCTGCTCCGGATCGAGCACTTCCATCAACGCCGCCGAAGGATCGCCCCGGAAATCGCGTCCGAGTTTATCCACTTCGTCCAGCATGAACACCGGATCGTTGGTTTCGGCCCGGCGAATTCCCTGGATGATTTGTCCGGGGAGCGCGCCGATGTACGTGCGCCGGTGTCCGCGGATTTCCGCTTCATCGTGCATCCCGCCCATCGAGATACGCACGAATTTGCGGCCCAGAGCACGCGCAATGGATTTGCCAAGCGAAGTTTTCCCCACGCCTGGCGGCCCGAGGAAGCACAGGATCGGCCCCTTCATGCCCGGCTGAAGTTTCTTCACCGCGAGGTAGTCGAGGATGCGCTCCTTCACTTTTTCAAGATCGTAGTGATCCTCGTTCAGAATCTGCTGCCCCTTGGCGATATCGATCTCCTCGGTGCCCGAGGATTTCGCCCAGGGCAGCGAGATCATCCACTCCAGATAGGTGCGCGCGACCATGTATTCGGCCGACGCCGGAGTCATTTTTGAGAGCCGCTTCAGTTCCCGCTCACATTCCTTGAGCGCTTCGGCGGACATTCCGGACTTCTCGAGCTTCTCGCGCAACTCGTCGACTTCCGCCTGTCCGTCGTCGGATTCGCCCAGCTCCTTGTGAATGGCCTTGAGCTGCTCGCGCAACAGATACTCGCGCTGGCTCTGGCTGACCTGTTCCTGCACCTGTTCCTGAATCTTGCTGCGCAGTTCCAGGACTTCGAGCTCCTTGGAGAGTTCGCGAATCAGCGTTTCCAGTCGCCGCCGCACGTCGGCTGTTTCCAGCAGTTCCTGGCGCAGCAGCGTGGGAAGCGATGGCAGGTTGGCGGCGATGAAGTCGGCGAGACGAACCGGATCATCAATGTTCAAGGCTGCCGTTTGCAGGTCGTCGGAAAGTTGCGGCGAGCGCGCCACAACGTCGCGGAACAACTCGCGGGCGTTGCGTTCCAGTGCGCTCAGTTCGGCGTCCTGCGGACCAACCAGGTCCGCCTGAATTTCCACGCGCGCCGTCAGAAACGGCCGGAAGCTGATCAGCTCCAGCACGCGGATGCGCTGCAGGCCCTCGAGGAAAACGACGACGTTGCCGTTCGGCATCTTCACCAGTTTGTGAATCTTGGCCGCAGTGCCGACGGTGTGCAGGTCCGCCGCGGCAGGCTCTTCGACACGCGGATCATGTTGCGCTACGATCCCCAAAAGCTTTTCGTCACCGTGCAGGGAGTTGAGCAACGCAAGAGACCCTTCGCGCCCAACGGTCAGTGGCTGTACGCCTCCGGGAAACAACACGATCTCGCGAACCGGCAGGATCGGAAGTTCGTTGGGAATGGAGATATTTTTTTCGGACATTGGGTCCCCTTTCATCAAAATAACGGGCCGATTACAGCAACAATCAATTCGATGCAGGACAATGGGAAAAAGTAGCACAAAAAGATAGAGCAATTAGCAAGAAGCTTTAGCGTATGCCACTAAAGAGTTAGTCCTTGCCCATTGGCCGGCCCTAACTAATTTCAAGCTATTGAAAATAAACATTTTACAAGGAAATGCACCAAAGCGCCCAAGTTTGCCCCTGAATCTTCCTCTTCCCTTAAGCGCTATCGGCATGTGGGCCTCATGGCCTGAGTCGCTAGGTGATGAAATCACAAACAATTGATCCGATTGTGTCCCGACCGGGTGCAGGGCCGGTCTCCCGCCGGTCTTAGGGGCCGTGAAAAGACGCGGTTTACGACAGGGTAATCGACCTGGCAAAATCCAGGGCGCTCTGGCGGTCTGAAAACCGGCCGTCCAATTGCGCCTCCTCCACCGCCAGCAGGATTTCCTTATACCTCGGACCCGGACGTATCCCCATATCCTTGAGGTCGTTACCGGTAACCAGCCGTGGCGGACGGACCTGCTCTGGCGGCGTTTCGGCCAGGAATCGCTGAACAAAGTTGTAGGCGTCCAGGTTGCGGTGGCTGGACAGGCAATCCAGGCGGTGCAATTCCAGGTGCTCTTCAAACTTAGGGAGGCGCACGAAGCGCTTGAGTGTCGCCTGCCGCATTTGATGTACGTCCTTGAATCGGAGGTGATTGGCGACCAAGGATTCGATTTGCTCGATGTCGTCGTTGGAAAATCGCAACGCCCGGCTGAGCGCTTCGGCCATGCGCGCGCCGACTTCCACGTGGCCGTCGAAGCGGATGCGCGTGCCGGGACCCTTTGCGGGGGCAAAGGTTGGCGGCTTGCCGACGTCGTGAAGCAGCACGCCCCAGGCAAGCGTGGACGAGCAATCGGGCTGAAGCATTTCCAGCATCATGCGCGTGTGGATCCAGACGTCGCCCTCGGGATGAAATTGGGGGGGCTGCTCGACGCCCTTCATACGCGCGATGTCGGGCAACACGATCGCGAGTAGGCCGGTTTCATCGAGGAGTTCAAATCCGCAGCGCGCGGCGCCTTCGGTGAGGAGTTTCGTTAACTCCTCGCGGATTCTTTCTATGGACACTTGCGTAATGTGGCTTGCCAATTCCTGCGCGGCCGCAAGCGTTTCGGGTTCGATCCGGAAACCGAAACGCGCCGCAAACCGGACGGCGCGCAACATGCGCAGCTTGTCCTCGGCAAAACGCAGGCGCGGATCGCCGATGGCGCGAATGATTCCCGCGCGCAAGTCGGCGCGTCCCTCCACAAAATCGAGCACTTCGCGCGTGGCCGGATCCATCAGCAGGCCATTGATCGTGAAGTCCCTGCGGCGCACGTCCTCTTGCGGGGAATCCGAATAGACGACGCGGTCCGGATGACGCCCGTCGGAATAACCGATGTCGGAGCGAAACGTGGCCACTTCAACCTGGGCTGGGTGTTCCGCGACGCCTTCCTCGATCGCTGTATTTTCCAAGACCAGGATGACGCCGAATTTCGCGCCCACGGCCAGGCTGTGCGGAAAAAGCTGCTGCACGCGCTCGGGCCGCGCATCGGTGGAGATGTCATAATCGGCGGGCTCGCGCCCCAAAACCAGATCACGGACGCAGCCGCCGACCAGGTAGGCCTGATGGCCGTTCTGGCGAAGCGTCGCGCAGATCTGGTCCGCCAATTCGCGCGGGGTCATGAGGGAATTATGCGCCTATCGGTGAGAGGAACAAAGGATTCAGCGGTTTTGGACCAGTCCAAACCAGTCCGTTCTAACTATGTTGCTCCGCTCTCCGAAAACCTCAATGGTAGCTGAACTCAAATTCAACATGTTTCTTGAAGTCATCATAGAACAATTCGTATCCGCCCTTGTTGTACCCGGCGATGGCAAAAATTACTTCTGACTTGCCGTCATTATTGTAGTCACCGGCGTCAACCAGCCACATGTCTTGCCCCAACAGCTCAATATGATTTTCAGGATCAATCACGAACCACTGCCCACTAAAAGGGTCCTGCGAGGAGCTAACCGGAGGACCGTCGCACCGATACCCGCCTAAACTCAGCGGTGCGAGAACATATTTCTTATTGGAAGAGTAGCCTTTGTGAATCTCAATATCCTGATCACGATATCGCCAGGTACGAGCGACGTTTTCTTCAGGACTGGAGCAGTTTTTGACATTGGGAAACTGCTTACGAAATTGCTGGCGCAAGGAAGCAACCAGTACTGCAGGCAAGTGAACAGGTTTCCATGACTCGGGGTCCTTGGAGTACGGCTGTGAATTGGCTACCAGAGGGCGAAATACCGCTGCCGAAAGAAAGCCACCATACTCTTCAGCTCTTTGTCCTATGGTTGGAATTGGACCTTCGCTCGTAATATCTTGAAGTCCCGCATCCATATAGAAGTCATATGCCTTCGGGGAATGGGTTGTTACTTGCCCAAGGTTCCTTCCGTCAAATGCAATGGTCCAGTCTACTTGTGTCGGAAAATTTGACGGAAGTACCTTGAGACAAGCCTGATTGGGGCAGTTGGCTGGGAACGGCTGCCAGACGTCCCCTTCCCATTGAAAAACTACGCGGACGTGGCGGGAATTGGGTTGTCCCTGATATTTCCCTGGGACATCCTCAAGGACACCGAGCAGGATTGATTTCGAGGATTGAGTACCAGACGGCTTTCCTAACGCGTCATCCGGCAGCGAGGAGTTTTCGTCGATCTCTCGCTGTACAATTGAAATTGCTTTGTCTCGCAGGGACAACAGGTGCGGGTCACTCACTCTTGAGAGCGATTGGATACGCCTCTTCCACTCTGAGCGGTGCTGACCCAAACTGTCAATCGATTCCGTTGATGTCTGGACAGCAACATATTCAAGCGCCTTATCCGATAGGCTGTATTTTTGAACTAGCTCCAAGAAGAATGTTGGCTCAAGAGAAGCCGATAGCCCAATACTTCTATCAATATCCTCGCTGGGTGCTGCAGCATTCTCGTACAATGCACGAATCTGAAATGCGATTTCCATCGCAAAATGATTTCCACGTTCTACAAGTCCTAGGAGTTTGTAGAGGCTGGCAAAATTATCCGCACTCCCGGCAATAATATCGTCATGGCATTTCGTGACGAGACACGATTGAATGGTTTTCGAAAGCGGTTTGTACGTGCTGGACGAAGGCTTCGTTAGAAATGCGTTCCACTGTTCAGACACTGATGATTCAGCCGCAAATGTAGTCATGGAGAGGACGAGCGCCAGCAAAAGAAAGGAAGGACGAAACATTATTGTTCTCCGAGGTCTTCAAGAATGAACCAAAAAGATCTAAATGCTTTATCTAAACATTAACATTTTACCCGTTATACATGCGGCACAAATGGCATGGTTTAAGTGTGGTGCTGTGGGAGCAACGGCAACGATATGACCCAAGTCCCGATAAGCCGGCAGGTCTTATCGGAATCTGGCACCTATTTCAGATTCGGAAGGATTGATGCCCAAGAATTAAGACGAGGATTGTTGGAGATCGGACCCTTTCAGCGGGCAACACTCATCCATCTTCTCTTTCTTTGTGCCCTCTTATTACCGAGCCGCCAAACTGCACTTTGGAAAAACCGAAGCGGTCGCGCAGCTTGTCGGCGGCCTGAGCCACGCGCTCGAGCTTTTCGCGGCGCGCGGCGTCGAGCAGGTTGAGCTGTTCGCCGCCGTGGGTGAACGTGGTGAGCGCCACGCCCAGCAGGCGCACCTTTCGCGTGCGGTCCCAGTGGCGGTCGAACAGATTGGTGACGGCTTCGAGCACGATGGGGTCGAGGTGCGTGGGTTCGCGGAGCGTATGGGCGCGCGTGATGGTTTCAAATCCGGCGTAGCGGATCGTGAGTGTAACGGTCGAGGCGCTGAGGCCGGTGCGAAATCGATTTGGGCTCGGCGTCCTCGAGGAATTCGTAGGTATCGCCGCCGCGCGCCTTGCGATAGAGCGCCGTGCCCCACCGGCCGAAATTCTGTTCCAGTGTTTCCTGCGTGGCCGCGGCGAGTTGCCGGACGGTTTCGATTCCAGCCGCTTGCAGCGCGGCTTCCGTGACTTTGCCGATTCCGGGAATGCGCCGCACGCTGAGCGGCGCGAGAAAAGTTTCCTCGATTCCGGCGGGCACCCACAGCAGGCCGCGCGGCTTGGCCTGGTCGCTGGCGACTTTCGCGACCAAGCGCGTGCGGGCGAGGCCGGCCGAACACGGCAGGCCGGTGGTGGCCGTGATTTCGCGAAGCAACGCGTGCGCCGCTGCGAACGGCGGGCCGAACAGGCGTTCCGTGCCGGTGAGATCCATATAGGCTTCATCCACGGAGGCCATTTCCACAATCGGTGAATATTTTCCGAGGATGGCGGCGACACGATCGCTCCATTCGGAATAGAGATGGTGGCGGCACTCGAGAAACACGGCGTGCGGACACAGCCGCGCCGCCGTGCGCAGCGGCATAGCCGACTGAATTCCGTATTTTCGCGCTTCGTAACTCGCCGCCGAAACAACGCCGCGCTCGTCCGGCTGCCCGCCGACGATCACGGGCTTGCCGCGCAGCTCCGGCCGGTCCAGCAATTCCACGGAAACGAAAAACGCGTCCATGTCGACGTGGAGGATGCTGGTTGAGGACGTTGAGGTGCTAGAGAAAGTAGAGGACGTTGAGGATTCCGTGGCGGAGGAATCCCGCTTGGCTCGAAAAGTGGCCAACTTTGGCATCGGCGTTCGCCGTTACTATACACCAGGGCGAATATAAAGCGAATTATTTTGCAGCACCAGAGATCTCTCCTTGCGGCTTTCTTGCTCCTCGGACCGCAGGGACCGGTTCATCCGGATTTCATTCTGCCGTCACACACGATTCATATTGCCAAACTAAATTCCAGTCGCGTTTTTATCGTATCGCGAGACGCCGTTGGCCCGCCCAGCCCCCGTTGATACAGGAAAATCAGCAGGCTTTTGCGCGAGAGCGACTTACATATTTGCGATCTCAAAAAAAGAGGCCCGGCTCAATGGGGGCCGATAACTATTTTTCCGCCGGAGGAATTAAATTCATGAACAAATTTAAATATTTGCGCTCGCTGTTATTGGCGGCGATGTTCGGCGCCTGCCTCGCGGCGCTTCCCGCCGCGGCCCAGGAGGGCAATGGCACCATCTCCGGGACGGTGAAAGATTCCAGCGGCGCCGCGCTGAAAGGCGCGCTGGTGCAGCTCGAGCCGTCGGATAAGAGAGCGGCGTCGGACGACCAGGGACAATTCAAGATCACGGACGTGGCCGCCGGACAATACACACTGACCGCCTCCTACGTTGGGCTGGCGAATTTCACGGAGACGCTGACAGTGGGCGCGGGACGCTCGTCGAGCGTTGATGCCGTCTTGAATGTCGCCGGCGTGACCGATCAGGTCGTGGTCACCGCGGACCGCATACAGGGTGAGGCGGAGGCCATCAACATCGAGCGCACGGCGGACGACATCGTGCAAGTCCTGCCGCTGAAAGTCATTCAGAGTTTGCCAAACACCAACATCGCCGACGCCGTGGGCCGCCTGCCCAGCGTCACGCTGGAGCGCGATGAAGGCGAAGGCAAGTACGTCCAGATCCGCGGAACCGAGCCGCGCCTGAGCAACATGACCATCAACGGAGTCAACATTCCGTCTCCGGAATCGGGCGTGCGCAACATCAAGATGGACATCATTCCCGCCGCTCTGGTCGACCGCATTGAAGTGAGCAAAACTCTTTCGGCCAATCAGGACGCCGACGCGATCGGTGGCTCGGTGAATCTGGTGACCAAGGCCGCGGGCGACAAGCCCTCGATCAGCTTCGGCGGCATCGGGGGCTATACGCCCATTCAGAGCGGCCGCTGGCTGGATTCGTTCGACGGCTCGATTGGCAAGCGATTTGGGAAAAGCAAGAATCTCGGCCTTATGTTTGGCGGCAGTTATGACTGGAACGGCCGCGGGATCGATGACATCGAGCCGGGGCAGACGACTGGAAACCTGCCGAACGGAACGGCGGTCGCGCTGGTTGACGGCATGGACACACGTGAATATGAGTACTACCGGACGCGCTACGGTTTTGAAACCGGCCTGGATTACCGCCTGGGAGCCGGATCCACTGCCTATGTGAAAGGCCTGTATTCCGATTTCCACGATTTCGGCGACGTTTGGGTGTATTCGTACAACCGTCCCGATACTCCGCTGACGCAATCCGGGGGAATCACAACCTTCGATTACATTAACGGCAACCCGGGCAGCATGGCGTACCGCGAATACATCCGCCGCCCTGACCAGCAAATCTGGAGTTTTTCGGCGGGAGCGCGCCACGATCTTTCTTCCACGCTGATTCTCTACGATGTCTCAGTTTCGCGATCGCACCAGTATGGAGGCTTCCCCACGACCCGGTTCAATAACGGCCCCTCCAACGTCCAATTCAACATCGATACAACAGATCCGTTGCGGCCGAAATTCATCGTGGAAAACAACGCCCCGATTTTTGACCCTACCCAATATTCGATGTCGCAGCAGCAGAACATCGACGAGCGAACCGCGGAACTCAGCGTGCAGGGCTCATTTTCCGTCGCTCAGCGATATAACGCCGGGTCGCACCTGGGAACGTTCGAGGCCGGTTTCAAATTCAGAAATTCCGACAAGATGAATCTGGTGAACGATCCGTATTGCAATCCTCCCACGCCGAATATTCTGCTCAGCCAGGTTCTGGGGACTTACAGCAACGCAAATTATTATGACAACTCGTACCAGTTGGGGCCGCTTTCCAGCTACGACAAAATCACCAGCCTATTTAATTGCTCGGCCAATTCGCCCACGTTCGATGGGCCCAATTCGCACCTGAACAATGACGGAGCGGATTACAGCGGCACCGAACGCGTTGTCGCGGGCTATCTGATGAACACGATCAGCATCGGGAAGTCCCGCCTGCAGGCGGGCGTGCGGTTTGAAGCGACCAACGAGTCCTATAACGCGAACCAGGTGAACACGGATGCGAGCGGCAACTATGTCTCCACCGTCCCAGTGACCGGCGGGGGCAGCTACCTCAATGTCCTGCCCAGCGTGCATTGGCAATACATCCTGACCCCGAACACGAATATCCGCGCGACCTACGGCATGGCGATTTCCCGGCCCAACTTCTCGGACCTTGTGCCGTCTGTTCTGTTTTCTCCCAACGGCAGCCCTCCAACCGCTGCCATCGGCAATCCGTCGCTCAAGGCCACGCTCGCCAATGATTTCGACGTCCTGTTTGAACACTTTTTCCAGCCTCTGGGAATCCTGCAGGCGGGCTTTTTCTATAAGGACTTGACCGACCCGATCTACAACACGACGCAAACCAACAGCCCGCTCCCACAGTACGCGGGGTTCACGGTTCAGCAGTCCATCAACGGCCCGCGCGCACATATCACCGGATTTGAAGCAGCGTGGGAGCAGCGGCTTTCGTTTCTTCCCGGACTCATGAATGGATTCGGCGTGGCTGCGAATTACAGTTACATGACTTCGCAGGTCAGTTTTCCCGCCGACTTCTCCGGCGGCAGGACGGATCACCCGGCGCTGCTGCGCCAGGCGCCGAACACCTGGAATCTGGGCTTCACGTATGACAAGGCCCGCTTCTCGATGCGTTTCGGCGTGAGCCACAACGATGCAAACATCGACGCCTATAACTACCAGGTGAGCGACCCAACGAAAGTGAACGATCCCATCCTTGGCCTAAAAGGCCCGACCGGTGATATATACTTCTACGCGCACACGCAGTTCGACGTGCAGGGAAGCTACCGGATGCACAAGGGACTACGGCTCGTAGTGTCGGGGCTGAACCTGAGCAACGAAGTGTTCGGCTTCTACCAGGGCAGCCCGATCTATCCCATCCAGCGCGAGTTTTATAAGTCGTCGGTCATGATAGGCATGCGCTGGTCTTCGGGGGCGGAGCAGTAGTCGGGAAGGCGGATCTTCGTGCGAACGTTCTCGAAGATGGCAGGGTTCTGCTTGTTCTTACAATTGGCGGCTGTATCCGGTGCGCACGCCCAAAACGTGCGCACCATTTTTTTTGTGCGGCATGCGGACAAGGCATCCGAGGACACTGACGCGCCGCTCAACGACGCGGGGCGACGGCGCGCGGAATGCCTGGCGAATACGCTAGCCGACGCGCACATCGGGCAAATCTTCACATCTGAACTGCAGCGCACGAAGCGGACGGCCGCGCCGCTTGCGGAAAAATTGCACATAAAACCGGAAGCCATACCCATTGCCCGGCCGGATCTATTGATCGAAGCGATTCGCAAGGGGAAGGCGGAAAATACGCTGGTGGTGTGGCATGACGCCACGCTGACACAAATTCTGCGCGCTCTCGGAGCGCCGGAGGTGCCGCCCGTTGCGCACACCGAGTACGACCGGTTCTTCATCCTCACGCTGGCCGCCGGCAAGGCAAATTCCCAGCCGAGATTGACCACTCTGCGCTATTGCGACGGCCCCTAGTAGTTTATTTCCGTATTTGAAGATCTAGCGCTTCCCGTAGCAGATCAGTTCGCGGCCGTCGGCGAGTGTGACTTTCTCCAGCCGCAAAACGTACGAGCCGTCGTTGGCGCGAATGCCGGTCGCGGCGAATTGATCCCCTGGCTTGAGGGTGGATTTGTCCCAGCCCGTGTTGGCCATGCGGCTGGGGCTGGGGCCTCCGGCGCTCCACTTCTGGACGCCGCCTTTCTCGTCGGTCGCGTCGAAGTAGATCCACACATGAGGATTGGACCAATCGAAATTGGTGACGGTTCCCTTGATGGTCGTCTGATTGGCGTTGTCAAACCCGCGCCAGGCGTGGTGCGCAAATGTCGGACCTGAAAGCGTCAGAGAACCAGCCAAAACGATGAAGATCGCCAGCCATCTATTTTTCATGGCCTTCCCTCCATGGCAGGAATCATAAATTTTTGACGCACTGCGAGCAAGCGGGGTTTCCCGTCGGCTTTGATTCCGAGGGAAGGCGGCTGCGCCTGGCAGGAAAACAAAAGGCCGGCAGTGAGAACTGCCGGCCATGTGGAATGTTCAGTGATCGCGGATTCGGTGTGCGTTAGAACCCGACCTTACCTGTGCCCGCCACCGTGAGAGCCGCCTCCGCCGTGAAAGCCGCCACCACCGTGAGAGCCGCCTCCGCCATGAAAACCACCGCCGCCATGGAAGCCGCCGCCACGAGGCCCTCCGCCTTGGAAGCTTTGCCCATGGAAGTCTCCGCCGCGAAAGCCCCTATCATGTCCGCGGCCATCGAAACCGCGCCCTTCGAATCCACGCCCGCGGCCGTCAAAATCGCGCCCTACGAAAGGCCGGCCATAGAAGCCTGGACGCCCGTAAAACCCGCGACCGCCGTAGTAGCCGTGGACCCAGGGACCGGCGCCGATAAAAAATCCGTCGGAGAACCATGCTGGTCCGTAGTATCCGTAAGGGGCGCAGGCGTAAGGATAATAGTCATAGTAGCCGTAAAGGCAATCGGGAGGCGGGCCAACGTAGGCCGGGCCGAACCCGACTCCAACCTCGATTCTTTGGGCATGCGCGTACGGCGCTGCAATCAAAGCCATTCCCAGCACGGCGAGCATCGTCAGGTATTTCATTTGGCCCTCCTGAAATCTGTAAGACCGATTTCGACTTGCACTTGATAAGAATGCAAAACGGGGGCCAAAGGGTGCCGTTATCCAGAAATAAAATAAGCGTTGTATTTGCAGCATCATACGCAGCATAAATTCCCGCCAAGGGTGACAATGAATCCCTGGTTGGTGGTGAATTTCCAGCAGGACCGGTGGTTTTCAACCAAGGGCGTAGTGCGGCACGGGGTATTGTAATTTCTATACCGGGATGTCAAAAATTCGTGAAATTTCTGTCGTGCTTTCCCCAGGAGGAAGCCTCAAGGCCTCATGCCTGCTTGAAAAGTGACCAAAAAGACAAGGTGTGCGGGGCCTCCAAATCGTTTCCTAAGAACAAATCGAGCCGCGGGGCTAATCGCGCGGCGAAAATCTTCGTAACTTGCGGAATCGATTGCGATTGTGGACCTTTACCTGCACCTATCGGCGCACCGGGGCGGAAAAAATACTTACGGGGGCCACAACAATGTTTGAAAGCGCGATTCGCAATCAGCATGGCAGGGGAACGGCGGAGGAGAAATTGTGGCGCGCAGTGATCGCGAAGACTTTGGAAGAATGGGTTCGCGGGCCTTTGCGCTACAGCCGCATTGCCGAGGAGTTTTTGTTTGACGACGACCGCGATTTCCGCGCGGTTTGCTCCTCGGCCGGCGTGGATCCGAGCCACCTCAGGAAACGTCTGGAGTCCATTCGGGCGCGCGGAATTCAAAAAGAAGCCGTGCAGCTTCGCAACCGGGGCAACAAGAAATCGAATCTTCGCAATCACGGGATGCTGGGCCAGCAAGCGTTCGGCGTTTAATCCGCGTAAGGTTTATCCACTAATTAAATTTGCGACAGGGCGAGGCAACTCGCCCTGCACGGCCATGAGCGCCACGCGCAGCAGCGCGGCTGCGCTCATGGAGTCGCGGATGTCTCCGCGCTTCACGCGCTCGACGGCTTCCCAGAACGGCAGGCGCGAGATCTGCAGCTGCTCGGTTTCATCGGGCTGCGCGGGCGTTTCGGAAAGATCCCACGCGAGAAAAATCACGCTGCGCTCGTCGGTCACGCTGTTGGAAAGATCCATGGCCAGAATTTCGGCCCAGCTCGCGGCGGCCAGGCCGCATTCCTCGCGTAATTCGCGCTGCGCGGATTCGAGCGGAGAAATGTCCATGAGTCCGCCGCCTTCGGGAATTTCCCAGCTGTAGGCGCCCAGCGGGAAGCGATACTGCCCCACTAAAATTACGTTTCCACTTTCGTCGATGGGCACAACTCCCGTGGCGTGATGTTTGAAGTGCACGGTGCCGTACACGCCGGGCCCTCCCGCCGGACCCAGAACTTCATGATGGTCCACGCGAATCCATTGATTTTCGTAGACTGCCGCGCGCGACACGACTTGCCAGGGATTTTTCGTTTCGTCCATGTGTGCTCCGCCGGAACAATACTAGCGCAGGTGGCGGGAGGATGGACGGGAAGGACGTTAAAGAAGTTGAAGAAGTGAAGGAAATGCGCGGGCGCGATTTCGTAGCGTAGGCTTCAGCCTGCGCAGTCTAGATTATGCAAGTGCGACAATTAAATCGAGCAGGGTGAGCAGGCTACAGAAAAACTCAAAACGCCGTCATTCCGAGGCGCGCTTTTCGCCGAGGAATCCCTCTTTTCCTGGGCTTCAATCGAAGAGGGATTCCTCGCTTCGCTCGGAATGACAGAAAAAGGGAACCTTTTCGCAGCCTGTGGAGCCTACGCTACTGGAGCCGCCGCGCGGACGCGACGCGCGCGATTCCCGCAAGGTCTTTCGTGAGTGCTACATCTGTCCACTCATGTGTTCTGAGCAGGCTGGCAACGCACTCGGCAGAGTTGTGGCCGAGTTCTAGTACCAAGAAGCCGCCGGGCTTGAGCAGTTGCGCGGCCTGCGCGATGAGCGGCGCGTAGAGTTCCGTGCCAGTTTCACCGCCATACAATGCGGAGTCCGGCTCGTGCTCGCGGACTTCGCGCGGGAGCGTGGCGGCTTCGCGGCGGCCGATGTAGGGAGGATTGCTGGCGATGAGATCGAAGTGCGGTGACTGGCGTAGCAACGCGTCCAGTAGGTTGCACTCGATGAATTCGATTCGCGTGGCGACATTGTGTCGGGCGGCATTGCGGCGGGCGATTTCGAGCGCGGCGGCGGAAACATCCGTGGCGACGATTTGCGCGACGGGGAGTTCGTGCGCGAGGGCGATTGCGATGCAGCCGGAGCCTGTGCCGACATCCGCGATGCGATACGCGGCGCGGCGGCGCGGCGAATCGGCCCTCTCAGCGGAAACGCCCAGACGCTCCAGGGAAACTTCGATCACGTGTTCGGTCTCGGGGCGCGGAATCAGGACATCGGGCGTGACCTCAAAATCCAATCCCCAGAATTCCTGGTGGCCGGTGAGGTGCTGCGTCGGGACGCCTCTGGCGCGGCGTCCGATCAACGCGAAATATTTCTCGCGCGCGGCCGAGTCGAGTTCGTGTTCCGGGTGCGCGTACAGCCATGCGCGGTCTTGCCCGAGCGTGTGCATCAGCAGCAATTCCGCGGCAAGCGCGGCGGAAGGCACATTCGCGTGCTCCAGCTGCGCGATGGCGTCGCGGAGAGCGGTGCGTAGGTCGAGAGGCGACGACCGCTGACTGCTGATTGGTGATTGGTGAGGCATGGAGCGGTCCGGTGGCATAGGCTTCAGCCTGTGCGCTGTATTCGATTAGAAATAATTAAAATCGCACAGGCTGAGGCCTGTGCCACCAAATTTCTCCCGCGTGCTGCAAC
>JAIQFB010000006.1 GCA_020073485.1 Terriglobia bacterium | reverse complement strand
TTCCGCCTGCGATAGTGGCATATTCATCTCCGATGGTACCAGAATTTGTGCCCGAAATTAACGAATCTTTTTCACGTCGAACGGGATTAGCCGCTCGAACTCCGGCAGCTTGACTTCGCCGAACCCGGTCGAATCAGCCGGATAGAACAGGGCGATGATGATCTTGCGGTCAGTGCTGGTTTCGATCACGTTCAGATCGCCTTCTCTGCCAGCCTTGATGTACTGGTTGCCGTCCTTGGTCAGCCGGACGTTCGGAATCCAGAAGTTACAAATGCCCACGGGGTAACGGACTGGCTCACCGAGAGCCTTGTCGCGTGCGACACGCGCCTTGTTGAAGGCCGTCTCAGCCGCGTTGTAGGTGTCGTATTGCTCCGGCGTCAGTTCGTAAACGGCGGTCTTGCTGTCGGCTGTATAGGCACCGCCGATCTCGATGCGCACTTTCGTCATTGTGTTCATTTTCGGAACTCCCCGTCGAAGAATTGCGAGGCAGGCGTCATGGTTGCGTTGACCTTCCGGTGACAGCTTCCCGTGACCGAATGCTTCGGCTTGCGTCTCAGAAGTCTCTTCCAAATTTTCCCACATAATCAGCCTCTCCTCGTTGACTCGGCGTTGTGCCCTGAGGGGCATTCGAATCTCAGGCGATCTTCGCCTTGCATGCCCTCAGAAATGTCCAGCACCTTGACATCTTTCTCGTCATAAAAGCAGGAGCAATCCGTGCAGTAAACCTGAATCGTGCGCTCCCGCTCACGCTGAGCCATGAAACGGCTGGTGCGCTTGCCGCCTCTCTGCCAGCCCGTGATCGGTCTCCCCTTGGAATCGTGTCTCATCGTACCCCCGCGTTGATGATTCGGACGGCGACTTCGGGAGCCTCGACCATCCAGTTTCTACCGCTACCAGCAAAATCTTCATCCATCTCGTCGGCAAGCTGCTGGAGTTCGCAGTTGTCCTGCACGTAGGCGTCAGAGCCGTAGATGCAGCGCCACAGAGACCACTGTTCGACCGGGGGAGCAAGGTATTGAAACGCGGCTTCCGCCAGTGCAGCGGTGCGCTCCCAACCGAAGCGGTACTGCCGTCCGTTTGGGGTGGTACCCACCATGAAGTAACGTTCGCGGACAACCTCACCACGGGGGTTTTCCATGTCGGCGTACTCAGGATCGTGACCGACTACGGCGAGTTCGGATTCGACTGAGAAAATCCAGTTGCTCTCAATGTAAGCCTGCTCCATCAGAAGATCGCCGAAAGCGTCCAGTTCCTCACTACGGGGATCGCTTCGCAGTTCAGCTTGGCGTTCGCCGCGCAGGTAGTTCGATTCGGGCAGGTGGTTGGTTGTCATGCCTACATTCTACCAGTACGGGGTCTCAAAAGGGTAGAATTTTTAGACTTTATTTGCTTCGTTTTCAGTAGTTTGCGTATTTATAGGGATGGTGCGCATGTTGCCGGGGCGAAGCTTGAGGGTCGTGCGGGGCTCCCGAACCATCTTCCGCCCCATGTGTGGCTTGAACCCGTACCGCGAATACCACGCCGTCAGTTGTTCGCCATCCAAGCCTTGCCCGTCGCCGAACGCATCCGGGGTGAGGCTCATGGCTACCCCATGCTTGTCCGCGAGGCTACAGAGCCACTGTAGCGCCTTGGAAGCGTATCCTTTGCCACGATCCATGGACATGATGTCAGAAACGTGGATTCGCTTGTCAAAGGGGGCGACTTCGATCAGGACGGTACCGCCCCATACCCGGTCACGGGCTCCCAGAGGGTTGGAGTCCGTTCCGGCGCGGAAGTCCTCCATGTACGCCAGCAGTTCCGGACGGTGGGCATGCTTGGGTTGGAGCAGGGGATTCATTACTAATGAACCGGGAAGTCTACTTGACAAGCTTGATGGGCTCCGGGTCGATGTAGCCCTTGCCGCTGCAATCCTTGCACAAGTGGTCAACCGGGAACTCTCCGGTGCCGTCGCAAGTCTTGCAGATGTTGTCGGGCTCAGGCGGTGTCACGCCCTCGTCGCCCTCGTAGTAGGCGTATTCGCCCTCGTCATCGTAAGGGGGCTCCGGGAAATCGTACTCGTTCTCGTATTCGTCGAAACGGGACATGATGCTAAGTCTGTTCCTCCATTATATCCTGAATTAACTCCCTCAGGAAGGGCCTTCCGTGGGTTTGCAGAAACACAATGAACTGCTTGGCGAGAGGGGTCAGGGTGACGCCGCGACCATCGCAGCCGGGACACTGGAGCGAGGCCCCCTCAAGTAGGGCCGGATCACCGTTCGAGACGTGATAAAGCAGCCCGTTCTCGCACTGGAGACCGCCCATGATGTAGCAGCATTTGGTGACGAAATCAGTCGTCATGGTCCGCCTTCATGCGTTTCAGGATATCATCAACATACTCGATAATCCAAGCCGAAGGGGACGCCTCCGCATCGCTACCGAGTAAGACACCTTGGTCGCAAATGCTGTCCACTTTGATGTAGTCGGGATCGACGCCGGGATATTCCTTAATGGATGCCCGTACCGCCTGAGCGATAGCCATGCACACGTCGTTGGCTTTGATCGCGGCATCGACGATATCCACCGCCGCGACCGAGAACCCTTCCTCGAAGGCGAAGTTGCCGCTCTCTTTGTCGTTCAGAACGACCGTGAAGCTACGCATTAAATCCCCAAGTGTTCATCAGGATATTGGTCTCGCAGGGTCACAGGCTGCTCTTTTGGCCGAGAAGCATGTCCAGCGTAAAAGACTAAGGCAACGGGAAGGCAAGCCAGCCCCAGAAAGAAGGCGGCAGTGAGAACGGACGGAGTATCCACTGACTTGAGCGGATTCATTTTTGTCCCTCACAGACATTCTACCAATGAGTTCTGAATTTTGGTTAGTGTTCACTATCGTTTTGATCGGGGTCAAATTCCCAATTATTTGGGTGAACTGCGCGGGTCGCCACTTTGGTAATCCGTCCGGGAATCAGGATCAGGTTACCGGGCGGGTCGTTGTTGATGACCGTGTAGACCACGTCCGGGCGACCGGGGCGGCGGATTTTAGCTCCGACTTTCAGTTCCTTGAACTCTTCAGGACTCATAGCAGCGTTCGGGAATGTTCCGCCATGCCTTCTCACAAACCATTTCCCAATTCTCCGGCAGGGGCTTGGATTCGTCCAACTGTACGATCTTCGCCCAGCTATTCGGCACCTGCGTCAATGCCATGTTGTGCGGGTTCAGGAATTCATTGAGCCACTTCGTAGCTTCCGGGGGTTGTGGGTCATAAATGTGACAGTTCCCGGCTCTGCCGCTCAGATGCCGCCTCTGAGCTAGAACGTCGTTCAAGACATCCGTGGACTGCACTGCGAGAAGAAAGTTGTTGAAGCTCTTCCCCACGGTCGGCTCAACGCCGTTGACCAGAACAATCGGCTTCTTAGCCATGAATGCCATACCGAGGTCAAACAGCGAACCTGTGGAGCCTGTGTTCCACCAGATGTGAATAGCTTCGGCATCTTGAATCGCTGCACGATTGTCGCCGCAAATACGCAAGCCGACCGGATCAACCTGATCGGTGTCTCTCGCAGGCCAATAGACTCGATGCCCTCTGATCTCCATGTCAGCCACGTACTGCTGGATGGCGGTGGTCTCTTCTGGAGTAGCGTTGCGCACCGGACAGATGAGAAAGATTTTCACGCCTTGACCTTCCCGGTGACCTTGCCCCACTCTTCCTCGGAACAGCCCTCAGAACGGACCCGAACGAAGGACGAACCGAACTTGAGAGCGCAGTTGTACTGCTGCATGGCGTGCGTACTGGCAATCAAATCGATCACGAAGTGCACGTCATCACCATCCGTGTATTCGACGGAAGACTCCAGACGGCACTTCTCGCAGAAGAACTCCTGTTCTTTCTTCTCCATGTACTCACGGGCAATAAACGTCTCGGCGATACCAGAGTGGAGAACGATGCCGTCGTCATTCAGGATCGCCCATGCGCTGTCGCCGAAACGAGTCTTGTGCAGAATCTTCTCGGCGTCCTGATAGGTAGCGATCTCGGTCTCTTTTGGTTTGGACTCCGGATCGAAGACTAGGAGTTTCATACGGTCGCCCGCTTGAGGAAGCTAGCCGGGGCACGGAAGAAACGAACAGCACCCTGAGGCGGCTTGAACGGTATCGGCTTTTTGAACCGTTTCGGTTCGCTTACAATGGCGACGTACCGCTGACCCGTGCTGTCGAAGAGGTTGGGATCAGCTTTGAAAAACTTTTCCGGAAGGTCATCGGTTGGCACCACGTCGAGGACATTGACATAACCCACGATGGCTCCCTTTGGCAGGTCGGTCTCGCTCAAGCAGTAAGACTCGAACCCCCAATCATCCTGACGGTTGGAGGACGTGTAAAGAAGCATCAGACCACGGTGCTTCAAGTTGAAGGAAAGGGTCTTAACCTTGCGATTGCCACGGAGAACGAGTTCGTTCCACGGTGCACGGTTCGCCATCACTGGCACGGTTGTTTCGGTCTTTTTCATCAGTAATCTCCCATTGGCAGACAGATAGTGTTGTATTCCTGAAGTTTCAAGCGGCGGCGATCTTCCCGCTTGTAGACGGTCAGACCGCAGTTCTTCACGTCATCCTCGCGGTCAACCTGCATGTATTGCTCTTCACCCCACCGTTCCAGCAAGCTGCGGAAGGCGAGAACCACGACGCTGTGGTTTATAACCAGAACGCTCTTGCTGACGTAATCGCGGTTCAGAGTATCGAGGAAGCTATGGACACGAAGACGCACGTCGGGACGATTCTCGCCGCCCGGTGGACGATACCAATATTTGCCGTCCTTCTCACGGCGGGTTGCTTCGGTCGGGTACAGCTTGCGAAAGGTCTCGCGATCAATACCGTCCATGATTCCGAAGTCGATCTCGCGGATGCGCTCTTCAACCACGATATTCGGTTCATAGCCCAGACCACGACAAACTTCTTCGGTTGTTTGCCGGGTGCGCACATACGGCGACGTGACGATGTATTGCAGCATGTTCTCCCGGATGTATGGGGCAGCTTTCTGCAATGGGTTGAGTTTCCGGAACAAACTAAGTTCAGCCCGATAAACGTCAGAAGTCGGATACCGCCTTGCCAGTTCGCAGCCCACGGAGAACGCCTGTTGGCGTCCGAGAGGAGTCAGAGGGGTGTCCATGTCGCGGAGGGCTTCCGTCCACGAAGGTTCCAACCCTGCCTGCTTCGCCGCTTCCTTGCGAACGTTCGCTTCGCTTTGTCCGTGGCGAAGTAGCAGCAGTGTGTGGGGCCATTTCTCACTCATTTCAGTATTTCCTCGTCGCTCATTGCGTCCACTTTGTCGTAAAACTCAAGCCTGCGCCTAATCGATTCATCGGCGGCAACTTTTCCGGCACGCCACGCGGCGACATCTTCCCAAAAGAACATCAGCTTGACTCGCTTCCGCACGGTTGCGGCTTTTCGAGCCCGGTAGTCACGCCACAAATCACGAAGGAGTTGTTTCAACAAGTTTCACCAGTGGATCGAGCAACCAGAATATCATTTTGATTGCAATCGCCGCAAGAATAAACGTCACAACCGCTCCGTCCGGTTGGTCATTGATCGCGGACAGGACAAAGCCGAGCAACCCCACGGCGGCAGCAAGGGTGCAGAGGAGAATCAGGAGCCAGAGCCCTGTGATCTTTAGTCCTCGGACGAGTTTGGCGGATGATACCATGGGGCAACCTTGATCTTGGCACGCTGCCGTTTGATGCTGGCTTCGTGGTCTTTCTGATGCTGCCTCCGCTCGTTTTCAACTACGCACTCTTTACACGGAGGCCAGTCACAGACTTTCTCACCGTGTTTGCAGGTGCGACACTCGCAATAATTCGGGCAGAGGCTCATTGTCAGAATAATACTACTGCGTCGGAAAAGAAGCAACGGCTGGTTCTAAATTCGAACTTTGCAGGTAGGCCGTGACGTAGTAAGCGACGGCATACTTGCTCAGGTTGGCACCGCTCTCCGAGAAAATGCCGTGCTGGAGCCACGACACTTCCAGATCGTGGTCAGTAAGCTGCCGCCAGTCATTGCGGCCTCGAATTGGCTCATAGAGCCGGGAGTACAAGGCGACCCGATTGTGGTGGGGTTTAAGCACCATGGATCGCTCCATACCGACCGTAGTGTAGGTATCGCTTGTCGGTGAGTTGATTGCTATTACGGACAGGTTCGCTGCCGGAAATTCCTGCTGGAGGTAACACGCAATCGTACCGTCCAAGCCAATGCCGACAACCAGCGAATTCGGCATCAGGAAGGGAAGCAAGTAGTGAATCAACTGCTCTCGATCCTTGCCGGGAACCAGCGACTCATAGACCTTCAAATCCGGAAAGTGTGGCTCGATCAAATCACGTAGGGCGTGCGCTTGGAACGTGGTGTCCCTGCTGTTTAGGAAGATCAGTGCCTTAAAACGGGAGGGAGAGGAGTCCATTACGTGCTCCTCTCCGCTACCCAAACAAACGACAGCCTCCGCTCGGCATCCTCACGTGACTGGATTTCCCCGTTCAACTGGTACGTCTCAAGGTCTTCCAGTATGCGACGGAACTCCGGTCCGGGCTTCATCCCCATGGCGATCAAATCGTCACCCGTGATGAATGGCTTCGGCCTGATCTCCTCTGGAGTCAGGGTCGTGAAGCGGTTGTAGATAGCCGTGGTGTCAGTCGCTCCCCGGTTGGTCTTGCCGATGACTTCATCCTGCATGAACAACTCAAGGGCGATCTTGATTCCCTTCCGGCGTGCTGTACGCTTCACGGTTGCCGCGTCCATCGTCAGGTATGGTTCCAAGTTACCCACCATGCCTACCGCACCGAGGATCGTGTCCCGCTCTTCGTTGGACAGCTTGAAGCCGTTGCAGACATCCAAGGCCGCTTCGTAGCCTGCGTCTGTCAGCAACATTGCCATGCCCCTTTCGGGGACACCGCCGCTGAATCGCTCGAACCGCCTGAGGCAGTATGCCATCCGCAGTTCCTTCATGAAGGACGGCGGAAAGACGTACTGAGCCAGCCCGGTGCTGAACAGCGGCACCAAACCCTCCACCGGAAACGGCGCAGTGACCAGCTTGAACAGTTCCATTGCAACCCGTTCAAGGCTGACATGCTTGATCGCCGGGGCGTTCTTCTCGATAGCCCTCCACGTCGCGTTCTCGATCTCGAAGCCAAGCTGAGCAGCAAACCGCACAGCCCGGAGCATTCGCAGAGCGTCCTCACCAAACCGGGCGTCGGGGTCTCCGATGCATCGGATCACCCCCCGCTGCACGTCAGCGATCCCGCCCACGTAGTCAACGATGCCGAAGGTGTGATTGCCGACCGTGATACGGTCAGTCGCCCCGGCGAGAGTAGCTTCGTATTCCGCCACGCTGTCCGGGTTCGCCTCACCGACGCACAACAGGCCGTTGATGGTGAAGTCTCGACGCATGACATCTTCCTCGGCACTGGTGCTGTACGCAACAGAGTCCGGTCGCCGACCGTCAGAATACTGCCCGTCCGTTCGGTACGTGGCGACTTCGATCTGAACGTCGTGCATCAGAACGATCACCACACCGAACGCGGCACCGACCGCCAGCGTCTTAGGGAAGATTCCCTGTACCTGCTCAGGCGTGGCGTTGGTCGTCACGTCGAAATCCTTCGCAGTTCGCTGGAGCAGGATGTCGCGCACGCAACCGCCAACAAGGTAGGCTTCGTAGCCTGCCCTGCGGAGTATCCGTATGACGCTCCCTGCCGCGAGTTCGGGTGAAGTGCTCATGCTATCCTTCCAAAACTGGAGTGATCGTCAACGCAACTTTATCTGCGTCCACGATCTTCATCTCGTTCATGTCATACGGGAGGTCTTTCCCGCAATCGAGACAGGCGACGTAGGTGCCCGTAATCGCCGCCGCCTCAGGTCGGTTACGACCCTTCGGAGTCTGAGGAAAACTATAGTTGCCGTGTGAACATCCAAACACCGCGTTCAACAGTGCTCCCATTTATTCTCCATCCTTCTTGAAGGTCTTTTCATCTGCCCTTGGCTTGAGCCGATCCCAGATGATGTCGGCGTACTGCTTACCGTCCAGCATCGCGAACAGCATCGAGCAAAGGTGCGGGGTCTTCTGAAAGTAGAGGGCATTATCCTTTCGGGTGCCCTCAACCGGACGGCCCGCAAAGACCGCCTGTGATTCCTCTTCCAGTTTCCGGAATGTTTCCCGGAGATGTCCGACCCAACCGGAGAACCAAGTCTTGAAGGCTTCCGGCATTTTGTCGTCCTTCAATATCAATTCTACCGATTCGACCTGATTTTTGGCTAGTAGTTCCCATATCCCCTTTGGATTCAATCCAGTTAGTACCCGGTGGAGGCGCACATAATCAGCGAATTTTACCTTGACTTTTACCCCGTTCTTATAGGTCAGAACGTACCCCTCCTCGTTCAGGGTGTTCTCCGCTGCACACTCCGACAACGACTTATCGAACAGTTTGACCACGTTTATACGATTGAACGTCGCCATCGACTCCACAAGCGCACGATCCATCTCCCTCCCCGTTGCCTTGTTGATGAGTGACAGCAACACGAGTCCCTCAAAGTCGTAGTCAACGACAATCCGGTTGTCAGCATAGATGATCTCGAAGACCGGGGTGTACTCGTCCAGCCAAACCGAGTATCCGTGCTTCGCTTCGTGCGCACGCATCCACGCGGTCGCCCACCGCGCCTGTTCCGACTGGAACGAGCCACGGGTTGCAACCCATGTCTGGTGATCCCACTTGTAGAGCACGCCCATCGAACCGTCCAACTTCTGGGTGACGGTCGGCGGCACGTCCTTCGGGAGATTCTCTTCCATCGTCTCCGGGACGTAGGTCGTATTGATGTTGTGGAACTTGTTGAACGGACGAGCCACGACCACAGCATCGCAGTAGCAAGAACCCGCGACGATCAAGCCACGGCACTTGTTCGTGACTTGATCCCAGATGCGGCCAAACTGCGCCTGCTCCGAGTAATTCAGGATGAAAAGAGTGTCGGGATAGTCCGGGTGGACCTGCTTACGTACTACGCCGTCCTCGATGTGCTTCTCCAGCAAATCGATAGGCATTATGTCTTGTAGTAAAACAGGCATCGTATCCCTTTCTCACAAGCGTACCCCAAAACCGTCCTCAATCACAACAAGCAGGACGGATATCGCTAAGCAAATCCCGCCGCTGACCCGGCTACCATCGAAAAAACAAGCACCCGCCAAAATGCTGAGCATGTATGCCATGTACCAATCTTGCCGGGGCATGGGCAACTTCCGTCTGCGGGGGCGAGAGTGAAACTCATAGTTCTCGCACCGTGTAAGTTGAGGGCCGTCGCTATCGCGGTAGAACCACCGGGCAGCCTTGTTCGGGCTGTGACATTTTGGACACGCCCTACCCTCTGCGATGGCTTCTTGTTGTTCCCGATCCATTCGGGCAAACATCGCTTCCCGGTTTAGCTTAACTTCTTCCGCAGTTGCTTCCATGCGTCCCCCACGGTGTCAATCATGCCATACCAGTGCCAGCGAACCCACTGAGCGAAACGGATCGCGTAATGCCGCACGTGGTCCCAGAAAGTCGCAGGCTGAACGAGCAACTGATTGCCCTTCACCCGCTCGACAACGTACTGGCCGTTCATATCACCCAGCACGCTGGTAGCGAAACCGGGGATGTTTTGGCGGACGGCAACCATGCCGCTAATCACGATCTGATCGCCCCGCTTGAACCAGCCGTTCAAATTCATGCTGGTAGTCACCGTCAGGACATCGTCAGGTTTCGTCAACTTCATCGTCTTATCCCTTCCCCTTGGCAACCAGCACCTTCTGCCAGTCTACGCCATGCTTCTTCAAAATCCCATCCTCACCATGCAGCTTTTGGTCGTTGACCACCCGCCATGCCAGAGGCTCGATCTCGTCACACGGCACCGCCAGCGTGTTCTTTCCATCATCGTAGTAGCTGCGGTCGCGGTCAAGCTGCTCTTGGCTGTATCGTCCCGCCTGACCAAGGTCTGCGGTGTATCCGGCAGCGTCCGGACGCCAGAATACGATGTAGTCTGCGCCTACCGTCCACTTCAACGAAATGACGAAATACTCATTTGCCATGATGGTGACCCTCACAACACGCATGATGAAAATAATGTCGATTCAACCAGTGCGAGGACGCGATGATGACGCCGCCTACCGCAACGAGATAATGATGCGCCACGACGTTCTCCCACAGGGAGACCGCCAACACCACCATGATGATCCCGCATGTAGCCAAGATCGCCGGGATGCATCGGCGGTGCCGTATGTACCCGCGTGGATGTGCCAGCAGTACGAATACCATGGCGGCAATCAGGAACGCCCGGTCAAACCACGGGTTGTCCAGCCACGTCAGTCCAACCGCTGGAACGATGGCAAAGAGCAGCGGCAGCGTTATGCAATGGATCGCACAAACCAACGATGCTGTCGCCCCGGCCTTGTCCAGCTTACCAACTGTCGAAGTCTGTGACATTGATCTTGCCCTTTTCGTTCTTGTGGACCGTGTAACACAGGCACTCAACCACTACAATGGTGCCGAGCCCGGTGTTCGTGAAGCTGAAAGTCATCTGACCACCGATGGCACCGGAGGGGCAGATCGGGGACGTGCCGTCGTCATAGAACGGGCAAGTCTTGTTGTGCTCTTCTTCCCATGCGAGGAACTTTTCAAGTTCTACGCCCATCAGCCGAAACGTGTATGCTTCTACCAGATTCAGTTCAGACATTAAAACTCCATCGGTTCGAACACTTTTTTATGGATGCGTTCGTAATCCGCTATCGCTTCTTCCCACGTCAATGTGAACTGGTAGTACGGCTTAATCCCGTTCGCCAATTTCGTGAAAATCTGTTCGACGTGTTCAACGGCGTCTCGGCGTGCTTCCTCGGCGAACTCATCGACGATCTCCTGCTTCGTGGCATCAATCATCAGGAAGCTGTCTGAATTAGACGACCACACCGCGAACTTCCCATCCGGTTGCTGTATGATTTGCCGACCCATAGTTAGCCTCGAAACGGGTTATCGATTGCCATCCAAATCTTCAAAACCAACCGCCTAGCCTGCCAGCTTGCTCGTTCCCCCAAGCTGTGCGTCCGCCAGTGGGCTGGGTACGCTTTCACGTGCCCAAACCAGCGGCACAGGGAGCATCCCTGCTCCACTGTGCCCCGGAAGTTGTCCACTATAGCCATTAGAAGCCCTCTACGGCCCCGCAATCGCTACAGTAGCCATCTTTGTACCACGGCTTGTCTTTGTGCTGCTCCGTGCAGTTCGGGCTGTGCTTATCCACACCCCGAACCGGGAACACCACCACGCCGTGCGTCCGCCACATCTTCACAACCTGCGGACGGTCGTCGATCACGAACGCGATCCCTTCGTCAGGCACCTTAAAGTTGTCGTCCTTGTCGAAGTAGCCTACGCTCGTACCGAGAACGGCCTGCAACTCTCGCAGGATTTCTTCCTTGACCTGATAGTCAGGGCGATTATCCCGCGTGTACCGCATGATGATGCGGTCGAACGGGATGTCTCCCGCTACCAACCAGTCACAGGTGTCGTCGCCGCAGAAGTCCTGCCGTCCGGACACGATTGCGATGTTGTAAAACGGATACAACGCCCGAACCCATGTGCAGATGTCCTCGTAATACGTATCGAGGATGACCTTGTGTTCCTCGAACCGACCACGGTCGCCGCGCTTCGCCAGCGTTCCATCCACGTCCACCAGAATCCACGGGCGTCCGGGCAGACGGGGGATGAAGCCTCCCTTGAGAAGCTGCTGCCGCTCCCAATAGGGGCGGGTCAACGTCGCTGCCTTGACTTCCCGGTTCATGCTGAATTGTCCCAAGTCCTTTGCTTGACGGCGGATGATTTCCTCACCCACCATTGCACCCTTCGGACGCTTGCAGGCGGGGCACTCTACTCCGCGTTCCGCGTCCCGCTCAACAGCGACCTTCAAGTCCACCTGCCAAATCAAGAAACGCAGGTGCACGTGCAGATCGACCGCCAATTCTTCCCACTTCTGCCGGGTCTGCCGGATGCAGTTGGTGTCGTCGATCACCACGTTCTTACCCATCTGGAGGGCGATACGGGCATCCTCCATCTGAATCTTGCGGACATAGTCCTCGTTCCGCTTGTTCCAGTCGGCCCCGCAGAAGAGCATCTTACGCATCTCGTCACGGTTTAGGCGGATCGTCTTGCCCTGCGACCGCTTCACCAGTTGGGTGATCTCCGTAGATTTCCCTGAGCCGGAGATGCCGACTGCGACGATCAACTCCGGGGCATGTTCACGCCCATCGGTGTAGTCGTAACGCTCTTCCCTGTATTCTCGGTTCGCCATAAGTCCTATCGGTTGTACCAAAGGATGTATTTTGTCTCCGGGCGAATTCTTGCCGCCTGAGACGGGTATATCCAGCCGGGTTCTCCCGGCGCTACGCCGAGGACTATACCGTCCTCAGTCAGTTCGTTGCCCATACCGTCGTAGTCGATGAAACTGTGGTCAGCCACACTTTCCAGCCATGTCTCACGAGTCATCAGTGCACCGTTGTGGTGTCCGACCTTAACCTCGTAGTCGATCCAATTTCCCTGAGCAAGGAACTGCTTACCCTCTTCGAAGGTGTGGAACTCCGGGTATTCGACTTTTTCGATCATAGCTTTGCGATCACAACTTCCTTGCGTTCACCGGGCTCTGCACCGAGCACCAGCACGTACCAACGACCCTCGTCATTGACCAACGTGCCGCGATACGTTTTCTCCCCTACCACGATGGTCACACCATCGCCCGGATACAAAATCAAAGCCTTGGAGATGTCTGCGGAATCATCTTGCATCACTTACCTCTTCGGGTACTCGACCCCTTGGAAACCGACCTGCTTCTTGTCGATCCCCATCAAGTCGAGCAGTTTATTGAACTCCACTTTGAACCGCTCCTCGTAATCACAAAGTCCATTGCCGATGCCCGGAGGAACCAGTGCCCGGTCGCGAACCAAATTGACATAGCACTGGAACATAGCCCGAAGGTTGTCCACCGCAATGTACTTCTGTTCTTTCGGCGTGTACTGCTCAACTACGATTGTTGCTTTTCCCATAGTAGCTCCGCTGTGCGCCGGGGTGCGGCGTCAGCAACCATCTTATCGTACTTCCGCTGGAACTCCAACCATAAAGCGTCGGACTCTTCGCGGGGCATCCCGGACAGATCGAGCATGACACCTTTGCCTTCCTTGAGCAGCATGACGGCAACGTCGGCGTCCTTGGTTACGAAATAGCTAGAGTCCACGTTTCGCCTTCTCTCGTTCCCACTCTCGCAGGACTTGCTTGCTGACCTGTTTTGACATCCGGCGACCGTAGGTCGGACGAACGTCCAGATAGTTGAAGAACATGATTCCGTTCAAATGGTCGAACTCATGCTGTGCAACTCGTGCATCGATGTTGGTCAGTTCCATGACCGCTTCGATGTTGTCCAAAGTCTTGAATCGCAGATCGGCTTTTTCAGCCCGTGCGACCTGCTCGAACACTCCCGGCACTGACAGGCAACCTTCCCGCTCGTACCGGGTGCTGCCGCTAAGTTCCAGCGTGGGGTTGACGATCACCATCGGCTTTAGCCCTTCGTGATCGGGGAACCGCATAGCGAAAATCCGCTTAGTGATCCCCACCTGCGGTGCCGCCAACCCGACACCGGGAGCGGCATCCATGGTCGCCAACAACTGCTGCCCGAACTCTTCCATCTTCGGGCCGAACTCATTGTCCATGACCGTCTCGCAGACGGTGGACAACGCCGGGTCATCCCAATAAACGAGTTTGAGGAGATCAGCCACGTTTCATCCGTTCAATGTCAATTTCGCTGATGACACTTTCCACCTGCTCGTCAGTCAGAACAAAGTCCTGATCCTGTGGCAGTCCGGCGATGACCTTCCACTTGAAGTCCTGATACAACGCAAGAGCACGCTCTTGGTCGCCGTGAAAATGTTCGAGTAAAATCGCCAGTGCAAGCTGTGCCGGACCGCTACCGCCGTAGCCCCAACAGAAGCCCGTGGGAGAATGGTTCGGAAGCATGAGGAATCGGGACTTAATCCAGGCAAACAGACGAGATTCCGGCTTGACGCGGGATTAGAAATTCAATCTTGGCGCACCAGCAATGGCTGCGCACCGGGTGGGTACGGAAAGAGAGGCTCGCGCGCCTCGTGCCGAGGGAGCGACGTGCGACACCGGGATTCGGTTCTCGCTTGCCTTACGCCGGGGAGCCCATGGCCCGCCTCTGCTGGAAGCACTCCCGGCAGAAAACTGGCCGCCCCTGCGTCGGGCGGAAAGGAACCGTGGTTTCCTTTCCACACTGCGAGCAGGTCGTTTTGGTCTCCGACCGCTGGTTGTTGACGCCTTGGCCCGGGCTCTGAGAGCGCTTGGATTTGCAATCCTTGCACCGCTTGGGCTCGTTCTTGAAGCCCTTGTCGGCGAAGAACATCTGTTCGCCGGCGGTGAAGACAAACTCCTGATTGCATTCCGAACACTTCAGAACCTTATCGTGGTATTCCATACGCTGCTCCGTGGCTCTACCCTGGTTGCAGAGCCCGCAGCATCTTCGTACGAGCCGGATGGGGCCGGGTTGGCCGAGGGTTAACTCGGATCCCGCTTCCGACTCGTCCGAAGGTGCCTAGGAAATCCCGTGGGTCATGTCGCCGTTCCGGGGGAACTTAATCCAGTTCCCGCCGCTGCTTCTTGCGCAGACGCTTGCGCGAGAGCGCTTGTTTTGCGCGGCGCTTCTCGCCCGGCTTCATGTAATAACTGTGCTTCTTGATTTCTTTGATGATGTCTTCTTGTTGCACCTTGCGCTTGAAACGGCGCAGGGCATTTTCCAAAGACTCACCCTCTTGAATGCTGACTTCAGCCACTTAAAAATCACCGTCCTTCCAATGCATGTGGCAAAAATTACTGTTTATCATAAGGGTATGAGAGGCTAGTTCGTTTATGACACCCTATTGGGACTCACTTCTAGCGGACCCTTTCCCCGAAGTCAAGCTTTGTTTTTTTTCGAGTAGACGTGGAAACGCAACCCGCGGCAAGGACTGGGTATGGGACTTTTCCCGGTACCTGATAGAATGGCGGGGCGGAAATGCGCCCTGCCCCGGAATCACGGGCGCAGGCTGAGAGATGCACGATGCCCCTGATGCGTGATGCGATCGGCGTGCTGCTGGCCGGAGGACAGGGTGAACGCCTGTGGCCGCTGACGCGCGACCGCGCCAAGCCGGCCGTGCCCTTCGGCGGCGTCTACCGCATTATTGATGTCACGCTGTCCAACTGCATCAACAGCGACCTGCGCCGCGTCTTCGTCCTGACGCAGTACAAAGCCCTTTCGCTGAACCGCCACATCCGCCAGGGATGGTCGCAATTGCTGGGCTTGGGCGAATTCATCGAAGTCCTGCCGCCGCAGATGCGCGTCTCCACGAACTGGTATCTGGGAACGGCGGACGCGGTTTACCAAAACATTTATTCCATTGGCAGCGAGCACTCGCGCTACGTCATCGTTCTTTCCGGCGACCATATCTACAAGATGAATTACCAGAAGATGCTTCAGCAGCACGTGGATTCGGGAGCGGACGTAACCGTGGCCACGCTGGAAATCACGGCCCAGGAAGCGGCGGGCCGTTTTGGCGTGATCGAGACGGACGCGAACTGGCGCATCAACGGCTTCGAGGAAAAACCCACCAATCCGAAGCGTTCGCACCTGCACCCAGACATGGTCAACGCCTCCATGGGAGTTTACATCTTCAACACCCAACTGCTGATTCCGGCCCTGCTGGCCGACGCCGAGGATCCCAACTCCAAGCACGATTTCGGTCGCGACATCCTGCCACGCATTTTCTCCAAATACCGCGTGTATGCGTACAACTTCATCGATGAGAACAAGGTCGGCCCGCAGTACTGGCGCGACGTCGGCACCGTGGAGGCTTATTACGAGGCCAACATGGACTTGGTTTCCGTCTCGCCGGTCTTTAATCTGTACGATAAGACCTGGCCGCTGCGCACCTGGCAACACCAGTATCCCCCGATGAAAACGGTGTTCGCCGATCCCCAACGCATGGGCACGGCCCTGGATTCCATTGTGGCCGCGGGCTCGATCATTTCGGGAGGGCGCGTGAACCGCTCGGTGGTGGGCTACGACGTGCGCGTCAATAGTTACAGCGAGATCGAAAGGTCCATCCTGTTCAACCACGTGACCATCGGCCGCCACGCCCGCGTTCGCAACGCGATCATCGACCGCCACGTCACCATCCCGGAGCGCGCCGAAATCGGGTACGACATCGAAGCCGACCGCCAGCGCTATAACGTCACCGAAAACGGCGTGGTCGTCGTCGTGCGCGAAGAATCCATGATCGAGGAGCCGGATTGAGGAAAGCAGTTGGCAATCAACAGTCAAGAGTCGAGAGCTAATCGCTTCCTTGAATTGAGATGTCCGCATTCCGCTGTTAACTCTCAGCTGTCAGCTCTTAACTTCCTTGTCCTTAATCCGTGTTCATCTGTGTGAATCTGTGGTTCCAAAAGATTTTTGACTCTTCTCTCGGAGGCGCAATGGCGACCAAGATCGTTCGCGTGCATGGCAGGCAAATCATCGATTCGCGCGGCAATCCCACGGTAGAGGCGGACGTGATTTTGGAAGGCGGCGCGCTGGGTCGCGCGGCGGTTCCTTCCGGAGCTTCGACGGGGGAGCACGAAGCCATCGAGCTGCGCGATGGCGATAAATCGAGGTATCTCGGCAAAGGCGTGCTCAAGGCCGTGGCGAATGTGAACGGCGCGCTGGCAGGCGCGGTCGCCGGCCTCGATGCCGCGGACCAGCGTGGCCTGGACCGGCGCATGATCGAAGCTGACGGCTCATCGAATAAGGGAAACCTCGGCGCGAATGCCATTCTCGCGGTCTCGATGGCTGCGGCGCGCGCGGCGGCCGCGGCGGCGCGCGTTCCTCTGTACAAATATCTCTCCGGCTACTCGACCGATCGCTCGGGCAATACGCTTCCCGTGCCCATGATGAACATTTTGAACGGCGGCGCGCACGCCGACAATTCCGTGGACCTGCAGGAATTCATGGCCATGCCCGTGGGCGCAAAATCGTTTGACGAAGCCCTGCGCATGGGCGTCGAGGTGTTTCATCGCCTGAAGGCCGTGCTGCACAAGCGGGGCTACTCCACTGCGGTGGGCGATGAAGGCGGATTTGCGCCGAATCTGAAATCGAATGACGAGGCCATCGAAGTCGTCCTCGAAGCGATCACCGCGGCAGGCTACAAACCGGGCGAGCACGTGGCCATCGCGCTCGATCCCGCTTCCAGCGAGTTTTATGACAAGGCCAGCGGGAAATACGTCTTCAAGAAATCCGACAAGTCGGCGCGAACCTCGGAACAAATGACGAAATTCTGGGCCGATTGGGTGCGGCAGTTCCCCATTGTCTCGATCGAAGACGGCCTGGCCGAGGACGATTGGGCCGGATGGAAGCACATGACGGCGGAACTGGGCGGGAAGACGCAACTGGTCGGCGATGACTTGTTCGTCACAAATACGGTCCGGTTGCAGCGCGGGATTTCCGAAAAGATCGGCAACGCCATTCTCATCAAGCTCAATCAGATCGGGACCGTGACCGAAACTATCGAGGCCATCGAGATGGGGCGCAAGGCAGGCTACGCCTCGATCGTCTCGCACCGCTCGGGCGAAACCGAGGACACGTTCATCGCCGATCTGGTCGTGGCCATGGGCACCGGGCAAATCAAGACCGGCTCCGCCTCGCGCACCGACCGCGTCGCCAAGTACAACCAGCTTCTGCGCATCGAGGAAGAATTGGGCGCGGCGGCGCGATTTCCCGGGCGCGTGGCGCTAGCGATAAAGTAAGCGACGCAACCTAACGACCTATGCCAAAACGTCCGAAACCGATTGTACTCACCGTGCTCGACGGTTGGGGCTACCGCGCCGAGACCAAGGGCAACGCCATTGCCCTCGCGCGCAAACCGAATTACGACCGCCTGCTCAAGGATTTTCCTAACACGCTGATTCAGACTTCGGGGCCATCGGTCGGCTTGCCCGAGGGGCAGATGGGCAACAGCGAAGTGGGCCACATGAACATGGGCGCGGGGCGCATCATTCATATGGACATCACGCGCATCGACCTGCTGATCGCGAACGGCGAATTTTCCAGGCAGCCGCTGCTGGTTGAGGCCATGGAGCGCGGCCGCGCGCGCAATCTGCACCTGCTGGGCCTGGCGAGCGACGGCGGCGTGCACTCGCACCTACAGCACCTTTATGCGCTGCTGCGCATGGCGCGCGAGCAGCACGTCGAGCGCGTCTTTATCCACTGCTTCATGGACGGGCGCGACACGCCTCCGCACAGCGGCGTCGACTACATCCAGCAACTACAGCAGAAGATCCGCGAGATCGGTTGCGGGCAGATTGCTTCGCTCACCGGGCGCTACTACGCGATGGACCGCGACAACCGCTGGGAGCGCGTCGAGCGCGCCTATCGCGCCGTCGTTCACGGCGACGCGGAAATCAAAACCGCCGACCCGGTCGAGGTCGTGCGCCGCAGCTACGAGCGCGGAGTCACTGACGAATTCATCGATCCGATTGTAGTTACAGCCAGCGCTTCCCCTTCCGCGCCTCCGGTCGGGCCCATTCACGATGACGACGCCGTGATTTTCTTCAATTTCCGCGCCGACCGCGCCCGCCAGATGACACGCGCCATCGCCGAGCCGGGGTTCAAGGAATTCGCCGACCCGAAGCGCCCGCAAAACCTGTGCTACGTCGCCATGACGCAATACGACAAAGCCTGGCCGTGGCTGCGCTACGTGATCGCTCCCGAAAAAATCGCGCACATCCTGGCGCAGGTGTTTGCCGAACAGAATCTGAAGAACCTGCGCTGCGCGGAAACCGAAAAATACGCGCACGTCACTTATTTCTTCAACGGCGGCATTGAAAAACCGTTTGGCGGCGAGGAGCGCATCCTCGTCCCATCGCCGAAAGTGCCCACGTACGATCTGAAACCGGAAATGAGCGCCGCGGGAATCGCCGACGCGATCGTGAAGGCCGTCGAGAAAGGCGATTTTGACGCCATTGTCATGAATTTCGCCAACGCCGACATGGTGGGGCATTCCGGAAAACTGGAAGCGACGATCAAGGCCGTGGAAACCGTGGACGAATGCCTGGGCCGCATCCGTCAGGTGCTGCAGCCGCGCGGCGGGGCCTGGATCATAACCGCCGATCACGGAAACGCCGAAACCATGATCGATCCCATCACCGGCGGACCGCACACCTACCACACCACCAATCCCGTTCCCTTAATTATCGCCACCGATGACGGCACCGGGCCGCTCGTTTCCGGCGGGTCGCTGCGCGACATCGCACCTACGCTGCTCGGAGTCTTGGGCCTGCCCGTGCCTGAGGAAATGACAGGGCGCGATCTGCGCGTGAAGAAGTGACTGGCTTGCCCTGAGCGGTGGCGGAGGGTGTCTGGTGTTTGGTAAACCTCCACATGGTCCTGGTGGCACAGGCTTGAGCCTGTGCGCTGTGCCAACGGCCGAAAATTTAAACCGCACAGGCTGAAGCCTGTGCCACCAGCTACGCGCCATACATCATTGCGAGGCACGCAAAACGTCCGCAACGAAATGCACCAAACGCAATTCATCACGCCATGTTGCGGCCTTTTCGGGATCGACGTGCGAGAACCCAGACGTAATCAGCACGTCCCGCAAAACACTTTGGGGAATTTCCTTTTCCAGCCAGAGGCTCTCCGTGGACGGGATGATATCGTCGGTCGCGCCGTGCAGAACAAAAACAGGAACGCGCAAATCGCCCAGTTTCCCCTGAGGCGAGATCGCGGCTAGTTGAGTTTGGTCGGCACGGATCGCCTCGAGTAATTTCTCGCGCAATTCTCCGATTTGCCGCGCCATCAATAAATTCATCGTGGCCCTCCCGGCGGGACTCAACTGTGTAAGCAGCGGCTGTGCATCCTCCGGCCGCTCCCACAGCCAATCGCGCAGCGCCTCATGCGCCACGCCCAAATCGCCGGCGGAAAAAAACTGCTCCAGATGGGAGTACACAAAAACAGAGGCTCCATAATCATGGGCCTTGTAAGGCTCAATGCGTCCATCCGGAAGCTCCGCTTCGCTGGTGGCCAGAAATCGGGAAACCCGCGCGAGATTGTGGTAAGGGCCCATCAGAAGCAACGCTCGAATGTGCGGCGCGTAACGAGGATCGGACGCCGCAATCAGCGAAAGCCCCCCGGCGAAGCTCACTCCGACAACGGTTACGGGGCCCGTGCCCAGCCGTTGCTCGAGCCAGGCGGGAGATTCCCCGATCGTGGCGATGGATGCGGCGTCCACGCGATAATCGGCCAGCGCCGCGACCTCGGGAGTCAGCACCGCAAAACCGCTCCCGGCGGCCGCGCTTGCAAAGGTCTCCAGGCGCGGTTCGTCGATTCCCAGATGATGAATGCCGTGAACAACGACCATGCCGGACGGATGGGCGACACCGCCCGGCATGTAGAGCCTCGCCCGCACCGAACCGTGCGTCAGAGGAAGCACGATCTCCTGCGTTTCGACCGGATAAGTTTCCCAGTGCAAGAACAAGCCCGATGCGCGTGGATTCAGGAAGCGAATCAGCACGGCATAACTGCGGAGATCGTAGCGGAGACCGTACAGGCCCATCATCGCGAGCGCGACGACGAACAAACCAATCCCCCAAAATTTGCCGCTGCCGGGCAAAGGGCTGGGGGGTGAGGGATTCACATCCTCAATTTTATACCGGACTTGAGCCAAAGGTCGCGGAGGCACAGGTCCCGACAGGGCCGGGAACTTCGACTTCAGCCCTTGCTATTAAAATCCAGGCTAATTCGCGTCAACGCTGGATTTCGGCGCCGTATACCCCTGCCGCGCATAAACCTGGAATTTCACTTTCTTGCCCTTTTGGTTGTTCACTGTCAAAGGACCTCCATCGGGCGCGACCAGTTCGACTTTGATCTTGCGGTATTTGCCGTCGAGAGCCGCGTTGGAGGGCGAGTACGCCAAGCTGTACTGGTTGCGCAGGCTCACGGCGATTTCCTGCATGATGGACGGGATTTCGCCGTCAAAGCGGGGAAACCAGGCGCGTCCTCCGGTAATGGCCGCGAAGGTTCTCATCTGGTTTTCCGCTTGAATGAAATTCAGATTCTCGCCGAAGCCGCCCCCGCCGCTCGATTCCGCCATCATGAAAAGCTGCGAGCCCACGCCCACGGTAAAGATGGTGGCGTCGGTCTCGCGAATTCGTTTCATGGTCTGGTCGAGATTCGACTTGCTGAACGTATCGATTCCCGAAGCAAGCACCAGGACGGATTTCTTTCCCTTGACGTCCTTGATGCGGTCCAGGACATCCGAGAGCGCGTCAAACAGATTGGACTCGCTGAAGGGCGGAAAATAAAGCTGCGACAGTCCTTGCATTACTTCGCGTCCGTTATGCGTGAAATCGACCTCGACGTGCGGACGCATGTTAAACGTTTCCAGGGCCACCCAGTCGCTTTGCTTGAGATTGCCCAGAAATGCGGCGGCCCAGTTGACGGCGTTGGCGGAAAAAATCTCATATCCCAGCTTGCTGAATTCCAAGAGCAGCACGATGGTAATGGGCGCGTCGCTCGGGGCAAAGTTCGAGATGGATTGCACCGCGCCGTCCTCGGTAATCCGGAAGTTCTCCTTCTTCAGGCCCGTCAGATAATTGCCGTCGTTGTCGGTCACCACCACGTCCACGGTCACCACCGGCACGGTAACGGAAATTGAGTATCCGGGTGTCTGTTGCGGCGGAGGGGGCGGCTGCTTGTCCTTGTTCTGCGCCAGCAGGGCAAGCTCACCGGCGGGACATACCAGGGTGAATAGAAGCACTGCCAGAATGAATTTGCGAAGTGGATTGGCTCGCATATTGGTTCAACCTCCCGAATCGCTACCTTCTCCCCGTCGAAGGCATTCCCACCCTTAAATCGAACGGACCAGTCAAACTACACTTCCCCATGGACTTCGATGCTGCCACGAACTGCGGGGATGTTCAAATCCTGTATTTGCCGTTTTTCATCGGGGCACATCGATGCGCATGCCCGGGCTTGCATCCCGCCGACACATGTTACGATGAATGGGCCGCGAAATTGGCCGAAGATTCGCCTGGAGGGAAGCAACATGGTTCGTCGCATATGGCTGATTATCCTCGCCTTCGGGTGGGTCTTGTCCTCGGCTGGATTTGCCGGCGCGCAAACTTCCGCGCCGCAGCCGGACCTTTCCAAACTTGCGGACGAAGCCCAGGGCTGGCTCGCCGATCTGGTCAAGATCAATACCGTGAATCCTCCCGGCAACGAGTCCGCCACGGCAAAATACATTTCCGCGATTTTTCAGAAGGAAGGTATCTCGAACGAGGTGCTGGAAATGGCGCCGGGGCGGAGCATCGTGATTGCGCGCCTGCAGGCCGGCCCGCTTGCTGACCCAACGAATGCCCTTCTGCTGGTGGCGCACCAGGACACCGTCGGCGTCGATCCCAAGAAATGGTCGATGGATCCCTTCGCCGCAGTGGTTCGCGAAGGCTATCTGTACGGCCGCGGCTCGATCGACGACAAGGCCATGCTCACGGCCAACATCGCCACGATGGTCGAGCTGAAGCGCACGCGCGCGCGCCTGGGGCGCGACGTCCTGTTCCTGGCCACCGATGACGAAGAGCAGGGCGGCCCGGCCAGTATCAAAAATACCATCCAGAAATATTGGGACAAGATTGCCTGCGCCTACGCCCTCAATGAGGGCGGCCGCGTGATCGTGAAAGACGGCAAAGTCCAGTACGTCGGCATCCAGGCCAGCGAGAAGGTGGCCTACAACGTCACGGTCACCGCGACGGGGCCCTCAGGACACGGCTCGATGCCCCGGCCGGAAAGCGCGGTCGTCCATCTGGCCACCGCCATCGAAAAATTGGGCACCTACCAGGTTCCGGCCCAGCCCAGCACGATCACACTGCGATATTTCGAGCAGCTTGCGAAAGTCGAGGACGATGACACTGCCAAATGGATGCGCGCCCTGGAACAGCCCGCGCGCACCGACCTGGCCTACAAGCACCTTTCGGAAATGAGCCCAATGTGGAATTCGATGCTGCGCGACACCATTGCCCCCACGATGTTGCAAGCCGGGGTGCGCGTCAACGTGATTCCCTCCGAGGCGACCGCAAACTTGAATGTAAGGATGCTTCCCGGCCATTCCATCGATGAGTTGATCGGGCAGTTCGGCAAAATCGTCAACGACCCCCAAATCCGCTTTCAACTCGCGCCCGATTCGGGCGAAAACGCTCCTCCCTCGGAAATTACCTCGCCCCTGTACCAGACCATCGAGCGGCTCACGCCGCAGGAATTTCCGGGAGCGGTTTCCGTGCCCCTTCTGGGCACCGGCGCCACCGATTCCGCAAGCCTGCGTCTGCACAAGGTTCAGGCGTACGGCCTGGAACCGTTTCCTCTCACCGAAGAGGATTATTCCCGGGTTCACGGCGATGAAGAGCGGATGTCCGTGGACGGATTTCACAAAGGCGTGATCTTCCTATATCATGTAGTTGCAACCTTCGCCTCCTCGAAGTAGGCCGAAGAGACCTCACCCCCCTTCCAGGCAGAATGGGTCGGAAAAAAACCTATGAATTTTCGCAGCGCTAAAATTGTATGCACTCTGGGACCCGCCAGCAACTCGGAGCAGATGATTGAAAAATTGATGCGCGCCGGGATGGACGTGGCGCGGCTGAATTTCTCGCACGGCACGCACGAGGATCACGCGCAGACCATCAAGCGGCTGCGCGAGGCGTCCGCGCGGCTCTCGCAGCCCATCGGAATTCTGGCGGATTTGCAGGGGCCGAAGATCCGCACCGGGAAGCTGGTGGATGGAAAACCCGTGCTATTGAAGGCGGGACAGAAATTCACGATTTCCACGGTCGCACGCCCGGGCACAAGCGCGGGAGTCAGCACCACGTACAAACGCATGGCGCGGGAAGTCTCGCGCGGGGACCGCATCCTGATGTTCGACGGCCTGATCGAATTGCGCGTGCTTTCGACCACCTCGCATGATGTGCTCACCGAAGTGATCAATGGCGGAATGCTGGGCGAGCACAAAGGCATCAACCTGCCGGGCGTGAGACTCAAGATTCCCGCGGTCACCCCGAAAGATCATGCCGATCTGATTTTCGCGCTCGGCGCGGGGGCGAATTTCATCGCCGTGAGCTTTGTCCGCAGCGCGAAGGATGTCCTGCAGGCCAAAGCCGCCATCTCGCGCGCCAAAAAAGACGTTCCGGTGATCGCCAAGCTGGAAAAGCCGGAGGCGATCGACAATCTCGAGGAAATTCTCAAGGTGTCGGACGGCGTGATGGTCGCGCGCGGCGATCTGGGCGTGGAGATGAAGCCTGAAATGGTGCCTGTCGTCCAGAAACAGATCATCATCCGGGCCAGCGAAGCGCGCCGCCCGGTCATCACTGCGACCCAGATGCTCGAATCCATGACGCAAAATCCGCGGCCAACGCGCGCCGAAGCCTCCGACGTGGCCAATGCCGTGTTCGACGGCAGCGACGCGCTCATGCTTTCCGCCGAAACCGCTTCAGGAGCGTATCCAGTGGAAGCCGTGCGCATGATGGACCGCATCATTCGCGCCGCAGAAGCAAACAACCCGAATATCCTTCGCCCCCAGCCCGCGCAATTCAACATCGCGGAAACCGCATCGGAGTTGATTTGCCACGCCTCGGAAGAATTGCAGATGAAGGTGATCGCCGTTTTTACCGAGTCCGGATTCACGGCGCGCCTGGTATCCAAGCACAGGCCGCGGCGCCCGATTATCGCCTTCTCGACGATTCAGGAAACGCGGCGCAGGCTTTCCCTGTATTGGGGCGTGGTGCCGCGCACCATCGGAAAAGTGCAGAACATCGAGGAACTGGTGCAGTACACAGAAAAACGCCTACTCGAGGAACACCTGGTCAAGCGCGGGGATGTCGTTGGTATCGTCGCCGGAACACCGTTATTCGTTGGCGGCACGACAAACTTCATGAAGTTTCTGGTGATCGGCAGCGGCGAGGGAAAAGGCCGGCAAGCTGGCAAGTAGTGCCCGCCTGAAGGCGGGCGTTACAATATCCGAATCCTCTTTTCCATCTAATTCACCCAGCGGTCGTCGGAACTTCCCGGAGGATCCTTTTTGTGATCGCGCATGTAGACTTCAAATTTGCGCCGGGCGCGGCGGCGCTTCCAATCCAGATAATCGTTGCGCACGCGGTACAGAAACAGTCCCCGCCGGAGATACAAATATCCGACCAGCGCGCCGCCCAGGTGCGTGACGTGGCTTACGTTATCGCCGCCGACTTCCAGCGAAAGGAAAAATTCAATCACGATCGATCCTGTCACCAGCAGCTTCATGGGGATGGTGATGGGAAACGGAAACAGCCACACCTGCCGGTCCGGAAACATGATTCCCGCGGCGATCAGGACGCCGTAAATCGCCCCGGACGCTCCGATCGTCGGGATGGCCACGGAAATTCCCGTGGCGTGCGGATCGAGCGCGGTTTTCACCAGCACGTTGATCAGCCCCGCCCCGATGCCGGTCAGAAAATAGTAAACGTAGAAGCGATGCGTGCCCCAGGCGCGTTCCAGGTCCACGCCGAAGAAATACAGGAACAGCATATTGAAAAAAAGATGCCAGACGCCCGCGTGCAAGAACATGTAAGTCACCGGCTGCCACACCCGCAGCAGATGCGTGACCGCCAGAGGCACCAAGCCGAATTCGCTCTGAAACCAGATCGTGACGTTCACTGGAAAAAACAGCCGGAGCAGAGTTTGCAGCAGCAGCACACCGGTGCACGCAATGATGATGTTGCGGATGGCCGGAGTGAACACATCTCCCCAACGGATGCGGGAACCGTGGTAGCGCGGGTATCGCGGGTTGGAACCCATGTTTGAAAGTGTAAGCGCGGAAGGGCGCGGAGTCAAAAAGCGCGCGCAAACCGCGCGCCACGGCGCAGTCCAGGCGGACGATTCTCAGCTTGGCAAAACGTGAGCCAAAAACCTACCATAGGCGGGTCAACCCGGGCTTCCAGCCCGGCATCTGTTGATGCTTCAGCGAGGTGACACGGCAATGGGCAAGCAATCCGCACCAATTCGCGCGCCGCGCGCACACGGCGCAATTCTGATCCTCCTGCTTCTGGCATTTCCGCGCCCCGGACGCGCGCAAGCCGCCAACCTGCAAAAATTATTTTCGGACTACTATGAATTCGAGCTCCGGGAAAGCCCTGAGGAAGCGACCTTTGACGGCAGCACCGATTACAACGATCGCTGGGACGATCCTTCGCCGGAACATCTGAAGGAATACCGCGAATCGCTGCAGCAATTTCTCAAGCGGCTGCAGGCCGTTCCGCAAACGGGCCTCAACGAACAGGACCGGTTGAGCTACCGGCTCCTCGATTGGCAGTTGAAACACGGGATCTCCGATGTAGACACCATGGGGACCTTTTTCACCATCAATCACCTGATCGGCGGCCACCTGGCTATTTTCAGCACTGTGGCCGTAGAACCCGCAAAAACGGTGAAGGATTATGAAAACCAGGTGGCTCGCCTGCGCGCCCTGCCGCTGTGGGTCGATCGCACCATCGCCGCGGCCAATGTTTCGATTGCACAGGAAAAAACGGCACCGAAAATGGTGGCCGAGCGCGAAGTGGACCAGTTGAAAACGGAAATGGCCGGCGAGCCTTTGAAAAATCCGTTGCTGGCCGCCTTCACGAAATTTCCCGATTCCATTCCCGCGGCCGAACAGGGACGCCTGCGCGCCTCCGCGATCGACGCCTATACTCATTCCTTCCTACCTGCGTGGCAAAAACTGCGGGACTATGTTGCGAGCACCTATCTTCCCGCCGCGCGCGATTCCGTCGGCCTTTCCCAAATGCCCGGCGGCGCGGCCATGTATGCCTACCGGGCGGCGGAAATGACCACGACGGACTACACGCCCGCGCAAATTCATGAAATCGGGTTGAAGGAAGTCGCGCGCATCCAGGCCGAGATGGCCAAGATTCGCGAGCAACTCAACTATAAAGGCACGCCCGAGGAATTTTCCGACCAGGTGCTGAACGCGCCGCGCTTCCACTTCCACAGCGCCGACGAAATTCTCATGCACGGCCGCGATATCGCCAAACGCCTCGATCCGCAGCTTCCTGCTCTGTTCAAAGTTCTCCCGCGCATTCCCTACGGCGTCGCCGCGATTCCCGCCGACCGCGCCGCAACCTCCTCGGAGTATTACGAGCCGCCGGCGCTGGACGGCTCACGCGCCGGTTATTTCTATATGCGCACCATCGATCCGGAAAAAGAATCGAGCTGCTGTATGGAGTCGACCATCCTGCACGAGTCGGTGCCGGGCCACCATCTGCAAATCGCGCTCTCCTATGAAATTCCGGGCATGCCGGATTTCCGGAAAATTTCCCAATATACAGCCTACACGGAAGGCTGGGCCATGTACGCGGAAACGCTGGGCGCCAGACTGCACATGTACGAAACTCCCTACGAGCAATACGGCCAGTTGCAGGGCGAACTTTTCCGCGCGGCGCGGCTGGTGGTGGACACGGGAATTCACACGCAGGGCTGGTCCCGGGAGAAGGCCATCGATTACATGTACGGTTCCGGCGCCGATCCGTCGCGCGATTTCATGGCCGCCGAAGTCGATCGCTACATCGCCTGGCCCGGGCAGGCGCTGGGCTACAAGATCGGCCAGCTGAAGATCCTGGAGCTGCGCACCATGGCGGAAAAAAAACTAGGGCCGAAGTTCGATATCCGCGACTTTCACGACGTGGTCTTGCGGAATGGAACGCTCCCGCTCGATATTCTCGAAGAGCAAGTGCGCGACTGGATCGCCCAGCATAAGTAATTTCTGAACTCTGTTTGGCGGAATCCAGCGGGCCGGGAGTACAATCCCAGCCGTTCCCGGGATCATTTGGAAAACGCATTGCGTGCCAGTGATGGCTGAGAACGCCGCGAAAGGAAATCGTAAATGCCGAAATCGCTACTGCGCCGGACTCTCTTTCTTGCCGCTATCGCTTCCCTCTCCCTGGCGGCCGGTTGCAAAACCGCGCCGGAGGTTCAAAAACCCGATTTCTCAAAGCTGACCGAAGATTTTGTATATGGTTCGCTGGCGCTTTCGCCGAACGCTGCCACGCAGGCCGGGTATCACGAACACCAGGGCGTCAACCTCGACTCGAAGCTCGACGATTTCAGTCCCGCCGGCCTGGACGCTGCGCGAAACTTTTATCAAGGGTTCCAAAAGCGGCTCGCGGCGACCGACCAACAGTCTCTCTCCGCCGAGGATCGCGCCGACTACCTGATCATTCAAAATGCGATCGACCTTTCCTTGCAGGACTTGCAGCAAATTCAAAGTTACCGTCATAACCCGACCACGTACGTGGAGCTCATCGGCAACGCCTTGTTCAGCCCCTACGTGCTCGAATACGCGCCTCTCGACAAGCGGTTCGGGCAAATCATCCAGCGCCTCTCGCAGGTCCCTGTTCTGATCGACCAGGCGGAATCGAATCTGATCGACTCGCCCGAAATCTGGAACCGCGTGGCGCGCGAGGAGAACGACGGAAATATTGACCTCATCGACAAGACACTGCGCTCGAAGGTGCCGGCAAATCTGAAGCAGGATTTCGATAAGGCCGCGGACGCGGCTCTGGGTTCGCTGCGTTCCTTCAACGCGTTTCTCAAGGACGACCTGTCGAAGAAAACCAGCGACTGGCGACTGGGCAAAGAGCAATACGACCGGAAGTTCGCCGGCTCACTGGTGGCTGGAAAAACACCGGAGCAAGTTTTGTCGGAAGCCGAATCCGCTTTGCAGCAGACGCGGCAGGAGATGGCCAAACTCGCCGCGCCGCATACGGTCCGCGAAGTGCTCGATGCCATCGCCAAGCAACACACCACGCCCGATCATTTCATGGAACAGGCCGGCAAGGACCTGGATCTTGCAACGAAATTCGTCCGCGACAAACACTTTGTGACGTTTCCGAATCGAAATAACTTGCAAGTCATCCCCACTCCCGAATTCATGCGCGGCACGTATGGCGTGGCCGGATTCAATCCCGCTCCCGCGTTTGAGCCGCAATTGGGCGCCTTCTACTGGGTCACTCCGATTCCGGCCGATTGGCCCAAAACGCGAGTCGAATCGAAACTTCGCGAGTACAACCGTTACGGTATGATGCAGATCACGATTCACGAAGCGATGCCCGGGCACTACGTGCAGTTCGAGGTCGCCGACAGCCTGGAACCGAAATCGCGCCGCGCGCTGCGCAATATTTACGGCAACGTGCCGTACGCCGAGGGCTGGGCGCTCTACACACAGCAAATGATGTCGGAGGAAGGATTCATGGACAACAGCGTGGAACTCCGCATGACGATGTACAAGCAGTTGCTGCGCTCCATCGCCAACGCCATCCTCGACATCCGCCTGCAGACGATGGGCATGACCGATCAACAGGCGCTGGACCTGATGATCAACGATACGTTTCAGGAGAAGGAAGAGGCCACTGCCAAGCTTCAGCGCGCGCAACTGACCTCCTGCCAGTTACCAGCCTATTTTGTGGGCTTGCGGGGGTGGCTGGACGCGCGCGAAGAATACAAGAAGCGCAAAGGCTCCGCATTCATACTCTCGGACTTTCATGATGCGGCGCTGAAGGAAAGCGCGGTTCCCTTTCCGGCTCTGAAGCAACTCCTGCAATAATTCTCCGATTCTGAAGGCGGACGTAACGGTACGCAGACCGTGAGCCGAAACCCAAATACGATAGGAATTATTTCCGACACGCACGGATTGCTCCGTGAAGAAGCCTTGCTCGCTCTCAAGGGTTCGGACCTGATCATTCACGCTGGCGACGTGGGAGATCCCAAGATTATCCAAAGTCTGAAATCACTGGCTCCCGTTTTCGCGGTGCGCGGAAACGTGGACACCGAGCCCTGGGCGCAGGCCTTGCCCGAAACCGAGGTGATCGAAGCCGGCCCTGCCACCATTTACGTTCTCCATGACGTGCACGCGCTCGATCTCGACCCCCGCGCCTCCGGATTCCACATCGTCATCAGTGGACACTCACACAAGCCCGCACGCACCGAGCATGGCGGCGTCCTCTTCCTCAATCCCGGAAGCGCGGGCCCTCGGCGATTCCAACTGCCGGTGACCCTCGCGCGCCTGGATTTGAGCGAAGAACCGTGGAGCGTTCAATTCATTGATTTGTTGGATGCAACGACCATGAAGAATTCGCGCCATTCGGTTTGAGATAGTCGTGCGGCGATGGCCCCGGTAGGAAAAGTGCCCTCTCCGTCCCGAAATGCGCGGGACGGAGAGGGCACTACAAAATCACCCCAACACCGCAGTTGGTTTTGTAGAGGCCGCCCGTATTGTGGGCGGGCAGGTTTTGGTTTTTCCCGCGATTAGAACTCGACGTATTGCAAAAACCAACTCAACCCAGAAACCCCAGCTTGATGGATTTGCGGACACGAATGGTACGTAACGGTGAAGGGAGTTCCAATTGGCCTTGGGACTAGACTGAGGTCAGGCGGAAAAAATGCGGAAAGGATCTCTGTGAGCGCGTAGCCGGCGCGTCGGCCGTACGGGCACGGCAATGCCGTGCCCGTACGCCCTCCACACCATTCATCCGATTTGCGGTAAGCGCATTCGCGCGCTGCCCTAAACGGATTCGTGAGAATTGCGGGTTAATTCCCGAATTGCGCCTGCAGGATTTCTCCCGGAAGGCGAGTCATTCTGGAAACGGAATTCGTGTGCATGCGATCGATTTCGACCTGGGTCGGTTCCGGCTTAGGGGCAGGAAGATGCCCTTCCGCGGAAATCCGCTCCATGCGGATGCCCAGCGTGCGCTCGAGCTGCAGCAACTCGGACCGTTGTTCGCGGCCGAAGAGCGTCGAGGCCACACCCATCTTGCCCGCGCGGCCGGTGCGGCCCACGCGGTGGATGAAGTTCTCGGCAATTTCCGGCAGATCGTAGTTGATGACGTGCGCGATGTCCTGGACGTGAATGCCGCGGGAAGCCAGGTCGGTAGCCACCATCACGCGGTAGCGGCCCTGCTGGAATCCTGCGAGCGCGGCGTTGCGCTGCGATTGCGAACGGTCGCCATGAATCATGGTGGCCGTAAAGCCTTCGCGGCTCAGGTTGCGGGCAAGCTTCTCGGTTCCGCGCTTGGTGCGCGCGAAGACCAGGCAGCGGCCCGTTTCCTTGTTCAGGAGGTGCTGCAGCATTTGCTGCTTGCGATCGCTGGAAACTTCAAACGCCTGCACGCGGACGTTCTCGGAAGGTTTCAGTGTGGACCCGAACGCAAGCCGCACTGGGCTGCGCATGTAATCGTTCACCAGGTGCACCACCGACGCTTCCAGCGTGGCGGAAAAGCACATCGTCTGGCGTTCCTTCGGCAGCACCGCCGCAATGCGGCGAATGGCCGGTAGGAACCCCATGTCCAGCATGCGGTCGGCCTCATCGAGGACGAGCACGCCGAGCGACTTGAAGTTGAAGAGCTTGCGGCTGAGGTAATCCTCGAGCCGTCCGGGAGTCGCCACGATCAAGCGGGCCCCGGCGCGAATCGCGCTGAGCTGCTTGGCTTCGGGCAAACCACCCACGACCAGCGCTGCCGCCGGCAATTGCTTGCCGCGCAACGCGTTGTATTGCTCCACCACCTGCATGGCGAGTTCCCGCGTGGGAACCAGCACCAGGGCTTCAATTCCCCGGGCCTTGTTCTTGAGCAGTTGCTCGATGACCGGAATCAGGAACGCCAGCGTCTTGCCGGTTCCTGTCTGCGCGGTCGCCATCACGTCCTTGCCGTCAAGCGCCACCGGAATCGCGGCGGCTTGCACCGGAGTCGGCGTTTCAAATTTGGCGAATGCCAGCCGCTCCTTGATGTAATTGGAAATCTGTAATTCTGAAAAATTCTGCATGGTTCTATTTTGTCTTTTCTGCCGGGGTTGCCGGCGCTGCGCACACACGGGTCATTTTTTGGACCTTGCGTTCCGGCTTGGCCGGGACGCTCTGCATGAGCAGAGTCCACACCCTGTGCGGGCAGCCGACTGGCTTTGCCAGTCCTAGTTTAAATTACGCTGAAAACGTACGGAGGAGATCAAAGGCGGGGTTTTCTCAATTCGAGCAGGCCATACCAGAGCAACCACACCAAACAACCGATGTATTAGCGCAAACACAGTATACCACAATCCATGTCAAAATCCATGCCTGAATATTTGCGCCGCATGGTTACTCTTAGGCACAGGCTCTGAGCGGTACGCGCGATGCGGCCCTATCTCTGGAAGCAACGGCTTCACACTTTGCGGAAGAGTTTTCTTTTCGCGTCATTCCGAGGGCCGGTTTGCGGCCCGAGGAATCTCTCTTGGTTTTAGAGTCAAAAGAAAGAGGGATTCCTCTGCGAAAGGCATGCCTCGGAATGACGGTGTTATGAGTTTTTTCGCAATCAGGTAAGGCGCCGTTCACTTCACCTTCAATTCCAGAGGTTCCTTCAGCTTGAAATGGAGCTTCGTTTCGGCGGGAATCGTAATATCCCGCTCGCCAGTGAATGCCGCCCCTGCCGTGCCTGCGCCTGCTCCTGCGCCTGCTCCGATGGCTGCGCCCTTGCCCCCTCCCGCAATCGCCCCAATGATTGCCCCTACGGCCGCGCCGCCTCCAGCGCCGATGGCTGTTCTCTTACCCCGGCCCTTGCTGTCCCTGGTAACCGAGCTTGTCTTCACATCGTACTCTTGTCCGTTCACGGTGATCGAACTCAGAGTCACGCTAATTTCGGCATTCCCCTTGAACTTGCCAGCGGATTTGGCATCCATTACGGTACCGGTGGCTCTCGCTCCCGAGGGTATCGCCTGCTTTTCTCCCGCCATCACGGGCGCCGCAAGCGACATGTCGAAATGGTCTCCCGAATTATTGGTTTTTGAGCTGACGGCCTGGTCGGCCGTGACCACTATATCGGTTCCGGCTTCCACGACAATGGGTTTTGCGGAGAATAGAGAGCCTAGTCCCCCAGATGATTTGCCTTCTTCGCCACGAGCAGGACTTTGCCCCATCGCTGAATTCCCTCCCGCATTAGGTGACGCATTGTCGCTTGAGGAAGAGGTTGCGACGTCGGCAGGCTTGCTGCACCCGGAAAGTCCGAGCAGCGCGGCAAACATGAAGATTCGGCCAAGCGAGTTGTTCCGCATCGTTGGAACTCCTGTCTAGGAAATTTGGGCGGTGAAGGAATTATATCCCGAAGCCGGGACAAGGGGGATAGATTTCTCCCGCGCTGTGCCCAATCTTCATGCAAAGCACGCTGCTTGCGGACTGGACATGGCCGTGGCACGATCATCCTTGTATTCAGCGACATGGGAGACCGGGCCCGGAGGAAGCAGATGGATACCGACAAGCCTGCCCTGGCAGTTCCGGAAAATGCCGCCGCGGCCCCGCCAACGCCAATCAAGCGCCACACTCGGGCCACACTGGCGATCGCCTTCGGCATTGCCGCCGTCTCCGACTTCCTTGCCATGTGGACGGTGATTGCCCCGCCCCTGCAAATAACGCTCGACGTGGCCACGGCGTTTGTCCTGTTTCTGATTCTCGGCCGCCGATGGGCCTTGCTGCCCGGACTGATCGCCGAAGCCATTCCCGGCATGGGCGTCTTTCCCGTGTGGGTTCTGGTCGTGCTTTCGATCATCATTTACGACGGAATTAAGAAGCCGCACAAGGCGTAGCCCCCAGTAGGACAGGCTTTTTACACTGAGGGATCCGAGGGGCAGCCTGTCGCTGTTCGATCTTCGCCTCCTTGGCGAACACCCCGACAGGCTGAAGTCTGTCCTACTAAAGAATCGCCCTTCAAATGTGTATTGCCCGGGAGCATCGAAATCCACTATGCTCCGCTAAGATTGACGGAGACTCCCATGAACAATTTCTCGAAACCGTTTTCACGAAGGAAATTCCTTGCCGGCACGTCGTCGCTGGGCGCGCTGTATGCCGCCGCGAGATTCGCGCCACTGCCCGCCCTGGCCCAGAGCCTGGCGAACGATCCGCGCATCGCCGCGCAGCCAGTTGCCGACAAGGGCTTCGCCTCCATCCGAAAGATCGGCGACGGCCTGTACGCCACGATTACCGACCGCTCGAAGGGCCTGCAAGCGCGTTCCAACGGCGGAATCCTGATCGGCCGCGACGCGGCCATGATGATCGAAGGTTTCCAGACGCCCATCGCCGCACAATTTCAGCTGGACACGTTGCGCACGCTCACGCAATTGCCCGTCCACGGGGCGCTCAACACGCACTGGCACTTCGACCACACCCTGGGAAATTCGGTGTACGGCGGCGCGGGAATCCCCATCTGGGCGCACGCCGACGTGCCCGCTCGCATGGCCGCGATCTATCCGAAATGGCAGTCGGAAAGTTTGGAAACGTTTCTCGCTCCATGGGAAAAACGCGTGAAGGAAGCCAAGACCGACGCTCAGCGCGAGCATTTCAAGAGCGACATTGAAGGTCTCTCCGGCATGTTCAATCCCGTGAGCCAGGCCGTCCTCGCGCTCCCGAACCGTTCGCTCGATCCCGCGAAAATGCCCATCAAGATCGATCTCGGCGGCCTCACCGTCGTCGTCGAACACTACATCGGCCACACTGACACAGACCTGATCTTCCGCGTGCCCGAGCAAAACGTCGCCTACATGGGCGACTTGCTGACCGGCGGGCAATACCCCGTCAACATCAACGGCTACGCCACGAAGTGGCGCGAGACGCTGGCCAAATTCGCTACCTTTGACAAGAAAACGCTCTTCGTCCCCGGCCATGGCAATATTTGCGGCCAGGAAGGCGTCGCGGAAATGCGCTCCTGCTTCGACGATCTCGCCGAACAAGCCGAAAAATCGTACAAGGCCGGCGTCCCCGTGGAAGAAGCCTCCGAACGCTACGTCATCCCCGACAAATTCAAAAATTACCGCCTGTTTTCCTGGGGATTCGGGATCCAGCGGACGATCGAGCAGTTTTACGAGGAGTGGTCCGGCAAGCACGAGCATGTGCTGAATTATTCGTAGACTACATGTGCGCCCACTTTGCCGTGCTTAGGGCGCATCTGAGAGTCCCACAAGGAAAGCCGGCACTTGAGGATCCGCGTGCAACCGTCCAATTGAACCCGAATTCACCGCTTGACGTGAACTTCGCAAAATGCGAAGATTGTTCATGCGCGTCGTGAGCCGGAAGGCGATCAGAGAAGCGGCCGCCAGGCACAGCGAATGGGGCGCATCTCTGAACGCGTGGTTCAAAATAACCACGAACGCGGATTGGAAGAGCTTCGCCGACGTTCGGAACAGCTGGAAAAACACGGACGTGGTCGGGCGCTTTGTGGTTTTCGATATCAGCCACAACCGATGCAGGCTGATCGCAACGATCAAGTACAAATGGAAAATGGTTTATATCCGCCGCATTCTGAGTCACGCGGAATACGACGAGAGAGGTTGGCAAAAGGAATGATTGCAGTATCCGATAGATACGCCCTGGAAGTCGGCTCGCCAACACCGATCGCGTCTGAGCGCCAACATGCGGAATACCTATCCGTTCTGGACAAGCTGGCAAGAAAAGAGAATCCCACGAGGGAAGAAGAAAAGTATGCCGAAGTCTTGGTGACCCTGATCGAGGCCTATGAAGAAAACCATTACTCCATCCCGGATGCTTCCCCGCTGGAAGTTCTTCGCACGTTGATGGATGCGAATGCCCTTCGCCAAAAAGACCTGGTCCCGATCTTCGGCTCCGAAAGCATCGTATCCGAGGTTTTAAACAAAAAACGCGCCCTCAATAAAACTCATATCGAGAAATTGAGCAAACGATTCCGTATTTCCCCGGCAGTATTTTTCTAAAGCTTTAGACCTTTCGCTCGGCCGCATTCTCTACGCAATGCCAGGCCGCTTCTTACCAAACCCGGTCGCTTGCTCAAATGCGTGCGCCAGTTGCAGGACGCTGAAATCTCCCTTATTGCGGCCCACAATCTGCACGCCCACCGGTAGCCCTTCCGGAGTGAAACCCGCCGGGACTGAGGCCGCGGGATTGCCCGTGGCCGAGATGTACCAGCAGGATTTCATCCAGTCGATGTAGTTATTGAATTTCACGCCCGCGATTTCCGTGGGGTACGGAGTGTCAACGTCGAAGGCCGGCAACTGCGTGGTGGGCAAAATAAAATATTCGTATTTTTCGAGGAACGCCTGAAAGGCGCGCCAGAGCTGGCCGTGGGCGGTTTCGGCGCGCGCGATGTCCATGCTCGTGAGGCGCAGGCCTTCCTCGATCTCGCCCTTCAGAGTGTCCTTGAACGCGTCCGGGTGATCGTGCAGGCGCGCGCTGCGCGCGTTGGCCGAAGCCAGCGCGCGCAGCGTGCGAAACGCGATTTCCGCGGGGGCGAAGTCCGGCTCGGCCTGCTCGACGATGCAGCCCAGCGATTCAAACGTCTTTCGCTGGCCATCCACCACGGCGCGCACGCGCGGATCGAAGGGCACTCCGCCCAGGTCCTTGAACCAGGCCACGCGCACGCCTTTAAAATTGCGGTCGAGCGGACGCGCGAAAATTTCTCCCGGCTCGTTGATCGAGAGCGGCGCGCGCAAATCCGGCCCGGCGATCGTGCTCAGCACATAGGCAAGATCGGCGACGGAACGCCCCAGGCATCCCGAGGTGCTCAGCGTGGACCACGCAAACGCCGCTTTCGGGTTCGGTACGCGGCCGATGGAAGGCCGGAAGCCCACGACGTTACAGAATGCCGCGGGATTGCGCAGCGAGCCTCCGGTATCGGAGCCGCTGACCACGGGCGCAAGGCCGCAGGCCAGCGACACGGCCGCACCACCAGAAGATCCGCCGCACGTCTTGGTCGGGTCGTAAGGATTGCGCGTCGCGCCGAAAACTTTGTTGAACGTCTGCGATCCCGCACCGAATTCCGGCGTGTTGGTTTTTCCGATGATGATCGCGCCCGCGCGCCGCATGCGCTCGACCACGATGTCGTCTTCGGTGGGGATGTAATCCTTGTACAGCAGCGATCCGAATGTGGTGCGGATGCCGCGCGTCTCGATCAGGTCCTTGTGGGCGACGGGCAGGCCGTGCAGCGGACCCAGAGCTTCTTTGCGCGCCTGCATCTCGTCGGCCTTGGCTGCGGCGTCGGCGGCCATGTCCGCGACCAGCGTCACGATGGCATTCACCTTCGGGTTCACGCGCTCGATCTGCTTCATGTGATCAGCCAGCGCCTCGCGCGCCGATAGCTTTTTCGTGCGGATCAGCCGCGCCATCTCGATGGCACTCAGAAAACAAATGGAGGAATCCATGGCCTGTCCCTTCAGTGTCCCGTTCAGCAGAAACGCCGCCGCCGCGCCCAGCAGGATCTCGCGACGTGTCGGCTGATTCTCGCTCATGGGCGGGAGTCTATCATGCAGCAGATTCTGGTGGCACAGGCTTCAGCCTGTGCAAATGCGGGGCACAAGAAAATCAAAACCGCACGGGCTGAAGCCTGTGCCACTGGCGCTACTCCAGCTTCTTGCGCGCAAACACAAACAAAGACGACGCCAGCAGCAGGAACATCACCACGCCGAGCCACGGCGATTGACTCCACTGGGGCATGAATTTATCGCCGAACGCGAATATCTTCGCGGGCCAGGGCAAAAAGAGCGCGCTCGTCAGCCAGTGGGGCAGGCGCTTGCTCAGTTCCGGGTCCTGCAGCAGGTTGAGGAAAATGGCGAGCAGGCCGAAGACACCGCCGGCCGCGATCAGTCCGCTCGAATACAAGGAGCCGGGGCTGACTTCGCTCTCCGCGCCGCTCTTTTGTTCCTGGCCGCGCTCAACCATCCAGCGTAACAATCCTCCGGCGAACATGGCCATCGTTGTGGCAATGGAAATGTACGAGCCCACGGCAAAAGGAAGTGACCGGACTCCGAGCAACTCCACGGCAATTACGAGAAAGACTCCGAGGAAAACCAGCCGCCAGGGCAGGCGCTGATTGAGGATTCCGCTGATCACCGTGGCCATGAGCCGCGCCTGCGGAGCGGCGGCCTGGTCGCTGCCGATTCCCTGCACCCACTGAATTTCGATCTGTTTGGTTCCCGAATCATAAAGATATTTTCCGTCGGGAATGACACTCGATCCGATCGAATTCACCAGGATGTACTTCCTGCCTTCATGGTCAAACGAATTATCCTGAAGCTGCACGCCGGTGGGCCGATTGTTGATATCGAGCCCGATTTGCATGGGCTTGTACTGCGCAAGCCCAATGTTCATCAGGATCAGCGTTCCGCCGATGGCGAACGAGGAAACGAGCACGCCGACGATCAGGGCGATCTGCTGCTGGTACGGCGTCGCACCGACCAGATAGCCTGTCTTCAGGTCCTGCGAAGTTGCACCGGCAATCGCGGCCGCAATGCAAACCACTCCGCCAATCGTCAGCGCGAGCACGGCGTACGCATTCGCGGTCCAGTGGATCACCAAGAACACGGCACATGTGGCCATCAGCGTTGCAATGGTCATGCCGCTGATGGGATTCGACGAATTGCCAATCAGGCCGCTGATCCGCGACGCCACGGTCACAAACAAAAAACCGAAGACGATCACAAAAACCGCTGCAACCAGGTTGGCGAATGCCCCGGTCTGCGCCCCGGGGATGGGCTTGAACCGCAGCAGCGCCCACATCATCGCCAGAAGCACGCCGGACCCGATTAGAACGAAGCGCATGGAAATATCGCGCTCGGTGCGGCTGGTTACCGCCGCCGCTTCCCTGTTCTTGCGCATGTCGGCGAGTCCGGCCGTCAACGCCGCAAAAATCGTAGGCATCGTCTTGATCAGCGTAATCAATCCTGATGCGGCGACGGCGCCCGCTCCCATGGGCCGGATGTAACTAGCCCAGAGTTGGTCGGGCGTCATCTGCGGGATGGGCACGGTGCTGGGATATAAGGGCACGTTCGGCGAGAGCGATCCGAAAAATTTGATCGCGGGCATGAGCACCAGCCATGAAATCACGCCTCCGGCAAACAGCGTTCCCGAAACGCGCGGCCCGATGATGTAACCCACGCCAAGATATTCGGAAGTGATCGCCGTGCGGACCGATGCCCCCGGCAGCCAGTTCGGCCGGTACTCCGGCTGTCCCGGCCACATCCCCAGCGTGTTCATGCAGAAGGTGTACACGCCACCCAGGCCGAGTCCCCAGAAGACGCGTCCGGCAAACGAGCCGCCGCGCTCCCCCGCCACCAGCACATCCGCGCACGCCGTGCCTTCCGGAAACGTGAGGTTGCCGTGCTCCTTGACGATCAGTTGCCGCCGCAGCGGGATCATCAGCAGTACGCCGAGCCATCCGCCGATCAAGGCGAGGAAAAATACGCGCCAGTACTCGGTGTTCAGCGAAAAACCCAGAAAAATCAGCGCCGGGAGCGTGAAAATCACGCCCGCCGCTGCCGATTCCCCCGCCGAGCCGGTGGTCTGCACAATGTTATTTTCAAGAATCGTCGATTTGCCGAACGCGCGCAGGATGGAAATCGAAAGGACGGAGATGGGAATCGAAGCGGAAACGGTGAGTCCCGCGCGCAGCCCGACGTAAACGGAAACGGCCCCGAACAATATGCCGAACAGCGAACCTAGAATGACGGCCCGCCAGCTGAACTCGGTGATCGCGCTCGACGACTCCACGTAAGGACGGAAATCGGCAGGCGGCGCCGTCGAACTCCAGGGTTTTTCGGCCAAGCTTCACCTCCGCGATCTTACCTGCGCAAATCCTCCGCCAAGCGCCGCACATTCTGGCGCAACGGCTGTCGCCCGGCATTATGGCCTAAATCGTTTTGGCTTAGAGATAAATTTGCGCGACGCTTCCGCTGCCTATATCCAATTGGCTAAGGGCGCGCGACCTGTTGGCGGGATACCTCGGCGCGCGGGCAGACGAAGAGAATACTGGCGGCCGCGGGCAGTGTGCCAAGCACGATGTGCAAACCGCGCGGCGCCAGGCGCTCCAGGGCCTCGGTAATCTGCCCGGCAATTTCGCCGTCCAGATCGAGGCGATAGATATCGGCTCTGCGGCCGTAGGAATATCCGTGGTACTGAATGTTTTCGTTGCCGGCGATTTCGAGAAGGCGTTCCCAGAAGCTTCGTTTGCGAAACATCCGGCGCCTGGATCCCGCGTCGCGATCGAGTTCCATCAGGTGCCTGGGGCTTACCCCGCCGGATTCCAAAATCGCCAGCGTGCACTGCGCAGGGGAAAAGGGACGCGCGGGATCGGGATCTGGAAATTGCGCCAGCGCCGCGGCGAGTTCCGCGTCGTCCACGTCGAATCCCGTCCAGGAGTAGCGGAAAAAATGATAGACGATCGTCCCGGAATGCAGAAGTTGCCGGACGCGCGTCACGTCCTTTCCCGCTACACTCAAAATCATGTCGAGGAGTTCTTCCAGGCGGAAGGTTTGCCGTACCACCGGACGCACGGTTACATAGCCGGCCTCTTCGTCGGTGTAGCGAACGGGAATAGTTTCAGGCAACGGCACCAAGGGAGGATACGCGGGGAGGGGTTCCAATGTCGATACAAGACAGAAAACGGGCCGTTAAATTTCTGTGGGACGCCAGGTCAGGCAGGCGCTCTCCACTCTGAACTCCTGACTCTCGATATCCCTCGCTACGCCATCTTCGATAGCCGCTCCTTCACCCGCTCCGACAGCACTTTGCCGTCCACCGTCTTGCCCTCCAGGCGCGCCTTGGCCGCCTTGATCACCGCGCCCATCGACTTCGGCGAATTCGCCCCGGTTTCCACGATGGCGGCTTCGATCGCGGCGCTCATGTCGGCGTCGGACGCGCCCGCCGGCATATACACTTCGAGGATGGCGATTTCCTTGGTTTCCTTGTCGGCCAGATCCTGCCGGCCGCCCTTGGCAAATTGCTCGACCGATTCGCGCCGCTGCTTCAAAAGCGTTTGCAGCACCTGCAGGGATTCGGCGTCGTCGAGCGGGCGGACTTTCTCGACTTCCTTATATTTCAGCGCGGACTTCATCATTCGCAGCACGCTAAGCCGCAATTCGTCCTTGGCCATCATCGCTTCGGTCAGGTCTTTCTGGATGCGCTCGATCAATGCCATCTGGTTGCGCGCGAACCGCTGTCCGCGCTCCTCCCGGCTCAAGAATTCCGTCGTTCAATGCGGAGATTTTCCGTGTCGCTGAACTCACTATAGCATAGCGGCTCCCCGCCCATTGTTATGTGGGACAGACATCCGCGCAGATGCCTGTCCTACAAGGACTCGCCGCGTCCACAGCCAATCGGAATCGCGATCTCGCTCGCCAGGCTCTAGGTTCCGACTGCGAGCTATGCTATTCTAAATCTTCCATTCGGGTCGTTTTTTCCCGCGCCCGAGTGCGTGTCGTCGGGGCGTAGCGCAGCCTGGCTAGCGCGCCTGGTTCGGGACCAGGAGGCCGGAGGTTCAAATCCTCTCGCCCCGACCATTCCTTCTTTTCTCTCTGGCTAGTCTCTCGCCCGTTCTTAAATGAGCTCGCTGGAACACGCGAAGTTCAAAACCCCGACCCTTTAACATCGAAAGGGTCAGCCACCCGGAGAATCAAACCGAACCCCGCCTTGAAGAGCGTCAAGGAGAGGGCACCCCTAGTTCAAAATCCTAATTCAGCGTGAACGTGCAGGAGTAGTATTAGGCTGTGCAGTAGACATGGTCATGCAGAGTGCGAAAGGATGGGCCACCCGCGAACTGGTTGGGAAATACGGCGCGAGGGTTGGCAGCGCTCTTGGAAAAGCTGGAAAGGTCGGCCTTGCGATCGGTACAGCGAATTCGATCGCGGAGTTCAATGCTTGTGTGAATAAGGGTCCAGGCTAACAGGAATGTTTGATTACATAGATCGGAAAAGAGACCCGTTTGCTATCGCTTTTTACTGTGGAGCGGCTCCGTTCGGTCTTCTGTGGGTCCTCCACCATGCGGTGTGGACTGCCTTCCTGTTGCAGGCATATCTGATTACCATGCTTGTATTTGTGTTAGATCCATTCGAAGCGAGACCAAAGAGAGCCAGGCAACAGGGGTTCTGGAAAATCATGCTTTTGAGCGGTGTGATAGTCCACCCCACTTTATTATTTGGCTTGTGGTACATCGACTCAGCGTATCCCAATCTCGTCGAAGGATGGGTTGCGCTTTTCACTGTCGCGTTTGTGATTGCCGTAATTGAATTGGTGGTCCTTGGCGAAATCGTGGATCGGTTACGACCGTCGGAACCAGAAGAAGAGGGAGTGCCCCCCAATGTCTGATTAGGCAGCGACGACTCGTTTCGACTTCAGATATTCTTGGCACCACCTCGCCGGGCTCGCACTCTGCATCCAGGGGCTAAACGGAGGCACCCTCCATGTCATATTTCTACGAAATCCGCAGCGCCGACAACGCCGTCCTCAAGCGGACAGGCGGCTTCCCCGACCGTGAGGCCGCTACGGAAGCCGGGTGGCGCATCCTTCACGATCCCGGTGAAGGGTGCGGACTTTCAATCTGTAGCACTTCGACGGATGATTTGTGATTTGCCAAGGTTTGAGATTGCTGTAAAATCCATGATTACTCAGCCAAGTGTAGTCGATTGTGTAATTGGGGAAGCACCAGACTTCAACAAGATTCAACAGAGTTCAACAAGCAGGCCGTAAACGGTTCAACAAGAATCACTTGGAATCACCAAATTTCCATAGATTTCAACAAGGCTTGGCGCCTGGTTCGGGACCAGGAGGCCGGAGGTTCAAATCCTCTCGCCCCGACCATTTTTTTCCAATCCCATCGCAATTGCAGGCAACGGCTTTCCGACATCTCTTTCCATAGATCCCGGAAGAGTTCAACCGGCAATTCGGCGTTGACGAACTAGAGGGATATCGTCCGATCGTACGTTTTCGTCAATGGGAAAATAGGCAGCACGATGTGCCTTCTCCCTCCGCGGTCGTAGTAGTTCCAGTACTTAGCTTCGGGAGATTACGGTCCTGATACTGAAAATATTGATTTACTCTCTACGAAAAACTTGGAACTGGATATACAATCCCCGCGACTTGAGTAGAGTTCAGTCCCCCTACGGACATCCTTATTTGAGAAGCCGGGCCAGGGATTTGCAAGTGATGCAAAATGGCGCGCGAAATACGTTCGTGCCAATGCGCAGATTGAGGTATTCGCTTGAAGCCATCGCGAAACTTGGGAACGGCAACCACGGGACACCGCGATTGGATTTGCGTTTGGTCAGGATTTATCAAGTCAGTTGCGCCCCCGCTGATCATCCTCTGGGCGAGTGCGGGTTTCGCCATGCCTCCGGTCACGTCTCCGACTCCCCCATCGATATCAAAACAACCGGTTAGCCAAACCGTTGTCGTCGGGAAAAGCGCGACTTTTTCGGTGACTGCGAGCGGCACCAGCCCACTTACGTACCAATGGAACAAGAATGGCGTGGCTATAAGTGGCGCAACTTCCGCTTCCTACACTACGCCGCCGACAACGGCTCTGGACAACCAGTCTCAATTTGTGGTGATTGTCAGGAACGCCCTGGGAACCGTTACAAGCGCCGTCGCGACACTTACCGTCAACGTTCCGCCATCCATCATCACGCAACCGGCGAGCCAGGCTGTGGTTGCAGGGCAGACGGCAACTTTTTCTGTCGTCGCGACAGGGCCCAGCCCCCTTAGCTATCAATGGAAGAAGAATTCGAGCAAGATCTCAGGCGCCACGCTATCCACCTACACCACTCCGGTTGCCAGCACATCGGACAGCGGTGAATCATTTACGGTAATTGTCACCAATGCATTTGGAAGCGTGACCAGCGCTGCCGCCACTCTTACCGTTACTCCACCGGTCCCGCCGACGATCACAACACAGCCTGTGGGCCAAACTGTGATCGCCGGGCAAACCGCCACATTTTCGGTGGTCGCATCTGGTACCCCGCCGCTCACCTATCAATGGACGAAAAATGGCTTGTCCATTAGCGGCGGCACGTCGACCTACTATACGACTCCGCCCACAACATTACTTGATAGCGGAGAAGCGTTTGCCGTAATAGTCGGCAACTCAGTCGGGAGCGCGACCAGCAATGGCGCGATTCTTGCAGTCAATGCGCCTGGCCAATTAACATCTTCTTCCTCCTCGCTTAATTTCGGGAATGTACTCACGGGAAACAACAGCAGCGCCGTCCTGTGGCTGACGAATTCCGGAGGGACCAGCCTCACGATCTTGAATACCACGATTGCGGGCGCCGGTTTCCAAACGAGTAGCGCTAACGGACAAATTCTTGCACCTGGAAAGAGCACCACGGTAACGGTGACGTTCGCTCCCGCTGCCACCGGGGCGGCCGCTGGCAGTGTCGTGCTTACAAGCAACGCGGCAAATTCTCCGACGACAATTTCCATGTCTGGCACGGGAGTACAGCCTGGATTCCATTCCGTGAGTTTGGCGTGGAACGGAAATTCATCGAACGTGTCCGGGTATAACATCTATCGCGCACCGGTCTCTGGCGGCCCCTATGCGCTTTTGAGCTTGTCGCCGATTGCGCCGGATCAATTTCTGGACACGAATGTTGCGGCCGGACTCACCTACTATTATGTCGTTACCTCGCTGGATTCCATGAATCATGAAAGCGCGTACTCGACTGAGGTGTTGGCCGTAATTCCGACGCCTTAGAATGCGCCTCGCGCGCGACCTGAGCACTCGTGGAGGAACTCAAAAAATGGCAATAAAACGGGCCATTCCAGTGGTCGGAATTTTGGCTCGCCGCTTCATGGCGAGTTTCTTTCCGGCGTCCGGCGGCGCGTGGAATCAGCAGTAGAAAAAAATTTACTTTGAGAAACTCTGGATGGCGTCTACTTCGGTTTCCGAAACCTGAAATACGGTGTACATCCTGGTCATCTGCAGCATTTCCTTGAATTTCAAACCCACGTTGCACAGGCGCAGCGAACCTCCGCTGGTGGCCGTGGTGTGATGCGCGGAGACCAGGGCGCCCAAGCCGGCGCTGTCTATGAAAGTGACGTTGCTCACGTTCAATACCAGTTTCTTGTTCCCGGCGTCGATCATGCTCTTCACTTTTTCGCGCAGCGTGGCGGCTTCCTCCCCGAACACCACGCGCCCGTCGAGCGCTAGAATGGATACACCCTGCACCTGATTGTCGGTAATCCTCAACGCCATGGATATCTTCCCCCGGTCTAAATAATGACAGCGGCGAAAATCTTTCCGGATTGCGAATTGGAACCGCGTCGCTCCGCACAACACGGCCCTGGAGATCGCCCGAAAGTATACACCGATTTTTTTCCACCGCGGTTCCCTGCCCGCCATAATCAAAATGAAATTTTTGGATGTGTCGCATCCAGGCCGGCGCAATCAGCTGCCAGTCCGTCGGGCGAATTCAGGATGGCGGTACTGTAGGAAGGCCAGGAGAAGTGCCGGGATAAAAAAAACGCAGGATCAGCCGGTTGCCGGCGGGTTTGCGCTCGTATTCGACAGCGTCGGCGAACTGCTTCATCAGGTGGATTCCCTGCCCCCCGACTGAAACATCCGAGAGCGAGGCCGGCACGGGCGGCTCCCGAACAAGAAGCGGGTTAAAGGGAAGCGCGTCGTCTTCGACGACAAGCGTTATGAAGCCGTCCCGATGCATTTCGCAGCGGACGGTAAGCGCATGATTTGGCTCGCCGGCGTAACCGTGGCGGATGACGTTTGAGACCGCTTCCTCCAGGCAAAGATCCATCGCAAACCGGGTGCGCTCGGGTACGGCGTTCAACGCGGCGAGCCTTTCGATCCATGGCGGAATACGCGCGATTTCCGAAAGCTCGCTCTCGAGAGTCAGTGGTTCGCAGCCCGAGTTTGCATTCTGGTCGCTCATGCTGCGCGCCGGTGCAAGCGGATTCTCGGCGGGACTCCCCTATCGGAGCGCGGCCAACGCGCTTTGCAACTCGTGGTGAATGGGAATGAGAGTGTGCATTTTGCTGGATCTCAAAACGTTCTCGACCATTTCATTCGGGCCGAACAAGACAACTTTGCCGCCGCGGCCCTTGATGGCTTGCGCGGGCGCGACCAAGGTGCGGAGCCCCATCGATCCGAGGAACGTAACCTTCTGCATGTCCACGAGCACGGCCTTCTTGGTGCCCGCGATCACATTCAGCTTCAGATCGATCTCTTGCGCGCCGGCGATGTCCAGGCGGCCGTCCAGAATTACTTTTGTAATCCCACCATCGAGTTCTTCCATCGAAAGCTGCATTGATCCAGTTCCTCCTCGCACGTCGTTCACGCAGGTTACTTCCCGTATTTCTTCCCCGGACCGGCGGGAGCCGGAGCGCGACCTTCCCAGACTATAGTCCAAAACCTGTGACAACCGTGTTACAGAATGAGCCCGGCAAAAGCGATGGCTACGAAGCGGCGCCCGGCTCGGGAGCTTGGTAGCGGACCAGTAGCAGAGTGATGTCGTCGTTCTGGCTGGCGCCGCGTGTAAATTTCTGGATCGATTCCAGGACGGTCTTCTGGAGATGATCGAGGGGCTGATCGTGCCGCCCCGCAAGGACCTCGCGCAATCTCGGGACGCCATACAGCTCTTCCTGCGGATCCATGGCTTCGGTCACGCCGTCGCTGAACAGGGCCAGCGTATCGCCGGGCTGGAGATTCGTGGTCGTCGCGGTGAATTCCGCCTGTGGAACCAGGCCTACCGGGAACGACCCTTCCGTCAGCAGATCCAGCACCTCGCCGCAGCGAATAATCAGCGGCGAAGGGTGGCCGGCATTGATGAACAGGAGTTGGCCATTGCGGTCCAGGATGCTGAAAAACATAGTGGCGTAGCGGCCCACTTCCGAGTGGCTGCACAAGAAGCGGTTGAGGTGGTTCAAGACCTGCACCGGGTCCGTGGTATTGGACATGCCGGAGAGCGCGCCCTGCAGCATCGTTGTCAGCAGCGCCGCGCCGAGTCCCTTGCCGGAAACATCGGCGACCAGGATCGCCGTGCGATCCTCGCTCAATGGAAACACATCGAAATAGTCTCCGCCCACGGCGTGGCACGGGGTGTGAATACCCGCGACGCGGAGATAAGGCAAGTCGTGAAACCCGCGCGGAAGCAGGGCTTGCTGAATATCCCGCGCGATATTGAGTTCCTGTTCGAGGCGCTGTCGCTGGCGTTCGCGCTCCACCAGGCGCGCATTATCCAGAATGCTGGCCGCTTCCACCGCCAGGGCGTCTAGAATCTGGCGGTCCAGCTTGGAGAACGCGCTGGCGCGGCGAGAATCCAGATACAACATGCCCAGAAATTGGCCGCGCCCTGAAGCGCCCGCAACACCGGGGGCGCCTCCTGCGGCGGCTCCCGCCGCAGCCGCTCGCGATACTGCGTGTAAAGGAATGGCGATCACGGCGCGCAGCGATTGCGCCACGATGCTTTGCGCCCCTCGAAATGCCGTGTCGGCAAGGTTGAGATCCTCGGTGATGACGGCGGATTCCTGCGCCATCGCTTTTCGCAATGCGGTCTGGCTCGGGCTGAGGCCCTGCGCGGGCAAAGCGACCCCTCCCGTGCCTCGCGCCAGCCGCACTTGCAGCGCCCCGGAAGAATCGGCTTCGAGCAAAAGGCCACGGTCGGCGTGGGTGATGGACACGGCGAAATCGAGCATGGTGCCGATCACGGAATCGAGCGGAAGATCCGAATGCAGCAGGGACGTGGCTTCGAGCAGCAGATTGAGTTTGCCCAGTCCGGTCGACGGATTGTCTTTTGCGGAAACGCCGCCGATCAGCGTGAGCATGCTTTGCATCGCTCTTTCGGCGCCCGCAGCGCGGAAAATAATTTCGTAGGAATCGTCGTAGCCGAAGGTGATGACGTCGCCGTCCGACAGGACGTAGTGGTCGATCTTGTTCCCGTTCACGAAAATGCCGCGGCGGTGGCCGAGATCTTCCAGCAGGCAGCGCTTGCCCTCGGTCAGAATAGCCGCGCACCGCCGGGAAATGCGCGGGTCGTCCAGCTGCAGGTGATTGCCGGATTCGTCTCCGCGGCCCATCAAGAACGGGGAATCCACGATTCCCACCGTGCGCCGGGACTTGTCGGGCAAAATCACTTCGAGGATATTTTCGCTGCTGATTTCTTTTTCAGGCATTGGAAATTCCAACCAATTGCATCTTATTCTTTTCTTTAGGCAAAATGGAAGCGCCCCATAGGATGTGCCGTCGTGGAAGGCTCATCCGCCAGAGGACCCACGGATTCCCGCATGCAAGATATCTTTGCCGGTATTTTCGTTAGTGCAAAATAGACTCGGCGAAATGGGTAAATTCTTAATGATTCAGTTTTCCCCGCCCTGCTCGCCATCACGACAAAATGCGCGAATCTTGACCATTCGGTGATCTTTTCACGGCCGTTGCAGAGTCGTGTTTCGAGCCGCCTGATGCCTTCTTCCTCCGCGAGCTATGAGCACAACATATTAGCGTGTTGGAGAAACACCAGGGTTCCTGCTCGATCCCCTATCAGAGCAAAACGAACTGATTAGTCGAAATCGCCATCCGCGTCCGTAATCACTCCAGTAGTGTTGGCAATTTTGGTGACTGTATAATTCTTGCCGCTGTTGCCATCGTTAATCGTGTACGCCGAGACCGTCAGCGTCTTGCCCTGGCCAATGCTCGCGGTGCTATACACCTCGGCCAAGCCGGTAACGGTGTCTGGCGAAACCAAACCCGTTGTCGCTGTTGGGGGCGAGACAACCGGGATTGCTTTCGCGCTGACGGTACGGTCGTAGACCTTCGTGTTGGTCTGGGCCGTGATGGTCAGCGACCGCGGGGTAATGGTGAAGTTAGCCCCTACATAGGTGAGGCTGTAGTTGCTGCTGAGGGCTAGCGAGCCCTGCAGGATGGCATAGGTGCCGACATTTTTGCCTGGCGCACGGGTGAGAGCGCCGCTGAATGCATCGCCGGAGACCAGAGAGCCGCTGGTGATCTTATACGTTAAGGCCGGATCCGCCGTCCCGTAGATTTTTGTCTTGGGATCCGCAGTCACGGTGATCGGGCGGGCGGTGATGGTCAAAGTGCCGTCTGTGTATGTTACGCCGTCAACTCCTGCAGCGCCGTCGGCGGGATTCGGTCCGGTGCAGTGGATCGTGTAGCTGCCAATCGAAGGATAGGTCGGCAGTGGACCTGTCGTACTGGCGCAAGATACAGCAGCGGTGAACGCAGATGACTGGTCCATGCCAGCTATCACGGGCGTCAACACCGACGCCGGAAGCGGGGTGCCGTAAATGAGAGACTCCGAATTCGCGGTGACCCAGAGATGCTTCACGATGCCAGTTACGGTGTTGGATTGTCCGCTGGTGGTTAGGTTGACGTCCGTAGCCGTGATGAAATAATTGTAATAGGTGTTGTAGCAAGTTGAGATCGACGGACAATTGGCGCCGGTATCCGCCTGATTGGTATCGTTGACCGGGTCCGCGAACGTGGTGAGCGGTGGAGTACCGGTAACCGTTCCCTGCAGGATCGGCGCAACCAGCGGCGTGGCTTGGTTAGAACGGTAGATCGTGTACTTCCTGATCTGGCCTGGACTTGGCGCGCCCCAGTTCAACGTAACCCGGCTGGTGGTGTTTGTCGCAGAAAGCGGGTTACTCGCACTGGTGGCATCAATCGTGGAGATCGCGTTGGGATAGTCAACATCTCCGAGATCGCTCTGGCCCAGATCGCTCTGGCCCAAGTCGCTTTGGCCGAGGTCGCTCTGACCCAAGTCACTCTGACCAAGATCGCTCTGGCCCAGGTCGCTCTGACCTAAGTCGCTTTGGCCCAAATCGCTCTGGCCGACGTCAGCCGAGAGCCCGTTCACATTGAGCCGGGCGCCGACTTGTTGCAGATTCAGGTTGGCCCAATCGTTGGAATCGACGAACCATTTGCCGGGAGCTACAGAGTCTTTGGTAGGGTCACCAATGGCTCCGTTGAAGTTGATATCAACTGAGACCGTGCCCGCATCAGTTTTGCCGTTATTGTTCCAGTCGGGCGTGCCAGAAGGGCTGGAGGTTTCCAGACGCACGGCCGAATCTCCGGCCAGCGGCGTGCCGTCGCAATGCCCCTTAGCCGTTGTCTGGCCCGGCGCAAGATTGATCGCTGGTCCGTAGTACCGGGTCCGGTACTTTGCAGACAGCGGGAACGGCACCTCGGAAAGCATGCTCTCGTACAGTGCGGGCAGCAGTCCGTAGGAGTAGTCGACCTGCTCGTTGCCATTCGCATCTGTCAATCCGTGCGTCTGGTACAAATAATTCATCACGCTTGGATAATCCGCCATGCAATTTGGCACGCGATACACGCCGCCATGGGATAACCCGAGGTTGTGCCCGAGCTCATGCATGATCGTGCCGGCCTGCTCGAGCACGGTCCCCGTCTGGTTGACGCAAGTTGTGGTTGGGTCGCATCCCGGAGGATCGTCGGCGTTCCACAAACCAAGTGTGATCATCACGTCTCCGCCGGGACGGTCGGCCACGCCAGACACGCTGCTGGGATCCGTGGTCGTCGGCTTTCCGTTTGCATCAAACGGGCCTGCCATCGCGTGAGCCATCAGGATTTCGTGGAAAATGTCTTTCCGCGTGTGTGAGAAAATCGGGGCGAATTTCAACACCGGGAACCCGTTCTTTACGGCTAAAAATCCCTTCTTCCAGCCAAGCACCGCATACGGTTCGCTGTAGCTGCACGTGACTGTCTGGCTGGGCGTGCAAACGAGAGGCGGAGTTTCGGAAATGGGAGTGCCGCCTTTGGCGTAGGCTGCGGGAACGATTTCATCGGGCGAGGCTGTACCCGTTTGATAGTTACTCCCCACGTCAAAGTGCAGGTGGATGCCATGTGCGATGAACGCTTTGGCGACCATGTCGAGCGCGCCCAGCTTCGGAATGTGCAGATGGCCGTCAGCGCCATTCATCCAGTCCATCTGAATAAAAATATCTTCTTGCCCGGGTTTGGCGCCCATATACGCCAGTGGCGGAAGCGGGTTGCCATTTGGATCGGTAAGCCCTCCCGTATTTGTCTTCCAACTGTCAAGAATCCCGTCGCCATCCGAATTCATGACATCGGTGCTCGTAATGATGGCGCCCCACGAGAGACAGACCTGGTTGCCTGCCGTCGTGATCTGCGTTTCGAGTTGGGACGCATCCTTGCCGATATAATTGCTGACATTAAACGTATAGTTGTCCCAACGACCGCCGAGTGCCCCCACAAAGGGTGTCGACGTAATCGGAGAACCGTTTACGGAAAGCGTGGCGCTGAAACCCGGCTGGCCGTCGCCGACGATTTGCGTCATGAACGAATTGCCGTCGCCTACTGCGTCATAGAAGCCGGCGATCGTCTGCGTGATCGGAGCCGTCTTCTTGGCTAGGGTGCTGTCGCCGTCGTAGATCACAACCGCCTTGAGAGGCGCCGCCTTCGGGGCTAGCAGCCTATAGATCACGACGAGACTTGCGCCCGCAGTGTGAGGGGCCTGTCCGTTTCCGGTCCCTCCACTGTCGGCAAGCGAAACCGTGTGCGCTCCATCTACAAGACGGACGCTGTTCGCTGAATCGATCGGCAGGTATCGGAGAACGTCCGCGCGGTAAACCCGCACCGACACCTGTGGCGACGTTCCGCCCGAACTCCAACAGGATGGCGTCTGCGGGTTGCCAAGGACAGCGCCCACGATCGCTTGTTTGTCAAAGGTACCCTTAAAGGACGATGGCGCCGTGGTGGTTTCCACCGTTTCCCAATAGAGATATGCCGCGACGATATCCGCACCCGCAGGCACGCCACTCATGTTGATCCTCCCGGTGGCAACGCCATTGACGCCCTGGCCATAGAGTCCCACGCCCGCAACGGCGTAGTCTCCGGTGACGAAATAGTTCTTGTAGAAATTCAGGCTCTGGGCGTGGCCCAGCGGCGCAAACAAAGCCATGCATCCAAAGAGCAAAAGGGCGAACGGGATCTTCAAAGTTCTGGCTGGGTGGGAACTAAGTGCTCTCACGACTTCGTTTCGCATTTCTTGTTAGCCTCGTCAGTTTGGGCAGTGGGCGACAAGGGCCATCTGCGGTTCGGGACTTAAGTGCTTGAGATGATGTCCTACCGGGAAATGAAGGTCAAGATAAACCACGCAGACCAACGGCACTAGGACGTACAGTACTGCATTTTACGAGCCAACGCGGCGCCGGATTTCCGCCAGGAGCGGATCCTCGCCGGCTTTGCCCCGGATGTCCAAATATTTTTTATAAGATTCGGCGAAGCCCTGGCTCTTCAGCCCTTCCCGGACGCGCCCCTGGTAATAATAGACTTGAGGAAAATAACCGTATGTAGGTACTTCATCCAGAAACAGCGCAAGTGTTTCGCCACGGCGGCTGATGCATCTGTCGAATTCCGAATCTGCTTCCGTGAACGCTCCAATTTCCAGATAGGCCCGCCCGAGGTCTAATCGTCCAATCCAGGTGTCGAGCAGCGTATTGGCGTCCGTGAACAGTTTGACGGCCCCACGGCCGTCCCCCTTTTTGAGGGCGATTTCTCCCTCAATCAACTTGCCGTAGGCCTGAGGTTCAATTTGCAGCTCGGATGAAAGCTCCTTCGCAATTTCTGCCGCCTTTGCCATCTCGTTCGTTTCGACAAGAATGCGCGCAGCGATGAACTTGGTCTTCACTTCCTTGCTAAGATCGAGAGCGTTTTTCACCGCCGCGAGTGCGGCTGGTTTGTCCCCCCGCAAAAACTGGCTGTAGCCAAGCGCAATCAATTTGTCGGCAGCCGCGTCAGGTTTGTGGGCAGCCGAATCGGCGGCCGCTCCCTTTTGCAAAATGTCCACTGCTTCCTTAAAGCGCCCCTGATAAATGGCCAGATCCGCTAACCCCGCCGCGCCGAGGGAAGGATTGATGCTTGTAATTTTTTGATACACTTCGCCGGCCTGGGCGATTTGCTCACTGCCCAGGTTCGCAAATGCCTCCGCCAGGTATCCGTATACATACGAAGGGTTCAGCTGCTGAGTTGCCTTTGCTTCTTCGGCAGCAGTTTTGAAATCGCCGCCATAGGCCGAGTACAACGCGAGATTAACGTGATAAGTCGCGCGTTTCGGCAGGATATTGACCGCCTTCCGCACTTCATCCACAGCTCGAGGTATATTGCGCAACCGCGTGGAGCAGTCCGCCATATTGTTGTACGCGCCGGTATCGGAAGGGTACCGGGTCAACAGTGTGCCGTATTCATCCACGCACTTCTGACTGTCACCAGTTAAATAGTACAGATATGCGCGCGTCCGAAAGCGTTCCCGTTCTGTCATGTGATCGATATGGGTGATAGCCTGTTTGATGTACTTTTCGGCGTCTTGTTGTTGTCCAAGATTGTGAGTCGAAGCGGCCAGGCCGGCATATGCTAGGCCAAAATTCGAATCCAAATCAACAGCCTGCGAAAAATGTTTTTGCGCTTCCTCATTCCGGCCGCTGGATAGAGCATCGAGTGCCAATGCGTATTCATGCACGACCTCGAGAGACGCCGCTGTAAGCGTTTCCATGGAGAAGCGCTGATCTGATTCCGAGGTGGCGTCACCCAGAGCTTTGCGCAATGCCGTACCCAGTTTCGTCACAGCAAACAGAACCTGGTCCTTGCTCGATGCGCTTTCCTCCGCCGTGATAATGGTCTTACCGGTGACGTTCTGCACGGCGCGCAGCGAAAGCTTGTAAGCGCTATCTTTCTGGTCGACAGAACCAGAAATCACGACATTGATGCCTTGGCTGACGGCAATTTCCCGGGCCTTCGATTCGTCAAGAGTGGAGACCGCCTGCATGCCCAGATCCCGCATTCTGGTCCGGTCGTAAGCGCTGATGAACGATGCACCTTCCAGGGCGAGTTTCAGTGTCGATTCCAGCGTCCCGCTGAAGACCGAATCTCCAGTATGGTTGCTGATATCAGCGATAATTACCGTGACTGGAGAATGCGCCGCAGGCGGGGCATTGGAGGTACGCGTGCGATAGATGTAGATTGCGGCCAGAACCAGGGCCGCGGCAAACGCGGGCGCCAGCCAGACCCAAAGCATTTGTCGGGCCTGGCGTATCCAGCGCACGGTGCGGATGCGAAACGGAGCCGCGCTGCCGTGCCTCCAAGCTTCCAGCGCATCATATAGTTCCCGCGCCGTCTGAAAACGCGCCGCCGGATCGATTTCCAGGCACTTCCCCACAATCTCGCTGATATACGGCGGGATGGTCTTGTCCAATTGCCGCGCCGCCACCGCGCGCTCCATGGTGCGCTTGAACATAGAGGCCATGGCCGTTTCGGCCTGAAACGGGAGCTGCCCGGTGAGCACTTCCTGAAAAATGATGCCCAGTGTGAACAGGTCCGAGCGCGCATCCACATGCTCGCCGCGCACCTGCTCGGGGGACATGTATTCCGGCGTGCCGATCAGCGCCCCGGTCTGCGTCATGCCGCCCATTTCCAGCGAACGCGCGATTCCGAAATCCATTACCAGGGCCCGGCCCTGACCATCGATCATGATGTTCTGCGGCTTAAGGTCGCGGTGCACGACACCTTCGGTGTGCGCCGCTTCCAGGGCCAGGCAGACTTGTTGGATGATTTCGACGGCTCGATCCGCGGGCAGCTTTCCGCTCTGCGTGAGCAGGGACTTGAGGTCGTGTCCCTCGATAAACTCCATGGTAATGAACTTGACGCCGCCGGCTTCGCCCAGGTCGAAGATGCGGATGACATTGCGGTGCGTGACTTTCCGCGCCAGGATCAGCTCTTGCTTGAATCGCTGCAGAATCTCCGGTCGGCCCGCAAGCTCGGGCCGGATGACCTTGATGGCGACCAGGCGGTCGAGTTCGCGGTCACGGGCCTTGTACACGGCGCCCATGCCGCCCTCTCCCAAAATAGATATTATTTCGTAACGATTGCCCAGAAGCGAACCCGGCTGTAGGGGCGCGGGAGAAAATGACGGGTGGCCCGCGACTCCCCGCCCGGATGCCGGCACCGACCAATCGGCCGGGATGGCCATGGAGCCCGTGGGAAGACCGTCCAGCGTGTCATTCGACGCGTTGGCGCGCGGAGGAGGCGAGGACCCGTCGAGGGTCGTCCCGCTGTTTGCCGCCGGTGGAGTGAGTTCGCCTACCAGGGTTTCGGCCGCTCCGCCCAGCGGCGTCCGGCAATTTACACAATTGCGCGTCCCAGGCGGATTCGGAGTTGTGCAATGGGGGCAATCCATAGCTGGGCCCAACATGATTTGAAAACAGGGACTCAGGTTATGCGTTTTCCGCGGAGAAAGCAAGCAACGAGGCCGTTTTCAGGCCCTTTCGCCGATGCAAAATTGTTTCATGGGCCATTGAAAAATCAAATTAGACAAGGGCGGAGATTATCGTTAGCTTCGACTCACCCGCTGTTTCTTTGATTGCAGCCGGCGCGCGGTGCCGGGGTCGGAGTTTGCTGCAATATGGAATGCGGACGGATCGACCCTCTTGAAGGGAGACGAATGCGCGGTTGCGGCTTCCCAGCTCATGTCCAACACTTCTGAAATTCAGTCGATCGTGGAACAGGTTTACAAAAAATACAGGAGCCATGCTGAAGGCGAAGTCGCGACGTACATTCCCGAGCTAGCCAAGGCCAACCCGGATCATTTTGGGATCTGCATGTTCACCGTGGACGGCCACATGTTCCGCTGCGGCGATTGGGATCAGGAATTCACGATTCAATCCATTTGCAAGCCCTTCGCATTCCAGATGGCTCTGGAGGAATTTGGGAGGGACCACACGCTGGCGCACGTGGGCGTGGAGCCCAGCGGCGACGCTTTCAATTCCATCGAGCTCGACCCCAGAACCCTGCGCCCGTTCAATCCCATGATCAACGCCGGAGCCATTGCCGTGGCCTCGCTGATCAAGAAAACTCCGCTTGCATCCGGCGTGCAAGCGTTCATCGAGAGAATGGGACTGGCCGCCGGCCGCAGCCTCACGATCGACGATGCCGTTCTCGCTTCCGAATCACTGACCGGCAATCGAAATCGCGCCATCGCCTACCTGATGCTCAACTTCGGCATCATCGACGATGCCGTGGACGATTCCCTGCACCAGTATTTCGCGCAGTGCTCGCTGCGCGTGAATTGCAACGACCTGGCCATGATGGCCGTGACCTTGGCGAACATGGGCACCAATCCCTTCACCAACAATCGCGTGTTCGATTTTCAATACGTGAAAGACGTTTTAACCGTGATGTTCACCTGCGGGCTTTACGATCATGCCGGGGAGTGGGCCTACCGGGTCGGCTTGCCGGCCAAAAGCGGCGTCGGAGGCGGCATCATCGCCGTGGTCAACCGCCAGTTGGGAATCGCCGTCTATTCGCCTCGCCTCGACGCCAAAGGCAATAGCGTCCGCGGCATCCTGGCGTGCAAGGAACTGGCCGCGCAGCTGGGTCTGCACGCTTTTGAATTTTCCAATGTGGGTTCTAGCTTCATGCAGTCGCTGCTCTGAAGATTGATCGAGGCGGGATTCTACTTGGGAGCCGTTCGGGATCGCGGGCAGTGTTTGGACATCACCAGTTCCATACCCCCGGACGGAACGCGCTGCCAGGTAACTTCATCCATGCACGTCCTGATCAGCAGCATTCCCCGGCCCGATTCGCGCAGCATATTGTGTTCCGCCAGAGGATCGGGCACCGACTCGAGTTCGCAGCCCTCGCCCTCATCCCGTATGGAAATCATCATGCGGTGCGCAGCCAATTCCACGCTCAAGAAAACTTTCTTGCTGAAGTCAAACCGGTTGCCGTGAAGCACGGCGTTGGCCATTGCCTCCCGGACCGCAAGCCGGATCGCATGGTGTTCCTCTTCGCCATACTCTTCCTTGGAGAATTCGTAGATCAGGTTTTCGGCGAGGTCCGCGCTTTCCACTTTGCTTTCCAGAATCATATCCAGACGGCGTCCGCTTCCATTCCCGTTGTGATGAGCGGAGCCCGGTTTGGTTGGCGTGGTCATCTGAAGCGACAGATATTTCCATTAGCTTTTAGAATTGTCAACAATCCGTTTTATTCCGCCCATCATGGCGGCCGGAACACCTACTGCCAGCTCATGGCCTCTCGTTGGCGGGGGAGCAAGCAGAAATTGATTTTCCAGCGAACGAATAGGCGGCGGTTTTCCGGCGTCCCGTTAATCTTCCAGGTCCTGCCGGAACACCGGCTGAGATGGATCGAGACTGCCGTCGATGACCGACACGAGCAGATTTCCGAATGCGCTCGTCGCCTCCGAGAGTACCGAGTAGCCCCGCTCCCACTGCATTGCTCCGGCCGCGGTGTAAATCAGCGTGAAATACCGGCCCGAGGAATACTGCAGCTCGAGCATTTTGTTGGGCATGTCCGGATCGCCCTTTTGCCCCAGCACGTCCATCAGCGCCACCGTCCACTGCCTGCCCTTCGGGTCGGTGACCACCTCGCGCTCGAGGTAATTCCAGTCGTCCATGGTCCATTGCGGCATATTATTTGAATAATTCTTCGAGCGCCCTGGCGACCTGCGCTCCCGTAAATGGTTTCGGGATCAGAAAAACTTTTTCGGCGTTGCGGGATTGCAAACTCTTGTCCGCCTCTTCCGGCGTGTCGCTGATGATCACGACCGGGAACTGGGCGCGGCTGGGATCCTCGCGCACCGTATCGAAGATCGACTCGCTCATGTTGTATACGGAGCAATCCAGCACGAGGGCTTCGGCGCGCTGCTCCACGAGCAGGTCGTTGACGGAAGTGGTAAAGCCGGTGGCGAATACGTCGAAGCCACGGTCGCGCAGCGCGTACGTCAACAGTTCGGCGATTTCCGGCGTGTCGTCGATAAGCAGGATGCGGCGCAAACGTCGGCTACTTTTTGCCGGCGCCCGTCCCGGGCAGACGAGGCTTCTTGCCCGCCGCAGGCTCCAGGTCCAGGACCCACACGCGTCCGCCGGCCGTGTAGTACGCGCGGTGATCGTTTTCGATCATGGCGCCCCAGGCTTCCAGCGTGCGCATGGCGAAGGTGTATCCCTCGAAGTTGTTGCGTGCGTGGCTGAACACTTCGTTGGTGTGCCAATTGTCGGTCAGGATGGCGTCGCCGGGATGCACGCGCGTGACCGTATAGAACTTGTCGAACGCCGACTCCGGCCGCACTTCGCGCGTCGATCCGCGCTTCTTTCCTTCGCTGACGATGTAAAGTTCCTGCGCTTCGGGAGCGGCAGGTGGTGTTGGGTTCGTGCTCATAGGGTCTCCGCAATTACGGTTGCTTCCACCGCGGCCGCCATGTTGACCTGGTTCCTGGGATCGGCGGCCTGGATCAAGGCCTCGGGGACTTTCACGCCCATCATGCGCCATTGCATGTTGGCGAAATTCTGCAGCTTCGCGATGTGCTCGGCATGCAGATGGCCGAAACGTCCCTGCAATTTCAAATATTCCGCCACCGGCCGCATGTTCCGCGGGCGGAAACTGTAATCGTATTCGCGCTTTTCGGGATTCCATTCCCAGATCGGATAAAGCCCGCATTCGACCACCAGACGGCCCAGGTCAATCGAGCGCGGCGTCTCGTATACGAAACCCTTCTGGCACGGCGTGTAAATCATCAGGAAAGCGCCGCCCTTGTGGTTGAGTCCCTTGCGCACCTTGTTCATCAGGTCGATCGGATATCCCACGCTCGCCGTTGCAACGTAGCAGTGAGGATGCCCGGCCGCCATCATGCGTGCCAGATCCTTTGGGAACAGCGTCTTCGCTTCGGGAACATTCGGGCCCGGAGGCGAGAAGGTGGTCATGCCGCCGTACGGTGTGCGCGAGGACGCCTGGATACCGGTATTCGCGTACTGCTCGTTGTCATAGCAAATGATCAGGGCGTCGTGGTTCCGGTAGAGCGCGCCGGAAATCGAGCCGATGCCGATGTCGGATGCGCTGCCGTCGCCCGCCTCGCAGATGATGTTCGGGAAAGGGCCGCTCCACTTTCCTTTGCGGATCATCGCTTCATAAGCGGCCGCAACTCCGGCGGTGAAGCTGCCCGAACTGCCAATCTGCGTGTGCGCCCAGGGCACATTGTAGGGCGTGCACAGATACGAGCTGTTCGCCACGTACATGCACCCGGTCGGGCCGATCAGGATGGTGTTGTCGCCGGACGCCTTGCTGGTCATGCGGTATTGGATCGACGGCCCGCATCCGGCGCACGTGCGGTGGCCGGGAACGAACGGCTCGGTCGATGGCAATTCAGGGTTGTAGAAGCGCGCCCCCTGATTGGGACTTTCAAACATCGGCAGCAATTGCCGTTGAACTTCGATGGTTCCCATGTCCGTTCCTCCCGATGGCTGCGCCGGGAAAACCCGCGCCGCCAATATTGTAGTGCGAACCGCTTGGTCCGCCGTAGCTAAAATTGCTTAAATGAAACTACTCCTCGAAACCGACCCAGTGCGTGCGCTTTTCGATCTTGCCACGCTTCTGCGCTTCCAACATTTTCTGGGTCATCCAGTAGAATTCCTTCAGCACGATCGCTTCGCCGCCCATTCCGGCCATGAACGACACGACCAGCGGTCGCTTTTGGCTTTCATACAGCGCCGCGCAAGCCTCGGCATAGAGAGAGCCGCCGCTGCTCACGCTGCCCAGCCCCATGTTGGTTTCGATGACGCCGACGACTTTGAATTTGCTGAGGACTTCCGCCACGCGGTCGGTCGGATAAGGGCGGATCGTGCGGAGCCGAACGAGGCCGACTTTCGCGCCGCGTTCGCGCATATGGTTGATTGCGTACCGCGCGGTCACGCCATGAGCGCCCTGCAGGAAGAAGACCACATCGGCGTCGTCAGTCTTGTACTCTTCGATCCACGGGTCGTATTTCCGGCCGAAAATTTTCGCGAATTCCTCGTGCGCCTGCTCAATCACCGCCATCGAACCTTCCATGGCGCGCGCACGCTCGAGTTGCAGCGGCGGGCCCTGCTCCGGCATGATTTGCGGACCGTGCGACACCGGATGCCTCGGATCGAGCGGGTAGGGATGCTTGTAATCCGGCAGGAATTCCTTCACCTGCGCCATGTCCGGCAAATCCACATCCGTGGTGATGTGCGAGACGAAGAAACCGTCCTGGCAGACCATCTGCGGCAATAGCACGCGCGGGTCCTCGCCGATGCGAAACGCCATCAGGTGATTGTCGAACGCTTCCTGCGCGTCGCAGGACCAGCCCATCAGCCAGCCCATGTCACGCGTCGACAATGCATCCGTATGCTCAGACCCGAAATCTCCCGGAGGATCGAGCGTGCGGTCGGCGATCATCATCTGCACCGGCATGCGGCTTCCGGAAATCGGCGAATAGAGTTCGTATCCGTATTGCACGCCGACGCCGGAGCTGCCGGTGAACACGCGCGCGCCGCTGGACGATGCGCCGTGCGCGATGCTCAACTGCGAGTGCTCGCTATCGGCCACGATGTACTCGGCGTCGAGCTCTCCATTGGCTACCATCTGCGCCAGCGCCATCATCGTCGCCGTGTACGGCCGGATTGGGTAGGCCGTAATGACGTCCACGTTGGCGTACTTGGCGGCCTGTGCCGCGGCCACGCAGCCGTTCATCCGGACGGTCTTCTTTTTCGTTGCCGTAACCGTTGCCATGGTTCACTCCACTGTCCGCCCGCTGGCGAACATTCCAATTTTATTACCCGGGCGCCGCGCATTGCTTCGCAGCGGCGCCCGGCTGCAGCTTGTACGAATCGCGGCCCTAAATGCTCTTCGGCACCCGGTCCGGCAGACTCCTCAACTCTTCGGCCTGGCGTCCATGCAGTCCCTGCGAGATGGCGAAAGCCGTATCCATACGAACGACTCCCGTATCGAAGTCGAGTTCCGGCACGCCTTCGAGGCATCCCGTCGGACATTCCTCGATGCACACGCGGCAGCCTTTGCAGTAGTCGACCAGGATTTTATAGAGGCCGTTGGAACGCGTCGAGCGCACGATGCACGGCTCGGGGCAAACCAGGTAGCAGTTGTCGCAGGCGTTGCAGGTGCCGCAACTGAAACACCGGCTGGCTTCCTCGACCGCCTGCTCTTCGGTGTACGCAAGAATCACTTCCTCCTGCGTCTTGCGCCGGCTCGTCGGCGCCAACATGGCCTGCTTGACGCGCGGGAAGTTGGGAAAATACGTCATGTTCATGCGGTTCAGATCCACGATGACGTCGATGGGAATGGACCTCGGCTGCAAGGCCTCGCCGCGAAGAACCTTATCCAGATTGAACGCGATGCGCTTGCCGTCGCCGACCGCATTCACCACCATCAGCGGCTGGCCCGAGCCCACCTGCGCGATGTCGCCCGCAGCGAAGAAGTTCGTGTCGCCCAGGCGCCCGAACTTGTCCATCTTGATCGTGCCGCGCTCGTTCTTGAATTCGGCCGGCAGCCAGCCCAGCGAAGCGTGCTGTCCGACAGCGATGATTACGTTGTCCACGGGGAAGCGCTCGGCTTTGGACTCACGATCGATGACGATCGGCGAGGCGTTGATGGCCCCGGCAAATCGCGCCGGGCGCAATTCCAAGGCTTCGACCTTGCCGTCGCCAAGCACGGCGGTCATGGCCCGGCCGTGCAACAGTTCCACCCCTTCTTCCATCATGTCGTGCAGGTCTTCGGGAACTGCCGGCATTTCCTTGGGGCCGCCCTCGACGGTGATCATCGTGACTTCCACGGCACCCTGCCGCAGCGCTTCGCGGGCGCAGTCGATGGCGGTGTTGCCGCCGCCGATGACGGCCACGCGGGCGCCCAGCTTGACCTTGGACGTCCCCATGCCAATGTCGCGCAGGAACGGCAATCCGAAAATCACGCCGGCCTTATTTTCGCCTTCGGCCCGCGCACTGTTGGGCTCGGTGAGGCCCACGGCCAGCACGACGGCGTCGTAGTCCTTCTTGAGGCTATCCCAGGAGACATCCTTGCCGACTTCAGTGTTGGTCTTGATCGTGATACCGAGCTCGACCAGGCGCTCGATTTCGCGGTCAAGAATGTGCTGAGGCAAAACCCAGTCGGGAATACCGCCACGGTTGAGTCCGCCGGCCTTTGGAGATTTTTCCAGAATGGTCACTTTGTAGCCGAGCCGCGCCAGCTGGTACGCGGCGCTGTGTCCCGCGGGACCCGACCCGACGACGGCGACTTTCTTGCCGTTGGGCGTTCCGGCCTTGACCACGTCTCTCGCCAGGGCCTGTCCGAGATCGCCGAGAAAGCGCTCGACCGCGCGAATCGAGATAGCCTCATCGTACTGCCCGCGGTTGCAAGCTTGCTCGCACGGGTGGTAACACACGCGCCCCGTGATTGACGGGAAAGGCATGTCTTCCTTGATCAGCGCGTAGGCGTCCAGATACTTGCCGCGCTTCACCAGGTCGAGGTAGCCTTGGATCTTTTCGTTGGTGCCGCAGGCGTTGTTGCAGGGCGGCAACTTGTCGCGGTACACGGGGCGGATGGAGCGCCAGTTGCCCGTGGGAAACAGATCCTGCCCCTTTTCCTGCGAAGGCGCGGGCGTGATACCGGCGAACGGAACGTTCAGCCAATCCGGAATATGAGTGCCTTTAGTCGACATAGAGTCCTTTTCTATGCAGCCACTGGATTCAGCGGCAGGATATGAAGCTCGTCGAGTGCCATTTCAAACGCCTTCTTATTCGCAATCATCGGCTCAATCGTTTCCATCTTTACGATGCCTGTGGTCTTGACCACCGCCGCGATGAGCGGCGCGGCGATGTCGGGCGCGACCAGCTTGCTGCGTTCCGCCGCGCCTTCGGTCGAGAGACGGTCGAGGCCGAGTTCGCCCAGCCGGTAGTAGAGCCACTTGTGATTGGCCAGTTTCGCCGCGTCCACGCAGACCAACTGCGCCAGGCGCTCCGGGCCCGGCACGAAGCGGATCATGTACTCGGGCGAATAGTGCGTGTTGATCACCAGGGTGCCGCCGGGAGGCATGCCGCGCATGTAGTCCCAGCCCTTGACCATCGTGCCTTCGACCAGCACGACGATGTTGGGATGCTCGTTTTCGTAGGTCAGCGCGTTTTCGATCACGGTATCGCTCACGCGGCAGTACTTGCGCGTGGGGGCGTTGGTGCGATCCGGATTGTCGACGTAGTTTTCCATCGACTGCGAGAACTTGCCCTCGTTGCGGGCGGACGCGCCGATGGAATTGACGATGTCGCGGCCTTCTTTGTCCATGATGATGCCGCGCGTCCACACGGTAAGTTCTGTATAGCTCATTGGTGCCCCCGTTCTCCTAGCTGATATTTCCGCGTACCCGTCTCAACCCTAACTGCTCACTTCCCTACTTTCTTAATGGCTTGGGACTGCCTCGCTCGGAATCGAGAATCGCCAGGAAATCGCTGCGCAACACAGTGAAGGGCGCGACCCGCGCGCCGTTCTGATATTCCGCGATCGCGAGCAACGTCGCCTTCTTGCACAGACTCTCGAGATCGGCGCCGGTGAAATCTTCCGTCGAGCGGGCTAATTCATCGAAGTCAATTTCGGGCGAGAGCGGCACGCGCCGGCAACAAATTCGCAGGATGGCCGCGCGATCGGCAGCGTCCGGCTTGGCAAAGCGGAGTATATAGTCGAAGCGTCCGCTCCGCAACAGCGCGGGCTCGACGCGCTCCTCGCGGCTGGTGGCCGCCACGAGGATCACGCCTTTGACGTCGCGCAGGTTGTCGATTTCCCGCAGGAGTTGGCTGAGAATTCTCTGATAAATGTCGTTGCCGGACTGCTCGGCGGCCAGCTTTGGCGCAACGGCGTCGATGGTGTCAAAAAACAGGATGCAGGGTGCGGCGCGCCGGGCCTTTTTGAATATTTCCCGCAACGCCCGCTCGGATTCGCCCAGCCATTTCGAGTACAGCTGCGGTCCGTCGATGGCGATGAGCGGAATTTCCTTCTCTCCGGAGAGCGCTCGCGCCATGGCCGTTTTTCCCGTGCCGGAGGGTCCAGTGAGCAAGATGCCCCGAGGCGTCGCCAAGCCAACCTGCTCGTAGATGCCGTCGTGCACGTGCGAATGCTCGAAGACGGCGTCGAGCAGGCGCTTTACTTCGCTCAGGCCTCCGAGGTCGGCAAACTTCGACGTGCTTTTCTCGATATAAAATTCGCGCGTGGCGCTGGGCTCGACTTCCTTGAGACCGGCGAGAAAGTCCGCGCGCGTCACCTGCAGCCTGCCGAGTTCGGGCGATACGCCGCCGTCGGACTCGAGCGGAGTCGTGTCCAGGAATCCGCGCAGCGCGATCATGCCGACTTCCTGGGCCAACGCTTCCAGATCCGCGCCGACGAAACCGTGCGAATGCTCCGCGATTTCCTGCAGGTCAACGTCCGGCGCCAGCGGCATGGCGCGCGTGTGAATCTTCAGAATCTGCAGCCGCGCCTGCGTGTTGGGAACGCCGATCTCTATTTCGCGGTCGAACCGGCCGGGGCGCCGCAGCGCCGGGTCTAGAACCTCGGGAATGTTGGTGGCGCCGATGACGATGACCTGGCCGCGCGATACGAAGCCGTCCATGAGGCTGAGAAGCTGCGCCACCACGCGCTTTTCCACCTCGCCGACCACTTCGGCGCGCTTGGGCGCCACGGCGTCAATTTCGTCGATAAACAAGATCGCCGGCGCGTGCCGCGCGGCTTCCTCGAACACTTCGCGCAGCTTGGCTTCGCTTTCGCCGTAAAACTTGCGCATGATCTCGGGGCCGTTCATGTGAATGAAGTGCACGCGGCTTTCGGCGGCGACGGCCCGCGCCAAAAGCGTCTTGCCCGTTCCCGGCGGGCCGTAAAGCAGCACGCCCTTGGGCGCGAGAATTCCCAGCCGCTCGAAGATGCGCGAATGTTTCAGCGGCAGCTCGACGATTTCACGCACGCGCGCCACTTCGCGTTCCAGGCCGCCGATGTCTTCGTAGGACACCGCGGGAGCGCGGACCGTCGTCTGTTCGCCTTCCACGACGCGGATGTCGGTGCGCTTGTCGATGACCACCGGCCCCGAGGGAATTGTGCGGACTACTTGGAAGTTCACGGCCTTGGAAAACGTGGGCACGCGAACCACGCAGCCGGCGATGACGGGAACGCCCTGCAGATCTTCCAGCATCTGCTCCGGCGCAATAACGGCCGGCGCGGCGCCCACCCACAACGGTGAAAAGCGCACGGCCACGGCCTGGTCGTATTCGATGGGAGTGACGGTCACCTGCTCCTGCAACCCGGCGCCTGCGTTGCTGCGGGCAATGCCGTCAATCTGAATCACGCCTTCGTGAACATCGTCGGAGAACTCGGCGCGAGCGACCGCGATCGTGCCGCCCGTAATTCTCAGCACGTCGCCCGGGCGGGCGCCCATGCGCTTCAGGTCGGCCGGCGCGAGGCGCGCAATGGCGTGACCAATATCCTCCACGCGCGCTTCCGCTACCCGCAAAGTAAGCGTCGCCGCCACGGAGGATGAGGTGAGTTCCGTCATGCGGTCGTCTGCAATTTAGTTTTGAGTTGGCGGGCAAAGCCTTCGAACAGCGCCGTGAGTTTTTTCTTGTCCGCGTGATCGGGGTCGCGCGGCGCGAAGCTCACGCGGGTGGCGTCATTTTCCAGGCCGGTGAGGCGGATGGTTCCCAGGTCGATGTGCTCGATGGCCCAGCCGTCAATGCGGGCGGAGGTGACCGCCATGCTCAAGGTGACGTTATCGCTTTCCCAGGGGACAACAATGGCGTGCAGGCTTCCCAGACCGATGGCAAACTGCTCGATTGCGCCGGAGACGACGCGCGGCGAGCCGCTGACCGTGAACTCAATAAGTTCTTCGCTCATGGGAAAACTGTGATACACTGGCCCGGTGATCGAACCAGTTGAGACCAGTAAGTTAGCATCGGCCCGCCCGGGTGTCAACCGCTTTTCGCAGGACGCTGGCGGCGTGACTCGCCTGATCGAGCCCATCAAAAAGACGCGTGTGGCCGAAGAAGTCGCCGACCGCATCCGCACGCTCATTCTGGACGGCACTTTTGCGCAAGGCCAGCCGCTGCCTTCAGAACGCGTGCTCACCGAACAATTCGGCGTGAGCCGTGGATCGATTCGCGACGCGCTGCGCATGCTCGAGACGATTGGCCTGATCGAGACGCAGCACGGGCGAGGCACGTTTCCCCGCGAGCTGACGGTGGACCGGCTGGTCGCGCCGCTGGCCTCGATGATGGCGTTTCAGAGCGATCTGCAGGACGAACTCATGGATGTCCGCCGGATGTTTGAGCCAGCCGTGGCGCGAGTCGCGGCGCAGCGCGCCACGGAAAAAGATTTCGACGATCTGCAACGCATCCTGGATGCCCAGCGGCAGAAGCTCAAGATGAGCCAGTCGGCCATCGTGGAAGACACCGAATTTCATGCCGCACTGGCCAGGGCCACGGGCAATCGTGTGGTCGTGAGTCTTATGGCGACACTTAACAATCTGCTTGTCGAGTCGCGCACGCAATCGCTGAAACAGAAGGGGCGCCCCGCAAAGTCCATTGAGGGGCACGAAATCGTGGTGGCTGCGCTGCGCCGCCGGGATCCCGACGCGGCGGCCCTAGCCATGGCCAATCACATCGATCAGATCGCCGATCTGCAGTCCCATGCCGAAAAGCCTTCCGGTGACCCCGCCAAGTAGCGCGGGACGCTACTCATGGATCAGAGCCTGCGATCGCAGATCGAAATTTACCTTTCCCATCTGAATGTGCTGATCCAGCGCGGCTCTTCCCTTCGCGAAACGCTGGAGAACGACCCCTCCAACCAGCAGGCCATTGCCGCCACACGCGCCTGGCAGGAAGATTGCGGCGTGACCATCAATCAATTGTCGGGAGGCAGCAAGGCGCACTGGCTGGCTCGGGCGTTCAGCGAGTCCTTTTTGATGCGCTCGGCAGGCGGGCAAGCCGCCGAAGGCGCCCCGCCGGATGAAATTGTCCGCAGACTGATCGCCGTGCTCGAGCAGGCTGTCCGCACGTTGACTCAAATGGATGACGGCGCGATCGTTTCCGCGTCCACGCAGGCTCCCGCGCCTCACCGGTTCGATTTCGTTCATAACCTCGAACTCCGCCCCGTGGTCGAACAGGCCTATGCCGATAGCCGCCTCGCGATGGAGCAGGAACAATACGATGTGGCGCTGCGCACCTCCTGCGGAATCCTGGAAGCCATCGTCACCGACGCCCTAGAACACAAAGGCTTGGGCACTCTGGGCGGTTCGGACGCACCGGCGGGAAAGATCGCCGATTGGTCGTTTGAAACACGGCTGGCCGTCGCCGAGGCGGCGGGACTGATTCGCGGCGGTTGTGCCCGTTTGCCGGCAGCGGCAAGAACGTACAGAGATTCCTCTGACGGCGATGGCGGTAGACACTCGAAAACAATCATCTCCGAACGCGACGCGCGGCTAACCGGGCAGGTCCTTCACGTCGTGATGAGAGATCTCGATCCCGGACGGTAGTGACTCCTTCGTTCAAGCCATCGTGGAAATGGTAATCGGCCGGGAACGGCTTCCAGCGTGGGTCGCGCCATAGGTGACCTGCGTCACATCAAATCGTGACCTTCATCACTGTGCGCGCACCCTCCATGAGAGCCATATAACCTCCTAGAATACTAAGAAAGTGTTGTCTTAGGAGACTCCCGCCATGAATGCCAAGAAGTCCGATCGCAGAGGATTTTTGAAGGGCAGTGCAGCTCTGGCCGGCTTGGCCGTGGGATCGATACCGTTCGCGAACGGCAAGGCGCTTGCGAGCGTTACCCCCGGTTTGACCAATGTTGACGAACCTACCCCCAACCTGGGCGTTACTCCTGACGACCCCGTCATCGAGGACTTGGCCTACGGCGGGCGGTCTCGTTTCGAGACGACTACCCGGGCGCACAGTGTGGGAACACTGAACGTTACGGGATTGCGAAACCTGACTCCACTTCAGGATACGATCGGAGCCGTCACGCCAACCGCTTTCCATTTTTTGGTGTTGCGTGAGAAACATCTCCCGAACATTGATCCCAAAGAGCACACTCTCCTGATCCACGGTATGGTGGACCGTCCCTTGATCTTCACCATGGACGAATTGAAGCGCTTTCCTTCCGTCTCCGAAGTTCATTTCCTGGAGTGCACTGGAAACAGCGGTGTGATGCATTATAGATCCTACCTGAGTGACCTGAAGAAGTACCCCGACACCGCCAAAGACGTTCGTTTCATCCAGGCGCTTCATGGGAGGACCTCTTCCAATGAATGGACAGGGGTACGGCTATCCGTGCTGCTGAAGGAATGCGGCGTACAACCGGGGGCGGCCTGGATTGTTGCGGAAGGCGGGGACAGCGAAAAACACGCGAAGAGCATGCCGCTGGAAAAGTGCATGGACGACGTGATCGTGGCGTACGGTCAAAACGGCGAGGCGCTGCGGCGCGAACAGGGTTATCCCTTGAGGCTGATGGTTCCCGGCTGGCAAGGCGTCAACAATGTGAAGTATTTGAGGAACATTAAAGTGGTGGACAAGCCTTACTATTTCCAGAGTGAAACCACGGCCTACACCAATTTGAGACCGGACGGCAAGGCAAGCATTTACGAATCTCAAGTTGGACCGAAGTCATTGATCACGTTTCCGTGCGACGGCCACCACCTGGCCGAGCGCGGCTATTATCAGATCACCGGCCTGGCCTGGTCCGGCAGAGGCAAGATCAACCGCGTGGAAGTCAGCACCGACAACGGAAAGAGCTGGAAGGATGCGCTCCTTCAGACGCCGGTCTATTCAAAGGCGCATACGCGCTTCCGCTTCGACTGGAATTGGGACGGTTCGGAGGCCGTGATCATGTCCCGCTGCACCAATGAATTCGGCGACATTCAACCGACGATGACGGAGCTAGCGCAAATGTGGGGCAATGCCACCCAACCTCACCTACCAGCCGCTGATGTCATACGGTTGTGGGAAACGGCAAATATTTCGGAGTTTCTCAATAATCCAATTCAGTCCTGGAAGATCGGGCGAGATGGGAGCGTCAAAGATGCGCTGTACACAAATCTCAATGTCAAGGTCTAGTCTTCTGCTAGCAGTGGTGGGTCTGTTCGTGTGTGCCGGAGCCGTGGCACAGTCTCCTACCTACAAGCTGGGGAGAACGCCGACGGAGGCCGAATTGAAAGCCTGGGATCATGCTGTGGGTCCCGAAGGAAAGGAACTCCCTGCCGGAAGCGGCAGTGCCGTGGAAGGCGCGAAAATCTTCGGCGCGAAGTGCTCCTTCTGCCATGGAAGGAACGCAGAGGGTATATTTCCCTGGCCGCGTCTGGCGGGAGGCGTTGGCACCCTCAACACCCCAAACCCGATCCGAAGTTCCGGGAGCTATTTGCCGTATGCGACAACGATTTGGGACTTCATCAACCGCGCCATGCCTCGAGATGCAGAGGGGACTCTCACCCCAAGCGAGATTTACGCTCTAACCGCCTTCATCCTCTTCAAGAACGGGACCATTCAGGAGACAGACGTCCTGGACAAGAAGAGCCTGGTGGAGGTCAAGATGCCAAATCGCGATGGATTTTTTCCCAACCCCCCGCAAGCCAAGGCGGATAAGGACCACTCCTGGCTACCCTATTGGGATCAAGTGAGAGAGCTGCGGCAAAATGACAAGGCATTCGGCGGCAAATAGGTAGAAAGAACGAAAGCTAGGGCCGCTGTTCAAAATGCCTTCCGGACGAGCGGCATCCTCACGGCAATTCCGTTTCCAAGATTTGGAAATGGGCGCTCCTGTCTTCGCCCCAGAACTCCGCGATTCGATAATTCAAGTCCGGCAAACCATCGGACTTGACACACACCGGACTGCAGGGCTAAAAACTTGTGCGTCGAACCTCACAGTAAGGCGCCGGCGTCATCCACCGAGTGGGCACGCAAATAAATCGGGGCCGCGTGAATCATCCGGGTTTCAAGGAGACGAATCTCATGAGAAGCTTTTTCACGCGCGCGCTTGCCATCAGCCTCTTAATCGTTCCAGCGTTGATTGCCCTGCCACACGGTCCACTTGCCGCTGCCGATGACGCTCCGGCGTTCCGTCTGGCCGATCGCAGCTTGACCGAAGCCCTCGCCGGCGGCGATAAAAAAGCGGTTGCCGCTCTTCTCGACGATCGTTTCCAGTGGGTCGAGGCGAACGGCAAGATTCACACCAAGGAGCAGGTGCTGGACGATCTGGCGCAGTTTGCCGCCGACAATGAAGGCGGGCTGGACGTGCGAACGACGGATTTTCTCGGCCAGGTCGAACGCGTGCTGGGGATCCACCACAACCAGCGCTTCGCGCATCTCTGGGTGAAAAATCCCGCGGGCTGGCAGGCCTTTGTGTTCCTGAACATGCCCATTCCTAAAGAAAGGCCGGATACCACAGCGACGCCGCCCGCTCCGACCGAGGAAGACAAAATCTGCGAAAATCCGTGCAAAACGCTGCCCTACAAGCCCGCGAATCCGGCGGAAGAGGGCGTGCTGGCCGCGTGGTTCCGCTTAAAGATGGACGAATGGCACCCAAACCCGGACGATTGGGCCGCGCATGCCGGCGACGCGCACGAAACCATCACGCCGCGAGGCGACATGCTCAAGTTGCAGCATGTGGAGGAACTGGCCGAGGAACGCAAACTGTACGGGCCGGAGGGCGGCACCGGTGGTTCCCAAGTCCTGTCCATGAAGATGTTTGATTTCGGAAACGTGGTGATCATGGAAGCGTTTCAGGGACGCAACCCCGCCGCGAAACCCAACAGCTGGCACCTGCGGTTGTTTTTGAATCGCGGCGACGGCTGGAAAATTGTCTTGAGCGGCCAGACGAATATCTCGTAGTGTGGATGCCGCGCGAGCATGATGCGTGTTTTTCTGGAAAAATAAAGGCGCGTGCGTCGATTTTTTCCTGCAATCTGAGCCCTCACTATTACGCGCCCTTATTTCTTGACACTGTGCCCCTCCCAACTGTAAAGAAGGACAGCCGATGCAGGCCGTGGAATGGGGGCTTCGTGCGCGGATCGGGCCCGTAATTCCGGAAAAACTAATGTTGAGATCAAAGATATTCTTTATGGCCGTCGCCGGCATCCTTGGCTTGGCGAGTTTCGATGCAGGCAGTTCGGCGCGCCTGCTGGCGCAAGCCAAGCCTGCGGCTGCGGCGCCCATTTCTGCCAAATCGAGCGGACAGAAGTTGAGCGAGCAAGAGACCCGCGGGGAGGGATTTTTTCTGCAGCACTGTTCGATCTGCCACCTGCCGAGAAATCTGAAATTCGGATCGCCGGCGACCGTCGGCCCGGCGCTCAGCGGTCAATTCAAAACAGCAAGCCCCGAGAATCTGAATGTGCTGCGCGGATACATTCTGAAGGGCGGGCCAGGGATGCCGGGCTTTCAGTATGGATTGGAACCGAAGGAAGTGGATGATCTGATCGCGTTCTTGAAGACTTTTTAGGGGATGTGTGAAATAGAGGGGGCGGTTGTGTCGCGAAGCAAGGCTCTTTCTCTAATTTTATTCGGTCTCTTGATTCTGCCGTTCGGCGTCTTCTGCCGGGCGGAAAACATATTCGCGCAATCCGGTGCGGCAAACGCCGCTCTTTCCGGAACTGTGAAATCCTCCGGCGGAAAGCTGTTGGAAGGCGTCGGAGTCTCCGCGCGGAACGCCGGGGAAACGTTTACGACCACGGTGTATACGGATCCGGCCGGCCGGTATTTCTTCCCTCCCCTGAGCGCCGGTCAATACAAAATTTGGGCGCAGTCCGTGGGATTTGAAATGACATCTGCCCAAGTCGAGCTTGCGTCCGCGGGCAAGAAGCAAGTGGAGTTGACGCTGCTGAATTTCCCCGATTTCCAGAAACAATTTTCCGGGACCGAATGGGCCGAGAGTTTGCCGGAGGATACTCCGGACGACCGGCGCATGAAAACCGTGTTTATCAATAACTGCAGCGGATGCCACGAGGTCAGCTTTCTTCTGCAAAATAAATTTGACGCCGCGGGATGGGGAAAAATCATTAACCTGATGCAGACCATGCAGTCCATCGGGTATGCCATCCCGGGGGCGACTGCCGATGCCTCGATCCACGCGTATAAACCGGAGCTGGCCGAATATCTGGGGCGCGTGCGCGGGCCCGGAACTTCCGCGCTGACGCTGCGGCCGCTGCCGCGGCCCACGGGGGAAGCGGCGCAAATAGTCATCACCGAATACGATTTGCCGCGGCCCGGCGAGACGGATTGGGTCATGAAGCATAACGGCGCGGACTGGTCCGAAGGAACTCCGTCGCGGTACGACGGGCGCGCGGCCCACGACGTGGCTATCGATGCGGGAGGAGCGGTCTGGTTCGCGGACGACGCCACGCCCGGAAGGACGCTCGGAAAACTCGACCCGCGCACGGGACGCGTTGCGGATTACAAACTGGCGGACGCGCAGAACAACGCGGAGGTTTCGCACGCCCTGGTTTTCGACCGCAAGGGGAACATCTGGTTTTCCAACGGCACCACAGGCAGCCCGACGATGTTCGATCCGGAAACCGGAAAATTCTCCCGATTTCCCCGGCCGGAAGGTTTCCCTTTTTCCGGGGATTTCATTGCGCTGGATTCCAAGGGCAACGTGTGGTCGCCGCACCGCGAGGGCGCTTATAAGCTCGACCCCATCACCGGAAAATATACGAACTACGCGGTGGGTCCTGCCAAGGCAAATTATGACCTGACCGCCGACCAGGATGACAACGTGTGGGTGTCGCAGCCGGGCGGAAACCGCATGGCGCACATCGACGCCAAGGCCGGCAAAGTCGACACGCTGCTGCTGGATCCCGCAGCGCCGCAGGGTTTTGAGATTACGGAGGAGGATCGAAACATTTCGGCAAATCTGTGGCTCACTCCCAATACGGCGACGCCGCTCGAAAAAGGGCCGCGGCGGTCGGCGACCGATCGCGAGACGAATACCGTGTGGGTGTGCGAATTTTTCGCCGATCGCCTGGCGAAGATCGATCCGCGCACGCGGAAAGTCATCGAATATCCGCTGTCTCACCGGTTCAGCCAGCCGTATGCCGCCACCGTCGATAACAATCATCGCGTGTGGATCACCATGCTGAACTCCGACCGCGTTGCGAGATTCGATCCGGCCACCGAAACGTTCACGGAATTTCAGTTGCCAACGCGCGGCACAGAGATCCGACACATCCAGGTTGATAACAGCACGAATCCGCCGACAGTTTGGCTGCCCTACGACCGGACGAATAAAATCGCGCGCATCCAATTCCGCACGAGTCCGGGAACTCCGTGAGTAAGACACAAGTATCGCGGGTTGATAAATTTTTTCGCGTCATTCCGCGCCCCGGAAGGGACCGGGGCACGGAATGACAGTTTTTATGCTTGTAGCGGTCCGAACAATAAACCGTAAGCGAGGCCAATCGTGAAGCGAAGCACAAACCGAATCCTGACGACGCACGTGGGCAGCCTGATCCGGCCGGCGAAACTACTCGATTTTGTGCGCGCGCGGCAGGAAGGCCGGGCATTCGACGAGCAAGCGTATGGAAAATGCCTTCGCGATTCCATCGGCGAAGTTGTGCAGAGGCAGGCGCAGGCCGGCATCGACGTCGTGGATGACGGAGAATTTGGCAAATCCACGAGCTGGTCATTATACGCACTGAAGCGATTAAGCGGCTTCGAGCAGCGACCCGTAAAACCCGGCGCGGACCCTTTTGCGCGGGGCGCGGACCGCGAACGCTTCCGCGAGTTCTACGAAGATTTGGAAAAGCCCAGCGAGCGCGTATGGTCCAACGTGACCAAATATGACGTGGTCTGCGTCGGGCCGATTCAGTACACGGGCCTCGGTGAACTCCAGCGCGATATCGCCAATTTCAAGGCCGCGCTGGGAAATGTGAAGGTCGAAGAAGCGTTTCTGCCGGTCGCCGCTCCCTCCAGCGCCATCCCCGACCGGAAAAACGAGTACTACAAGAACGATGAGGAACTCCTGGTGGCGCTGGCGGAGGCGCTGCGGACCGAATACAGAACGATTGTGGACAGCGGCATCCTGCTGCAGGTCGACGACGCGCGGGCCGCGGTCACTTACGACCGCATGGTGCCTCCGGGAAGTTTCGAGGATTACTACCGCTGGCTGAGCCGCCACGTTGATGTGCTCAATCACGCGCTGGAAGGGATTCCCGAGGACCGCATCCGCTACCACGTTTGCTGGGGCAGTTGGCCGGGGCCGCACACCACTGACGTGCCGCTGCGGAAAATCGTCGACCTGATTTTGAAGGTGCGCGCGGGCGCGTACTTGATCGAGGCGGCGAATCCGCGACACGAGCACGAATGGCGCGTCTGGAAAGATGTCAAGCTTCCCGAGGGAAAAATTCTGGCTCCGGGCGTCGTCAGCCACGGCACGAATGTAGTCGAACATCCAGAACTGGTCGCCGAACGAATCATGCGCTTCGCGGAACTTGTGGGGCGCGAGAACGTGATCGCCGGCACCGACTGCGGCTTCGCGCAGGAAGAGATCAACCGGCGGGTGCACCCCAGCATCATGTGGGCAAAACTCGAAGCGATGGCCGAGGGCGCTCGAATCGCCAGCCAGGAACTTTGGTCGAGGCCGGAAAAATCGCCGGTGGAGCGCGGGGCCGGCGTGCGGTAGAACGCGTAACGCAAGTCTTTCCGCGCAGGGTGGCCGACGCTTCAGGACCTGAAGCCCGGTTTTTATTGGCAGTATAATTTCGCGGCTGAGGCCGAAGATTCCGACCCTGTCGGGACCGCGACCCGCAAGGATTATTTTTGAGATGGGGCTTGGTCAGGAGGAATGAATCATGGCGTATATTTTCCAGGAAGATAAGCTTCCAAAGCTGGTTTCGGTGGTGCCGGGGCGCGAACGCACGTTTTTCGTCAACAAGGAACTCACCCATATTGACGACATGCTGGCGGGGATCATGCACTACGTGAAGGGCGGCTCCTCGCCCTACCATTTGCACAAAAATTGCGAGCATTTTTATTTCATCATGGAAGGGCACGGAACGGTGGAATCGGAGCAAGGGGCGCGCGACGTGGGGCCCGGCGACATGATTTTCATTCCGGCAGAGGAAAAACACAGGCTACGCGCATCCGAGTCGCCTCTTTTCTATTTTGAGTTTCAGGCGCCCAACCGTTTCGTGACCACGATTCTGGACGGCACGCAGGACGATCTCCGCTGGGAACGCGTGGAGGGCGGCGTGTGGGTGCAGACGTAGGAGCTCTTCACGATGGGCGCCAATTGAGATTCCCACGTGCGGTGACACCAAGGAGAGTTTCATGCTGACTTTTATCGATACGAACGTGCTCGTGAAAGTGAAAACACCGGAAGGCGAGTTCACCGAGATTCTGAACGGGGAATTGTGCGGCGCCAAGAACGTGGTGGCGGCGTTGCGCTGGCTGAAATCAGGCGAGAAATTCCGGGCGGAAGCCCTGGACAAGCACCAGCTTCTCTACCTGATGGAAGGCGAGGGAAGCATTCGCCTCAATGATAAGAACTACGACGTGTCCAAGGGCGCGGGTGTGTACCTGGGCCCATCGGAAAGCGCGACGATCCAGCCCGCGCCAGGCGCTTCGGTGAAGCTGTTGCACCTGGTGGTTCCGAAAATTCCAGCCTAGACCTGAGCGCCTACTGAACGGCGAAGACCAGGACCTCGGCGCAAACCGATCCGTGCGGCGGCACGGCTACGAAATATTCCTTCAATGAGGGGACCAGAAGCCCGGTCTTGCCCAGCGGGCCGGTGGGAATTTTCCCGATTTCTTTGTAATGGTCCGCATCCGTCTCCTCGTAGACGTTGACGAATCCTTCGCCGGCGGCCACATAAATCCTGCGGCTGGCCGGATCGAACAGCATGTCGTCGACGCCGGTGGAGATGGGAAGATTCTGGAGAAATTTTCCGGTCTCGGAATCGAGGATATTCATGTGGCCGTCGCGGCACGCGGCAAACAGGCGGTGATTTTTTTCGTCCATGGCCACCGACGCGTTCACTTTGCAATCCGACAGCGGCCAGACCGCTGCCACGGCCTGCTTGCTGCGGTCGATCACGCCGATGGAATTCTTCTCGGTCATGTTCAGGAAAAGGCGGTGTCCGGCTTTCTCCACGTACATGGCTTCCAGGCGGTTGGAATCGATTTTGATTTGGCCGACTTGCTTTCCCGTGTCCGTATTCACAATCTCCAGGAAGCCGTGATCGAGTTTCGCGTCCAAGCCGCCGTCGGCAATGTACAAGTTGTGCGTGACCGGGTCGTAGCCGGTGGCATCGGCGTCGGCAAGAAGTTTCACGGTCTGGAGCAGCTTGTATGTGGTGCCGTCGAAGATTTTCAAATCGCCGTCGGATCCGTCGGTCACGAAAATCCGGTCGATGTCCGCGCGGTACACCACGGAATGGCCGACGCCGATTCCCTTGATGCTGTAAATAAATTTGCCCGTGCGGATGTTGTAGACTTCGATCGACTTGTTGTCTTCGGGGACGACGAAGAGCCGGTTATTTTTCAAGTCGGGCGTCAGGTGGTCGAAATGGTTTTGCACGCCGACCATTCGCGTGGTGGTCAGATTCTTGGCCAATTGATCGGCGGAAACGTCGGGCTCGCCGCTGCGAATATCGGTGAGTTCAATTTTCCGGATCAGTTTCAGGGGAGGCGTATCCCCGGCAAACAGCCGGGGGCGCGGCGCAAACCACACCATCACGACCAGTGCGGCAAACCAGACGAGATTCCGGCGAACGAAACGCATTCTTCCCCTCCCGAATTTCAGAAATTGGCGGAATCGCATTGCGGCGATTGCGAACGAAATCCTAGCACGCGGCGTTACTCGATCGCGCGAAGGCCCGCTTTGGCCACTTGCTCGTCTTCAAACGATTTCACGCCGGAGACGCCCACCGCGCCGACACATTCGCCCTGCATGATGATGGGAACTCCGCCCTGAACCGCAAGCCTTCCGGGAAACGCTCCCGTCGCCGGACGCTCTTTCACGATATCTTCCAGGGCTTTGGTCGGAGTCCGGGCCATCGCGGCGGTTTGCGCTTTCAGCGTGGCGATGCCTGCGCTCTGTCCAACGGCGCCGTCGAGCCGTTCCAGGTGGACCAGGAATCCTCCGTCATCAACCACTGCAATGCTGACGGCCCATTTATTATTTTCCGCTTCCATTTTGGCAGCGGCTACGATTTTTTGCGCGTCCGAAGCGCCCAAGCACAATTTATTTCGCACACGTTCTCCTTTTTTTTATTCCTCTTATGGATGATGGCAAATAGTGCGGACCGGCACGCGGCGGGATCGAATCCTACGCGCGCCGGCCGAAACTTAAACGACGCTTTTAATTCCCCGCGCTCTGGCTGCGGGGAACGTTGCCTTCCGGCTTGAAGGCCACCAGGTTATGCATCCCGATGCCCGTGTACCAGAATGTGCCTTGCTCACCCTCTTCGATTTTTGGAGGATAGAGGCCGCCCATCAGGGTGCCGTGCGGTCCGGGATGCTCGCGTCCCATGATGTCCCGGAACGGTTCGGGGTAATACGTATATTTCTTGGTCTTCTGGTCAAACTTGGCGATGACGCCATAGCTGCGCAGCGTGACCCAGATATTGTCTTTCGAGTCGGCGTAGCATTCGTAGCCGCCGAAGTAAGGGTAGGGGTCCTTATACTCGGTGATCTTCCCGGTGTCGGGATCGAGCATTCCTAGGTGTTGGCCGATGTGCTCGGAGAACCAGACCTTGCCCTTGGAATCGACAGTCGGGCGGCGCGGGCCAGAAGGCTGCGTGGGCGTCGGGTAGACCGACCACTTGTCCGTCTTGGGATCGTAGCCGACAATCTTATGCGAAGTCATGCCCACGGCCCAGACGCGATCTTTTTGATCGACGGTCATGCCGTAGTAGTGGGCGTTGGCGTCGCTCGGCGAAGGATCGTATTCGGTGATCTTCTTCGTGACGGCGTCGAGTTTGCCGACCAGGCTCTTGCCCTGCATTTCCGTAAACCAGACGTTGCCTTTCGAGTCCGATCGGATGGTGTGCGGAGTGCCCCGGGTCGGGGTCTCGTATTGAGTGACCTTCCCGGTTTCCGGATCGATTTCGCCGATCATGCTTTCGTCAATTTCGGCGGTGTATACATGGCCGTCTTTGGCCTGGGTGATCCCATGCGGGCCGAGCTTGCGATGGCCTTTATCGGGATTCGGAAGCGTGTAGGTGGTGTAGCGGCCGGGAAAATCCAATTTGCGGGTGTCCATTCCCTGCACCACATCCATGCCCATTTCGGCAACGTAGACCATGGAATTAAATTTGCTTGGCCAGACGTCGTGGTTGGAAATCTCGCTTTCCTTTTTCCCCGGCTGGATGGGCAATTCATATTCGATGTTGATGGTCTTGGAGAGAGCCTCTTCGTCCAGGGGGAGATCCGCGAGCTTTAGGTCCTTCGGGTTTCCATCCACGGGGAAAATTTGCGAAAAATACTGAATGATGTCATCGCGCTTATCTTGGGGGATGGCGGCGGGATTCACTTGCGGCACGCCGGTGTGATTATTGGTGCCGTCCATGTCAAACATGCGGCCTACCGCGTTGCGCCAGGCGGTTTCATCGCGCCCGCCGATGCGCTGCCAGGGGATATGCTCCAGTCCGTGGCATCCCGCGCAGTTTTGCATGAGGTAATCGCGTGTGGGGCTGGGCGGAAACAGCGTGTCGAAGTCGACCAGTTCGGCGCGCAGATGATCCGGTTTGACGTTCAGCGCCACATCGGCGGTCTTTGACTCTCCGGCCTTCAGTTCCACGGCGGGCGTGGTGGAATCAAAACCATCCTGCAGGGCGGACATCTGATAGTTGCCTGCGGGCAAGTTGTAGATATGGTATTTCCCTTTGTTCGTGAAAACGGTGTAGACGATGTGCCGGTCGACGTCCCGTGCCCGGACGCGCACGGCGACCAGTGCGGGGATATGCTTGCCGGACGCCTGGCTCAGGGCGTAATCCCTGTCGGCTGTGACCGTCCCGGAAATGGTAGCTCCCGCGGCACCGCCGGCTTGCGCCCATCCTGAGGAAACCACGCACAGAATTACAAACGCGGCCAGACACCCTGCCGCCAAAGCCACCTTTACCCGTTTGTTCATGAGATACTCCCGCTCCCCGTTGGACTTCCGCCCATGGAATATAATTGGTGCAAGACTTCTGAAGCCTTCATAAATTCGTATACCAAGCGTACCGGAGTGTCAATCTTAAATCAGCTTTTCGGCGTGGCTAACAGCATTTTTACAAAGCTCGCGCGCGCCAATCATCATCGATTCGCCGCAGCCGCCGGGACAGGAATCGTGCCGCCTCCTGCACCGACCGGCCCCGCGCCCCTGTCAATCACCGACTGCTCCGGATCGATCCAGAACGCCCAGATGGCCGCGCCGATGAACAGCAAGCCGGCGGAGACACCGAACGGTGCGACCCAGGATCCCTTGGACACCAGATATCCGAAAACGGTGGGCGACAGCGCCCCGACAAATTGTCCGCCCATGTTCATCATCCCCGATACGGTGCCGGAAAATTCGCCGCCGATGTCCATGGGCACAGCCCAAGCGGGGCCGATGGTCATTTCCAGGAAGAACATCGCGATGGTCAGGAAGATGAGCGCCGTGAACGGACTTGCCGACAAGGCGGCGAACATCGTCGACGTGCCGCACCCCAGCATGGCCGTGATGGCCACCGAGCGGCGGGAAAATCTGAGGTTATTCGTTCTTATGTACAACTTGTCGGTAAGCCAGCCGCCGAACGCGTCTCCCAAAACGCCCGCGGCCAGCGGCAGCGAAGCATAGAAACCTGTTTTGATCTGCGTGAACTTGCGGTATTCGATCAAGTAGGAAGGCAGCCACGAAAGAAAGAACCACAGGGAATAAATATAGGCGGCATAGGCGCACATCACGGCCCACATGTTTCCGTGCTTGAGCAGCACGCTCCAGGGAACTTTCGGGCGCCTGGCCACATTGGCCTTTTTGATCTCGCCGCTTGCATCCAGGCCTCGGATGCGCGCCAGTTCGGCGCGGCTGACGCGGTGGTGTTCCTCCGGCATGTTGCGGTACACCAGCATGTAGAGAATAGACCAAAGCAAACTGAGGACGCCGATGACATAAAAAACGGATCGCCAGCCGTAATGAATCATGATGGCCACGGCGACCGGAGGGCCAATGGCTGCGCCAAAGCGGCTGGCGGCGTGGCTGATGCCCTGCACGAAGCCGCGCTCATCGCGCGGGTACCACATCTGCATGGCGCGCGTAGCGGTGGGAAATGCGCCGGCCTCGCCCACGCCCAGGGCAAAGCGAACCGCCCAGAACGATTTGAAGCCGATGGAAAGAGTGGTCACCAGGGCGATCACCGTGCGGTAACCCATGATGGTCGACAGGACTTTGCGCGGCCCGAAGCGGTCGCCAAGCCAGCCGCCGGGCACCTGGAACAGGGAGTAAGACCAGATGAAAGCGCTGAAGATAATTCCCATCTGGACCTTGCTGAAGCCGAACTCCTTGGTGATCATGGAAGCCGTGTTGGCCATGCTCACGCGGTCCAGATAGGTGATGAGGTACATCAGGCAAAGAAGGAACAGCACCAACCAGCGCTCGTAACTTGCTCTGGACTCGCCCGGACTATTCATCGGCCATTCCCCCGATTCAATTCTAACCACACGTGCGCGATTGTTCGTCCAAGTCCAACCCTGAGTCCTATCACGGGTTCTACGAAGACGTTCCCAGGACGGCCGCCGTGGAAGAGCTGTGGTCCGTCCATCTTTTCAAAATCTTATTCCGTCAGATATACACTGCGGCGCCACGCGGGGCAATAGTTTTTCGACGGTGAAATCAGCATTTCTCTCGAATCCTTCCGGGTGTATATTTCTCGGCGGAGAAAAAACAATCTTGAAACTGGAACAAGGTTCGGACAAGCTTGCGAAAAGCTTTCCCGCGAGACTGACTCGCCGCGAGGTTCTGCAGCGGGCCGCCTGGGTGGTTGCCGCCACGGGGCTTCCCCTCGGTACCGAACTTTACGCGCAGGACATCAGCCCGGTGATGGCCGCGCTCAGCAAATACATGAGCGAAGCGCGCGACCGCGCGCTGCCCGATGCGGTCGTCGAGGAGGCCAAGCATCACATCCTGGACACGTTTGCCGCGATGGTGTCGGGGTCGGAGCTGCCGCCCGGAATTCAGGCACTGAAATTCGCGAAAACATTCACCGAGGAAAAAGGCTACACGGTCGTCGCCTCGAAGCTGCTCTGCGGGCCGATCGAAGCGGTCATTGTGAACGGTGAACTGGCCCACTCCGACGAGACCGACGACGATTACACCGGCGGCGGAGCGCATCCCGGCAGCTCGATCGTGCCCACCGTGCTGGCGCTGGGCGAGAAGGCCGGCATCGGCGGAACTCATTTTCTGCGGGCGGTCACGCTCGGCTACGACATTGGCATGCGCGCCTTCAAGACCGTCGGCGAAGGCGTGCTGAAAGACACGCACAACCTGGTGGGAACGATGGGTTCGTGCGCGGCCGCCGGCTGCGCGCTGAGCCTGAATCAGCAGCAGATGCGATGGCTGATCGACTACGGCACGCAGCAAGCCGGGGCCGGGATCCCGGTTTGGCGCCGCGACACCGAACATATCGAAAAGGGATTCGTATTCGGAGGTATGGGCGCCCGCAACGCCGTTACCGCCGCGCTGATGATTCAGATGGGCTGGACCGGCGTTAACGATGTGCTCTCGGGCCCGGATAATTTCGTGGCGTCGTACGCCCCGAAGGGCGATCCGGCGGCGATGATCGACAAGCTCGGCGAACGATTCGAGATCACCCTGACAACCCTGAAACGCTGGACCACCGGCGGGCCGATCCAGTCGCCGCTCGATGCGCTGCAAATTATTTTGAAGCGGCATCCGTTCGAGCCCGATCAGGTGAAGGAAGTGGTGGTGCGGGCGGCCACCAGCGCGGCCTACACGGTGAACAACCGCGAGATGCCCGACATTTGCCTGCAGCACATGGTCGCGGTGATGCTGATCGACAAGACCGCGTCGTTCAAGGCGGCGCATGACAAGCCGCGCATGCAGGACCCGGAGGTGCTGCGCGTTCGCGCCAAGGTGAAGCTGGTCCCCGACGAGGACCTGGAAAAACTGATTCCCAAGCGCGTGGCTATCGTCGAGGTGACGCTCAACGACGGGACCAACCTCATTGAGCGCGTGGAAAGCGTGCGCGGCACTCCGGAAAATCCAATGTCGCGCGAAGAGGTTGTCGCGAAGGCGCGCGATTTGATGGCGCCCGTGCTGGGCGAGGGGCAGACCGCGAAGCTCATCGATCGCATGCTGAATGTTGAGACGGTGAAGGATGTCCGGGAGCTTCGGCCCTTGCTGCAACGAGCCTGATCCCGCAAGCGCGCAATTCTCTTGAATTTGGTGGCACAGGCTTTAGCCTGCGCGAAATTTAGAAATAAGAGAATCAAAACCGCACAGGCTGAAGCCTGTGACACCGGAACGCGCCGAAAGTGCGGTGCGTGATCGCGGCCGGAAGCTCGTAATCCGCACGATTCTTGTAAGTAAAGACAGAACAGGACCGCTAAATCGTCCCAATTAAATTATGAGCACAGTGCAGATTTCCGCTCCCCTACCGCTCAGCTCCCATGGCAAGCCCGTCGATTCGTTCGCGCAGGCGGCGGAACTCGAGAACGAACTGAAACGCACGATAAAAGGCGAAGTGCGCTTCGACCGCGGCAGCCGCGCGATGTATGCGAGCGACGGCTCGAACTACCGCCAGGTGCCCATCGGCCTGGTGGTGCCGCGCGATGACAACGATGTGATCGCGACGGTGGCCGCATGCGCGAAATTCGGCGCGCCGATCTTGCCGCGCGGCGCCGGCACCAGCCTCGCCGGGCAATCCTGCAACGTCGCCGTGGTGCTCGATTTCACCAAGTACATGAACAAGATTCTGGAGCTGGACCCGCAGGGGCGATTCGCGCGCGTACAGCCCGGCGTGGTCCTCGATACGCTGCGCGGCAAGGCCGAGCAGCACCACCTGACGTTCGGCCCAGATCCTTCCACGCACAGCCGCTGCACGCTCGGGGGCATGATCGGAAACAATTCCTGCGGCACGCATTCCCTGCTGGCGGGAAAAACGGTCGACAATGTTCTGGAGTTGCGCATCCTGCTTTCCGACGGCACGCAGATGACCGTGGGCCCGGAATTGGATGAGGGCCAGATCGAATCCATCATCAAGCAGGGAGGGCGGCGCGGCGCGATCTACTCCACGCTGCGAGGAATTCGCGACCAGTATGGCCAACAGGTCCGCGCAAAATATCCGAAAATTCCGCGGCGCGTTTCCGGCTACAACCTCGATGAACTCCTGCCGGAAAATGGATTCAACGTGGCGCGCGCCCTGGTCGGCACCGAGGGCACGTGCGCGATCGTTCTCGAAGCAAAATTGAAATTGATCGAAAGCCCGCAGTATCGCGTGCTTGTGGGGCTTGGTTACGAAGACGCTTTTTCGGCGGCCGATCACGTTCCGGAAATTCTTCCGTTCAATCCGATCGGCCTCGAAGGGTTTGAAGGAAGCATTGTCGACGGATTAAAACGCAAGGGAGCGCCGAACCTGGAGCTTCTGCCCGCGGGCCGGGGCACGCTGCTGGTGGAATTCGGATCCAACGACCCGAAGCAGGCCGATCAAATGGCTCGGCAATTGATGGAGACGCTGAAAGCGACCACCAATCCTCCCGCGATGCGGCTCTACACGCAAAGCGAATCGAAACTGATTTGGAAGATTCGCGAGTCCGGGGCGCGATCGGCCTCCGCCGCGCCCGGCACGCCGAAACAATGGGAAGGGTGGGATGACGCGGCTGTGGCGCCGGAAAAATTGGGCGGCTACTTGCGCGACATTCGCAAGCTTCTCGACGAATACCATTACACCGCGCAGTTTTACGGACATTTCGGGCACGGCTGCATCCACATGCGCGTCACTTTCGATCTGCAAAGCGAAACCGGAATTCGCGCCTATGGAGAATTCGTCGAGCGCGCCGCCGATATCGTTGTGAGCTACGGCGGCTCTCTTTCGGGGGAACACGGCGACGGCCAATCGCGCGGCGCGCTGCTGCCGAAGATGTTCGGGCCGGAGCTGATGAAGGCGTTCATCGAATTCAAATCGGCGTGGGATCCCGCCAACCGCATGAATCCGAACAAGGTGGTGAACGCGTACTTGCCCACCGAGAACCTGCGCCTGGGCGCGGACTACAAGCCGCTCAATCCCAAAACGCATTTCCAGTTTCCCGACGACGGCGGCTCGTTTGCCAGCGCTGCCGAGCGATGCATCGGCCTGGGGGAATGCCGCAAGCACGATACCGGGGCGATGTGCCCCAGCTACATGGTGACGCTCGAGGAAAAGCACAGCACGCGCGGCCGCGCGCGCATGCTCTTCGAAGCGCTGCAAGGCGAAGTGGTGAAGGGCGGATGGAACGACGAAGACGTCCGGCAGACGCTCGATCTGTGTCTCTCCTGCAAGGCCTGCAAGTCGGAATGCCCAACCAATGTCGACATGGCCACGTACAAGTCAGAATTTCTCTCGCATTATTACGAGAAGAAAAGCCGACCGCTGCACATGTATGCCTTCGGGATGATCGACCGCTGGGCGGAAATTGGATCCATGGCCCCGCGCCTGGTCAACTTTTTCAACAATGCGCCGGGCCTCCGCCAGATCTTACAGAGCATTTTGCATCTGGCGCCGCAGCGGAGCGTGCCGCGCTTTGCTCCCGCCACGTTCCAGGAATGGGCATGCAGAAATGAAGTGCCCGGCATCACCGGAGGCATTCCATCTTCGCCCATGTCTACAACGCAAAGAGGCGAAGTGATTTTGTGGGCCGACACATTCAATAATTATTTTCATCCCGATACAGGCCAGGCTGCCGTGGAAGTCCTGCAGGACGCCGGGTTCACTGCCCGCGTGCCGCAGACGCACTTGTGCTGCGGCAGGCCGCTGTACGATTTCGGTTTGCTCGACGAGGCCAAGAAATATCTGCAACACGTGATGACGTCCCTAAGCGCGCAGATCGATGCTGGCATTCCGATCGTTGTACTCGAGCCCAGTTGCGCGTCCGTGTTTCGCGACGAACTGCGCAATCTGTTTCCGTCAGACGCGCGCGCCACCAAGTTGCGGGAGCAAACGTTCCTGCTCAGTGAGTTTCTGGAGCGCAAGGTGCCCGGCTATCAACCTCCCGCGCTTGGCGGGAAGGCGCTACTGCACGGCCACTGCCACCACAAAGCGGTGATGAAAATGAGCGACGAAGAATCCCTCCTGAAGAAAATGGGCCTGGAGTTGCGCTCGCCCGATGCTGGGTGCTGCGGGATGGCGGGCCCATTCGGATTCGAGAAAGACAAGTATGAAGTGTCGCAGGCCGTGGGCGAGCGCGTGCTCATGCCGGCTGTGCGCGACACGCCCGCCGACACCCTAATCGTCTCGGACGGGTTCAGCTGCCGGGAACAAATCCAGCACGCCACTGGACGGCGAGCGCTGCATCTGGCGGAGGTTCTGCGCCTGGGGCTCAGAGGCAAATTGGGCGGAGGATAGGGTGTCCGCGCGAGATCCGAATTTTCCGTCATTCCGAGCGAAGCGAGGAATCCCTCCTCGATTGGAAATGAAAAGAAAGAGGGATTCCTCGCTTCGCTCGGAATGACGGCGTTTTGAGTTTTTCGGCAACCAGAGCAGCCGCGGATTGATTTTTTTCGAGCCCGCGGGCAAGAGAGAAAATATATCTTCGCGCCCCTTCCGCGTGAAAAAACATTCAGGTGATTTTCATCTTAAACTGGTAAGCTACCGTCCAGGTTCTGTGCGATTAGGTCTGCTCATCTTTGCGCAGCGGCTGCGTATGGCAACCATTTAGGTACCCGCTTGGTACCCAAACAAATTAAATTTTTGAACTTCCATCAGAGGGGTACGCGATGAATTCCAAACCGAATCAACTGCCTGGCGTGGAAATTACCGGCATTGCCAGCCAACAAGATGAAATCTTGACGCCGGAAGCTTTGCAATTTGTGGTGGACCTGGAACGCCGGTTCGGCCCCAAGCGCCGCGAACTGCTGGCGGCGCGCACCGCGCGGCAACTGCGCATCGAAGCCGGGGAACGCCCCGATTTTCTGCCCCAAACCGCCGATATCCGCAGCGCCAAGTGGACGGTCTCTCCGCTGCCCGCGGATTTGCTGGACCGCCGCGTGGAAATCACCGGCCCGGTGGACCGCAAGATGGTCATCAACGCATTGAACTCGGGCGCCAGCGTGTACATGGCGGATTTCGAGGACGCCAACACCCCGACCTGGAGCAACCTGATCGAAGGCCACGTGAACCTGAAGGACGCCGTGCGCAAGACGATCACCTACTCCGATCCCACCAGCGGCAAAGCCTACAAGTTGAATGACAAGATCGCTGTCATGCTGGTGCGCCCGCGCGGCTGGCACCTGCCGGAAAAGCACGTCATCGTCGACGGCCGGCCGATGTCAGGATCCCTGTTCGATTTCGGGTTATTTTTCTGGCACAACGCGAAGGAGCAGCTCGCGCGAGGCACCGGCCCCTATTTCTATCTGCCCAAGATGGAAAGCCACCTGGAAGCGCGTCTGTGGAACGATATTTTCCTGCACTCGCAGGAGACCCTGGGAATCAAGCGCGGCACGATCAAGGCCACAGTCCTGATCGAAACCATCCTGGCGGCGTTTGAGATGGACGAAATCCTGTATGAACTGCGCGAACATTCCTCCGGGTTGAACGCCGGACGCTGGGATTACATTTTCAGCTTCATCAAGAAGTTCGCGAACGATGCCGCCGATGTGCTGCCAGATCGCGGCAAAGTGACCATGGCCACTCATTTCATGAGTTCCTATGCCAAGCTGTTGATCAAGACCTGCCACAACCGCGAAGTGCACGGCATGGGCGGCATGTCCGCATACATCCCCAACAAGCGGGACGTCGAGTTGAATAAGATTTCGATGGACCAGGTCCGCGCCGACAAGGAACGCGAAGCATCCATCGGCCACGACGGCACATGGGTGGCGCATCCGGGACTCGTGGGCATCGCCAAGGAAGTTTTTGACAAGTACATGCCCAAGGCCAACCAGATCGACCGCAAGCTCGAGGACTTCCATGCCACGGCCGCGGATCTGCTGACCGTGCCTAAGGGCGACATCACGGAAGCGGGACTCCGGCAGAATATCGCCGTGGGCCTGGGCTATCTGGAATCCTGGCTGCGCGGCATTGGATGCGTTCCCCTGTTTAACTTGATGGAGGACGCGGCCACGGCGGAAATCAGCCGCGCCCAACTCTGGCAGTGGATCCACCACAAGGCGAAGCTGAGCGATGGCCGGACCGTCACTCTCGAGTTGTGCCTCAAGACCATCGACGAGGAACTGGCCAAGGTGCAGCAAGCCGTGGGCGAGGCGCAGTTCAAAGCCAGCCGCTACAACGATGCTGCGGCCATTCTGCGCGACCTGATCCAGTCGCCGCGGTTTGTCGACTTCCTCACGCTGCCTGCGTACGACCGTCTGGACGTGGTGGGAAAAGCGGCGTCTTGAAGCTGAACAATCCGACGCTCAGCTGCCTTGCGGGTGAGCCGAGCTTGATCCCAAACTAGTTCGTAAAATTCAAGGAGGCGGAATGTCGTCCAAGTTGACTGTTCCCGGCAAGATCAGGTTGTTCGCCGGCCTCGCAATTCTTCTGGGGGCCGTGTGCACCGCACAGGCGCAATCCGGCGCGCCCCAGTATGAGGTCGATCCCACGTGGCCGAAGCCTTTGCCGGACACGCTGGTCACCGGGCGCGCGGGCGGGATTTGCGTGGATGCGCAAGACCATGTGTTCGAAGTCAACCGCGGCGACTTGCAGGACAAGGAAAAATTGGTCGCCACGCCCGCCGCTCCGATCCTGGAATATGACGCCGACGGCAATCTGGTCAATTCGTTCTCCGATTTCAAGACCGCTCCGGCTTCCCCGCACGGCTGCATCGTGGACAAGGACAGCAACGTCTACATCGCCGGCAACGATGACGCGATCGTGCAGAAGTATTCGCACGACGGCAGCAAGCTGCTGCTCACGATCGGCACCAAAGGCCTGTTCGACAGCTCCACGGGCCTGATCACGGGCATCGCCATGAACCAGAGCAAGACCCTGCTCAACAAACCCGCAGACATCGCCGTCGATCCAGGCAACGGCGACATCTACATAGCTGACGGGTACGGCGATCACCGCATCGTGGTCTTCGATAAGGACGGCAAATATCTGCGCCAGTGGGGACGCCAGGGCACCAATGCCGACGCGGCGGCCGGTGAGGGCGGCGCGTTCATGGGCGTGGTCCATTGCGTGGTGATGGACAAGAACGGCCTGGTCTACGTTTGCGACCGCCAAGGCAACCGCATTCAAGTATTCGACAAGATGGGAAATTTCAAAAAAAACATCTGGATCAAATCGGGCCACGAAGGAACTCCCGATTCGTGGGGCACCGCGTGGTGGTTGCGCTTCTCGCGAGATCCGGAACAGAAATACATGATCGTTGCCGACGGCCGCAACGAACTGGTCCACATTCTCGATCATGAAACGGGGAACGAAATCACGAAGTTCGGACGCCCCGGCCATCAAATCGGCGAATTCACGCATTGCCACACGCTGGACGTCGACTCCAAGGGCAACATCTACATCGCGGAGACCGATATCGGACGGCGCGTGCAGAAATTTAAGTTGGTAAAGTAACCGACCGCTGATCGTCCGCGGCAGCGCGGGCCGATTCAGACTGATTTGTCGGATCGCACAAACCGTCCCAACTGGGTGTTATTCCCCGGCCGCCACGGCGGTCGGGGAATGGCGGCATTTTGAAATTTCCCGCGGCATGCCATGCAAGCACGAGGATCGAACAATTCGACTGGGAATCTAGAATGAGAAAAACATTTTTCATTCTGGCATTGGCGCTTGCCTGCGCATCGCAGTCTTGGGCCCAAGAAAAGGCGCCGCTTCGATTATCGCAAACCATCAACGTGGCAGGCGCGCGCAAATGGGATCATTTCGGCGTCGATCTCAAGGGGAATCGACTGTTCGTGACTTCGGAAGAAGAGCCGGCGGTTGAGGTCTTCGACCTTCGGACGTACAAGCAGCTGCAATCTCTCACGGATTTCAAGGAACCTCACAACGTTCTTCCGTTCCCGGAACTAAAAAAAATATTCGTCGTGGATGGAGGAGCGTCCGAGGTCAAGATCCTCGATTACGATTCCTACAAGTTGATCGGCCGCATCGCATTAACCATTGACGCCGATCCAGTGGTGTACGATCCCTCCTCGAAATTTCTGTACGTCGTGAATGGAGGGCGCGAGGCGCACACGCCAACCTGCCTCATCAGCATCGTGGATACCGTCTCCGGCAAGAAGATCGCGGATCTGAAGCTGGACACCAACCGCCTGGAATCCATGGCCATCGAAAAATCCGGGCCGCGTCTTTTTGTGAATATGACTGGAATTAATTCGATCGGAGTGGTGGACCGCGAGAAGCGAGCGGTCGTCGCAACCTGGCCCGTAACCGCCGGAAAAGACAATGTTCCGCTGCAGTACGATGAAGCCGAGCACCGGTTGTTTCTGGCCACGCGCAAACCCTCCAAGCTGGTGGTTGTAAACGCGGACAATGGAAAAGAAGTCGCGAACCTGGACGTAGCCGATTACGTGGATGATCTGGCTTACGACGCCGCTCACCACCGGCTGTACCTTCCGGGCGGGGGCGGCGATGGCGCGGTCACCGTGGTGGCGCAGCGCGGGGCGGACGAGTACAAAGTGGTCGCAACCATCCCGACCAAGCCGGGAGCGAAGACGGCGCGGCTGGTGCCCGAGCTGAACAAGTATTTCGTCGGCGTTCCGGCAAAGGACAGTCAGCCGGCGCAAATTCTGGTCTACGACGTCGCCCCCTGATGGCCCGCGCGCGCTTCACAGGCCCGCTTGGATTTTCGTTGCCCGATAGCATGAATCGCTCAGGAGGAAATTTCACACATGTTTGCCAAACGATTGCTGGCGATCGGCGTGCTGCTCTTTCTCGGACTTGCCGTGAAACTTGGCGCCCAGGAAAAACTTCCGCTGAAACTGGTGGCCACCACGCCGCTTCCGGGATTTACAGGCGACTTCGACCACTTCGGCATCGACCTGAAAGGCAAGCGCCTGTTCCTGGCCGCCGAGGATCATAAAACTGTGGAAGTGTTTGACCTCGACGGCAAATGGCTGACGAGCATCTCCGGTTTCGGCCAGCCCCATGCGATTCGATATCTGCCCGAACAGAACGATCTCATTGTGACCGATGGCGACGGCTTCGGAATGGTGGAGTTGGTCAGCGGCGAGAACTACAAGATCATGAGCACGATCAAACTTCCACCCGGCGTGGACGGCGCGGTATTCAATCCCGTGAACCAGTATTACTACGTCGAAAGCGGCGGCGACGAAACGAAGGGACAATCGCACAAGATCAACATCATCGATACCAAGACGTTCAAACTCGTCGGTGATATTACGCTGCCCGGGAATCACTCGGAGGCCATGGCAATCACCCGCGACGGCAAGAGAATGTATGTGAACCTCTCCGGCCCGAAGGAAGTCGGCGTCGTGGACCTGGCCAGCGGCAGGCTCGTCGCACGCTGGCCCATCACGGGTGCGGAGGTGCCCAACGGCATGGCCCTCGATGAAATGAATCACCGCCTGTTTATCGCCACGCGCACTCCCCCGACATTCTTCGCCTTTGACACCGACACGGGAAAAATCGTAGCCAAGGTTCCGATCTCGGGTTTCAACGACGACTTGTGGTTCGACTCGACACGCAAACACATCTACCTGTCGGGATCGGAGACGACCACGGTTCTTTCGCAAACCGGCCCGGATACGTATGTGCATGTCGCGGAGGTGCCGACCGGATATCGCGCCAAGACATCCCTGTACGTGCCGCAGTTGAGCCGTTTCTATGTCGCAGTTTCGGGCAAGGGGAAGGCAGACGCGCAACTCGCAGTGAAAGTGTACGACGTGCAGCCCTGAGAGCGGCCGGAATCTCGCCTCAACCGCCCGCGTGCCAGCCGCCGTCGACAAACAGCGTGTGGCCGGTGACGAAATCCGAGGCGGGACTTGCGAGGAACAGGGCCGCGCCCACCAGATCCGAAGGCTGCGCAAAGCGCCCCATGACGATACGATCGTGCAATCGTTTCGCGCGATCCGGATTTTCCCGCATGATCTGGCTGGTATTTTCCGTTAGCGTCGTGGTCGGCGCGATGGCATTCACACGCACGCCGAATGGCGCCCATTCGGTGGAGAGCGCCGCCGTCATGTAGGAAACGCCGGCCTTGGCGATACCGTACATGCTCTTGCCCAGGTCGGTGCTCACCGACCAGGTGGAACTTAGGTTGATGATCTTGCCGTACTTCCGGTCGATCATTTTCCTGGCCATGAATTGCGAACAAAAAAACGTGGCTTTGGCGTGCACGTTAAGGACATGATCCCAATCCTGCCCGGTCACATCCAGCGCCGCCTTGGTGAAACCGAATCCCGCGCTATTAACAAGAATTAATTGCCGTTTGCTTGCTTCAATAATTTTCGACACGCCCCGTTCCAGCGAGCGGATGCCGTCCATCGTGCCCAGGTCCGCGGCAATGGTGTGGGCCCGGCCGCCGGCGCTCTCAATCGAGCGCCGCACCTCGCCGAGCCGTTCCGTGTTGCGGCCCGCTAAAACGATCTCCGCGCCGACACGCGCGTAGGCCTCCGCGAACGTGCGCCCAATCCCCTGGCTCGCTCCGGTGATGACGGCCAGGCGGCCGTCAAGCCGGAACGAGGGCAGTTCGCCGGGAACAGGATCGTGCGTCGTCATGGTGTGCAATCGCGGGGCAAATTACCTCGTTCGTCCCGTGGTCGTGTCGAGAGGATGCACTTCGTTCACGAGCCGCTCGTCGAATGGATACGTCGTGTAAATATCGACGCCGGTGGCGGTGACGATGTGATCGTTTTCCAGGCGTATGCCGCCAATGCCTGGCTTGCCTGCATAGGGCTCAAGGTTAAATGCCATACCTTCCTTCAACACCACCGGGGCGTCCTTGGACGCGGGGCTGAAGTAAGGCGCCTCCCAGGGATTGACGCCTGAGCCGTGGCCGAGGCTGTCGAGCACATAAGGATCGGCGGCGGCGAAAACTTCGGCGTTGGTCGCGCCCGGGCGGATCTTGCTGCCGGCGTTAAACAGCGCGTTATAACATTTCTGATGGAGGTCGCGCATTTCCGGAGTGGGCTTCACGTTTCCGCAAACCCAGGTGCGCGTCAGGTCGCCCCAGTAACCGTTGTAGCCCGCGCCGATATCGATGATCACCAGGTCGCCGTTGCGGATAATGCGGTCGGACGTAAAGCGGCGATAGGGCGCCGTGTACGGGCCCGAGCAGACGATGTTGGAGCACTGCGTCCATTCGCTGCCCATGGCCGTCATGGTTTCCCAGGCAGTGGCCAGAATTTCGCATTCCTTCACGCCGGGGCGCAGGCGCTCGAGCGCGCGATCCAGAGCCGCCTCGGTGATGGCGTTGGCGATCTTCAGGCACAGGATTTCATCCTGCGTCTTGATTTCCTTGGCGCGCATGAGAACGCTCTGGTAGCCGTCGGCGAAGGTCGTCTTCGGAAACACTTCGCGGATGGCGTTTTCCATGTTGATGTCCCAGATGTCGATCCCGACGCGCTTGCCTGCCAGCGAGCCGACCAGGCCCTCCACTTGCTCGGCCCAGCGCTTCATTCCTATTTTTTCGCGGAAATTCGCGCGCGGGCGGATCTGGTCCGGCGAGAGCCACGGCATGCGCAGGCGGCAGTGCTCGAAATCCATGGTCCAGAGGATGGGATCGTGACCTCGCGCCAGCACTGTGACCGCATTGCCCATAATGAACGCGGGGCCGAGATGGTGGCGATAGCCCATCAGGTAGCGGGCGTCTTCGGTGCGGAATACAAATAGAGCGTCCAGATCAGAATTATTCAATGCGTCTTTCGCGCGCTGCAAACGTTCCCGCAGCATTCGCTGCGGGTCAAATCGCACTTCCCAATCGACAGGTATGAGTCCGATGTCCGACACAGTGTTCCTCCGTGAATTGAATATCTTCGTCTAGCATTAATGATTTGTCGAAGACTGTCAAATTCTTGAGGCTGCGGGCAGGTTCAAGAGTCGTACACCCGTCAGGCGCGATACATCCACCTCGCCAGGTCCAGGTTGTGCTGAAAAAAATTGGCGGGCGGCGCGCCCTTGGCGTTGTAAACAAACAAGGGGATATCCAACTCATGCAGGGAGCCGTGCGACCTGAGCCCAGTGGGATAATCCTCTCGCGCGGCCTCCATTTCGCCGAACGTGGTGTTCTTGTCGCCCCACACCACCAGATCGCCGATTCTGGATTTCATCAGCTTGTACTCGCGCGCGGCCTGCTCGCGCGAAATCACCTGTTCGACTCCCTGCAGGCCCGAAATAATTTCGCGAACGCGCCCCGCATCCTGCGGGTTCTTGAGATAGACGTAAGCCCCTCCGCTGCAGCCGCGATGCTGTTTCACGTACTGATCGCGCCCCACCGAAAAAGCCTTGCGCAGCGGAACTCCCCGGTCCGCGCAGACTTTCTCGAGGTCCCAGCACAGCGTCTTGGCGTTCATTCCGTGGTCGGCGGTCAGCAGAAACGCCGCGTCCGGAGCCAATCGCATGGCCTGCCCAATCAGTTCATCCATGCGCGCCAGATGCTCCTTGGATTCCGCAGCCTCTGGAGCCCAGGTGTGCATGGGGTAATCCGTGGTGTGGATGTACACGCATCCGATATCCGGGCGATTTTTCAGAATGTCCATGGCGGCGGCCATCAGCCAGTAATTAATTTCGCGGCTGTAGATCGATTGCGCCGGGCCGATTTTCTGGACCCACTCGGGCGTGGGTTTCTCCCCGGTGAGGACAATCTCGGCGCCGCGAAACAGGAACGTGATCGTCTTCGCCTTGCTGGAAAGCAGCGCCGACTTCACGCCATAGCGCGCAGCGCGTTCAAACAGCGTGGGTGCGAGCAGCAAGTCGGGCGACTCGGTGTAATCCTCGACGCCGCGCTGCTCGTCGAAATAGGTATTCCCCGTAATGCCGTGCGTTTCAGGCCAGACACCGCAACAGATCGAGGCGTTGTTGATGTTCGTCACCGACGGCATGAGGCCTTTTACGGGTTTAAACAGGCCGTCGCGTTTCCATTGCTCGAGGACGGGCATTTTGCTTGCGGAAAGATAGTCAAGCCCGAACCCGTCGAACATGATGACGACGGTTCGCTGGGGAGATTTTTTCTCGTCCTGTGCCCGCAAAACATTGCCGAAACTCGCGGAGGCGGCAACCGCTGCTCCGTATTTGAGTAGCGTGCGGCGTCCAGGCAGATGGGTCACGGGTTCCTCTCACGATTTCGGTTTTGATTTTTGGTGCGAACAACGTACACCCGGCACAGGGCCGTTGCAATGGTCCAGCGTCCTTGAAAGACCACGTTGCCAGGAGCATCAGGAAACACCGCGCAATTTTCCAATCCATCTCCGCTACGATAGAATCGCTGGACACATTTTACGGGAGAAAAAATGAAGATCGTAATCACGGATCACCGCTTTCCGGACCTCGCGCAGGAACGCCGCGCAGTGGAGTCGGCAGGCGGAACACTGGTCGACGCGCAAACCACGGACGAGCAGGAACTTTGCAGGGTGTGCGCGAACGCCGACGGCGTGCTGACCGCGCGCGCGGCCATCACGCGCCGCGTGATCGAATCCATGCAGCGCTGCCGGATCATCGTGCGCTACGGAATCGGCGTGGACACGGTGGATATTCCGGCGGCAACCGAACGTGGCATCATGGTGGCGAATGTACCGGACTATTGCATCGACGAAGTTTCCGACCATGCGCTGACGCTGCTGCTCATGCTGAGCCGCCAGATGATCCCTGCCATTACCCTCGCCAGGCAGGACCGCTGGGTGATGAGCAACATGCCTCCCCTGCATCGCTTGCGCGGGCAGGTTTGCGGCCTGGTCGGATGCGGAAAAATCGGATCGCTCCTTGCCGGCAAAGTGAAGCAACTGGGCATGCGCGTTTTGATTCACGATCCGTACCTGAGCGAGAGCCGCGCGCGGGATATGGGCGCGGAGCTGGTTTCCTTCGACGTCTTGCTCGCGCAATCGGATTTCATCTCGTTGCACGCCCCGCTCAACGAGCAGACGCATTACCTCTTCGGGGAAGCAGCCTTCGCAAAAATGAAAAGCAACGCCGCGGTGATCAACACGTCGCGCGGTGGGCTGATCGACGAGGCGGCGCTGCTGGCGGCGCTCGATGCCGGAAAAATTTTCGGCGCGGGACTCGACGTGCTGGAATCGGAGACGGCCGTAACCCCGGTGCGCACTGCTCTGGTAAATCATCCCAAGATGATTGTGACCGCGCACACGGCGTGGCTCAGCGTGGAAGCCCGCGCGACGCTGCAGCTCCGCGCGATCGAGCAGGCGCTGGCGTGCCTCAGGGGTGAAACGCCATACGGCCTGATTAATCGTGAGTTGGCGAAATAAGAACCGCAATAGAACACGGCACTTAGCAGCGTAGACTTCAGCCTACGCTATTGAATAGCGCCGGCGAATCACAGCGCCATTTTGGAAGGCCGTAACGTCAACGCCAGCACTCCGGCAATAGCGGCCAACATCGAAATCTGAATCTCTCCCGCCTGAGCCCATCCGGCATGGCCGGCAATCCTGCCCATCAGGTATCCAGCCGCAGCGGCGGCCGCGTAGAAACCGGTAACAAACATGCCCGAGGCGCGGCTCGATAGACTACTGCGCACCGCTTTCACGTGATAAGCCGCCAGATTGACGTACATCGTGCCGCTGCCGACCGCACCGTAAGCGAACGCCAAAATGGCTCGCGGCAAAATCGCTTCCGATCCGTGAAAGCACAAATATCCCAGGCAAGCGATGCTGAAAAACGCGGAGCCCAAAACCACCCGCGGCGAAAAACGATCGCCCAGCCACCCGCCACCGATCGAGATCAGCGCCCCGGCCCCATAAAAGCTGATGACAAATCCCGCAGCTTTCGGCGTGTAGTGCAGCCCCTCCCGCAAGTAGGTCGGGTACATGCCTGTAAAACCGAAAAGCACTAGCCCGCCGATCACGCTCAGGATCGTCAAGATCACCGTATTCCGGTTCAGTAGCGTCGGCGCGCCGAGATGATCGGTGCGGGCGTCGGCGGCGCGATGCGTCTCGCTAAACCAGGGCCGAACGGTCAAAGCGATCAGCCCGATCATCAGGTAGCCCAGAATACCGAAAGCGATCATTGGGGCGTGCCAGGTTCGGTACCGGGTCAGCAAAAGTCCGCCCGCGATGGGCCCGGAGAACGCGCCCAGCCCGAAAAATACATTCATCGACCCGATGGCGGCGGCGCGGTAGCCCACAAAATAGTTGGCCGCGATGGCGATCATCACCGTGAGCTGCATAGCCTCGCCGATGCCCGTCGCGGCCAGGTAAACCAGCATGTCGGAGAATCCGGTCGCCAGAATCGTGAGGGCTGTGCCCGTGGAAAAAATTCCAATCCCGAGCAGCAGCACGGTCTTCCTGGAAAAACGCGCCAGCAGGTAGCCGGTGGGTAATCCGGCAACCGCCAGCCCCAGGGTAAAGATTGTGGTCAGCAGGCCGGTATCGGAAAGCGAAAAGCCGTATTGCAGGCGCACGTCATGGGCGAGAAGCGGAAAAAGCTGCCGGTCCGCGGCGTTCACCGCATACGAACCCAGCAGAACGCAATACATGGCGATGGCCACGGAACGCGAACCGGACTCGCCGGGCGCTGGTTGGGCCGCGCCGGTCCCCTGGTTGGAAACCTGTCCCGGGTAGTCTTGTTCAGCGTTCATGCCATGCTCGCCAGGCCGTTGCCCTGCCCGCCGTTAATTCCAATGACCTGCCGACAAATCCGCCGAGAATGGCGGCACTTCCAGGACAGTTTTTTCATTTTTGATTTCCGGCCGGCGAGTATACGCCAGAACGCCGCATCCAAGAAGCGCCTTGAATACGCGGCTCGGCTCCACTCGTAGGGATGGGCCAAACGCACAGGCAAGAAGTCGAAAAAATTCAGCCAGTCTTAAGCTTATCTTAATGTTCCAGGTTATAAACCGTTGTCCACAAGAGTGGCATCACCACGTTTACCGGAGAAATAGTCAGATAGGGCCCCGCAAATTGCACAGAGAACTGTGCTTGGAGCGGATATTTAAGAGACTGGGTGTGAGGAGGATTTAAATGGAGTGGAGTTCTGCTTTTGGCAAAAAAATGGTGGTTGTGTTGGGTGTGTTTCTGGCAATTGGACTTTGCTGCTTCACTGCTGTTCCCGCATATTCGCAGGTCACTGGCGCGACATTAGCAGGAACAGTGACCGACGCTTCCGGCGCGGTGATCGCCGGCGCGACCATTTCCGTTAAGAATACAGCGACGGGAGTTTCTCGAGACACGACATCTGACTCCAGCGGCTTGTATTCCATGCCGAACATTACGCCGGGAGATTACGAGGTCCGAGTCACGGCGAAGGGATTCTCGACCGCCTTGCAGTCGAACCTCAACCTCAATGTGGGCGCGCAGCAACAACTCAACTTCAGCCTGAAGGTCGGCGAAACCAGCACAACCGTCCAGGTAACCGAGGCTGCGCCGCAAGTTGAGTTAACCTCGTCGGCGGTCAGCGGACAGGTCGAATCCGAGGTCGTGCGTGAATTGCCCTTGAACGGCCGCGACTGGACGCAACTCGCCACTCTGCAGCCGGGCGTCAAGCGGATCGAAACGCAGATGAGCACCGATACTTCGGCCCGCGGCAACCGCGGTTTCGGATCGGAGCTCACTGTGTCCGGACAGCGGACAACGTTTAACAACTATCGAATTGACGGAATCGGTGTCACCGATTATGCCATGGCGGCTCCGGGTAACGTGATCGGCGTCGTGCTGGGCGTGGACGCGATTCAGGAGTTCACGGTGTTGACCGGCGGCTTCCCGGCTGAGTATGGCCGCGCCACCGGCGGCGTTGTGAACGCCATCAGCAAGTCCGGCACCAACCAGTTCCACGGCACCGCCTACGAATTCCTGCGCAACAGCGCGCTGGATTCGAGAGATTACTTTACTCGCGCTTCCGGCGGGAAGATTCCCGACTTCAAGCGCAACCAGTTTGGCGTCTCCGCAGGCGGACCGATCATCAAGGACAAGACCTTTATCTTCGGCGATTACGAAGGCTTGCGGCAGATCAAGGGTATCGTTTCCAACGTAGGCGTACCCAGCCCGGCCCTTCGAAGTGGGACGTTCACTTTCTCAGGGGCCACGCCCGCGAACCCGAACTGTATACAGATTGGCACAACTCAGACGTGCCAAGTGGCGATCAACGCTTACGCCCAGTCTCTGCTGCAGTTTTGGCCGGCGCAGACGCTTGCCGGGAATGCCAACGTTGGCAGATTCGTGTTCGCCGGCCGGCAGGTTGTTCCGGAGAACTACTACACGGTTCGCCTGGATCACCGGCTGGGCACCAACGACAACCTGTTTGGAACATACCTGTACGATGATACGGACTACGTGAAACCGGACGCCCTGAACACGGTTAACACCCAGTCTCACACAACCCGGCAAACCATTGCCTTGGAATGGAGCCACACGTTCAGCTCCAGCTTTGTGAACGCTGCGCGCATCGGCTATAACCGAGATAACGTGAAAAACCAGTTCACGCCTACCGCGATTCTTGCGGCGGCCAACAGCACCGCATTGGGTGCGATCCCTGGTCAAAACGCTCCCCGCCTCAGCGTTCATAGCGGCGTCGGCGACTTTTTTGGCGGCGTCAACGCTGGGTCCCACTACCTCCACACATGGAATTCCGATCAGGCTTATGACGACGCGTTCTGGGTCCACGGCAGCCACACGATTAAGTTCGGTGGCGGCGTGGAGCGCGTGCAGTACAACCAGCACACGTTCCAGGAACCCGGCGGGCGTTATCAGTTCACGGACTTCAGTTTCTTTCTATCTGGCAATCCCAAGTCCTTTGAAGGCAGCCTGGTGAATCTCGTCGACAATCCGCGGGAATTCCGCCAGACCGTTTTCGGCGCTTATGTTCAGGACGATTGGAAAATCAAATCCAACCTGACGCTCAACGTGGGACTGCGCTACGAAATGGCGACCGTGCTGAACGACGCGCAGGGCAGGATCACCAACCTGGCGAACATCGGCGATGCGAATCCTGTTTGCGGAACCCAGTTTACCGCCCCGATCCCAGCCCAGCCCGGCGCCTCCTGCGCCAGCGTTGGCCCGTACTACAAGAATCCCACGCTCAAGAACTTTGAGCCGCGTTTGGGATTTGCATGGGATCCCTTCAAGGACGGAAAGACTTCGGTGCGCGGCGGATTTGGTATCTACGATGTCCTCCCGCTCCCCGGCTACTTCCTGCTGCAGCAGAATCAGGCTGCGCCGTTCCTCATTTTCAAGAGCACGAAAACGTTTGCCGCGAATGGTAGTTCCTTCGCTCCTGGCTTTGGCGGCGGCCAACTTAACTCCGCAGGGGGAAGCAAACTCGCTGCCTCGACCATCGAGACCAACCCGAAACGCAATTACGTCATGCAGTGGAACCTCAATGTGCAGCGGCAACTGACTTCGGATATCACGGTGACGGCCGGCTACATCGGTTCACACGGCGTCCACCTGCTGATGCGCGGCGACGACGGCAACATGACCACGCCTGTGCCGGCATCCACTGGTGGCGGCTATTTCTTTAACGCCCCCAAGACCAACTCAAACTTGGGGATTATCCGGTACATCTACTGGAATACCGATTCCCACTACGATGCCCTGAACCTCACCTTGGACAAGAAGTTCTCTCATGGCTTCCAGTACCAGGTGGCATACACCTTCGCGAAATCGCTGGATGACGCTTCCCAAACGATCGCGGGAGACACGTTCTCGAACGACATCAACTCGCCCTGGTGGATGCTGCCGAAGCTGTTCTTCGGCCCGTCCAGCTTCAACATCACGCATACGCTTTCCATCAACGGCTTGTATGAGATTCCCACGCCGAAGTCCTGGAATGGCGCCCTGAAGACGGCGGTTGGCGGCTGGCAGATTGGCTCCATCCTGGCGTTCAACAGCGGCATACCGACGACTCCGATCAATAACGACGACCCCTTGGGTCTTGGGAACTCCGGCGCGGACCAGTTCGGTCCGCTCGTAAAGATCCCCGGATGCGATCCCATCAACCATGGCTTCGCAGGCAGCAAACCTGGCTCGCCGCTCTGGATCAAGGACAGCTGCTATACAGAGCCGTCCGTGCCCGCGGCATTGGCCTCCAATTGCACCGGCGGTTATCCGGGAGCTAAGACCACCGCCCCCTATCTGCCTGCTGGGAATGTCTACTGCTCCAATTTCGTCCCTGGAAACGTTCTCCGGAACAGCCTTTACGGCCCGCACCTGTTCAACCTTGACTTCGCGATCGTGAAGAATTTCCCGATCACGAAGATCTCGGAACAGTTCAAGGTCCAGTTCCGCGCCGAGATGTTCAACATCACCAACCATGACAACTTTGGACCGCCGCAGCCCTGCAGCGGCGACTGCAACTCCGGCCTGTTCAACATTGATGGATCGTCCGCTGGAGTTGGAACGATTAGCCAACTGGCCACCGAACCCCGTGAAATCCAATTCGCTCTGAAGGTGAATTGGTAATCTAAGGCTGCTTTCCAACCACGGGGGCCGGCCCGATTCTGGGCTTGCCCCCGTGAACTTTTTTCAGCAGTAGTTTCGGGGTGGTCCGCGCGGCTGGATCAAACCGGATCACAAGTTTCAAAACTGGCCATTCCCTATGTTCCCCGTTTTGCTCTTGCCTGCGACTCCTCCCCTCCCGCGGTTGCCGGCAAAATATTGCATCGCTTTCTTTCAGGGAACCTTCAGGCGGGTTGGGCTATGGTACGATGCTGAAACTGTCCGCAACTGTGGCGATGCCGTAAGGACGAGGAGCCTGCACCAACGCCTCTTGACGCCGCTTGCCACGGCCACAAGTCAATTAATTCAACGGGCTCCAAGCGGAGCTCGTACCCGTGAGGAGGAAGGCACTATGAAGAATTCGAGGTACGCACGACTCGCGCTGGTCTGCTCCATCGTGTTGTCCGCCGCCTGCACGTTTGCAGGCGCGCCGGCCGAGGGATACCACCTGATCAAGAAAGTTTCCTTTGGCGCGGCGCCGGGAGTCGGAGCTACACGCGAATATTTCGACTACGTGGTCGTCGACTCGATGGCGCGCCGCGTGTACCTGTCGCACGGCACGGAGATCATCGTGGTCAACGCCGACACGGGTGAGAAAGTCGGCGAGATCGCCGGAGACTGGAAGCGCGTGCACGGAGTGGCTCTGGCCCCTGCGTCCGGCCACGGGTTTATCACCGACGGCGACGCGGGCAACATCGTGATGTTCGATATCAAAACACTTAAGGTCCTCAAGACCATCAAGGGCGAAGAAGACGCCGACTGGATTATGTACGATCCCGCGTCGAAACTTATTTTCGCCTTTAACGGGGATTCCAAGTCCTCCACGGTCATCGATCCCGTCAAGGGCGAAGTGGTCAAGAGCATTCCCCTGGGCGGCGCGCCCGAGCAGGCCGTCTCGGACGGTGCGGGAATGATCTATGACAACCTCGCGAGCACCAGTGAAATCGCTGCAATCGATACCAAGACCCTCACGGTCAAAGCCCGATACTCTGTGGCCCCAGGCTCCGGCCAGCCGACCTCCATCACCATGGACCGCAAGACGCGGCGGCTCTTCATCGGCGGACGCAAACCCACCACGCTGGTAATGATGGATGCCGACACCGGAAAAATCATCGGCGATGCCTTCCCCATCGGCGACCGCGTGGACGCCAATACGTTTGATGCCGCCACGAACACCCTGGCGGCGGCGACGCGCGCGGGCACACTCCACATTTTCCATGAGGACTCGCCCGACAAGCTCACCGTGGTCGAAACCGTGAAGACCGAATTCGGGGCCAAGACCATGGGCCTCGATCCCAAGACTCACAACCTGTATCTCACCACGTCGGATTTCGGTCCGGCTCCCGCGCCCACGGAAAAACAGCCCAATCCGCAACCTGTGGCTACACCGGGAACGTTTCGCCTGCTGATTTACGGCAAGTAACGCGGCGCCCTGAAAATGGGCGGCGACCCGGCTGCAAGATAAACCTGCCCACTGCGTCCCGAAAAACGGGACGCAGTGGCCGCTCCAAAACCCGCTCCTCGCAGTGGCGATAGAAGTGGCAGAAAGCGTTCACGGAAAGCGCTCTCGGTGAACCGCCCGTATTTAGGGCGGGCATCTGTGCGGACCAGGAATCACAGCGGGCACGTGCCCATCAAGAGCATCCGCCCGGATCTCGAATTTTGAATCGCAAGGGAGGCACTATGAAGCAAATGAAAGTGGCGTTCCGCATCTTCTTCTTGATCCTGGCGGTAACGGTGGCGGCGACGGCGCAAACCTCGCAGGTCACGGCCATCCGCGCGGGCAAGATGTTCGACCCCAAGTCCGGCACGAACCTGACCAATCAGGTCATTCTCATCAGCGGCGACAAGATTTCGGATGTGGGCTCCGCGGATAGCGTGAAGATTCCCGCCGGCGCCAAGGTCATCGACCTCGGCAGCGCCACCGTGCTGCCCGGGCTGATCGACGGCCACGTGCACCTGACCGACGTCCAGGGAGGCCTGCAACACCAAATGATGGTGGCGCTGTTCAGCGCCACGTCCAGCCTGAACGCCGGCTATACCACGCTGGTGGCCATGGGATCGCACGGCGGCGGATACGCCGACGTGGAACTGAAGAAGGCCATACAGGCCGGGCTGGTGAAGGGCCCGCGCATTATCACTGCCGGCCCCATCATTAACATCACCATGCCGGGCAACGCTGCTTTCCCGCTGCTGAACTCGCCCATGGAACAGGACATCGAAGTGAATGGAGCCGACCAGATGCGCGGCGCGGTGCGTGAACTTGCGAAGTACGGGGCCGAGCACGTCAAGATTCACACCACCGGGCCGTTCTACTTTGACAAGGACGGCAAGATGTACAACCAGCCGCTTCCCACTCGCGATGAATTGGCCGCGGTGATCGACGAAGCGCACCGGCGCGGAATGTGGGTCGCCTCGCACACCTACGGAGGCGAAGGCCTGAAGGAAGCCATCGACCTGGGCCTCGATAACATCCAGCACGCCACCGCCGCGAACGACGACGACATCCGCGAGATCGTGGCGAAGCACCTGCCGATCACCACGACCATTCTCGACCACCGCCAGGACGAGCCGGACGATCTGAAGCAGTGGGCGCCGTACAGCCGCTACCGCCTGGTGCAGGTCACCTGGAAGAAGATGCTTGCCGCCGGCGTAATTCTCGGCTGGGGCAGCGGGTCAGCGCCGCCGCCAGGGCGCGTCTACAACAAGGAGTGCAATTGCTCCCATGGCGTGCAGGGCGAAATGTTTCCCGTGTTCGTGCAATGGGGAGCGAGCCCGGTGTACACGCTGCGCATGGCCACCACGGTGAATGCCCAGATCATCCGCATGCAGGACAAGCTGGGCACCATCGAAAAGGGAAAATTCGCCGACATCATCGCGGTTTCCGGAAATCCTCTCGAGGACATTTCGGAAATGCAGCGGGTGAAGTTCGTGATGAAGGGCGGCGACGTAATCCGCAATGACATGTCGATGGGCGGCATGATGATGTCCCATTAGGAAAAATGGCGCGGAGGGGCGGCCATGCCGTCCCTCCGTTTTTTTTGCGCGCATTGCGGGAAAAAAATGGACGGCATTCGAGCGGCCGGTTGGACCACTCGCTCGACCAATTTGACCTCTTGGGGATTCGGGAAAACTCTTTTAAGATATTGAGAAGAAGCGAAGGCCGCCTGCTTTCGCCAGCTTGGAAAACGAGAAATAAAAACGGAGGATATGAAGATGATGCGACGATTCCTGATGGTGGCGCTCGTGGCGGTCGCCTTCCTTGGCGTGGCGCGATGGACCGTGAAAAACGCGGCCGCGGCCGACGACCTCAAAGCCGAACTCATGAAAGCGGAGGACGCGCGCAACGAAGCTCTGCCGAAGGGCGACGTAGCCGCCCTGGAGAAGCTTTACGCGGACGATGTGGTGTACACGAACGCGCGCGGCGAGACCCTTTCCAAAACGGCGCATCTCACGGAGATTAAGGGACGCAAGCTCGCCTTTCAGTCGTTCAAGCACGACGACGTTTCGTTCCACATCTATGGAACTACCGGCATCGTGACGGGGGTCAGCCGTTCGGTGGTGGTGAACAATGGCGTGGTCTCAAACACTCCCCGAAAATTTGTGAACGTCTATTCCAAAGTAGACGGAAAATGGCTCTGCGTCGGACATACTGAAACACCAATGGTCCAATAAGACTGTTCCAATAAAACTCTGAATCGGGGATTTTCGACATGCTGCATACTGGGCGTCATTTCCTGCAAATTCCGGGTCCCACCAATGTTCCGGATCGCGTGCTCCGGGCCATGGACGAGCCGGTGATGGATCACCGCAGCGCGGAGTTTGCGGAACTGGGCAAGGAAGTTCTCCACGGGCTGCGCGCGGTCTTCCAGACCGCGCAGCCCGTGGTGATGTATCCCGCGTCGGGCACCGGTGCGTGGGAAGCGGCGATCGTCAACACGCTGTCCCCCGGCGATGAAGTGCTGCTGTTCGAGACCGGCCATTTTTCGACGCTCTGGCGCCAGGTCGCCGAGAAATTCGGAATCAAGGTCAATTACGTGCCGGGCAACTGGCGCAGGGGCGCCTCCGCCACCGAACTCGAAGCAAGGCTCACCGCGGATCGCGGCCACGCCATCAAGGCGGTCATGGCCGTCCACAACGAGACTTCCACGGGAGTCACCAGCCGCATTCCCGAGCTTCGCCGCGCGATCGATTCCGCGCGCCATCCCGCATTGCTGATGGTGGATACGATTTCTTCGCTGGGCTCCATCTACTACCGGCACGACGAGTGGGGAGTTGACGTCACCGTGGCGGGATCGCAGAAGGGGCTGATGCTGCCCCCCGGGATGAGTTTCAATGCGATTTCCGAAAATGCGCTGGCGGCAAATGCAAAGGCGCGCCTGCCGAGAGCCTATTGGGACTGGCAGGAAATGATGAAGCCGAACCGTAGCGGATTCTTCCCGTACACCCCGCCCACCAATCTGATGTACGGATTGCGCGAAGCCCTGCGCATGTTGCAGGAAGAGGGGCTGCCGAATGTCTTCCGGCGCCATGACCGTCACGCGGAAGCGACGCGCGCGGCCGTGCGAGCCTGGGGCCTGGAAATTGTTTGCGAGGATCCGCGCGAATATTCGAGTTCCCTGACGGCGGTATTTGTGCCCGAAGGCAGTGACGCCGATAAACTGCGCGCCGTGATCCTGGAAAATTTTGACATGTCCCTGGGCGCGGGCCTTTCCAAGCTTGCGGGAAAAGTATTCCGCATCGGGCACCTCGGAAGTTTCAACGATCTGATGCTGGCAGGAACGCTGTGCGGGGTGGAAATGGGCCTGCGGCTGGCGGGCGTGCCATTTAAAGAAGGCGGAGTGCTGGCGGCGCTGAATTCGCTGGCACCGGCCAATCGGAAAGTCGAATCCGCGCTTACCGGAAGCTAGACGTCCGGCGTTACGCACTTTCGATTCCCTTCTGCGGGTTGCGAAATTGATGAGCAGCTCCGCTGGAACTATTCATTCGCCTGGGCCCGCTATCCCGAGTGTCTCCCCCTCCAACATTTTGTGCGGAATTCATGAGCCTTTTTTCGGTCTCGATGGGTGGCGGAAGAAGATGCATTTCTTTCAGTGAATTTTCAGATTCAAAGGTCTAAGATCGCGGGGATGTTTACTCATAAATTGAGTATGAAAATATATTGTTGCAAGGGTGGTCAAATGGGCGGGAAAGCGGCGCTTGCTTCGATTGCGAGCCTGTTCCTGATTTTATTTTTTGTTCTTCCGGCAAGCGCGCAGGTGGCCGGAGGAGCGATCACGGGCACGGTGACAGGCGAATCCGGCGCCGTGGTGCCGGACGTTCAAGTGTCGATTAAAGATGTGAGTTCGGGCCTGGTCAGGACTTCCACGACGAACACGGGCGGCCTTTTCAGCGTCCCTGGCTTATCTCCCGGAAGCTATGAAATGAACGTTTCGGGCTCCGGATTCACAACGCAGGTGTGGACGGATATTACCGTAACCGCGGGAGTCGAACGCGTTCTGAACGTGGTGATGCATGCGGGCGACCCGCAGCAGGTCGTGCGCGTCGCCGCGCCACCGGCCATGGTCAGCGAACCCTGCCCCGCGGTCTGCGGCAGCGCCAGCGCCTCGACCGTGCGCGACACTCCCTTGAACGGGCGCGACTGGGCGGCGCTGGCGACTCTGCAAGCGGGCGTCACCGGCGTGCAAAACGGCAGCGCCACCGGAGGCGGCAACACCGACCGCGGCTTCGGCGCAGCGGTCAGTATTTCCGGGTCGCGCCCGGATCAGAACAGCTACCGCCTGGACGGAATCAGCATCAACGACTACGCCAACGGCGCTCCGGGCAGCGTGCTGGGCGACAACCTGGGCATCGACGCGGTCGAGCAGGTGTCCGTGCTCGGCAGCAACTATCCGGCCGAGTACGGCAGGACTTCGGGAGGCGTCATCAACGTCGTGACGCGCTCCGGGAAAAACGCGTTCCACGGCTCGTTGTATGAATTCCTTCGCAATAGCTCGCTGGACGCTCGTAATTTCTTTGATGGCCCGGTGATTCCGCCGTTCAAACGCAATCAGTTCGGAGGCTCGGCGGGCAGGGCGATCCGGAAAGACCGCACATTTATTTTCGGGGACTACGAGGGCCTTCGCCAGTCGCTCGGCGTGACCACTGTCGATACGGTGCCTTCCGATAATGCGCGCAAAGGAATCGTGCACGACGCAAACGGAAATCTCCTCGGCGCGGACGGCAATCCCGCAGCGGGCCCTTTGGCGGTCGCATGCCCGAATCCCGCCACCGAGACGAATTTGGCGCCCGGCCAGGCCGGATTCTGCGTCGATAATTCGGTCGAGAGATTTCTAAACGCGTTCTATCCGCACGTCTCGCCCAATACGCCCCAGATTGGAAATGGCGATACCGGATTTTTTAATTTTGCCGCGCAGCAAGTAACCACCGAAAATTATTTCACTGTCCGCGTGGACCACAAAATCTCGCAAAGCGACAGCCTGTTCGGCAGCTACATGCGCGACAACTCGAAGACCGTGCAGCCCGGCACGTTCGGCGAGCTGTTCTCCGATATCGTTTCCGGGCGCCAGGTGGTCACCATTCACGAGCAGCACATCTTCAGTCCCAGCCTGCTGAACGTCGCGCAAATTGGATTTAACCGCGCCGTGGGAATCCAGGGAAAAGTTTCCAGCGTGCTGAACCCGCTGATGAACGATGCCTCTTACGCATTCGTTCCGGGAGCTTTTGCAGGGAATATTCAGAGCATACCCGGGCTCACCAGCTTTGCCGGCGCTCCGACCGCAGAGGGTTTTCTCTCCTCCAGCAGGGCCCTGCACTGGAATTCTTTCCAGGGAGGGGACGACGCGGTTCTCACTCGCGGAAGGCATGCGCTCAAGTTCGGTTTCACCATCGAACGGATGCAGGACAACGAAGTGTCGGCCAGCAACATCAACGGGTCGTTCCGCTTCGATTCCCTGACGCAATTTCTTACTAACCAGCCGTCGTCGTTTTCGGGAACGGCCTCGCCCTTGCCTCAGGATATTGGGATTCGCCAAACGCTCTTCGGCGCCTATGTGCAGGACGATATCCGCCTGGACAAAACCCTAACGCTGAATGCCGGCCTGCGGTACGAAATGGTGACCGTGCCGACCGAATCCCATGGCTTGACAGCCGCATTGCGCAATATCACCGACCCCAAGCCAGTCTGCGGGGTTGCGCTCGCGGGCTGCGCCGGGACTGGCCCTCTATTCTCGAACCCCACGCTTCGCAATTTGGAACCGCGCCTGGGCTTCGCCTGGAACCCGCACAGCGGGAAGACACTCCTGCGTGGCGGCTTCGGCATTTTTGACGTGCTGCCACTGCCGTATGAATTTACTCTCACCTTCCAGCGTGCGGTTCCCTTCGTGCAAACCATTGTCGGACAAACGACTGCCGGAGAATTTCCGACGGGGGCCTACCAGCACCTCAGCGGCGAATCGACAACAGGCCTTGCCTATTTCCCGGAGAGCAACCCGAAGCGCAATTACGTGATGCAATGGAACCTGAGCGTGGCGCGCGAGTTGTCGTCCACTCTGGCGGTTACGGTCGGCTACGTGGGATCTCGCGGCGTCCACCAACCCTACCGCGTCGACAATATCGACATGGTGCTTCCCACGCTCACTTCGGCGGGTTACCAGTGGCCTTGCGGCCCCAACGGCAGCAACGCGTGCGCAGTGGGCTTCCTGCCGAGCGGCGCGCCCAGCAGCGTGCTCAACCCGAATTTCGGCCGGATCAACTCCACGCTATGGCAGGCCAGTTCGTCTTACGATGCCTTGCAAGTGGACATCGCAAAACGCGTCAGCCACGGTTTCACGTTCCACGGCGCTTATACATTCGGCAAGAGCATTGACACGCTGTCGGCCACCGAAGCCGATGATGCTTTCCCCAACGGGTTATTCAATCAGCTCTTCATCGACCAGCGAACCACGCGCGGGCTTTCGGATTTCAACGTTGCCCAGACTTTTGTTTTGAGCCTCACCTGGGAGATTCCCGGGCCGCACTTCGATTCGAAAATTCCGGAGTGGGCCCTCAGCGGATGGCAGGTGGGCGGCCTGTACAAAGCCAGCACCGGGCAGCCGTTCACGCTCATCCTGGGAGGAGATCCGGTAGGAACCAAGCTGGACGAAACGGGCCTGGTGCCGAGCGTCGTTCCCGGATGCAAACTGGTCGATCCCAATTTCAAGAAGAACCCTTTTGGCCCGGTGTACATCAATCCCAATTGCTTCGCTCTTCCGTCCGTGGCGACGGGAACGACACTGGCGTTCCCGTGCGCGAATTTCGCGGGCGCCGCTCCTGCGCCGAGCGGCCGGGTCTATTGCGCAAATTTGCGTGGCGACCTGGGCCGCAACGTCGTCATCGGGCCGGGGATGTCGAAGCTGGACTTTTCCGTTTTCAAAAACAACTACGTGAAACGCATCTCGGAAAGCTTCAACGCTCAGTTCCGCGCGGAGATTTTCAATATCTTCAATCGCGCGAATTTTTCATCGCCCACCGACAACCTCGCTGTCTTCGACCAGAACGGGCAGAGCATCCAGAGCGCGGGGCTGCTCACCTCCACGCAGACCACCTCCCGCCAGATTCAGGTTGCGCTGAAATTGATCTGGTAGGCCGTCCTGGTGGCACAGGTTTCAGTGGCGCAGGCTTCAGCCTGTGGGGTTTGGGCCGCCTCGGACTAAACCCCACAGGCTGAAGCCTGCGCCACTAGAATCCGTACCTCGAAGATCTTCTCAAATCCTATAATAACGGTAAGAAATGCGCGCTACTGCCCATGGATAAACTGTAGCGTGTACGCCGTGGTGGGATCGATCGGATTGGAAATCACTTTCAATTCGGTCAATTGTTCGTACATGGTGGCCCAGCGCTTGGGGTCCATTTGCCCGAGTTGCGCGCCGCTGGGGTCGTCGCCGGCTACGAAATGGCCCTCTCGCAATTTCTGCCAAGTAAATTGCATCCATTCCGGATTGAGCGCGGGATTCAGCTTGGCGATTGTCGCGTGCGCCGCCGCGGGATCGTTCAAATAATCCCGCCAGCCCTTCACCGATGCGCGCACAAATTTGGCGACGATTTCCGGATGCTGCCGCACTTCGGCACGGGTCGTGAACATCACGCGGTAAGGACTGTATCCAGCGTCGCAGGTCAGAAGGACGCGCGTCTCGATCCCGGCTTGGCGCGCAAAAAACGGCTCCGAAGTGGCAAACGCCTGCTGGATGTACTGGGGATCGGCAACAAAGTTCGCCACGTTCATCATCGCCGGAACTTCGTGAACATTGTTTAACTGGAAGCGCTTCTCGATATATTGAAACCATGTGGATCCGGTCTTGATCGCCACCGTATGGCCGTTGAGATCCGCGAACGATCGAATGGGGGAATCCTTCCGCACCATGATGCCTTGCGGATCCTGCTGCATCGTCGCGGCCACGGCCACCAGGGGCTGCCCGTCGGAAACAGCCTCCAGGATCTGGTCCGAAGAAGCCATGCCGAACTGGGCGCTGCCCGAGGCCACCTGCTGCGCGACGCCGACGTACGGACCGCCGGGCTGGATCGCTACATCGAGCCCTTCGTCCTTGTAATAGCCCTTCACCAGCGCGTTATAAAAGCCCCCGTGCTCGGGTTGCGGATACCAGTCCGCTTGCAGCGTTATTTTCGTCAGGCCGGCCTGGGTCGAGGAATGGCCGCATCCCAGCGCGCACAGTGCGCCCAATAGAAGGAAATACCAGACACGGAGGACTAAATTGCCCATCTGCCGTCTCCAGGAGGAGAAATCCACCGCAGCATAGCATGGGGGTTTGCGAAACCGGCCGTATAATGCATCCCATACAAAAATTCAATGGGAAGGCGCGCGGCGCATCCTGCCGCAAGATGTTAAATTGGGCCATGGCCCATCCTGCCAAAGCGGCCGCTCGTCAAATCGATGCCGACGAAGCGCGCATACGAGAGATTGTTCAGTTCACGGCGCGCTCGCTGGAAACCGCGCATCCGGTTCCCTTTGGCGCGCTCATCGTGAATACGCACACGAACGAGCGCCTTCTGCGCGCCACAAACGCCGTGATGCGCGAGAACGATCCCAGCGCCCACGCCGAAACCCGCACCGTTCGCCTAGCCTGCAAAAAACTCAAGCGTCCGTCCCTGGCCGGATACACCATGTACTCCACCTGCGAGCCCTGCGCAATGTGCATGGCCAACGCTCTCTGGGCCCGGCTCGACCGCGTCGTCTACGGCGCCACTATCGAGGACGCCAACCGGCACGTCCTGCAAATTCACATCCCCGCGAAAGAAGTTGCGCGGCGTTCGGACATGCGTTGCAAGGTCGAGGGACCGGTCCTCCGCGATTTGTGCAACACGCTGTTCACGCACCCCAACATGCAACAGGCGTTTCGGAAATGGAACTCGCGAAAACCCTGAGTGGGCTTCCGCCGGGCCCAGGGAAATTAGTTTGGACTACGGAACATGTTGAATGAAACCCATATCGCCGAACTTCGATCCATCCTAGGGGATGACGCACGGGTCATTGCCGAGCCGCAGATCGTCGAGCAACTGTCGAAAGATTTTTATTGGTATTCGCCGGTGCTTCGCAAGCAGCTCAACGGCAAGGTGGGCGACGTTGTCGTGCAGCCACTGGACGCCTCCGAAGTTCAGAAACTCCTGCGCGCCTGCTTTTCCCGAAATATTCCCGTGACCGTGCGCGGAGCGGGCACCGGAAACTACGGCCAGGCTGTTCCGCTGCAAGGCGGAGTGGTGCTGGATCTGGCGCGCATGGATCGTATCGAGTCTATCCAGCCGCAGGGCGTGGCGGTTTGCCAGCCCGGGGCGCGGCTGGGAGTCCTGGAAGCGGAAGCGCGCAAAGCAGGTTGGGAGCTGCGCTGCTACCCTTCAACCGTTGTCAAAGCCTCGGTCGGAGGATTTCTCGGCGGCGGGTCCGGCGGCATAGGAACTGTGGCCAACGGAAATTTGTGTGACTTTCAAACCGTGCGTGCCATCGAAGTGGTTACCATGGAACCGGAACCCAGAATTGTTTTGCACGAGGGCGAAGCCGTGCATGAAATTCTGCATGCCTGGGGCACCAATGGCGTGATCACACGCATCTGGCTCGCGCTCGCGCGCGCCGTCGATTGGTCGCAATGCGTCGCCGCGTTTGACACCTTCGACGCCGCGTTTGATTTCAGCAAGAAGATCGCCACCGGGAAGGAGTGGACCAAGCGCCTGGTCACGACGTTTGAATGGCCGATCCCGTCTTTTTTTACTCCCATTATTAAATATGCGCCCGAAGGTAAATCGCTCATCTTCTTCCTGATTGCGAGTACGCAGTGCTCCGCCCTCGAATCCGCTGCGCTGGCTGCCGGAGGAACCATTCCCTACAGCGGCGCCTACGTGGGACTCAACATGAGGCCGCTGCTCTCGGACTACACCTGGAATCACACCACTCTGTGGGCCATGCAGGCGGACGAAGCATATACGTATTTGCAATGCGGCTTCGACCCGGGTAAAGTTCGCGAACAAATGCGGCAATTGCGCGAACGATTTGGATACGAAATCTTGTTCCACATGGAATTCATGAAGAACGGCGCCGGACAAATCGTTCCCGGCGCGATTCCCCTGGTTTATTTCACAACGGAGAAACGGTTGAACGAAATGATCGATTATTGCCGGGAAATCGGAGTGTTCGTGGCGAACCCGCACGTGAACAACGTGGAAGGCGGAGGAAGGTATCGCGCGGACAACGTGCAACTTCTCGCGAAACAGCGTTACGACCCGAAGGGCCTGCTGAATCCGGGGAAAATGATCACGTTTCATCCGGAATCTTCGGCGGCCGGAGCGATGAAATGAAGACCTGGATTCCCAGCGCCCGCACTTTTGCTTATTTGAACTGGAAACAGGTCGATGCCCTTCCGCGCGAATCCACTCTGCTCGTGCTTCCGACGGCAGCCATCGAACAGCACGGGCATCACCTGCCGCTGGCCACCGACACGCTTATCAATAATCTTCTGCTGGGCCACGCGCTTGCAAAATTGCCCGCCGAGATGCCGGTCTACGCACTGCCGCCGGTGCATTACGGCAAAAGCAACGAGCACATCGGTTTTCCCGGAACACTTTCGGTGAGCGCGACGACGTTCATGGCCGTGGTGCGCGATCTGGGCGCCAGCCTGGCAAAAGCCAATTTCAAAAAACTCGTCCTCTACAACACGCATGGCGGAAATACTTCGCTCGTGGACGTGATGGCCCGCGACCTGCGCGCGGAATTCGGCCTGCGCACGTTCACGCTGCACGGATCGGGTGGAATTTCGTTTGAAGGCCTCAACCCACAGGAACGCGCGTACGGATTTCACGCCGGGGAAGTGGAAACTTCTTTTCTGCTGGCCGGCATTCCAGAAGTGGTGGACCAAACCGCATACACCTCAAATTACATCGCGGACATTTCCGCGCCAGAAATACTGCTGCCGGAAAACGCTCCGGCGACGTTCGCTTGGCTCACGCGCGACATCGCGGAAAGCGGCGTGCTGGGCGACCCTCGCCCGGCTTCCGCGGAAAAGGGCGAGCGCTGGCTGGAACAAGCGGCCACGCGCCTGGCCGCTGCTTTGGAAGCGATGGCGCGATATTCGGATCGCCAAAGCGCATGAGCGAACCCGCGCTGGTCGATTGCGGCAACGGCGTGCGCCTGGAGCGCGGCGCGCGTTGCCGCACGCGCGACGCCGTGGAACTGGTTTCCGATCATTACTACCCACCTGAGCCCGGCCCCCACCCGACTCTCTTGATGCGGCAGCCGTACGGGCGGGACATTGCTTCCACCGTCGTGTACGCGCATCCGGTCTGGTTTGCACGGCGCGGATACAACGTGGTTATCCAGGACGTTCGCGGGCGCGGCGATTCCGGCGGCGAATTCTATCCGTTCCGCCACGAAGCGCACGACGGCGCGGACACGATTGCCTGGCTGCGCGCGCGGCCTGAATCGAACGGGCGCGTCGGCATGTACGGTTTTTCCTATCAGGGAATCACGCAGCTTCTGGCTGCCGCCGAAAATCCCGAAGGTTTGCAATGCATCTCTCCCGGGATGACCGCCTGCGATCTCTACCAGGGCTGGTTTTATCACCAGGGAGCGCTGCGCCTGGCAGCATCGCTCGGCTGGGGGATTCAACTGTTGAAAGCGGACGCGCGGCGCAAGAAATTGCGCGAGGCGAGCGACCGGCTCGAACAAGCGTGGGCGAATCTCGCGGCGCAGACCAGCGTGCTTCCGTTTCGCGAGCATCCCGCACTCCACGGCGAAGGGCTGCCGCAGTACGCGCTCGATTGGTTCGCTCACGATCAGCCCGGCGAATATTGGGCCTCGCTCGATGTCACCCAGCGCCTGAATCAAATCCGCGTGCCCGCGCTGCATGTTTCCGGGTGGTATGACACCTACGTGAGAGGCAGCACCCACGGATTCCTGGCGCTTTCGTCCTATGCGGGCAGCGACTTCGCGCGCAATCATCAGTACCTGATCGCCGGGCCGTGGGTGCACATTCCGTGGGGCGATCGCATCGGAACCACGAATTTCGGCCCCGAGGCGCTGCTCGATACCGACTCGATTCTGCTTCGCTGGTTCGATCACTGGCTGAAGGATTCCGGCACCTTCGCGGGAGAACCGCGCGTCCGCCATTTCGTCCTGGGAGAAAATCGCTGGCGGCAGGCCGGGGTGTTTCCCACGGAAGCCAATCACGTCCTCTATTTGCGCAGCGGCGGCAACGCCAATTCGCGCAAGGGAGACGGCACGCTTTCGCCTGAAATGCCCGGCCCAGATGAGCCCAACGACATTTTTGTTTACGACCCGGAATTGCCGGTCCTTGCTCCAGGAGGGCCGTCCGCGGCGAGCGGGCCATTCGATCAAGCCACGTTGGAGTTGGGCAATAACCTGCTCGTCTATTCCACCGAGCCGCTCGCCGACCCGCTCTGGATCTTCGGAATTCCCCGGATCATTTTGTACGCCGCCACATCGTCAAAGGAAACGGACTTTACCGCCAAACTTGTCCGGGCGAGGCCCGACGGCGCGGCGGAATTTATCTGCATGGGAATCGCGCGGTCCAGCCATCTGTTTCGCGAGACCGGATATGCCGCGGACAAAATCCATTCATGGGATTTTTTCCTGGATGCGACCTCCTGCCGGTTCGATCGCGGCGACCGGATACGGATCGAGATCGCCAGCAGCGCCTTCCCTCTCTACGATCGCAATCCGGGAAACGGCGTCGCTTCCCGGATTGCGACGTCGTGGGATTGGCAGCGCTCGACGCAGATCGTGCATCACTCGCATGATTTGCGTTCGGCGCTCTATCTGCCTGTCGACGAAAGCAAGGCGCCGCTATGAATCCAGCGCCAGAAATCCGGAACGATGTCCCACAGATCGAAATTGCAGGCGTTACCAAGAGTTATGGCAACGGCCCCGCCGTGCTCCAGTCGCTGGACCTCACCGTCTGCCGCGAGGAATTCGTCAGCATCATCAGCCCATCGGGTTGCGGCAAGTCCACGATCTTGAAATTGATTTCCGGCCTGACGGCGCCCACTTCCGGAACCATCCGCGTCGAGGGCATGACGCCGCAGAACGCCCGCGAAACGGTTTCCTACGTCTTCCAGGAAGCGACGCTGCTGCCCTGGCGCACCGTCACCGCCAACATCGGCCTGAGCCTGGAACTGGAAGGCGTTGCCAGCGACCGCAGAAAAAAAACGATCGCTTCCCTGCTCGCGCTGGTGGGACTGAACCATGTGGCCGGCGCCTATCCGCGCGAGCTTTCCGGCGGAATGAAAATGCGCGTCTCGATCGCACGGGCGCTGGCCACCAGCCCGCGCCTGCTGCTATTGGACGAGCCGTTCGCGGCCCTGGATGAAATGTCGCGCGACCGATTGAACGAAGAAATATTACGCCTGCGCAGCGAGCAGAAATGGGCCGCTGTATTCGTGACGCATTCGGTGGCCGAGGCGGCATTCCTTTCCGACCGGATCGTGGTGCTGGCGCCGAATCCGGGGCGCATTCACGCGGTGTTTCCTGTGGATTTGCCATCGCCGCGCGTCGCGGCGCTGCGCACATCGCCGGAATTTGACGCCCTGGTGTCGAGGGTATCGCATGCACTGCGGGAGACCTTGGCGGCATGAAGCAGCGATTACTCACGGCGGTGAACGCTCTGGTGGTGTTCGCCGCACTATTGGTGTTGTGGCAAATCGTGCTCTGGGTGTTCCGCGTGCCGCCTTATATGTTGCCGACGCCGTATGCAGTGGCGAAAGCGGTCCACACGCGGCTGCCGACGTTGCTGAACTCCCTGGCCATCACGGCGGAAGAATCCGCGGGAGGCCTCGCGGCCAGCATCGCCGTGGGAGTCGTTATCGCGCTGGTTTTTGCGCAATCGCGCTGGGTGCGAAAAATGTTTTATCCGTACACGCTGCTTCTGCAAACCGTGCCGATCATCGCGGTCGCGCCGCTGATCCTGATGTGGGTGGGAGCGGGGGAACCCGCGGTGACCCTCATCGCCTTTATCATTTCGCTCGCGCCCATCATCGCTAATACCACACAGGGCCTGATCAGCGTGGACGAAAATCTGGTACATCTTTTTTTGATGCACAGCGCTTCGCGCGCCCAGCTACTCTTCAAGCTGCGCCTGCCGCACGCCGTGCCGTCACTCTTTGTAGGCATTCGCATCGCCAGCGGCATCGCGGTGATCGGAGCCGTTACCGGCGAGTTGTATGCCGGCTCGAGCCAGGTGGGCGTGGGAGGCCTCGGCTATTCCATTCTCTACGCCTGGTCGCAGCTGCAAACGGACTACTTATTTGCGCTGGTGTTCGCCACTACGGTTCTTGGCTTTTGCTTTTTTTTCCTGGTGATGTTCATGGAATGGTATTTTCTGCACCGCTGGCACGAATCGGCGCGCGTTCCGGAGGCCGAGTGAGGCAACGCCGCGGCAGCATGAAAGACGATGTAGTGCCCGCCTTTAGACGGGCACCCGGTGGTCCAGCACATGCCCGCCTGAAGGTGGGCGCGACAATTTGAAGTGACCGGAACAGAATCTTTCACGAGGTGACCCGTCATGTTGCGACTGGAAACGGAAACCGGATGGTGGCTGGTCACGCACCCCGATCACGCCCGGCTGGCCGGAGCGTTCGCACAGCGCTGGGGAAACGATCGCTTCCTCGCGCCCGAACCCCGCGAACACGTGCTTCGCGGCATCGCTCGCCACGATGACGGCTGGGCCGCACGCGACGCCGCCCCGCAAATCACGCGCCAGGGAAAACCCAGCGCGTTCGGCGTGGAGTTGGTCGGAAAATATTCGGCCTTCGAGGAAATCGATCTCGAGGATTACCTAGCCGTGCGCGACCGCGCCGTCCGCCTGATCGCCGCCGAGGATCCCTACGCGGCCATCTTGATTTCCATGCACACCTACAGCCTGCTCTCTGACCACGCCGACCGTTCGACCATCGCGCCCGCGCAACTTCCCCTGCTCGACCGCTTCCTGGTCGAACAGCTGGTATTCCAGAAATCCCTGCGCGAGCAGGTGGGTTCCGATCCGTCTTTCGCTCCCAAGCACACCAGCGACGCCGCGATCCTCGATCATTTCCGCCTGTTGCAGGCCAACGACAATCTTTCGCTGCTCACGTGCGTCGATTTCCGCCAGCCGGCCACTCTGCTGCATCTCCTGCCCACGCGCGACGGCGGCCACGTTCCCGTCCAGGTCCGCGCCGCCGGTCCGCGCCACTTCGTCCTCGATCCCTACCCGTACGCCGAGCCTTCGCTGACGTTTCGTTTCCCTGCGCGCCATGTGCAAGGCAAGACTTTCTCCGATGCTGCGGAATTGCAAAGCGCCTTCCAGCAAGCCCCCATCGAAACGCTTTCGGTGACGGTGAGCGCAAGCTGAACCAGTAGGACAGGCTTCAGCATGTCGCTCTATTCACAGGCCGGCACAATCAAGCCCGAACGGAAACAAAAACGGCGGCATTCCGAAGAATGCCGCCGCGTCAAACACTTCCAATCCGGAGTTGGTGTTAGAACGAAAGGCTAAGCGTCATTTGAATCTGCCGCGAGCTGCCGATCGTTTTCGTGACCTGGCCCAGGCCGCCGGGTGCATTGAAGAACGGGCTTCCGAAATTGAGGGTATTATCGCATCCGGAAGTGCTGATGGTTGGAGACGGGCACAAGCCCGCGACCGGAAACGCGCTGAAGTTCAGGTTTTGGGTGACGTTGTCGATGGGAATATCGAAGCTGGGCGTGTTCGTCAGGTTGAAGACGTCAAAGCTGTACGCCAGGGAAACCCTCTCGGTCAGTGGAGTCGTCTTCTCCAGGGAGATGTTCGCCACCCTCTGCCACGATTGCCGGAAAATGTTGCGCTGTCCGGTGGTGAAATTGGTTTCGAACGTATCTCCGAAGGCGTTGTTCGACGACGCTCCGGGAATTGCGCCATTCAAAGCGCCCGGAGCGAGCAGAGGCAACGCGAAGCAGGAGGCTTTCAAGGCCGGTGCGTTGGGATTATTTCCGACGGCCCCGGTCAATGCGCTCTGCGGCGTGCAGCCCGAGGCGAGTGGATCGATGGGATTCGTGATTCCGTCGAAGATGCTATAGAACACGCTGCCCACGGCTCCCGAGTAGTCGATGACGCTATAGGGCTGCCCGCTCTGCAGGGTGATCAACCCCTGCAGGGCCCAGCCGTTCGTCACCTTGCTTTCCCACGAATTGCTCGAAACGAATTTCGGGAGTTCGTAGTGGTAGGTGATGTTGAACACGTGCGTGCGGTCAAAGTCCGACGGGCCATAACCGTCCCGGATATTGAGCGGGTTATTGCCGTTGTAAAAGAGCCCCAGGGCGCTCTGCTCATCGAACGAGCGTGAGAACGTGTAAGAGAAACCCGCTTGCAACCCGTGGCTGATCCTCTTTTCCACGTGCACTTGCAAGGCGTTGTAGGCCGAGATCCCTTCCGCCGTGTACAGCTCGGACTCGGCGCCGAACCCAATGTAAGGAACGCGCAAGTCCACGTTGCCGCCCTCGGGGTTGGCCAAGTACGGCTGTTCGTTGGGCAGATTCGCGGGGCAGAAGTTGCCAAAAATGTTGCACCCAGCCTGGTTCTGCTGGAGTGTGAAACCGTAGGTATAGGACTGGGCAAACGGCGAAGCGCCGGGGTTCGCGCATTTCGGCGCAGGTCCGCAGAGCGGGTTCGACGGCGAAGCGATTCTGGCCTGATTGAACGGGATGGGAATGATCTCATGCCGGCCAAGAGCGTTGACGTAGCCAATGTCAATCGCCAAATCGTTGCGCGGCTGCCACTGAATATCCAGCGTGCTGTTCATCGTGTAGGGGAGCTTGTTGTTGCGCGCGTAGGCTCCCAGATAAAAAGGTGTCGGGTTCGAAGTGTTCTCGGAAAGTGGAGAGCATACCGGGCTCGGATTATTGAAGTTCGCAAACGTGCAGGCATTCGGCAGAACGATACCATTTGCAGTCCCCGTGGGTTTTGCTATGGCCAGGTCGGCTGCAGTCCCATACGGATTCTGCAACGTAGGGACGTGATCATTGCCTGCACAAGGAGCCGTAATTCCGCAGGACAGTGTGCCCACAAAGGGCTGCTGCTGGTTGACCCCGAATGGTCCTCCACCGGTAATGTTCTGCGACAGGCCCGGCGACAGATACGCGAAGAGTTCGCCGCGGTCGTAGTACATTCCCCAACCGGCGCGGACCACTACTTTGCTGTTGAACATCTTCGGACTCCAGGCGACGCCGATGCGAGGAGCAAAACCCCACTGCCGTCCGGTCAGCGTGGTCTTGCTCACGCCGGGCGTTCCGGCCGTCGGGTTATTCCCGGCGACGATCAGACCGTTCGACGTAATCGTGTCCGTCAAGGGGTTGTAGGAATACTTCGACGGATCGAAGTTGAGCAGGTTGCCGTTTTTCTCCGTCAACCCGCCGTCCCAATCGAACCGGAGGCCCGCGGTGATCGCCAGGTTGCTCTTCCATTGAAATTTGTCCTGGATGTACTCGCCGGTTTCATTCGCGCGCCAATAGCGATTCGCATTCCCAATCAGCAAAGCGGTAATGTTGTAGACGTAGTTCGGGGTGAGATTTCCAACCATGAAGTTGGTAAAGTCCGCCGACGCGATCATCCCCTGCTGGTCCCTTTGATCCTTGGTATTGAGCTGCGTGTACGCGAAGCTGCCGCCGAACGTGATGGTGTGCCTGCCCAGCGTCCAGATGGCGTTGGCGGAGGGATTGAATCGGTTCTGGAAAACTCCCGTGAAGGCTCCCTCTGAAGCCGCTCCCGCGCCGACGTTCATGGAATAAGGATACGGGGTGGCCGTTGTGCCCGCGAACACCAGGCTGATGCCAGGGAAAAAGGAAGAACCCAGCGAATTGATGGTGCAATCCGCGGTGGTCGCGGTGGGCACAAGGGTCTTACAGGCCGAGGCAAATTGCGCTGTGGTAAACGGCTGGTCCATGGTGCTATAGGCTTTTTCCCGGATAAAACCGAACGTTTCGGTCACGCTCAGATTGGACTTCAGGATCTGCGTGTGACTCAGCGAGATGACCTGGCTTCCGGCGTCCAGATGCTGTGCAAAACCGGCGAACATCGAATACCCGTACGGGGCGATGGTCGGATCATGCTGGTAGTAATACTTGGCGGAAAAAGAATGAGCTGAATTGGGATTCCAGTCCAGGTCCGCGACAGCCTGTTTGGCCATGAATACGGCCGTCCCCGGAACCTCGGCGTCCTCCGGAAACGCCGTAGCCAATGGTCCCGCGCCGCTGGTCTTCACAACCGAATTCGGATTTGCGGACGGGATGAGGAATTGGCCGTTGGGCAGCTTGTAATTGAACAACGTGTACGCGATGGGATTGACGCCGCAAGTGTCGGTATTGCCCGACCCGCAAGGAGTGGTGGTGAAATTTGGGGTCACCGTCACGGGGGCCTCGAAGGTCGTGTTGAGAGGCGATGCGAAAGTCGTGTCCGTGCTAGCAAGCGCAGCCAAGCCTGCGAGCGAACGGTCATTGGTAAGGTCTGGCGGCACAAACGCGCGCGAAATGCCGATCTCGTCATCCGAAGCGCGTGTCTGCTGGTAGCTGCCATAGAAGAAGAGCTTGTCCTTCTTGATGGGCAAGCCAACCGCACCGCCGGCAGTGTAGCGGTGCAGGCCTGGGTTCTTCTCATTGGCGGGAATGTTGGGGTCGGCGTTGTAGAAATACGGATCGGCATTGAGCCAGTTGGTGCCGCGATGCACGTAGGCGGTTCCGTGAATCGTGTTGGTGCCCGAAGCGGTGCTCATGTCGATATGCGCGCCGCTGGTCGAGCCCTGCTGCGCGTCGTACATCGAAGTATTCACGCGAACTTCGGAAATGGTTTCGGGAGCCGGCGAGGGAATGGACTCGCCGATGGCCAGGTAGACCGAAGCACTGCTCTGTACGGGAATGGCGCTCAAGCTGGAGGCGCCGCTGACGCCCGTGTTATTCACAACGCGCGCCGAAGCCACCTGGCTGGTGCTCTTGCCGTTGAAAAGGCTCCGGGCGTCGACGCCATTCAGCAAAAACGTGTTGCTGGTGTCGCGCTGGCCGTTGGCCCAGACGGGCGCGTTGCCCAGGCCCGCATTGGCGCCGGTTCCGCCGGAAAGTTCCGCGTTTACGCCGGGGGAAAGAATGGTCAGCCCCGTGAACGAGCCTGTGGGCAGGGGAACGGCATCGATTTGCAGCTTATCCATGACGTATCCGTTGGTGGTGTCGACGGCATTCAGCAGCGGGGTCTCTTCCACCGTAATCGACTCGCTGACGTTGCCGACTTTCAACTCGGCGTTGAGCGTGACGGTGCGGTTGGCCTGCACTACGATGGCCGGTATGGTTTGCGACTGGAAACCGGCCTGCGTGACTGTCACCGTGTACGCCCCGATAGGCAAGTTCACAAACGAGTAGATCCCGCTCGCATTCGTGGTCTGTTCGCGCGTGAGTTTCGTCTGATCGCCAACCACGGTGACCGTGGCATTGACGACCACCGCGCCCGAAGAGTCGGTTACCGCGCCGGTGATGCCGCCGAGCGTCTGCTGCGCGCGCGCATACGGCCCGAGAATAAGTGCCATGGCGAAAAATGACGCCAGAACCAGTGCAAACTGCCGCTTTTGCAATTTCATTTCCGTTTACCCTCCAAAGTCGAAATCGTCACCCAATGCTTCCAAACTCCAAGTCCGGGTGATTTCGAGAGCCCCCACAACTCCACTTCCAGCCAAAATGAATTCAAGCAACGTACGCCAAATCCGCCTTCAAGAAAAACGCATTCTTTAGATCATCGCTATCAGGAATTTGTATTCCAATTTTCCGCGGTGCAGGAAGGTTTCTGAGTCCGGGGCCTGAGGGGGATTTATCTCATACTTTCACGGAATTGCCATGGGCCTGGATTGTGCAAAAAAGGCCAGGGCTGTGCAAAATTTCAACCGCGAGGTACGGACTCCGCTGGGGAAATGGCGATGGGGGAAGGGATCGCACGCGGGCAACGACGCCGGCACCGACGGATCTTTGCGCAGCAAAAGGACTTCCGCCCGCCGGAAGCGTTATCCCGGCAGGACTGACACATGTGCCGATACGATACGCCAGCCCTCCGACAAGCGTACCCACACCTGGGTTTGCCGCCCGTGGACCACTCGTCCCTCGACGGTGCGGTCAAACTCCAGCGTGACGCTCCCAAAATCGCGCCCGAACGTGACGATATCCAGCCGTTTTACGGTGCGAGCCAGATTCACCGGCGCGCGGCCTTTGCGGAACGCCGTGATTTCATCGATTCCGTGCAGGCTTTCGGTTTGTCCAAAGCGCGTGGTGTGTGGCGAGGTCCAGAACATGCGCGTGAGCGTGTCGGCGTCGTTCGTGACCAGAGCAGTTTCGTACAGCGGGTAGAGTTGCTGCAATTCCGCGACCGTTTCAGGGTCGTTGATCTGCAAGGACGTCTCCATGGGTTAGAAAATCTTCCTTTGCGGCAGAATCTTCTTCGAGATGGCGGCCGACACCGTGAACATCGGTTCGTTCACCACCTGGCTGATGCGCAGGTTCATGGCCACGCTGCAAAGCAAGTACGCGTGGACCTCGCTGAATCCCCAATGCGCGGCGAGAAAATCGATCATGCGGGAAGTTGCCGCGCGCGCGGCAACGGTCGAGTCGGTGGCCGATTCAACGACGATCCATTCGCCGGCGTCCGCGTCGGGTTTTTGCCGCGCAGGGGTTTCGATCATCGGCGCGGAAAGCGGCCGGCCCTTGTGCAGCTGAAAACGCAGTGTCGCGTCCACCGGGCACTCCATCCCGTTGATGCACACTTCCCCATCGCCTTGCGCGGCGTGCGCATCGCCCGCGGAAAACAGTGCGCCGCGGTTCAGCACCGGAAGATACAGCGTCGCCCCGGTGCACAGCTCGCGCACGTCCATGTTTCCGCCGAATACTCCGGGCGGGCGCGTGCGGAATTCGCCGTCCTCCGCGGGCGCAACGCCCATCACGCCGCAGAAAGGCCCCAACGGCACCATTGCGGGCGCCAGTGACCGGCTCACTTCGCCTTCCAATTTCCAGAGAAACAAAAACGGCTCGGCAAAACGCTGCTTGAGGAAGCCGAGGCCGCTGACCACGCTGGTCCAGGCCCACCCTTTGTGCTGCACGTCCAATACATCCACTTGCAATACATCTCCGGGCTCGGCGCCCTGCACAAAAATAGGCCCCGTGAGCGCGTGGATGAGGTCGCGATTGATCTTGAGATATTCCGGCAGCGTCATCCCGGGATGCACTTGCGAGCCGCTGGAATCCACGCATTCCATGTGCACGGTGTCGCCGGGCGCGATCGTCAGGCGAGGCCGGAGCGCGCGATTCCAGCGCGAGTGCGTGGGCAATGCGGACAAAGAATGCTCGGCCATCAGTTCCCCCTGACTTCCACGGTCATTTGCAACTCAACCAGCGCATTGCGCGGCAATGCGCTCACCCCGATCGCCGCGCGCACATGGCGGCCCGCGTCGCCGAAGATTTCGATGAACAGGTCGGAGGCTCCGTTAATCACGCGCGGAGAGTCGGGAAATCCCGGGACGGCATTGACGTATCCGTTGACGCCGACCAGGTTTTTCACGGCGTCGAGCGAGCCAAGATGCCGCTTCAGCACGGCCAGCTGCGTCAAGGCGCAGGCGCGCGCAGCAGCGTAGCCTTCCTCGATGGTGCGATCCGCGCCCGCCGTTCCCGCGATCACTTCCCCGCCACGCATGGAAATCACGCCAGCCAGGTACACCATATTGCCGGCAGTCTTCGCAGGCAAATAGTTGCCGCCCGGCTCGGGCAACGACGGCAAGACGATGCCCAGTGCCTTTAATTTTTCTTCTGCTGACGCCGCCACAGATTTTCTCCGTCTCCCTGCATCAAAAAAGCCACGACAGTCTAGCACACACATTCGCCGCGCATGATTCTCCCTTGCGATTGCGCGGCCTTGCGCTAGTATGTGCCATGCTACACTTGGCGATGCGCGTTCTCTTTTTCTGTTTCATTTTGCTGCTTACGAACCTTGCATACGCGCAATCCCCGGGCATGAATGCTGCGCCCTCTTCTTCCGTGCACGCACCAAAACTCACGCTGACGCTGCGAAAAAGCCGCCAATCACCTTCGGACCTAGAAGTGGGCGGCGAGCTGGAGGGCCTGCCGGCCGGAACAACGGGCTTCCTCACACGCGACGATCTGCTCGCGCTGCCGCGAGTCGATTTCAACGTCACCGGGGACACCAACTTTGCGGACTCGACGCGGATCACCGGCGTGCGCCTGGAGGAATTGGCGAAGCGGATCGCCGCGGCACCCACATCGGCCCTGGCCGTCGCGATTTGCGACGACAAATACCGGGCGAACTACCCTCGCGCCTACTTGGCCGCGCACCATCCGGTTCTCGTCCTCACCGTAAACGGGCAGCCGCCCGCGGGCTGGCCTAAGGACTCGCAGGAACACAAATACGATATGGGCCCCTATATGATCTCGCAGGCGAATTTTCTCCCCGCATTTAAAATTCTCTCGCACAGCGATGAACCGCAGATTCCGTGGGGCGTCGTGCGGCTCGAATTCCGCAACGAAAAAACCGTGTTTGGCTCGATTGCGCCGCGCGGGGCCCACACGACGGACGCCGCCGTGCAGGCGGGATACCGCATCGCAAGCCAGAATTGCTTCAAGTGCCATAACTCGGGAGCTGAAGGCGGTCAAAAATCGGGTGTTACCTGGGCGGTCCTGGCCGCCATGGCAGAGGCCACACCGGAAGATTTCCGCGCCTACATTCGCAATCCAATTTCAAAAAACCCTCAGGCTCAGATGCCCGGCAATCCATCGTACGATGATGCGGCGATCGGCGCGCTGACGGCGTATTTTCAGACTTTCCGTTCCGCGGCAAAACCATGACCCTGCGAACCATCAAACTGCTGCTGGTTTTCGGCGTCGCCCTTTTCTACTCCTTCGTGGTATTCAACAACATCACCGACTACGACTCGAACTATCAGTTCGTGCGCCACGTCCTGATGATGGATTCCACCTTCCCGGGAAATCGCGGCATGTGGCGCGCCCTGAACAGCCCGGCATTCCATACCGCCTTTTACGTTTCCATCATCGCGTGGGAAACATTGACAATGTTGCTGAGCTGGTGGGGCGGCGTGCGCCTGGCGCAGACCTTGCGCGGCCCTGCGACAGCGTTTCACCGGGCCAAGCGCGCGGCCATTGCAGCACTGACGATGAGCCTACTGATGTGGCTGGTTGCGTTTCTGGCCGTCGGCGGCGAATGGTTTCTGATGTGGCAGTCAAAAAATTGGAATGGCCAGGACGCGGCGTTCCGAATGTTTACCATGATTGGAATCGTCCTTGTGCTTCTGATTCAACCGGACACTGAGGATCAGCCTTAGTATCCGGTTCCAATCATGGCCTAGGTATTCGATTGAGATTCATTTCTGGAGCGTCCCTGCACCAGGAACCAGAGCATTCCCGCTCCCAAATAAGCAAGATAGATATACGGCATTTTTCCGTAAGGCCCTTCGGGCACGGGATACAGGTTACCGGCCAACGCCGCGAGCATCGCCAGGAATGCCAGCCAGGGAATAATCTGCGCTCCCGGTCGATATACGCCGTGATTTCGCAGATACCGGGGCAGGGCCGCGCAAACCAACGCATAGGTGACGATGAATCCGTACGTCGCCAGAGAACCCATCCAGCCGTATACGTCCAGCCCGTTGGAACCGCGGTACGCCAGTATCGCGACTGGGAGAACCGCCGCAATGCCGGTTGCTAGCAACGCTCGCGTGGGCGTGTCGTTGACTTTGTGCGTCTCGCGAAATCCGTCGTGGGCCAAGCCGTGATGCGCCATCAGCAGAAGCACGCGCGCCGCCGCCGTGATGCAGCCCAGCGTTCCGGCGAAAAGACTCACCGCCGCGCCAAGATCAATCAGCACGCCCAGCACGGGAGCGCCCGCAACGCCGGCCAGCACGTGCATGGGAGCCAGGCTGGTTCCCAAGTCCTGCCCGGCCATGTGAAATCCAACTACTTCCGCATACGAAGAAATGATAAAAAATCCACCCGCGATGATCGCGCTTTGCAGTACCGCCCGAGGAATCGTTTTCAACGGGTTGCGCGCTTCCGCCCCCAGCGTCGTGGCGCTCTCAAACCCGACAAAGCTGAACATGGCCAGCACAAGTCCGAGCCGCAAACCGCTCCCGGTCATTCCGCTCAGATGAATCTGGTCGGAATCCCAATGCATGCCATGACGGATCAGAACCGGCACGACCACCGCGAGAATCACCAGAAGCGATACGGCCTCAATCCATAGCATCAAGCGAGCGGAAATTTTGACGTCCCGCCACGCCGTCCAGATGGAAGCTCCCGTAACCAGCAAGGCGAGGGCGACCGTTGAAAATTCGCGCCCCGCGAAGTGCACGGCAAGCAGGTTTGCAAAATTATAGAACCCGCCGATGACGCTCGACGCGGTGGCGACATAGGCCAGAAGCAAACTCCATGCGGCCACCGCACCCATCCACGGAGGCAAAATCATGGATGCGTATGTGTACAGCGATCCGGGAGAAGCGGAATATTTCGCGAAGCGGCTGACGCACCAGGCCACTAGCAGGATCGCGATGGTGGCCAGGAAATAAGCGAGCCAGGTGCCATTGCCCGCCAGCGCCGCCACCAGCGGAATGGTGGCCGCCGGAGTCGACGTGGGAGCAATCGTGGAAACCGATTGCGCCAGCGTTTCCATCGGCGAAAGAATCTCGCCGCGCAGTCCGTAATCCCCGGTATGAATTTTCGGCGCGGATACGGGCTGGCTGGAAGCGCGAGAAGGTGTGTTCACGGATTTGTTGTCGGCGGCCATGCCGTACCATACCTGCTTCAGGTGGCGGACACAAGGAATGCCGTTGAGAAACCAGTCTTAAAGAAAAAATGTTATGCATCCAAAAAAAGATGGAAACGCTTTCCGGCGGGGCGGCGGTTCTTCTGAAGATTTCCCTCACACCAAGGCGACCGCAAGCTGATTCCCGATACACCTAATTCTCACCAATTGGTGCATCATGAACAAATGAGCAGAACCAACAACGAGCTGGATGACACGCTGGTGAGGAAGGCGCGGAAGCTGACGCGCCTCACGGACCTTCGTCTGTATCCCCTACCGCGGACAGCCTCCTAATCTGAACTCGCATCTGGATTGCGTTCCACTGAACTTCGTTGAACGCTTCCCTCGCATATGCTAGCGTCCACATATCCTGAATTCCGCCAAGCGGGAGCACCACCAAGTTCCGTGGAGCCTGCATGAATCGCGCGACCACCGTCAGCGAGCTGATCGACCAACGGCCCCTGAGCCGTTTCCAGATGGCGACCATGGCGCTGTGCGGCATGGTCATCGTGCTCGACGGCTTCGACGCGCAAAGCATCGGATTTCTGGCGCCATCGATGGCGGGTTCGATGCACATTCCGGTCCGCACATTCGGCCCGGTCTTTGGCGCGGCCCTATTTGGATTGATGATTTCGTCGATGACGGCGGGGCTGTTTGCCGATCGCTGGGGCCGGAAATGGCCGATCGTCCTTAGTACGATTTCCTTCGGCATTTTTGCGGCTTTTACGCCGCGCGCCACCACAATCCAGCAATTGGAAATCCTCAGATTTTTTACGGGGCTTGGCCTGGGAGGCGCGCTGGCCAATGTGGTCGCGCTGCTCTCGGAATATGCCCCGAAGCGCATGCTCTCGGTGTATGTGAGCATTTTGTTCTGCGGAATGCCGTTAGGCGCCGTTCTGGGTGGACTTGTAAGCTGGGTGATCCTTCCGCGATGGGGCTGGCAGTCGGTGTTTTATGCGGGAGGTTTATTGCCGCTGGCTTTGTCCTTCGTTCTGATTCTGGTGCTTCCCGAGTCGGTGCGTTTCCTTGAGGTGCGCGGGGCGGATCACCGGAAAATCGCAAAAATCATGGCGCGCGTTTCCCCGGACCTGGCGAACCCGGATTTATACGCCGGGCTTTCGCGAGAGGATCGCCGGAAATCCATGCCCGTAATTTCCTTGTTCACCGACGGACGCGCGCTCGGAACGATTTTACTTTGGATTCCATTCTTCATGAATCTCCTGATCCTGTATTTCGTGGTGAGTTGGCTGCCGTCTCTGCTGCAGCAGGCAGGTGCTCCCGTTTCGGCTGGAATCACGGCCGTCGTTCTGTTCAGCGCGGGAGGAATGGCCGGGTCTTTCCTGGCCGGGTACATGACGGACCGCTGGGGCGCGTTCGCGGTCCTGCTGGCCGAGTTCGCGGCGTCCACCCTGCTCATTGTGTCCCTGGCATTTTCACAAACGTTTTTGCTGACGATGATCATCACGCTGGTTCTAGGATTTGCGGTACAGAGCGCGCAGGGAGCGCTCGGCGCGCTCGCCGCGACGTTTTATCCCACTGCGATCCGGTCCACCGGTGTGGGCTGGGCGCTCGGGGTCGGCCGCATCGGCTCGATTGTCGGCCCCATGCTTGGCGGGCTCATGCTGACGTTGAGATGGGGCCCGCGGCAGATTCTTCTGGCCGGCGCGATTCCCGCGCTCTGCGCCGCCGCGGCAACCCTGCTGAGCCTGTTGCGCCAGAGAAATTTGCCCGCGGATCGCAAGGAAACGGAAGTCATCGAAGAACTGCCGGTTTAGGTAGGACAGGCTTTTCACTCTGAGCTTGCGAAGGGCAGCCTGCCGGGTTTAGAGTTCGCCCGCCACAAGAACATGCGACAGGCTGAAGCCTGTCCTACTCAAACAGCGTTTGCTTTTCACGCCGTGGGGAAGCGATCTTTCCGCCGCCTTTGCTCTGCCACAGCTCTCGAAATTGTTCGATGGTGCCGGGGCCGTACCCCGCATAGTGATTATTCGCAAACGCCAGAATCTGAATCTTGCGTTTATGAACCGGCTTCAGGACTTCGACCCACTCGGCCATATCCGCCCCACGGTCTAGAATCACTTTTGTCCACGTTTTCGTTTTCTCCTCAATTCCCTTGCGGTCCCCGATCCAGCGCACGTAGGCAAAGTCCGACGTGATGGGATCGAACTTTTCAAATAGTTGCCGCGGGCGCGGCATCCATACGTGATCGACCAGAGCCAGCGCGACCTGTCTGTCTCGAAGGGCGTCGACGAATTCGGGAACGAGCCAATTCTTGTTGCGTATTTCCAGTGCAAACCGGTAGCCTTTTGGGAGTCTCTTTAGAAACGGCGCGAGCTGCGCTAGGAATTCCTTCACGCTGGGGAATGCCTTCTTGTTGAAATATCCGAACTGAAACAGCAGAGGGCCCAGTTTTTCGCCGAGGCAATCCATAGCCTGCAAAAACTGTTTGAGATCCTGGTCGCAATCGCGAAGCGCCTTTTCGTGCGTGATGAGTTGCGGCACCTTCGCCGCAAACAAAAATCCCGGCGGAGTTTTTGCGTACCACCCCTTCACGGTGGATACCGCGGGCGTGCGGTAAAAAGTGCTGTCGACTTCCACCGTATCGAATTGTGTTGCGTAGTAACTCAGGTAGTCCGACGGCTTCATGCCCGGCGGATAAAAAGCGATCTCCCAGCCGGCCGCCGTGAACGCGGAGGTGCCCAATCGAATCTCGGTTTCCGGCGTCATGGCCAGCGATTTTATCTCAGTCACCGGCCCAGCTAATAGCAGCGCGTTCCGGTCCCGCTGGCCATTTCGCGTGCCTGTTGCCGGACAACTCAACCCCATGCCTTAATCATCAAAATGGATGAGAGAATCAGAATCAGGATTGACCTTGGCCGGCTTAAATCGGGGGCTGCCAATACCGAATTGCATAGGAGCATGTATGACCAGCCCATCTTTGAAAACTGAGAATCGCATTCTTTCAAGAACACTGGCCTTATTTGGATTAGGCGTGGCATTTTCGCTTGGCGCCGTGTCCTTACCCGCCCAGCAGAATCAGCCTAGCGAAATTCAGGCGAACATCGAGCAGCAAAATCCTCAGGATCAGGCGCTGACCAACCAGCCGGCACCCAATCAGGCATTGCCCCCGGCAACACTGACATTGCCGGCAGGCACGATTATTCGAGTGCGCTCGGACGATTGGCTGTCCAGCGACCGCAACACGCCTGGAGACATCTTCAGCGCCGTTCTGGACCAGCCGTTGGTAGTGGATGGCTGGGTGGTCGCGCGCCGCGGACAGGCCGAAACTGGCACGGTTGTCTTGGCCAAGAAAGCGGGGCGCTCGAGTGGAACCTCCCAACTGGGCGTGCAGCTTGGCGAACTAACACTGGTCGATGGCCAGCAAGTGCCTCTGCAAACCCAAATGCTGCAAACCACGGCAGGCACATCGCACGGACAGGACGCCGCCATCGTGGGAACAACGACCGGAGTCGGCGCGGCCATTGGGGCCGTGGCGGAAGGCGGCACCGGCGCGGCCATTGGCGCAGGTGTTGGCGCGGCCGCGGGCCTGATCGGCGTGCTGGCAACGCGCGGAAAACCTACGGTCATTGCTCCGGAAACTATCCTAACGTTCCGCTTACAGGCGCCGGTAACGATCAACACGGAGCGCAGCCAATTTGCATTCTTGCCGGTAACGCAGGAAGATTTCAATTCGCGCGCGCCCTACTCCCGCCCGCAACATAGGGAGGGCCCAGGCGGACCCGGATATCCGCCGCCTCCTTACTACTACGGTTACCCCTACGCTTACCCGTATGCATTTTATCCGGGCCCATTGGGCTTCGGTTTCTACGGCGTCTATGGATTCGGTCCGCGATTTGGCAGATTCCGGCGGTAGATACCGCGTATGGTATGCCGTTTCGGCTCCGGTAGCACAGCCACTTTTGACTGTGCTACTAAACCCTACACCGCTTCCCATCATCAAATTTTGACATTCAGCTGCCGCCACGCGCGCAGCGTCTCACCCACGGTCCAGGCTTGCGCGATACATCCGTTGGGCGCAAACGGCTCATCGCCATCGAATATCTCGCCGGCTGTGCCCAGCCCGGCTGCTGTAATGTGGCGAGACAACGGTTCGAGGAAGGACATTGCTGTCTCGGCATCCCGGTAGACACGCATGTGGGCAAGCGCAAACGGACCCAGCAGCCAGCCCCACACCGTGCCCTGATGGTAGGCCGCATCGCGTTGTTCCACGCCCCCTGCGTAGCGGCCTTGATACCCCGGCTCTTTCCGGCCCAGGCTGCGCATGCCAAATGAGGTGAGAAGCTCGCGCGCGCACACATCGACCACGGCCCGCTGCTGCTCAACCGGCAAGGGGGACTCAGGCAGAGAAACCGCAAAAATCTGATTGGGGCGCAACGCTGCGTTGCTGTCCTGCGTACCCCACGGACCATCAATTACATCGAAACAGAATCCTTTGGCGGGATTCCAAAAGCGATCGAAACCGGCTCGGGCGCGCATAGCAAGATTTTCATACCGGTCCGAGGCACGCCCGAGGGCGCGCGCGAATAGGGTCATGGACCAAGCGGCGTTGAACCACAACGCGTTGATCTCCACCGGCTTGCCGATGCGCGGCGTCACAGGGCGGCCTTCAACCTTCGCGTCCATCCACGTCAGCGCCGCGCCGGACTCTCCGGCGTATAGAAGCCCGTCGGCTGCATCGACGTGAATTTTGTAGCGGGTTCCGCGAACATGCGCGTCCACGATGGCGTCCAGCACGGGAAACAGTTCGCCCAGCAGCGCCGTATCGTTTGTGGCCTCGAAATATGCGCGGATGGCCAGAAAATACCAGAGTGTTGCGTCGGCCGTGTTGTAGGCGGGCGCCTCGCCGCTGCTCGGAAAATTATTCGGCAGCATGCCCTCGCTCACGAAGCGCGAGAACGTCCGCAAAATATTCCGCGCCACTGCGGCGCGCCCGGTTGCCAGGCAAAGCCCGGGAAGCGCGATCATCGTGTCGCGCCCCCAATCGCCAAACCACGGATACCCCGCCAGGATCGTTTGCGCCTCAGGAATATCTTTCAGCGGACGCGCGGCGATGAATTGATCGGCGGCAAGCACCAACTGTTCGATGGCCGGAGGAGCGGGGCGGGCTGCACTGCTGTTCCCTTGCCTGAAAACTTCCAGCAGCGCGCGCGCCAGTTTCTGCCGCTCCGCGTACGCGGCTTCGCCGTCCAGTGAAGGCGAGGCGTCCGTGCTGGCGACGATCGTTAGCGTTTCCCCTGGGGCCAGAGTCGCGGTGTATTCTCCCGCGAGGAAATGATCGGTGTGATCGCGAAGCCCGCGCGCCCGCTCGGCCGGAAGGTCAAAATTGCGATACCACTCGCCGGCCGGCCGGGCTGTGCCGCTGCCGCTCAAGACATAGAACGGCACAGCGCCATCAAATGCCACGACGCGCAATCCGCGTTCCACACTCGTACTTTCAATCGGGAAATCTCCCTCGGTTGTCGCGCAGTGCTCGGCGCCGTAATCCACGAGAGCTTTGACCGAAAGATTGATCGGGGCGCTGGCGCGCACGAGGCGGAAAAGGACATACGTGGTGTTTGCGCCCGCCTGCATGAAAACTCGTTTTTCCAGCAGCGCATCGGCGAGTGCAAACGTCCACACCGGGGTCGCGCCTTCCAGATGGAACCGCTCGATCAGGCGATAGCCTTCGGGAGCCACCTCTCCGCCCACCCACCGGTTGGTGGCAAGTTGGAATTGCTCGCCGCCGTAGGTCGCCGTCTCGTCCAGCTTGGCCAGCATCAGCGTACGGCCAAGCGGCGGCTTCAGCGAGGCGATCAGCAGCCCGTGGTAGCACCGCGTCTCGAGCCCCGCGACCGTCCCGAATGCATATCCCCCAATGCCGTTAGTCACCAGCCACTCGCGTGATTCCGCCTCCGCGAGATTGCCGCATAGTTCGCGGCCGAAATCGACGGTGGACGAAAAGCCGGACACATAGCTATCGGCGGGGCGCTTCACGTAGGAATGATGAAGCCTTCGGGGCTTCCCGGGCTAGAAGAAAAATTTGAGTAAGTTCGGCAGATAAAAAATGTTGCGGAAAGCGTGAGTTCCCGGACTAGGTGGTGGAAAAGACGCCCAGGGAAACGAGGTATTTCCGCAATGCGTGGAAATCAATAGGCTTAGTGAAGTGCGCATCGCACCCCGCATCGTGCGAACGTTTTCGATCCTTCAGCGTGTCATCGCCGGTCAACGCCACAATGGGCAGGTGCGCCAGGTGCCTCTGCTTGCGCGCCCAGTGGACCAGAGTCAGGCCGCTCTTCTCCCCAAGATGAATATCCAGCAGGACGGCATCCGGCAAGGGTTCCGTGGCAATACCCATGAAGCCCTCTTCCAGGCTCTCGGCGAGGACCGACTCGTAACCTTCCTTCTCCAGCCATTGTTTGAGCATCTGCCGGAAAAACAGGTCATCGTCCACCACCAAAATCCTGGGTTTCATCTTTTTTCCTTAGCGGGACATGTTCGGCGAAGTCGGTTCGCTGGCTACTCTAGTGCGGGAAGCTCCGCAAACGGCTACATCGTCAAAATGCAGATTATCTTTAGAGGGATCCAGTCCGGCACAGCAGGCCCCCGGGTCGCACAGCGATCATCCATTGCCAGGCGTGAGAGTTGCGAGTGGTTCGCGTAAAATTTCCGTGAAATTCGGGTTCTTGCCTGCGGGAGGAACTTCCGGATCGCAGCTACTTCTGGCCGGGGCGCGTCACGGCAATAGGCTCGTCGGCCTCCACGCTCGTGTCCAGCTTGGCGGCCCAATGCGACAGGTGATTGAGCGATGTCTCGTGCGTGCGGTCGAGCTGCAACGGAGTGATCGATGCGGCGCCGTCGAAAATCGCGGCGTAATCGCTTGCAGGATCCAGCCCTTCGATGTGTTCCTGTTCGAGCAGCCAGAAATAGCCGCGCCCGCGCGGGTCGGTACCCTCTTGCAGGATATTGCGCGTAACCTTCTTGGACTGGCGCGTGAAGCGCACGCCGCCATTCCAGACCAGCGGCACGTTCACGTTCAGCAGGACGCCCTGCGGCATACCCTCGGCCAGCACCAGTTGCGCCAGATCCCGTGCGAATTTCGCGGCATGCTCGAACCGGAAGCCCCGGCCCTTGTGCGCCACCGATACGGCGATAGCTGGGATGTGGTTGATCGCCGCCTCCATGGCCGCGCCCACAGTGCCGGAATAAAACACGTTTTCGCCAAGGTTCCCGCCTCGGTTGACCCCGGAAATCACCAGGTCCGGCCGGTTCGGCAGCAACTTATTGAGCGCCAGAATCACAGAATCCGCCGGCGTGCCTTCGACCGCCCACTCCCGCTCGGCCACCTGCTCCCAGAAGATCGGTTGCCGCAGGGTCAGTGACTGCGCCGCGGCGCTTCGCTCATGGCTCGGCGCGACCACGCTGATCGTGCCCAGGCCTTCGACCGCTTGGACCAGCGCGCGCAGGCCTTCTGCTTGGATACCGTCATCGTTGGTGATGAGAATGTGTGCCATAACCCTAGTTTAGATGCGGGAACAGCGCGATCCGCGCTTACTTGAAACGCTCGCTGGCCACCTCTGAAGGTTCTGAAGGCCGCGTTGGCTCCGTCCCACCCTACCCGAATACTGTAGCAGCAACGGCGGAAATCCAACAAGATGGACGGAGTGGGTGGTTTCCTAAATCGCTTGCAAGTGCGGAAAGCGAATCAACCCCAAGGGTATAGAGGAAAATGGTCGGGACGACTGGATTTGAACCAGCGACCTCACGCACCCCAAGCGTGCGCGCTACCAGGCTGCGCTACGTCCCGACTGTTTCGTACGAAGTTGTTGTAGCCCGTCCGCTTCGGCGGACGACCAACAGCATCGGAAAAACAGGCCTTCAGCGTATCACTCGGATTCCAGAGCCGTCAACAATGAGCGAAGCGAATCGCGCAGGTCCAGGAGCGTCTTGCGGTTCAGCGTGGCCATCTGCGTCGCTACGGCCTGCGGCTCGGTCTCCGCGGTTGCCGCATGGCCATTTGCGCCTGTGATGGCCGATTCGTTCGGCTCCCCGCCCTGATCGCTCAGGTGGCGCCGCGCTCCGGCAATCGTAAATCCTTCGTCGTATAGCAGACGCTTGATGACAAATACGGTCTCAATATCCTCGCGGCGGTAGAGCCGGTGGCCCTTGGGGCTCTTGACCGGCTGGAGCATCGGAAATTCGGTCTCCCAGAAACGCAGGACGAACGGCTTGGTCGAGGTCAGGCGGCTGACCTCGCCGATCCGGAATAGATTCTTATCCGGCATGGATGTCTCGGATTGCAGGTTACCTTCCATCGTTTTCGTCGGCGGGCTCGCCGCCCTGGCGGATCAACACCCGTATCCTAAACCGATTCTAGCGTGTGTCAACGGCTACGTAGGACAGGCTTCAGCCTGTCTGGTTTTGATTTTCCTCGCCGATCATCAAATCCGACAGGCTGAAACCTGTCCTACTTACTGTGGGCTTGATCGCCCCAATTCAAGTCGGCTTTCGGTCACGCGTTTTGCGCCCTTTATAGGGCCGGCCCGGAACCGGCGCGCGGCTTCGCTCACGATCGCGCTTTTCCTTCATCCGCTGCAGAAAGCGGATCGGCGCGCCGAGGAAATCGAACGTCCTGCGCAACTGGTTTTCGAGGAAGCGCTCGTAGCTGAAATGCAACCGCTTGGATTGATTGGTGAACAGGATGAACGTCGGCGGCGATGCCCCCGCCTGCGTGACGTAGTAGATCTTCACCTTGCGCGCGGCCGGTGACGTGCCGCGGTCCAAATCCACCGCCGCGAGCCAGCGGTTCAACTCGCCGGTCGAGATGCGCCGGCGGCGCGCGTCGGCCACGCGGTTGATCAGGTCGAATAATTTTTCGGTGCGCTCGCCGGTCTTCGCCGAAAGAAAAACAATCGGGGCGTAGTCGAGAAATTTGAAGCGCGTGCGCACAATCGCTTCGTAGTCCTCGACCAGCTGCGCGGGATTCACTTTCCCGGTAAACGCTTTTTTGCGCACCACCGAGGTGTGCTTGCGGCTGCGGGTGCGGGCTGTACTTGCAGCCCGCCCATAGGAAAACTCGACGACGTGCGGCTTGGTTTCCTGGCTTTTCAATTCGCGCGCTGCCTTTTCCGCCGCGGCTTCCAGCGCCAGGTCCCACTTGTTCATGACGATGATCACCGAGCAGCCGGACTGTTCCGCGTAACCGGCGATGTTGGCGTCGCTCGCCGTCACGCCCAGACTCGCGTCCACGATCAACAGCGCGACGTCCGCCTGTTCCAGATGCCGCCGCGCCATGACCACGCTCAATTTTTCGGCAATCAGTTTCGTCTTGCCCTTGCGGCGAATCCCGGCCGTATCCACGAAACGGTAGGTGCGTTCGCCGCGATTCACGATGGTATCCACGGCGTCGCGCGTCGTTCCCGGTATGTCCGAAACGATCGAGCGCTCCTCGCCCGCGAGGCGATTGAGCATAGTCGACTTTCCGACGTTGGGCCGCCCGATGATGGCCACGTTGATCTGTGTCGCGATTTCGTTCTTGGTTTCGAGTTCTTCTTGCGAAGCGCCTGCGGCGTCAACGGGTTGGGGCACTGCGTGGAGCCCGCCAGAAGAAGATTCGGACTCTTCCTCTACATCGGACGAATCGGGTTGAGTTTGCAGCCTGCCTGGAGCCGTAATGGCCTCGAGCAATTCATCGAATCCGTAGCCGTGTTCCGCCGAAACCGGATAAACTTCCTTGGAAAGCTCGTAAAACGGCGCCGCGAGCGATTCCTGCATCTGTGTATCGATTTTATTCGCCAGAATCGCCAGAGGCTTTCCCGTGCGACGCAGCAATTGCGCCAATTCCATGTCCAGCGGCATTAACCCCGCACGAGCGTCCACGACCAGCAGAAGCTGCGACGCATTCTCAATGGCCATCTGCGCCTGCCTCAGAATCTCGCGCGGGATCGCAGCCTTGTCGTCCGGCACGATCCCGCCGGTGTCGACCACCTCAAACGTGCGCCCCTGCCAGGTCGCCGTGCCATAGATGCGGTCGCGCGTGATCCCCGGCTCGTCGGTAACAATCGAGCGCCGCGTGCCGGTCAGCCGGTTAAAAATAGTCGATTTGCCCACATTGGGGCGGCCGACGATTACTACCGATGGAAGCTTTTCAGTCATTTTTTCTGCGGGCTCCAAATAGGGCCCGTGCTCTTTTTCTGTCTTTGGGGACACTACGAACCTTAAATGAGAGGCTCGGGAGCTTCTACTGTATCCTACTGGACGCCAAAACAGAAGCTTCGAAACCACCATCGCGGTCTTCGTCATTTCAAGCAGTCCATCGGCCAAACTTCTCTAACCCATGAGGCACAAATTCGGCGCCCCGGTGTCTATAAGCACAGTGAAAAGATTTTCGGCGCCATGAGGAGGTTTCTATGGACTGGAACCTGACGGGGATGCTGCATGCGATGAGCTGGACGGCCAAGGGCGTAGTCATCATGCTGCTCCTGATGTCCGTGGTTTCACTTTGCGTGGCGGCGGAGCGGGGCTTGCGCTACCGCGCGGCGCGGCATCAATCGGTGCTGTTCGTGCAGCAGGTCACCCCCGTGCTCGAGAATCGGAAACTCGACGAAGCGATTTCGGTCGCCGAGCGAAATCGCAAGAGCCATATCGCCGCGATGGTGGCCACCGGGCTTGCGGAATTCCAGTCGGCTCCAGCGCACGCTTCGCGCGCCGAACTCATCGACGCAGCCGAGCGGGGCCTGGATCGCTCCATCGCCACGATTCACGCAGAACTGAAGCGTGGCTTGAGCGGCCTGGCAACGATCGGTTCAACGGCTCCGTTCGTGGGCCTGTTCGGCACTGTGGTAGGCATCATGAACGCATTCCGCGCCTCGGGCCCCACGCGCGGAGCGGGAATCACGAGCGTCGCCTCGGGAATTTCCGAAGCGTTGGTGACGACGGCTCTTGGCCTGCTTGTGGCCGTGCCCGCCGTGTGGTGCTACAACTATTTCACCAGCAAGGTCGAAAATTTTGACGTGGAAATGGAAAATTCCTCGATGGCATTGGTGAGCTACCTCGTGCGCATCGACCAGCGCAAATAAATTCAACGGTGAGTTTATCGGTGACGACTGACCAGGCCTTGGCCTTCGCAGCGCGGGAGGATAGTATTGCTGGAAGGAAAAACCAGGAAAGGTCAGGCATGGCAAACGTCGAGGAGCAGAAAACACAAGGGCCGCTGGCCGGATTGAAAGTAATCGACCTGTCGCACGTGATGGCCGGGCCGACTTGCTCGATGCTGCTGGCCGACATGGGCGCCGACGTCATCAAAGTGGAAAAATTGCCGGGCGGTGACGACTCACGCCGCATGGTCCCGCCGACCGTTTCCGAGGAATCCGCCGCGTTCCTCATCATGAACCGCAACAAGCGCGGCATCGCCCTGGACTTGAAGACGGAGGCGGGGCGCAAAGTTCTCTCGCGCCTGCTAGAGGACGCCGACGTGTTGATCGAAAATTACCGCCGCGGCACGATGGAGCGCATGGGCTTCGGCTATGACGCGCTGCACGCGCTGAACCCCAGACTCATCTATTGTTCGATTTCCGGATTTGGACGCACCGGCCCCTACGCCGATCGCGGGGGATTTGATCTGGTCACGCAGGGCATGAGCGGACTCATGAGCATCACGGGAGAAGGTCCGGGCCGCCCGCCGGTGAAGTCGGGCGCGCCCGTTACCGATATCACCGCGGGAATTCTCGCGTGCGTGGGCTTGCTGGCCGCGTTGCATTCGCGCGCGTCCACCGGCCTTGGGCAAATGGTGGATACCTCCCTGTTCGAGGCGGGAATCGTCCACACCTACTGGCAATCGGCCATTTGCTTTGCCACGGGCATCGCGCCGGGACCGATGGGGACGGCGCATCCGCTGAACGCGCCTTATCAGGCTTTTCCCACTGCCGACGGCTGGATCACCGTGGGCGCGGCAAATCAAGGGAATTGGCAGCGGCTCATTGAGGTGCTCGGCGCGCCTGAATCCGGACCGAAATTAAGTGACGATCCGCGCTTTGCCACCAACGCCGACCGGATGCGCAACCTGCCGGCTCTGCAGGCTGCACTGACGCCGCTGTTTAAAGTTCGCACATCGGCCGAGTGGCTGCGCCTCCTGGAAGATGCGGGCGTGCCCGCAGGACCTGTGCTGGATATCGCGCAGATGCACCGCGATCCGCAGGCTCTGGCGAGGGAAATGATCGTCGAGACCACGCATCCGGTGGCAGGCCGCGTGCCGTCGCTGGGACTGCCCATTAAATTTTCAGAAACGCCTGGCTCGGTGCGGCGCGCGGCGCCGGTGCTCGGCCAGCACACGCGCGAGGTGCTCCGCGAGCACGGCTTCTCCGACGCCGAGGCCGACGAGATGGCGGCGCAAGGCGCTGTGAAAATTCCCGGCACGGAAAAGGCAAACACCCGATGAGCGAAGAACTTTTGTACGAGATTCAAGACGGTATCGGGCGCATCACCTTCAACCGCCCGCAGGCCCGCAATTCGTTCACCTTTGCCATGTACGAGCGGCTTCGGGAGATCTGCGAACAAGCGCAAAATGATTCCTCAATAAAGGCGCTGGTGCTGACCGGAGCGGGAGGAAAGGCATTCGCCGCGGGCACGGACATTTCGCAGTTCCGGGCGTTTTCGACGGGCGAAGACGTAATGGGGTATGAAGCGCGCATCGAACGCACGGTGAGCGCGCTGGAAAGTTGCCGCGTCCCCACGATCGCCGCGATCGGCGGAGCGTGCACCGGCGGGGGATTCACGATCGCGGGTTGCTGCGATCTTCGCATTGGCACGGCCGACGCGCGTTTCGGCGTGCCCATCAGCCGCACACTGGGTAATTGCCTTTCGATCGCGAATTACGTGCGAATGGTATCGCTGCTGGGACCTGCGCGCGTGAAAGACATCATCTTCACAGCGCGGCTGATCGATGCCGAAGAGGCGGGCAGGATCGGACTGCTCGGCGAAATCCTGCCGGATTACGAGAGTTTGCAGCGCCGCGCGGACGAACTGGCGAGGACCGTAGCCTCTCACGCCCCGCTCACTCTGCGCGCCACCAAGGAAGCCCTGCGCCGCATCAAGGAAAGAATGATTCCCGGGGAAGACCGCGACCTCGTCTTGATGTGCTACCAGAGTGGTGATTTTCGGGAAGGCATGGACGCATTCCTGAACAAGCGCCCGCCGAAATGGACGGGAAAGTAGCGTAGACTTCAGCCTGCGCGGGTTGATTTGTACACGTATGACATCAAGGTCGCGCAGACTGAAGCCCGCGCCACTCAAGATCCACCCGTTAAGATTTAGGAGCTTCTCTTACAATTCGCGGGGCAGGCCTGCTGAGCTCTGCTCGTGTAGGTTCTTTCTTCTTCGGTTTCTTTTTTTCACGGCCTCGTGCGTCTTTGTTTCCCATGTCCTCAGCTTGCCACAGGACGCCCAACTTAGCTAGAGCGGATCCAATTCGGTGCCGTTGGCCAGAATGACCTTCGTGAGACGCAGATCGGGAGCGCCACTCTTCACCGGATTGCCGATGATGGTGATGGTGTCGCCCGGCTTCAGTGTGTTGCGGCCCCACCCGCGCCGCGCCAGGCGGTTGGGGTTATTGGTTTCGGCCAGCCAGTTCACGGTGTGGCCATTATCGTCGGTTACGGCCACGCGAATTTCGGCGTGCGGATTGATGAACTCGTAGCTCGTGACCACGCCCTTGAGTGTCAGCGACTTCTCCATGTCATACGCGGCAGTGCCGTGATGTGCGGAAACCGCCCCCTGATAGAAAACCAGGAGCAGGGCCACATTCGCGGTACGAAGCAAGATTCGTTTCAAGCTGCCTCCTGACGCACATTCCACCGCAAAGAAAACCTTACCACAGAGAACACTGAGAAAACCCGCAGAGAGGCCTGAGGCGTTGGGGCCAAACGGGGGAGGTAAATACGCAGCGGCCGGTTTCTCTGAGATCCTCTGTGTCCTCTGTGTTGAGCTTTTGAATTCCCGATATTATTTCCAGCCAAATCATCCGATGATACGCGCGCTCTACTTCCCTTGGCCCTGCATCTGCAGATTCTCGTCGAAATTCGCGTTGTCGGCGCATGCGTGCTCCAGAATTTCCCAATCGGGGCGCAATGCGAAGATGACTTGAGTCTTCCACGGTTTGGTGAACGTTTTTGGGTCTTCCATGGTGATGTCGTCCTGCAGCGTGTCGTGGTCCACGCGGCGAAACCGCTCGACGACGTGCAAATCCTCGCTGTGGCGGTGGCCTAGGCGGTCCAGCCAGGTCTTATCATTGAAGCCGATCGTGTCCACCACGAACGTGTCGCCCTCCCACTTGCCGATCGAGTGGCCCATATACGTCGGGTTCCAATCGCTCGGATGGCCGCGCCCGTCCGTCCAGATTTCGCGCAACAGGTGATCGAACTCGAAGCGCATGAACACGCGTCCCGGGATTTGAAAAAATTCCATGGGAACCGGATGCAGATAAATGCGCGGTATGCCCGGCGGAAAACATCCGTGCGCCCCCAGCTTGGTCGGATTCACTGGATCGGTCGAATCGGGTACCGCGCGCGGGCCGTAAGCAGGGCGCGTGGCTTCAAATTGTTCCTGCCCCCAGGGCGTGAGGGGAGGAACCTCTCCGGGAAACGCGGCCGTGTTGGGCTGGAATCCGCGAGGATTCTGCGTGTCCCAAACACCGGTCAAGTCGTGTTCAGGGGATCCGGTTTTGGGCTTCGCGGCGGCCGGCCGCGCGCTTTTTTGCGCGGATTGCTGAGCGTGTCCTAGGGAAGGGACGGCAAGAACAATTCCAATCCATAAAATGGAAAGCTTAGGTATGTCCGGAATTCGTAGTCGTCCATCTATCGTCACGGCAAGTTCGCGACCTTCCTGGCGTCGCCGGTCAATTGCAAAATGTGCATCCCCGTATTGGCGCGGTCCACGATGTAAATGTAACCGCGGTCGTCCACTTCCACATTGTTGGTCTGGATGGCGATTTTGCATTTCTGGGCGTCGCCAGTGCCCACGCAGCGCTTGTCGGTCAAAGGGGTCACGGCGGGAATATAGTAGCCGACTTCGGTGGGGTGAAACGGATCGCGAATGTCAATGGCGCGCACGCCGGCGTTAAAATGCGCCACGAATATGATCCGCTTGTAATAGATCGGGGACATGCTTTCGTTGGTGGAGTGCGTGCCGAACCGTCCCCCGCGGCTGCAGAAATTGCCGCTCGCTTCGGGGACCGTCCATGTGGAAACGCCGACCGGATGGGACTCCTCGGTGATGTCGAAGATGCGCATCATCTGGCGGGACGCGCGGCATTCGTTATCCACGGTCTCGCCTACGGTAATCAGGAAATTCTTTTTTCCTTGGGCTCCATTCTTAGCAAATTCCGGCACTTCCACCCCGATGAGCGGGTAGGTGGTATGCGAGCCTGCTTCATCCGGCATATCGAATCTGGCGATGACCGGGTAGTTGAGGTTCGCTTCGGTGGGATCCTTGGGGCCTTTGAGCAGTTTGTCGCGGTCCAGGATCTCGAAGACGCCTCCGTGAGAAGTGCCATACCCTGCATAAATGCGGTTGCCCTTGACGCCGGTGGAAATGGCTCCGTGCATGTCCACGGGCTGAAAGCCCGTTGAGCCCGGCTCCTGCCCGGGCAGGCCGAAGTCGCGGATGAAAATGGGTTCGCTGGGATCACTTAGGTCGTAGACCTGCATCATCCGCTTGGCGCGCCATCCGGGCTTGCCGGAGACGAGGAACGCAATTCCGCTGTCGCATTCCCACCAGCTCTTATGCGTATCGACGAGCCCGCTCAGAATAACGGTGAGCCGGCTGGGTTTGGCCGGATCGGTGACGTCCCACATTTCGTGGGAGTCGGTGCCGCGGGTGCGCAGCAAATAGAATTTGTTCTTGTTCCCGTGCGGTAGATCCGCTCCGTCGCACACGCGCGTCATCTGCGCGCCGCCGGTTTCTCCGGGCCCGGGAACGCGCGGGTCACCCGGAATATGCGCCAGATATTTGGGACTCTTCGGATCGGTGACGTCCACGATGGATGTGCCGTTGTCCTCCATTTTGCCGGTCAGCGGATTCATCGCCGAACCGCCGTGGTGGCCGATGTACGCGATCCAGCGATTGCCCTGCTTGTGGATCGTCGGCTGGTAAGCGCTGCGCCCCTGCAAATCGCTGTAGCCAACCAGGTCCATGTTCTTGCTTTCAGGCTGCGATTGAGCGGCAGCTGGAATGATTGCGAGTCCGATAAGCGCCCATCCGACAACCAATACTTTCATCCACCCCGGAAACGCAATGTCTCGACGTGACATATGTTCTCCTATCCCAAGAGTGCCGCCCTCAATCAGCGGCATAGCAGGCATTGCATGCTGTCTCAGCTCGAAAAGAGCCAATCGCCCATAGCTTCCATAGATTGTCGTTGCTATCGGGCGGATGATATCACTGCTCGAATAATCCGCGGAACGATTCTTTCATCCGCATTCTGAAGTTCGATTTGGAAAAGGCAGTGGGTCCGGGGTATCGAACATTTCCCTTCCGATGCGATGCGTGACCAGTAATGCAGCGGCTTTCTCCACCACCTGTACTGAAGTACAGGTATCACCTTCGCAGGCACACCGGCGTTTCCTTCATTGCGCCACTCGGACTCCTATTAGCATGGGAATGACCGTACTTGTGGAGGAACCATGCGAAGATTCATAGGCCCGCTGCTGATCGCCATTTTCATACTTGGCTTGCAATTGCCACACGCTCAGGCTCAAACCAAAAGCGAACCTCTTACGGACCGCGAGCTAATAGCGCTGGTTGCGGGGAACGCCCTCAACGAAAACATCGTTCATGAGGTAGCAACGCGCGGATTGTCCTTCCGCCCAAGCGATGCCTTTCGGTCGCTGGTGACAGACGCGGGCGGCGACGCTCGAGTTCTGGCGGCACTGCAAACGGCGAAGACCGGCGATGCCTCCCCTGCGGCGGGAAATAATGCGCAGGCTCAGTTGCTCGGGCACCTTTCAGCGGCTGGGATACTCCTTCGGGAAAAGGATTTCGCGAAGGCAACCCAGGAATTGACAAGCTCCCTGCAAAACGGTGGCGGGCCGGAAACGGGATTTGTGATGGGGGAGGTGCTTCGCCGGCAAGAGAACTGGCAAGAAGCGGCAGCGATTTACGCGGAAGTCTTGCGCCAGGACCCAGAGTTTACCGAGGCTCACACGAAGCTAAGTTACATTCTGTACCGTCTGGGAGACCAGGAAAGCGCACTCGGCGAAGCAAGATCGGCGCTGGCGAGTTACCCCGACAACGCGGAGGCTCACAAAAACGCAGGTTTGGCTTTTCAGGAAATACGAAAATTTGACGCCTCCGAACACGAATACGAGGAAGCGCTAAGGACGAAACCGGACTATGCCGCTGTCCGCGAAGATCTGGGCATCCTATTCGAGAATGAGGGGAGATACGACCGGGCTATTGTGGAATACAAGAAATCCCTGGCCATCGAACCGGATGACGCAGACGTGCACTACAACCTCGGCGTTGCGTACGGTGACAATAGAGATCTGGATTCCGCCATCCGCGAATACCGAGAGGCCAAGCGCTTGAATCCGAAAATGTTCCAGGCTCGGCAGAACCTGGGCAGCGCCCTGATGGCGCATGGTATGAACGGCGAGGCGGTCAGGGAATTTCGCGAATTGGAAGCGCTCTGGCCGGATGCGGCAATATGCCATTTTTGCATGGGCAGGGCGCTCTACGGAATGCAGGACTTTCAGGGAGCCGAGCAGGAGTATCGAAAAGCGATATCGCTGGACCCTTCCAGCGCTTACGGGCACGAAGGCCTGGGCGGCATTCGAGAACAGCAGAAGGATTACGATGCGGCGTTGCGGGAATATCGCATTGCGGAAACCCTGGAAGGGTCCGGAACGGACGCCTATTTGGGCGCGGGGAGAGTCCTGATATCGAAGCAAGATTTCCCAAATGCGGTGCGGGAATTAAAACGCGCCGAGAATCGGACGCCAAGCGATTTCAACGTGCACGAATTGCTTGGCCAAGCGCTGGCGGGCTCGGGTGATATTCCGGCGGCGATCGCGGAATTCAAGCAAGCCGTTTCGATCGACCCCCGGCAAGCCCGGGTGAGGCTCGAATTTGCCGCCGCGCTCGAAAAAAGCGAAGACTGGCCCGCGGCTCTCGATCAATACCAGCAGGCGGCGAGGATCGACCAGAGCCCCCAGATTCAATCTCAATACAACGCGGCCAAAGTTCGCCTCAATCAGCATATTGCCTCGATGAAAACCTCGGGGAATTCCGCCGCGGCCGCGCAACTGAAGGCGGACCTCCACTCGGAAAAAGTGAGCCCCCAAATTTCCGACAAGCTGGACGCGGCCATGCAGGCCGGCGTCCAAGCGAATTCGGAAAGGCGTTTTGACGAAGCGGAGAAACACTATAAGGATGCGGTGGAACTTGCCGATAAACTTCAGCCTCACGATATCCGGCTGGCCACTTCCCTCTGGAATCTTGGGAATCTGTATGCTTCCAAACGTGATTTCGTTCGCGCACAGGCCATCTACCAAAGGCAATTAAAGATTACAGAGGAGCTTGGGGGGCCGGAATCGCCCATGATGACTTTGCCGCTCCAGGCCCTGGGAGGCAATGCGCTCTGGCAAAAGGATTACCCGACCGCCCTGGACTTCTTTACGCGCGCTGTGCAGGTGAATGAGAAAACTTTCGGAGAAAATAGCGACCAGGTTGCGAAAAGTCTCCTTTCCGTGGCGATGGTGCCTTTCCTGCAGGAGAATTACGATCAAGCGGAACCCTATCTATTGCGAGCCGTGCGCATTGACGAAGCCCTGTTCGGAAAAGACGGAATCGACATGAACCCAATTTTGTCGTCCTTGTGCAACCTCTACGACAAATGGGGAAAACCCGAAAAAGCCGAACCGTGCCACCGCCAACTGCTCAGCGTGCTGGAAAAACAATTCGGGGCGGATAGTCCAGTCTTGGCCCAAACCCTCACCAGCGAGGCGCAAGTGCTCCGGAAACTCGGGCGGGCGGAAGAAGCGGCGAAGGTGGAGCAACGTTTGAAAACCATTCGAGCCACAATGGGTCAAACGGATGGGCCTATGCCCGGACCCAGGCCATAGTTTCCCCGAAGGAAATGAAGACTTAACTGGCGTTGCGGATCACCGCATCCGCGGGCGCATAGAGGAGGACCGTGCGCCCGGGTACCCCCGTGGGCAATCTGCGTAGCCGGTAACGGAACGGGCGTGATCCGGATCCGCTGGATTCCTCCTCAAGGGAATAATAGCTGTCGAGGTAGCGCACAACACGCGGCGGAGTCCAACCAGGTTTTCTCCGGCTGCCAAAAATTTCCAGGATTTCGGCGGATGCGGTGTTCCTGGTTCGGATCTCGTCGGGAACTTCGGGGAGAGTCGCCAAGGTAATCTTTTCGCGTATGGCGCCAGCATAAGACGAGACATTGTTTCGAATGCCGCCTCCCGCGTTCGCCATTGCGGGATTCCGGCGCCGGAATGGTCCAATTACAATTTTGTCGATTAAGTAAAGTGGAAGAATGCCGCATGGACTGCCTGCAAATGCGCCCGCGCACAACCGCAAGGATCCCTCGATGCCCGCGAAGCCAAGCAGCCAAGTCAGTGGGTGGGTCGCCCAGATCATAAGCGCAACCCCGCCGATCGCCTGAGGCGACACCTCGGGGCCATTTTGGCCGGTCAACCCTACGGCCACGGCGTTCCCCACCCAAGCCGTCATGGCATACGAATACCAATACATCAGTGCCACCAGCGCGGAAAGTAACTCGGCTAGCCCGCTGAGTGCCGCGGCTTTCCCCCATGGAATCTCCGCGAACCAGGGCAGCGCTCTACGCCAAGGAGCCGGCAAAGTGGCAAGAATCGGTCCGAATAGATAGGTCAGCATGATTGTTCCCTTATTACAGTCTAATACGTTGCGAAACAAGATTTGTGTTTGTCACCAGCTTAATTTCCAAATAGTAATGATCGCGCGAGTGGGATCCGCGAGCAATTCCCGCCGTTAGAGCCCACTTTCAATGAAAAATCTCCCCCCACAAATCAGCCGCCTGTCTCATCGGACTTCGGGTGTGGAAAGAATCGTATTTGCTCCCCTTCTCATGGCTACTCGCCCCCCAGTTTGCTAAAGTGCCAGTCACCGGCTGAATGTCGGCCAAGTTGCAGGTCCGGCGGGCGCTTTGCCACCGTCCACACATGAAATATTTCACCCCAGCGATGCGTACACATTGATGGATGCGAGGAGACATCCCGAGGGGATGAACCCCGCCGAACAGGCAGGCCTCCGGGAGCGGATCGCCCAGGCGCAGTCCGGAAACGCGGATGCCTGGGGCGAACTGTATCGCCTGCATGCGCCCGCCATTTTTCGATTTTGCCGGCGGGCGATGCCCACTCGCGAGGACGCTGAAGACGCCACCATGGATATTTTCATCAAAGTCCGGCAGAAGCTCTCGCAATACGATGTCAACCGGCCGTTCAGCGCCTGGCTGTATACCGTGGCCGCGAATCACTGCTGGGACCTGCTGCGGCGCAGAAAGGTGCGGCAGGACCTGGAGACCGGCGAAGTCGAAAACATGCCGCTGGAGCATCCCGATCCCGGCCAACTGGAGCAATTGATCGAGAAGCACACCAGCCAGCAGGTGCGCCGCGCGCTCGATCATCTCCCCGCGCGGTCGCGCATGGCGCTGGTGCTCCGCTATTACTCGGAGATGAGCTACGACGAAATTGCCGGGACGCTGGGCGTGCGCCGGACGTTTGTGGGCGTGGTCCTGCTGCGCGCGCGCCACCAGTTGCGCGAAATCCTGGAGGGACGCGGCGCGGCGAATGCCGCCGCGGGAGGCCCGGCGTGATTCATTTTGACGAAATGGCGTGCCTGCTTTATCTCGAAGGCCAGCTGGAGGATTCGCGCGCCCGGGAGCTTGCCGCCCACGTCGCCGAATGCGCCCCATGCCGCTATTTGTTGCACGCATTGGAACGCGAATCGAAACTTCTATCGGGAGCATTAACGGAAGAAGACGAAGCGATTCCGGCGCGGCTGCTTGGCGTGCAAACCCAAGGCTGGCCGTCCTGGGTGTGGTCGCTCGCCTTTGCAGCGTTTGCCGCGGCCTCCTATTGGGTGTGGAACGATGGAATTGGTCCCTGGCTCGATCAATTGAACAATGCGGGATTCGGCGGAACGAACCTGATGAGCATGATGCTGTTCAGCGGGGCGTTCTGGGAAGGATGGGGTGATCTCGTGGACATTTTACAAATTGTTGCTTTACTCGCGGTAGTGATCCTGGCGCTGGGCCTGGTGAGGCGGCGCCTGCGTCGTCCCGCGGCCGTGGCTCTGGTGCTGCCGGCGCTGCTGATCGCGCTGGCGTTGCCGCCACAGGCCGGCGCGGCGGAAGTACGCCGCGGACGGGCCGTTCTGGTTCCGGCCGGCGAAACCATCCACAACGATTTGATTGCCACTGGACCTTCGGTGCGAATTGACGGCACGGTGGAAGGCGACTTGATTGTTTTTACCCGGGAACTCACCGTGACCGGTCACGTCACCGGTGACGTCATCGCGTTTGCCGGGCAAGCGCTGATTGACGGAACCGTGGACGGAAACGCGCGCGTCTTTTCGCAGCACGCCACCCTGCAAGGCTCGATTGGAAAAAATGTCACGGCCTTTGCGAACTCGATCACGGTGACGCCAATGGGGAATGTAGGCGGCGGGATGCTGGCCTTCGCGGGCGAAGCGGACCTGGAGGGAAAGATCCGGCGCGATTTGATGGGAAGAATCGGAAGAAGCGATCTGGATGGCTTGATCGGCGGGCAAGTGTGGATTCGTGGATTAACCCTCGATGTGGCCTCCACGGCGGAGATCGACGGACCGGCTACATTTCAGGGCAACCAGCAGCCATCGGTAGCAGCGGGAGCCAAACTGGCGAGCCCCATTCGAACGGAAATTACCCAGGAAGTCGGCCGGTCCAGGCGCTCGGAGACCAGAAAGGTGATCCACGAAATCATCGGTTACGGGGCCGCGCTGCTCGCCGGAATCCTGCTGCTCACGGTGTTTCCCGGTTTCTACCGATCTACCTTGCGGGAAACCGGCGCAATCGGTCTGCCGCTCGGGGTGGGAGCGCTGGCATTTATTTCGGGAATCTTCGTGTTTGTGCTGGGGGTCCTCCTTTTGTTTATCGGCGTGACCGCAGGAGTGGCCGGCGCGCTGCTCTACGCGCCGATTCTGTATCTGGCGCAAGTGTTCGTCGGCGCCTGGCTGGGAAACAAAATCCTGGGTGTAACGTCCACCCAAACGGGCGCGGTGATTGGCCGTATGGCGTTAGGCCTGCTGATCCTGCACGTCGCCCGGCTCATTCCCGTTCTCGGCGGGCTCACTTGGTTGGTAGTCCTGCTGTGGGGGACTGGCGCCGTGCTGATGGGATTCTACCGGATGTCGCGCGTGGAGAACGTTCCACTGCCCGCCTGATCCCAGCCTGAAACAATTCGAGCCGGAACGCGCTTGCCGCGTTCCGGCCCTTTGTCTTTGTGGATTCGACGTGGAGTTCGCGGATTTTTCCAGTTATGGCTTCAGCACAACCTTGGTCGCAACCAACGTGCGTGTGCCGCTGACGTTAAACAGCGGCCCGCGCACGGAAACAACGCCGGAAACCGGAATTTGCGTGAACACTATAGTCGCGTTGTTCTCGGCTAGGATGGTTTGCGGGGAAGTCAGCACTTGGATCTGCGTTACCCCGTGCCCGGAAAAGATCGAAGGAATGCTCCCGAGATTGATATTGGGCGCGCCAACCGATTGCACATTCGCGCTGACCCGCGTGGATCGCAGCCGCACCCGGTCCGCCTTGATCAGGCTGGACGTCGAGGCGGAGTTCCGCCGGACCGATACCTGCTGCCCCACGGTCAGGTCAACAGGGGCGGCGAAGATGAATCCGGCGGTGCTCACCTGCAAAGTATCCGCATGAGCAAAATCGATGTCGAACGGCGTCTGAGGCGCAACGGAATATTGCACCGTCATCTGATTGCCTATGGTCAATCCGGTCCCGGTCGAGGACACGGCAAGGACCGCCATGTTGAATTCCTGCGACCCCACATTCGTGCTGGTGATCATGCCTTCGACTTCCGCATCGCTGTTGTCGCTATCCTCGCACAACACATTGTGCGCGCCCAGAGTTCCATCCGCGTGGATCCCGATATCGACACTTAGAATCTGATTCACATGAATGCCGGAGAATCCCGTGATCGTGCAGGTGCTCGCGGGAACCTGGAAAAAAGTCGTGGCGCCATCCACGGCCAGCGAATACGTCCCGATCGCATTTTGAAGCGTAAATGAATTATGCGCGGCGTCCAGCGATGTAACTTGCCCCACCACATCTTCCGCTCCCACCAGCGGAGCGCCGGCGCCCGCCGGTGTAAACGGCGAGACCGAAACGCCATTCTTGAAATCGGCGCCCAGCGTGGCGCTCAGCAGATTGTCCAGATTGACGTCGAGCAAAAGCCCGGCGGTGCTGTTCGCGGCGATGGGAGACATTTCCAGCGATGCGGTCGTCGACAAATTTGCGACCGAGGTCGGCGCGATGGTGCAAATGGCTCCCACGGCGCAGCCCCCGATCGCGGCATTCGTGTCATTCTCAATGGTGAGCATCGGATTTGCGAACGTCAGGATGACGCCCGTGTAAGCACCCGCGGGAACATTGGCAGTGGTGGCCAGAAAGGCGACGTCTGTTTGCAGGCGGGTCAACTCAATCGTCGTCGAGCCGGAAAATATGGACACATTTCCGGGAGTCAAGGTGGCTCCCGTCAGCGACACCTCGGCCGAAAGAACGCTCACGGTGGAAGGAGGAGTATCGGTTACGGCCAGAACCACCGAAGAGTTCCCGGATTGGTTCTGCGAACCAAATGGATTGCCGTTGGCGCGACAACCCGCGAACATGGCGCAGAGGCAAAGTGCGAAAATTGTCAAAATCCAACGAAAACGAAACATTATCCCTCAATCGCCTTCCAGCGGGCCCGGTACAGCAGGGTTCCCCTTGCTTCCTCAATCTAAAGCTAGCACAGTGTGTGATTTAGATCAGGTAAAAACAGGGTACGGGTTGAGCAAAGAGTCCCTGTACCAACGGCCACCTTCGACCCGCCCCCTCCCCGGCACCGGAGATTAGGACGCCTGAAACTGACGCGGCGTCCCCGCCTGATTGGACGCCGCGGCAGCTTCCATTGAAAACGGAGATTACTTGGCCTGGCCGCTAGCGCTGAGCAGCATTTGCGTGCCGCTATCCAGATGCACGTTTTTCGTGGAGGAAACGATCATGGAACCTTGCGTCGCGCTGGAAGCCGCCGAATCAAGCGACAATCCCTGAAGCCCGAACACGCCACTGCTGTTGGATGCCAGCTGTCCCGCCGAAGTCAGCCCGCCGACTGCGCCTGTCGACCGCGAGACCGTGTTCAAAGTCCCTCCGGTGGCGGAGGAAACTGTGCTGGACGTATTCACGACTGTGCCTGCGGTTGCGCCCGCAGTGGACGCCACGCCGCCTACCAACCCTCCTCCACTGCGCGCCCCGCCGGACATTCCGCCCATCGCTCCGCCGGATGACATCACGTCGTCAGCCCCCGCGGCCGCCGTGGTTGCTGACTGCGCGACAGCCAGGGCCTGAATCGTGGCGCTAAACGGCACTTCCTCGCCCTTGCGCGGGATGGCGCGATCGAACACAACTCCCAATTGCGATTGCGCCTGGCCGTCGGCTCGCGCCTGGGCTTGCGTGACGTGCCCCATCAGCGGCGTGCCCTTTTTCAGTACGACTTTGCCATCCTGTTTCACGTCTTGCGTGGTGCGCGCTTCCACCGGATCGCCGGGTTTGTTCCGCTTCGCATCGAGCGGCTTTACCAGGGCTGCGTCGATTTTTGTGCCGTTGGCGATGCTCGCCGAGTTTTTTCCGGCATTAGTGGAAGCCGATGCGGACCCCGCTCCGCTCCCGGAGGCCTTTGCTCCGGACTTGTCGGCCTGCACTGTGGTTTGTCCCTGCGCCGATGCGCCCGCCTGTGCCGAGGCGGAAGTCTGCGCCGCGGCCCCGGAAACACCAAGCAATCCGATCGCTACAATGGAAAGAATACGCTTCATGGAATTGCCTCTCCTATGGGTTGAGTTACGAGCAAATACCACGTTTGGCTCCCTCAATGTTCCCGAATCAGCTCGTAGCGCTCACAGAGGCAATTCATCTTCCACAGGACAACTATTTTATTTTCAGAAGGATATAAAAATAGGCGCCCTGCCAATGGGACGGGGATTGAGTCGGATTTATACAATCGAGCAATTTCTACGGAGGAAAATTGTTTCCACAATTTCCGCAATTCAGAAGTCCAAAAGCGAAGCAAATAACGCTAAATCAGGCCCAGGCCGCGCCCGGTTTCCGCGATGATTTCGCAGGCGCGCTCCAGATCCGCGCGCTTGTGCGTGGCGGTAACGATGGCGCGCAAGCGCGCCTTGCCTTCCGCGACAGTCGGAAAGCCAACCGAAGGCGCGTACACGCCCGCGTCATACAGGCGGCGCGAGAAATCAAATGCTTTCGCGGCGTCGCCCACGTGAATCGGCGTGATGGGTGTCTCGGTTGAACCCGTGGAAAAGCCCAGCTTGCGCAAACGGCGCTGAAAGAATTTCGTGTTGGCCCAAAGTTTCTTGATCAGCTTTTCGCCGCCGGGCGAATCGAGCAGCGTGAACGCGGCCTGGCACGTGGCGATGACCGACGGCGGATGCCCCGTCGAGTACAGGAAGGGCCGCGCGCGGCGGTACAGAAAATCGATCAGCGAACGCGATCCGGAGACGTAACCGCCCATCGCGCCGATGGCCTTGCTGAGCGTGCCGACCTGAATGTGCACGCGGCCGTGGCAGCCGAGGTGGTCCACCGTGCCGCGCCCGTTGCGGCCGAGCACCCCGGAGGAGTGCGCGTCGTCCACCATCATGATGCAGTTGAATTTTTCGGCCAAATCGCACAGTTCGGGCAGCGGAGCAATGTCGCCATCCATGGAAAATACGCCGTCGGTGATCAGCAGCTTGTGGCCGGTCCAGTTTTCCGTTTCCTTGCAGATGCGTTCGCAATCGGCGACGTCCTTGTGCTTGAACACTTTGATCGTGGCGCGCGACAACCGGCAGCCGTCGATGATGGACGCATGATTCAATTCGTCGGAAATGATCAGATCGTCTTTCCCCAGAACGGCCGCGACGGTTCCGGCGTTCGCCGTGAACCCGGACTGAAAGACCACGCACGCCTCGGTCCCCTTGAACTTCGCGATCTGCTCTTCCAGCGCCATGTGCAGGTCCATGGTACCGGCGATGGTGCGCACCGCTCCGGCTCCCACGCCGTGCGTGCGAATCGCTTCGATAGCGGCGCGGCGAAGGGTCTTGTGCGTCGTCAGGCCGAGATAATTATTCGAGCTGAGGTTGATGACTTCTTTGCCGTCAAAGCGCGCGACTGGTTTCTGCTCGCCATCGAGCACGCGCAGACGGAAATGGAGCCCTTTTGCGTCGAGTTCGCGGAGCTGATCCTGCAAATAAGAAAGTGGATCTGAGGTTGTGGCGGTCATGGCAGTCTTTCTCGTCGCGGCTCCCTAACGCTGGCCGGCGATGGAAATTCTTATTGTACGCGCTCGAAGGGATACCCCGCCGCTTCCAGCGCCGCGGTCAGGTCCGCGACGTGCTCGGGCCCGCGCGTTTCCATCGTGATGTCGATCACCGTGTCGCCCAACACCACGCCGTAATACGCGCGATCGTACTTGGTCTCCACGATGTTTGCCTTCTGGTCGGCGATCACGCCGGCCAGCCGCTGCAGCGCGCCGGGATGATCCGGCAGGTGAATGCGCAGCCGCACCAGCCGCCCGTCCTTCACCAGCCCGCGCTCGATGATCAGCGAGAGCAGCGAAACATCGATGTTTCCCGCGCTTACCAGGACTCCGAGTTTCTTCCCGTGGTTCGGCGTCTTCTTGTTCAACACCGCGGCGGTGGCCGCCGCGCCCGCGCCCTCGGCAAGCATTTTTTCTTTTTCGAGTAACTGGAGAATCGCGCTGGCGATTTCTTCTTCGTCCACGGTCACGATTTCGTCGACGTACTTGCGGACCAGCGGAAACGTCAGTGTTCCCGCGACGCGAACCGCGATACCGTCCGCGATGGTTTTATTCGCCGGCAGCGTGACCAGCTCATTTTTTTCCAGCGCCGCCTTCATCGATGGCAGTTTCGAGGATTGCACGCCGATGATCCGGATTTTCGGATTGATCTCCTTCACCGCGCAGGCCACACCTGCAATCAGGCCGCCGCCGCCCACGGGAATCACCAGGGCATCGAGGTCACCGTGCTGCTCGAGCATTTCCAGGCCCAGCGTGCCTTGGCCCGCGATCACGGCTTCGTCGTCAAACGGGTGAATGAACGTCAGGCCGTGCTGCTTCGAGCGCCGCAGCGCTTCCTCGCACGCTTCGTCGTAATTTGCGCCGACCAGGATCACCTCCGCGCCGTAGCCGCGCGTTGCGGACACCTTCACCAGCGGCGTGGTCAGCGGCATGCAGATCTGCGCCTTGATCCCGCGTTTAGTAGCGTGGTAGGCCACGGCCTGCGCGTGGTTCCCTGCCGACGCGGCAATCACGCCGCGGCGACGTTCCTCCTCGGTGAGCAACAGAATCTTGTTTAGCGCGCCTCGCTCCTTGAACGCCCCCGTCATCTGCAGGTTTTCCAGCTTCAGGAAAACGGCGTTCCCCGTCTGCTGCGAGAACTTTTCCGAATGCACGAAGGGAGTGAGCACGATCGAGCCCCGGATGCGTTCCATGGCATCCTTGATCGAGCGAAGTGTCACCATCGGCAATGTTCCGAACGTCTGTTGCGTCTGCATTCTGCAAGCCCCGTCGAATTCATTCTCATCCTGATGATTCCATCAAACAGCCGGCCGAATCCCATTATCCTGAGACACCCGGTCATGGACCATGGGAGTTCCGAAGCGCTATAGCATTACACAAGCAGTGGGCAGAGGCCAAATGGTGATTGAAATTCCCCGAGCTGTTCTCCAGCCATCTTTAGGAGGGCGGTCCTGCCCTACCGGGCAGCGTCTGCGCTGAGCTTGACTCTAAACCCGCACCCTTACAACCCATCGGTGCGGCATCCTCCAAGGCCAACCGGATCCTTTCCATTACGCTTTCGGACAAGTTCTATTGTGAGGTCGGAACATCTCCCGGTAGCCTGTTGGAAGAGGGCAAAATGGCGGATCTGCGAATTCCTAGATTCCTTTTCTTTGCGATACTTGCCGCGGGGCTGCTGCAGTTTGTTCATGATTTCCCGCTTCTGCCGGAGCGCATGGCGTCGCACTTTGCCGCTTCCGGCGCCGCTAACGGCTGGATGACCAAATCACAGTTCCTGATGACCTATGGCGTCATTCTGCTGCCCGCGTTGTTCCTCGAATTCTGGCTGCACCGCAGGATTGCCGCGACGCCGGAAAAACGCCTCAACTTGCCGAACAAGGAATATTGGCTGGCCCCAGAGCGCCGTGCCGAAACCTTCGCTTATTTTGAAAAGTTCTTTGCCTGGTATGGCTGCGCATTCCTGCTGCTGGAAGTTTTTGCGATGGGATTGGCGATGCGGGCAAATTTCCAGAGCCCGCCCCGGATGCCCACCGCGCCGATCGTGTCAGCAATCGTCGCGTTCCTGGTGTTCAACGTCGTGTGGGTCGTGTCGATGTTCCGGCGGTTTTCAAGGAGAGGATAAGTATCCGGCAAACCCGGCTTGCACGCCGCGAATTCTGGCGCTGCGTGGCGCCTTCCGCTACAATCGCGCACGTTCCGGCTGCTTCCTCAGTCTCTGCGCCGGACGAACGGGAGACACGTTTGAGTTTCAGCCAGCGCCTGCGGGAAATTCGCGACGGGTTCGAGCCCGCGTTCTGGGTGGCGAACGTCAGCGAAATTTTCGAGCGCCTGGCCTATTATGGTGCGTTCTCCTCCCTCGCCAATTATCTCCACGAATCGCTGCGCATTCCCACCGAGCAGACCGGATCGCTCGCCGGCCTGTTTGGGGGCATGGTCTGGTTCCTGGCGATTCTGGGTGGCGCGGTCGCGGACCGGCTCGGATTCCGGCGCGCGCTTTCCCTCGCCTACCTGATTCTCGGCTGCGCGTATTTTCTGCTCGGCTCGCTGGGAGCCTCGTGGATGGCGCCGGTGCGCGCCGCCGTGCCGCTGATCGGCCTGGTGGCGTTCGTTCTGGTGCTGCCGGCGCTGGGCATCGCGATGGTCAAGCCGTGCGTGGTGGGCACCACGGCGCGCGCGTCCAAGGAGAATGTGCGGTCGATCGGTTACTCGATCTACTACACGCTGGTAAATATCGGCGGCACGGCGGGGCCGTACATCGCTTCGTGGGCGCACCGCCATCTGGGTGTCGAGAATGTGTTCCGCGTCTCCGCCCTCAGCGTACTGCTGATGTTTTTCGCCGTGCTTCTGTTTTTCCGGGAGCCGCGGCGCTCCGGCGAAGTCCAGACAGCCAGTCTGGCGGACACGGCGAAAAATCTTTTTACGGTGATGACCAATCCGCGCTTCATGATTTTCCTGCTGATTTTTTCCGGCTACTGGATCGTCTTCTGGCAGCAATACATCATTCTGCCAATCTACATTCACGGCTACATCGATCCGCACGCCGACGTCGAGATGATTCTGATCACCGATGCCGCCACAGTGATCTGCTTCCAGTTCCTGATGACCTATGTGACGCAGAAAATTCCGGCGTTTCGCGCCATCACGCTCGGGATACTGATCTCGGCCCTGGGCTGGCTGATTGTCGCGTTTCATCCGGCGGTGTGGGCCGTGGTGCTCTCCATTTTCGTGGTCGCGCTGGGCGAGATCATGCTTTCGCCGCGCTATTACGAATATATTTCACGCCTCGCGCCGCCCGGGCAGCAGGGAACGTACATGGGATTCGCATTCCTGCCGATCGGCATCGGATCGCTGGTGGGCGGATGGCTCGGCGGCCGCCTGATGCATTATTACGGCGAAGTGGCGCATCGCCCCGCCCAGGTATGGTGGGCCGTAACCGGAATCGGCGTCGCGACCACGCTTCTGATGTGGGTATACCATTTCCTGGTGAAGACCGATCTCCCCGCTGCGGACGCATGACGCAACGCCCCATCGATTTTTCCCGGATGAAGTAACGAAAAGACTACAGTCTTCCAAGCTCGCCGCCCGTTCCCCGCTTTTCAATCGCATCATGAATACGGCGTGAAGGGTCTTTCATGAAGGATCGTCTGCTCATCGGAATACTGCTGGCGGCGGTGGCGCTGGTCTACGGCAACACGCTGCGAAACCAGTTCACCATGGACGACGGGCTATATGTCATGGGCAATCCTCAAACCACGCAGCCTTCACTGCAATTGCTTTTTTCCGAAAACAAGATCACCTCCGTCTACCGGCCGCTTACTTTCGCCTCGATCGCGATGAGTTGGGCGCTGGGGGGAACCGAGCCGCTCGGTTACCACCTGCTGAATCTCTTGCTGCACGCGATGGTGGTCTGGCTGCTGTACTTGGTGTTGAAGGAAATCTTTGATGGACATCCCCAGGGGAAAAATATCGCCTTCGCGGCGGCGTTGCTATTCGCCGTGCATCCGATTCATAGTGAAGCGGTCGCCTCGGTCATGGGCCGCGCCGAAATGCTGGCCGCCGGATTCCTGCTGGCGGGATGGATCCTGCACCTGCGCGACCGCGAAATTCCGGCGCTGCTGTGCTTTGCGCTGGCGATGCTCTCTAAAGAATCGGCCGTGGCTGCATTTCCACTCGTCCTGCTGGGTGATTACGCAACCGGGCGCTGGAAGCCGCTCCGGCGATACGCCGGCGTCGCGGGAGTCACGGTGTTGTACCTCGCGCTGCTCCGGAACGCGCAGGGAGGACACTTCGGCCAGCCGAGTATCTCGCTGATGGACAACCCGCTCGCAAGCCTTCCTCCGTTGTGGAGAATTCTCAACGCACTGCGCGTGGCCTGGAAATACGTCTGGCTGCATTTCTATCCCGTGATGATGTCCTGCGACTACTCGTTCAACCAGATCCCGATGTACCGCGACTGGCGTCATACGCTGCCCGCAGCGTTGGCGGCGGCCGCAGCAGTAACCCTGTGGATTTGGGCCCTTCGGAAACGCCACGCGGGATTAGCCCTGGCAGGCGGAATTTATTTGGCGGGATTTGCAGCGACGGCAAATATCCTGATGCCGACTGGAACCATTATGGGCGAGCGGCTCGCCTATCTGCCCTCCGCGGGATTCTGCGTACTGGTGGCGCTGGCGTGGAGTTGGCTCGCGGAACGCCAGCGAATGTTGGCATGCGGATTACTCATGGCAGTCTTGCTGGCGCTAGCCGCGCGAACAGTGGCGCGCAATACAGACTGGCGTGACAATCTGGCCCTCTATTCATCGGCGGTACGCGCCGTTCCCAACAGCGCGAAGATGCATGCCAATCTCGGGGGCGAATACATGATCCGCAATCAACTTGACCTGGCACGCAAGGAATTCCAAATTGCACTGCGGATTTATCCGGATTCGCCCGATACGCTGGCTTCGTTTGGCCTCCTGGAATCATGGCAGGGAAATTACCAGGCCGCCGGGGCGTTGATGGAAAAGGCGCTGCACATGAGCGCGCGGGACAATCCCCACTACGATTCCATGGTCGTGGATTTCGCCGTGATCCTCTCGAAGACCGGTCACGTCGACGCCGCCCTGGATTTCTTGAATCAGGAGATTTCAGAATCGCCCGGGTTCGCGCGCGCCTGGTCGAGCCGCTCCTTCATCCGGTTTCAGCGCAACGAACTTGCATCCGCCCGCACGGACGCGGAGACGGCGCTGCGCCTCGATCCCGGCGATGCGCAGGCTCAGCAAGTCTTGCAGCAAATGCATGCAGCCTCTCCAGCGACTTCCCGCTGACCACTCCCGATCTCAGCGACACGCGAGAACGGAAATGGGCATTGTGGGTCGCGGCTTCAGCCGCGACATCAGAATGCAAATAAAAGCGGGGTTTTAGCCCCTGAGGCGGATTGCACAAGACAAGTTCTAGCCAGAGTGTGACAGGGACTGGTCGAGCGCGGCGAGCGCCTGGTCCGTGGTGACCAGTCTCGCTCCAAGCGCGGTCAATTCCGCGATGGTTTTCGCGCCCTCTTCCGGCTTCAGCGTCTCGATGGCGTCGCTCACCAAAGCCACGCGGCGCCCCCGCTCGAGCAACCCCTTCGCCGCCAGCCGCACGCAATACTCCGTCACCACGCCGAAAACGAAAATTTCCGCGTCCGCATCGGTGAATTTCCGCGCGCGCTCCAGCACGGTTTCCGCATGAGGATTGTCGAACACGTTGAGCGTCTGCTTTTCCAGGATCACTTGCTGGTAAGCGGAGAGGTCCGAGGGAATGGAGGCGTCCGATTGACTGGGAATCGTGCACGTGCGATCCGCAAGAGTTTCCGGGATGATTTTCGCGCCGGGCGTACCCTGAACACAGTGGGGAGGAAATTGTTTAAATTCGGGATCGTCGGGAGCGTGCACGCACGCATCGCCCACAATCAAAACGCGCCCCTGCCGGGCCGAATCGGTGAGACGCTTCAAATTCGGGATGATCTTCTCGGCGCCGGGAACGTACAGCTTCCCGCCCGGCAGCATGAAATCCGCCTGCGTATCGACATCCCAGAAAATCACGGACCGCGAAACCATGCCTCACTCCCTCTCCGTGTTTCCTTTAAATGCGCGCCGCAGCCTGCAACCGCCGGCGGGCTTCGCTGAGCGAATGTTCGAGTTGTTCGCTGTGCGAAACCGGGCTGGATTCCAGTTCGGAGGTCAAATGCCGCAGCTGCTCCGGCAACTGCAATACCTGCTTTCGGCAGCGGTCCCGGGCCTCGAACAAATTCGTGCGCGGCAGGCAGCGCTTGCCGCCCGTCATCACAGGTTGCAGCAGTTTTTCCGCATGCTGGAAACGCTCGTCCTCAAGTCCGATGATATCGCTCTCGAATTGCCCGTCGGGCCGGTGAAATCGATAGACCTGCTTCTTGCCCGGATAAGTGACTTTTTCCCTGCTGAATTTTGCCGCCGAACGCACCGCACCGCGATATTCAATCTCCACCAGTTTGTAAATCACGCCCAAGGACGGAGAATCAATCGAATTGACCAGCGCCGTGCCCACGCCGAATCCGTCGATGGGTGAGCCTTCGGCCAGCAGTTGGGCGATGCGGTCCTCCTCCAGATCGCCCGAGGCGAAAATAATCACATCTTTCCACCCCGCCTGGTCCAGCCGCTTTCGAGCCCATTTGCTGTCCGCGGCAAAATCTCCGCTGTCGAGGCGAATCCCCCTGGGTTTGCGGCCCATGGCGATGATTTTTTCCACTGCCGCGTGAACGTCATAGGTATCCACCAGCAGCACGGCCTGATCGGGAAAAACGTCGAGAAACTTGCGGAAGGCTTCCTCTTCATCCTCGTGCGCCATGATCCAGGAATGCGCCTGCGTGCCGTAAACATGAATCCCAAACTGCTTGCCTGCGGCAACGTTCGAGGTGCCCAGGCAGCCGCCGATCATGGCCGCGCGCGCGGCCAGCACTCCGGCTTCGGTGCCATGGGCGCGGCGAGTGCCGAATTCGATCACGTTTTTTCCGGCCGCGGCCTGCGTCACGCGCGCCGCTTTGCTGGCGATCATGGTTTGAAAATTAATTGCGGCGAGCAAGGGCGTTTCCGCGATCTGCGCCTCGATGACCGGCGCGGTGACCCGCAGGATCGGTTCTCCCGGGAAAAATACGGTGCCCTCCGGCATGGCCCACACATCGCCCGAAAACCGGAATCGGGCCAGGTAATCAAAGAAATTGTCGCCGATGGCCTGAAAGACAGGCAGCGTGCGCAGGTACGCAATCTCATCTCCAGAAAAACTGACACCTTCCAGGAAATCCAGCGCCTGGTCGAGGCCGGCGGCGGCCAGATAATTTCTGCGGGGCGGCAGGGAGCGGACAAACAGCTCAAAGGTCGCGCGAGCGTCGAAGCCTGTTTCCAGGTAGCCCGCCGCCATGGTCAATTCATACAGGTCGGTCAGCAGGCCGGAATATTGTGGGGTATGAGGCATCAGGTGTCCGCGGTCATTATGCCATTCGCCGCATTTTGGGACCAGCAGCGGGAAGGCGCAATCCAGCCGCGATTCGCGCGAAACGCTGAATTTCAGGCCGACTTCTGGTATGCACTCAAAATGTCCGGCAGGCTCAAGACTCCCTCGAGCATGCGCGAACCCGCGCGGCTGACCACCGGCAGCACTTCGTGGCCCTGGATATAGCGCAAGACGTCATCGAGCCTCTGATCGGGATGCAGAACCGGGAGGCGGCTGGTCGAAAGCATTTCGCGCAACAGCGTGCCTTTCGGAAGTTCCACGGCCCTTGCGCGCAATTCCTTCCGGGAGATGCTGGCCCAGCGGCCGGTCGGAAAGCGGACCAGAAGTATTTCTTCAGGAGAACTTCCGGCAACCTCGAGGGCGCGGGCGAGCGTGTCGCCAGCCTGCAGGGAGGGAACCGCGGGCTTGCGCATGGCGTCTTCCACCCGCAACACCACCTGCTCGCGCAACTCCTCCATCGACGGCAATTCCAGATCGTCCTGCCTGGCCAGCAAATCGAACAGCGCGACCTCCTGATATTTTCGAGAGATCAAATAGGCGATCGAATTCGAAATCATCACCGGCAAAATGATGGAGTAATTTCCCGTCGTTTCCAGAACCATGAACACCGAAGTAATCGGCACGCGCAGAAACCCAGCGAAGAAAGTCCCCATGCCCACCAGCGCAAACGGCCCCACCGAGGCATTGACCTGGGGGAAAAAGTGATTCTCCAGGCCCCCGATCGAGCCGCCGATCATCGCCCCAATAAAAAGTGTCGGGGCGAACATTCCTCCCGGCGTGCCGCTGACGAACGACAGGCTGGTGGTGAGAATTTTCGCAAAGCCCAGCACCGCTAGAATTTCCCAGGTGTACTGGCTGTGCAGCGCCTGGTCTACGAAAGAATACCCCGCGCCCATCGACTGCGGAACTCGCAAACCCACAATCCCGATCAACAGGCCCGCAACAGCAGGCTGCAGGTAATGCGTCCATTCCGGCAGGCTCCGCAGCCTGGGCCGGAAATAACCAATGATTTTCGTGAACGCCACGGATAGGAATCCGCCCACGACGCCTAACACCGCGTAAGATAGCAATTCGGCGGGATGCGCCAGGGTGTAGGCCGGAACGCGAAACATCGGTTCGCTGCCCAGAAATGACCTCATCACCACGGCGCTGGAAACGGCGGCCAGCACGATGGCTCCCAGCGCGCCGGCGCTCCACGTGCCAAGCACCTCCTCGATGACAAAGGCCATCGCGGAAATCGGCGCGTTAAACGCCGCCGCCAGCCCCGCTGCCGCGCCCACCGGAGCCAGCAGCCTCAACTTGTCACGGGAGAGTTTCAAACGCCTTCCGAGCACGGAGGCGATCCCCGCGCCAATTTGCAGCGACGGATCTTCGGGCCCGAGCGATTGTCCGCTGCCGATGGCCAGCGAGCATGTCACATATTTTCCGATGGCCGTCCGAAAAGGAATGAAGCCATCGAACACGTAGACCGCGGCTTTGGTCTGATTCACGCCGCTGCTACGGGCGGCGCGGAAAAATCGCTGCACCAGAAAGGCCACGACCAATCCCGCACCTGCTGGCACCAGCAGAACCCGCATGGGCGGCGGCGCAGGCGCTGATCCGAGCAGCGCCAGTCGAATCCATTCGATGGTGATGCGGAAACAGACCACGGCCATCCCGGATAACAGGCCGATGATGACGGCAAGCAAAAGAAACTGATTCCCTTCGGAAAAGGAGAAGAAACGCTGCCTGGCGGCCAGCCAGTTGCGGCCGGATTCCTTGTCCACGGCTGCGGGAACCGGGGAGTTTGACGGCGGGACTTGCGTTTCTCCAGGGGGCGCGCCTGGCTGGCTCATGGAATATTCCCATCGCGACGCTTTCCTACGAGGATCCATGCGCGCGGAATTGCGCTCGACGGCAGGGCTCGCCGCTGCGTATATCGTGATGCGATATGAGAAAACCTTCCTGGCACCGCTCAAAGATAACCCAGCGGGGAGGGGTTCTGCAGACTTTTATGAATCGGCGTGGCGATCCGGGCATGCGGCATGGCTTCGAGCGCGGCAAGCGGTCCGCGCAAAAAAAAGCCCCGGAGGGCGGGCACCGGGGGCTGAAACTACCATTTGAAATTTCGGCTTGAGGATGAAAGCGGTGCCGGGTGATTCGCCTGTGTCCGCATCGCATCCATGAACCGCAGCAGCGGTTCTGGAATCACGGCGAAACACCCAGCGCGCACGTCGTTTCGAGAAATCTGAGTTGCAGGTCGCGAATTAACCGAGAACGGCGTCTTTGAACGCCTTCGCCGCGCGCAGACGCACAACCGTCTTCGCCTTGATCTTGATCGCTTCGCCTGTTTGCGGGTTACGGCCCATGCGCGCCTTGCGATGCGCCTTCACCGCGCGTCCGATATTCGGAATCACGAACTTGCCCGCGCCGCCCTTGGCTTCCTTGACCGCCAGCTTGAACAGTTCTTCGAAGAACTGCGCAGCCACTTTTTTCGATGTCCCGACTTTGTCGGCCATGTGCGCGACGATCTTGGACTTGCTCATTGGTTTTGCCATCTAGTTTCCTTCTCCTCCTCAGAATTGAGTGTTGCAGGCGCTGCCGCCAGCTTCAAGGCGGGCGGCCCACGCACGGCGAGCACTATACGGGGTGTACCCACGCAACGCAAGAAAAAACATATAAAAAGCCCGAATTGATGCGGCTTTCAGAGGTGCTCCATACCGGAACTTGCCTTCGCCTCCGTTCCAGACCTTCAACACGCGCAAGAAGTTGCGAAGCCACATAGGATTGCAAAAACATCTTTCGCCGCGAGAGAATCTCGCTTCCTCTCGCGGTGTGTTATTCTTGCCGTTCGTTTTTTACGCAAGGAGGATACTTGGCAAATTGGAAAGAACTCGAAAAGCAATTTACAACGCGCCTCTCGATGGGCCGCCGTCCGGTGGCGATTTCATTCCTGGACGCGATACCCGCCGGCGTGCCGAAATTTTCGGGGACCGAGCCGGCCGGATGCAGTTTCTGGCGCCTGGCCGCCGCGGGCAGCACGTTTTACACTGTGCCGGCCGATCATTTCAATTGCGCCGTCGGAGCCTACACGCACAACATTCAGTTGCCGCCCGATCGCGTCCAGGAAACCGAGGCCACGCTGGGCCTGATGTTCAATCTCGGCTACGTTCGCCCCGAGGAAGTGCCGGGGATTCCGCGCCTCGCCAAGGAACCCGCGGCCGTCGTGTTCGCGCCGCTCGCTGATGCGCCGGTCGCTCCCAGCGTCGTGCTCTTCACCTGCAAATCTTCCGCCTCCATGCTGCTGAACGAAGCTTCGATTCGCGCCGGCGCAGCAAGCTCGCTGCCTTTGCTGGGCAGGCCCTCCTGCATGGCGCTTCCCGCGGCCCTGGCGCAGGGCACAGCGACGAGCCTCGGCTGCATCGGCAATCGCGTCTACACCGGCCTCGGCGAAAATGAAATGTACGTGGTCGTGCCGGGCGCGAAACTTGAAGCCGTTGCCGATCAATTGAGCGTCATCACCGCGGCGAACACAGCGCTCGAAGAATACGCGCGCGGCAAGCAGGCGTCGCTGTCGACCATGTAACTGATTTTTTCGAATCGTTGGATTTAGCAAGAGCAATAATTCCGGATAAAGCCGAGGTGGCACAGGCTTCAGCCTGTGCCACTAGAGTCCGCACCTTGAAGTTCGCTACAGCTTTCCCAACCCCTCATAGAACTGCGCCACAGCCTTGATCCCGCCAAAATAATTTTCCAAGGAAATGTGCTCGTTCGGTGCGTGTGCGTTTTCATCCGGCAATCCGAAACCCAGCAAGATGCAGGGCACCTTGAACGTGTCATACATCTGGGTGACGAACGGAATCGATCCGCCCTCGCGGATGAATACGGCGCGTTTGCCGAAGCCTTTCTCCAGCGCATCGTGCGCGACCTCAAAGTACGGGTGCGTATAAGGCGCAACCCACGCTTTGCCGGCGCTCAGCAGTTCGAGCTTGAATTTCACCGTCTTCGGCAGCAGCTTCCGTATTTGCCTCTCGAGGGCCTTCGTGATTTTCTCCGGATTCTGGTTGGGCACCAGGCGCGTGGAAAATTTTGCGTAGGCCTTGGACGCGATCACCGTCTTCGCGCCTTCGCCCGTATACCCGCCCCAGATCCCGTTCAATTCCAGAGTCGGCCGCGTCCACAGCTGCTCCACGATCGACGCTCCTTTTTCTCCGCTGAGGCCCGGCGCGCCCACCGTCTTGCGGAATTCGCTGGCCTTCCATGGCAACGAATTCAGCGCCTTGCGCTCGGCGTTCGACAATTTCGCCACGTCGTCGTAAAACCCTGGCACGGCCACGCGCATATTCTTGTCGTGCAATTTTGCGACCAGCTCGCAAAGAATCGTGACCGGATTCGGCACCGCGCCGCCGAAAATTCCCGAGTGCAAGTCTTGCGCGGGCCCCGTAATTTCAATCTGGTAATAGTTGAGCCCTCGCAGCCCGTAGGTGATCGACGGCACGCCCGCCGCAAGCATTCCGGTGTCGGAAACAACCAGGGCGTCGGCCTTGAGCTTCGCCTTGTTCGCATTCACGAATTCCCACAGGCTCACGCTGCCCACCTCCTCTTCCCCTTCGATCATCACCTTCAGGTTGATGGCCAGTTTGCCCGCCGTCTTCAAAATCGCATCCAGCGCGCGGATGTGAATGTGCACCTGCCCCTTGTCATCGGCCGTGCCGCGGCCGTACAAATTCCCCCCGCGAATGGTCGGTTCAAACGCCGGCGAGGTCCACAGGTCCAGCGGCTCGGCCGGCTGCACGTCGTAGTGCCCGTAGAACAAAATGGTCGGCTTGCCCGGCGCATGCAGCGATTCCCCGTACACCAGCGGATGCATTTTTGTCGGCACGATTTCCACATTTTCCAGGCCCGCGGCACTCAATCGGCTGGCCACCCATTTCGCCGCCCGCTCAATATCCGGCTTGTGCTCGGATTGCGCGCTGACGCTCGGAATTCTCAGAAATTCGTAGAGGTCGTTCAGATGTTCCTGGCGCTTGGAATCGATGTATTCCGTGAGGTTCATTGGCCGCTCCTTCAACGGGTGCGGGCTCTACTTGGAGCCCGTCCAATAATTGTAATCCGGTGGTGAAGATTCCGACGAATCATAGCGCGTTCCGCCTGTACCAGCGCAAAGAAAGAAGCGGCTGCCAAGCGAAAGGGAAAAGCAGAAAGCCCAGTTTGCAATACGGAAACACCTGGGCGACGCCCCGATTGACGCCCACCCCGATGTGCGGGAGCATGGTCTTACCATGCCCGAAACGGATTTCGACAAGGTTCGGCGCAGTACACGGGTCTTCATGCGCGTGCGCGTGGTGGTCGCGGGAAAGAACTCCGACAACCGGCGCTTCCGCGAAGCTTGCGAGACCATCGTCATCAACGCGCACGGCGGATTGATGTACCTGAACCAGCCGCTCACGATCGACTCCATCGTGGTTCTCACCAACCCCTTCACGCAGGAAGAGCAGGAAAGCCGCATCGTGTTTCTCGGCGATGCCACCGAGAAGGGCCAGCGCGTCGGCGTCGAGTTCCTCACTCCTGCGCCGCATTTCTGGGGCGTCGATTTCGTTCCGGCCGATTGGCCCGCTCCGCCCGCCGTAGCTCGCCCCAGCTAGCGAATATTCCGATTCCCTGTCTTTGCCGCAGCGCATAAAATTCCCTGGATGGAGCGCCTGCCAAAAATAGAACTGCATCTGCACCTGGACTGTTCCCTCAGCTATTCCGTCGTCTCTCGGCTCGATCGCTCCGTCACGCGCCAGCAGTACGACCACGAATTCATCGCTCCTCCGCGATGCACCAGCCTGGCCGATTTCCTTACGCGAGCTCCGCGAGGCTTTCAGCTCATGCAGAACGAAGAAGCACTGCGTCTCGTCGTCAAGGATCTATTCGAGCAACTCGCTCTGGACGGCCTCGTGTATGCCGAAATCCGCTTCGCTCCCCTGCTGCATACCGCGCGCGGCATGCTGCCCGAGAAAGTCGTGGCGGCCGTGGACCGCGCCACCGAATCATGCATTCGCTCGACCGGGATCGAGGCGCGCCTGATCCTGTGCACGTTGCGGCATTTCGGCGCCGCGCAAAGTCTCGAGACTGCTCGCCTGGTCGAATCCTTTCGGGGAAGCCGCGTGGTGGCTCTCGATCTTGCCGGCGACGAAAGGGGTTTTGCCATCGACGCGCATGTCCCCGCGTTCCGCCATGCCATCGAACACGGGTTGGCCCGCACAGCTCATGCCGGGGAGGCCCGCGGTGCGGAGAGCGTTTGGGAAACCCTGCGCGAGTTTCAGCCTTCGCGCATCGGACACGGAGTGCACAGCGCGGAAGATCCGGCCCTGCTGGATCACCTTCGCTCGCACCAAATTCACCTGGAAATATGCCCGTCGAGCAACGTCCAGACGTGTGCCGTGGCGAGTTACGCGGAACATCCCGTCGATTCCTTGTACCGGTCGGGCGTGCCGCTGGGAATCAATACTGACGCGCGCACGATCACGAATATTTCGTTATCGCAGGAGTATGCGCGCTTGCGCGATCACTTCGGCTGGGCAAATCGGGAGTTTCTTGCGTGCAATCTTGAAGCGCTGCGGGCGGCATTCGTGGACGAGGCGGTCAAACTGCGACTCACAGAAAAATTGAAAGCTGCATATTCCAAAATCGAGAACTAGTCCCGATTCGCAAGACCAAGCCTTATGTATGGGACTTCATCTGCGAAATGCAACGAAGATTGCAGGACTCTGAATGCGTCGGCGTATCGCCTCGTTCATTTCAACTTCTCGATCTGCTCCTGCACGCGCGTCCTGAATTCCAGCGGATGAGCAATGGTGTCGAACGATTCGGGCGTGCCGCCGGTGCCGCGGACGATCACCGTGCCATAACCCAAGACTCTGCCCGTTACGCTTTCCTCCACACCGATGCTCTCCACCCTCGAAAGCAGCATCTCCACCGTTCTGCGCGCAGCCATTCCCACTTTCACGACAATGCGCCGGTTAGTCACAGTCATTTCCGTGGCGTTCCTCTTCACCAGACCAACAGCAAGGAAAATGACTGCAACAACGATCAGGATTGCTCCCGCAGCGGCATAGTAAGCAGAATTCTGATCCCGACTGCCCGCCCCGACCGTGTAGAAGCTCAGCAGCGCCAACCCAGGCAAGCCTAAAAGCAGGGCCAGAAGGATCGGCCCCAGCAACACAATCCAATGCAGCCGCGTCGTGTAGACAACCGACTCTCCCTCGATGAGATGCTTTTCAATGTAGCTCACGGCGCTCCTTCATGAATTCCGAATGAGGATTAGGCCTCGCTATCGATTCGGGAAACTGTATCACTACCACATCGGGGGCTGAAGAGTTTGTGCGATGGCCCCGGATCTTTGTAGGGCCCGGCTTCAGCCGTGCCATAATGCGAGCAAAAATATGCGGCCTTAGCCGCTGGCGCTGTCATTCAACATGATTGACACTCGCTGTATATCGAGCCCCGGATTCCTGGCGGCGCACCAAGGCTGGAAATCTCAGTTACAATGCAGCCGCAATCGGACGATTCTTGAATCTGCTGCCGGCCCGAGGAAGGATCCTTTTCATGGGACGCGATCGAAGCGCGCTTCAACCGATAATCGAAAACGGCGCGAACCTGACACGGCGCAGAGTTTTGCAACGCGCGGGATGGATCACCGCTGCCATGGCATTTCCTCGCGTGCCGGGAATTGCGGCCGAAGACGTCAGCCCGGTGACGGCCAGGCTCAGCACGTACATGAGCGAGGCCGCGAGCCGCGCACTGCCGGACGTTGTAATCGAGAAAGCGAAACAGCACATCCTCGACACGTTCGCCGCCATGGTCTCCGGATCCCAGCTTCCCCCGGGACGCGCGGCGATCAATTTCGCGCGAAACTACGGCGGCGAAAAAATCGCCATGATCGTCTGCTCGAACCAAATGTGCGGCGCGATCGAAGCCGCTCTCGCCAACGGCGTGCTCGCGCACTCGGACGAAACCGATGACGCGCACGCCGCATCGCTCTCGCATCCCGGATGCGCGGTAATTCCCGCGGCGTTGGCGGCCGGCGAACAGTTCGGCATCGACGGCGCGCGGCTGCTTGGCGCGGTCGCGCTCGGCTACGATATCGGCCCGCGCGTGGTGGCGGCGCTGGGCGGCGCGGCCTTGCAAGGCGAAGGCCACAGGAGCACGCACAGCATTGCCGGAATTTTCGGCGCCGCGGCGGCCGCGGCCTGCGCGGCGAGCCTTGATGCGCAGCAGATGCGCTGGGTACTCGATTACACGGCGCAACAATGTTCCGGCATCGCCGCGTGGCAGCGCGACACCCAGCATATTGAAAAAGGTTTTGTGTACGGCGGCATGCCGGCGCGCGGCGGCGTCACCTCGGCACTGCTGGTGCAATCGGGCTGGACCGGCGTCGACGACGTTTTTTCCGGCGCCGACAATTTTCTGCAGGCCGAGGCGCTGCGCGCCAGCCCCGAGAGCCTCGTCGACCAGCTCGGCGAGCGCTACGAAATCACGCAAACGGATACCAAGAAATGGACCGTGGGTGCGCCCATCCAGGCGCCGCTTGACGCGCTGGAATCCCTGCTGAAGCGGCGCGCCTTCGATGCGGGCCAGGTGCGGCAGGTGACCGTGCGAATCGCCGCGTCCGCCGCAAAGGTCGTGGACAATCGCGAGATGCCGGACGTCTGCCTGCAACACATGGTCGCGGTAATGCTGCTCGATAAGACCGCCACGTTTCAGGCGGCGCACGACCAGGCTCGCATGAAGGACCCGGAAGTCCTGAAGCTGCGCGCGAAGGTGCAGCTCATTGGCGACGGGGACCTGGAAAAAGCCATGCCGCGCCGCGAAGCGATCGTCGAAATCACGCTGGCCGGCGGCGCGAAACTCACCGAGCACATTGTGGCCGTGCGCGGCACGCCCGCCAGCCCCATGTCCCGCGAAGAAGTCGTCGCAAAGGCGCGCGACCTGATGGCGCCGGTCCTGGGCGCCGCAACCGCCGCGTCGCTCATCGAGAAAATTTTCGCTCTCGAAAAGGTGAAGGATATCCGCGAGCTGCGGCCGTTGTTGCAGGGCTGATCGCGAAGTTTTTCGGCGAATCAGAACAGGCAAGCCAGCCGGGAAAAGGAGAACGAAATGAACCTAAAATCGTGGCAGCGTTCTGGCAGGCGGCTCATCTGGATCGGCCTCTGTTTCAGTCTCTTCGCCGTGGCGGCGCACGCCCAGGCCGATCTGGACGGCGTCATCGACATCCACGTCCATTCTGGCCCCGATAGCACGCCGCGCTCGATCGACGCCATCGACCTCGCGCGCCTGGCCAAGCAAAGAGGCATGCGCGGCCTGGTCCTGAAAAATCATTATGAATCGACCGCCGCTCTGGCCTACGTCGTCCGCCAGGTGGTGCCCGGCATAGAAATTTTCGGCGGCATCGACCTGAACCTCACCGTCGGCGGAATTAACCCCGCCGCTGTCGAGCGCATGACCATTATGAAAGGAGGCTATGGAAAAGTCGTCTGGATGCCCACATTCGACAATGAAAACCAGGTCAAATTCAGCAAGGAAAATCGCCCGTATGTTTCCGTGTCCAAGGACGGCCATCTGCTTCCGGAAGTGGAGCAGGTAATCGACATCGTCGCAAAGCATCAGTTGACGCTCGAAACGGGTCATTCCTCGCCCGCCGATGGTCTCCTGATTGTCCGCGAAGCCCATAAGCGGGGAGTGCAGCACATCGTCGTGACGCATGCCATGGCCTCCGTCGTGCGCATGACCATTCCGCAAATGCAACAGGCCGCGCGCGACGGCGCGTTCATCGAATTCGTCTATAGCTCCACGCTCGGCCCGGACCATGTCGTGGAAATTCCGGATTTCGCAAAAGCGATTCGCGCCATCGGCCCCGCCTACTGCATCCTCTCGAGCGATCTCGGCCAGCCGACGAACCCGCTGCATCCCGATGGCCTGGCCCTGTTTTTCCAGGCCCTGCTCAAGGAAGGAATATCACGGGCAGATATCGATCTGATGTCCAAGACCAATCCGGCGAAGGCCCTGGGGCTGCAATGATCGGTGAAGGCGGAGTCCCGGTCATCGACAGGAGGACAGAATGAAAGTCGCTTTGAACATCGTGGGTGCGATTCTCGTGTTTGTCGGCACGATTTGGTTCCTGCAGGGAGTCAACGTACTGCCGGGGAGTTTCATGACCGGGCAGACGCGCTGGGCGGTGCGCGGCGGCATCGCCGCGGTCGCGGGCGTCGTTCTGTTGGTGTCGGCGAACCGGAAACAAAAAAGCGCGGCGTAATTCCGCGCAGCAAACACGATCCTCAACAGCCCGGCGACGGCGCGCACGGCGAAAAATCCGGGCCAACAACGAATAGAATCACGGAAATGCTTTCCCAAACATTTTCCAGTCCATGACGCCGGAACTCACTGGTTCGTCATCTCCCTGGCGTGAATCGGCTCGCCCTCCGAATCCTGCAACAGGCGCGGCCCGGAAGGCGCAACCGTAATCACGAATTGGTAGGCAAACAAACTCTTCCAGGCGCAAGTAAGTGCAAAGTGCGCCGCATGAAAAGGCGTGAAAAACTTGCTCTGGGTTAATGGGAGCACCAACTGAAACGGCAGCGGCGTGGGAACCACATCCAGCACCTTGCATGAAACTTCGCCCATCAGATCTCTCAGGCTTCGCAGCGTGAAAAAACGCAGGTGCGTGCGGTCCAGGATCCCGCGATCCATGTAATCGAATTTCCCGAATAGCAAGCTGAGCCGAATGATCCAATTCGCCACGTTAGGAACGGAGATAATAATTTTCCCGCCGTCTTTCAGCGCCGGCAGGCACCTTCGCAAAACCGCTTCGGGATTGCGCAGATGCTCCAGGACATCGGCAAACACGATGTAATCAAACTCGCGCCGGTAAGGAAACGCGAAGGTCTCAAGGTCCGCAACCTGAAACGCCTCGTAGTAGCGACTGGCTTTTTCGGCGATCGCGGCATCGAATTCGATTCCGGTCACCGAATGTCCTCGCGCCGTCCAGATTTTTCCCAGGTAGCCGCTGGCCGTGCCGACATCCAGAATTTTTACGGGCCCCTTCTCAGTGTCCAGCGCCTTCAAAATCCAGTAATGGCTGCTGTACCGAAAAGGTTTGAATTCGTAGCGATCCTCCGGTGTGCCGGCCTCGGCCAGTGCGGTCTCCGGCGTACGGGAAAGGCTCACTACACTCTCCTGTATCGGGATTGGAAGGATTGGAATTGCCGCAGATGCACCAGAGAAATCCGGTGCGCCATGAACCGCCCCAGCAGCATGAGAATACTCAATCCATAAATCACGCTGTCGACGAAACTCGCGCTGGACGCTTCCGGGAAATATTTCGTGGGCACAGGCACTTCCACGATTTTGAATCCCAGGTGAGTCGCCTGCACCAGCATTTCCTGATCGAAAACAAATTTATCCGAATTCAACGTAAACGGAATTTCCTCCAGCGCGCGCCGGCTGAACGCCCGGTATCCCGTATGGTATTCGGCCAAATTCAATCCCAGCGCCCAGTTTTCCATCTGCGTCAGAAATTTATTCCCCAGAAACTTCCACCAGGGCATTCCCTGCCCCATCGTGTTCCCCGCCAAAAAGCGGGAACCCAAAACGATATCGGCCGCGCCCGCCTTGATCGGCGCGATGACGTTCGGCAAAAGCGTCGGGTCATACTGATAATCCGGGTGCAGCATCACCACGATGTCCGCGTCTTCCTTCAGCGCCTCCGTGTAGCAGGTTTTTTGGTTAGCCCCGTACCCAAAATTCTGCGTGTGCATGAACGCGGTGAGATTCAATTCCCGGGCGATCTCCAGGGTCTTGTCCGTGCTGCCGTCATCCACGAGGATCACCTGGTCGACGGTCTGGTGCGGGATCGCTTCGTACGTGATTTTCAGCGTTTTCGCCGCATTGTACGCAGGCATCACGACGATGACTTTGGGGCGGGTCGATTCTTCTGCGTGGGTTCCCATGGCTATTCCTCGCTGGAATAACTATTAGACCCACCCGCGTCTCCGCGTGTCCATATGACGTCGGTTTGCGATGCCTTAAAGACTAACAGCCCGGAAATCGCGGCCAAATTCTCAAAAATTTCTTGACCGCGACGCCCATTCCAGTACAAATATGCGGGAAGCGCCCCGGGCTCGGGGGCGTCCACCCGACGGCATCAAAACGCGGCACGCTTCCATTGCACGAGGAAGCGGCGAAGCGTATAGTGTCGGCGGGCCGAACCACCCGGAGTAACCTTATCAAATTGAAATGCGCGGCCGAATAACCCGCTGGGGAAGACCGCGCCAACTCCGATCTGCTTCGATCGCCAGACGGCTCCGCGCTCATCGCGCACGGCGAGAGAAGGAGGCAAAATGAAGCTCCAATGCGGGCGATTGATTCGTTGTGCCATGGGAACCCTGATCGTGTGCCTCCTGGCCGCCCCCTGGGCGAGCAGCCAATCCGCGCCGGCCGGCGCGGGTCAAAAGCCGCAAATGTCGGAAGAGGCTTTCAAGAACATCCAAGTGCTCCGCGGCATTCCCGTGAATGAATTCATGGGTACGATGGGCTTCTTCGCCGCGTCCCTGAACATGAACTGCATTGATTGCCACGCCAAGGAAAGCGCCGGCAATTGGGATCATTACGCCGACGACACGCCGCTCAAGCAGACTGCGCGCCGCATGGTCCTGATGGAAAATCTCATCAATCGCGCCGATTTCGGCATGGAGCGGAAGGTCACCTGCTACACCTGCCATCGCGGCTACCAGATCCCCGCAGTCATACCGAGTCTGGCCGACCAGTACGGGCCTCCCCCCGCGCAAGATCCCGACCTCGTGGAAGTTCTTCCGGGAAATGCCGACACGTCCGCCGCCGCCGAAAAAATCCTCGACAAATTCATTCAAGCCATCGGCGGAGCGCAGCAACTGGCCAAAGTGACCAGCTTCACCGCGAAGGGAACCTACAACGGGTTTGATACCGAGTTTCAAAAGGTCCCCTCGGAAATTTACGCCAAGGCTCCCAATCAGCTGACGGTAACCAATCATTTGGCTGCGGGCGCCGCCACGACGACCACCGACGGCCGCGAGGCTTGGATCGCGTCTGTGAACGAACCCGTGCCCATGATCCTGCTGACCGCGGGAGACCTGGACGGCGCCAAGCTGGACGCCAATCTCGCTTTCCCCGTGACGCTCAAGCAGAATTTAAGCAATTGGCACGCCGGCTTCCCGCCGGTCACGATCGATAATCACCCAGCACAGGTAGTGGAAGGCATTGCGGCCGGCGGAACCCGCGTGAAGCTGTTCTTCGATAAGGATTCCGGCCTGCTGCTGCGGCAGACGCGGTTTATCGATACGATGGTGGGGCATATCCCCCTGCACGTTGATTATTCCGATTATCGCGCCGTCTCCGGAGTCAAGATGCCCTTCCACTGGCAGGCTACCTGGGTGGACGGGCAATCGACCACGGAATTAACCGAGATCAAGGCGAACGCGCCGGTGGCCGCGGACAAATTCGCGAAACCCGCATCGCGCTAGCCGTCGGGCAGAACAATTTTTTGGAGGCGTTTATGGCGAATTATTTTCGGCCGCAAGTTCTCGCTTCGTTTGCTGTGATGGCGCTGTTTTCCGCCGCGGCGATCGCGGCGCCGCCTCAGCAAGCCCAACCTCCCGCCCAGCATCCTGTGCCCTGGGCCTACGCCGTGGCTGTCGGCCCGCCGCCTCCGCCGCCCGCGCCGCCGACAGAGGATCAGCTGGCAGCTGTCTCACATCTCCCGGGCAGCAGCCAGTCCTATACCGGGAAACAGCTTGCCGATAGCTCCACCGTCCTTGATTGGTTTCCGAACGACCATCCTCCGATGCCCACCATCGTGGCGCACCGCCGCTCCCCAACCGCAAACCCGTGGATCGGCAGCTGCGCCTGGTGCCACTTAACGAACGTCAAAGGGCGTCCTGAAAACGCCGGCATTGCCGGTTTGCCCGAGGGCTACATCCTGGAGCAACTGGCCGACTTCAAAGCTGGCGCACGAAAAAGCGCGGATCAAGGCAAGAGAAACACCGCAACGATGGCCGGCAACGCGGCGGGCTTGACCCAGGAAGAGGCCATCGCCGCCGCAAAATACTTTTCCTCGATCAAGATGACCCCATGGATCAAAGTGATCGAGACCGATACCGTGCCGAAGAACCACAATGTGGGCGGCTTCTTCTGGGCCCCCGTGGAAGGAAATGAGACCGAACCGCTCGGCAACCGCCTATTGGAAATGCCAACAAGTCTGGAGGAGACCGAGCTCCACAGCCCCAGGTCCTCGTGGATCGCCTATGTCCCCACCGGCAGCCTCAAGCGCGGCGAGGACCTGGTCGTGCGAGGCGGCTCCGGAAAAACCGTCGCCTGCGCCGCATGTCACGGCGAGGGCCTGAAAGGCAACGGCAATTTCCCCCCGCTCGCCGGCCGCTCCCCCAGCTACCTCGCGCGCCAGCTCTACGATATGCAGCAATACACGCGCAACGGTCCCGGCACACAACTCATGCGCCCTGTCGTCCAGAATTTGAGTCAGGACGATATACTGGCAATCACCGCCTACTTGGCTTCACTCGCGCCATAACGAACGGACGGGCTTTCTTTTGCGTTGGGAATCAAGTCAAAAGCCCCAGCCTTCAAAAAGCGAAGACTGGGGCACCCGGCCATTAGATGAAGGACCAAGCGCAGAGATGACCGGCAATATGTATTGGATTGGGCCGACCGTTATCGTCCTACTTAGACTCTTGTATGCAGAAGCATTTTCAACGAAGGTGTCAGATCTAAGATCTGTACTTGTTTTTCGATTCCCGATTGTCGCCCGATTGCTTACGGGGTTCGGGATCACGGCGCTTTTCGTACTACTTGTCCGGAGCATAGGCCATGAAGAATTGTGGGTGTCGGCGAGCGGAGCTGGACTCCTTATTCTCCTGTGCCTCGGTTGGCCGAGCACAATTACAATTGATTCCACCGGAGTTACGAGACACTTATGGTGGAAACCCAAACGATACATTCCATGGGATGCGGTTGTCGATCTTGAGAAAAACTCGGCTGGCGATTTTTGGGTATACGGTTCGAACGGCGAATGTATTGCTTATAGCCGGTACCATGCGGACCCGGGAAGGTTCAAGGAAGAAGTGCTAAGAAGAGCGAAACTAAGAACGGTAACGGATTTAAGTTCACCTACCACATTGTCGAATCTGTAGCTTCGCATTGAGGGATCGAACGGCGCGCTTTCTATGACCGGCTGGTCCCTTCTTCGAAGTTTTTCGAAGAATTTGACGCTCTCAAAATGGTTAGCCACCCACCAGGGTCTTGCTTTCGTTATGGGAATCAGTGTCGACTGAAAACCGTGCTTCAAAAATCCGCTGGCATGCCACATAATAATCGCGCTCAGCAGAATCATTCCGGAAACCACGCCTCAACAAAGGGCGTTCTCTGTTGTGCGGCGCGCAAAAAGGGAGAGAGACGGAGCCACGATGCGACAAACCAGAAATTTCCTGGCTGTGATCAGCCTGTACATTTTCTTCAGCTCGGCGTGTCTCGCCGCCACCCTCACGGGCACGGTAAAAGGCCCGGATGGCGCGCCGTTTGAGGGAGCGTTTGTCCAGGCGCAGAACGCCAAGACGCGCATGTCGTTCATCGTGCTTTCCGACAGCCAGGGGCGCTACCGCGTGGAAAAACTTCCGGCCGGAGAGTACCGGGTTACGTCCCGGGCCACGGGTTTCCGTACCGACCCGCTTCCCGCGGTGGCCCTCACGGAGAATCAGGAAGCGTCGCAAGACCTCGCCCTGCTGAAGGCCCCTATCCGCTGGAGCGAGCTTTCCATTTACCAGGCAAAACAGCTGATCCCCGCATCGACGGGAAAAGACACTCTGTTCGCGCGATGCTTCGTCTGCCACGGATTCCAGACGCGCATGGCTTCCATGCGCCGCGACATGGACGGCTGGCAGGACCGCGTGCAGTTCATGCGCGACGCCATGCATTTCAGCCTGGGCTGGCGATTTGACGACAAAAACGCCAAGGACGTGGCCGAATTCCTGAACAGCTCGTTCGGGCAGGACGCCACGCTGGCAAAGTCCCCCGCCGATCTTCCGGAATACAAGAACACTGCGCGCAAATTCACGGGCGACGCGTTGAATATCGTCTACGTCGAATATGAAATGCCCGGCCCCAGCCGCATGCCCTTCAGCGCGGCGCCCGGCAAGGACGGCTATCTCTGGATCCCGAATTTCGGAATCGCAAATAAAATCTCGCGCCTCGATCCGAAAACAGGAGTGATCGAGGACTTCCCCGTTCCCAACGAAGGCACCGCCGCCGTGCATTCCGCCGTGGAAGCCGCGGATGGTTCGGTCTGGCTCACCGAGCAAGGCCCCAACAAACTGGGCCGCTGGGATCCCAAGACGCAAAAGATCACCGAGTATCAGGATGCCTATCTGCCGGGCAAGGAAGGATTCGAGGACGGCGGATCGAAGCACACCGTGCGCTTCGATCCTGACGGCAACGCCTGGTCCACCGGATATCCCCTGAGCCGCTTCGACCGCGAGACCGGAAAATTCAGGGACTTCTGGGAAGTCGCGGGCCACACCTACGGCTTGGAACCCGACAAGGACGGCAACATCTGGTTCACCAATCCCGGCACCGGCCAGATCGGCAAAGCCGATTGGAAAACGTTGAAAATCCAGCAATGGACCGTCCCCACAAAAGACGGCTACGAGCGCCGCCTGGAATTCGATTCCGCCGGCATCCTGTGGTTCGGCGAATATCAGAACGGCAAGGTCGGCCGCTTCGATCCCAAGACCGAAACCTTCAAGGAATACGATCTGCCCGGCGGCAAGGACGTTTTCCCCTACGGCATCGGAATCGACACCGACGACCACGTCTGGTATTCGTCCTACTACATGGACGTCCTCGGCCGCATCGATCCGAAAACCGGCAAGATCTCCGAATACCCCTTCCCGCATTCCGAAAATACGATTCGCGAATTCTTTCGCGACTCCGAGGGAAGAATGTGGTACGGCAGCCCGTCAAACAATAAGGTCGGATATTTTTATCTGGCGAGCCCGGCCGGGAAATCGGCGAAGTAGAAAAACCTTTCCGGCTGCGTGGAAAGCGAAATTCAACTGACTGGCCGCGCAGCAATTATTTCACGGACACCGCAGCCGCGCGAGCGCCCGCCTGCACCTTGGGCGCCCTGATCGCGGCCACCAGCAACGCGGACAATCCAGCCGAAAGCGCCATGAACAGGAATCCCGCGTCATAGTGGCCCGTCCACTGAATTAGCGCCCCGATAATAATCGGAGACCCGATCCCCGCGATCTGGCCGCCGGTATTGATGAACCCCGACGAATAACCCATCACTCTCGAAGGCAGCAGATCCATGGCCAAGGACCAGAACGGACCCTGGATCGCTGGAAGAAAAAATCCGGTCGCCGTCAGAAAAATGACAGCCATCGTGGCGCTGCTCGCGGTCGCCGTCAGCAGCATGAACAGCGCATTTCCCACCAAAACCGAAACCAGGACAGCCTTGCGTTTCCCCGTCCAGTCCGCAATGTAAGAAGAGATCAATAAGCCGATGAATCCGGCCGCGAATGGCAAGCCCGCCACAGCGCCCGTGTTCACCAATGTAAAATGCCGAACCTTGAGCAGATACGACGGCAGCCAAGCCTGAAAACCCCACCAGGTCACGTCCCAGGCCATGTAAATAAAAAAGAGCTGCCACAGAGCCTTGTATTTGACTAATTCGGAAAAAGAAATTTTTCCCTGGCTCTCGCTTTCGGCGCCGATTTCCGCGAGCTCCCCCGCGGTCATGTGCGGATGTTCCGCCGGCGTATCCCGCAAATACCAGTACACGGCAAGCGTAATGAGAAATCCCGGAATGGACACCAGATAAAACGCCTTGCGCCAGCCGAATGCTCCCATCACCGTGGCAAACAGAATCGGCGCAATCATGGGCCCGATCGTGTTGGACGACATCACCAATCCGTTGGCCCGCGCCCGCTCCGCGCTGTTGAACCATGCGGAAAGCGCCTTGAACGCGGCAGGCGGATGCATCCCTTCGCCGAGCCCGAACAGGATGCGCACCCGGATGAGGCTCGCCAGGCTGCCGATCGTGCCCGTCAAAAGACTGAACAGAGACCAGGAAGCAATACCCAGAGTAATTGTCTTCCGCGCGCCGAACTTGTCCGCAATCATGCCGCCAGGAATCTGCATCGAGGCATAGCCGATGAAGAAAGCGCTCAGGACTACACCCATCACGGTGGGACTCAAATGAAATTCCTGGCCAATCAACGGGATCGCCATGGGCATCAGGCTGCGATCGATGTACGACATCAGCCAGGTCAAAAACAGCAGGAAGCAAATCCGCCAGCGCACCTTCATGCGGTGACCCGGTTTGTGCAATCCATGTGGTGCAACATGTGCGACCGATAGTATCGCAAGACGCAAAATAAGTCCGGCGCGGCGCAGCTTCGTCATAATCATCGGCACCCGCTCCCCTGCCTTACATGCTCCTTTCTGGAATGGCGCGTGATAACCTGATACGCTGCAAAAATAATTTATGCGAATTTGCATGTATCATCCGACCTCGAATCAAGGAGACGTGCGTTGAGGCAAAAAGCGAAACGGATTGGTCTTGCCATCGTGGGGGCGGGACGCGTCGGGCTGTTTCGAGGCGAAGTCGCGGCGCGCCACAGCGCCGTCGATTGGATCGGCATCGCGGAAAAGAACCCGGATCGCGCCCGTGAAGTTGCGGCCAAAATCGGCGCCGATTTCGTCACGGCCGATCACCGGGAGCTGCTCAAACGCCCGGAAGTCACCGCCGCGATCATCGCCACCGATGAGCACCTGCATGTCGACCCGGTCATGCTCGCGATCGAACGCGGCCTGCCGATGTTGATCGAAAAACCGCTCGCAACCAAACTGTCCGAATCGTTCACGGTATTAAAAGCGATCGAATCGTCGGGTGTGGATGCAGTCGTCGGCTACACGCAACGATTCCGAAGGCGCTGGCTGGCCGCGAAGGAAAAAGTCCGCACCGGCGCGCTCGGCGATGTAACTCTGGTCACCTCGCGCGCCTTCATGAACCGCCTTGTGGCCATCGACAACTACAAGCGCAGCAACGCGCCGGAAACCATCTCGCCCATGGTGATCTCCGGCACTCATGCGCTCGATATCGCCATGTGGTACCTCGAAGCCAAAACGCCCGTCGAAGTCTACGCCCGCTCGGTCGACAAAGTCCTCGGGCCGCTCTATAAGGGCATCGACGCCACCGCCGGCATGATCATGTTCAGCGACGGCTGCATCTATCACCTCAATATCTCGTGGGCGCTTCCGGTCACTTGGCCCGCCGCCGTGTACAGCCTGGAGGTAGGAATCGTCGGCACCGAGGGCGTGCTCACGATCGACGACACGCATCGCGACATCGTCCTCGCCGTAAGCGCCCCGCAATCGGAAGGCTACGCCCCCGACAAAACCCGACTCGTCGATTTCATGGGCAGCTACCCCCCAGGCGACATCGCCCTTGGTGAACTCCGCGGCCCCATGCGCGAGGAAACCGATTCCTGGCTCAATCGCGTAGCCCTAGGCGCCAAAACGCAGCACGCCACCGCCCGCGAGGCGCACAATCGCCTGATGCTGACCAAAGCCCTCGATCTTTCGGCAAAACGCCGCCAGCCGGTCCCGTTCCCGCTTGTGCCAGGGGATGAGTGAACTGTCACAAATGCGAAGCTAACACGCGTAACAAGTTACAATCAAAAACAGAGGGGTGCGAGAGCGGTTGAATTCGGCGGTCTTGAAAACTTAAATCGATGCTTTGTTATCTGACATAATATTCGACTAAATCCATTTGCCAGCCGTCAGATGGCGCGACTTGAAATTGTATGAAGTCCGTTGGCTTTGCTGATTTTGTGCGGTCTTCAGCGACAATTTGGCGACAGTCTCCGAGTTTTGGGCGCTCGCGCTCTTGAGTGTCACAGCAATAAATAAAGATTCAAGTTTGCTACTTCTTTTCGGACGGAGGAAGGACGGCGTTCCCAACCTGCCTATTGTACTCCGCCATATCTACTGGTGAGCAGATCAACTCCGGCATATCGAAGTCGGGTGGTTGCAAGTGGAGGGGGAACTTGTTAAGACCCTGCCAGGGCTCCGTATACATCTTCAGGTCGAAGATCGTCACCGTGAGTTCCATATTGTCATGGTCCACCCGGTGAAACCGTTCCTCCACCCGTAAATCTTCGCTGTGCGGACGGCCCGCGTGATCGAGCCAGCTTCTTGGATTCAGCCCGACCGTCTCGACCACGAAAGTGTAGTCGTCCACCCATTTTCCGACGGAGTACCCGTTCCAGCGCGGCTCCGGATCCTTGGGGAGTTCTCGTCCATCCGTCCAAATGATGCGCCAGTTACCATAAAATGAATTCAAGTAAATCACTTGGTTCGCGGTTTGAGCGAGCTCAATGGTTCTCAATTCGTAAAGTTCCATGCGAGGAAACCCGATTGGGTCGCATTGATCCAACGGATCATTCGCGAGTGCGGCGGGGACTTGTCTGACGCTCGGCCCAGAGGGCTTATTGGCCTTTAGCGCTTCCAGGCCTAAGGGCGTGTAATGCAGGGGACGCATTATGCCCGTCTCGTCGGGCCGCCCCCCTTCGACGCCCTGTCCCCGGGGTGCTGTCAGCGCCACGTGTTCCAGCGCGCCGCTCGGCTGGCGTCCCCCGTCCGCCTCAGCTGCGTCCCATACCCCGGATAGATCGCGGCGCGGAGCCGGGGCTGACTTCTTTCCGGCGTATGCGGGTTTGATCGGCGGGATGCTGTTCCATTTATCCGGCTTCGCCTCTTGCCCCGCCGCAGCTATGGGCGAAGCGGTTTGCGCGCCCAGGATGGGAGAAAGACTAGGAGAGATCGTCAATCCTGCAAGCAGGGCAACTACCGAGACCACCAAGCGCTTTGACATTTATGAAATCCCTCCGCCAGTTTCGGTCCCAATCCTGTGAATCTACTAGCGACTAAGACAATCGAAATCACCGGCCAAACGGTGATAGGCTCGGGCCGCTAGTCGTTGCGGAAAGTTCGCTTGCTTGAGGAATTCCTACTGGAACTGTTTGCCATTGATCACGATGCGTTTTCTCGGGGCGGTTGGGCTAACGGTCCCCAGGAACGCGACAGGATTACCATTCTTGGCCGGCATGGCGTCAATTTCGACTTCATCCCCTGGCTTGAATGTATTCTTGGTCCAGCTGATTGCCATCATGGACACCGGATTTTGACCTTCGACAACCCAATGCACCGTGTTGCCGCTGTCGTCCTTGCCGTCGAGCTTCACGAGAACGTGAGGATTCGTCCAAATATATTCCGTCACCGTTCCCTTCACCGTGACCGTTTTCGACGTATCGTACGACGCACCACCGTGATGCGCGAACACCGGAACGGAAACCGCCAACAGGCCAACAATTACGATGCAAAGGGTCCTGCACTTATTTGTCTTCATCATGGCACTCCTCCATATCCTCTCACGGGGCAGTATTAAGTCTTGTGCTGCAGCCCGAGGGCAGGAGCGATTCCAACGATCTCCGTCTTGACCAACCAGATGGGCACCTTATACACCTGAACTCGTTCTGAGTGAATCAAATTGTGTTCGTCGCAAAGCGGATGGCCCGGGCTTTGTATGATTTTGAATTGTTGGATGCCCCAGTCTTCGTTGTTGGAACCCTGGGGCCTTGCCAGTTAAACTAGGCAGACGGAGGGGTGGGAGAGCGGTTGAATCCGGCGGTCTTGAAAATCGCTGGATTTGACGGCACCGATTGGTTCTTAAAGGGTTAGATCGGCGATAATTGGCAGCTAAGTGGAATGATCGGGCTCTAATCGGACCTGTTTAGGCAGTGAATAAGCAGTAGCCCAGAGTTTAGGCAGTAACTTTTTCGCCTTCTTATTCGCCTCTTTGGCGTGCCCAGTTTCACCGCCCGGCCTCTTTCAACGTTCCAGCCATAGCATGCCTTCTTCATTCTCCGAAACGGCGGGAGGATAGGGTTCGCGCAAATCTGCGGCAAGCCCCTAAGACTTCACCGCCGCCGGGTGTCGGTTCACTTTTTACCGTATTAGGTCACCTTCCCGTCCACTACGTTTCCCACGTGGTGGCCCTTACATTTTGCCCGACCATGATCCTTCCAACACCCGAATGACACATCTTTATTGGCGTCTTCGCGTCCGGCAGTCTTCACGGCGTCTCGGGTGGTAAAGACGCCGTCGTGTTTCAGCAGGGCATTGTTTGAACTTCGAATTTCATAGAACAAGGCTAAATTCTGCATAGAGAATGAGTATGGACTTGCCTACGCGAAAGATAACGGTGTAGGTGATATATAGCATGTGGAACAGACGCCATTGCTTAGGAGTGGATTAAAAATTCCGAGGCCGATCAGTCCCGATCAGCCCTTGCATTTTAGTCTACAATGGTGAATTGGAAGCAGGTGACGGCGGCCACAGAGTTTAGGGAGATTGTAAAGTTGGTTCCTGCTGTCCGGCTTGTAACTGTCGGCGCAATCGTGCTGGGACCGCAGGTTGCTGAAGAGATTCCTGTGTTGTCAGTGGTCTGTTGGACTATGATCTGGCTGGCGGCTGTCACAGCGTTCGTATTGACAGTGTACGTGGTCTGCGATGATGGGACAGCGACGACACCGTTTTGGGCTTGAAGACAATCTGCCGGAGAAACCGTTCCGGTCGCGCCGCCAAGCTGGCAGATAGGAAACGACGAGGGACTTGTGCACCCGATCAGAACTCCTGATCCTGTATATTGGCTCGCACCGGTTTGCGTAAAGTAATTCCCGCAATCGTCTACGAAGGTTCCAGAGTTGATAATACCGCTACCTGTCCCGGAAGAATCGAATCGTGTTTGCGATGCTCTGAAAGTGACGTTGGTGCCGATCGAAACCCCACTTGAATTCGATTTACAGACGGCATTTCCCGAGCAACCGATGGTTCCTCCACTCCAATTAACATTTAGGGGTCCTGTTGAGTCTCTAATTTGTAGTGCAGCAGCACCCGTAGGACCAACAACATTAACCCCGAGGAAGGTGATCGTGGTCGGATTACCCGCATTGCTGTAGATTTGGACAGGACCCGCAAAAGCACCACCGATGATTACCTGATCGTCTTCTTGCCCCTCGACTATCATTGAGGCAGTAGTTCCCCCGACGATTCTACCGCCGTCTTGATTGAACGAGCCACGATTGAACAAATGTAGTCCAACATTGCAATCCGCTGATAAGATGTTGCGCCACGAGCTACCGTCTTGCCCCGACGTGAAGCAAGCCTGTGTTCCAGTTCCACCAGCAGCAAACCAATGGTTTACTTCTAAGTTCTCAACGTGTCCGCTTATGGCTATGACCGCGTTCAGGCTGGAACCTCCTGGCTGAAAGCTGCCACCCCCGATGGAATCAAATACGAGATCGCTGATGTAATTACCGAGTCCTGTTAGTGACACGGCTGCTGTTGTGATTGTGCTCATGGTCGCCCAATCCATGATGAAGCGCGTGCCCTTACCGGGACACCCTGAAATGCTAAAAGGTCCGCTCGTCGCGGAGGTAAACTGATTCGTGGAAAGGATTTGTCCGCCAGAGATCAGCATATATCCACAAGGGAGTTGAAGCGTGCCACCTGGAAGTACCACGGCTTGTGCGGCGAGAAGAGCGTTACGGAAGTTCTGGCTTGCAAACGTACAGGCGTGATTAGCACGAGCGCGAACAATGATTCCCGCCACCGCAATGTGGCTGGAATCTGTATAGCCGGTCACCGTGGTTAAGCTCAACCCATCTTGGTTGTCGTTGTTCAACATGCAGACGACAACTTTTCCAACCAGATCGGGCGTAAATAGGCCGACGGAAACAAGCGTACTTCCGCCGCCGGACAAATCCACAGGAGATATAGTAATGGCGTCAGCGATTCCACCATAATCAAGCGGGGAGACCGTGCCGTCGTTAGTTAAGGCGATGCAGGTGACCACCACGCTCGTGACATTCGCGCTGGCGACCGTTCCGCTCCCACCAGCGGTTACGCCGCAGGTTTGCGGCGGGTTTGAAGGCTGCGAAAACACCGTGATGCTATAGGCCATGCTGTCGGCAAGTGCGGCCATGAAGGTAAAAGATCCATTGGCGGACACCGTGAGATTGTTGCCGCCGTTGTCTTGCAACACCAAGCCA